>NZ_JAPVLU010000014.1:0-105910 GCF_027158205.1 Streptomyces sp. H39-S7 | reverse complement strand
GTACGAGGAGCGCCGCGCGCTCGGCGATGGCCCGGTCGAATTCCGGCAGCAGGCTGGTGTAGACGTCCGCGCTGACGGTGAGGGACGAGTGGCCCAGTGTCTCCTGGATGTCCTTCATGTCGCCGCCCGCCGCGTGGATCAGCGTGGCCGTCCCGTGCCGCATGTCATGCAGGCGAACGGGCGGCAGGCCGGCCTCCTCGTACAGCTCCGTGAAGCGCCGGGTGACGTTGGAGGGGTGCAGCCACTCCCCGTTCTCGCGGGTGAAGATCCGCCCGGTCTCCACCCAGGCAGCGCCCCACTCCTCCCGGTCCTTGTCCTGCTGCTCGCGGTGCCGCTCCAGCACAGCGACGGTCAGGGAGTCGAGCGTGATGGTCCGGGCGCCGGCATCGGTCTTGGGATCGTCCTCGCAGACCTCCCACCCGTTCACCACGAGCTGCTTGGCCACGGTCATGGTCCCGGTGGCCAGGCTGGTGTCCGTCCACTTCTGGCCGCAGGACTCGCCGCGTCGTAGCCCGCGATACGCGATGAGGTGGAACTGCGCGTAGAGCCGGTCGCTCTCGGCGTGGTCCAGGAAGCGGCCGGTCTGCTCCGGGGTCCACACCATGACGGGGGAGGGCTTCTCGCCCGTCCGCTTCCAGTACTCGATCCGCTCATCGGTCCAGATCAGCGCCTTGGGGCGCTGGCGCGACTCCATCTCGACGTGGGACGCGGGATTGAAGGTGATCAGCTGCTGCGAGATCGCCTTGCTGAGCGCGGCGCGGAGTGTGGAGCGGATCCGCTGGCGGGAGGAGGGACCGACGATCCGCCGGAACGAGGGCATGGCGGCGATGGCTTCCTTGAGCGCCTTACGCCGTGCCCGCTCCTCATGTCCCTTCCAGGGGATCTCGGCGAGGTCCGCTATTGCTTGCCACCGGGCCGCATTCGCCTCGGCGGTCTGGACGTTGGCCTGCGCGATCGCCTCGAACATCGCCGTCAGATGGCTGACCCACAGCCGGTCCAGCCGCAGGTGCCCGAGGTGCGGCTGAAGGTAGAGCCGGACGATGCCCTCGTCGCGCATGATGGCCCCACGGCGCCCCTTCTTGGCTGCCAGCCACGTCTCCAGCCACTCGCCCACAGTGAGGCGGCCGGTGAGTTCCTGGCCGCTGTGGAGCCGACGTCGGGTCTCCTCGACGCCGGGCAGCGGCGACTTGGCGTCGGCGGCCTGCTCCAGCATGTCGGCGATGGCGGCCAGAGCCTCGGGGTCGTCGGCGTCAGGGATGCCGAGCAGGGCACGTATGCGGTCGAGTTCGGCCTGCGCCTCCTTAGCGGTCTCGTAGCCGGAACGGTTGAACGCACGCCGCGACCCGTCGGCGCGCTGCGGAAGCTCCTGGCGGACGGAGTAGGTGCCGTGCTTGCGGGTCTTGAGCTTCGGGCAGGACTTGCCGAGCGGCTTGCCGGTCCCGGCGTCGCGGCAGTAGCAGCGGCGATAGGTGGAGCCCTTCAAGCGAACTTCTCCTTAGGCGTGTTGGCCGTTGATCATTCGGTTTCAGACTCGTCGTCCAGGTCGGTCTCCAGGGTGTGTTGGGACCAGACGATCTTTCCCTCGGCGTCGTACGACCAGGACGGGTGCGGGCGACGGCGCTGCACGCTGGGGTGGGACCCCATGAAGGACTCCTCCTCGCCGGTGAACCACTGCAGGGCGTTCCAGGTGGAGACGTCATCGCGGAGGGGGAGCGTCTGCGCCCTTTCGGTGTATCCGACGGGGTAGATCAGGGAGATCGGGTAGGTGTGCAGTGCCTCGGCGAGAACCATCACCTCCACCAGCGGCAAGGTCGTGCGGCGCCCGGACTCCATGTTGGCGATGACGTTCCGGGGGATGGGATAGCCGATCTCGGCACAGGCGCGCGCCAGGTCCTCGCCGCTCATGCCGAGATCCTTTCTTCGCCGCCGAACCTCTGCCGCCACCGTGGCGACGACCTGGTCAGCCCACTCCAGGACGTTGGTGTCTTCATGGTCGTCATCGTGTTGTGTCACGGCGACACAATAGCTTCGTCACACTCACTTCCGATGGCTTGGAGTCGGATGCGAGTACGCGTTCGCCGAGGGCTCAGCCGAGGAGCGGAGTCGCGTGATGCGCGAGAACGAGATGACCCAGACGGTGAAGGGCATGGGACGCGAAGAACTGCTCGCCCTGCCTGCCGCAGTCGACCTGGAAACGGGCAACCGGGCTCTGGGGCTGGGGCGGAGCAAGGGGTACGACCTGGCGCGCCGGGGCCTGTACCCGTGCAAGGTCCTCCGTTTGGGCAACGCCTACCGCGTGGTGACGGCGGATCTTCAGGCGGTGCTGGGCCTGACGGCGTGAGGGGACAACGCCGCGTCCACGGAGGTGTGTCGAGAGAACGCAGAACCGGTGGACTGTGCCGGAATCCGGTCGTATGGTCCTGGTCGCGCTGCTCCCGACGCCTTCGGGACAAGACCGAGCAAGCTCTCGATCTGAACAGAAAAAAGCCCCCGGCGCTCCGAACGCCGAGGGCCCAGCAGAACCCTCGTAACCGCCCATCGCTGAACGACCAACCAGCGCGCCGGAGTACCTAGTTCCGAGCGCGCCGTGAGGAGCTTCTGTGCCCCACAGTACGACCCTCCCCATCCCTCCCGCATCCCCATCGCACCGCCCGACCGCGAATGCGGGGCGCTGACCGGTGGCCCGAATCCGCACCATCAAGCCGGAGATGTTCATCTCCGAATCCCTCGCGTCGGTGTCCCTCACCGCCGAGCGGACCTTCGCCGGCCTGCTCACCCAGGTCGACGACCACGGCCGCTTCCGCGACAACGCTGCCGTCATCACCGGCCTGCTGTGGCCGCTGCGTGCCGAACACACCCCCGTGCACGTCGAAGAGGACCTGGTCCAGCTCGACGGCGCCGGGCTGATCTGCCGATACGCGGGCGGCGCCGGGAAGCGATACCTGCACCTCGTCACCTGGCACAAGCACCAGAAGATCAACCGGCCCAGCGGCACCCGCGCACCGGCCTGCCCTACCCACGACGGGGCCCCATTCAGTGAGCCCTCACTGAGCCCTCAGGGAGGGATCACGGAGGGCTCACCGGGCCCTCACCGCAACCTCGGTGAGCCCTCGCGAGAAATACGCGAGCCCTCACTGAACCAAGAAGCAGCAGGTCAACCGGCATTCAGTGAGGGCTCAGTGAGTCCTCAGGGAGGGATCGCGGAGGAAGCGGTGAGCCCTCAGTGCCCGGATCTAGGACCTAGGATCTTGGATCTAGGATCTTTCCTTACGGGGGGCGCGAGCGCCCCCGCACCGGACACCGTCTCCGCTCAGCAGCTCATCGCCGAATACGTGGCAGGCTGCGCGGCCAGGCCACCGGGCAAGGTTCTCGGCCACCTCGGCCGGGAGATCAACCAGCTCCTCGCCGAAGGCATCGACCCCGCGCACATCCGCACCTCCCTGGACCGCTTCCGGGCCAAGCCGATGCACCCCGGCGTCCTGCCCAGCCTGGTCAACGAGGTCATGAACGCCACCCAGCCCGGTGGCTCACCGCACCGGGCGTGGACCAACCCCGCCGACGCCGCAGCTGCGTACGGGGGCGAACTGTGATCCGCCGCCACCAACCCCGCCAGCAGCCCGACCGCGACCCCCAACAGGCCGGCACTGCCCTGCATGCCCGCATGCAGCGCCTCCTGGCCACGCGCGGGCTCGACCCCAACCGGTTGGAAGCCGAGGGACCCGGTGAAGGTTCCGATGGACAACCGGCCGCGCTGGAACTGGCCGAGCGCCGCATCCCGCCGCGCTACCGCCAGGCCACGGCGGACCACCCCGAGGTCGCCACCTGGGTCCGGCACGTCACCCTGGCCGCCAGGCCGGGACCTGGTGGCGCACCGGGCATCGCCACCGGCCCGTCGCTGCTGATCGCAGGCCCCACCGTTATCAACGGGGCTTGAGTCCCCTTCTTCTATGTCTTCGACGAGCGTCACTGTGAGCGTTCTGTGTCGTTGATGCATTGCTATCAACGGGAGTTCTTCAACGAGACGGAACGGCATCAGTGGCACACAGCCTGGCTGTCCAGCCCGCCAGCGGGCAGCGGACATGGACCGTGATCGATGAGAAGTACCGGACAGTCGCCCCGGTCGAGGAGTGGTTGGAGGCCCACCGGTTCTTGTGGTCGCCGAACACCGTCCGCGGTTATGCCACGTCGTTGGCCCAGTGGTGGACGTTCCTCGAACAGCGCGACGAGGCCGCGAAGTGGAGGGATCTCGGGGTCCCGGCCGTCGCCGGGTTCCTGTCCTGGTTGCGCAACGGCCGCACCGTCGAGCACGCCCTGGTCGAGCCCGAAGACGCGCCCGCGCCGGAGACGTTGGAGGCGAGGCTGGCCGCGCTGATCTCCTTCTATCGCTGGCAGGAGGCGGTCTTCTCCGTCCCGGTCGCGGGACGGCTGATGCGTGGGGCGCCACGCAGAGCTGCGGCCCGTGGCCTGCTCGCGCACCTGGATGCCCGCACCGCCCCGGGCCCGTCCTCGCTGGTCAGGGTCCGCCGCCACCGGCATCGCGGACGGCCGCCCCTGCTGCTGCCGGGAGAGATCCAAGCGATCCTGGACGGCTGCGCGATGCCGGACGCCTCGGTCGGCGAGTGGACGGGCAACCTGCGCGACCGGCTGCTGTTCGCGCTGCTGGCGGAGAGCGGGATGCGCCTGGGAGAGGCCCTGGGGCTGCGGATCGGCGACTTCGTCATGGGCCGCGGCAGCACCCCCTATATCGAGATCGTCCCCCGCGAGGACAACCCGAACGGGGCGAGGGTGAAGATGATGCGCCCCCGGCGGGTCTACGTTGGCACCGATCTGGAGAAGCTCTTCGCCGACTACCTCACCCATCTCGCCTGCCGGGCCGCCGAGTTGGGCATCGAGATTCGTACCGACTCGCCGCTGCTGGTGAACCTGACCCGGCCGCCGCTGCTGGCCGCCCTGCGGGAAGGAACGGTGCGGGACAAGACCGCCGCCCTGCGAAGGAAGGGCGCTGGTCCCGCTTCCTGGACGCCGCATTGGTTCCGGCATTCTCACGCGACCGCGTTGTTGCTGGCCGGGACCCCGGAGTGGGTGGTCTCCCGGCGACTTGGACATGCACATGTGCAGACCACGCTCGACCTCTATGGCTGGGTCCGGGAGGATGAGGCACTGCGGGCCGCGGCGAACTGGAAGTCGTACGTCTCCTCCTGGCAGGTGACCGATGGCCGGTGAACAGCGCCGTCTGCACGCCGCCGGCAGCGAGGATCCGATCTGGCGGCTGTGGTCTGATCTGCCCGGGCCGTGGAAGGGGCCGGTCATCGGTGACGGCATCGAGGACTGGGAGAAGATCACCGAGAACGGCGACCGCCGCATCGACCTGACCGGTCTGCCCGACCTGATCGCCGCCGAACTGGCCTGGATGGCGCACTGGCAGGCGATGGACGGGACCCGCTCGTCGGTGCTGGGCACCAACCAGTTCGCGAACATCCTGCGACGGGCGATCCGCGAGAGGCACCCCTTCCCGGCCTCGGTCCGCGCCATGGACTGGGAGACGGCCGCCGCCCTGCAGCGGTGGTTCTATGCCACCCGCTGGGGCCGGCTCCCGCCGCACGGCAGCATCGCCCGGCTGCGGGTCATCTTCCGTTTCTCCCGCCTCGCCCTGCTCGTCCGCTGCACCGACAAGCCCTGGTGGACGCTGGATGAGTGGCACCCCAGATGCGACCCGCGCATTCCGCTCGCGGAGCACGAGCCCCAGGCCCACTACGGCTGTTCACCCTCCACGATCGGCCAGGGGTGGCTGCGGGAGGCGGTGAAGTGGTGGCTCGGCACCCAGCTCGAAGCGGGAGTCCTGCGCTGGTCCACGGTGAGCCAGGAGCGAATCCGCTGCCTGGTCCGCTTCGACCGGTGGCTGTCGACGACCTTCACCGACCCGCTGGACGTCCTGGGTGATCCCGCCCATGCGGTCCAGCTGGCCGCCGCCTTCCGCCGCTGGGACACCGACCCCACCAACCGGCTTCTTCGCCGGTCCGAGCAACGATTCGCCCACAAGCCCGTCCATCCCCGGCTGGTCAACGACGACCTGCGGGCCGTCGCCGAGCTGTTCGCGTTCATCGCGGCCAACCCCGCCGAGGCCCGCCAGGTCCTGGGGACGCACCCGTGGTCGCGCGTCACCGACGCGCACGCGGCCGGCTGGTTCCGCCAGGTCTCCCGCATCCCGCACCAGCGCGAACTCAACGACGAGCACTACGTCGACGACCACGCACTCGCGCAGATCCCCGCCGCCCTGCCCCTGCTCGGCCTGAGCCGCACGGAAGAGATGGCGGTCACGCGTGGTGACGGACAGCAGGCCACCGCCCGGGGCATGGACGACCCGCAGGCCATGCGCATGATCCTGCTGCAGATCCTCACCGGCCGGCGGGCCAGCGAGATCCGCACCTGCCGTTTCGACTGCCTCTCCCCGGTCCCCGACCGGCCGGTCGACGCCGCCGAGGGCGAGGAGATCGCCCGCTTCCACTACGCACAGAGCAAGATCGATATCGCGCCGGACAACATCCTCGTCGACCGCGAGGTCGTCGCGGTCATCAACGAACAGCGGCAGTGGATCCACGACCGCTTCCCCGGCATCACCCCACGCCACCTCTTCATGCAGCGGACCGGCAACCGCCAGGGCGACAAACCCTACCCCTCGGGCACCTACAGCTGGATGCTCCGCGAGTTCAGCAAGACCGTGAAGATCACCGACAGCAAGGGCAAGCCGGTCGGGCTGAGTCACACCCACCGCTTCCGCCACACCAAGCTGACCCGGCTCGCCGAACTCGGCCTGCCCGTCCACGTGTTGATGCGCTATGCCGGGCATGCCACCCCGTCGATGTCGATGCACTACGTCGCCGCCCGCCAGGAACACGCCGAGCAGGCATTCCTGGCCACCGCCAAGCTGCGGGCGGACGGCACCCACATCGTCTTCTCCCGCGACGACCACGACAGCCTCCACCTGTTCAACCGCGCGGACCGGTTCCTGCCCCACGGCTGGTGCATGCTGCCGCCGATGCAGACCTGCGACAAGGGAAACGCCTGCCTGACCTGCTCGGTCTTCGTCACCGACGCCTCCCACCAACCCGCCCTGGAAAGGCAGTTGACCGAAACCGCAGCACTGATCGACCGCAGCACCTGCGCCTTTCAGGAGCGTCACGGCCGCCCGATGCCCGAGGACAACGTCTGGCTCCTGCAACGGCGGGCCGAGCACGCGGCCCTCGCAAAGCTGCTGGACACCATCCGCGACAAACCTGGCCGGGCAGTTCAAGGCGCCGGCTGCGGCACCGCCCCCACCGGACCCGTCCCGCTCACCCTCGACCTCGACCGCCACCGAAGGACCCGGCCATGACCGACACCCGCACCCAGCGGACCCAGACCCTCGCCGCCGCCGCGAAGGCGAAGTCCCAGGCCAAGACGGAAGCGACGGAGAAGGCGATCCGCACCCTGGTCAAACGCGGCGAGCCGATCACGTTCCAGGCCGTCCAACGCGAGGCCGGCGTCTCCCACGCCTTCCTCTACAACCACCCCGACCTGCGCGGTCGCATCGAACATCTCCGAGCCCAGGCCCTGCCCATCCCTGCACCGGCACCTGCGGCTGACGAGCAGAACACCCTCGTCCTCGCGCTGACCAGTCAGATCACCCGCCTGAAGAGGCAGCACCGAGAAGAGGTACAGGCCCTGCGGGACGCACTCGAACAGGCCCACGGCGAAAACCTCGACCTCCGACGCGAACTCGCCCGACGCGGCGGCGACGTCCCGCCACAAACCCAGACCATCGGATCCTGTTGAGATCAGTCCGCGGCCATCAACTCGATCAACTCGGCGTCCGACACGTCCGACCGGAGCCGGACGTCGAAGTTATATCCCTCATCGCAGAACACCAGGTCAAGGCCCTCCGGAGTGAGCCTGCGGAACACAACCGCCAAGCGCACCGCGTCAGACTCCGACGAGTCGAGATACAGGCAAGTGCCGTCCTCATGCAGATACGCCTCACCCGGACCGTCCTCCGACTCGAAGGACCAGCAGAAGCTCCGTGCCTCGCTGCGGCGAGCCGAATCCATCTCGACTCCAGCCCATCCGTCTCGGATCGCAACCGTCAGAGCCTCGCGGTCGACGCCCCAGCCACCCGCTTGACCGTCGACAAGCACCATGAACGTCGCCATAACCCATGTCTACCACCCGAGACCGACACCCTGGGCCGCAGCGTCGTCAGTCCACGACGAACAGATCGCATCGACGTTCTGACCAGGCATGTCATCCACTCGCGCCGCACGACCCGTTGATAACGGGCGGCACCGGCAAGACCCACCAGGCATACGGAGCCGTACGTGGCCTCGTACAGGCCGGTGTGCGCCTGCGGTGGCAGTCGATCACCGCCGCCGACCTGTACGCCGCCCAGCGGCCCCGCCAAGGCCACGACAGCGAACGGGAGATGCGTGACCTGTCCCGCTGCCCGCTCCTCATGATCGACGACCTGGGCGCGGCCAAAACCAGCGAGTGGACCGAAGAGCTGACGTACCGGCTCATCAACCACCGCTACGAGCAGCTCCTGCCGACGCTCTTCACGACCAACATCCCGATCCGCGAGATCCGCACGATCCTCGGCGACCGCATCGCCTCCCGCCTGGCCGAGATGACCGAACGGGCCGTCCTGACCGGCCCCGACCGCAGAAGGCACACCGCCTAACCAGCCGTCCGCCTCTGCCCATCACCTGCCCCACCACCCTCCGGGCCGCGCCCGCGCTGACCCCTGTGCGCCCGGAGGGCGATCGGAGACCCCACATGCCCACCGCCACCGCGCCACCGCCTGCCCGCATCCAGGGCTGGGACCGTGCCGCGATCTTCGCCCTCGGCGCCGCCGGATGCGCCCTGTCCTGCGACGCCCTCCAGCAGATGGCCGTAGCCATCCACGTCCGCGGAATCCTGACCTACCTCTTTCCGCTAGTGATCGACGGCTTCATCTCCTACGGCGTCCGCGCCCTGCTGGTCCTGCGCACCGCCCCCTTCGCCGCCCGCCTATACGTCTGGACCCTCTTCGGCTCCGCGACAGCCGCAAGCATCTGGGCCAACGCCCTCCACGCCGTCCGGATCAACCAACAGCACCACCCGGTCTCCGGATTGCGGCTCGGCGACACCACGGTCGGCACCCTGTCCGTCCTGGCCCCGCTCGCCCTGGCCGGAGCGGTCCACCTCTACATCCTCATCGCCCGCCACCCAGCCGGAACGCCCGAGCAGGAGAGCCGGCCTTCCGAACAGGACAGCGGTCCACCACACGCGCCCCACGTCGAGCCGCTCCGCACCGCCGCCACTGACACCCCGACGAAGGCTCAGCAACTACCCCTCACCGCAACCCCGTCGGAACTCCCTCTCCCGCTCCCTGCCGACATCCGGCGCATCGGTCGCCCGCCGGGCGCCGAGATGGGCGAGCTGATGGTCCTGGCCCGGAGGGCAGCCGCTGAAGAGGGCAAGAGCTCGCGCAAGGTCGTTCGGGACGCCGTCCGCAACGCCGGACTCACCCTCGGCGGTGAACGCCTCACCGAGCTGATGAACCGCCTGCGCGAAGAGGAAGACGAGGCGCCGGGCAGCACCGCCGACTGACCGCAGACGGCCTCCGTCCTCGGTGGGTGGGGTGATCGGAAGGGTTCCGATCACCCCACCCACCCCGCCGTGCTTCCTCCGGTCACCCCGTCCGCAAGGACGGCGGCGACCCCATGACACGCGCCAGGCCGTACGCCCTCGGCGCCCCGTCGCAAAGCGGTCCCGCCCCAGACAGCCGCAGAGTCGTCCGACCTCGGCAAATTTCCCTCAGCACGACACTCAGGAGCCGAGCATGCGCGAGATCAACTCCAGGAACACCAGCACATCAGTGCCCCACTCCGGCGTCGAAGTTACGGATGCACCGGTACCCACCACATGCGGAGCCAGCAAGAGCCTGCGACCGCCCTACGGGCGTTCGCAGGCGCAGGCCCCCGCCCAGGGGGGCGGGGATGGTCCGGCGGGGGCGCCGGGCCTGGAGGTGGTCGCGGCCGAGGGCAGCCGCGACCAGGACCCGCAACCCCCCTCGCAGCGCACCGCCACCTGTCAGCAGCCGCCCGTCGTGCGCGCGTCCGCTGCCGCTGCCGCACGTCGCAAGCCCAAGCGCCGCCAGCGCGATGCCGCACAGAAGAAGAAGTCCCGCGTCACCGTCCGTTTCGACCAGCACGAGAAGCAGCAGCTCGACGAGCAGGCAGCCACCGCCGGCCTCTCCCTCGCGCACCTAGTCGCACGACGCGCGCTCACGCCTGGCACAGCCACCGCCACCGCAGGCTCGGTCCAGCGCACCGAACAGTTGGATGCGGCGATCGACGAGTTGGCCTCGACGCGCGCAGAGCTGAGCGCCTGGGGGAACAACCTCAACCAGATAGCCCGGCACCTCAACACCGGCGGCACCCTCGTGCCCAGCCCCGCCACCCAGTTCCTCGAAACTGCGGGGCACCTCCTCGTCCAGGACCTCCCCCGCGCGGTGGCGCTCCTTGACGAGGCCGCCCACGGGATTGCCAAGCGCCGGGGGCGAGGGTGATCGCCAGCATCAGCCGGGGCGACCGCACCCGCGGTGTCCTGGCCTACGTCTACGGCCCCGGCGACACGGACGAACACACCCACCAGCACACCGTCGCAGGCTTCGAGGAACTCCTGCCCGACCCCGGTCTCGCCACCAACCCCGAACAGGCCCTGGACCAGCTCGCCAAGATCCTGGACCTGCGGGTGGTCCAGGCCGGCAAGCGTTCCCCGAAGGAACACGTGTGGCACTGCTCGCTGCGCGCGGCCCCCGAGGACCGGCACCTCAGCGACGCCGAATGGGAACAGGTCGCCCGCCGCGTACTGGCGGCTTCCGGCATCGCCCCGGCAGGAGACCCCGACGGCTGCCGCTGGGTGGTGGTCCGCCATGCCGACGACCACGTCCACATCGTCGCCACCACCGTCCGCGCCGACCTCACCCACGCCCGCCTGCACCGGGACTGGCACCGCGTCATGACCGAACTCAGCAGCATTGAGAAGGACTTTGGGCTGCGTCAGGTCGACCGCAGCCCCAGCGGCAGGCGCACCTCACCTCGCCGGGCGACCCGCGCGGAGCTGCACAAGGCAAAGCGGCTGGGCAAGCCCGAACCCTCTCGGCAGACCCTGCGCTCCGCCGTGCGCGAGTCCCTCGCGGGAGCCGTCACCGAGGAAGAATTCCTCGCCCGTCTCGCCGATCACGGCGTTCGCGTGAAGATCCACCGGCTGCCCTCCGGAGACGCCAGGGGCTACTCCTTCGCCCTGCCCGGCGAACGCAAGGCCAACGGCGAACCCCTGTGGTTCCCCGGCACCCAACTGGGCCCGGACCTGACCCTGCCCAAGATCCGCGCCCGCCTCCACGCAGGAGCAACGCCCACCATCGTCGCCGTTACCGGGGCTGCCGACGCACACCACAAGGCCGACCATGCGGCCGAGCGGGCACTGCACGTCATCACCTCCCTCACCGCGAACGAGACCGACGAGCGGACCGCGACCGCGATCAGTGCCGGCCTCGGGGAGATCCTCGACGTCCTCCCACAGGTCCACTTCGGCGCGACGGGCCGCCAGTTGCGGCAGGCCGCGAAGGCGTACGGGCAGGCGGCCTACGTCCACGACAGGGCCGCCGACCAGCAACTGCGCGCCCTACGCGGTGCAGCGCGGACACTGCTCGACGGCGGACCGGCCCTCGGAAGCGGTAAAGACGCCGATGCGACCGCGATGGTGCTGAGCACCCTCGTACTGCTCGTGATCGCGGCCTACCGATGGCACGAGGCCCACGGCCACCGCCAGCAGGCGAACGCGACCCGCGCCGCCGCCGACCAACTGCGCTCCACCTACCTCACAGTTTCCGCGAAGCCGCTGGCGAACCTGACCCTGCACGGTGAACGGCTGCCACCCGCGGTACGCAACCAGCACGCCCAGGCAGTGCACCAAGCCCTGCCCCCCGACCTCGCGGCGCGCGTGCTGGCCGAACCCGGCTGGAGCGCGCTCGCGGCGACGCTCGCCCAGGCAGCCGCCCAGGGCCAGCTACCCGTGGACGTACTGCGAGACGCATTCAGCGCGCGGGAGATCGCCGCGGCCGAATCCGCCAGCAATGTCCTGACCTGGCGCATCCGCCGCAACGCCAACCTCCCCACCACGTCGGCCGTCGTCCAGCCGACCCAGAGGAAGCCCGCCCGAGCAGCAACTCCGCAGACCCCCAGGCCGGCAACGGCACCCATGCCCCCAGCCCACCGGCCCCGGCGGTAACCACCGCCCACAAGACCGCCGCCGCCGATCCCGGCAGCGCTACACCCCTAAGGAAGGACACCCGCCATGATCCCGCCCTACACCTTCGACGCCGGTATCGAGCACGAGTGCACCGTGAAGGCAGGTCACTCCCCGTTCTGGTTGACCGACCCCGAAACCCTCGCCCGCATCCGCGCCGCTGTCAGCGCCCTTCTCGGGCAGTCGTTCTGGGCCGTCCAGGACGACTGCACCATGACCGCCTCCCTGGAATGGCTCGCGCGCTACACGTGCGGCGACGTCGAACTCGACCCGTGCCTCATTCCGGTCGTCCAGACGCTGACCGCCATCGTGACAACCGGCACCGCCCGAGCTGACATTGGCAACCCCCTCGACTTGCTCGATGCCACGCTCGCGGGCCTGACCGCCTTCGAGTCCCGCTCTGAGTCCGCCCAAGCCAAGTTCCTGGCGAGTTGCACAACCGAGGAGGACTTCCGCTGACATCGTTCCGGGCAGCCCCCACAACGGCTGCCCGGAACGGCACCACCTGACCTCTTAGGCCGGAGTCTCTCGGAATAGCCTCCCGACGAGTCGGGCTCCCTCGACGGAAACCACGGCAGTGACCGTATAGATGAAACAGGCTATAGCCACCACGTAGCCGTTTGGATCAGTGATCCACTCCGCGCTCAGACTCTTGTTGACGAACTCTCCCCCCGAGAGGATGAATGGAACACCCAACAGCAACGCATCAATGAGGAGCGTAAGGGCCGCCATGGAGAGGAACCCGAACGCGATGATGTTGCAGGGTGCAGCCAACAGGTACGACAGGCCCCTGCTCGAATTACTATTGCGGTAGGCATTGATCATCAAGAAGGCGGCAAATGCAGTGAATCCAACGGATATCAGGTCCGCGTGTAGGTAGGGCGACAGCGATTCTATTTCAAGAAATGAATCGGCGGGTAGGTGGGCAAATCGATCTCGTCGTGCAGGATCGAATGCCGAGGAGATGATACTGCCCACGATGTATGCAAGGCGGATCATGACGAACTGCACGAAGATAACCATGGCGGCGATGATCGTCGTGATGATGAGCCGAGGAAGCGGCTGGCCGAGGAGACGGGAAATTCCTGCGCTCCCGGCGCGCTGAGTTGCCCTCGCAAGCTTCATCGCGTTCTGGGCATTCGTTACGTACGACTCTACCGCGTAAGCCAATGTCACGAGAGCGATGATCGCGGGATGTATCCCAACCATGGCCAGGAAACTGCCTAGTGACGCAGTGAAGTCAGGCAAACTTGACATTGGACCTCGCTAGAAAATTAGCCCAGTCTCGCGATATGGGTCCGCGGTGGAAGACGCTGCAACAGCATTGCGCACTTGACGCTTTGCCGCTGAGCTTCGCAAATTTCTCTCTGCGCAGGCGGCCTTGGGTGGCCTAAGAGCTTGTGACAGGATCTTGGTGAGGTTGCTGGTCGGGTGTGACGGTGGGTTGATTCGGCCGTTCGTGATCGAGCCGATCCTCTGGCGCCGTGGGATCCATGCGCTGGTGCCAGCTGTAGGCGTTCACATTCCGCCAGGCCCTACCAATGACGGTTCAGCGTCAGCGCTGTGTCCGGGCGTGGGCCTGGATGAGGCCGTATTTGCCGCTAGTGCGCCATGGCTCGCCCGTGGTGTCCTGCCCGGTGACCACCGGTCCTTCAAGGCCAACGACGACGTCCGACTTCAGCGTACGCAGGGCCGCCACCGAGGACGGAAAGTATTCGACCCTCTCAGCGAACGGCACCGTGGCGTCCCAGAGCTGGTCCCCCACGAGGCGCCGGTAGTTCAGGTCGCCCTTGAGGATCGTCATCGTGGCGGCGGAGAGCTCGGCCCTGAGGTCGGCGGGCAGGTCGTGGAACGGCAGCGGCGCGCAGAAGAACTGGTGCGTGCGGATGATGAAGGTGCCGTTGTTCAGCCCCTGCCAGAGTCGCCGGCCGATCAGTTCCGCCTCCTGCCCTGGTCCGGCGCAAAGGCGCTCGATCGTCGCGAGGACGTCGGCGGTGGTCGCATCCGACACGTAGTAGGGGGCAGGCTTGACGTACAGGACGACCTCGGCAGCCAACCCGCTCGTGAACAAGTGATCGATCAGGACGAGGTCGGACAGCAGCTCCCGCCCAGCATTGTCCGCGATGACGCAGATCATCGGGTTGCTCGCCGCAGCGAGCGTTGACCACAGGAGTGGGCTGTCGTCCGCAATCAGGGTGGAGGACTGGGTGTCCCCGGCCAAGGCCGTGATCTTAAAACTGAGGTCCGCCCGGTTTCCCCAGAGCGCTGACGAGAGCAGCAACTCGGATCGCTCCTCGGCAGACAGGGACGGCAGTTCGCGGAGAGCCGCCAACTCGTCGTCGACAGCCACGCCGGCCAGTTCAGCGTTCTTGAACGGCGCGAACGGATCAATGCCCTGCCAAGCCCCGGGCCGGAAGTAGCCGGTGGCCTCAAGCAGCCTGCGGTAGAAGTAGCTCTCGGCCCACAGGAACGGTGCATCGGACCACGGCCGCCCGAACAAGCTCCCGCCCCACTCCAGCCATTGGTGGTGATCGTGGGCGCTCTTGTCGAGCGGCTGCAACACGCCGTTGGTGCTCTCGGAGAGAAGTTCCTCGACCGCTGCCCGCTGCGTCGGCCCGTACGGCAGGGCGTCGAGCACCTGCTGGACGAGCTTCGGGTGCCGCTCATGGAAGACGCCCCAGGCGAAAGAACCGGGGATATCACTCAGGATCGTGGGTGCGGTGGGCACGGTTCAGGCTCGTCCTTCTCCTCGTCGGCCGTCACCGGACCCTTGAGCGGGCCGGCAACAGCCTGGTCAACGGCGGTGCTCCCGTGGCTCAGCCGCAGCGACGCCGGACCGGCTGCGCTTCCGACGAGCAGGCGACCCGTACCAGGATCGGCGGCGGCGCACTTCCGCGTTGCGTCGACACGGACCTCGGCGAGCTGGCACTGTCGGCTGAGCTATCAAGCCCTGATCGTTCCGTCGGCTGCCGCCGACACTAGATGATCAGGATCATCGGAGAACGACACAAGAGGACCCGTCCGGCGCGCCAACCGCCGGGGGTCACACACGGCCAGTGCTGCTCGGGAGAACCTCAGCCCAATTCGCGTCCTGTATCTGGCCGCGTGACCGGGCGGAGCAGGTCGAGGACGCAGGTCCAGTTGTAGTTCTCCCGGCCTCCGCCCGCCTTGGGCTTGTGCGGCACGTAGTCGCCGATCAGGACGCCCATCGAGCGAAGCCGTGCCAGGCTCTCGTCATACGCCGGGTGGGCGGCCTGGGCGGTGTTGAGGTACGGCTGTACAGCGGTGGGAATCCCGAGCCCGCGCGCCTCGCAGAGGATGTCGAGCGCGAGGGTGTCCGAGATCCCGGCGGCCCACTTGTTGATGGTGTTGAACGTCGCTGGCGCGACCGCGATGGCATCCGCCGGTGGCAGCGGCTGGGGAACGCTGGGCGTGCGCCAACCCGACCGGATGGGATACCGGTCTGTGCCTCGACGGCTTCCTGATCGATGAAACCGAGCGCGCTGGGGGTGGCCACGACGCCGACCTTCCAGCCTTCGTCGTGAGCGGCGGTGATGAGCGTGCCCACGTCGTCCGCGACGCCTGAGGCGCAGACGACGACGTAGAGAAACGGCTCGCTCGGATCAGTCAAACCTGGACTCCCAGCTCCTGGCAGAAACGGCAAAGCTGGGGGACAACGCCGCTCCGGTCGTGGCCCACCATGTCACCGCCGGCCCAGCACGACAGGCCGCCGGCGGATGACCTTCGACGCACAGTCCTTCTTCGCGATTCTTTTCGACCCGGTATGAACCCATGGATCGACTAAATATCCACAATGCGTGGATATCCGGGCGTGCAGTCTCAGGCCGCGACATCCAGAGCTTCGAGGCGATCACGGAACTCGCAGACAGCTGGGACGGCTTGGTGCGGGCCGAGTTCGTTCGAGAACTCTCGCAACCGGACCAGAGCGCGCATCGAGCTGACCTGGTTCTCCAGAAGTTCGGCGCCTGCGTTCGCGGCGTCGAGCGCTCCGTCGAGGTCGTTGCCGGCCAGTCGCGCCTCGGCCAAACGACTGGCTCGTACTGCCTTGTCTCGGGGAACCGCCTTCTTGACCGAGAGCTCCAAGGCGCTGGTGGCGCGCTCAACTTGCCCTGCGCGCAGCAGTACCTTGCCCTCGGTGGATTTCAGCTGCGCCTCCCCGTACCAGTCGAGCCAGTCCGGGGTCTCCTCGTCCGTACGGCGATCCCACAAACTCATCGCCCGGTTCAACGCGGTGCCGGCCTCCTGGTGCGCGCCGTCCCGTGAAAGTGCCTCTGCCCTGTGCAGGTAGAGGTAGGACTGCGTGTAAGGCGTCAGCGTTCGAGGGGCGTTGTCGATGGCAGTGGAGATGAGTTCCACACGTTCCGCGGTTCGTCCGGCTTCGGAGACATGGATGCCCATCTCCGCCAGCACGAAGGCTCCGAAGGCATCGTCTCCTGCCGTTCGGGCGCTGCGGAGCGCTCCGACGTAGTACTGCTGTCCGGCAGATCGCAGGCCCGCGTCGTACGCCATCCAACCGGTCAGGTACGACACTCGTGCGGCCAGCCCGTACAGACGCCTGCCGACCTGCTCGGTGTATCGGCCGGTGCTCAGGAGTCCCGAAATGAGGGCAAGATCGCCTCGCGCCTGCTCCAGAAGCCGGGCCCCGCCGAGCTGGTCATCGAGCGTGCGCAGCGTGCTGACGCGCTGCTCAATTGTCTTAACCATTCGGTCGGTTACGCGATCTCCGTCGAGTGCTGAGGCGAACGCGGATGGCGCCTCGGCCCAACTCGCAGCCAAGCCCGCGAGGGCCACGCCTGTGATGGTGAGAAATCCTCGACGATCCATGCGACCACTCCCGACCAGATCAGCCAATGCCTCTACGGTACCGGCCTCGGTCCAGGGAGCTGTCAGTCCAATGACTTCCCATACGGGGAGCCAACGGGGCCATCCTTCCGAACGGGCTTGCGCGTACGGGACTCGCAGCAGGTCAGCGAGGACGAGCTGGGCGTCACCGTCCGGTTCCTGCCCCTGTTCCCACTTCCACACGGTTGTGCGATTGGTGGCCAGGGGGATGCCGAGGAGCTTGCCGTGGGCTTGCATGAGCCGGGCGAACTCGGCCTTCCCCCATCCGCGGATTTGTCGGACGAAGGCCAGCGGATGCACTGCTAACGGATCACCAAGCACGTCGCCACCCCGTCTTCTCGCGCTGTAGTTCGGAGGCTACTCGCTGTGTGCGAGAGGGGGGAGAGCGCCTACCAGGAGAAACCCCCCAGAAACGTTCCGTGCTTACGCCTGTTGGCCTTTGACTGAGGATCACGCCGTCCAGGGGCTCAGGATTTGGCACCACCAAAGCGTGCGCCCCGGATGGCCGTCCAGATCGGCGGCTCCGACCCTGCGTCCCCCGTCAGGGTCGGTGTCGCTCTACCTTCCCGGAGGCGTCTGCCATGCCTACCCTCGTCACTCGCATCGTCCTCGCGGGCACCGAAGGAGCGGTCTCACCTGCTCGGCGTGCGGTCGTGGAGCAGGTTCGCGTCTGGGGCGTACCTCTGGATGAGCAAACGGCGGACGCCATCGGCATGGTGGCCTCCGAGCTCATCACCAACGCGGTTCTCCACGGGGGAGGACGGATCACGATTGGCCTCTATCACCAGCCTGGACGCTTGATCATCGACGTTCTCGACGAGAGCCCGGCGGCCCCGCTGCTGAAAGTCGCAGAGGATGAGGACGAGAGCGGTCGCGGCATGGCGCTGGTCGCCTCGCTCGCGACACGATCCGGCTGGGAGCCTGCCGAACGCGGAAAGCACGTCTGGGCGGAGATCACCCTCCCCAAACCGGCGCCGGCCATCCGCGCGGCAGTACTGCGCCGGTTCTTCAGCGCCCAGCAAAATGCCCTTGCCAGACCCACGCCCCATCCTTTCGCCTTGGCGGTTGCCTGATGCGGCCACAGGGTCTGCGCGCCTCCCCCTGCCCGACCCCGACGTCGTGTACCGGCCGTCTCGCCGTGACATCGATCCGGCATCGGGTGATCCAAGGGCTTACACCCTCTGGGACCGCCACGAATGGCGAACACGAGGCGAATGCTGGTTGTGGTGCGGGCGTGAGGACGTCGATGTGACGTGGATCGGACCCGTCCAGTCCAGCGGTATGCACGCCGCCCTCTTCTCCTGCTGGGCCTGCCTCTATGAGCTGGACCAGCGCGTACTGCTCGTCAACATGCGCAAGGACCAGGGCGCTAGGACCGCCAGAGCCACATAGAGCAGCTCCATTCGCGAGCACCTCTCCAGGGCTGCGACAGCCACCCGATCTCCGTCCCACGGCTGCACGACTCGCCATGGCCGAGGGGCGGTCCCCGGCGTGAAACGCGCCGGATTTGCACCACCTCATAGGGCGGAGACGCCCCCGGGCAGATCCGCACATTTCGCCATGGCCTTTCACCACCGAGGGGCCCGATGGAAGGAGAACCGAATGAAGAGCGAAGAAGGTGCTGGCACCGACGTCGGCCTGCTGATCGCGGTCGATCAGCTGGCGATGGCTCACGACCGGAGCGAGGCAGAGCGCTCCGATGTCACCAGCTCGCAGAACAGCGCTGGCGATGACGGGGACAACCGCGACCTGAACCTTCCCAAGGAGTAGGAGAAACCCATGGAGCACCGGCTCGTCACAGGAATCGAGAAGGCGCTCGGCTGGGACGGGCCGGGGCCCGTGGGGACCGCGTTCGTTCGCGGGCAGCTCACGGACCTGGACCTGCTCACCCGGCTGATGACGCCCTACCGGCTGCTGGAGACCATCCAGCGCCGTCACCTGACCAACCCCCAGCTGCGTTGCTACGCCAAGGGTGACGAAGTCCACCCCTCCACCTTTCTGTCCACCGCCGTCAATCGGCGCAGGCAGGCAGTGAACCAGGCAGACATGGCGGCCCTCGGACGCATTCTCAATGGCGGCGGCACCGTAGTCCTCGACCACGTCGACTTCTTCGATCCCACGTTGGAAATCGCCTGCAGAGCTCTGGGTTGGTGGTCGGGCGAACTGGCATCCGCCAACGCCTACCTGGCCGTGGGTGAGACCGACGGCTTCCACCTGCACTGGGATGACCACGACGTGATCGCCGTCCAGCTGTCCGGGGAGAAGTCCTGGGAAGTCCGCGGGCCGTCGCGACCCGTGCCCATGTACCGAGACGCCGAGCGCAACCTCACCCAACCCGACGAGGTTCTGTGGGCGGGCACCATGACCGCCGGCGATGTCATGCACATACCCCGGGGCTACTGGCACACCGCGACTCGGCTCGGCACCGGAAGCCAAGGCCACTCTTTGCACGTCACCTTCGGCCTCACCAAGCGCACAGGCGTCACCTGGTCCAACTTCCTGTCCGACGCAGCACGCGCGGACGAGCTGTTCAGGACCGACCTGGAGAGCAGTGAGGGAGCAGCCCAGCACGAGCTGCTCACCGCGAAGCTGGCAACACTCGCTCGCGATTACGAGCCGCAGCGCTACGTGAAGGAGCTGAGGGCGAACACGCAGCCCGCCAGGCACATGCCCCACATTGCGGCCTTCGGCCCCCTAGAGCAGGTGGTGGCCGTCACCGAATTCGAACCGGTGATCACACATGCGGACGACGTCATTCAGGTGATCGGTGGAGGTAAACAGCTCACCTTCCACAGGCGGGCCGAGCCTGCTCTGCGCGCTTTGCTGTCCGGTCATCCCGTCGGGCTGACGGGGGATGCCACGGACCTCACTACGGTGGCCGAGGTTCTGATCAAGGAGGGGCTGTGCGCACCACTGACCGCCGAATCGCTCTCGGGCTATACCGGACTCGTCACACCCGTGAACTTCTCGAAGGAGCGCTCGGCCTGGGCGTGGCGGACCTGGACACCGCCTTCAACTACCAGCGTTTCGGGTCGCACGAAACGCTGGCCGCCATCGCGGCGGACCTGCTCCCAGCCTTCTCGATCTCCACGAAGATCGGTTACTTCCCCGAGGGCCATAACCTCAGTACCGGAAGCCTCCGGGCAGCGGCCGAACAGTCGGCGATTGCTCTTGGGAGGACCCCGGACACGATCCTGCTGCACAACCCCGAGTGCTCGGCCGCCAACTTCGAAGCTGCCTGCGAGGCGCTCGCTCAGGTGCGGGAGGAGGGCCTGTGCGGGGCATGGGGCATCTCGACGTGGTCCCCGGTCCCGCTGCTCGAATCCGCGTGGGAAGTACCCAGTCCTGACGTGATCATGGTTCGAGCCGGCCTGAGCGTGCCTTCCCTCGTGCTCGACGCCGGTGAGCAACTGACCGAACGGCTGGGCGCGCGCCAGATCTGGGGCATGTCACCGTTCGCTGGCAACGCGGCCGGTCCGATCTGGACACAGGTCGACACCTGCCAGTTCCTGTCCCCTGGCCAGCAGGGCTCGGCCCTCGAGAGCGGAATTGCGACAGCGTTCGCGATACCGGGAGTGACCCGGCTAGCCGTCGGAACCTCGCGGCTCGACCACCTGGCCGACTTGGCCGAGGCCGTTTCCTTTGAGGTCAACGCCGAGACGGTGAATCAGTACCGGACGCTACTGCGCCGCAGGGCTACGGTGAACGGATGAGTCACAGCCGGAAAGGACCGACGGTGCAGCTCAACCTGGATGATCTCTCCAACGTGCCGCTCGACGATGTCCTGGAGACCGTTGAGCGGCGGCTGGGACGCCAGCTCAAGCGCCAGGACGGCCACTACAGCCAGTGGAACGGCACTGCCGGATTTCCTACCGACGCCGATACCTGGATCCGCCTCGCCTGGCGGCGCACCGAGCAGCTCAACACCCAAACCTGGAACGGCTACGAGGCAGCTGCAGCCATCCAAGGAGTGCCACGACCGCAATGGTTCGCGGCGGCCATCTGGTCAGATCCAACACGGGACGTCGTGTGGCGCGGTGACGAAATGACCCTGGCGGGCGACCCGGCTCTCTCCCAGACCGGGGACATCACCACAGATCCGCACCTGCCAGATCAGTGGTGGACTGACCTTCAATCGTCGCTCTCCAACCTGGCCGCCCACCCAACAGACCGAGTGGCCATGGGCCAAGCACACCTCACCGCCCGGATCCACGAGATCTACGGTGATCAGATCGACACCACCATCACCGACTGGGCCTGCGCCCACGGCGACCTCGGCTATGCCAACCTCTGCGGCCCACAATTGACGATCATCGACTGGGAGAGCTGGGGCATGGGCCCAACGGGCTGGGACGCCGCCTGCCTGTGGTCCGCCTCCTTGGCTGTCCCCACGCTCGCAGATCGAGTCCTCACCCTCTTCGACGACGCGCTGTCCACGCGCTCCGGCCGCCTGTCCCGCCTACTGCTCTGCGCCAACACCGAAAGGGCCTTCCGGCGAACGGGTAAGCCGGCCCCTCAGACGGAAGCAATGGCTTCCGTGGCGCAGTCACTTCTCGGCGAACTCCCCTGAACGACGGGCCCATCGGATCCGTGACCTAGTTCCTCCGAACGGGGGCGCCGAAAGGTTCTGGCCAGTCGGCCGTCAACCTCGGTCCAGCACGCAAGTTCACAAGCGGACCGGATCCTCTGCGGACAGCCCTTAGGAGGCGTACGAAATCCTGGCCAAGTTCGACAGCCAGCTACCGCAGTTCGTCGCAACGACCGGCGCTCTCCATCGGATCCCAGCGCCCCTGTTTGGGCGAATCGGGGTTGAAGTAGTTCATCCTCGCAACCTCACAGAGCTGGCCACCCTCGGATCTTCACTCGCGCCCGGTGGCCTGGCCCCACCGCCACGTTGCAAAGCTCTCTGGATCTGGGTCGCGGATCTCAAGGGAGCCATAGCGTGGGGCCAAGCCTGTCCAACTGAGCGCGTCGAACGTCGTAGTCCGGCATGGCACGAGCAACGGCAGCCCAGAACTCCCTCGAATGATCCTTCCGGTGCAGATGGGCGAGTTCGTGCACTAGGACGTAGTCAACCAAGCTTGGCGGCAGCTGCATCACAGCCCAGTGGATGTTCACTCCGCCATCGCGATTGCATGACCCCCACCGGTACCCGAGCCTCCGTACGGTGATTTCTTGCACCGGCGCACGCATCCGAAGTGCCCAAGATTCAGTTCGAGCCGGCAGCCAAGCCCGACCGCGGCCGCGATACCACGCGATAAGTGCGTCTTCCGCGCGGTCCAGATGATCTCGACGCATCAGGAATCGACCTCGAACCAGTCCGACCGGTGCCAGCACATCATCAACTAGCTTCAATCGGTAACTGCGCCCCAGATAGTTGAAGCCTTCGCCGGTAACGAACTCCTTAGTAGGCCGGATGGCCGCCTCGTCTGTCCGTTCTTCTAGCTTGTCGTAGATCCATCGTCGTCGGCCCTTAACAGCAGAGACCAACTGGGCAATGTCAATCCCGGCCGGAACAGTTGCGGTGATGCGCGCATCACGCTCTACTGTCAGCCGCACACCGCTGCGGTCTGGTACCACCACGATGTCAATCTCCAGACGACCGATTCGCAGCGGGCCAGCACGAACCGGGCCCAGTAGCTCCACCGCCGCCATGTCGCCCACCTCAATTGCTTCTCTGCAGCGCTTGGCGGTGGTGGCCAAGGATGTCGAGCAGGCTGTCGGCGAGATGATCAACCTGTGAGGGTTCTGCGACATCGAGATTAATCAGAAGGCGGAAGATGGCGGCACGTAGGTCTCCCTGAGCCACGGGATTGGACCAGAAGTTCTTCTTACGCACGTGCTTCACCGCCTCATCCTCGATCTTGTCCGCCACGCCGATGAGGCGATCATGCATCTGCTCCGTCAGGACGCCATCTGTGACTGCCTCCGACACCATTTCGCCATAGAGCGCCCGCTCCAGAGGCGATCTTGCTGCCAACCTCTGATCCCCATGGTCGCTGCTGCCCTCATGGACAGCGACGACCTTGATCACCAGGTCCTTGAAGAGCATCACCTGCTGCTCCCATTGGTCGGCATAATGCCGAAGGATCTCCTCCAACCGTTCCCGCAGCTTCGTGTACTCAGCGGGGTCCCCTCCGATATTCACCTCGATGTGGCGTCGGATGGCATGTTCCATCGTCGAAGCCTGCGCCTTCGCGCCAGGCAGTTCCTCGACCTTGTGGGGAAAATCCCCCGCAGTGAGCTGCCTAGGCGGTATCACCTGCTTCACGCCCAGAGCGGTGATGTGCTCATCGATGAGTTCGCGGACCTTCTCGCCGTAGAGGGAAGCGTCGAAGTCACCGCTGTCCTGGTAACGGGCCCGCGCCCAAGTGCTGATGAGTGAGTACAACCGGGCATCGGCGAGATAGCTCTTCGCCTCCCGCCGAGGCATAACTGTCTCGACACTGGTGAGGAACTTCCGTAGCGCGCTATCGAACTGGCTGCGTAGCTCATCGTCATCGAGGAGTTGGACGCACTCTTCGACCGTCTGTTCGGCACCAGTCGGGGTGACACCGCGCTCCGTGAACAGCATTCGTATACGGATGCGACGTGGCTCCAATCTCGCGATCTCGGCGCTGAAGTCGGTGGGGGCACCTTCAGCGTCCTCGGCGGCGTACGCGTCCATGGCTGCCTGGAGATGTTTAGAGATGCCCGCGTAGTCCACCAAGAATCCAGCGACCTTGCCGTCAGCAATTCGATTGACTCGGGCGATGGCCTGTAGAAGGTCCGCTTCTTTGATCTTCCGATCTAGGTACATGACCTGTTCGATTGGAGCGTCGAAGCCAGTCAGCAACATGGTGCGAACGATCAGGAACGCGACGGGCTTCTCCCCGTGGGCCAGTTTGTCGGGGAATGCCTTGAGGAACCGTTCTACAACGTCTTCGTGTCCCTTTTCGTCGGTCCACTGGGCCGTTTCCTCGTCGTCATTGTTGTCGCCGGAGATGACCGGAACGAAGTCGATGGCCTTGAGCAGTACCTTCTGCCGGTGCGCGGCAACAGCAATCGCCTGCTTGGAAGTCAGCCGTTCGGCAGGCTTTTCCAGAACCGCCGGTGACAACCTCTCGGCCTCCGCGACCAATTCGTCCCGAGCCTGAAGCAACGCGTCCCGGTACCGAACAGCGACCTTCCGGGAGTGCGCGACTACCTGCCCTTTGAAGCCGTTCGGCATCACGTTGGAGACGTAATGGGCCAGCATGTCTCGGGCCTTCTTCAGGATCAGACTGTCGGCGCTGAGAACGTCGCTGGTCGTGGCGTACCGCTGTTGGAGCTTGTCGTACTCCTCCTCGGTGAGTTCGGGGAAGTACGAAGCGAAGGCATCATCCAGGTCTTCGGCGTCCACGATAGCGGCCGTGGCGATCCGGCCCTCGTAGACGATCGGGACGATCGCCCCGTCTTCCTCAGCGTCGGCGAGCCGGTACTCATCGATGAACGTGCCGAAGATGTCCGTCGTGCGATCCTTCGCCCGCATGATGATCGGCGTTCCGGTAAAGCCAATCCGGGCAGCATTCGGAAGGGACGCCATCAAGTTTTGGTGCAGCTTGGAGCCGTGGGAGCGGTGGGCCTCGTCCACCAGGATCAACACTGACTCACTGCTGTTGAGTTGCCCCCAGCCGACAGCCCGATCATGGGTGAGGGCATCTACTGCGGCGGCCTGCTTCACCTTGGCTGCATCGATCTGCTTCTGTAGCATCACGAAGGCCAGGCCAGCACCCTTCTTGCGCAGCACGGCTGGCACACCAATCGACCGCTTGACCACATCGGACTTCTCGCTGGTGAGTTCCACCGTCTTCGACAACTGCGTCTGAAGCTGAGTTCGGTCCGTGACCAACACGATCTTGAATTGACTCAATCCTGCAGTCGATCTCATCTTGCGCACCAGGAACACCATGGTCAGGGACTTACCAGATCCCTGGGTATGCCAGACAATCCCGCCCCGCCGGTCGTCCTTGCCGTCCTGCAACCTGGTCTTGCCAGTTAGCAGGCGCTGTACGGCACGGTTCACAGCACGATACTGCTGGTAGCGAGGGGCAATCTTCACCCGACGGGAGCCACCCTCGTCGGTGGCCACATCCATGAAGACGACGAAGTTCTTAACGATGTCCAACAGTTGGCCAGGTCGCAGCACGCCCGCAGCGAGGATATCCTGCGCCCAGAGGGCGTCTTTGTTCTTACCGAGTTCAACGGCGAGATCGACCTTGGCCAGGGGATACGGGTCGCGCCACACGGTGTAGTGGTCAGCGTGCGAGGTGTACGTGCCTAGCATGGCCTTGTCGCCAGTGGTTGCAACAGTGAGCTGGACGGTCCGGAAGAGCGGTTCACTGCCTTCTCTATGCGTCTTTGCCCCGCGCTGATTGGAGTATCGGCGCAGCTGGTCGATTGCCTGGGAGATGGAGCCGCCGTGCATGGTGGGTTTCTTGCACTCGACAACTACCAGCGGGATGCCATTGACAAACAGGACCAGATCCGGAATGACGGATTTTTGACCAGATGTCCCTATTACGTCCATGCGGAACTGCGAGACTACGAGGAAGTCGTTGCGCTCTGGATGCGCCCAGTCGATGTACTGCACCCGCTGCTCGCGACCGCTGTCCCAGCCAGGCAGGCCGTCGACGCTGAAACCGGTCAAGAGAAGGTCAGTGGAGAGGGTATTGGCTTCCAGGAGTGTCGTTGAGGGCAGTCGCGTCAGCGCATTGACAGCCTGGGAGGCGCGCACTTTGTCCAGCCACTCAACACCGTGTGCGTCACGATTTAACTCCCGCAGCTTGCGCCGTAGGAGTCGCTCGAGAACCGGCTCGGCGAAGGAGTCACGGAGTGATCCTCCAGCGTCCTTCGGCTCCACCGCGACGGTTGTGCTTCCTCGCTCGTGGCGCCACCCCATCGAAACGAGCTGCGTGATGAGCGGTTCCTCGACGAGGACGTACTCGAACCCCGACTCCGACACGATGTTCTCCTTCTCCCCCTGCGAATCATCTGGCCATTCGAGGCTACAGTTCGTCGCTGACAGGCACCCGTACCCGACCGGTAAGGAGGTCATCCATGAGTGCCCGCTTAAGGTTCTGCAGTTTGAGGATCACCGCTTGCTCGGCAGCGGAGCGCCCTGTCGATGCCTCCATCAACCGGACAATCGCCTCTTGATGACTTCTTCTGTGGGGAACGGGCACAAGCAAATCACGCAGTTGATCCAGCGTAATCTCCGAAAATGTGGTTCCCTTGACGGCTGCCGCAAGCTGCGCTTGCGATTCCCTGCTACGCAAGGCCCACAAAAGATACCCCGGCGCCAGTTCCTCCGATGGTGCCACCCGCGCAGTGCCACGGGTGAGATTTACGCCTTCGAGTTCTGGAGGAACCGGAAGAACCTTCCCTACGGTTGCCCTGATCGTGACCACTAGATCGCCGGCAACAACTTGGGTGCGAGCGTAGGATTCTGAAATTTCAGGCGTCGTTCGCAGTAGCGAGCCAGAATCAATTTGATCGCCGGCCATGTCGCCAGTCCTGATGTATGGAACCCCATCTTCGATATGAGGGCCTGCCTGCACAATCCCATATCCGATTGGCACATTCGACCGTACACATGCGCGCAACGGAATTCTTCGATACGCTACCTGCGATAGTGCGGCGGTTACCAATTCGACCATTGCGGATTTTTGTTTCATCGCGACTTTTTGGACTTCGGAAATTCGATGATCGATCGCGTCGAAAATCTCCGCGATTCGGCGCTGCTCTTGCAGTGGAGGTAGGGCGAGCTGGATTTTTGAAAAGTCCCTGTACCGCACGGCGCCTCGACGATCAACCGACGCCTGATCATGGATGGCGTAAGCATTCATGGCTTCCGGGCTCTTGACGAAGCGGTATAGATAAGATTCGTCAATATCATCCAAGCAGGAAAAGACCGTGTAGATCGGGCTTACGCAGGCATTTTGGTGATCCTTCTGGAGGCCAATTGAGCCCTCGGTCAAATGGTTCGTGGCATAGGCAAACCAGCCCTTGCGCACAGTCTTATAGCTAGAAAGATCGTCGCTGTAAACTACGCGATTCTTGAAGTATTCGTTCGAAGGGATCAAGCCTCGATGCTTTGTCGATGACAAGACGGTGACATCCCGAACTGCGTTCCCTACGCGTTCGCTGCGCTCCGTCGTGACATCTCCCAATGAGACTAGGCGCCATCCTGTCGGCACAATGCGGTCACGCATAGCCCAGCTCCTCCAAGAATCCCGCCAGGCGCTCAGCCGCTGCGTCCCGCCTCTTCTCTAGATGGGCCAACGGTACGGCATACTTGCTACCCCAGTTGCGGTAGGCCACGACCAACTCCCGGCGGCCCGCTGCAACGAAGCGGTCCAACCTTGCCCGGAGGTCGGCGTCCAGGAAAGACAGGACTGTCTCCTCGGCCTCCTGTGCAGACAGCCCTGCTGCCGCTTTCTTCAATTCGTCGACGAAGGCGGCCCGCAGCTCCTTCACTCCCCCCTTGGCATTCTTCAGCTCTGCCCTCAGTTTGCGCAGTTCCGCCGCGCTAAGGACCTCTTCCGGGTCTTGTTCCTGCTCGTCACTTTCGTCGTCGCTAGCGGCCGCAGACTTCTTCGGTGTACCGGCCTTGATCTTGCTATCGAGCTTGGCGACCAGCGCCTCTGCGGCCTCCAACTGCTCCACGTATTCCGGGATCAGAGCTGGCACCAACCGGTGGCCCCTTGCCTTGCGCTGGCCGGCGCGGAGTCGTGCCAGTGTTTTGGCATCCGCATCCTCTGGTTCCTCGAAGGCTGACTCAATGTTGGCCACCCAGCGCTCGATGACCCCCTGGAACCCCTGTCCAGCCAGGCTCTTGAGGTCGTACTGGACCTCAAACCACCACGCGGCGATCACTCCAGAGAGCTGGAAGCGGTTGAGTACGCCCACTGGCAGCAGGTCTCTAGTGAAGGTCGTCAGTAGTTCGCCGCGTGTCATCATCAGCTCGCCGCTCTTGTCTGAGACGACTTCAAGTCCCTTTCCGGGGGCGCTCTCAGACACCTCCCCGAGGGCGACGAGGTGCTTCACATGCGTGGTCCACCATTGGTCGTATGTTTCTTCGAGGTTACGCTCACGTGGCGCGGTTAGCGCTGGAATTTCGGCGGCTGTCGCCTCGTATCCGGCCTCGCGAAATTTGCAATATTCGGCGTCCTGCTCTTCGAAGAGATTCTCCAAATTGATGCCGTACGCCTTGAACAGCCCGGTCTTGGCGGCGATCTCGGCCTTCGGTACGCCGCCGTGCAAGTGGGCCCGTACGTCCTGCGGCTCAGGCGGTGGAGTGTTGTCGATGTACCGGCGAATGTTGAGGTTGTAGTCGTTTTCCTTCAATTCCTTGAATGAGACGACTCGTGCGAAGCGGTCGATGTTATTCCGCTCCCGAAAGGCGGTGACGATCTTCTCGTCGTGCTGTGGATCTACGGTGTTCTGAGCACGCCCCGCCGCGAACTCGCGGTCTGCGTTGATGAAGAGCACGCCGTCCTGCTTGTCCTCCGGCAGGCCATCTGATCCGCGCAATACCAGGATGCAGGCGGGGATACCCGTGCCATAGAAGATGTTCGGGCCGACGCCGATCACCGCTTCCAAGCGGTGATTCTCGATCATCTGCTTCCGGATCTTAGATTCTTCGCCGCTTCGGAATAGCACGCCGTGCGGCATGACGGAGGCCGCGACGCCGTCCGGCTCCAGCACCGTCAGCACGTGCTGGATGAACATCAGGTCAGCTTTCTTGCCTGACTCTGGAGCCCATCCATATGCCATACGTTCGGGGTGCGGCATGCCCTTGCGTTTGTAGTTCTGTGCGAAGGGCGGGTTGGTGAGGACACGGTCGAATCGAAGGAGTTCGCCCTGCGCATCCTCGTGCTTGGGGTCAGCTAGGGTGTCGCCGTGTGCGATTCCCTCGCCCGTGATCCCGTGAAGCAGCATGTTCATCCGGGCCATCGCCCAGGCGCTTCCGTTCTCTTCCTGTCCGTACGCAGCAAGCGTTGAAGCGTCTTGTCCGTGCTCCTCGACGTACTCCTTGGCGAGAATCAGCATGCCGCCGGAACCGCAGCAGGGGTCGTAGACCGATTGGCGCTCCTGTGGCTCCACGAGGCGGACCATCATGCGGATTACGGAGCGCGGCGTGTAGAACTGGCCGCCTTTCTTTCCGCCCTCATCGGCGAACTCGCCGATGAGATATTCGTAAGCATGGCCGAGCAGATCGGGAAATTCGAAGTCCTCATTGCGCAACTGATAGCGGCCGAAGTGGTCGATCAGATCCCGAACTGCAGTGGCACTGAGCGGAGAGTTGCCAACCTTTCGAGTGAAATCGATGTGATCCAGCACCCCGCCGAGGGCAAGCGAGTTGCGCTCTTCCAATTCGCCGAGCGCCTTGTTGAGTAGGTCGCCGGGATTTGCTTCGCGGGCATGGTCGGCGATGTAGGACCAGCGGGCGCGCTCAGGTACGAAGAACTGGTTGCTTGGGTAGTACCCCTTCGCCTCAGCTACGGCCAGCGCCCGGCTCTGAGAGTCGCCGGCGCGCAGCCGCTGCTCGATGACCTGGGAGCGTACGACCTCGAACTGGTCGGAGGCGCGCTTCAGGAACAACATCCCAAAGATGTACTCCTGGTACTGCGCCGCATCCATCTTGCCCCGCAGGATGTCTGCCGCCGCAAACAGGTGTCGCTCCAACTGGGGCAGGGTCAACCGTGCCACGTGCGCCTCCTTCTCATCGTTCGAGTCGCGCAGGTCAACGGCCGCCACCTGCTGACCCCGTGCGCACTCTGGTTGTCACAACCGTCTCACTGCATCGCACTCACGACACCGGAACTCATCATCCCGCAGGAACCCCACTTGATCCGCCACCGGCTCGGCTTGCGAGGACGCGTTGGCGTGTTTCGATGGGCTACTTGATCGTCGACCGCAGAACTGCCCGTACAAGGGCGCAAGTAGCACCAATCGTGGGAGGAGAGCCGGGAGGAACCTGAGGGATGGTCGTGTCGAGAAGAGCCCTGGACCGCGCCAGACAACTCAGGTCCGGGCTCTGACCTGGTGATATCAATCGCCTTAGTCGGAGATCTCGGCGTATGTCGTTTGGGGAGGAAGGTGGTCGGTCAAGAAAGCGCGTTGGCTCTGGGCTTCGAGGTGATCTTGTAGCCGATCGGCTTCGATATCCGTGGGGTTGAGGCGGTGATCCAAGTCGGCACGAGGCGGCGATCTTGGGCAGTGGTGTACCGGCTTCCAAGGGATGAGCCAGGCAGCACGCTGGCAAGCGAGGACGAACCCGGCGTGGCGCCGGGTGTAAGACAGGTGCGCGCGGGTGGAATTCTGCTGGGGCGCCCGGGCACCGTCCCGAGTGGTGACGCCCTGGGCTGATGCCACCTGGCGACGCGCTGGCCCCGGAGAAGGGAAATTGCGTGAGCGATGCGTGAGCGGACGGGTTGGCAAGACCCATCCCGTCACGGACAGTGAAACATGCCGCGCGGCGCTGACCAGCAGGAACAGCGCCGCGCGGCACGTTCAGTCACTCACGATCACGATCCCAGCGGCTCTTGTAAGGCGAGGGCCGACGGCTTGGAATCCGACGGAGGTTCAATAGAACAGCAGGTCAGAGCACGTATCGGGTCTTCGCCGAGGGATGCGGAGGGCCGCGTGCGTGAGCGGCAGAGGCTGCTTAGGTAGGGGTCTCGCTGTGGACGATGTATCGAATCCATCCCATGGCGGCCAAGTGTGGGTAGGATTTGATACGTGGATCCCTCGGAAGATGCCTCTCGGCTCGGGCTGCGGCTGGCTGCGCTCCCGCCCACGTTCACCACGGCACAGGCTCGTAGGGCGTCCCTGTCGCCGCGGGATCTGGCCGCTCTGGCCCAAGCCGGGGAGATCGACGAGCTCTCGCGGGGTGTCTACCGTCTCGCGACCGCACCGGAGACCGCATACCTGGACCTGCTCGCTGTCTGTGCTCGGGCTCCCCATGCTGTCCTGTGCGGCGAATCAGCTCTCGCTCTTCACGAGCTGATCGACGACATCCCCTCAGCGGTACACATCGCTGTCCCGCGTGGCACGCATCGGCCGGTGATCTCCTATCCGCCTGTTGTGGTCGCTCAGTATGCGGCGGCGACGTTCAGCCTGGGGGTAGAGCAGTTCGAAGCGGCTCCGGGGGAGCCCATCCCTGTGTACGGCGCCGCGCGCAGTGTTGTTGACGCAATGCGCCTGCGGAGCCGCTTCGGGGAGATGCTCGCGCTCTCCGCGCTCGGCCGCTATGTGCGCGGGAGCGGGCGCGAAGGCGTAGGCGAGCTGCAGCGCATCGCGCGCGAACTGGGAGTCCTGTCCGTTGTCCGTCCTGCTGTTGAGGCGGTTCTTGCCTGATGTCGAAGCCGACCCGCGACACCACAGCCGGCCGTGTCTACAACGACCTGCGCAACTTGGCCCGGAGGGAGGGACGGTCCACCGACGAGGTCATGGTCGAGTACGTGCTCGAACGCTTCCTCTACAGGCTGGCGCAATCACCCCTCGGCGGGAAGCACTTCGTACTGAAGGGCGGACTCCTGCTCGCCCAGTTCGGCGCCCGTCGGATGACCCGTGACATCGACATCCTCGCCCGCGCCTTCCCCGGCGATGAAGCCGAGATCGTACGCAGGATCGCTGCGATCGCGGCGTTGGAGTTCGATGACGGTGTCGCATTCGACACAGACACACTCAAGACCGCGCCGATCCGTGAGGAAGACGAGTACCACGGCGTGCGGCTGGCCATGGTTGCCACGATCGCCCGTGCGCGCCTCAAGCTGCAGCTGGATGTCAGCTTCGGCGATCCCGTCACACCGAGTCCTCAGATCATCGAATACCCCCAGCACCTCGCCGCCGACAGCTTCCGGCTGTTCGGCTATCCGATCGCCACAGTCATCGCGGAGAAGCTCTCTACTGCGGTTTCGCTCGGCGACTTCAACACCCGCGACCGCGACTATGCGGACCTCTACCGTCTGATCTCGCTCAACAGTCTCGACGGCGGCGAACTTGGCGCAGCGCTCACAGCCACGGCCGCTCACCGTGGCATTGAACTCCAGTTGCTCAGTGACTCGATCACTGACCTCGGTGAGCGCCGCCAGACGTCCTATGCGGCTTGGCGCCGTCGACAGGGCCCGGCGGCAGCCGGTTACCCGGAGACCTTCGGCGTTGTGGTGGCGCTGGTCACGGCCTTCGCGGATCCTTTGCTCGGCGGCGAAGCCGATGCACGTACCTGGCACGCCGATCGCGGAGCATGGTCATAGACGCGTCGTGAACTATCCAGGCCCGACGCTGGTACTGGCGGCCGTCTCAGGCATGCTCACCCACGCCTTCCCGGCACGCACGACTGCGAATGTCTCCTGCGGTGAGGCTTCGGGCGTCAATGCCAGCTCCGGTATCCGATGCTGTCCTTGCCATACCTGAAGACGTTGCTGGGCCCGCAGCATGTGCCGCGGGCCCAGCGGACGGTGTGATCGGCTGGGTCAGGAAGTGCTGTAGAGGTTGGCGGCTTGTTCGGTGGTGAAGGCGTAGGGGTAGATGCGTGAGTCGCCGATGGTGGCGTTGGCGGGGTTGTAGAGGGTGGTGCTGCTGGTGAGTTGGATGGCGCCGATGGTGAGGCGGCCGGGTGAGTGCCAGGGGGTGGGGTTGGTGGCGGCGCCGGCGTAGTGGCCGTTGACGTAGAGGGTTGAGGCGTGTGTGGTGGCGTCGTAGACACCGGTGAGGTGGGTCCAGGTGCCGGTGGTCGCGGCGCCTGGTGCGGCGTCGGCTGAGGGCGCGGCGTTGGCCATGGTGTCGCCGGTCGGCGTCATGAAGGTCCAGGTCTTGGTGTCAGGGCGGTAGCCGAGGTCGAAGGCCTGGCGTGTGGTGCCGCCCTGGGCGACGAAGTACTGGTCGCCGGTGAGGGTATTGAGTTTGACCCAGGCGGAGATCGTGTAGCTGACCGCGGTGTCCACGGCGCCGAACTGAGAGACCAGCGCCGAGGTGCCGTTGAAGGCGGCGGCGCCGGGGGTGGCGCCGGTGTGGTTGGCGGCCCAGGTGACGATGCCGACGGGGGTGGCGTTGTTACCGCCGGAGGCGTCGTTGGGGGTGCCGTTCAGGAGCCACTGGTTGCTTCGGCTGGTGAAGTACTTGACGGCGGTCTTGGCGGTGCCGTCGGGGGTGACGCCGTCCCAGGTGACGATTTTGCCGTTGCCGGAGGAGGCCCACAGGTCGGGGATGTTGTCGCCGTTGAGGTCGCCGTCCGAACCGACCAGCGGGAATGCGGCGGTGGTGATGCCGCCGCCGATCGCGGTGGCGGGGGATGCGGTAACGCCGGTGACGGAGGTGTAAGCGGTGCCACTGTCGTCGGTGGCTGCGGCTGTGGTCAGGGCGTACTGGAGGATGTCGCCGGCTGTGTGGCCGCCTGCGGTGGTGCGGACCCTGGCCCACAGGGTGGGCTTTCCGGTGGCGAGGGCGTCGCCAGGGATCATGAGGTCGTAGTTGTCCCAGCCGCCCTTCGCCACCAACGTCGGAGCACCGAAGGGAGAGTGTTTGCCGTTGGCGTCATAGGCGCCGGTGCTTGTCTTGGGGTAGAACCACAGGTTGCCGGCTTCGACGGTGAGGATTCCGGTGGCGTCGGTGGTCTTCAGATCCGGGGTGAGGGTGGTGCTCGCGGAGCCGATCGGAGTGATCTGATTGGACAACGCCCACGTGGCGCCCGGCGCCCAGGTGGATCCGGCAGCGAGGCCGGGGCACTGGGTGGTATCGCCGACGCAGTCCGGGCGTGGCAATTGGAAGCTGGCGGCGTTGAACTTGCCGAAGTCAACGCTGTTGTTGGGGTAATAGTAGAGCTTTGTCCCGGCGGTCTTGGTGGGGTCGGTGTCCGGCTTTGTGGGGTTGCCGTCCTGGTGGACGAAGAGGTCGTCGACGGGGGTCCCGGCTGCTGTTGTGCCGCGGTGGGTGATGCGGAAGTTCTTCCAGGTCATGCCGTCGGGTGCCTGGGCGGCTGTAGCAGCTTGGATGGCGGGGATGGAGTTGAAGTTAAGGCCCTGGCTGTAGTTGAGCAGAGCGCCCGTGGAGGGGTCGGGGGCGAGGAGGTCGGGGTGGCCGTCGTTGGTGACGTCGCCGTAGGCGAGCGGGGTCGGGACCCAGGGAACGTAGAACGGGTAGGAGGCGTTCTGGGTGTTACCGGCGTTGTCCTTGACCTCGAGGTAGGCGATGTTGGTGCCCCAGTGGGTCGGGTGTATCCAGACGGCGGGTCCTGTGGGCAGGGCGCTGCCACACTGCCAGGCGGCGTCGGAGAGCGTGGGGTCGAAGCTCCAGCGCATGCAGGCCAGGCCGGAGCCCACTCCTTCGGCGGGGGTGGGATCGGCGGCGGTGAAGGGGATCTGGCCCCAGTCGCCGACGTGCAAAGTCGTGGTCTGGCCGTTTCCGGAGGGCGGGAATGTGTCTCGCGGGTCGTCGACCTGCTGGTCCGAGGTGGGCACGGTGAGGGTCGGCAGGGTTTTGTCCACGCGGAAGTGACAGATCTGGGATGCCGCGGAGGCCAGGATGCCGTCGCTGGAGGAGGCTCCCCAGGCGTAGGAGTGGCCGTCTTTGAAAGCCGTTGAAGGAATGGTGAAGGTGACGGTGTTCGGATTGGGGATGTTGGAGTCGACATAGCCGGTATAGCCCTCGCCGACACGGGTGTTGCCGGGGGTGGCGTCCTCCCAAGCGGTGAAGTAGGCGCGTACCGGCAGGTCGACAGGGCTGGTCACGGTCACCGGCAGCTGAACGCTCTGCCCGTCGTGGGTGCCGAGGAAGGCCCGGTTGGTGGGTGCGGTGGTGGTCTCGCACGGCTGGGTCGTGTTGGTGGAAGCGGTACGGGGAGTGGGGACGGGTGGTTTGACGGTGGGTACGTTCGGGGCTTTGTCGTACTGGATGTACAAGACGGGGTTGTGAGTCAGGTGTTTGAAGCCGTTCGCGTTGGATTCATCGCCGTGCAGGCCGAAGGCGAGGGCGCCGTTGTTGACGTATTTCTGCACGTGGGCGGTGATGACGTAGCCGAAAGGCACGTCGCCGGCGCAGCCGGAGTTGCCGGTTCCGCCGACTTGGTCGGTCAGGCCGAAGGGGGTGTCGCCGCTGTTGTGGTTCGCCCAGGTGTATCCGGCGATGGGGCCAGTGGCGTAGAGGGAGACCGGGTAGGTGTCGCTGCAGGACCACGAGGCGCTAGAGGTCTGGGTGAAGGTCAGCGTGGCGTAGTGGATCGTGGAGTTGGCGATGGCACCGAGGTTGTTGAACTGGTAGTAGGGGCGCTCGGTGTCGTGGGGGCTGCAACTGCCGCCGGCTGAGTAGGTGCCGCAGAGGCCCAGGGCGGGAGAGTTTCCCGTGTTGTGAGTTCCCGTGTGGGCGGATTGGATCCAGGTCCATTCGGGGTTGGTGCCGCTGAATGCGAACCATTCCGGGTCGATGTAGACCGGGTAGTGGGTGCCGGGGCCGCCCAGCACGCCGGGTACGGGGGTGATGGTGACGGTGTCGCCGTCGGCGGTGGTGGGCATGGTGGCGGTCTGCGCGCCAGGCCCGGGACCGTCCGCGGTACTGACTTCCGCCGGGGTCCCGCTCTCGGTGTCTTGTGGGCCGGCGGCCGTGGAGGATTTCGCGGTGGCCTGGGCGCTTGTTGTGGTGCTGGAGTCCCACATCTGCGGTGCGGAGGCGGTGAACTCCTTGGCTCCGCTGGCGGTATCGGTGGCGGTGAGGTTCCCAGCGCTGTCCGCGGTGATGTTGATCCCGGCGCCGGTGGTGGCCAGGTCCAAGGTCTTGAGCGCGGGGTTGGTCGCGGCTGCTGCGGTCTTGACGATGACGACGTGCTTGACGCTGCCCCGCACGGTGACGGTCACCTTCAGGTCCACGTCCGGCAGGACGTTGGCGTACAGCGCGCTGTCGCCTGACAGGGTGGGTGCGGGCAGGGTGAACGGCACGCTGAGCGAGAGCGTTTTGCCGGCGGCGTTGGTCAGGGCGGCGAGCGGGCCATCACCCCCGTGTGACAGACGTACGGGGGTGATGGCGGCCTTGGGCGACAGGCTGCCGTCGGCGTTGGTGTGCAGAGCGGCGTCCACCGGCACCCATGCGCCGGCGATCTTGGCCCGAGTGGGCTGGACGCTGCTGCTGGTGCTGTAGGTGCCGTCCGGATGGACGGATGTCTGCTCGAATTCAGAAGTCAGCGCGTCGATGACCACCGGTTGCCCGGTTTCCCTGGCCTTCGCCTGCGCGGCGGCAGCGGCGGCTTCATCAGGTCCGATGATTGCTGGTTGTTGGTTCTCGGCCGGATCGGCCGGGGTGTCCGCCGAGGCGGCGGGTGCGAGCGTGATCAGTCCGGCTGCCAGGGCGAGGACGAGCGAGGCGACCCCGGTGCGGCGGCGGGGTCTGCCGCGGCGCCAGGGTCTGGGAGAGCCAAGACGGACAGAAGACATGAAGATCCCCGTTCCGGGTCGTACCGGTGGCGCGATGACCGTGGGCACGATGGGCCACACCCGTCACAGCGGTCAAGGCCGTCCCCAACTGGAGCCGAACACTCCTCCAGCGATGTCCCGGTCTGATGCCCCTGTGACATGGGTCACTCGGTAAACGGTGAGTCAAGTGCCGTTCACTCGCGCCACAGCAGGCCCTACGGTCCGTGTCATTCGCGCGCAACTCTGTGCGAACGGGCAAGACCCGAGGGGGAGTTGTGCAGGGTTCGAGCACCGGTGCGCGCGCCAGACGGAAGCTGCGCGGCAGGCATGCACTGCTGGGTTCGGCAAGCGTACTGGCGATCTTTGCAGCTCTCCTCGCGCCTCTGACGCCGGAGGCCCTCGCGGCAGGAAAGGCCCCCGATCCGGGACAGATCTGGTCCCCGCCCAATACTGCGCTGCCGCAGACGCCCTCGGTTCCCGGGCACAACGCTCCCGCTCCCGCGGTGGCCAAACTGCGCTATGCCGTGCCCGGGACTCGGGCGCCCAGCAAGGTCGAACCCGTCCCCTTCAGGAGCATGGCCAGCGTCACTGTCCCCACTGGCCCCGCCGCCAAGGCCACCGCCGGAGCTGTCCGAGCAGGGAATCTGCCCGTCTGGATAGCTCCCTCCAGCACCACGAGGCCGACTGCCAGCAGCACGGGAGCGTCGGTTCGTGTCTCGGTGGCCGATCAGAAGACGATAGCGGCAGCGGGGCTTCCCGGCCTGGCCGTAACGCTCGCCCGCACCGACACAGCCCTCGCCGGGCGAGTCCAGGTCGGCATCGACATCAGCTCCCTGGACGCCGCTTGGGGAGGCGGCTTTGCTCAGCGCTCCCGGTTGGTCCGCATCCCGGCCTGCGCGCTGACCACCCCCACCGTGCCGGCCTGTCGTACACAGACACCGGTGCCGTCCCACTACGACGCCGCCACTCACCGCCTGGTCGCGGACGTCACCCTGCCCACTGCCGCACCAAGCCCGGCCCTGGCCACCACGCCGAAGTCGCCTTCCCTCACTGCCACCCCCGTTGCACAGCAGATCGTGCTCGCGCCGATGAGCAGTCCGGCCGGCTCAGCGGGCACCTTCGCGGCAACCGACCTGGCTCCCAGCGCGAAATGGACCGCCGGATCGTCGAACGGCGGCTTCAGCTACTCCTACCCGATCCAGGTTCCCCCGGCCCTGGGCGGGTCGGCACCGCAGGTGTCGCTGTCCTACGACTCCTCGTCCGTCGACGGGCGGACCTCGTCTACCAACGCCCAGGCGTCATGGATCGGCGACGGCTGGGACTACAAACCGGGCTTCATCGAGCGCTCCTACAAGTCCTGTGACAAGGACGGCCTGCAGTACTCGGGCGATGAGTGCTGGGGCGGCTACAACGCCACCCTGTCCCTGGACGGACACTCCAGCGAACTGGTGCGCGACGACGACAGCGGCGCCTGGCGGCTGAAGGACGACAACGGATCCAAAGTCGACTTCCTCACCGGAGCGAGCAACGACGATTCGCGCGGCGAGTACGTCCGCGTCACCACCACGGCCGGAACGGTTTACTACTTCGGCCTGAACCACCTGCCCGGCGGCGACAAGAGCGACCCGGCCAGCCACTCCGCATGGGCAGTCCCGGTGTACTCACCCAACAGCGGCGACCCGTGTTATGACTCCGCGAAAGGCAAGGGCTCGTGGTGCCAGATGGCCTGGCGCTGGAACCTCGACTACTCCGTCGACGTCCACGGCAACCTCACCACCTACACCTACACCGCAGAGGGCGACAACTACTCCCGCGGTGGTGGCCAGAACAACGGCACCGGAACCCTCACTCCCTACACCCGCGGCGGCGCGCTGCGCTACATCAACTACGGCCAGACGCTGTCCGGGCAGATCGCCGCCAAGGGTGCGGCCAAGGCCGCCGCGACGATTTCCTTCAACCCGGCACCCGAGGGCCGCTGTGACACCACCGGCGGCTTCACCTGCACCGGCGCAACCTTGTCGAAGACGAACGCCGCCCACTGGCCGGACGTGCCCTACGACCAACACTGCGACGCCAACCCCTGCACCAACTACGGCCCCAGCTTCTGGTCCAACCAGCGCCTGAACTCCATTGCCACCCAGGTCATGTCCAACGGCACGCCCAAGCCCGTCGACTCCTACGCACTGACCCAGTCCTACCCGGACCCGAAAGACGGAACGAAGCAGGCACAGTGGCTGGACACGATCCAGCGCACCGGGCTGGACGGACCCACTCTCCCAGCGCTGCAGCCCGTCACCTTCAAACCTGCCATGCTGCCCAACCGCGTCGACGGCATGGACCTGGTCCCCGCACCGCCCATCTACAACCGGGCCCGCATCCAAAGCATCACCACCGAGACCGGCGAAAACATCGTCGTCGACTACAACCTGCCGACCTGCTCCCGGGTCGAACACCGCATGCCCGCCTCGGCCGACCGCAACGCGATGGGCTGCTACAACGTCAAGTGGTACCCGCCGGGAACCGTGTACGGAGCCCCTCCGGCATCCGACTGGTTCAACCGATACACCGTCCATCAGATCACCCAGAACGACCTTGTCGGCGGCTCTCCAGCCAAGATCACCAACTACGACTACGGTGATCCAGCCTGGCACCGCAACGACTCGGAACTGACCGAGAGCACCGACCGCACCTGGGACCAATTCCGCGGCTACGCCTCCGTCACCACCACCACCGGCAGCGGACAGGACGGCCCGGTCACCCAGTCCGTCACCAAATACCTGCAGGGCATGGACGGCGACGCCCTGGCAGCGGGCGGCACCAAAACCGTCACCGTCGACGACTCCCTGGGCGAGCACGTCACCGACGACGACTGGCTTTCCGGACAGGCCCTGGAAACCGACAGCTACGACAAGGCGGGCACCGGCGGCAAGATCACCGCCTACACCGTGCACCGGGCCACAGCCCCTTTCCCCACCGCCACCCACAAGCGAACCGGCCTGACCGGCTTCAACCTGGTCGCACGGTACATCTCCACCAGCGTGGTCGAGACGAAGAGGGGCTTGAAGGCCGACAACACCTGGCGCACCACAGCTACCACCTCCACCACGGACCCCGGCCATGGAAACCGCACGGACAGCGTGCGCACGACAGCCGACGGCCTTCCCGAGCAGTGCGCGCTCACCAAGTACGCCGTCGGCACCAGTGCGCAGATGGTTGGCTTGGTCGCCGAGACCAGGACCATCTCGGGCAGCGGATCGTGCACCGCAATCCCGAGCGCGGCCAACACCGTCTCGTACTCGCGCGTCCTGTATGACGGCCTGGCCTTCCAGAAGGCCGGAGCTCTCGGAGACGCGACATCCGGCCAGACCCTGGACCGCTACGACACCTCAGGCACTCCGGTGTTCGTCACCACGGGCCTGACCAGCTACGACTCCTACGGACGAACGACCTCGGCGACCGACCCCAACACCACGGACGCCCAGCACCTCAGCGGTGCGAAAACCACCACGGTCTACACCTCCGCGAAGAGCGGTGAACTTCCGAACACCATCACGGTGACCGCCCCCGCGCCCGGCAGTACCACCGACTGGAAGACAACCACTACCCAGGACATCGCCCACGGCCTTCCCCTGAGCGTGGTGGACGCGAACGGTAAGACGACCGTCGAGGCATACGACGCGCTCGGACGCTTGAGCAGCGTGTGGCTACCCGGTCGGACAACCAGCGACAGCGCGAACATGACCTTCGCCTACGCGATCAACGGGTCCGCCGGGCCTTCGTCGACGACGACCTCCACGCTCAAGGAGGACGAGACCTACGGCAGGTCGGTACAGATCCTCGACGGGTTCGGGCGCCCACGGCAGACCCAGACCATCCCGGCACTGTCATCGCTCCCCGGGCGCCTGCTCACAGATGTCTTCTACGACTCCCACGGCTGGCCCATTCAGACCCGGGCGCCGTACTACGACGATTCCACCGCCCCCACCGGCAACCGGTTCATTCCCGATGACGAGGTCAACTCCGAGACCAGCACTGTCTATGACGGGCAAGGGCAGGTCATCGCCTCGGTCTTCAGCGCGAAGGGCGTTGAGCAGTGGCGCACCACCACAGCCCGCCCTGGTGTGGACGAGACCGACGTGACACCCCTCAGTGGCGGCACGCCCACCACCACGTTCACGGATGCCCGGGGTTCAACCACCCAGCTATGGCACTACCGCACCCCCGGCGTCACCAGGCACGCCGGCGACGCCGATGTCACCAGCTACACCTACACCCCGGCCGGTAAACCGGAGACGCGCACCGACGCCACGACAAAGAACACCTGGACCTACGGGTACGACCTGCGCGGCCGTCAGATCACCGCGACTGACCCCGACACCGGAGCCACCACCCAGACCTATGACGGCGACGGCCGACTGGCCACCAGCAAGGACGCCCGACAGAAGACCCTGGCTTACAGCTATGACCTGAACGGCCGCAAGACCGGCCTGTACACGGGCAGCGTGACCCCCGCCAACCAGCTCGCCGCCTGGACGTACGACACCGCCGCCAACGGCAAGGGCCAGCCTGCTGGCTCCATCCGCTACGTCGGCGGCGCGACCGGCACGGCCTACAACACCGCGATCCTCGGCTATGACAACGGCTATCGCCCCACAGGTACCACGCTGACCATTCCCGGATCAGAGGTCGGCCAGACCACGCCGTTCACGTACACCAACAAGACCCACTACGACCCGATCACCGGGAAGATCAGCGCCATCGATGTTCCCTCCATCGGTGGTTCGAGCGCTGAGACACTGGCGAGCTACTACGACGTCAACGGCCCGCTCATTCTGACCAGTGGACAGATCACTTACGACCTGCAGACCAACTACGACGCCTTCGGACGTCCGATCCGCACCACCCTGAACCCGTGGGGTACCCAGGTCGTCGCCACCACCAACTACGACGCGGCCACGGGACGGGCGGTGTCGAACTTCATCGACAAGCAGACCTCCACCACCGGCGCGGTCGACCAGTACACCTACACGTACAACCCGGCCGGCCAGGCCACGTCCGTCAGTGACATCCAGAACAACACCCCGGCCAAGACTGACCTGCAGTGCTTCACCTACGACAGTCTCGGCCGCCTTACGACGGCCTGGACTGACACCGGCGGCACCACCACCCAGCCTCAGCCGTCCGTACCTGGCATCGGCGGCTGTACCCACACCGCTCCCACCAGCAGCGGCACCACCACCGTCGGCGGCCCCGCCCCGTACTGGACCAGCTACGGCTACGACCCCACCGGCAACCGCACCGCACTCACCCAGCACAACACCGCCGGTATCACTGCCAACGACGTCACCACCACCCAGACCTTCGCCCCAGCCGGCCAGATGAACCAGCCCACCACCGCGGTCGGCACCGGAGGCGGCACCGGCGGCCCCCACAGCCTCGCCGCAACAACGAGCACCGGCCCCAACAACCCGGGCACCTCGGCCTACCAATACGACGCGGTGGGCAACACCACCAAGGTCACCACAGCCGGCGCCAGCACCACCCTGACCTGGAACGGCGAGGACAAACTCGACTCCCTCGTCAACAGCGCGGGCACCACCACCTACCTGTACGACGCCGACGGCAACCAACTCATCCGCCGCGACCCAGGCAAGACCACCCTCAACCTGGGCGGCGACGAACTCACCTACACCACCGCCACCAAAACTCTGGCCAACACCCGCTACTACCCCCAGCCCAACGGCCTGACCATCGTCCGCCAGGGCACGACCCGCACCATCCAGGTCAGCGACGGTCACGGCACCGCCACCCTCGCCCTCGACGCCACCACCCTCGCCGAATCCCGCCGCCCCCTCGACCCCTTCGGCAACCCCCGCGGCACCCAACCCGCCACCTGGACCGGAGACAAGGGCTTCGTCGGTGGCACCCAAGACCCCACTACCGGCCTCACCAACCTCGGCGCCCGCGAATACCAACCCGCCACAGGTCGCTTCCTCAACCCCGACCCCCTCCTCGACGCCGCAAACCCCCAGCAATGGAACGGCTACGCCTACGCCAACAACAACCCCGTCAATCTCTCCGATCCCTCTGGCCTGTGCCCCGTGGACCTGTGCGGCGGCGGCGAAGGCAAGGGGGGTGCTACCCACGGCGAAGTCACTCCTGTCGACCCCTCCAGCTCCGTGTATCAACCGCTCCCAAGCCTGCCCCTTGATACGGACAAGCACGGCAGAGTCACAGTCAGCGGAACAAACGCCCGCATGGTATTTCCCCACGTATTCGTCCCTGCCGACTGGAAAGGTGGCGACGAATTCGAAAGAAGGTTCAATGATTTTTATGAAAATGGCAGAATAGGATCAAATCCAGATTCAATGATGGATGCGGCAAATCCTATTGTTGCGGCGCAGATCGCTCTCTGGAAGTTCAAAATCTGCGGAGAGATGGGAAATTGCCCGAAGAGCGTCTTCTCGGTGCTGACCATGATGGCGATGGCGCCGATGGCAATTGGCGGAAGATCCGGAACGCTCGAATACTTGGGAATGAACCCAAGGGGAATGAAAGGGCTTGTGGGCGAAGGTCCTTGCCATAGCTTCGTTGCCAACACGGAAGTTGAAATGGCGGATGGGATCCACAAGAGTATCCAGGATGTGAAACCGGGCGAGCAGGTCCTCGCCACCGACCCCGATACTGGAAAGACCGAAGCTAGGCCTGTCGTCGCAGATATCATCACCGACCACGACAAGGATTTCACGGAACTTACGATCAAGGATGGTGGAGCGCCGGCCACGATCATTGCGACGGACACCCACCCCTTCTGGGTGGCCGACAAGGGCAGCTGGGTCGACGCCGGCAACCTCGTGCAGGGCATGACGCTGCGCACCAAAGATGGTTCATCCGTCCCGGTGGTGGCAGTCCGTCATTTCCGCAAGGCGCAGCGGACATACGACCTCACTGTCGAATCCATACACACGTACTATGTATTGGCCGGGTCGACGCCCGTCCTGGTCCACAATACGGGTGGCTGCGGGCCCGTTGCTAATAGCAAGCCTGAAGATCTCACCTTCGAACAGCTCGCGGCAGAGTTTGACGGGGTGACCAGAATCACCTCGGGAACGCCAGAGTTCACGCAGGCGGTTGCGGACGGTGGAAGCTACCTATGGACGGTGGGTGAGGGTGGTGATCTCAATATGGTGCGTGCTTTGCCGGGTATACATCACACCATTGCTTCTGGAGGAGATCCGGTAATGGCTGCTGGGCAGGTGACATTTGGAAGTAGTGGTCGCGTGACATCATTCGACAACCTCACTGGCCACTACACGCCGACGCCTGAATGTTCCTGCGTGTTTAACCAGAGAGGCGTTGATGCGTTTGCGAGTGCAGGGGTTAGGGTTCCATTGTCAGCAATCAGAGACTACGGCGGAATGGCTCCTTGATGGGAATTCGCGAAGACTTTCGACAGATTCAGCAACTCTCGCACGAACAGCTTGCTTCCTGGCTCGATGCTCGGTTTCCTGCGTCAGCACCTGTGCAGTGGTGGGGGGCAATATTTGAGGAGATCGAACCTGGTGGGAATCAATTTCGTGATATCCCAACTGGCCGGAGGCGAGATATTTTCGGACTAGGTGGCCAATTGATTGGAGTGGCCAGCGAGCGAGGAGAGGTTTCGCCCGCCTTGGCGGCCTATTGGTTTCTTCGTCTTTCGGCCCTAGCGCTGAAATCTAGTCCGAAGATCGCCGGGTTGCCTGAGCTGATTACTCCAGAAGGGGCAGCCAAATGGGCGCTCAGTATTATGCCGATATCCCGCGAGGAGGTAGTGGAGTATGCAGAAGAGCGTGCCGCTGCCCATCAACGTGCCGATGATGGCTTCTATGCCCCAGTGGGCGTAGGGGCGCCGCTCTGGGAGGAACCTGACCCGCATATCAGCAAGCTGCAAGATGTTGAGCGAATTCTATCCGCGCTCGAATGGGTGGAGAATTCACTCGTGGATGAGGAACTTCATGCCGAGGTTGAGGCGTGGTTGAGTATCAGACCCCGGCTGTAATGAACATTGCGTGCCATGGTTGGCTAGTGTTTTCGGATGGTGAGATCAATTCCGAGATCAGCACCGTCTTTGGCTGGCAGGGCAAGTCGCCGCCTGGATCTTCAGCGCGAAGGGCACTGATCAGTGGCGCACCACTATGGGCCGTCCCCGGCGTGGACGCGACCGATGTGACACCCCAGCGGTTGCGCTCCCGCTACCACCTTCACTGATGCGCGGGGCTTGGCCAGCCAGCTGTGGCACTACCGCAGCCCCGGGTCACGGGGCACGCAAGTCGTGCCGATGTCGCCAGTTACACCCACACTCCGGCCGGCAAGCCGGCGCCGCGCACCGACGTCACGGCAAAGAACATCTGGACCTATGGCTACGACCTGTGCGGCCGTCAGATCACCGTGAATGACCGACACCAGAACCACCACCCGGCCGGCACTTGGTGGGAGATTTGCGTGAGCGATGCGTGAGCGGACGGGCTGGAAAGGGCCAACCCATCACGGACAGTGAAACATGTCGCGCGGCGCTGACCAGCAGGAACAGCACCGTGCGGCGCGGTTCGTCACTCACGATCACGATCCCAGCGGCGCTTGTAAAGCGAAGGTCGTCGGTTCGAATCCGACAGGGGGCTCTCATTCCCACCCTGGATGACCTGCAGTTTTGGTCGTCTAGGAGCGTCATCAACGGCCTCGGACTCTGCGTCCGGGGCCGCTTGCGTGAGCGATGCGTGAGCGGACGGCCCAACCGGTTCTGCGAGTGCCTCGGACGGGGGAGCACCGTTCGGCCCGTTCGCCCTGCTGGCGCGGGGTACGAGGAGCGCCGCGCGCTCGGCGATGGCCCGGTCGAATTCCGGCAGCAGGCTGGTGTAGACGTCCGCGCTGACGGTGAGGGACGAGTGGCCCAGTGTCTCCTGGATGTCCTTCATGTCGCCGCCCGCCGCTTCGACTACGGGCGCACTACTCCGGCGGCTTCCAGCCGCTTGCCCCACGGCGACACCGAGTCTGGACCGCGAGGGGCAGTTCCCCAGTCCTCCCAGGCGGGGGCCCGCTCGCGCAGGGTCTTCAGCAGGCCCGTGCGGCGGGAACTTGCACCGCAGGTCACTCTCGCGCGTGACGATGAGCATCGTGACCCACTCGACCACAGCGTGCGGCAGGTCGAGCGCGCTGGTGTAGAAGTCCAACGAGGCTTCTACGCCGCTGGGTTAAGACGTCGAACACCTCCCTCAACGGTTCGGGAGCCTCGTGTGTTGCGTTCTGGTCCCCCTCACCGCCGTCACTCGATCGGTGACCACATTGAAAGGGTTCAGTGATACTGCCCAGCAGATCTGGGCTCTGGTCGTCCTGATGACGAGGCTTTCGCGCGCCGTGTGAGCGAAAGATCCTCCGGCCCATCTGACGTCTGAGTACCCTTGATCCAGTCATCGCGGCCCGACGGGCTTCCGCTCCACCTCAGTGGAGTTTCGAAGGACATGCCCCCACCCGCACGAGTCACTTCGTGCTGCCTGGGGGAACTCCTTGCTGCTCCGCGCGTCAGCCAGGACGGTTGCCGTCATGGCCCTTGACGGCTCGCTTCCGCTCCGCCTCACCGAGCAGTTCGTCCACATGCACGGGTACCGGCCCGGATCCTCCGAGGTCCGCTCGTGGGAGCGCAGCATTCCGCTGCTGGCCGCGGCGCTGAACGACGCCGGTCTCGGTGACGTGGAGGTGATGCTGGAGTACGCATTGCCGCTGAACAGCAAGCGAGCCGACGCCGTGCTCGCCGGCGTGCATCCGGTCAGCGGCGAGCCGTCCTATGTCGTTGTCGAGCTGAAGCAGTGGAGCCAGGCCAGCCCGCACGACGACGACCCCGAGCTCTGCCTTGTAGATGCCTACGCGCATCCGGTCCTCAACCCGATCGAGCAGGTACGTCGGTACTGCGAGTACTTGGTCAACTTCAATGGCGCCCTTGCCGGGCATCCGAAGCGGGTCGGTGGCGTTGCGTACCTCCACAACGCCACCGAGTACGGCGTGAATGGTCTGCGGGAGGTGGAACTCGACGACCGGGGGCAATTGTTCACCGCCGAAGGCAGGGGAGCATTCCTCGACTACCTCCGCGCCAAGCTGTCCGACAAGCATCCGGGGGCTGGGGCAGCCGACGAGCTCCTGGCCGGCAAGACCGTGCCGTCCCAGCAGCTGATGGCGCTAGCGGCACAGGAGGTGCGCGAGCGCGAACAGTTCGTTCTGCTGGACCAGCAGCAGGTCGCCTACCGGACGGTGCTCAATGCCGTCCGCGACGCCAAACAGTCCGACCACAAGACGGTCGTGGTCGTCACGGGTGGTCCTGGGACCGGCAAGAGCGTCATCGCGTTGTCGGTTCTCGGTGAGCTGTATCGCCAAGGCGTCCCGGCTTTGCACGCCACCGGATCCCAGTCGTTCACCAAGACCATGCGCAAGGTGGCCGGCGCCCGCAAGCGTGAAGTGCAGGATCTCTTCAAGTACTTCAACAGCTTCATGACGGCCGAGAAGAACACCCTCGACGTCGTGATCTGCGACGAAGCCCACCGCATCCGGGAAACCTCCGCCAACCGCTACACCTCGGCAGCCCACCGTACGGGCAGGCCGCAGATCGACGAACTCATCGACGTTGCCCGCGTTCCTGTCTTCCTCCTCGACGAGCACCAGGTCGTGCGCCCCGGCGAGATGGGGACGGTGGCTGAAATCGAGGCGGCTGCGACCCGCAAGGGAATCGACTGCCGTGTTGTGTCGCTGGACAGCCAGTTCCGTTGCGGCGGCAGCGACGCCTATCTGAGATGGGTAATACGGTTCCTCGGCCTGGAGCCGGGAGGCCCGGTCTCGTGGGAACCCGACGACCGTATGCACCTCCAGGTTGCGCGAAGCCCGCGGGAGATGGAGACGTTCCTCGAGGCTCGCCGCGCCGAGGACCACGCGAGTGCGCGGATGTCCGCCGGCTATTGCTGGCCCTGGTCACCGGAGCCCAGGCCCGGAGACCCGCTTCCGGCGGATGTCGTGATCGGCGACTGGACGCGCCCGTGGAACCTGCGCGGCGATCGTGCGATCTCCGGAGCACCTCCGTCCGCCTTGTGGGCGACCGACCCGGCCGGCTTCGGACAGATCGGCTGCGTCTACACCGCGCAGGGGTTCGAGTACGACTGGTCCGGAGTCATCATCGGCCCGGACCTGGTCTGGCGTGGCGACCGCTGGGTCACCGACCGTACGAAGTCCAAGGACCCGGTCTTCAAGAAGTCCACGCCGGACGCCGACGTGGACCGCCTGATTCGCAATACCTACAAGGTCCTGCTGACGCGCGGCATGGTCGGCACGGTGGTGTACTCGACGGACCCGGAGAGCCAGGACAGGCTGCGCGAGTTGGTCGAGGGTCAGCGGATCGCCGTTTCCGTCTGACGGCTCTTCTCCGACCGCCAGGACAATTGGACGGCTTGTCGGTCATAGGATCCGCTGCAGACCCGGCTGCCAGCGTCGGCCCTACTCTTCTCGCCGTAGTAGCTGCAGGGGTTGTGAGAAACAACTGATTCGGCCCGTGCAACGTAGCTACGGTCACTCCCGAGGGAATCTCCGCACATGTGGGGGAAGTGTGAGAGGGAAACAACAGCGCCGCTTGCCGCGCGGTAACCGGGCTCCGCGATGACGCCCGAACCACTTATCGCCGGAGAGGTGCCTCTTCAGGACGTCATGGCCCGGCTCCGGCTGGAGTGGCCGGTATTCCACTCCGAGGCGGATCTTCAACACAGCTTCGCGCGGGCATTGTGGGAACTGGCCCCCTCGATCCGATCCAGGCTGGAGGTGCGTCAGCACCAAGCGACTACGGCGCCCGCCGAGTACCTCGACCTGATGTGCATCGGTCCTTCGACCCGCACGGCCATCGAGTTCAAGTACCGCACCGCGGAACGGATCGGTACGGCTGGGCACGTCCCTGAGCAGTACGCGCTGAAGGCGCACTCCGCTGCTGACTTGGCCCGGCTCGGCTTCGTCTCCGACATCGCCAGGCTGGAGCGCTTCAGTAATCGACCTGACCAGAACGGTCTGGCGCTCCTCGTCACCAACGAAGCCGGGTTGTGGACACCGCCGAAGCAGGGCCGCAAGTCCACTCGGGACCAGGACTTCCGCATCCACGAAGGGCGCACGCTCACGGGGAACCTGCTCTGGGGCGGCGGCGACTACGAACCGAACACCCGGACGCTGCGCGGCAGGTACCGCCTCAACTGGCAGCCATACTCGCGCCAAGATGGGCTTCGGGGCGAATTCCAGTATCTGGCCGTCTTCACCGATCCCCAAGCTCCGCCAGATCAACTGCGTCGCTGACCCGGTAGTCGGCAGGGCGGTTGTCTGCCGGTCTTCGATGGGTCGCCTCACCCCGCACCCAGAAGCCGGTCTGAGCCGTTGTGCGCCATATGGCGTAGACGGACGCTGAGCCGTGCCGTAGGACATGAGGAGCCGGGAAGTGACCGGTTCCGCGAGAGGGGTTCGATGACATCCGAAGCGCTGCACTACTGGATCCTGGTCTTGGACTTGGAGAGTTTCAGCACGAGGTCCGACCTCATTCAGCGGTCCATGCGCGACGCGATGTACAAGGTGGTGGAGAGCGCCTTCGCGCAGGTGGGCATCGACCGTGGGGTGGTCGTTGCCGAGGATCGCGGGGACGGCATTCTGATGTTGGTGCCGCCCACGATCTCGCCGGTACGGCTGGCGGGGCCGTTGGTGCGTGCGCTCGATGACGGACTGCGTGAGAAGGCTCAGGTCTTCAGCTCAGCACACTCCCTGCGCATGCGACTGGCCCTCCACCAGGGGCTGGTCACGAAGGACCGGCACGGGTGGTCCGGGGACGCGGTGAACATGGCGTGCCGCCTGGTGGATGCGCAGCCGCTGCGTGACGTGCTGGAAGCTGCCGAATCCGCTCATCTGGCGTTCATCGTCTCGGGGCAGGTGTACGACGGTGTCGTTCGGCACGCCCATCGGGGGATCGACCCCGCCGCGTATCTCCCGCTGCAGTTCACCACCAAACACGGTGAGGTGGTCGAGAGTTGGATCACTGTGCCGGGGTTCAGCGCGCCGCCGGGACTGCCGCCGCGGCCGAAAGCTGCCGCAGAGCCGAAGCCGGCTGCGCTGTCGCCTTTCGCGGCCTCTGGAGGCGCCCAGCCGGATAACGGAGATGGCGCCCGCGCGCAGGACGGCGCGGTCGGCGGGAGCGCCATCCAGGTTGGTGTCGTCCACGGTGACGTCGTCGGCCGGGACAAGGTCGTTCACCAGCAAGGACCGGTCCGCTGGTGAATCAGCCCATACCGCTGGGGGGCGCGGGGGGAGGAGCTGCCGGTTCGGGAGCGGTTGGGGGAGCTTCCGAACCGGCACCGGCCACGGCCCCGCCTGCGGGCGGGGCCGATGGCGTGCCGGGAGGGGGTACCCCGGAAGCGGCGTCGGGCTCCGGTCACGGCCCCGACCCTGCTGCGCATGACGACGACCGGATCGGCACGGGCGGGGAAGACGCCGCCACCGGCCGCTTCGGAGCGGGATCCCAACGGCACGGCCACCTGCGCAACGCCTTCGCCAACGTGGACGGCGATGCTGTCGGCCGCGACAAGTACGTTTTCCTGCTCGGTGGGGCGCGCGAACGACTGCGGCCGTTGTCACCGGTGCTGCGTGAACGAATTCAGAACGCGTACGAGGAGGCACCGGGGTACGACGAGGCGCGCGTGGCGCTGGCCAAGCAGGGCATGGCCATCCTGCGCGGTGCCGACGGCCTGGGCAAAGCCGCCACCGCCGTACGGCTCCTCTTGCCATGCCGCGGACCGGTCTACCACCTCGACAGCGGGGTGGACTTCGCGTCGCTGGCCGACCGCCTGGACACCTCGGCAGCCGACGGTTCCGGTATGGGCATCGAAGCCGGTGCCGGCTTCCTGCTGGACCGGCCGGCGGACGCGGCGAATCTGCGTGGCGAGATATTCGACCGGTTGCAGACCGCCCTTCTGGACGCGAACGCCGTCATGGTCGTCACCATCGCCGATACCGACGTGGCGGACAGCGAGCTGCTGACCGGAGTGGTGGACCTGACCCGGCCACCGGTGCTCCGCGGCATCGTCAGGCGCTACCTTCGCTGGCGGTTCGGCGTGCGGGAGGCGGAGCGGATGCTCGCCGACGCCGAGGTGGAGGCGTTGCTCGCCGAGCACCTGGACGCCAACGCGACCTGCGGCAGCGCCGCGGATCTCGCCACCGCGCTGCATGACGAGTATCAGTCCGGCGAGCCTGACCTGCACCGGATCCGTGACCGGATGGCTCGTAAGGGCGTCGAGACCTTCGCGATCTGGGCCGGCAGTCTGACGGAGACCTTCACCCGCTGCTTCTCACTGGCGCTGGCCGTGCTCAACGGCCTGCCGCAGGAGGACATCACCGACGCCGCGCGCATGCTGGAACGTCGGCTGGACGCAGTTCGCGTTCACACCGGATCGCAGGATCCGGCGGTCCGTTACCAGCCATTGCCAGCACACGACCCCCTGGCTCTGCCGATGCGGAAGCTGCTGGCCCGGCTGCGCGCCGGCCGGGTCGACGCGCCCGGCACGGGATGCTGTTTGGAGTACCAGGATCCGGACTATCCGCGGCAGGTGCTCGCGCACGCCTGGTCGGAGTACCCGATTCAGGAGCTGCTGCTCGGCTGGCTGGGCGAGTTGGTCACGGACCGCTCCGACGAGGTGCGGGTGTACGCGGCGGTGGCTCTCGGCGGACTGCTGCCGACGGCGTTTCCGTACCTGAACCGGCGCGTGCTGGCCGGTTGGGCGTTCCATCAGGACGAGCGGTTTCGTGAGGCGGTCGCCTACGCGCTGTCGATCGGGGCCGGCGATCCGGAACTACGCCCACAGATCGACGTGCTGGTCGCCGAATGGTTCGCCGATCGGAGCCGTCCGCTCGGCCAGGCCACGGCCGCACGGGTGTACGGCCTGCTGTCGGCCTCCGGCGACGCGGAGCAGAACATCACGCGGCTGGCCCGGCTGTCGGCTGTGGACAGCATCAAGGTCGCGGTGGCCATCGGCAACGCTTACACCGACCTCCTGGCGGACGACTACACACGGGCACCTTTGGTGCTGGGTGCGCTGCGGACCGGCCTGGCGCCGCCGCAGACCCGCCCCACTTGCCTGCTGGCCTTTCTGATCATGGCGACCGGCCTCGTCATCGACGGCACGCAACCGGAATTCGAGGGCTATGACGGATGGCCGGCGCTGCTCTTCCTGAGCGAAGTCCGGGCCGAGGTACGCGATCCGCTGGTGCTGCTGTGGCGTGAGGCGCTGGGCCAGCCCATCTCCCATCGGCAGGCACAACAGACGCTGCGGAACTGGGCGGCGCTCGCCGAGACGGACTCCCGGCTGCGGGAGACCTTTCTGAACATGCTGGGAGCCCTAGTGCACGGTGATGGCCGCTCGGGCCGCATCATCCGCCGGTACGCCGCCGAATGGACCGATCGTGACGAACTCGCCCCGCTGCCGCTCACTGCGTGGGCCGTGAACAGAGTGCTCGACCGAGAGAAGGAATGACATGGCTGCGACGCTGCCCCTGATCACCAGCGTGGACTCGATGCCGAGCGATCAGCACAAGGATTGGTGGGACCGGCACCGTAACGTGGCCATCGTTCATATCGCCTCCGACGGCAAGCTCACCGTCGGCACGAGTGCGACCCCGAATTTCTGGGCGAAGGTGCTCGGCAGGAGCGGTACCCGGCTGGCGGTCGACCTCGGCGACCATCGACGGCAGGCGGCAGTGCGCAGCACCCCGCTGCCGTGCAGCGACCAGGCGCATCGTTTCGAGGCCACGCTGGATGTCGGCTTCCGGGTCGAGGACCCGGAGCAGGTGGTGCGCCGCAGTGTTCCCGACGCGCTGCCCATTGTGTACGGACACGTCATCCACCTTCTGCGCACGACCGCGCGCCGCTACGCGATCGATGAGGCCGACCGGGCGGAGGAGGAGGTGAACAGGGCGTTCCAGCAGCCGGTCCGGCTCCCTGAAGGTCTGACGATCTACCTGTGCCGGGTCCATATCGAGCCGGACGACGACGCGAGGCAGTACATCAAGGCGCTGACCCGGGCGCGCCGGGACGGGACTCTGGGGCAGCGGCAACACGAGAAGCGGGTGGCGGAGGTCACGTCGGACGAGGCCGTCGAGAACCTCAGGCTCACCGGAGAACTGGATCGCGAGAAGCGCCGTGGTGCTGCCCTTGCCGGGATGAGCTGGGACATCGAGGGGCTCATCCGGCAGCATCTCGTCAAGCATCCCGAGGACACGGAGCGTGCGCTGCAACTGCGTCTCGAGTGGGAGAGCACTCAGGCCATGCGCTGGGAGCTGGGCACCCAGCGCAGCGACGAGATGTTCAAGTTCATGGTCGAGAAGGACTTCTTCCGGGCTCCGGACCTGATGTCGTCCTACGGTGGTCCGGCAGTAGGCGCGCTCCCGATGTACGGCCCGCAGGTCGGGGGGCCGCCACCGCCCGCCGTGGGGCCGGCCGCCACCGCCCCGGTGATGTGGGGCGGCGCGGCCGCGGTCGCGGGCCCGGCACCAGGGGCGCCGGCCGGTGCGGCCCCGGCGGGCGCCGGGGCGACGATGCCGGTCTACGTGGTGCTCGACGCCTCGCAGTCGGCCGCGCCGTTCACCGCGGGCTTCAACGACGCGCTGCGTTCGCTCCACACCGCACTGACCCAGAGCCCCGACGTGGCGGCAGGCCTGCGGCTGTCCGTGATCGGCTTCGCCGAACGCCCGGACATGAGGATGCCGTTGACACGGGTCGACTGGGGCACGGATGTGCCCCATCTCTCGGCCGGCGGCGGCCTGCACCTCGCCGCGGCCTTCGACGGGCTGCTCGACCTGCTGCCCGGAGATGTTGACCGTCTCAAGCACGGCGGTGGCCGGGTCCACCGTCCCGTGGTGTTCCTGGTGACCACCGCCCCTCCGCAGGACAACGTGAAATGGCCCGACGCCCGGCAGAGCCTCGCGGCACACCGTTACGCCCCCACCATCGTCGCCTGCGGTCTGGGCACAGCAGAATCCCGCGGTGTGCTGCGGATCGCCTCCAGTCCTGAGCTGGCCTTCGTCGCGGACCCCGCGGTTCCCGCGGCGGACCAGACGGCCCTGTTCTCCGCTTTGCTGCAGAACACCTTGCTGCATCTGGGCCGTGGCGTGCTCGCCGGGCGCCCGGACCTGATCGCCGAGTGTCCGAAGGGGTTGCTGCCCGCCGCGACGGTGGGGTGAGCCATGACAGTTCCCGCAATTGCACCGCCCGACAGCCACCCACAGAAGAAGGAACACCGCAGTGTCCGATAACCGTGGCTCTCTACTGCCTGTCTACGTACTAGCCGACGAGTCCGGGTCGATGACCAAACACCTTGGCGAACTGAATCAGGGCCTTCAGTCGTTGCACAACACCCTGCTGGGCGAACCGATGGCCGCGGCGAAAGTGCGCTTCTCGGTCCTGGGCTTCTCCGACGACGTCGTGACGCGGGTGGAACTCGCCGATCTGCGCAGGGAGACCCAGCTGCCTGAGCTGGTCACCCGGGGCACCACCAGTTACGAAGCGGTGTTCACCGCGCTGCTGAACCGGCTGCCGCACGACATCAACCGGTTGAAGTCCGAGGGGTACAAGGTTCACCGCCCGGCGGTGTTCTTCCTCAGCGATGGCATGCCCAACTCCGGTGAGGACTGGAAGACCCCGCATCGGCGACTGACCGACCGGGGTGTGACGCCCGCGGCGCCGAACGTCGTTGCCTGCGGTATCGGCCAGGCCGCTCCGGCGATGATGCTGGAGGTGGCAACGAAACAGGAGTTCGCCCTGGTGGCAGTGGCAGGTGCCGATCTGGGCACGGCCATCTCCTCGTTCTTCCTGGCCCTCACCCAGAGCATGGTGGAGTCCGGCCGCAGCTTGGCGAACGGCAATGCCGAGTTGATCGTCACGAAGCCCGAGGGTTTCCACATGGCAATTGACGAGGTCTGAAATGGACAGGCCGAATTCCGCCGGCCGGGCGGGCGAGGGCGCCGGGATCGACGACTACGTACGATCGGACGGGTGGCGCGGGGACTTCGACCAGCCTCCTGTGCCGCTGTTTCATCCGCCGCCCGAACGTCCGCCCAGCGCTCGTCCCGGCGTCGCGCATCCGGCGGCAGCACCGCCCTCCGTCAGGCCGCCGGCTGCAGCCTTACCCGCCCCGCCGCCCGCGACGGCTCAACCGGAGCCGTACTCGCCTGCGGACTGGGAGGCGATCACCGTTGGGGAGCCGGGGTACCGATTCGAACCCAGGCCGCCCGCAGCGCCGTCGTACCGCCCGGACACCGTTTACGACGGGTGGTCCACGGATCTCGTGACGGTGCGCTTGGCGTCCGTGCGCGGGTACGCCCACCGCTACGCGGGCCGGCCACGCGAGGACGACGTGGCGGTCTCCGTGCACGAGCCCACCCAGAGCGTGGTGTTCGCCGTTGCGGACGGTGTGTCCTCGGCCGAGCAGTCCTCGATCGGCTCGGCCCTGGCGTGCCGGGGGGCGGTCAGTAATTTGCTGCAGCAACTGGACTCAGGGGCCCCCACCGTGGACTGGCCCCATGTGGTGCGGTCGGCTGCCTGGCAACTCGTCGCCCGGGCGGCGGCTGGGCGTGAGCCCGAAGGGGCCTACAGCGAAGAGGCCGAGCGCAAGTACGCGACGACCCTGGTGACCGGTGTCGTGCGGATCGACGAGTCCGGGGTACCGGAGGTCAGCCTCGTCCAGGTCGGTGACTCCGGCGCCTGGTTGCTCGACAGGAGCGGGGGCGGCTATCAGCGTCTCCTGACGACGAAGGACTCGTACGGAACTGAGGTGCTGTCCTCGGCGGTGACGCCGCTGCCCCGGGTTCCTTCGCCCCTCCCGGTCCAGCGGACGGTACTCGGTCCCGCATCCGTTCTCCTCGTCGGCACCGACGGTTTCGGGGACGCGCTGGGTGACGGCACGGGTGCCGTTGGGGAACTGTTCCACCGGCACCTGCGCACTCCGGTACCCGCTCGCGGGCTCGCCCACCTGTTGGACTTCTCCCGGGAGACCTTCGACGACGACCGCACGCTGCTCGCCATCTGGCCGAGACACCTGCTGCAGGAGGCCCGGAGATGACCGGGCGTGCTCCGCACGTCGACCTCGACTCGCTCGTCAAGGAGCGACACCTCGGCAAGGGCGGCCAGGGAGAGGTGTGGGCGATCAAGGAAAGGAAGATCAACAAGGAGTGGCCGATCGCCTACAAGGAGTACTCGGATACTTCGCTTCGCGAAGCCGACTTCGCGGCGCTGGAGGCGATGGTCGAGTTCATTCCGTCGCTCGACGCAGCCGTGGGCCGCTGGCTGGCGGAGCGCAGCGCGTGGCCCGTGGCGATCGTCGATCAGGCGGGGCGGTCCCGCGGATTTCTGATGCGTCAGGTGCCGGACGACTTCACGACCGAATTGGCCACCGCTCCGGGGCGCCGGCGGATCGCCGATCTTCAGTTCCTGCTGAACGATCAGCAGTACATCGAGCGGATCGGCATCACGATCAGCGACCGGCAGCGCCTACTGCTGCTCAAGGACCTGGCGGATCTGCTCGGTCGACTGCATAAACTCGACGTGGCTGTCGGGGACCTGTCGGCGAGGAATCTCCTGTTCACCCTGGCTCCGCGTCCGGCTTGCTTCTTCATCGACTGCGACGCCATGCGACTGCGGGGGCGCAGCGTGCTGGAGCAGGCGGAGACCCCGGGCTGGAAGGTCCCGGACGGGGAACCGCTGGCGACTGCGGAGGGTGACCGGTACAAGTTCACCCTGCTGGCGATCCGGCTCTTCCTCGGTGAGCAGGAGGGCACCGATACTGCTCAACTGGCGCAGGTGTCGAACGAGTTGGCTGTACTGGCCGGGTGGGGCCTCTCGGCGAACCCCAAGGAACGGCCCAGTATGCAGGACTGGGGCGGGGCATTGGAGCGGGCGATCGCCGACCCGCAACGGCACCGGCCGCTACGCAGGGTTCCGGCGTCACCGCCGACCGCCCCCGCGCAGGCACCGCCGACCGTGCCAAGGAGACCTCCCTTCGCGACGGCTCCCCCGCGCACATCGCCTCCACCGCGCGTGCAGTACATGCCGCAGGCCGCGGGCCCTACCTGGACCGGTCAGCGGCCGATGCCTCAGCAGCCCCGGAGTCCGATGTCGCCGGCGAGGGGAGCCGCCATCGTGGCAGCGGTGCTCGCGGCCCTGCTCTTCATCGGCTTCGGCACCCATCTCGTGCGCTCCGGCGACGGCTCGGCGCCCGCGGGCAGCGAGGCGGCTTCCACCGGCACCGGCGGATCGGGCGGCGAGGGACAGACCCCGGCAGACGGCACCGGTTCCGCGGCCCGTGACCAAGCCGCCGCGGTGGACGCGTTGCTGCAGGAGAACGCAGGCACACGCAGCGGAGTCGGCGCCGCGGTCGCGTCCGTGCAGCGCTGCGACACGCTGTCGAACGACGCCGACGTCTTCTCGCGTGCGGCCACTGCTCGCCGGGATCTGCTGGCCCGGCTGGACCATCTGGACGTCGGTGGTCTGTCCGGCGGCGATCAGGCAGTCACCGATCTGCGGACTGCCTGGTCGGCATCGGCGGAGGCCGACGACGCCTATCGCCGATGGGCCGTGAGCCTGAACTCGGGGGGTTGCTCGCCGGACCACACGGGGGACGCGCCAGAGTTCCAGGACGCTGCCGAGGCAAGCGGCCGGGCCACCGAGGCGAAGAAGACGTTCGTCGGGGAGTGGAACGACATCGCGGACCGGTACGGGCTGACCCGTTACTCGTGGGACAACGTGTGAGGCTCCTGTCCGGCGCTGCGCCCCGGTGCGTGGCCCTCCCCGCGCGGCGCGATCCAGCCCGGCACCGCACCAGGGTCCTCGGCTCGGTGGCGCAGCGCGTGCAGCCCGGCCAACTCCAGCGCCTGGCGCCCGGTGGTGAGCAGCTTCTCCCGGCGCCACTCCTCCAGGATCCGGCTGATCGTCCGGCGCGAGCTGACTACCAGACCGGCCAGGTCGTCCTGTGACAGCGGCAGGTCGATCCGCAACGAGCCGTCGGTGGTGCGCCTGCCGTAGCGTTCCCCGAGGTCCAGAACCAGGGCGGCCAGCCGCGCTTCGACCGGCACCGAGCCGATCGCGGCCCGGTGCCGGTCGGCCTCGCGCAACCGGCGTGACAGTACCTGCTGCACTGCTGCGCCCATCGTGGGTTGCGACCAGAGGAGAGCCGCGAACCGGCTGGCGGGGACGACCAGTGCCTCGGTGTCCGTCAGCGCGTAGATCGACGCCGAGCGCGGCTGCCGGTCCAGGCCGGCCTGCTCGCCGAGCAGGTCACCGCCGTTGCGCAGCGCCAGCACGACCTGGTAGCCCGTCCCTGACTCGGCGTATACCTTCACGCAACCGGTGCGCAGGACAAGGACGTGATCGGAGAACTCGTCCTGTCTCAGCAGGTGCGATCTCGCGGAGTACGTGTGTACGTGGCCTGCGGACACGAGGCGTTCCCGGGCGGTCCCGTCGAGGAGGGACCAGAACGTCTCCCTCTCGGGCCGCCGTTCGTTCAGCGACTCGTGCTCGTTGTCGGGGTTCATATTCAACCGGTCACTACAGCCAGGGAGAGCAGGACCAGGCCGGCCACTGCCAGGATCAGCGACTGCCGTACCCGGCGGTGCTTGGCCCAGGCGATGCCGCTCATGGCCACGAGCTGGCCGGTCAGCGCCGGCAACGGATCAGCCGTGGTGAGCCGATCGGCCAGTTCCTGCGGCGCCCAGAGACGCAAATGGCCGTAGAACAGGTAATCGTCAAGCCCTGGAGGGCCGTTCGGCCGTGTCCCCGCCCTCGGTAGCACCACCGAGACCGCAGCGAACGCGGCAAGCACCAACATTCCCGCACCGGCCCACAGGGCACCCTGCGCCCATGACGCGGAGATCCCGCCGAATCCGTGACTGGTGCCGACCGAGGCGCCGATCCCGGCGAGCAGGGCCGATTCAATGGTCAGAGCGAATGACGCCTTTGCGTCGATCCGACCGGTCCAGTCGGCGAGTGAGGCATGTAATCGCCATGCCGTCGCTACCGCATCGTCGTGCGCCATCGCCGACCTCTTCCCCCACCGCGCCGCGAACGGACAGATCACATCGTAGTCGTGGCCGCAGTACCAGATATGAGGAATGCGTGGTTCAGGCGCAGCGGCCGGACCGCGAGCGGGCGACGACCTCACTGGACCGCGTCACCGACAGGGGGCTGATACGCCGCCGACGCGGGCGTCCTGGAGGGGAAGGCACTTTCCAGGCCCGTGAGGTGCAGGAGTCTGCGGACGGGTGCGGGGACGTTGGTGAGGTGCAGTTGGCCGTGGCGCGCGGTGGTGAGGGCGCGGGCGTGGACGAGGACGGACAGGCCGCGGCAGTCCATGAACGTGACGGCGGTGAGGTCGATGACGAGGTCCTGGGGGTGGCCCCCGCGCTCCCGGTGGGCGAGGCCGTCCAGCCGAAGGCTGATGTACGGCACGGCCATGAGGTCGATCTCGCCGTGCAGTTCGACGATCGGGACCGTGCCGCGGGTGCGGATGTGGACGGCGAAAGGGGGGTCCGGGGGCACGGGGGTTCCTTCCGAGGGGCGCTACGCCGCGTGCAGGGCCAGGGTCGGGGAGAGGCGGGCTGCGCGGCGTGCCGGGTAGAGGCCGGCGATGGTGCCGATGACGAGCGTGGCGCCGAAGCCGCCGCTGACGGCCCACGGCGGCACCACCCAGGGGAGGCCGCCGGCGGTGGCGTAGACGAAGGTGGCGAGGGAGCCGAGGGCGAGGCCCGCGAGGCCGCCGAGTCCCGAGAGCATGAGGGACTCGGTGACGAACTGGATGCGGATCTGGCCCCTGGTGGCGCCCAGGGAGCGGCGCAGGCCGATCTCGTAGCGGCGTTCCAGCACCGAGATGATCATGGTGTTGGCGACTCCGACGCCGCCGACCAGCAGGGCGACCCCGCCGAGGCCGAGCAGCAGATGGGTGAACGCGCCGTCCGTGGCGGCCTTCGCCTGGAGCGCGGCCGAGGGGTCGGTGACCTTCACGACCTGCGGGTTCTGCGGATTTGCCGTGCGGGGGATCAGGTCGCGTACGGCGGCGACCGCGGCGTCGGTGGAGCGCTCGTAGACCGACGTCGGATGGCCGTCGAAGCCCAGCAGCCGTGTCGCCGCGTCCCAGCCGACGAGGGCGGAGCGCTCGATCTCGGGGGCGAGCGGCAGCGGGTCCAGGATGCCGGTGACGGTGAAGTACCGGCCGCCGATGCACACCTGCTGCCCAGGGGCGGTGATGCCGAGGCGGTCGGCGGCGACGCTGCCGAGCACGGCGGACGGGTACCTGCCGGTCGCCTTGTTGAGCCAGCTGCCGCTGCGCACCGAGCCGCGCAGGGTGCGCAGCAGTTCCTCGGTGGTCGCCTTGACGGCGATGCCGCCGGTGTCGTCCTCGGAGATCTTCTCGGAGCGGCGTACCGACTGCTTGACGTCCCCGGTCGCACCGACCTGCTCGACGCCGTCGATCCGGCCGATCATGCCGGGGGACTCCTTCGGCAGCCGGGCGTCCTGGCCGCTGAACAGCGCGTCCCCGGGGGTCACGACGAGCAGGTTGGTGCCCAACCGGTCCAGCTCCCGCATGAGTTGCGCCTTGCTGGAGGACGAGATGCCGACCACCGCGATCATCGTCGCGATGCCGAGTGCGATGCCCAGGGCGGACAGGACGACGCGCAGGGGGCGGCCGCGCAGCCCGGCGGATCCGACGTGGAACAGGTCGCGGGCGCTGAGCCGGGCGGGGGACAGGGAAGTGCGCCTCATAGGGCGACCCCTCCGGGGCCGGCATGCGGGGGGCGGGGCGGCTTGGTGTCCGCCACGACCCGGCCGTCACGGATCCGCACCTGGCGGGGCAGCCGGTCGGCGATCTCGCCGTCGTGCGTGATCACGGCGATGGTGGCGCCTTCCCTGTTGAGGTCGTGCAGCAGCTCCATGACCGCCTCGCCCGAGGCAGAGTCCAGGGCGCCCGTGGGCTCGTCGGCGAGCAGCAGGTCGGGCTCGCCGACGACGGCCCGCGCGATGGCGACGCGCTGCTTCTGCCCGCCGGACAGCTGGTGCGGCTTGTGGTCCATCCGGTCCGCGAGGCCGACGCGCTCCAGCGCGGCGGCGGCCCGGCGGCGGCGCTCGGCGCGCGGCTGCCCCGAGTAGAGGAGCCCCTCGGCCACGTTGTCCTGGGCGCTGATGCCGGGCACGAGGTGGAACGCCTGGAAGACGAATCCGACGTGCTGAGCGCGGAGCGCGGAGAGCCGGCGGTCGGACAGCGCGGCGACGTCGTGGCCCGCGATGGCGACCGAGCCGGAGGACGGCCGGTCCAGGGTGCCGATGATGTGCAGCAGGGTGGACTTGCCGGAGCCGGACGGGCCGACGATGGCGAGCAGTTCGCCGTCGTCGATCGTCAGGTCCACGCCGCGCAGTGCCGCGACGTCGCCCGGGTACTCCTTTCCGACGCCGACGAGTTCCACCACAGCGGTCGAAGGAGAGGAAGAAGGGATTGGAGAGGAAGGAGGAGAGGAAGAGGACATGGAGGTGGACATGGTCACAGCGACGGCACCCCGACCTTCATGCCTTCGCGCAGCCCGCCGCCGCTGACCTCGACGCGCCCCTGGCCGAACATCCCGAGCTCGACCGCGACGTCGCGCGCCCTGCCGTTCTCCACGACCTGGACGCCGAAACCGCCGCTGGGCAGCGCCAGCAGGGCGTTGACGGGGACGGACAGGACGCCCTTGTGGGTCCGGCCGGTCAGGTTCACCGTCACCGGGGACCGGTCGAGGCCGCCCACCTTGGACGGGTCGTCGAAGGTGACCGTGACGGTGATCCTGGGTGTCTTGTCCTGCGGGTCCTCGCCCTCCTCGACGGTCTTGCCGACGGAGGAGACCTTGCCCCGCGCGGTCCCGCCGCCCGGCAGGTCGACGGTGACCTCGGTGCCGGTCCGTGCCAGCTGCCCGTCGGCGACCTCCAGCTTGAACTCGACGATCCGCTCCGAGCTGGTCGTGGTCAGCACCGGCTTGCCGGGGCCGGCCTGGTCGCCGACGGTGGAGTCCGCCGACTTGATCCGCACCGGGCCGGCGGAGAACGCGACCTGGTCGGGGCCGATCGTGCCGGTCCGCGGCAGGTCGTGGTCCTTCTGCCAGCGCTTGACGGCATCGGCGGTGCCGGCGGTGAACTTGTCGTCCGCCGCCAGGCCCGGGCCGAAACCGAGGGCGCGCAGGTTCTCCTTCAACTGCCGGACGTCGTCGCCCTTGTCACCGGTCTTGAGCATCCGGTACATGGGGGTCGTGCCGTACATCAGCCGGACGGGCTTGCCGTCGACCTCGTAGAGCCTGCCGTCGCGGGCGACGGAGGAGCCGGCGCCGGGGACCCAGGTGATGGTGCCCATGGCGCCCGCGTTGATCTTGCGCTCCTTCGAGTACCCGAGCGTGCCCTGCTTCTGGGTGCTGTCGCTGAGATCGCCGCGCTCGATCGGGGCGGTCGCCGGCGGAAGGCCGGAACTCTGCCGGCCCACCCCCTTGTCGGAGGCGGCCGGCAGGGTGACGGCCACGCCGCCTCCGACGGTGACCACGACCACCGCCACAGCGGCCAGAATGATTCTCTTGCGCTTCATCGACGTATTCCCGTCCATCCTCTCCGTACTGTTCGTCAGTCGACGGAGCAGAGCTTGTTGGCCTTGTCGAACTTCTCCTTCGCCGCGCCCTGCGGCATCGGCATCGCCTTCTGCGGTCCGCCACCGCCGCCGAAGTTCGGATCGGGCATGTCGACGCCGTTCTTGCGCATGCACTGCGCGAACTTGAGGGCCTTGTCCTTGTCCGCCTGGGATATCTCGCCCGACGGGTTCGAGCTGAACTGCCTGCAGGCGTCCATCGCCTTCTTCATGGCCGCCTCGCCGCCGTTGTTGCCGATCGTCAGGCCCCGCGAATCCTCGCCAGGCTTGGGTTCGGGCACGTCCAGGCCCTGCTCGCGGAGGCACTTGCGGAACTTGAGCGCCTTGTCCGCGGCGGTGTCGGCCGAGCTCTTCCCGCTCGACCCCTTCGCGGCGGAATCCGATGCGGAGCCCGAACAGGCGGTGGCGAACAGGGCGAGAGCGGCCAATGCCGCTGCGCCGCCGGAAATGCGGTGACGATTTCTCATGGGATTCTCACTCTCGGACTCTTCGGGACAGTGACAGGAGGAGATTGGCAGCCGTCGGACTCTCGTTTCTCTAACCGGCCTCCTTTACAACGACGAAAGGTCCGCATCGGGTAAACAGGACCCCATGCGTGTTCTGGTGGTGGAGGACGAGGAATTCCTGGCCGAAATGGTGGCCGACGGGCTGCGCCGTGCGGCCATCGCGGTGGACGTCGCTTCCGACGGCGCCGAAGGACTGCGGAAGCTCCAACTCGGCGCCTATGACGTGCTCGTCCTGGACCGCGATCTGCCCGGCATCCACGGCGACGAGGTCTGCCGCCGGGTCGTGGAGCAGCGGCTGCTCACCCGGGTCCTGATGCTCACCGCCTCCGGCACGGTCCGCGACCGGGTGGCCGGGCTGGGCCTGGGCGCCGACGACTATCTGACCAAGCCGTTCGCCTACGACGAGCTGCTCGCCCGCGTCCTGGCCCTGGGCCGCCGCGCGCACCCCGCGCTGCCGCCGGTGATCGAACGCGCCGGACTCGTCATGGACGGCGCTCGCCGGCAGGCCAGCCGTGACGGCCGGTATCTGAGCCTGTCCCGGAAGGAGTTCGCGGTGCTGGAGGTTCTGATGCGCGCGGACGGCGCGGTCGTCAGTGGCGAGGACCTGATCGAGCAGGTGTGGGAGGAGGACACCAGCTACCGGACGAACGCGGTGCGGGTGACGCTCAGCAAGCTGCGCACCAAGCTCGGCGAACCGCAGGTGGTGGAGACGGTGCCGGGCGTCGGCTACCGGATGGTGGCGGACAGCATGGAAGACGGCGTGGACGACAGCAAGCGCCGGAGCCCGAACTCCGCCCCCGGGGAGCGGGCATGAGCCGGCTGCGTCTGCGCCTGTGGCGGCTCAGCAGTGAACGCGCCCGGCTGACGAGTCTGTACGGCGGGCTGCTGGTGCTGGCCGGCGGCGTGCTGATCGCCCTGGTGTACGCGCTGGTGCGGAGCGGCCTCTACTCCACCATCAGCCTCGCCGTCACCACCGCGGTCCCCATAGACCGTGTGCAACCCCCGTACGCCCTGCCGAGCGAGCGGTTCGTCAAGGCGCAGCCCGCCCTTCCGATGGAGGGGATGACGTTCGACCCCTCCAATGTGCGCGCCGCGACGAAGGTGATCACGACGGCGGCGGAGAGCGCCGCGCTCAGCAAACTGCTGACGGTCTCGCTCATCTCGCTCGCCGCCTTCGCCGTGCTCTCGGTGGCGCTGGCCTGGTGGATGGCGGGGCGGGTGCTGCGCCCGGTGGGCGTCATCACGTCCACCGCCCAGCGGCTGTCCGGTGAGAACCTGCACGAGCGCATCAAGCTGAAGGCGCCGCCCGGCGAGCTGAAGCAGCTCGCCGACACGTTCGACACCATGCTCGACCGGATAGAGCGGCTGGTCTCCGCCCAGCAGCGGTTCGTCGCCAACGCGGCTCACGAGCTGCGGACGCCGCTGGCCGTGCAGCGCGCCGCGGCCGAGATCGGGCTGGCCGACCCGGACCTGGATCCGGAACGGCTCGCGCGGCTCCGCCGCAAGCTCATCGACGTCGCCGACGACAGCGAGAAGCTGATCGACGGACTGCTGCTGCTCTCGGCGAGCGACCAAGGACTGGAGCGCGTCGGGCCGATCGCACTCGACGCGACCGCGGAGAGCGTGGCGAGGGCGCTCGCGGACCAGGCGGGCGAGCACGGGGTCGCCGTCAGGATCGAGCTGCGGCCGCTGACCGTGCGGGGCGAGGCCGTGCTGCTCGGGCACCTGGTGCACAACCTGGTGAGCAACGCGATCCGCTACAACCACCCGGGCGGGCGGGTGTGGATCCGGGTGGGCGCGGACGGTCTCGAGGTCTCCAACACCGGCCCCGAAGTGCCGCCCGAAGCGGTGCCCGAGCTCTTCGAGCCCTTCCGCCGGGTACAGGCCAGGCGGCACGGGCCGGGGGAGGGGGCGGGGCTGGGCCTGTCCATCGTCGCCTCGATCGCCCGCGCACACGGCGCCGAGGCCGCCGCCGAGGTGAACCCCGGCGGCGGTCTGACCGTCCGCGTGACCGGCTGGACGCCGGCCTGACCGTCCGCGTGACCGGCTGGACGCCGGCCTGAGCAGACAGGACCTACAGGTCGAACTCCTTGGGGTCGATGCCCACGGCGAAGCACGCCTCGCGGACGACACCCTGCTCGGTCTTGTCGAAGTCACCGTCGGCGCCGCCGATGACGATGCCGATCTGGATGACGGCGCGGGCCTCGGTCGGCTTCTTCTGGACCTTGCCGATCTCCTGCAGGATCCCGACCTTGCCGAAGTCGAAGTCGGCGGTCAGCTTGCCCAGGTAGTCGTTGAACCGGCGCTGCAGGTCCTCGGCCGGGAAGTTCTGCAGTACGTCGTTGCCCGCGATCAGCGACGCCACGCGCTGCCGCTCGGACGGGTCGATCTGACCGTCGGCGGCGGCGACCAATGCGCACATCGCCATGCTCGCGTCGCGGAACGCCCCGCTCTTGAGGTCGTTCTTCTTGGCGGTGAGCTGGGTCTGCATGGTCTGCGCGGACTCCTTGAAGCGGTTCCACAGGGCCATGGTGGTGTCTCCTCGACGCGTTGACTCTCGTATCTCTTCGTATCTCGCCCAGGGAACTCCCCAGGGGCCCCGTCAAGTTCCCCGGCATCCCCCGGACGGCCCCCGCAAGCTGCGACGATGCGCCGCGAGGGCCCGGCCGCTACGGCATCAGGACGACCTTGCCCATCGTGCCGCGCGTCTCCAGCGCCCGGTGTGCCGCGGCGGCCTCCGCCAGCGGGAAACGCTGCACCGCCGGCACGAGGCGGCCCGCCGCGGCTTCCGCGAGAGCCGCCTCCTCCAGGGCGCGCAGGCCCTCGGGGCCGCCGATCGCCTTCATCATCGCGGGGCCGACGACGGTCTGCGACGTGATCCCGCGCGTGGCCAGTTCCTCCTCGCCGAGTCCCAGCGGACCGCCGGCGGACCAGCCGTAGACGAGGTGCTTGCCGCCCTTGCCGAGCAGGTCGACGGCGGCGCGGCCGAGCGGGCCGCTGACGGCGTCGAAGACGACGGTCGCGGACCTGCCGCCGAGGGCGGTGCGCACCTGGTCGGTCCAGCTGTCGGCGTTGTAGTCGACGGCCACGTCCGCGCCCAGACCGCGGACCCGCTCGACCTTGTCGGGGCCGCCCGCCGCTCCGACGACGGTCGCGCCGAGGTTCTTGGCGTGCTGGACGAGGAGCGTGCCGATGCCGCCGGCCGCGGCGGTGACGATCACCACGTCCTGGTCGGTCAGGTCGGCGAACCGCAGGATGCCGAGGGTGGTGCGGCCGGTGCCGATCATGGCGATGGCCTGGGCGAAGTCCAGGTTCTCGGGAAGTTCGTGCAGCTTTCCCGCGTCGGTGACGGCGGTCTCGGCGTAGCCGCCGGGCACCATGCCCAGGTGCGCGGCGACCCGGCGGCCGAGCCAGCGCGGGTCGGTGCCCTCGCCGAGCGCGTCGACGGTGCCGGCGACCTCGCGGCCGGGAATCGTCGGCAGTTCGGGCAGCGGGTACGGGCTCGTCGGGTCGCCGCGGCGGAAGACGGTGTCGATCATGTGGACCCCGGCCGCGCCGACGGCGATCCGCACCTGCCCCGGACCCGGCACCGGGGTCTCGGTCTGCTCGTAGGTCAGGTTCTCCGCGGGGCCGAAGGCGTGCAGACGGGCGGCGCGCATGGCGATTCTCCGGATCTTCTGTCGGCGCGGCGCCTGCTGGCGCCGCGCCGCCCATCCTTCGACCTGAACCTAGGTTCAGGTCAAGGCCGGAGACCCGGAGAACGGGACCGCCGGGGAGCCCGTGTCACGACCTGGCGAGGACCCGCGCCTTGGCCTGTGCGTACTCCGCCTCGGTGAGGTCCCCGCGGCTCTTCAGCTCGGACAGCTTGTGGAGCTGGTCCACGCTGTTGTCCGCGGTGTTCGTGCCGTCCGGCGTTCCCGCCGCTTCGCGCACGTACTGCTTGAAGGCGGTCTGCTGTGCCTCCGCCTGCTTGGCCTCGCGATGGCTCATGCCGCGGCCGCGCACGATGACGTAGGCCAGCACGCCCAGGAACGGCAGCACGATGACCAGGATCATCCAGCCCGCCTTGGCCCAGCCGTTGAGCTCGTGGTCACGGAACAGGTCACTGATGATCCGGAACAGCAGGAAGAACCACAGCACCCAGCAAAAGATCAGGAGCATCGTCCAGAACAGGTCGAGCATCGGGTAGTTGTCCATAACTGCAGGAGAACCCCTGGTCAGAGCTGGCGCATCCGGGGTTGCCCCATGCGGGTGACCCGATGGGTCACACGCGCGGGTAGCGGGCCCGCAGGTCCCAGACGGCCGGGTTGTCGCCGAGGCCGTCGTGCATGTCGGTCAGGTCCGCGATCAGGTCGTGCAGGAAGTCGCGCGCCTCGCGGCGGAACGTCGTGTGGTGCAGGGACAGCGGGGGCTCGTCCTCGGCCCAGTCGGCGACGACGTCCACGTAGCCGAAGCGGCGCGCGAAGCGCAGCCGGTCCGAGGACTCGGTGAAGTCGAACTCGGCGTACTGCGTGCGCGAGGCGCGGCTGCCGCGCGGGTCCTCGTCCAGCCGCTCGACGATGTCGCACATCGCCCACGCGAAGTCGAGCACCGGAACCCATCCCCAGGCTGTGGACAGTTCGCGCTCACCCTTCGCGAGGTACACGTCGCCGCAGAACAGGTCGTGGCGCAGGGATTGGACGGTCGCGCTGCGGTAGTCCGTCTGCGGGGGGTCGGGGAAGCGGCGGGAGAGGGCGTAGCCGAGGTCGATCACACGGTCGATCGTCGCACGGGGTACGAGCGCTCCCCGCATCGTGCGCGACGGCTCCCCGGCCGGCGGCTCGGCTCAGCGCAGCAGTCGCTGCTCCTTGGCCACCGAGACCGCTCCCGACCGGGTGTCGACGCCGAGCTTGTCGTAGATCCTGCCCAGGTGCGTCTTGACGGTCGCCTCGCTGATGAACAGCGCGCGGGCGATGTCGCGGTTGCCCAGGCCCTGCGCGAGCTGGGCGAGGATGTCCAGCTCGCGTTCGGTGAGGTGGGGCCGCGGGGCGCGCATCCGCGCCATGACGCGGCTGGCGACCGGCGGCGAGAGCGTGGTGCGGCCCTGCGCCGCCGCGTGGATCGCGGCGAACAGCTCCTCGGGCCGCTCCGCCTTGAGCAGGTAGCCGGTCGCGCCGGCCTCGATGGCGCGGGTGATGTCGGCGTCGGTGTCGTACGTGGTCAGCACCAGGACGTGCGGGGCGGCGTCGGGGGCCTCGACGGCCGCGGTGATCCGCCGGGTGGCCTCGACGCCGTCGATCCCGTTCCCCAGCTGGAGATCCATCAGGACGACCTGCGGGCGCAGCCGGGCGGCCAGGACGACCGCCTCCTCGCCCGTTCCGGCCTCGGCGATCACCTCGATGTCGCCCGCACTGGCGAGCAGCGCGAGGAGCCCGGCGCGCACGACGGCGTGGTCGTCGCAGACCAGCAGCCGGACCGGGGCGGCGGTGGGCGCGGGTGCGGTTCCGGGGGTGGTCATGGGGTCTCCAGGGGGACGGTGGCGGTGACGACGGTGCCTTCGCCCGCGCCGCTCTCCACGGTCAGGGTGCCGCCGAACTGGCGCAGCCGGGCGCGCATCGCCGGCAGGCCGTGGCCGCGGCCCGCGCTGCCCGCGGTCGACGGCCCGGCCGAGGGTGACGGTCCGGCCGAGGATGACGGTCCGGCCGGGTCGAAGCCGCGGCCGTCGTCCGCGATGTCGAGGACGGCCTGGTCGCCGAGGTACGACAGGGTGATCACGGCGGCCGAGGCACCGGCATGCTCGCGCACGTTGGCCAGCGCGCCCTGCGCGATCCGCATCAGCGCGGCCTGCGCGGCGGCCGACAGCCCGGCCGACAGCCCGCCCGACAGCCCGCCCGGGGAACCATCCGGGGAACCGCCGGGGCTCCCGTCCAGGTGGAAGCGGACCGGCAGGCCGCTCTCCGCCGACTCGCGTTCGGCCAGCGCCCGCAGCGCGTCGTGAAGGGTGCCGCCGTCGGCGAGGTCGGCGGGCGCGAGGTCGTGCACGAAGGCGCGGGCCTCGGCGAGGTTGCGGGCGACGATCGAGGTCGCGGTGGTGACGTGCGTCCTGGCGGTGGCCGGGTCGGTGTCCCAGGTGCGTGCGGCGGCCTGCAGCAGCATCTGCTGGCTGGACAGGCCCTGCGCCAGGCTGTCGTGGATCTCCATCGCCAGCCGCTGCCGCTCGGCGAGGGCGCCCGCGCGCCGCTCGGTCGCCGCGAGCTCGCGCCGGGTGCGGACGAGGTCGTCGATGAGCGCGCGCTGGCGGGCGGCCTGCCGCTGCATGTGCAGGAAGACGGCGGTGGCGAGGCCCGCAACGGCGGGCGGGAGCAGGAGGAGGTTGGGGTCGAAGTCCTTCGCCAGCCGGAGCTGGGAGATGACGACCAGGACGGTGAGAGCCGCTACCAGGGTGATGGCGGCGGGTGCCGGGAGGGTCCGCAGCCCGGTGTAGAACAGCGGGATCGCGCACCAGGCGAAGCTCGGCGCGAGCAGCACGACCACCACCCACGTGACGACGACGGCCGCCAGCCACAGGCGGTGCCGGCGCACGGTCCATACGTCGGTGGGGCGGAAGGCCGGGCCCAGCGCGTACAGGACGGCGAGCACGACGCTCAGACCGATCACCCACGGCACCCTGGCGGCGCCCGGATGGTGGACCACGAAGCGCGTCAGCGAAGCACCCAGCAGCAGGACGAACGCCAGGTGCATGACGAGGGTGAGCCGGCCCTCGTCGAGGGCCGCGGTCTCCTCCGCCGGTCGCGGGGTGGTGCGCACGTGGATCTCCTCGTCGGCTGCTGCGGCCCCGGGCCGGGTTCCGGTACCCCCGTCTCCCTTTATCGCCCGGCGTCGCCCGCCCCGCATCATCCGATCGGTTGACAGCCCTGTCATCCATCATGCCCGCGGGGAGGGGCTGGAACGTCGACCCCGGTCGGCCCCGGCCGGGATGAGGATCGAAGGGCAGGCCCGGTGCGGGCCGCACCGATCCAACGAGGAGTGACCGTGAAGATTTCCCATCGTGTGCTGGCCGGGTCCCTCGCCGCCGCCGCTCTCGGCGCCGGCGTCTTCGGCAGCGTGTCGGCGTCCGCCGCCCCGGCGCCCGCCGCGAAGGCCGCCGACGTCCGGGCGTCGCAGACCGTCGGGACGACGCATCTGTCGGTCGACGCCGCCGCCAAGGGCGCGCACGCGGCCCTGGACGCCGCCGAGAAGGCCGGCCAGCACGTCACCGTCGCGGTCGTCGACCGTGACGGGAACACCATCGTCACCCTGCGCGGCGACGGCGCCGGTCCGCAGTCCTACGAGTCCGCCGAGCGCAAGGCGTACACCGCGGTCTCCTGGAACGCCCCCACCTCGGAGCTGGCCAAGCGGCTCGCCCAGGCCCCGAACCTCAAGGACATCCCCGGCACCCTCTTCCTGGCCGGCGCGACCCCCGTCACCTCCGGGTCCGCGCCGATCGCGGCCATCGGTGTCGCCGGCGCCCCCAGCGGTGACCTGGACGAGCAGTTCGCGCGAGCCGGTGTGGCCGCCCTCGCGAAGTGACGCCGGCCCTCGGCCTCGGACAGCCCCGCGCGAACGCCGACGGCCCCCGGATCGAGAGCGATCCGGGGGCCGTCGGGAGGCGGTGTCAGAGGTTGACGCCGAAGTCCGTGGCGATACCCACGAGGCCGGAGGCGTAGCCCTGGCCCACCGCGCGGAACTTCCACTCCGCGCCGTTGCGGTACAGCTCGCCGAAGACCATCGCGGTCTCGGTGGCCGAGTCCTCGCTCAGGTCGTAACGGGCGATCTCCGCCTCGCCGGCCTGGTTGACGATACGGATGTACGCGTTGCGGACCTGGCCGAAGTTCTGGCTCCGGGTCTCGGCGTCGTAGATCGAGACCGGGAAGACGATCTTGTCGATGTCGGCCGGGAGGGCCGCCAGGTTGACCTTGATCTGCTCGTCGTCGCCCTCGCCCTCACCGGTCTTGTTGTCGCCGGTGTGGACGATGGACTGGTCCGGCGTCGCCTTGTTGTTGAAGAAGACGAAGTGGCCGTCCGAGTAGACCTTGCCGGTGGTGTTCACTGCGATGGCGCTCGCGTCGAGGTCGAAGTCGGTACCGGTAGTGGTACGGACGTCCCAGCCGAGACCGACCGTGACAGCCGTCAGGCCAGGCGCCTCTTTGGTCAGCGAGACGTTGCCGCCCTTGGACAGGCTTACAGCCATTGGGAGTCCCCTCCATGGAGATGGGTTGTTGCCGACGAAGCTACCGTCACCCGTCACAACGCCGTCAGAGGACGGTCTGGTTCCCTTCGAAGGATTCCGGATCGGCCGCGGCGGCTCGAACAGCCAGGGAGAACCCCGTGGAAAACCCTGTGACGGGAGCCGCCGGAACACGGGATCATAGGACGCATGTCCGGTCCCCTTGTCATTCGCGGCTCCGTCTCCGTTCCGGAGGCCGAGCTCCTGTGGCGTTTCTCCAGGTCGTCGGGGCCGGGCGGGCAGCATGTGAACACCAGCGACAGCCAGGTCGAGCTGCGCTTCGACCTCGCCGGTACGGAGTGCCTGCCGCCGGTCTGGAAGGACCGGGCGCTGGAGCGCCTCGCGGGCAAGCTCGTCTCCGGTGTCCTGGCGGTCAAAGCCTCCGAGCACCGCTCGCAGTGGCGCAACCGGGAGACGGCGCTCGCCCGGCTGGCGTCGGTGCTGGCGACGGCGACCGCCCCGCCCCCCAAGCCGCGCCGCCCGACGAAGATCCCGCGCGGCATCAACGAGCGGCGGCTGCGGCACAAGAAGCAGCGCGGCGATACCAAGCGCGGCCGCGACCAGCGCTCCTGGGACTGATCCCGGCCGCTGGGAGGCCGGGCCGGGCGGGATCCGTCGGACAGGGCCTAGTCGAGCTGCCGGTAGCGGCCCTTGAAGTAGACGAGGGGTGAGCCGTCGGCGCTCGGCGTCTTCGCGGCGAGCACCCGTCCGATGACCAGGGTGTGGTCCCCGGCCGTGACCCGCTGTTCCGTTTCGCACTCCAGCACCGAGAGCGCGCCGCCGAGTATCGGGGCGCCGGACCTGGGGCCGCGGTAGTAGGACACGTCCTCGAAGAGCAGCCGGTCGCTGATCCGCCCGCGCATCGCGAAGCGCCCGGCGATGTGTCGCTGGCTCTCGCTGAGCACGGACGCCGCCCACAGCGGCTGCCGCTCCAGCAGATCGTCCATTCGCGAGTCCGCACGGACGCTCACCAGTACCATCGGCGGTTCGAGCGAGACGGACAGGAACGCGGTGGCCGTCATGCCGACGTCCTCGCCCCTGGGCCCGTCCTCGGGGTCGTGGGCGGTGACGAGAACGACGCCGGCCGCGAGGCGGGCCATCGCGGCTCGGAAGTCGTCGGGGTGGGCCATGATCCCAGGATGGGGGACAGCGGATGTCTGAAGCACACCAAGGACGGTACGTCCCTGTCCTGGCCGCGCGCATCGGGCTTCGGGACCAGGACCCATCCGGGTAGGGGCCTCCGGAAGTCCTAGGCCGGTACTAGCCGGAGCCTCGGCCCAAAGCCATACGCTCCGTGGTCAAGCCGGGACAAACTCCTGTGACTTGAGTCACAAGGGGCAGGAATTGTTGACCCTGTGTACCGGGCGAACTGCTCCCTGTGATTCAGTTGCCGTGGCAATCGGACGACAAGAAATCCCAGGAGTTGCTGTCGAGGGCTCGGAGAGAGGCATGGACACCGAGTCGGAGCCGTATGTCCGTCTCGCGACCCTGCGTCAGCTGCACCAGGTCGTCGCAGACCTCAATACGGCACGAAGTCTCGCCGACACTCTGCAGGCCGTGGCCGACGGGGTGGTCAACGGGCTGGGCTACGAACTGTGCGCCGTGAACCTGGTGCGACCCGACGGCGACCTGGTCGTCGCCGCCTTCGCCGGTAGTGCCGCCGCCGAGTCACTGCTCGCCGGCCGGGTCGGATCCCGCGCCTCGTGGGAGCGCCGGCTGAACATGGGCGAGCGCTGGGGGATGCTGCGGTTCATACCGCACACCGAGGGCTGGGTCCTGGTCGACGACGACGTCCCGCAGTGGCACACCGACGGCCCGCCGCCCCGCTTCCCCGACGAGTGGCACCCCAACGACCGCCTCTACGCCCCCATGTACGCCTCCGCGAACATCGGCGGCGAACTGATCGGCGTCATCTCCGTCGACAAGCCCACCAACGGCCGGCACCCGGGACCGTGGGGGTGCGAGGCGCTGCAGATGTACGCCTTCCAGGCCGCCATCGCCATCAGCAACGCCCGGCTGCGGGCCAACATGCAGCGGGCGCTGGTCCGGCTGGAGCGCGACCAGCAGGCGCTGCGCGCCAGCGAGGAGAGCTTCCGGCAGGCGTTCGAGTACGCGCCCAGCGGTATGGCCATCGCCGAGATGGGCGGCGACCAGCACGGCAAACTGCTGCGCGCCAACGACGCGCTGTGCCGGCTGCTGGGCCGCCCCGCCTCCGTGATGCGCCGCTACTCCTTCTCCGACCTCGTCCACCCCGAGGACGTCGGCCTGCTGCTGCGGACCTCCGCCGAGGGCGGCAGGGCCGAACTGCGCCTGGCCCGCCGCGACGGCACCTATGTGTGGGTCTCGCTGCGCAACTCCGTCGTCGCGGACACGGCGGACGGGCCGCGCTTCCTGCTGACCCACGTCGAGGACATCGAGGAGCGCAAGGGCCGCGAGATGCAGCTCGCACACCGCGCCAGCCACGACTCGCTCACCGGACTGCCGAACAGCGCGGAGCTGCGCGCCCGGCTCTCCAGCCGCCTCTGTCAACGGCCCGACGACGCGGTCTCCGACGCGGCGCCCGACGAGTTCGCGTTCAGCTACGGCTTCGGCCCCGACGACATGGCCAGCCCCATGGGGGCGGTCGGCGGCTACGACCTGCACACCCACACCATCGCGCCGGACGAGAGCGAGGACTCGGGCAGCAAGGGCCTGGCCGTGCTCTTCTGCGACCTGGACGGCTTCAAGTCGATCAACGACCGGTTCGGCCACCACACGGGGGACGCCGTCCTGATCGAGGTGGCCCGCCGGCTGGCCAGCGTGGTCCGTGACGGCGACACCGTCGCCCGGCTCGGCGGCGACGAGTTCGTCGTCCTCGCCGACGGCCTGGGCCCCGCCGACGCGCAGGACCTCTCGGTGCGGCTGCGCAACGCGATCATCCCGCCGATCCGGGTCGACGGGCGGGCGGTACGCGTCGGGGCCAGCTTCGGTATCGGCTGGGCCGGCTGCGGCATGACCGCCGACGAGATCCTGCACTCCGCGGACCAGCGCATGTACATCGAGAAGCGCTCCCGCACGCGCAACCACCGCCGCGCGGGCTGACCCGCGAGGCCGTGCGGCCGACTCGCAGGGGTGGAAGCGGGCGCTCCCCTGTGACCGGATCGTGCCCCCTGAGTCTCTTGAGGGGCGAAAACAGACCGAAACGGGATCAAAGCCGGGCCGGAACGGGTCCAATGCCAGGTTCAAGGGGGTTCCCTCCACCTTGCGGAGTACCCGAGATCGATCTGCCGGTTGACCCCGGACCGCCATTCCCCTGCATACGCTGGGTAATGTGCAGCGCCTCTACTCCTTCCTCCGCAGACACCCGACGTGGGTCGACAGCTTCTGGGCTCTCGTCCTGCTCGGGATCAACGCGGTGTGGGTGCTGGAAGACGACTTCCCTTCGGAGTTCTCGCGGATGGCCGCGGTTCCGATCTCGATCGGGCTGGCCGCCGTCGTGGCGCTGCGCCGCCGGTCGCCGGAGAAGACGCTGCTGCTGGTCATCGCCCTCGGCATCGCCCAGATGGTGCTGAACGTCAAGGTCAATCCCGGTGACTTCGCGATGCTGGTCGCCGTCTACACCGCCGCCGCCAACGGCTCCCGCTGGGCCTCGCGGCTCGCGCTCGTCGGCGGTCTGAGCGCCTCGCCGATCTCGACGCTGCGCTGGCACGAGGAGGACCCACCGCCCAGCACCTGGGTCGGCATCGTCCAAGTGATCTTCCTGTCCGTCCCGTTCGCGCTCGCCTGGGTCATCGGCGACAGCCTCCGCACCCGCCGTGCCTACTACCTCCAGCTGGAGGAGCGCGCCGCCCGGCTCCAGCGGGAGCGCGAGGCGCAGTCCAAGGCCGCGGTCGCCGCCGAGCGGGCCCGCATAGCCCGTGAGCTGCATGACGTGGTGGCGCACAACGTGTCGGTGATGGTGGTGCAGGCGGACGGCGCCGCCTACGTGCTGGACGCCTCGCCGGAGCAGGCCAAGCAGGCGCTGGCGACGATCTCCAGCACCGGCCGGCAGGCGCTCGCCGAGATGCGCCGGCTGCTCGGCCTGTTGCGGGCGGGCGACGACAGCGGCGGCGAGTACGTGCCGCAGCCCGGGGTCGACCAGCTTTCCGAGCTCGTCGAGCAGGTGCGCGGCGCGGGGCTGCCCGTGCGCTTCGAGGTGACGGGGGAGGTCCGCCCGCTCTCCAGCGGCGTGGAGCTGACCGCGTACCGCATCGTCCAGGAGGCGCTGACGAACACCCGCAAGCACGGCGGCATGGACGCGACCGCCACCGTCCAGCTCGTCTTCGCGGACGCCGAACTGGACCTGCTCGTCGAGGACGACGGGCGGGGTGCGCAGCACGAGCTGTACCAGGACGGCGGGCGGGACGGCCTCGGGCAGGGGCTGGTCGGGATGCGGGAGCGCATCGCCATGATCGGCGGCACGTTGGAGGCCGGCCCGCGGCCCGGCGGCGGCTTCCGGATCAGCGCCGTGCTGCCCCTCAAGACGGGACGCTGAATCCCGGACACTCCGACCTGCCGATCCGCCGACCCACCGACCCGCCGACTTCCAGCAGAACCAGACTTCCGGCAGAACCAGCAGAAGAGGACCAGAACACGATGGCGATCCGCGTGATGCTCGTCGACGACCAGGTGCTGTTGCGCACCGGTTTCCGCATGGTGCTGCAGGCCCAGCCCGACATGGAGGTCGTCGCGGAGGCGGGCGACGGCGCGGAGGCGGTCGAAGTCCTGCGCTCCACCAAGGTGGACGTGGTGCTGATGGACGTCCGGATGCCGCGCCTGGACGGAGTCGAGGCGACCCGGCAGATCTGCGGCGGGGACCGCAAGCCGGACGACGGCGGCCCGCGGGTGCTGATCCTCACCACCTTCGACCTGGACGAGTACGCGTTCTCGGCGCTGAAGGCGGGAGCCAGCGGCTTCATGCTCAAGGACGTGCCGCCGGACGAGCTGCTGGCCGCGATCCGTTCCGTGCACAGCGGCGACGCGGTCGTCGCCCCGAGCACCACGCGCCGGCTGCTGGACCGCTTCACGCCGATGCTGCCCAGCTCGGGTGCGCCGGACAACACCGCCGTGAACCGGCTGACCGAGCGCGAGCGCGAGGTGCTGCTGCTCGTCGCCCAGGGGCTGTCGAACGGCGAGATCGCCCGGAAGCTGGTGCTGTCCGAGGCGACGGTGAAGACGCACGTCGGCCGGATCCTCACCAAGCTCGACCTGCGCGACCGCGTTCAGGCGGTCGTGCTGGCCTACGAGACGGGCCTGGTACGGGCCGGCACCAACGGCGGCCGGTAGCCCCCGCCCCGCAGGCAGCCCCGCCCCACTGGGTGGGCCGCTGGGCGGGCCGCGTCAGTGGTCGTCGCGCAGGACCAGGTCCAGCAGGCCCGGGAAGCGCTGGTCGAACTCCGCGCGGCGCAGCCGGTTGACGCGCTTGGGTCCCTGGTCCCGCTGCTCGATCAGCCCGGCCGTGCGCAGCACCGCGAAGTGGTGGCTGAGGGCGGCCTTGCCGACGGGCACGTCGAAGGTGCCGCAGGACCGCTCCCAGTCGCCGGATCCGGCGAGTTCGCGCACCAGCTGGAGGCGTACGGGATCGGCGAGGGCGGCGAGGGCCGCCAGGACGGGTACGTCCTCCGGGTGGGTGTGCTCGGGTTCGGTCCGGTGGCCCATCGGGTGTCCTCTTGCTCGTCCTGTTCACCCTTGCGGAGTGTTCGATGAAAACCATACACTCCGAGTGTTCGCTTTTCACTGAACAGCTTGCGAGGGGTGGCCGTCATGCGTGCAGTCGAATTCGGGGAGTTGGGTGGACCCGACGTCCTGCGGGTGACCGAGGCTCCGGTCCCGGAGCCCGGCCCCGGTGAGGTGACCATCGACGTGGCCTACGCCGGCGTGAACTTCGCCGACACCAAGGCCCGTTCCGCCGGCTACCGGGTCCCCGCGCTGCCCTTCCGCCCCGGTCTGGAGGTGTCCGGCCGGATCCGCGCCGTCGGCGACGGCGTCGAGGGCCTGGCCGTCGGCGAGCAGGTCGCCGCGCTGACCCCGCACAGCGGCTACGCGGAGGTCGTCACGGCCCCTGCCGCCACCGTCTTCGCCCTCCCGGCGGGAGTCTCCCTGCGGGTCGGCGCCACCCTGCCGACCGTGCTGCCCACCGTCCAGGCCCTGCTGCACGAGGTCGGCCGGCTGCGGGCGGGCGAGACCGTACTGGTCCAGGGCGCGGCCGGCGGGGTCGGCACCGTCGCCGGGCCGGTCGCCCGGCTCGGCGGGGCGGGCGCCGTCTACGGCGTCGTGTCGCGGCCGGAGAAGGTCGCGGAAGCGCTCAAGTACGGCTACGACGAGGTCTTCCTCGGCGACGAATTCGCCGCCGGGGTCCAGCGGGCCACCGGCGGCCGCGGCGTCGATCTCGCGCTCGACCCGGTGGGTGGCGACACACTCCGCCGCAGCCTGGACTCCCTCGCGCTCTTCGGCCGGCTCGTCTCCTTCGGCAACGCCGGCGGCGGCGCCGCCTGGCAGCTCGGCCAGCCCGAGCTGTACCCGCGCGGTCTGTCGGTCGCCGGCTTCTCGATCCTCACCCTCGCCGAGAACGAGCCGCGGACGCTGCGCGCAATCGCCGGCAAGTCCTTCCAGCTCGTCGCCGGCGGCAAGGTCGAGCTGCCGATCACCGCCGAGTTCCCGCTGGCGGAGGCCGCCGAGGCGCACCGCCTCATGGACACCCGCGCCACCACCGGCAAGCTGCTGCTGCGCGTCGCCGGGGAGTGACGCGGCAGCCGCCGGCGCGCGGCGCGGGGGTCTCGGTCGGGCGAGCGGTGGACCTCAGTCGTGCGGCAGGCGCTCCAGGAACGCGCGCACCGCCTCCGCGACGTCGTCCACCGTCCACTCAAGCGCCGACGCGGCCACCGTCACCTCGGTGACCGACATCCCCGGCACCTCGCTGTCGAACCACTTGCCGAACACGGCGGACTTCGTCTCCAGCGCCTGCCGCAGCCCGGCCGCGTCCAGCACCGAGGCCGGATACGGCAGCCACACCTGGAACTGGTGGGTGAAGGGCACCGGCGGGTTGATGCGGAAGAACGGCACCGCGCCCTCGAGCCCGTCCCGCAGCCCCTCCACGACGTTCTTCGCGTGCGCCACGTACGAGGGCAGCCGCGGCAGCTCGTTCTCCAGCCCGGCCAGCGCGGTGAGCACCGTCGGGAACTGCGCGAACGCCAGCCCGCCGTACCGGTGCCGCCAGGCCTTGGCCTCCGCGATCAGGTCGGCCGGGCCGGCGAGCACCGCGCCGGAGATGCCGTCGAGCGACTTGTAGAACGACACGTAGACGCTGTCCGCGAGGTCCGCGATCTCGGCGAGGGAGCGTCCGAAGTGCGGCGTGCACTCCCACAGCCGGGCCCCGTCGAAGTGCACGACGGCGTCCCGGTCGCGTGCCGCCGCCACCGTCGCGGTCAGCTCCTCCCAGGTGGGCAGCTGGAACCCCGCGTCGCGCAGGGGCAGTTCCAGCATCAGCGTGCCGAACGGCTCGTCGAGGTCGCGGACCTCCTGCGCGGTCGGCAGCCGGGGCGCGGTCGTCGGGTGGACGGTGCGCAGCCCGCCCACCGCCGAGAGGGCGCCGCGCTCGTGCACCTCCGGATGGGCCAGCGGGTGCAGCGCGACCGTCGGGTTTCCCGTCCGGCCCGCCCAGCACCGCAGGGCCACCTGCTGCGCCATCGTCCCGGTCGGGAAGAACGCCGCGGCCTCCAGGCCCAGCAGCTCCGCCACCCGCTGCTCCAGCGTGTCGACGATTCCGTCGCCGTACATGTCCAGCGGGACGTCCAGGTCGTACGCGGCCGCGCCCTCGGCCACCAGCCGCTCCAGCCGTTCGCGCATCAGTGGCCTTTTGCCGCTGGACAGCACCCGGTCACATGCGCGCACAGCCGCCAGGCGTGCTGCCTTCTCGTCGTTGATCGGATTGCCCATGGCCCCGATCCTGCCCCACGCGGACGCCTTCTGCCGAGGGGGATTCCCGGGCGGGCCGGGCGGGATTCCCGGCGTCCCCGGGCGTCCGCCCCCCGGACCCCCGAGGACCCCGGGAAGCATTCGCGTAGCATTGACGAGAACGTCCGGTACCGCTCAGGACTGGAACGGAAGGCCAGCGCAGCGTGAACGCATCGCACACCCCGGGCCCCACGCCCTCAGAAGCCGAGGCGCGCCCCGCCCGCCTCACCGTCGGCGTCGTCGGCGCCGGCCGGGTCGGACCGGCGCTCGCCGCCGCCCTCAAGCTCGCCGGCCACCGGCCGGTCGCCGCCTCGGGGGTCTCCGAACTCTCCCGCCGCCGCGCGGCGGCCCTGCTCCCCGACGTGCCGCTGGTCGAGCCGGAGGAAGTGCTCGCGCGCGCGGACCTCGTCCTGCTGACGGTCCCCGACGACGCGCTGCCCGGCCTGGTCGCGGGCCTCGCCGAGACCGGCGCCGTACGCCCCGGCCAGCTGATCGTGCACACCTCGGGCCGCTACGGCACCGGCGTGCTCGAACCGGCGCTGCGGGCCGGCGCCCTGCCGCTCGCGCTGCACCCCGCGATGACCTTCACCGGCACCGCCGTGGACGTGCAGCGGCTGGCCGGCTGCTCCTTCGGCGTCACCGCTCCGGGGCAGTTGCGGATGGCCGCCGAGGCCCTCGTCATCGAGATGGGCGGCGAGCCCGAATGGATTGACGAGGAAGCCCGCCCGCTCTACCACGCGGGCCTCGCGATCGGTGCGAACCACCTGGTCACCCTGGTCGCCCAGTCCATGGAGCTGCTGAGCGCGGCCGGTGTCTCGGAGCCGGGCCGGATGCTCGGCCCGCTGCTCGGCGCCGCCCTCGACAACGCCCTGCGGGCCGGCGACGGCGCCCTCACCGGCCCGGTCGCGCGCGGCGACGCGGGCACCGTCACCGCCCACCTGGCGGAGCTGCGCAAGCACTCCCCGCAGGCCGTCGCCTCCTATCTGGCGATGGCGCGGGCCACCGCGGACCGCGCGATCGCCAACGGAATGCTCAAGCCGGAACTCGCCGAGGCACTGCTCGAAGTCCTCGCGGACGGGGGAACCCGATGACCACGCACCTGCTGGAGACGGCCGCGGAGCTGCGGGCGGCCGCCCGGGACGGCCGCACGCGCGCCGTGGTGATGACGATGGGCGCCCTGCACGAAGGGCACGCGGCGCTCATCCGCACCGCGCGCGAGCACGTGGGGGCGGACGGCGAGGTGGTCGTCACCGTCTTCGTCAACCCCCTGCAGTTCGGCCCCGGTGAGGACCTGGACCGCTACCCGCGCACCTTGGACGCCGATGTGAAGATCGCGGACGGGGCCGGCGCCGACTTCGTCCTGGCGCCCTCCGTCGACGAGGTCTACCCCGGCGGCGCACCGCAGGTGCGGATCACGGCGGGACCGATGGGGGAGCGCTACGAGGGCGCCTCCCGCCCCGGCCACTTCGACGGCATGCTCACCGTCGTCGCGAAGCTGCTCCACCTCACCGCCCCGGACGCCGCGTTCTTCGGGCAGAAGGACGCCCAGCAGCTCGCGCTGATCCGCCGGATGGCGACGGACCTCAACTTCCCGGCGGAGATCGTCGGCGTCCCCACGGTCCGCGAGGGCGACGGCCTGGCGCTCTCCAGCCGCAACCGGTACCTCTCGGACGCCGACCGGGCGTCGGCGCTGGAACTGTCCCGCGCGCTGTTCGCGGGCCGGGACGCGGTCCAGGCGGGCCCCGACGCCGTACGAGCGGCGGCGCGCACAGTGCTGGAGCGCGCGGGGGACGGCGGCCCGGCCGTCGACTACCTGGCCCTCGTCGACCCCGCAGACTTCACCGAGGCGCCGCCCGGCCACACCGGGCCGGCGATCCTCGCCGTCGCCGCCAAGGTCGGCACGACCCGTCTGATCGACAACATCCCCCTGGAATTCGGAGCCGCCCGATGAACGGAACCGGCATACGGCTGGCCGCCCCCGCCCCCGGCTGGGCCATCAGCGCCGACGTGATCGTCGTCGGATCCGGCGTCGCCGGCCTGACGACCGCGCTGCGGTGCGCCGCCGCCGGCGCGAAGGTCGTCGTCGTGACGAAGGCGCAGATGGACAACGGCTCCACGCGCTGGGCGCAGGGCGGCATCGCCGCCGCGCTCGGCGAGGGCGACACCCCGGAGCAGCACCTGGACGACACCCTGGTCGCGGGCGCCGGGCTGTGCGACGAGCCGGCCGTGCGGGCGCTGGTCACCGAGGGCCCGGACGCGGTGCGCCGGCTCATCTCCACCGGCGCGCGGTTCGACACGTCGGACGAGACCGGCGAGATCCTGCTGACCCGCGAGGGCGGCCACCACCGCCGCCGGATCGCGCACGCGGGCGGCGACGCGACGGGCGCGGAGATCTCCCGCGCGCTGGTGGACGCGGTCCGCGACGCCGGCATCGAGACCGTGGAGAACGCGCTCGTCCTGGACCTGCTCACCGACGAGGCCGGCCGCACCGCGGGCGTCACGCTGCACGTCATGGGCGAGGGCCAGCGCGACGGCGTCGGTGCCGTGCACGCCAAGGCCGTGGTGCTCGCGACCGGCGGCATGGGCCAGGTGTTCTCCGCGACGACGAACCCCGCCGTGTCGACCGGCGACGGCGTGGCGCTCGCGCTGCGGGCCGGCGCCGAGGTCAGCGACCTGGAGTTCGTGCAGTTCCATCCGACCGTGCTGTGGCTGGGCCCGGACGCCGAGGGCCAGCAGCCGCTGGTGTCCGAGGCGGTCCGCGGCGAGGGCGCGTACCTGGTCGACGCCGAGGGCATCCGGTTCATGACCGGCCAGCACGAGCTGGCCGAGCTGGCGCCGCGCGACATCGTCGCCAAGGGCATCACGCGGCGCATGCAGGAGACCGGCGCCGAGCACATGTTCCTCGACGCCCGGCACTTCGGCGCGAAGATGTGGGCCGAGCGCTTCCCGACGATCCTCGCCGCCTGCCGTTCGCACGGCATCGACCCGGTCACCGAGCCGATCCCGGTCGCCCCCGCGGCCCACTACGCGTCCGGCGGCGTCCGGACGGACCTGCGGGGCCGGACGACCGTGCCGGGCCTGTACGCGTGCGGTGAGGTCGCCTGCACGGGTGTGCACGGCGCCAACCGGCTCGCCTCCAACTCGCTGCTGGAGGGGCTGGTCTTCGCCGAGCGCATCGCGGCCGACATCATCGCCGACCCGACCGCGCCGGGCGCCCCCGTCGTCCCCGCCCCGGCCGGCACCCCGCTGCTGGCCTCCGAGACCCGCTTCGAGATCCAGCGGATCATGACGGCGGGCGCGGGCGTGCTGCGCAGCGCCGCCAGCCTGGCGGGCGCGGCCACCGGGCTGGAGCGCATCCACGCCGCCTCCGTCGACGATCTGGAGCGCGACGGCAAGACCGCCGAGCCCTGCGTCGAGACGTGGGAAGCGTCCAATTTGAGCCTGGTCGCCCGGGTCCTGGTCGCGGCCGCCCGCCGCCGGGAGGAGACTCGTGGCTGCCACTGGCGCGAGGACCGGCCGGACCGGGACGATGCCCAGTGGCGCCGGCACCTGATCGTCCGCCTGACGCCCAACGGCACCCTGGCCGTGCACACCACCGACACGGCCGACTTTCCGCCGGTGCGCAGTGAACCGGCGCCGTCGGACGGTCTGCCGGCGACCGCAGAAACCCCGCGGGGGACGACCCTCGCAGCCCTCAAGGAGCCCTCGTGAGTACCCCGGACCGCCCTCAGCCCGTCCTTCTCCCGCTGCCGCAGTTCGGCCTGCCCACCAGCCAGTCCGGTGAGGAGGCGGGCGGCTGCGGTGACGCGTGCGGCTGCGGTGGCGGCGAGGAGACGTACGAGCACGACCCGCTGGAGTGCGGCCTGGACGCCGACCTGGCGCAGCTGCTGGTCGACGCGGGCCTCGACCCCGTCCAGGTCGAGGACATCGCGCACATCGCGATCGAGGAGGACCTCGACCAGGGTGTGGACGTCACCACCGTCGCGACCGTCCCCGAGGACGCCTTCGCCACCGGTGACTTCACCGCCCGCGAGGCCGGCACCGTCGCGGGCCTGCGGGTCGCCGAGGCGGTCCTCTCCGTCGTCTGCACCGACGAGTTCGAGGTCGAGCGGCACGTCGAGGACGGCGACCGCGTCGAGGCCGGCCAGGTGCTGCTGACGGTCCGCACCCGTACCCGTGACCTGCTGACGGGCGAGCGCAGCGCGCTCAACCTGCTGTGCCGGCTGTCCGGCATCGCGACCGCCACCCGCGCCTGGTCGGACGTGCTGGAGGGCACCAAGGCCGAGGTCCGCGACACCCGCAAGACCACGCCGGGGCTGCGCGCCCTGGAGAAGTACGCGGTGCGCTGCGGCGGCGGCGTCAACCACCGGATGTCGCTGTCGGACGCGGCGCTGGTCAAGGACAACCACGTGATCGCGGCCGGCGGGGTCGCGCAGGCCTTCAAGCTGGTCCGCGACGAGTTCCCCGAGCTGGCCATCGAGGTCGAGGTCGACACCATGGACCAGGTGCGCGAGGTCCTCGCGGCGGGCGCCGACCTGATCCTGCTCGACAACTTCACCCCGGAGCAGACCGCCGAGGCCGTCACGTACGTCGCGGGCCGCGCCGTCCTGGAGTCCTCGGGCCGGCTCTCCCTCGACACCGCCCGCGCCTACGCCGAGACCGGCGTGGACTACCTGGCGGTGGGCGCGCTCACGCACTCCTCGCCGATCCTGGACATCGGGCTCGACCTCCGCCCGCTGCCCCTCCACACGGGGGTCTGAGACCCGCCATGCTGCTCACCATCGACGTCGGCAACACGCACACCGTCCTCGGCCTCTTCGACGCGGAGGAGATCGTCGAGCACTGGCGGATCTCCACCGATTCGCGCCGTACCGCCGACGAGTGGGCGGTCCTGCTGCAGGGCCTGATGGGCATGCACCCGCTGCTCGGCATGGAGCTGGGCGACGGCATCGACGGCATCTCGATCTGCTCGACGGTGCCCGCGGTCCTGCACGAGCTGCGGGAGGTCACCAGGCGCTACTACGGCGACGTCCCGTCGGTCCTCGTCGAGCCGGGCATCAAGACGGGCGTGCCGATCCTGGTGGACCACCCGAAGGAGGTCGGCTCCGACCGGATCGTCAACTCCCTCGCGGCCATGCACCTGTACAAGGGTCCGTGCATCGTCGTGGACTTCGGTACGGCCACGACCTTCGACGCGGTCTCCAAGCGCGGTGAGTACATGGGCGGCGCCATCGCCCCCGGCATCGAGATCTCGGTGGACGCCCTCGGGGTGCGCGGCGCGCAGCTGCGCAAGATCGAGCTGGCCCGCCCGCGCAGCGTCATCGGCAAGAACACCATCGAGGCGATGCAGTCCGGCATCCTGTACGGCTTCGCCGGCCAGGTCGACGGGGTCGCGGAGCGCATGGCCCGCGAACTCGCCGACGACCCGGACGACGTCACGGTGATCGCCACCGGCGGTCTCGCGCCGCTCGTCCTCGGCGAGGCGTCGATCATCGACGTGCACGAGCCGTGGCTGACGCTGATCGGGCTGCGGCTGGTCTACGAGCGGAACATCTCGACGAACTAGCCGGCGCCGCGCCGGTAACGGGATCCGGCCCGGCGAGGGGGTCGGATCCCGCGCTGGTTCCTGTGTTGGTTCCCGTGCCGTTCCTGCGCTGGTTCCGCGCGCTGAATCCGGCCATGTCGTTACGGGAATTTTGTCCGTTTAGCACTTAAAGTCGTCCCATGCCCACGCCACACGGCTCCCGGGGCGGCATGGCGTTCAGCGCGGACGAACTGCGTGTGTTCCGGCGCGCCCTCGCAGCGGCCCTCCGACCCGACACCACGACACCCGTCCCCGACGACCTCCAGGAGTACCTCCGGCTCGCCGAGGCCCTGGACGAAGCGGTCAGCGAGGGCGGACGGCTCCGGACGTTCCTCCTCGCCGAGCTGGCCCGCTACCGGGAGGCACTCCCGGGCAGCGCCACCGGCTACCTCGCGCGGCTGCGGGACGCCCTCGACACCGGCTATCTGCCGGGCCCCGACGACCTCGCGGCGCTGCGGCGGCTGCGCGGACACCCCTGCGGCGCGGTGGAGCACCGCCGCCGCACCGTGCTGCTGCGGCGCTGCGAGGACCTGGCCGAAAACGATCTACGAGCCCGCCTGGAGGCCCACATGCCCACGTCGCGCCGACGCTCCACGATCGCCGACCGCGGACACCTGCTGTCGCTGCCCGGCGGCCGTAGGGAATCGCCCGTGCCGGCCGTCCTGGTCGGCTCCGCGCCCCATGGCGCGGACACGCCGGGCAAGCCGTCGGAGAAGCCCGCACGGCCCTCCCAGGTGCCCGCACCGGCTCCCGCACCGTCCAGGGGTCCCTCGGCCCCCGACCCCGGCCGCCGGGTGCCCACGCCCGCCGAGGTGTTCCCGCCGGGACACCGCGCCACGCCCCCGGACGAGGAACACCGCACGGCCTGACTACGCTGGACGGCATGGACTACGTATCCGCGCTCGTGCCGCCGTTCGTGATGGCGGTCTTCTTCATCGGCCTCGTCGTGACGATCATCAAGAACCAGGGCGGGGCCAACAAGGCCAAGGAGGACGCGGCGGTCGACGCCGCGTTCGCCAACGCCGAGGCGGTCCGGCAGGCCGGAACCGACGACGTTCGCTAAATAAGCGGCATTTCCGGCAAATGTCACTAGTATTCGAGAGTGCCCCGTCCATTGGGAGACCTCGAAGACGCAGTGATGACCAGGGTGTGGCAGTGGAATCGCCCGGTCACCGTTCGCGAAGTGCTGGAAGACCTGCAGCAGGACCGGTCGATCGCGTACACGACGGTCATGACCGTAATGGACAACCTGCACCAGAAGGGCTGGCTCCGCCGCGAGGCGGAAGGCCGTGCCTATCTCTATGAAGCGGTATCGACGAGAGCCGCTTACTCGGCCGCACTGATGAACGAAGCTTGGGCGGCGAGCGACAACCCGGCCGCCGCCCTCGTGCACTTCTTCGGCATGATGTCGCCGGAACAGCGCGAAGCACTCAGGGACGCAATGCGCGTAGTCCGCTCGGTGGACCCCTCTGCCGCTCCCGAGCCCGACGAACGATAGCGTCCGGCCATGCCCTTCGTATCAAATGACGTCACCATCCGCCGGGCCAGGACGAGTGATGTGGCGGCTGTCCGCGGCCTGCTGGACTCATATGTCCGCGATCGCATCCTGCTGGACAAGCCCACGGTGACTCTTTATGAGGACATCCAGGAGTTCTGGGTGGCCGAACGCGACGAGGACGCCGCCGTCGTGGCCTGCGGCGCACTTCACGTGATGTGGGAGGACCTCGCGGAGGTCCGCACGCTGGCGGTTCATCCGGGACAACGGGGGAAGGGCGTAGGACATCAAGTCCTGGCCAAGCTCTTGCAGACCGCGCGCTGGCTCGGAGTCCGCCGGATTTTCTGTCTCACCTTCGAAGTCGACTTCTTCGCGAAGCACGGCTTCGTCGAGATCGGTGAGACACCGGTCGACGGTGATGTCTTCGGCGAGCTGCTGCGTTCCAATGACGAGGGAGTGGCCGAGTTCCTCGACCTGGAGCGGGTGAAACCGAACACCTTGGGCAACAGCCGCATGCTGCTGCAACTCTGAGGGTCCCGGTATGTCCGGTACGCGCACCGGGCTCCTGTGCCGCATCGCGCAAGGGGTTTGTGTTTTTCCCTAAAAGGCGCTTTGCTTTTACCGTTAATCCGTTTTCGATGAAAGGGAAGCCGGTGGCACAGAAGGTTCAGGTCCTTCTTGTTGACGACCTCGACGGCGGCGAGGCGGATGAGACCGTCACGTTCGCACTCGATGGAGTGACGTACGAGATCGACCTCACCACTGCCAATGCGGACAAGCTTCGCGGGCTGCTCACGCCCTACCTGGACAGCGGTCGCAGGACCGGTGGACGGGTCGGACGCGGTCGCGGTCCCAAGGTTGTGCGCGGCGGCTCGGCGAGCCAGGACACCGCGAAGATTCGCGCATGGGCCAAGGACAAGGGCTACGAGGTCAATGACCGCGGCCGTGTTCCCGCGTCCATTCGCGAGGCGTACGAGAAGGAACACGGCTGATTCTCCAGCAGCCGGAGCCGGTGGCAGGCCGTCGCGAGAGCGGAGACCAGCGCCACCAGACCGATGGGCTCCCCCGCGCCATCGGTACCGGCACGGCCCGCGAAACACATCGCGGGCAACGTGGGTTCCACCTCGCAGCCCGGTTGGGGAGGCCGCAGCCAGACCGGAGCCGTTCGGTCGTAGGCGGCCTCCCGGCGTCCCCATTCGGGATGGGCCGGCGCCCGCATCAGATCGCCCGCGCCCAGGGCGGTCAGATCGAGCGGGATCCCGCTCCATTCCAGCCATTCCAGCAGCCCCGGCAGCTCTTCCGCCGTACCCGCCGCCACCAGCAGCAGGACCTGCCGCCCGTCCAGCGCGACGGGGCCCAGCTCACCCGGCCGCGGAAAGCGCGTCAGTGCGGCGAAGCCCACCTTGGCGGGAACCCGCAGCGCGTCGAAGCGCGCACCGGTGACCAGGTGCGGAGGCGTCGTACCGGCGATCGGCCAACCCAGCTCGTGCTCGTACCAGCCCATGCCGTATGCAACTCCCGCGAAGCGCAAGGGTTACGAAAGGTGGTGGTATGGACACACTCCGTACCCGCCATGGGGGAGCGGCATGGGGCCGATGAGCGCAAGGTTGTTCGCCCGTAGCGCACCCGATGGCCGCGTGCCGCATGGAATGTCGGTGCCAGCGGGTAAGAAAGACCTAGTGGGACGGGGCGACGTCCGCGGCGGATGGGCGCGCGTTCGCCATCGGCGTACTCGATAAAGGTCTATTCACCTGGCCTGCGGGAACATCGTCTCGCACCATCAGGTTGGAGCTGTTGTCGGCTGCGTGGGACTAAAGGGCCCAGGTGGGTGTCTACGGTTGAAGTGAGCTGCCCCGCTGTCGGGACTAGCATGCGGAAGGACAGGGAGGGGACCGCCCCCTAACTGCCCGACCGCTCTGAGGAGCGATTAACGATGTTCGAGAGGTTCACCGACCGCGCGCGGCGGGTTGTCGTCCTGGCTCAGGAAGAAGCCCGGATGCTCAACCACAACTACATCGGCACCGAGCACATCCTCCTGGGCCTGATCCACGAGGGTGAGGGTGTCGCCGCTAAGGCCCTGGAGAGCCTCGGGATTTCGCTCGAGGCGGTCCGCCAGCAGGTGGAGGAGATCATCGGTCAGGGCCAGCAGGCCCCGTCCGGGCACATCCCCTTCACCCCCCGTGCCAAGAAGGTCCTGGAGCTGTCGCTCCGCGAGGCCCTTCAGCTCGGACACAACTACATCGGGACCGAGCACATCCTGCTCGGCCTCATCCGCGAGGGCGAGGGCGTCGCCGCCCAGGTCCTCGTGAAGCTCGGCGCCGACCTGAACCGGGTCCGGCAGCAGGTCATCCAGCTGCTGTCCGGCTACTCCGGCGGCGGCAAGGAGTCGGCGGGCGCCGGCGGCCCGGCCGAGGGCACGCCCTCGACCTCGCTGGTCCTGGACCAGTTCGGCCGCAACCTGACGCAGGCCGCTCGTGAGACCAAGCTCGACCCGGTCATCGGGCGCGAGAAGGAGATCGAGCGGGTCATGCAGGTGCTGTCCCGCCGCACCAAGAACAACCCCGTCCTCATCGGCGAGCCCGGCGTCGGCAAGACCGCCGTCGTCGAGGGCCTCGCCCAGGCGATCGTCAAGGGCGAAGTGCCCGAGACGCTCAAGGACAAGCAGCTCTACACCCTGGACCTCGGCGCCCTCGTCGCCGGTTCCCGGTACCGCGGTGACTTCGAGGAGCGCCTGAAGAAGGTCCTCAAGGAGATCCGCACCCGCGGCGACATCATCCTGTTCATCGACGAGCTCCACACCCTCGTGGGTGCGGGTGCCGCCGAGGGCGCGATCGACGCGGCTTCGATCCTGAAGCCGATGCTCGCCCGTGGTGAGCTGCAGACCATCGGTGCCACGACGCTCGACGAGTACCGCAAGCACCTGGAGAAGGACGCGGCCCTCGAGCGCCGCTTCCAGCCCATCCAGGTCGCCGAGCCGTCGCTGCCCCACACCATCGAGATCCTCAAGGGTCTGCGCGACCGGTACGAGGCACACCACCGTGTGTCGATCACCGACGCCGCCCTGGTCGCCGCCGCCACCCTGGCCGACCGCTACATCTCGGACCGCTTCCTCCCGGACAAGGCGATCGACCTGATCGACGAAGCCGGCTCCCGGATGCGCATTCGCCGGATGACCGCACCGCCGGACCTCCGCGAGTTCGACGAGAAGATCGCCGACGTGCGCCGTGAGAAGGAGTCCGCGATCGATTCGCAGGACTTCGAGAAGGCCGCCTCGCTCCGCGACAAGGAGAAGCAGCTCCTCGCCGCCAAGGGCAAGCGCGAGAAGGAGTGGAAGGCCGGCGACATGGACGTCGTCGCCGAGGTGGACGAGGAGCTGATCGCGGAGGTCCTGGCCACGGCCACCGGCATCCCGGTCTTCAAGCTCACCGAGGAGGAGTCCTCGCGCCTGCTGCGCATGGAGGACGAGCTCCACAAGCGCGTCATCGGCCAGAAGGACGCCATCAAGGCGCTCTCCCAGGCCATCCGACGCACCCGCGCCGGCCTCAAGGACCCGAAGCGCCCCGGTGGCTCGTTCATCTTCGCCGGCCCGTCCGGCGTCGGTAAGACCGAGCTCTCCAAGACGCTCGCCGAGTTCCTCTTCGGCGACGAGGACGCGCTCATCCAGCTCGACATGTCGGAGTTCAGCGAGAAGCACACCGTCTCGCGGCTCTTCGGCTCGCCTCCCGGCTACGTCGGCTACGAAGAGGGCGGGCAGCTCACCGAGAAGGTGCGCCGCAAGCCGTTCTCCGTCGTCCTCTTCGACGAGGTCGAGAAGGCCCACCCCGACATCTTCAACTCCCTGTTGCAGATCCTGGAGGACGGTCGGCTGACCGACTCCCAGGGCCGGGTCGTGGACTTCAAGAACACGGTCATCATCATGACGACCAACCTCGGCACCCGGGACATCTCCAAGGGCTTCAACCTCGGCTTCGCGGCCACGGGTGACGCCAAGACCGGGTACGAGCGGATGAAGGCGAAGGTCGGCGAGGAGCTCAAGCAGCACTTCCGCCCCGAGTTCCTCAACCGTGTCGACGACGTCGTGGTCTTCCACCAGCTGACGGAGGAAGACATCATGCAGATCGTCGACCTCATGGTCGCCAAGGTGGACGAGCGCCTCAAGGACCGCGACATGGGCCTGGAGCTCAGCGTCGAGGCCAAGAAGCTGCTCGGCAAGAAGGGCTACGACCCCGTCCTGGGTGCCCGGCCGCTGCGCCGGACCATCCAGCGGGAGGTCGAGGACATCCTCTCCGAGAAGATCCTCTTCGGAGAGCTGCGCCCCGGCCACATCGTGGTCGTCGACACCGAGGGCGAGGGTGAAGAGAAGAAGTTCACCTTCCGCGGCGAGGAAAAGGTCACGGTCGCGGACACCCCGCCGATCGAGGCCGCAGGCTCGGGCGGCTCCGCCCCGAACCTCTCCAAGGACGCGTAAGCGCCTGCCGCTCGGCTCGCAGTGACAAGGGGCGGGCCCGGAACCTTCAGGTTCCGGGCCCGCCCCTTTGGCGTCCCTGGGGGCCGCCGCAGGCCCGCGGGGCCGCGCCCTGCGGGGGCGGAGCGGCATTCGTACGGACGGGGGTGGGGCGATATGTCCTCACGGCAATTGTGCAGCGGGCTGCTGCACAATTGGCGCTAGGGCAGGTCCGGCCCGTGTATCCGCCGTACGAGCGAATCAAAGGACGAGGGTGATCTCGTCGGCTTTGATGCGCGTGAGCAGGTCCGCGAGGCGGGTGCGGGTGGTGGTGAGGATGACGCCGGGGGCGTCGCTTTCGCGGAGGAGGATCGTTACGTCTGCGGGGGATATGGCGAGTTCCAGGCAGTTGGCGCCCGCGCCGTCGCTGAACGAGGACTTCTGCCAATTGAGTTGCGGCATGTGGACCTTCACTAGTGGGTGTAGAGGATGTGCTGGATGAGGCCCCAGGAGTCCCGCTTCTCGTGATGGTCCGGGCCCGCGTCTGTGATCACCTCGGGTAGGGCGCTCTGGCTCAAGCCGGCGAACGCAGCCTCGTAACGGGCGATCGACTCGTCGTCACCAAGACGCAACGGCTCCGCCGGATGTTCTACGAGGACCGTCTCCAGGCCGCATACTCCGGCGCTCAGGATGAGGAACGGATTGCCGAACCAGGCGCGAGCCCCTGCTTCGAAGGGCAGCACCTGGATGGTGACGTTGGGGCGGCCGGACATGTGGATGAGGTGGGTGAGTTGCCCTCGCATCACGTCCGAGCCGCCCACAGCGATGCGCAGGGCGGCTTCGTGGATGACGGCGTGCAGTGTCACCGCCGACTCGGCATCCAGGATCTCCTGACGGGCCCGACGGAATCGTACGAGGGTGTCGATCTCGCCGGAGGAAGCCGTCGGCAGCGCACTGCGGAACAGGGCCCGCATGTACGACTCCGTCTGCAGGAGGCCGGGCACGAGCAGCGTTTCGTGAGTGCGGATGCCGGTGGCGCGAGCCTCCAGCTCTGCCAAGTCGAGCATCAGCTGCGAAGCCGTCTTCCGGTACTGCGACCACCAGCCCTTGCCTTTGCTCTCGGCCATGGACGTCAGAGCCTCGATATACGGCGCATTACTGCAGCCATATGTGCGACAGAGGGCCACCAGTCGTTCCGTCGCGACAGCAGTTCGTCCGGCCTCCACGTGGCTGAGGTGGGGGCCGCCCATGCCAACGGCCGCACCGGCTTCGGCGAGCGAAAGGCCGCTGCGCTCGCGGAGTTCCCGCAGTTCTGCGCCGAGGCGGCGCTGCCTTTCGGTGATGGTCGTGCGAAGCGGCAAGGGGAACACTCCTCCGGGTCTGACGCTCAGTTTGCCCTGGTGCGCAACGGCGGTCCACTCCCTCAAGGGAATAGGTTGCAGTACTGCGCCATTTTCATCTACCGTGAGTAATGCATGCCTCACGAAGCGGAGTTGGTGGCCTTGTTGCCGCCATGCCCGCGTTCCACGCGGAAGCGCACCGACTCGTCACGGCCACGGCGACCGGCATGCCACTGCGTACTCAACCCACGCCAGCGCAAGGGAGCCCCCGTGGATCACAAGCCGCCTGATGACGAGCAACTGCCGCACACGTACACCCTGTTCACCCCCGGCACGGCGACCGCCCCCAAGGTCTGCCGGGACTTCGTTCGGTCCGCGCTGGGCGCGGAGGGGCTGGGGCGGCTGGCTGATACCGCGGCCGTCTGCACGTCGGAGTTGGTGACCAACGTGCACCTGCACGTTGGCGGGGAAGTGCATCTGCGGCTCGCGGTGGAGCGGGAAGAGGTGCGGGTCGCCGTGTACGACGGCGGTGGTGGCTCGGGGCGGCCGGTTCCGCGGCGGGCGGGGGTGGGGGAGCTCGGCGGGCGCGGGTTGTTTCTCGTGACGGCGCTGGCCGACGGGTGCGGGGTCACGGCGGCCCGGCCGGGGACGGGGGTGTGGTTCACGCTCGGGCGGGGGACCAGTCCCGGGGGCGTGGGCGGGGCGTGACCGTGGCCGCCGGGATCGCGTCGGCGTTGAGGACGGCGGCGGCCGTCCGATGGGCACCGCCGTCAGCTGCCGCTGCCGCTGCCGCTGCCGGCGTCGGTGAAGTGGCTGCTGTCGCCCTCGTCGTGCATCCGGACGTCCACGTGGCCGCCGGTGGCGGCGTTCTTCGGCTTGAGGGTGAAGGAGACCGTGTGGGTGCGGCCGCGCGACCGCGTGCCTTCCACTCCCGCGTCCACGACCCAGGCTTTGACGCCCGCCTTGCCCGTCACGTCGCGGCGGATCTCCACGGTGAACTCCATGTGGATGTCGCCGACCTCGAAACGGACCGCTTTCCCGCTGCCGCGCGCGGCAGCCGTGGCCAGGCCCTCGCGGACCGCCTCGACCGCGTCCGCCAGCTCGATGTCGTTCAGGTACTCGTCCGCCATCGCCGTGTGCCCCCCACCCCTTGTCCGGTGGGGCCACGCTAGGGCAGCGCGGGCGCCCGTCGCCGTGGTTTCCCGGGAATTGCGGCGGGCGGGATCGCGTCGGTCGAGTGACGGGGGCCACAGGACTTTCGACCCGCGCGATTAATCCGAGGTCCTGCCCGAAAGGGAATGGATCTTATTGCCTGGTGACATGGCACACGCGCCATTCGGCTGTTACTAGCCGGAATAGTCGACGCTTCCTTGCGGGGAAGGGACCCGCGAATTCTGTGGCGTGGAGCACAGGCCGGATGCCGCAGAGGCTCTATTTTGGGCCTCGATGGGCGATTTGGGTGCCCTTTGGGCCGCCGAGCGGCCTGGCAAGAGGCGTTTCGCCTCTGCTTTTGCTACGGCCGCTGATAGTAGAAAGGCGCCTTGTGTCAGGGCAGCAGGGCGCGTTACCACTGAATGGCACAAGCGGCCCGCAGTCGCTTCTGCTTCCTACCCCCCCCCAATCAGTGAGGTAACCCTGCATGCTTAAGAACTCGACGAAGAACCACGCCCCGAAGTCCGCCCTTCGTGGTCGTGCGGCCGTGGTGGCGGGCGGCGTGTGCGTGGCACTCGCGCTGGGCTCTACGGCGGCCATGGCCGCCGACTCGCAGGACGCGGGCCTCTTCGGCTCCGCGTCGGCGAACAGCATCGCGGACGTCATGAAGACGCAGGCCGACGGTCAGAAGAAGGCCGCGACGGCGAGGGCCAAGGCCGCGGCCGCGAAGGCCGACGCCAAGGAGCGTGCGGCCGAGAAGTCCGCCGCCGACCGCAAGACGCGCGTGAACGCCTGGGTGAAGCCGGTGGACAGCTACACGATCGGCGCGTCGTTCGCGCAGGCCGGCTCGCACTGGTCGCACAAGCACTCCGGCCAGGACTTCGTGGTGCCGACGGGCACGCAGGTCAAGGCCGTGCACGGCGGCACCGTGGTCGACGCCGGCTGGGGCGGCGCCTACGGCAACAACATCGTGATCAAGCACGGCAACGGCACGTACACCCAGTACGGCCACCTGTCGAAGCTCGAGGTCTCGGTCGGCGAGACCGTGAGCACCAGCCAGGAGATCGGCAAGTCCGGGAGCACCGGGAACTCGACCGGCCCGCACCTGCACTTCGAGGCCCGCACCACGCCGGTCTACGGCTCGGGCGAGGAGCCCCTGGCGTTCCTGCACCAGCACGGCGTCAACATGTGACGGTGCGACCCCGCACCACCTAGTCCAGGTTCCGGTGGGCCTGGGCGATGAGATCGAGGGCGACCTCGAGGATGGCTTCGCGCTTCTCCTCAGGGTCGCCCTCGATGTTCTGCACGGCGAACATCCCGGCGTGCATCGCGAAGAGCGCGGTGATGCAGCGCACCTGGCTCGCCATCGAGAACTCGGGCTCCTTGAGCAGGTGGTGCAGGGCGAGCATCTTGCCCTTGAACTGCTCGCCGATGCTCAGCTCGCGCATCGTGGCCTGGTTCTCCTGGATGAACCGGAAGAGCGCCGAGGCGCCCCACAGGGCCGCGCTGTAGCGGCGCAGCATCTCCTGCTTGTTCTCCAGCGTGCGCGGCTGCGCCTCGGCCCACGTGATCAGCTCGTCCACCGGCCGGCCTATGTCCGCGACGATGCTGGTGAGGATGTCTTCCTTGGTCTTGAAGTGGTAGTACAGCGCGGCCTTCGTCACGTCGAGGTGCTCGGCGATCTCGCGCAGCGACGTCTTCTCGTACCCCTGCTCGGCGAAGAGCTCGAGCGCGACGTCCTGGATGCGGTGGCGGGTGTCACCGCGACGTGCTTGCGAAGTGCCCATGACTACCGCTCTCCTGCGTTGAACGCCCGTTGTGGCCGTGTGGCCGCTGGCCGGTATGGCTTTGGTCAAACGTAATCTACTTACTTGACGACCGGCTAGTGACGGCTTACCTTCAGTGTCGTAGTTAACTAGCCGGGCGGCAAGTAAGTACCAGAAGCACGAGCGGGCCGCCCCATCCAGGGGAGGGCACCGGTCATGTCCCAGACCGCAGAAACGCCACCCGAAGCGGCTCCTCAGCGCAGTGTGCGTGTGGTTCTGCTCGGGCTCATGATCGCGATGTTGCTCGCGATGCTCGACAACATGATCATCGGTACCGCGATGCCGACGATCGTAGGGGAGCTCGGCGGCCTCAACCACCTCTCCTGGGTGGTCACCGCCTACACGCTCGCGACCGCCGCCTCGACGCCCATCTGGGGAAAGCTCGGCGACATGTACGGTCGCAAGGGCATCTTCATGACGTCGATCGTGCTCTTCCTGGCCGGTTCGGCACTCTCCGGCCTCTCCCAGTCGATGGACCAGCTGATCGCCTTCCGCGCGGTCCAGGGCCTCGGCGCCGGCGGTCTGATCGTCGGTGTGATGGCGATCATCGGTGACCTCATACCGCCGCGGGAACGTGGCAAGTACCAGGGCATGATGGCCGGCGTCATGGCGCTCGCGATGATCGGCGGCCCGCTCGTCGGCGGCACCATCACCGACAACTGGGGCTGGCGCTGGAGCTTCTACATCAACCTGCCACTCGGCGCGGTGGCGCTCGCGATGATCTACATCGTCCTGCACCTGCCGAAGAAGCGCGTCCAGGCCCGCATCGACTACCTCGGCGCCGGACTGCTCACCGTCGGCATCACCGCGCTGGTGCTCCTCACCACCTGGGGCGGCACCCAGTACGGCTGGGCCTCCCCGCAGATCATCGGTCTCCTCGTCCTCGGCGTCGTCGCGATCGCGGCCTTCATCTGGGTCGAGACCAAGGCCAAAGAGCCGGTCATGCCGCTGCACATCTTCCGCAACCGCAACTTCTCGCTGATCTCCCTGATCGGCTTCCTCGTCGGTTTCGTGATGTTCGGCGCGATGACGTTCCTGCCGCTCTACCAGCAGACCGTCCAGGGCGCGTCGGCCACCAACTCCGGCCTGCTGCTCCTGCCGATGCTGCTGTCGATGATGGTGGTCTCGCTGATCGCCGGCCGGGTCACCACCCAGAGCGGCCGCTACAAGGTCTTTCCGATCATCGGCGGCGGCCTGATCACCGTCGGGCTGTACCTGCTGTCCACGATGGACACCGGCACGACCCGCTTCTGGTCCGGCGTCTTCATGGCCGTGCTCGGTGCGGGCATGGGCTTCCTGATGCAGATCACCATGCTCGTCGCGCAGAACAGCGTCGAGATGAAGGACCTCGGCGTCGGCAGCTCGTCCGCGACGCTCTTCCGCACCATCGGCGGCTCGTTCGGCGTCTCGCTCTTCGGCGCGCTCTTCACGCACCACGTGCAGGACACCATGACGGAGCTCGGCGGCGACGGCAGCAAGGCGACAGCGGGCTCGGCCCAGCTGGACCCCAAGAGCATCGCGGCCCTGCCGGCGCAGGTCCGCGACGCCTACCTGCACGCGGTCTCCAACGGCACCCACACCGTCTTCCTGTGGGGCGCGGTGATCAGCATCGTCGGCTTCGTGGCGGCCTGGTTCGTCAAGGAGATCCCGCTGCGCGGCGCTCCGCAGGCTCCCGGCGCCGACAAGGACGCGAAGCCCTCGGACAACGCGGCGCTGCACTCGGTCGACGCGATCTGACGCAGACCCCGAACGCATGACGACGGCCCCCGGCACCATCTGCCGGGGGCCGTCGTCGTACGAGCGGTTCAGCGGGGCAACAGCAGCTGCGCGACCGCGCCGCCGCCGTCGGAGGCCGGGGCGTTGCGGAAGGTGAGCCGGGCGCGCAGCACCCGGGCCTGGCCGGCGGCGATGGTGAGGCCGAGGCCGTGGTCGCCGCCCGCCCGGTCGGAGCTGCCGGTACGGAAGCGGCTGGGGCCCTCGCGCAGCAGGTCGTCGGGGAAGCCGGGACCGTGGTCGCGGATCCGCAGGAACGGCCCGTTGATGCTCACCTCGGTCAGCGGATTGCCGTGCCGTGCCGCGTTGGCCAGCAGGTTGCCGAGGATGCGCTCCAGCCGGCGCGGGTCGGTGTGCACCACCGCGTCCTCGATCACGGTCACCACGGCGTCGGGGTCCTGCGCCAGCACCCGCCGGCGGACGAAGTCGCCCAGCGCGACCTCCTGGAGGTCGGGCTGCTCCGCCGCCCCGTCCAGCCGCGCCACCTCCAGCACGTCCTCGACCAGGGTGCGCAGCGCCTGGGCCCGGTTCCGGACCAGCTCGGCCGGGCGGCCGGGCGGCAGCAGCTCCGCCGCGGTGACCAGTCCGGTCACCGGGGTGCGCAGCTCGTGGGCGATGTCGGCGGTGACCCGCCGCTCGGCCTCCAGCCGGTCCTGGAGGGCGTCCGCCATCGCGTCGACGGCTGCCGCCAGCTCGTCGGTCTCGTCGCGGACCCGGCCGCCGATCGCGTCGCGCACCCGCACCTCGGGGTTGCCGTCGGCCACCTTGCGGGCGGCGACGGCCGCCTTGCGCAGCCGCCGGGACATCCGGCCGCCGATCAGCACGCCGAGCGCGGTGCCGCCCACGACCACCGCGAGCGAGCCGACGATCAGGGCCTGGTCGAGGTCGACGAGGACCGAGTAGCGGTCCTTGAAGGTGGTGCGCAGCGACAGGATGCGGCCGTCGTTGGTGGGTGTCTCGGCCCACACGATCGGCGCGCCGCCGCTGTCCTGGACGTAGGTGGCGCGTTCGCCCCTGGCCGCGAAGTCCTTGAGCGGCTTGGGCAGGGCCGGGTCGTCGAGCTGGGCGGAGAAGACCTTCTTGCCGGTGACCTCGTAGATCCGCAGCGCGGACTGCACCCGCTCGTCCTGCACGTCACGGGAGTTGTCGATCATGCTGACGCGGGCGGCGTTGTGCACCACGAGGCTCAGCGCCACGGCGACGAGCACCGAAACGCAGGCGATGGCGGCGCTGAGCTTCCAGCGCAGACTGGAGCGGGGGAACAACGGCATGGTCTGTCAGGCCCTGAGCTTGTAACCGAAGCCGCGCACCGTCTCGATCCGGTCCTGCCCGATCTTGACGCGCAGCCGCTGGACGTGGACGTCCACGACCCGGGTGTCGCCACCCCACTCATAGTCCCAGACCCGCTCCAGCAGCCGGTCGCGGGAGAGCACGGCGCCGGGTGCCGCGGAGAACTCCAGCAGCAGCCGCATCTCGGTGGGGGTCAGGGCGAGCCGCTCGCCGCCGCGGGTCACCTCCAGGCCCTCGGGGTCGATCTCGATGTCACCGAAGGACAGCAGGGCAGCCTCCGCCGGTTCGTCACCGGAGGAGGCGTGGCCGAAACGGCGCAGGACCGCCCGGATCCGGGCGACCAGCACCGCCCCGTCGAAGGGCTTCGTCACGTAGTCGTCGGCGCCGGCCTCCAGGCCGAGCACGATGTCGATGGAGTCGGCGCGCGCGGACAGCATGATCACCGGCACGGTCGACTCGTCCCGGATCCGCCGGCACAGGCTGACGCCGTCGAGACCCGGCACCATCACGTCGAGCAGCGCGAGGTCGGGCTGCTCGGCGCGGAACGCCTCCAGCCCGGACAGTCCGTCGGCGACCGCCGTCACCTTGAAGCCGTCGCGCTCCAGCGCGAGCGTCGTCGCCTCGCGGATGACGTCGTCGTCCTCGACGAACAGGACGTGTGTCTCAGCCATGCGTCTTCTTTTCCGGCATAGGTGTGGGGAGCGCGTCCCCGTAGTCGGTGTACGTGCGCTCCACCTGTACGAACCTGGTGTCCTTCCAGACGTACGTCAGGGCCTCCTGCCCGGTGGGGCAGCAGACCTGGTCGTCGCCCTTGTACACCTGGCGGATGATCTCCAGTCGGCCGTTCTCCGCACTGCCGTAGACCGGCGGCTGCTCGTCGGCGAAGACGTTCTGGTACTGCCCGTCGATCATCCGGTACACATAGCTCGCGATCCCCATGCCGTCCCCGCAGGTGGCGACGTTCACGATCAGATCGGGTGCCTCGCCGCTGGTGAGATCGCCGGACGAGGTGTCCACCGGGTACTCGTCACCGGCGCAGGGCGCGAGATCCTCGCGCACCTCCGCGCTGACGTTCCGGGTGTCCTTCTTCACCAGCTTCGCCAGCGCCGCCGGGTCACCGGCGATGGACGGCGCGGGGCTGGGTTCCGCCCTGAGCGTCTGAAGGGGTGCGGGGCCCTCACGGCGTGCCCCGGTGCCGGTCCTGCAGCCTGCAAGCGCGGTCAGCAGGCACATGGCCACCGCCACCGCGATCAGAGCTGCTAGGCGGCGCACACGCCCTCCATCCGTGAGTAGCCGTAGCGGCCGTGCTCCAGCTCATGGCGCAGCCGGGCCAGCGCCCGGTGCAGAGTGCTCTTCACCGTACCCGTCGACATGCCGAGGGCGCGGGCGGTCTCCTCCGTGGACAGCTGCCCGTAGTGGCGCAACATCACGACTTGGCGCTGCTTGGGCGCGAGGACCTGCAGCGCGTCACGGAGCATCTCGCGGTCGGCCCGCTGGTCGGCGCCGTCGTCGACGCTGGCGTCGGGCAGCTCCTGGGTGGGGATCTCGTCGAGCTTGCGGTTCCGCCACCACTCGGTCCGCGTGTTGATCATGACGCGGCGCATGTAGGCGTCCGCGAGCGTCTTGTCGGCGATGCCGTCCCAGCGCGGGTAGGTCCGCACCAGGGCGGTCTGGACAAGGTCCTGGGCGTCGATCGGGTCGGGCACGAGCCGCCGTGCGCTCCGCAGCAGTGCGTCCTGCCGCGTCCTCACGTACTCCTCGAACTCCAGAACCGTGCCGTTCGCCGCCATGGGTCGCCCTCCGTCCCGTGCTGTCCCGCCCTGTCGACTGTTGCGCTGATGTGCCAACCGTTCCGACGAGGACGACGCTACGGAGGGGATGTTGGGCTTTTGCCACCGTGGGCGCACAGGGGGCTCACAGGAAGCCGTCGATTATGTAACAGCCTCAGGACCAACGTCCCGAAGGGGTTTAAACCGGCAGTCGGCGGAGTTCGGGCCGGGTTCAGGCCGGCAGACGGTAGACCCCGTCGGCAAGCGGCTCGACCAGACCGTCCTCCACCAGGCCGTCCAGCGCGCGGGCCCGCTGCACCGGCTCCTGCCACACCGCGTCCAGCGCGGACTGCGGCACGGGGCCGACCGCGTCCCGCAGTACGGCGAGCAGCTTTCCGCGCACCTGGCGGTCCGTGCCCGCGTACGTCTGCCCGCGGCGCGGCGGCCCGGTGTGCGCGGGGGAGCCGGCCAGCCGCCAGGCGCAGCTCGCCGCGATCGGGCAGCGGACGCACTCGGGCCCGCGCGCGGTGCAGACCAGCGCGCCCAGCTCCATCGTGGCCGCCGCCCAGCGGGCGGCCGTCGCCCTGTCGTCGGGCAGCAGGGTCAGCGCGGTACGCCGCTCCGCGGCGGTCGTCGCCGTCGGCGGGTACTGGACTCCGGTGACGGCACGGGCGAAGACCCGGCGGACGTTGGTGTCCAGTACCGCGTGCCGCTGCCCGTACGCGAACGACGCGATGGCCGCCGCGGTGTACTCGCCGACGCCGGGGAGGGCCAGCAACTTGGCGTGGTCGCGGGGGACTTCGCCGCCATGGCTGAGCGCTATCGCGGTCGCCGCCGCGTGCAGCCGCAGCGCGCGGCGCGGATAGCCGAGCCGCCCCCAGGCGCGTACGGCCTCGCCCGCCGGCTCGGTCGCCAGGTCGGCGGGGCGCGGCCAGCGCGCCAGCCACAGCTCGTACACCGGCAGCACGCGGCTGACCGGGGTCTGCTGCAGCATGAACTCGCTGACCATCACACCCCACGCTCCGGCCTCCGGGCGGCGCCACGGGAGATCCCGGGCATGCTCCTCGAACCAGTCGATGACGGGGGCGTGCAGATCGTGATGTGCGGTGGCGCGGGTGTCAGTGCTCATAGCGTCGTCGATCCTCGCACATGCCACTGACAGTGACCGACCCGGCGGGAAAACGTGATGATCGGGAAAGACCACGCCCAGTGCGGCGGGTGTTGCGACGGTGCGCGGTCGATCTCCCCTAGAGTTCGCGTGTGGGCTCTGTGCGCAATCCGATCGGACCTCTTCCGTCGTCCATCTACTGGCGACGGCGGGCTGTTGTGCTCTGCATGGCCGCCCTGCTCGCCGTGCTGGCGGTGTGGGCCTTCAACTCGGGCGGCTCCGGCAGCGGTACCGGCGCGAAGGGACCCGACGGACGCACCCCGGCGACGTCCATCACGCCCGGCCCCACCCCCAGCGGCTCGCACCTCCCCGGACGCCCGGGTGGGCGGGACAACGGCGGCAGCGGCGACCCCTCGAACGGCTCGTCGTCCGGCGGCACCTCCGGATCACCCTCGGGCGGCACCGACGCCGGTGTGTCCGGCGGCGGTTCGAACGGCGCGACGTCCGGCTCCTCGTCCGGCGGAGCGGGCTCCGGCGGTTCGGGCAACCAGCTCCCGGCCGGCTCGACCCTGGCCGACTGCGCCGTCTCCGACGTCCAGTTGACGCTGCGCAGCACGCAGAACGTCTACGCGCCCAACGAGAAGCCGAAGTTCGAGCTGACCGCGGCCAACTCCGCCGCGACGGCCTGCAAGGTCGACTTCGGATCGACGGCGGCCATCGTCACGGTCACCAACACCGCCGGCAACAAGCACGTATGGTCCACCGACGACTGCCCGGCCGCCCGCGGCGCCTACCTGCTGCAGGTCCCGGCGCACAGCGCGACGACCTACACGATCGAGTGGAACCGCCAGACCAGCTCCCCGGCCTGCGCCACCCCCAAGAACCAACCGGCAGCGGTGGGAACGACCTACCTCGTAGAGGCACGCATCGCGGGCTTCACCCCGAAGCAGGCGTCGTTCGTCCTCAAGGCCGACTAAGGCCGACTAAGGCCGAGCGGGGCTGATCAAGGCCGACCAAAGCCGACCAGGACCCAGTCAGGCAGCACGAGAGAGGGGCCGGGGCACCTGCCCCGGCCCCTCTCGGCACAGACGTCCTAGACGTACCGCTCCAGGATCGACGACTCGGCCAGCCTGGACAGGCCCTCCCGCACCGAACGCGCTCGCGCCTCCCCGACCCCGTCCACCGTCTGCAGGTCGTCGACGCTCGCGGCGAGCAGCTTCTGCAGGCCGCCGAAGTGCTCGACGAGGCGGTCGATGACCGTGTTCGGCAGCCGCGGCACCTTCGCCAGCAGCCGGTAGCCGCGCGGCGAGACCGCGGAGTCCAGCGTCTCGGGCGAGCCGGTGTAGCCCAGGGCGCGGGCCACGGTGGTGAGTTCGAGCAGCTCCGCGTGGGGCAGCGCGTCCAGTTCGACGAGCGCCTCGGGCACGGTCCGGTTCCGCTTCGCGGTCGGCTCGGGCACGTAGTCCTTGACGACCAGTTCGCGCTCCGGCTCGACGCCCGCGATCAGCTCGTCCAGCTGCAGGGAGAGCAGCCGGCCGTCGGTGCCCAGCTCGACCACGTACTCGGCGATCTCGGTGGCGATCCGGCGGACCATCTCCAGCCGCTGCGAGACCGCGCTGACGTCCCGGACCGTGACCAGGTCCTCGATCTCCAGTGCGGAGAGCGTGCCCGCCACCTCGTCCAGGCGCAGCTTGTAGCGCTCCAGCGTGGCCAGCGCCTGGTTCGCCCGGGACAGGATCGCGGCCGAGTCCTCCAGGACCCGGCGCTGCCCGTCGACGTAGAGCGCGATCAGCCGCATCGACTGGCTGACCGAGACGACCGGGAAATTGACCTGCTTGCTCACGCGGTCCGCGGTGCGGTGCCGGGTGCCGGTCTCCTCGGTCGGGATGTTGGAGTCGGGGACCAGCTGCACGCCGGCCCGCAGGATCTTCGTGAGGTCCTTGTCGAGGATCAGCGCGCCGTCGAGCTTGCACAGTTCGCGCAGGCGGGTCGCGGTGAACTCGACGTCGAGGACGAAGCCGCCGGTACAGAGCGACTCGACGGTCTTGTCCATGCCGAGGACGAGCAACCCGCCCGTATTGCCCCGCAGAATTCGTTCGAGTCCGTCACGCAGGCCGGTGCCGGGAGCTACCGCACTGAGCGAAGCGCGCATCAGGGCATCAGCAGCGGAACTCCCGCCGGACTTGCCGGGAGCTGCTGCCCGGTCGTTGGCTGCCACTGCAATCCTCCGGTCGCTACGGATGCCCAAAGGGCGAGACCAGGGCAAAGTTTACTGACGTTCTCTCCGCAATGGGCCAGCGACCGCTGTTCGGACCCTCTCTAGCCTCGTGAGCCACGCTTCGGGAGGGCCCGCAGGGCGTCCGTGATGTCGGCCACCTCGACCACTTTCATGCCCGGCGGGATTTTGCCGGGATCCGGCGGTACGAGGGCGTGGGTGAAGCCCAGCCGGGCCGCCTCGGACAGCCTGCGCTGCACCCCGGTGACCCGTCTGACCTCGCCCGCGAGGCCGACCTCGCCGATCGCGACCAGGTTCTTGGGCAGCGGTGTGTCGATCGCCGCACTGGCCAGCGCGAGGGCCACGGCCAGGTCAGCGGCGGGCTCGGTGAGCTTCACGCCGCCCACCGTGGCCGTGTAGATGTCGCGCTTTCCGATCGACTGGATCCGGCCGCGCTGTTCGAGTACGGCGAGCATCATCGAGACGCGCGACGTCTCCAGCCCGGACGTCGTACGGCGCGGGGACGGGATCTGGGTGTCGACGGTGAGGCCCTGGACCTCGACCACCAGGGGGCGCTTGCCCTCCAGGGTGACCGTCAGACACGTGCCGGGGACCGGTTCGTCGCGACGGGTCAGAAAAAGTCCGGAGGGATCGGCCAGACCCGTGATGCCCTCGTCGTGCAGCTCGAAACAGCCGACCTCGTCCGTCGCGCCGTACCGGTTCTTGACGCCGCGGATCAGCCGCAGCCGGGCGTGTCGGTCACCCTCGAAGCTGAGCACCACGTCGACCAGGTGCTCCAGCAGACGGGGGCCCGCGATGGCGCCGTCCTTCGTGACATGGCCGACCAGGAGCGTCGACATGCCGCGCGCCTTGGAGGCGCGGATCAGCGCCCCCGCGACCTCGCGAACCTGCGCCATACCGCCGGGCGCGCCGTCGATCTCCGGGGACGCCACCGTCTGCACCGAGTCCAGGATCAGCAGCGACGGCTTGATGTCGTCCAGATGGCCCAGGACCGCCGACAGGTCCGTCTCGGCCGCCAGGTACAGATGGTCGGAGAGCGCGCCGATCCGGTCGGCGCGCAGCCGGACCTGGGACGCCGACTCCTCGGCGGTGATGTACAGCGTCGGGCCCTGCGCGGTCGCCGCCTTCGCCGCCACGTCCAGCAGCAGCGTCGACTTGCCGACGCCCGGCTCGCCCGCGACCAGCACGACGGCTCCGGGCACCAGCCCGCCGCCGAGCACCCGGTCCAGCTCGGGTACACCCGTTGAGCGGGCCGTCGCCTGGCTGACGTCCACCTGGCCGATCGGCTTCGCCGCGGTCGTCACCCGGCCGGCCGCCGTGGTCCTGACAGCGGGCGCACCGCCGAACTCCTCGACGGTGCCCCAGGCCTGGCACTCCCCGCAGCGGCCGAGCCACTTCACGGTGGTCCAGCCGCACTCGGTGCAGCGGTAGGACGGTCGGTCCTTCGTAGCGGTCTTGCGGGGAGGCATGGGGCTCACCGTAGCGGCAGGGTCCGACAACGCCCCCGCATCCCTCCCACCGGAGGTCCGCACCGTCCGTACCCGCGTTCCCCGCGGCACTCGTCCGAGCTAACGGGGTGTCCCCTTTTGAGCGGCATCGCCACCCATACGGGTTAACGCCCTGCGGGACGCCTGAGACTGGTGCTCCTGCCGTCCTACCGTCGCCAGGTGATGAGCAGGCAGGAGATCCACCCCCAGGACGCCGGTACCGGCACCCGCACCGGTACGCACCGCAAGCACCGGTCGGCGTCGCGGACCCGCCCCGAAGCGCGTCCGGAACAGCGTGACCGCAAGGACCGGCGCCCGCACGGCACGCTGCCGATGCAGCCCCCGGCCCACTACGAGCCCTATCTGGACGGGCTGTTCACCTACTGCCTCTCCGTCCTCTGCGAGCACGACGCGGCCGCGGCCGCGCTCGGCGAGGTACTGGCCCTCGCCGAGCGGCAGCGCGGCCGGCTCCGTGACGCCGGGCTGCGCCGCCCCTGGCTCTACGCCCTCGCCCGCTGGTCCTGCCGGCGCCGCCTCGCGGGGGGCCGGCCCGAGGTGCCCCGCATGTCGGCATCGGTCGCCGAGGAGCGGCGCGGCCGGCTGGCCGCCCTCGCCTGGCCGGAGGCCGCGGGCACCACCCCCGAGCAGCGCGAGGCGCTCGAACTCGCGGTCCGCCACCAGCTCCCGCCGCACGAGGTCGGCCACGTCCTCGGCATCGAGGCGGACGCTGCCCGCGCGCTCCTCGCCCGCGCCGCCTGCGAGGTCGAACGCACCCGCGCCGCGCTCGCCGTCGTCGAGGTCGGCACCTGCGCCACCGTCGCCCGGCTGGCCGGCGACGCCCAGGTGCTGCTCGGCACGGCCCTGCGCCGGGAGCTGGTCCGGCACGTCGACGAGTGCCCGGAGTGCCGGCTCACCGCCGAGCGCGCCGTCGTCGGCGCCTCCTGGCCGGGCGCTGCCACCACCGCGGCCACCGCCGTGCTCACGATGCTCGAAGCGCCGCGGTCCGCCGCGTACGCCGCCCTCATGTACTCCCTGCGCGACGGCGCCGGCCGCAGCCGCGAAGGCACCCCGCGCTTCGACCGCCGCGGCTTCCCCCTCGACCACCGGGACCGCGCCGCCCGCCTCGCCCAACTGCGGCACCGCGCCGTCACCACCACGGTCGTCGCCGCCGTCGTGGCGGCGCCGGTACTCGCCCTCTGGGCCGCCTACCGCGGCGCGCCGATCGGTGCCGACCAGCCGGGCGGTATCTCCGCCAGCGAACGGGACGTGGACGGCATGGACGGCACGGACGACATCGACGGCCACCCGTACGAGAAGGCCGGCAGCACCGGCACCGGCACCGACGA
>NZ_JAPVLU010000146.1 GCF_027158205.1 Streptomyces sp. H39-S7 | reverse complement strand
CGGTCTCGGCCGTGACGATCAGCAGCAGCGGCGCGACCGCGTGCACAGCCACGCCCACCAGGTCGTTGTTCAACGCCGAGTCGGCGACGTTGAGCGCGAGGGTCATGCAGCCGGTCATCCACCGCAGGACGATGGGCCACGGTCCGCCGTTGCCCCCGAGCCGTGCGATCACCGCGTCCAGCCGGACCACGATGACCACGGCGGCATCCACCACGAGAGGAAGGATGGGTGCGGTCCACGCCCACCGGGCGGGTGTGTGCCCGGCTGCCAGCGGGGTGACAGTCAAGATCGAGTAGAGCATCGCGCCCGCCACGATCAGCCACGTGCCGGCCGACAGGGCGCGTTCCGCTGAACGGATCTGAACGGCGTTCACGCGCCCACCCCCGGCCATGAACGGACCCGGATCGCGGCGATCAGCACGGCCGGGGAGGCCGGGTTGTCGGGGGTCTCGCTGTCCTCGGTCCACGTCCACTCAGCGCCCGGCACCGGCTCGAAGCCGAGCGCCCGCAGCGCGCTTGAACGGTCCGTGAACGTCGGGACCGAGCGGCCGAACCGGTGCT
>NZ_JAPVLU010000145.1 GCF_027158205.1 Streptomyces sp. H39-S7 | reverse complement strand
CGACCGTCAGGGCGCGGGCGACCAGGGCCTGATGTTCGGTTACGCGTGCGACGACACGCCCGAACTGATGCCGCTGCCCATCGCGCTGGCCCACCGCCTCGCCCACCGCCTGACGCAGGTCCGCAAGGACGGCTCCGTCGCCTACCTGCGCCCGGACGGCAAGACCCAGGTCACCGTCGAGTACGACGGCGACCAGGCGAAGCGGCTGGACACCCTGGTGGTCTCCTCCCAGCACGCCTCCGACATCGACCTGGACTCCCTGCTCGCCCCCGACATCCGCGAGCTGGTCGTCGAGCCCGAGCTGGCGGCCCTCGCCGAGGCCGGCATCGAACTCGACACGGACGGGTACCGGCTGCTCGTCAACCCGACCGGGCGCTTCGAGGTGGGCGGTCCGATGGGTGACGCGGGACTGACCGGCCGGAAGATCATCGTCGACACGTACGGCGGGATGGCCCGGCACGGCGGAGGTGCGTTCTCCGGCAAGGACCCGTCCAAGGTCGACCGTTCCGCCGCCTACGCGATGCGCTGGGTCGCGAAGAACGTCGTCGCGGCCGGGCTGGCCCGCCGCTGCGAGGTCCAGGTCGCGTACGCCATCG
>NZ_JAPVLU010000144.1 GCF_027158205.1 Streptomyces sp. H39-S7 | reverse complement strand
TCGATGACAACGCGTACACCAATGTGACAGCCGCATGGGTCCTGGCCCGTGCTCTGGAACTCGCCGGAAGCCTGCCCGCCCCACGCCGCCAGGCGCTCTTCGAGCGCATCGGGCTAAACGCGGGAGAGCTCGAACTCTGGGAGGACGTCTCGCACCGGCTGCGGGTGCCCTTCCACCGCGGAGTCATCAGTCAGTTCGAGGGCTACGGCGATCTGACGGAGCTCGACTGGGACGCCTTCCGGACCCGGCACGGGGACATCCGGCGCCTCGACCGGATCCTGGAGGCCGAGGGCGACACCGTCAATGCCTACCAGGCGTCGAAACAGGCCGACGTGCTGATGCTCGGCTACCTCTTCCCACCGGCCGAACTCGCCGCGCTCTTCCGGCGCCTCGGGTACGAACTCGACGACGACACCTGGCGCACGACCGTCGACTACTACCTGCGCAGAACCAGCCACGGCTCGACCCTCAGCGGCCTGGTCCACGGATGGGTACTGGCCCGCGCCCGCCGGGCCGGCGCCTGGAAGTACTGCCAGGAGGCGCTCACCGGAGACGTGGCCGACCTTCAGGGCGGCACCACCGCCGAGGGCATTCACCTGGGCGCCATGGCCGGCACGCTCGACCTCGTCC
>NZ_JAPVLU010000143.1 GCF_027158205.1 Streptomyces sp. H39-S7 | reverse complement strand
TACTGCGAACATCTCACGCGTACCAATCAAGCCTGATAGGAGGGCTCCTACCTCCCCACTTGCACCTCAATCGGCAGGCACATCGCGAAGGAACCCGCGTGAACTCCAGTTGCGAGAGATCCACCGGTTGTCGTGGTACTCATGAGCGGCCGGTCGCCGTGAGATCAACGGGCAGGCCGTTGACGGACTCGCGCAGTTCGGCGTACCGGGTCGAGACCCAGCCCACCGACCAGCCGCACAGTTCGGCGGCGGTCCGCACCGACATCCCCTCCGCGTGTGCGGCGGTCACGATCGCGCGGGCGTCGTCCTCGGGCAGCTTGTCCGTGCACGGCCCAGCCGACAGCAGCGCGGCGCGCTCTTGCGCGGCCCGCTCCTGCCGCTCGACCTGTTCACGACGCTCACGCTCAAGGCGCTCGGTCCGCTCGCGCTCACCGCGCTCAGCGGCCTCGTGTTCACGCCGTTCAAGCTCCCGCTGGAGCTGTTCACGCTCGCGCTCACGGCGTTCACGCTCGGCCCGCTCGGCTGCCTGGCGGGCTTGCTCGCTCTCGCGTTCCTCGCGCCGGGCGGAAGCTTCCCGCTCGGCCTGTTCACGGGACATGCGGGCTTCATGCTCACGCTGTTCACGGACCAGCGCCGCCGTGTGCTCGCGTTCCTCGCGAGCCCGCCGGGCGCTGTCCTCACGCCGCTCAGCGGAAGCGCGCTCGCGCGCTTCCCGCTCGGCCTGCTCCTTGGTGCTCAGGGCGAGTACGGCGGTGGTGATCGCGCGCCGGTAGGCCAGACCGGTCTCGGCCGTGACGATCAGCAGCAGCGGCGCGACCGCGTGCACAGCCACGCCCACCAGGTCGTTGTTCAACGCCGAGTCGGCGACGTTGAGCGCGAGG
>NZ_JAPVLU010000142.1 GCF_027158205.1 Streptomyces sp. H39-S7 | reverse complement strand
GCCGGGACTGCCCGGGGTCCCCGACCTGGTCCGTGCCGCCGAGGCCACCGGGACACGGGTCTAACTCGCGGTCGGCGAGGGCGCGGACCACGCGCCGCCCGCGGTCGGCGCCGCCGCCTACCGCATCGTGCAGGAGGCGCTCACCAACGCCGCGCGACACGCGAGCGGTTCGCAGGTCCGGGTGACGCTCACCCGCTCCGCGGCGGCACTCCACGTGTCCGTTCTGGACGACGGTCCGGCCGCGGCCAGCCCGCACAAACCGGCCCGTACGGACGGCTACGGCATCGTGGGCATGCGGGAGCGGGCCCACAGCGTCGGCGGCCGGCTGACGGCCGGACCCCGGGCGGACAGCGCCGGATTCACCGTCACGGCCGTGCTCCCCCTCAGGGGAGCACCCGAGGACGGCGAAGACCCGCCCGAAGGATCACCGGCAGCCCGGCCGGACGTCCTGCTCGCCAACCCGCTCGCCAGTGCACGTGCAGGAGCGACCCGATGACGTTCCCGATGGCATCTCCCACGACCGCGCCCCCGAGGATCCGGGTGCTGCTCGCCGACGATCAGACGCTGGTGCGGGCCGCGTTCGCGATGCTGGTCGAGTCCGCGGCCGACATGGAGGTGGTCGGGCAGGCGGGGACCGGCAGGCAGGCCGCGGCGCTGGCCGGCAGCGCCGGCGCCGATGTGGTGGTGATGGACATCCGGATGCCCGACCTCGACGGCATCGAGGCCACCAGGATCATCGCCGCGGACAGCGCCCTCGCCGGGGTGCGCGTGCTGGTGCTGACCACCTACGACACCGACGAGCACGTGGTCGCTGCGCTGCGGGCGGGGGCCAGTGGGTTCCTGGTCAAGGACACCCGGCCCGCCGAGCTGCTGAACGCCATCCGCACCGTCGCCGCGGGCGACGCGCTGTTGTCGCCCGGCCCCACCGCCCGCCTCATCGCCCGCGTCCTGCGGCTGCCCGACCGGCCCCCGCCCGGCCCCGCCCCGATCGGTCTGACAGG
>NZ_JAPVLU010000141.1 GCF_027158205.1 Streptomyces sp. H39-S7 | reverse complement strand
CATACAAGCCTTGATACGGCTGCTGCCCGGAATCTGGCGACCACCACCAAGTCCGCACCGCAGATGGCGGGGATCTCCTCGAGGTGGCTGCTGCGCATGCTGCCCTGGGTCGAGGTCAGCGCCGGCACCTACCGGGTCAACCGCCGGCTCACCTACTCCGTCGGCGACGGCAAGGTCACCTTCGTCAAAACCGGCTCCCACGTCCGCGTCGTCCCCGCCCAGCTGGGCGAACTGTCCCTGCTGCGCTCCTTCGACGACCCCTCCGTACTGGCCGCACTCGCCGACCGCTTCACCCAACGCGAGTTCACCGCCGGCGACCTGCTCGCCGAAGCCGGCCAACCCGTCGACACCGTCTACCTCCTCGCCCACGGCAAGGTCGAACAGCTCAGCGAAGGCGAGTTCGGCGAGCAGAATCGTCTCGGCGTCCTCGCCGACGGCGCACACTTCGGCGAACAGGGCCTACTGGATTCCGACAGCACCTGGGAGTTCACCGCCCGCGCCGCGACCACCACCACAGTGCTGGCCCTGTCCCGCCAGGACTTCCAGACCCTCGCCGACCAGTCCCCCACCCTGCGCGCACACCTCGAGGCCTACCGGGCCATCCCCCGCCAACGCGTCAACAAGCGCGGCGAAGCCGCCATCGAACTCGCCTCCGGCCACACAGGCGAAGCCGACCTGCCCACCACCTTCGTCGACTACGAAGTCGCCCCCCGCGAATACGAACTGAGCGTCGCGCAGACCGTCCTGCGCGTCCACAGCCGCGTCGCGGACCTCTACAACGAACCGATGAACCAAATCGAGCAGCAGCTCAAACTCACCATCGAAGCCCTGCGCGAACGCCAGGAACACGAACTCATCAACAACCCCGACTTCGGACTGCTGCACGCCGCCGACTACGACCAGCGCCTGCAACCCCACGCCGGCCCCCCGATCCCCGACGACCTCGACGAACTCATCAGCCGCCGCCGCGGCACCCGCTTCCTCCTCGCCCACCCCCGCACCATCGCCGCCATCGGCCGCGAATGGACCCGCAAGGGGCTGTACCCCGACTCCGTGGAGGTC
>NZ_JAPVLU010000140.1 GCF_027158205.1 Streptomyces sp. H39-S7 | reverse complement strand
GGGGGGGGTGGCGTCGAAGATGCTCAGGCTGGTGATCAGATAGACGCGCTCGATGGCCAGCTTCCCGGTGCTCAAGTCGCTTCGCCACCCCACCACTTGGATCGCCTGCCGGGCGCCCGGGGTAATCCAGGTGGCTGAACGCGGCGACCTTGAGTCGGCGGATCTCGTCGCGGTGGTGGGCGTGGTCGCGGGTGCGGTGCCCGAGCGGGTGTCCCGCCAGGGCAGCTTCCTGACCTGGGCGTACAGGCCCGGATGGTTCTTCTTCACCACAGCCACGTAGTGAGCGCCGCGGCCGGTCAGGTAGGCCCCGTGATCATGCTGGGTATGCAGGGCATCGACGGTCACCACCGCGTTCCGCAGATCCAGGCCGTTCAGCAGGGGCGCGAAGGAGGGGATCTCGTTGCTCTTCGAGGCGACCTGCCGCTGAGCCAGGACCACGCCGTAGTGGTCCATCGCCGCCAGCAACTGAATCGCCGTGACGGTCCTGGTCCGCGTACCGCGTACCACCTTGCCGTCGACCGCGATCACCCGCCGCACCGGCCCCGCCTTCATCTCCGGCTCAGCCGGTGGTGGCGTTCTGGCCTGCAGAAACGCGCCGATCGCCGCGTCCAGCGCATCACCGTCCACGCGCTGCAGCAGGCGGCGCACCGTTGCGGCGTGCGGCACCGCCCTTAGGCCGCTGAGTGGATCGGCCGCGAAACCAAGGACACCCAGCGCATGCTGCCGGGCATCCGTGATCCACTCGCTGATCGCGATGAGCGAGCGGGCCCCGGTCAGCACCGCCGAGACGGCCGCACACAGCAACGCGACCGCCGGATACCGCAGTCCCCGCACATCACGGGGATCGGCGACCAGGATCAGGAAACGCCGCAGGTCAACGACAGCGCTTCAGGTGAGGGAATCAGTTGTGGAGCCCAGTTGCTCCAGCACGGAAGGGATGGGCGATGATGTTCGGGCAGGCACGGTCTCGCTCGGTTCTCATGGGTCTCGACAACCACATGATCACCAGCACCGTGCCAGCTCTGCTCTCCGGGGTCCCTTGCCCCGCAACGGACATGACGCCACGTCACTCACGAGACCGGCGAACCGGACCAATCCCAACCACGCAATGCCCCTG
>NZ_JAPVLU010000013.1 GCF_027158205.1 Streptomyces sp. H39-S7 | reverse complement strand
GCCCCCACCCCCGCACCGTCAAGAAATCCGGTCCAGAACAATCGGCTTCGGTTCGAACGACGCGCCCGGCGGGCCCACCAGGATGCCGCCGTGCAGCGCCTCCAGGGCGTACGCGAACTTCTCCGGCGTGTCCGTGTGCAGCGTCATCAGGGGCTGGCCGGCCACGACGGAGTCGCCCGGCTTGGCGTGCAGCTCGACACCCGCGCCCAGCTGCACCACGTCCTCCTTGCGCGCGCGGCCCGCGCCAAGGCGCCAGGCCGCGATGCCGACGGCGTACGCGTCGAGGATCTCCAACACGCCGCTCGTCGACGCGTTCACGACGTGCTGTTCCCGCGCCACCGGCAACGCGGCGTCGGGGTCGCCGCCCTGGGCGGTGATCATGCGGCGCCAGACGTCCATCGCGGAGCCGTCCGCGAGGGCCTTCGCGGGGTCGGCGTCGTGGAGACCCGCCGCGTCCAGCATCTCGCGGGCCAGCGCCAGCGTCAGTTCGACGACATCGGCCGGGCCACCGCCCGCCAGCACCTCGACGGACTCCCGCACCTCCAGCGCGTTACCGGCCGTGAGGCCGAGCGGCGTGGACATGTCCGTCAACAGAGCGACGGTCCGGACCCCGTGGTCCGTACCGAGGCCGACCATCGTCGACGCCAGCTCGCGCGCGTCCTCCAGCGTCTTCATGAAGGCGCCGGTGCCGACCTTCACGTCGAGCACGAGCGACCCCGTGCCCTCGGCGATCTTCTTCGACATGATCGAGGAGGCGATGAGCGGGATCGCCTCGACGGTGCCGGTGACGTCGCGCAGCGCGTAGAGCTTCTTGTCCGCGGGGGCGAGACCGTCGCCCGCGGCGCAGATGACGGCGCCGGTGCCGCGCAGCACGTCGAGCATCTCGGCGTTGGAGAGCGAGGCACGCCAGCCCGGGATGGACTCCAGCTTGTCGAGGGTGCCGCCGGTGTGGCCGAGGCCGCGCCCGGAGAGCTGCGGCACGGCCGCGCCGCAGGCCGCCACGAGCGGGGCCAGCGGCAGCGTGATCTTGTCGCCGACGCCGCCGGTGGAGTGCTTGTCGGAGGTGGGGCGCGGGAGGGAGGAGAAGTCCATCCGCTCGCCGGAGTTGATCATCGCGGCGGTCCAGCGGGCGATCTCGGCCCGGTCCATGCCGTTGAGCAGGATCGCCATGGCGAGGGCGGACATCTGCTCGTCGGCCACGGCACCGCGGGTGTACGCGTCGATGACCCAGTCGATCTGCTCGTCGCTGAGACGGCCGCGGTCGCGCTTGGTGCGGATGACGGAAATGACGTCCATAACAACTATTCCTTAGCGGTTCAGGTCTTCGGAGCCGAAGGCGTCCGGCAGGACTGCGCTCATCGGGACGACGCCGCGCGCCGTGTCGACGAGGAGGTCCGGGCCGCCGTTCTCCCAGAGCAGCTGGCGGCACCGCCCGCACGGCATCAGCAGGTTGCCGCGGAGGTCCACGCAGGTGAAGGCGGTGAGCTTGCCGCCACCTGAGGCGTGCAGCGCGGAGATCAGGCCGCATTCGGCGCAGAGCGCGACGCCGTACGCCGCGTTCTCGACGTTGCAGCCGACGACGACCCGGCCGTCGTCGACGAGGGCGGCCGCGCCGACCGGGAAGTGCGAGTACGGGGCGTAGGCCCGGGACATGATGTCCCGGGCCTGCTTCCGCAGGCCCTCCCAGTCGATGGAGTCGACAGGATTCGAGCCGGCACCGGTGCCGGCGCCGTCGAACCCCTCGGGAGGAGAATCCGTCACTTGCCCTGGCCCTTCCGGTACGGCTGGCCGTCGGCCTTCGGCATCCGCAGTCGCTGCGAGGCGAGCGCGAGCACCAGCAGGGTGACGATGTACGGCGTGGCCCCGACGAGCTGGGGGGGCACGGTGTCGGTCAGCGCGTACCAGACCACCAGCAGCACGGCGACGGCGGCGCCGATCACCGCCGGGACGTACTTCTTCTGGTAGAGCCGCCAGGCGGCCAGCGCGACCAGTCCGACGGCGAGCGCCAGCAGCAGCGCGTGGACGGTCTCGCCGCCGTTGCGCAGCTGGAGGCTGTCGGAGTAGCCGAACAGGCCAGCGCCCATGGCGAGCCCGCCGGGCCGCCAGTTACCGAAGATCATGGCGGCGAGGCCGATGTAGCCGCGGCCGCCGGTCTGGCCCTCGTTGTAGATGTGCGAGGGGACGATCGCGAGGAAGGCGCCGCCGAGGCCGGCGAGGCCGCCGGACGCGATGACCGCCAGGTACTTGTACTTGTAGACGTTGACGCCCAGCGACTCGGCGGCGATCGGGTTCTCACCGCAGGAGCGCAGCCGCAGGCCGAACGCGGTCCGCCACAGGATGAAGAACGTGGCCACGAAGAGCAGCGCGGCCAGGATGGTCAGCGACGACAGGTCGGTGACCAGGCCGCCGATGATCCCGGCGAGGTCCGAGACCAGGAACCAGTGGTGGCCTTCGAGGGTGTGCAGCCAGTCGGAGAGGCCGGGCACGGTGAACGACTTGATGTCGTCCATCGGCGGCGACTGCTTGGGGCTGCCGCCCTCGCCCGCCGCCTCGCCCATGCTGAACCAGATCTTGGCGAGGTACTGCGTGATGCCCAGCGCCAGGATGTTGATCGCCACACCGGAGACGATGTGGTCGACGCCGAAGGTCACGGTCACGACGGCGTGGATCAGCCCGCCGAGCGCGCCGCCGAGGATGCCGGCGACGACCGCGAGCCACGGGTTGGTCTGCCAGCCCGCCCATGCCCCGAAGAACATGCCGAGCATCATCATGCCCTCAAGGCCGATGTTGACCACGCCGGCCCGCTCCGACCACAGGCCGCCGAGCCCGGCGAGGCCGATCGGCACGGCCATCATCAGGGCGCCGGAGATCTGCCCGGAGGACGTCATGTCGTTGGCGCCGGTGATGGCGCGCACGGCGGAGATCGCGATCAGCGCGCCCGCGACGATCAGCAGCACGCGGGAGACGGTGAGCTTGGCGCGGATCTTCGCCGCGGGGCTCTTGGCGGTCTTGCCGGGGGTAGCCGTGGCGCTCACGCTGCCACCTCCTGCTGGGCGTCGGTACGGGCCTGGGCGGCGAGTTCCTCGCCGACCTTCTGTTGCTGGCGCTTGATGCCGTAGCGGCGGACCAGCTCGTAGGCGATGACGACGCAGAGCACGATGATGCCCTGCATGACGCCGACGATTTCCTTGTCGTACTCCTCGAACTCCAGCTTGCTGGAGGCGATCTCGAGGAAGCCCCAGAGCAGCGCGCCCAGCGCGATGCCGATCGGGTGGTTCCGGCCGAGCAGCGCCACCGCGATGCCGGTGAAACCGATGCCGACCGGGAACTCGGTGCTGAACTGGTGCGCGTCGTTGAGCAGCACCGGCATGCCGACCAGGCCGGCGATGGCGCCCGACAGCAGCATGCTGGTGACGACCATGCGCTTGACGTTGACGCCGCTGGCCTCGGCCGCGGACTCCGAGCGGCCGACCGTCTGCAGGTCGAAGCCGAACCGGGTGCGCGAGAGGCCGAACCAGTAGAGGACGCCGACCAGGACGGCGATGACGATGAAGCCCCAGACCGTGCCGTCCGCGCCCATGTCGAAGCCGAAGAAGCGGCCCGAGGCGGGGAGTTCCTTGGTGGAGACCGAGTTGGTGTCCGCGTGCAGTTCGGCGAGCCGTCCGGGGATCATGAAGTAGCCGATCACCGCGGTGGCGATGGCGTTCAGCATGATCGTGGTGATGACCTCGCTGACTCCCCGGGTCACCTTGAGCACACCCGCGAGCCCCGCCCACATCGCGCCGACGAGCATGGCGGTGATGACGATCAGCGGGATCTGGATGGCGGCGGGCAGGTTCACCGCGCCGCCGACGACGGCCGCGAAGAACGCCGCGAGGCGGTACTGGCCGTCGACACCGATGTTGAACAGGTTCATCCGGAAGCCGATGGCCACCGCGATGCCGGCGAGGTAGTACGTCGTCGCCTTGTTGAGGATGTAGATCTGGCTGTCGCTCGTCAGGCCCTGGTCGAACATCACGTTGAACGCGTGGAACGGTTCCTTGCCGGTGGCCAGGAGCACGAGCGCGGTGAGTACGAAGGCGGCGACGATCGCCAGTACAGGAGCGGCCAGGCCGAGGATCAGCCGGTCCTTGTCGAACTTTCTCATCGGTCCTCTCCTCCGGCGTCCGTACGCTCGAGGTGGCCGGAAGCGGCGCCGGTCATGGCGGAACCCAGCTCCTCGGGGGTGACGGTGGCGGGGTCGGCGTCCGCGACCAGGCGGCCGCGGTACATCACCCGCAGGGTGTCGGACAGGCCGATCAGCTCGTCCAGGTCGGCGGAGATCAGCAGCACGGCGAGGCCCTCGCGGCGGGCCTGCCGGATCTGGTCCCAGATCTGCGCCTGCGCGCCGACGTCCACACCGCGGGTCGGGTGGGCGGCGATCAGCAGCTTGGGCAGGTGGCTCATCTCGCGGCCGACGATCAGCTTCTGCTGGTTGCCTCCGGAGAGGGAGGCCGCGGTGACCTCGATGCCGGGCGTGCGGACGTCGTACTCCTTGACGATCCGCTCGGTGTCACGGCGGGCCGCGGTCAGGTCCAGCAGCGCGCCCCGGCTGTTGGGCTTCTCGGTGACGTGGCCGAGGATGCGGTTCTCCCACAGCGTGCCCTCGAGCAGCAGGCCGTGCCGGTGGCGGTCCTCGGGGATGTACCCGATGCCGTCCTCGCGCCGCTTGCGGGTGGGGGCGAGGGTGATGTCGGCGCCATCGAGGGTGATCACCCCGGCGTCGGGGATCCGCATCCCCATGATGGCCTCGACCAGTTCGGACTGGCCGTTGCCCTCCACCCCGGCGATGCCGAGGATCTCGCCCTTGTGGATGGTGAGGGAGATGTTGTCGAGGAGGAGGCGGGCGTCCCGTGCCTCGACCTCCTCGACGATGAGGGCCGAGGATTCCGACAGCGGCTCCAGGCCCACGTCGGAGAGCGTGAGCCCCTCGACCTTGAGCAGGACCTCGGTGGTGACCGTGGACTCGCGGGTCTCCGGCGACGGCAGCTCACTGCCGACCATGAGCTCCGCGAGCTGCTTGACGGTGACCGACTTCGGGTCGGCGTCGCCGACCGTCGTGCCGCGGCGGATGACCGTGATCGCGTCGGCGACCGAGAGCACCTCGCCCAGCTTGTGCGAGATGAAGATGACCGTCAGGCCCTCGGACTTGAGTTCGCGGAGGTTGGCGAAGAGCGCCTCGACCTCCTGCGGCACGAGGACCGCGGTCGGCTCGTCCAGGATCAGGGTGCGGGCGCCGCGGTAGAGGACCTTGAGGATCTCCACGCGCTGGCGGTCGGCGACTCCGAGGTCCTCGACGAGGAGGTCGGGGCGGACGCCGAGGCCGTACGCGTCGGAGATCGCGATGATCTTGGCGCGGGCCTTGCCTCCGATGCCGTGCAACCCCTCGGCGCCGAGAACGATGTTCTCCAGCACGGTGAGGTTGTCGGCCAGCATGAAGTGCTGGTGCACCATGCCGATCCCGAGCCGGATGGCATCGGCCGGGGTGTGCAGGTCGGCCTTCTCGCCGTCGAGGGTGATGGTCCCCTCGTCGGGGCGCTGCATCCCGTAGAGGATCTTCATGAGGGTCGACTTGCCCGCACCGTTCTCGCCGACCAGAGCATGGACGGTGCCACGGAGCACGGTGATGTCGATGTCCCGGTTGGCGACGACGCCGGGGAAGCGTTTGGTGATGCCGCGCAGTTCGACGGCGGGGGGACTGCTGGACGCGTTGATGACGCACTCTCCTCGCGGGGCAGAGCGGAGCGATGGGGGTGAACGTATCGCGAGGATCGGACTCTACGCGCGTAGCGGCGCCAGATCCACAGTTGTCGCGGGATACATACGGCCAGAGGCCGCACAGCCGCGAGGCCCGGCGGGGAAAGTCACGCTCCCGCGCCGGGCCTCACGTCGATGATCAGCTGGTCGGGGTCGTCCGGACCGTGACCGAACCGTCGGCGATCTTCTTCTTCGCCGCGTCGAGCTGGGTCTTGATGTCGTCGATGAAGCCGCCGGAGGTGGCGAGGCCGACACCGCCCGCAGCGAGGTTGTAGGTGTGGGCGCCGGTGAGCGGCTTGCCGTCCTTCACGCTCTTGATGACGTCGTAGACCGAACCGTCGACGTTCTTGACGACCGAGGTCAGGATCGACCCCTTCCACTTCTCCAGGCCCTTGTCCTGGTACTGGTCGCCGTCGACGCCGATCGCCCAGGCGCCGGGCTTGCCCGCGACGGCCTCGATGACACCGGTGCCGGAGCTGCCCGCGGCGGCGTAGATCACGTCGATGTTGCGGTCGAGCATGCCCTTGGCCTTGGCCTTGCCCTCGGCCGGCTTCGCGAAGCCGGAGAGGTCACCGCCCTGGGTGATGTACTCGATGTCGACCGTGGCGGCCGGCTTCGTGTCCTTGACGCCCTGCTGGAAGCCGGCCGCGAACTTCTTGATCAGCGTGATGTCCACGCCGCCGATGAAGCCGATCTTGTTGGTCTTGGTCTTCAGCGCGGCGGCGACACCCGCGAGGTAGGAGCTCTGCTCCTCCGTGAAGGTGATGCTGTCGACGTTGGCGCCCTCGACGACCGAGTCGACGATCGCGAAGGTCGTCTTCGGGAACTTCTTCGAGACGGCCTTCACCGAGTCGGCGTAGGCGAAGCCGACACCGATGACCGGGTTGTAGCCGGCGCCGGCGAGGTCCTTGAGCTTCTGCTCGCGGTCCGCCTCGGTGTCGGTGTTCTTGGCCGTCAGCTCCTTGGCGCCGAGCTTGAAGTCCGCCTTGGCCTTGTCCAGGCCCTTCGCGGCGGAGTCGTTGAAGGAGTGGTCGCCTCGGCCGCCGACGTCGTAGGCGATGCCTACGCCTTTGTCCTTGCTGTCATCGGAGCTGCTGCTGCCACACGCGGTGGCGGAGAGGGCGAGGGCCGCGGAAACGACACCCGCGGCAACGATCTTGGTAACCCGGCGCACGAGGGTCCCCTTCATTCGAAAGCGCCCCGTCCGGCGCTGGCTAAGCGGGAGCTTAACGCGCGTAGATGTCAGGTAAAGGCTGAATGAAGACCTGTTATCGGATCGACGCATTTCGGCCAGGTGAACCACCCGTGTGCGCCCTGACACCCACGGTCAGACCAGCAGCGCAGCCCCGGTGAGCAGCTCCGCGCCGATCACGACCGGGTCCTCGGCGCCCGCCGGTTCACCCGGATGGGCGCCGTGTCGCGGTGACCCGAGGGCGGGTCGCAGGCCGAGCCGGGCGAGCGCTCCCGGGACGTGCTCCAGGTACCAGGCGAAGTCCTCACAGCCGAGGCTCTGGCCGGTGTCCTCGACGGCGTGCGCGCCGCGGCTCCGCGTCATCGCCTCCCGCAGCAGCTCCGTCGACTCCATCTCGTTGACGACCGGGGGGACGACGCGCTGGTACTGGATCTCGCACTTCGCCCGGTACATGCCGGCCACCTGGTCGATGACCTCGTGCACCAGGTCGGGCGCGTCGCGCCAGGACGCCAGGTCCAGGAAGCGGACGGTGCCCTCCAGCTCCGCGTGCTGCGGGATCACGTTGCAGGCCTGGCCGGCCTCGACGCGGTCCCAGGCGACCCGGACGCCGGAGCGCGGGTCCATCCTGCGGGCCAGTACGGCCGGCAGTTCGGTGGCCATCTTGGCGGTGGCCATCACCAGGTCGGTCGTCAGGTGCGGGCGGGCGCGGTGGCCGCCCGCGCCGTCGAGCTTCAGCACCAGCCGGCCGAGGGCCGCGGTGATCGGGCCCTGCCGCAGGCCGATCCGTCCGGTGTCGATGGACGGGTCGCCGTGGACGGCGAGAATCCGGTCGACGCCGTCCAGCACCTGCGCCTCGATGGCGCCGAGCGCTCCGGCCGGGGCGGTGGTGGCCGCGGGCCGCAGGATCAGCCGCACCGGGCGCGGCAGCCGGCCCTCGCGGTCCAGCGCGGCGAGCGCCAGACCGGCGCCGAGCAGCACCGCGCCGATGTCGCTGTGGAGTGCGAGGCGCGGGCGCGCGGGGTCGGTGGCGCCGATGTCGCAGACGGTTCCGGCTCCGCCGGGCAGGGTCCACGGACGGAGTCCGTCCTGCTCCAGCCGGGCCCTGACGGCCTCGGCGGCGGAATCGTGATCCTGCCGCCCGGTCGCGGGGCGGAGGTCGAAGTCCTGGTGGAACGCGATCAGTTCGGCGCGCAGCCCCGCGGGCAGCGCGCCGCATGGCACTGCGGGTGAGTCGTTCACCTCCGACAGCGTAGGGCCCATGGAAGATCCTCCAGCGTTGATCGAGAGAAATTCATTCCTGTTGGAGGAGAAGAAATCACCCGATCGGCGCATACCCAATCCCTCCGGGGGGTAACACGCCCTGTTGGGCCCGTACCGCCCCTCCCATCCTCGCTCAACGATTCAACGATCGCGAGGCAACGGTTCGGCCCGCGGCCGGCAGCGTAGGGGCCGGGCGTCGCGGCCCGCTCGAACCGCGGGGGTCGCGCGGCCGGCGGGCGCGAACGGCCGCGAACCGGGGGAACCGCCGGGACCTCGGCGTTCCGCGGGGCGGGCGGCGGTGGAAGTCCGGACGCCGATCGGTGCTCGCCGCCGCGCGTCCCACGCCGTCGCGGACAGCGGGTTGTGGCCGACATCACGCCGTTGCGGCAGCCCGCGTCACACCGTCACCGGCATCACGCCGTCGTGGAAGCCCGCGTCACACCGTCGCTGTCGCCGAGGTCAGGCCGTGCAGGTCTCTGGCCGTGCCGGTGATGCCGGAGAGGAAGCCCTGCGCGCGCGGGGAGGCGGTGTGGGTGAGCCAGGCGTCCTCGATGTCGCGGACGACGACCTTCACCCCCGTCCCGGCCAGCGCGAGCGGCAGCGTGTGGACGACCGTGGAGGGGAAGCTGACCACGGTGTGGCCGATCGGTCCCCGGCGGGCGACGAGTTCCAGCGGCAGGTCGGGGCGGACGATCTCCAGCCCGGTCTCGGCGGCGAGCCGGTGCAGCTTGGCCGTGTCCTCGCGGCGGTGTGCGAAGTAGCGGGTGGCGCCGTGGGTCTCGGCGAGGGAGGCGACGGCCGCGAGGTACCGGTCGAGGTCGACGACTCCGGTCTCGACGAGGGACGTGCCGATGATGTCGGTACCGGCGCTGATGCGCGGCGGACCGAAGCGCGACCGCGTCCACGCGAACCGGTTGGCGCGCAGCACCATCCCGGCCGGCGGCGTCGCGGGCATCGCGCTGAAGAGTTCGACGGTACGGCGGCGGCCGGGGGTCAGCCGGCGGCGGGCGGCCGAGGCGAAGACGGCGAAGGCCGCGTCGACGGGCGAGCGCCGGCCCGCGCGGTGCCAGCGCACCAGACGGCCGCCGCTGCCCAGGATCTCGGTGAACTCCATGGTGGCGGTGCCGTCGTCCACGACGGTGATCTCCCGGGCCCGGCACAGCGGCAGCAGCACCTGCACCAGCCGGGAGAACGGATCGCCGATGACCAGATGCCGCACGCGCAGCAGCAGCGGCGCCAGGGTCAGGGCGGTGCGCAGCAGGCCGAGGCGGTTGGAGCGGGCCTCGAACCAGCGGACGGAAACGCCGTCGTCCCGGGCCAGTTCCGCCATCCGGCGCAGTTGCCCGCGGCTCATCGGGTCGCGGGGCGAGAGCACCACGACGGTGAGCGGTTCGGTGACCGGGCCGCCGCCCGGGGCGGCCGGAGCCGCCCCGGGACGCGCCGCGGCGGCCGCGGTCGGGGGGTGTACGTGCGACCACTCCAGGACGTTGAGGAGCTGGACAGGGGACTCGACCAGTGCGAGCGGTCCCCGGCCGGTGGCGGGCGTGGTCATCCCGGTACTCCTCGTGTTCGCCTGGGTCGTCTGGGTCGCGTGGTGCGCTGTGCCCTCGGGCCGGGGGCTGCTGCTGGGAACCCGGTTGCGCGGTGCGTCAGACGGAGGCGGTGGCGCGTTCCGCGTCGGACGCCTCGGCCTCGGCGACGACGCCGGGTACGCGGCGGAGCTTCTTCATCGGGCCGAGCTCGCCCTCGTAGACCTTCTTGACGCCGTCACCGAGGGAGGTCTCGATGATGCGGATGTCGCGGACGAGGCGCTCCAGGCCCTGGGACTCGACGGAGGCGGCCTGGTCGGAGCCCCACATGGCGCGGTCGAGGGTGATGTGGCGCTCGATGAAGACCGCGCCGAGCGCGACGGCGGCCAGCGTCGTCTGGAGGCCGACCTCGTGGCCGGAGTAGCCGACGGGCACGTTCGGGTACTCGGCCTGCAGGGTGTTGATCATGCGGAGGTTGAGCTCTTCGTGCTTGGCCGGGTACGTCGAAGTGGCGTGGCACATCACGATGTTGTCGCTGCCGAGCACCTCGACCGCGTGCCGGATCTGCTTCGGGGTGGACATGCCGGTGGAGAGGATGATCGTCCGGCCGGTGGCGCGCAGCGCGCGCAGCAGGTCGTCGTCGGTGAGACAGGCGGAGGCGACCTTGTGGGCCGGGAGGTCGAACTTCTCCAGGAACGCGACGGACTCGACGTCCCACGGCGACGCGAACCAGTCGATGCCGCGCTTGCGGCAGTAGTCGGAGATGGCGTTGTAGTCGTTCTCGTCGAACTCGACGCGGTGCCGGTAGTCGATGTACGTCATGCGGCCCCAGGGGGTGTCGCGCTCGATCTCCCACTGGTCGCGCGGGGTGCAGACCTCCGGGGTGCGCTTCTGGAACTTCACCGCGTCGCAGCCGGCCGCGACCGCGGCGTCGATGAGCGCGAAGGCGTTCTCCAGGTCACCGTTGTGGTTGATGCCGATCTCGCCGGTGACGTAGACGGGCTGGCCGGTGCCGATGAAGCGGGAGCCGACCGGGCGCAGGTTCTTCGGGGTCAAGGGGGTGCTGGTCACTGGGAGGGTTCCTTTGCAGAAAGAGGTGCTGTGGGGACTGCTGCGAGGGTGCGTAGAGGGGGGTCGGTGAGAGGGGTGGCCAGGGAGGGCCCGAGGATCCACCCGGCGATCTCGCGGATCGCGCCGCGGCCGCCGGGGGTGGAGGTGATGGAGCGGGCCGAGGCCCGGACGACGTCGTGGGCGTTGGCCACGGCGACGGGCCAGCCGGCGAGCGCGAAGCAGGGAAGGTCGTTCACGTCGTTGCCGACGTACAGCACCCGCTCGGGGGCGATCCCCTGCTCCTCGCACCACTGCTTGAGGGCGTGGTCCTTGCGGACGATGCCGTGGAGCACGGGCACCTGGAGCTTCCTGGCCCGTGCCGCGACGACCGGGTTGGTCTCCGAGGACCGGATCAGTACGGGCAGCCCGGCGCGGCGCAGGGCCGCGATGCCGAGCCCGTCGCCGCGGTGCACCGCGACGGTCTCCCGTCCTTGCGCGTCGACCAGCACCGTGTCGTCGGTCTGGGTGCCGTCGAAGTCGAGTACCACCGCGTCGATGTCGTCGAGGGTGGGGGTGGAGCCGGTGTCGAGGAGCGGCGCGAGCGCGCGGGCGCGGACGAGGTCGTCCGGCTCGTCGATCTCCAGGACGCGGGCCGGATCGGTGCGCACCAGCGCGGTGCGGCCGAAGAACCGGTGGCCCGCGGCGCGGAAGCCGGGGGCGCGCATGGCGTAGGCGGCGCCGGTCTCCAGCAGGTCCTGCGGGCGGTCCTGGCGGCGCGGGCGGGTGGCCTTGTCGTGGTTGACGCCGTGACCGCCGCCGTCGTCGTCGCCGTCGCCGTCGCGCCAGACGAAGCCGTGGAAGGGGGCGACGGTGTGCGCGGTGTCGGCGCCGCCCTCGATGACGGCGGCGGCCACGCCGTCGACCTCCTCGCCGGTGAGGAAGGGGCTGGTGCACTGTACGAGCAGCACCACATCAATACCGCCGCTGCCGGCACCGCCAACCCCGCCGCGCATCGCCTCGTAGGCGTCCATCGCGTGCAGGACCGCGGCCTCGCTGGTCGCCGTGTCGCCCGCGATGTCCGCGGGCCGCAGGACGACTTCGGCGCCGGCGGCACGCGCCGCCTCGGCGATGGCGGGGTCGTCGGTGGACACGGCCACCGCGGTCACCAGCCGTGCCGCCAGACATGCCTGGACCGCCCGGGTCACCAGCGGGACGCCGCCCACGGGCGTGAGGTTCTTGCCCGGCACGCCCTTGGAGCCGCCCCGGGCGGGGATGACGGCGAGGACACGGGCGGTCGGGGCAGGTGTTGGGGTGGTCACGAGTGCTCCGGTCGGTTGGTTCGTCACAGCTGGCCCCAGCGGCGGATGACGGGCGCGACGCGCTGCACGCCCTGCCGGTAGGCGGTACGCGCGGAGTTGCGCGCGGCGTCCCGCAGCACACGGCGCAGGGCACTGGGCTCGCGCTCGGCGACCGCGCCGGGCAGCGGCTCCCCCTTGGCGTCGAGACCGTGCCGGGCCAGCACGCCCGGCAGGTAGCCGGGGGCGGTGAGCAGGGTGTAGTACGGCGCGGGCGGCGGCAGTTCGTCGGCCGCGGCAAGAGCGGTGACGCGTTCGCGCAGCGCTTCGAACGGCGCTGCGGCGGCCACGCCCTGGGCGGCGAGCCAGACGGGATCGGCCTGCGGGGCGCGGCCCTCGTCGAGCTGGTCCCAGGAGGCGAAGCAGCCGGAGCCGAGGAAGTGGTGGTTGCCGAGGGACTCGCGGATGCCGAGGTCGGTGAGGACGGCGGTGGGGATGGAGCGGTGCAGGGACTCCAGGGCCGCGGTGGAGCTGACGGTCACCAGGAGGTCGGTCCTGTCCAGCACCTCGCCCATGTGCCCGTAGACCAGCCGCAGGTTGTCCGGCGGCCCGAGCTTGGCGACGAGCTTCTGGTACGGGTGCTCCTCGATGTGCGTGGTGTGCTCGCCGGGCTTGCTGCGCAGCTTGACCAGGACCTCGCGCTCCGGGTGCCGCCGGGCGTGCTCCACCGCGCGCCGGGCCAGGTACGTGCGGTCGGCCCGGCCTTCCGGCGCGGACGGCTGCACGGCGAAGGTGACGGTGAATGGCCGCTCGTCCGACGGTCGGTAGGGCGCGCCCTCCAGGAACGGCAGCGCCGTCTCGACGATCCCGGCGGTGTCCGCGCCGACACCCGCGTAGGTGTCGCGGAAGCGCCGGGCGTCGTGCGCGCTGTTGGCCAGCACCACATCGGCGCCGGCCCGCAGCAGCAGGCCGTCGGCGAGCTTCTCGTAGACCACGCCGACGTATCCGGTGACGACCACCGGGCGGCGGGCGGCGCCCTCCCAGGCGCGGGACAGGCCGTGCAGCATGGCCTGGACGGTGCCGCCGACGCAGGCGAGCACGATGACGTCGCAGCCGCCGTCGGCAGCCCGGCCGCGGCCCGCCTCGCTCAGGAACTCGGCGGCGGTGACCTCCCGCATCGTCTCCGCGGGTATACCGCTCTCGGCGAGCTGGCGGCTCGTCGGAGTGGCCCGGCCGCGGAGCAGGCGGGCATCGAGCCGGACATCGGACGAAATACGGCGCGCTGTCAGCGCACCCCATTTCCATCGGGTGTCCGAATCGGCGAGAACGGTGATCCGCAGCGGATCAGAGGAACTTTTCTGCACGACGCAGACGCTAGGAATCCGTTCCGAGCAGCGATCCAACGTTGAGCCAACGGACGGTAAACAGCGTGCCGCGAATTGCCCAACCCGGCTTTTGGGGCGCCCGCTTCACGGTCCCGACATGCGCCGTTCACCTGAGGGTCCGCGCGATGTCGGCCGCCGAGTCCGGTCGGCCCCTAATGTTCAGCAGGTGGTCAAGCTCTCCGTCATTGTGCCGTTTTACAACGTGCAGGCATTCGCACCCGACATGCTCCAAAGTCTTCGTGCGAACTCCCGTCCGGATTTCGAATTCATCCTGGTCGACGACCGTTCGACGGATGACACACCGAAAATCCTGGAGCGGGCGACACGCACCCTTCCCGGCTCCGTTCTCGTGGCGCGCGAGACCAATGGCGGCCTGGCCACCGCCCGCAACACCGGAATCGACGTGGCCCGCGGCGAGTTCCTCACCTTCCTCGACGGCGACGACTGGCTGGCCCCCGGCTACCTGTCCCAGCTGCTGGCGTCCATCGAGGAACTGGGCACCGACTTCGTCCGGACCGACCATGTGCAGTGCACCGAGCGGGTCCGGGTCATCACGCACGTGCCGCACGGCCGTCGCGGGGTGGTGCTGAACCCGCGCGAGGCGATCCTGCCCGCCGACCGGCCGACCTCCGTCGACTACCCCTTCGCCTGGGCCGGGATCTACCACCGCCGGCTCGCCGACGCGGGACTGCTGCACTTCCCCGACGGTCTGCGGACCGCCGAGGACCGGCCGTGGATCTGGCGGCTGCACCGGGAGGCGGCGTCCTTCGCGGTGGTGGGCCTGCTCGGGGTCTTCTACCGGCGTGGCGTCGCCACCTCGCTCACCCAGATCGGCGACGTACGGCAGCTGGACTTCATCCGCTCCTTCGACCAGGTGCTCGCGGAGACCGCCGCCGACCGGGACGCGGACCGGTTCCTGCCGAAGGCCGTACGGACCTACTGCGCGATCATCGCCCACCACCTCAACTCCATCGAACGCTTCGAACCGCAGGTCGCACGCCAGTTGAAGACGATGAGCGCCGCCGCTCTGAAGCGGATGCCGCAGGACATCCTCCGGGAGGCGCTGGACTCGATGGGTGTCGACCGGAGCGTCCCGCTGCGCCGCCTGCGAAGGCGGCTCGCCTCCTCGACCGGGACGGTGGCCGCCTGATGGCCCGCGCACGTACGCAGATACACGTCGCCTCGACGCTGTACGGGGCCGCCACCATCGCGGCGGCCCTGGACGCGGGACTGTTCGGTCCGGCGGACCGCCGGCTGCTGCTGGTCAGCAACAACTCCGCCGTTCCCGAGACCACGCCCGCCGTCGACGAGGCCCCCGGCTTCGACGCGCTGCGCGGCAGGTTCGACCGGGTCCTGTCGTGGAACGAGACCATCGCGCCCATGCACCCCGGCGACTGGTCGCCGCGCCCCGAGGACGTTCCGATGTGGGAGCGGTACCTGCGGACGCTGTGGGACCTCGGGGACGACGACCTGGAGCTGATCGTCGAGTCGATCCAGGTCAAGCCCGCCGCCGCCCTGGTCAGGCTCTTCCCGGCCGCGACGATCGACGTGTACGCGGACGGACTGATGTCGTACGGCCCGACCCGCGACAAGCTGGAACCGCTGGTGACCACCCGCATCAACCGGCTGCTCCACCTCGACCTGGTGACCGGACTGCGGCCGCTGCTGCTGACCGAGTACGGCATCGCCTCGCAGATCGTGCCCGCCGCCGAGTTCACCAAGGTGCTGTCGGAGCTCGCCGACGCGAGCCACGGACACGAGGGCGCCGAACCGGCCGGGCTCCCGGAGGACGCGGCCCTGCTGCTCGGCCAGTACCTGTCCGCGCTGGGTATCCTCACGGCCGCCGAGGAGGAGGAGCTGCACCTGCGGATGCTGCGCGGCGCGGCGGCCCTCGGGCACCGGCGGATCATCTTCAAGCCGCATCCGATCGCCCCCGCGCACTGGTCGGAGCCGCTGGAGCGGGAGGCGGCCGCGCTCGGGGTGGAACTGACCGTGCTCGACTCCCCCGTGCTCGCCGAGGTGCTGTACCAGCGGGCCCGTCCGGCGCTGGTGGCCGGCTGCTACTCGACGGCGCTGCTCACCGCCTCGGCGTTCTACGGCATTCCGGTGGCGCGTACCGGTACGGAGATGCTGTTGGAGCGGCTGGCGCCGTACCAGAACAGCAATCGCGTCCCGGTCACCATCGTCGACGCCCTGCTGCCCGATCTCGAGGACGCCGAAGCCGTCCGCACCTGGTCGCCGCCGGCCCCCGAACGGATCGCCGGGGACCTCACGCCGCTGCTGCGCGCCGTCGGGTTCTGCATGCGGGCCCAGTTGTACCCGGAGCTGCGCGAGGAGACCGTCGCCTATCTGTCGCACCATCTGAACGCCGGGACCTGGCGGTACTTCAAGCGCCGCCGGCTCGCTTCGCTGGCCCTGCCGGGCGCGGTCCCGGCGCAGCTCGCGTTCCTGCCCCGCAATCCCCTGCTGCGTCGCGTCGCCCGCCGCGCACGCGCCTTGAAGAAGGCTGCCATCGGATGAGTCTCCAGCTCCAGCGGGTCACCGCCCAGGACCCCGAACCGGGCGTGGCACCGGACGCGGTGGCCGCCGCGCCGCGGCGGGGGCGGCTGCGGGCGCTCGACGGACTGCGGCTCGTGGCCGCGCTGATGGTGTGCTTCTACCACTACGCGGGGCGCGGCGGTGATGCCTGGAAGGCGTGGGGCCAGACGCCGGCGCTGGTCTTCCCCGAGCTGTCGAAGGCGGCCGTCTACGGCCCGCTCGGCGTCCAGATCTTCTTCGTGATCAGCGGGTTCGTCATCTGCATGAGCGGCTGGGGGCGCACCCTCAAGAGCTTCGCGGTCTCCCGCGCGACCCGGCTGTACCCGGCCTACTGGGCGGCCGTCCTGCTGGTCACGGCTGTCTTCGCACTGCCCGGTGTCGTCTGGAAGACGGTGTCGCCGAGCGATCTGCTCACCAATATGACGATGCTGCAGATGCCGGTCGGGGCCGACCGGGTGCTCGGTGTGTGCTGGACGCTCTGGGCGGAGCTGCGCTTCTACCTGCTCTTCGCGCTGGCGGTCGTGCTGCCGGGGGCCACCCGCCGCCGGGTGCTGGCGTTCTGCGGGCTGTGGACGGTGGGCGCGGTGCTCGCGGACGCGTCGGGCGGAGCATTCCTCAAGACCGTGCTGATGCCGGAGTACGCGCCGTTCTTCATCGGCGGCATCGGGATCTACCTGGTGTACCGCTTCGGCCACGACCCGCTCTCCTGGGGTGTGGTCGCGGTCGGCTGGCTCTTCGGCCAGCACTACGCGGTCAAGGGCCTGATACCGCACGCGCATGCCGCGCACGTCTTCCAGCACCGCTCCGAGACGGTGATCATCGTCATCGTGACGCTGGGCTTCGCGGCGGTGGCGGCGGTCACCCTGCTGCCGCGGGTCGCGGCGGTCGACTGGCGGTGGCTGACCACGGCGGGGATCCTGACCTATCCCTTCTACCTGGTCCATGAGCACCTGGGCTGGGTCGTCATCTTCCAGCTGCACCAGCGGCTGCATCTGTCGCCCTACGCCGTGCTGGCGCTGACCGCCGGGTCGATGCTGGTGCTGGCGTGGCTTCTGCACCGCCTGGTGGAGCGTCCGCTGGCACCGCGGCTCAAGCGCTTTCTGACGATGGTCCCGAAAGCTCCCACCCGTTGACCGAAGCTTGACGGTTTCCTCAACTGCCCATGAATCATGGGGGCTTGGCGTTCGAAAGCGGTCGGTACGCTCTCTCCGCATGGCACTCAACAGTGTGCGGGACGTGGACGTACTCATCGCCGGAGCGGGTCCCACCGGTCTGGCACTCGCGGTCGACCTCGCCCGCCGGGGGATATCGGCCCGCCTCGTCGAGCAGGCGGACCGGCTGTTCCCGGGCTCGCGCGGCAAGGGCCTGCAGCCGCGCACCCTGGAAGTCCTCGACGACCTCGGCGTGATCGACGCCGTCCTCGCGTTCGGCGGCCCGTACCCGCTGATGATGAGCTGGCAGGACGACCGGCGGCTCGGCGAGTGGGATCTGCTGGAACGTTTCGCACCGACGCCACGGGCCCCCTACGGCGAGGTCTGGATGCTGACCCAGTGGCGCACCCAGGAGATCCTCCACGAACGGCTGCGGGAACTCGGCGGCGTCGTCGAGTTCGGAATTACGCTCACCGGTATCACCCAGGACGGCGACGGCGTCGACGCGGCGCTCTCCTTCCCCGACGGGACGGCCGGCACCGTCCGGGCCCGCTACCTGGTCGCCGCCGACGGCGGACGCTCCGCCGGCCGCCGGGCGCTCGGCGTCGGCATGACCGGCGAGACCATCGACCCGCACCCGATCCTCATCGCCGACCTGCTGCTCGGCGGCATCGACCGCGACCACTGGCACGTCTGGCCCAAGGCGGAGGGCGGCACCGTGATGCTCTGCCCGCTGGCCGGCACCGACCACTTCCAGCTGCTGGCCCAGTACACGGACACCGGGCCCGACGGCTCCGTCGAAGGCGTCCGGGCGCTCGTCGGCGCCCGGACGCCGATCGGCGGCGAGCAGGTCCGCGAGGTGCTCTGGTCGTCCGTCTTCCATCCCAGCGCGGCCATGGCCGACCGCTTCCGCGTCGGGCGGGTGTTCCTCGCCGGCGACGCCGCGCACATCCACTCGCCGGCCGGCGGGCAGGGCCTGAACACCAGCGTCCAGGACGCGTACAACCTGGGGTGGAAGCTCGGCCAGGTGCTGCGGCACGGTGCGGACGCCGGGCTCCTCGACAGCTACGAGGAGGAACGGCTGCCGATCGCCGCCGACGTCCTGGGGATCAGCACCCGGCTGCACGGCGCGACCCGCGACGGCGACGACACCGCCGCCCGGCAGCGCGGCACCGACACCCACGGCCTGGAGCTGCACTACCGCGGCGGCCCGCTCACCCGCGAACTCCGGGCCGACGCGCTGCCCGACGGGACGCTGCCCGACGCGGCGCCGCGCGCCGGCGACCGGGCCCCCGACGCGCCGCTGGCCGGCGGCGGCCGGCTCTTCGACCTCTTCCGCGGCCCGCACTTCACGCTGCTCGCCCTCGGGACCGCGCACGTGCCGCCCGGCATTCCCGCGGACCTCGTGCACGCGCACCGGATCGACGACACCCCGGAGCACGGCGCGAGCGGCGCGCACGCGGCGTACGGCGACGGCCTCTTCCTCGTCCGGCCCGACGGCTACATCGGCCTGGCCACGCGTGATCCGGCCGACGTGCCGGCGTATGTTGCCCGGTTCACCGACCGCCCATGCGGTGAATTGGGTCACGATCGGCCATAAAGGTGATTATGACCCTGTACATCGGGCGCGAGACCCCCGCATCCTGAGCAGCTACGGGGGCTCTTCATCTCGGACGACAGGGACTGGCAATGGCGGAGATCGCAGCGGCGCGTACCGGTACGGGCGGGCCCCAGGACAGCAAGAAGATCGTCGAGCACATCGCCGGATGGGCGCTGTGCATCGTTCTGGCCATGCTCGTCACCCAGCTGCACATGCTCTGATCAGCGGCGCTCCGACCGCCGGCGCTCAGAACGCGTCGGTCGGCACGTACGTCCCCCACACCTCACGCAGCGCGTTGCAGACCTCGCCGACGGTGGCCCGGGCGCGCAGCGCGTCCTTCATCGGGTACAGGACGTTCTCCGTTCCCCGGGCGGCCTTCCGCAGTGCCGCGAGCGCGGCGTCGACCGCGCCCTGGTCGCGGGTGGAGCGCAGCGTCGCCAGCCGCGCGGCCTGCTGGGCCTCGATGGCCGGGTCGACGCGCAGCGGCTCGTACGGGTCCTCCTCGTCGAGCTGGAAGCGGTTCATTCCGACCACGACGCGGTCGCCCGCATCCTGCTCCAGGGCGATGCGGTAGGCGCTGCGCTCGATCTCGCCCTTCTGGAAGCCGTGCTCGATCGCGCTGACGGCGCCGCCCATGTCCTCGACCCTGCGCATCAGGTCCAGCGCGAGGGCCTCGACCTCGTCGGTCATCCGCTCGACCGCGTACGAGCCCGCGAACGGGTCGACGGTCGCGGTCACGTCCGTCTCGTAGGCGAGCACCTGCTGGGTGCGCAGCGCGAGGCGGGCCGACTTGTCGGTGGGCAGGGCGATGGCCTCGTCGAAGGAGTTGGTGTGCAGCGACTGCGTGCCGCCGAGCACCGCGGCCAGGCCCTGGACGGCCACCCGGACGAGGTTGACCTCGGGCTGCTGCGCGGTGAGCTGCACACCGGCGGTCTGGGTGTGGAAGCGCAGCATCTGCGACCTGGGGTCCTTCGCGCCGAACTCGTCCCGCATCACCCGTGCCCAGATCCGGCGGGCGGCGCGGAACTTCGCGACCTCTTCGAGGATGGTCGTGCGCGCGACGAAGAAGAAGGAGAGGCGGGGCGCGAAGTCGTCCACGTCCATGCCCGCGGCGACGGCGGTGCGGACGTACTCGATGCCGTCGGCGAGCGTGAAGGCGATCTCCTGCGCGGGCGAGGCGCCGGCCTCGGCCATGTGGTAGCCGGAGATCGAGATCGTGTTCCACTTCGGGATCTCGGTGCGGCAGTACCTGAAGATGTCCGCGATCAGCCGCAGCGACGGCTTCGGCGGGAAGATGTACGTGCCGCGCGCGATGTACTCCTTGAGCACGTCGTTCTGGATGGTGCCGGTGAGCCGGCCGGCCGGGACGCCCTGCTCCTCGCCGACGAGCTGGTACATCAGCAGCAGGAGCGCGGCGGGGGCGTTGATCGTCATGGACGTGGAGACCTTGTCCAGCGGGATGCCGCCGAAGAGCACCTTCATGTCCTCGACGGAGTCGATGGCGACGCCGACCTTGCCCACCTCGCCGCCGGCGATCGGCGCGTCCGAGTCGTGGCCCATCTGGGTCGGCAGGTCGAAGGCGACGGACAGGCCCATCGTGCCGTTGGCGATCAGCTGCTGGTAGCGGGCGTTGGACTCGACGGCCGTGCCGAAGCCGGCGTACTGCCGCATGGTCCAGGGGCGGCCGGTGTACATCGACGGGTAGACGCCCCGGGTGAACGGGTACGAGCCCGGCTCGCCGAGCTTCTCCGCCGGATCCCAGCCGTCGAGCGCCGCGGGTCCGTAGACCGGCTCGATGGGCAGTCCACTCTCGGTGGACCGGGCGGTGTCCTTCTCGCGCGCCATGGTTCACGCCTCCGCACTGCTGTCGCGTTCCGGTGGGCCGGAGTTTCCTCACAGTCCGGTCACTCGAATGTCACGGAACAGTCTTGCCCGGGATCTGTGCAACTGCATGGGCGGCTGAAGTGTCTAGGCGTGTAACTGCAGATTCTGGGGGGCAAAGGGTGACTGTCTTGCGTACGAAGAGAACTCCGATAGCGATCGTGGTGGCCGCACTCGCGGCAGCGGCTCTGGTGGGCTGCGGCCCGCAGAACAAGCCCGCCGCGGACGCCAAGCCGGCGCCTTCCGCGTCGACCACCGCGAGTCCCACCGACTCCGCGAGCCCGAGCGACTCACCCTCGCCCTCGGAGTCGGGTTCGACCACGGCTTCGCCCACCACCATTCCCAGCGCTTCCGCCACCACGTCCAAGCCCCCGGTCGTGCCCGCGGTCATGAAGCAGGGCTCCACCGGCACGCAGGTCCGCGAGCTGCAGGCCCGGCTGGGCCAGCTCAACCTGTTCAGCCGCACGCCCACCGGCACGTACGGCTCGGTCACCGCGAACGCCGTGAACGACTTCCAGGAGCGCTACGAGCTGCCGATGACCGGCAGCGTCTCCGCCCAGACCTGGAGCAAGCTGCGCAGCGTCACCAAGCAGCCGACGCACGCGGCCATGTACCCGCCCACCACCCAGCCGGCCAGTACCAAGCTCGACCCGCGCTGCATGACCGGCCGGGTGCTCTGCATCAGCAAGACCAGCCGGTCGCTCTCCTGGGTGATCGACGGCAAGGTGCAGACCTCGATGGACGTGCGCTTCGGTTCCCAGTACACCCCGACCCGCGAGGGCCTGTTCAAGGTGGACTTCAAGAGCCGTGACCACGTCTCGACGATCTACCACTCGTCCATGCCGTACGCGATGTTCTTCAGTGGCGGCCAGGCCGTGCACTACTCGTCGGACTTCGCGGCCCGCGGTTACGCCGGTGCCTCCCACGGCTGCGTGAACGTGCGCGACAAGGCCGCCATCGCCTCCCTCTTCAACCAGGTCAAGGCCGGCGACAAGGTCGTCGTCTACTGGTGACCCCGATGGCCGGCCAGGCCGTGACCTAGTTGCCGCCGTTCGTGACGGGCCCTGTTCCGGATATCCGGGACAGGGCCCGTCTGCATGCCAGGAGCAGCTGTTCGTCGGCGCACACGTCGAGCGTGCCGTAGTGGTCGCCCTCGTTGTTGTGCCGGCGGACGGCCGCCAACTCGTCGCGCAGCAGCGGGGCGGCCGCGGCAGCGGCGGGACCCAGTTCCGCGAGACAGCCCGCGATGACCGCGCGGGTGTGCACGTTCTCCGACCAGGCGGACCGCAGGACGGGCAGCACCGGTCCGGCGTCGCCGGCGACCCGCCAGAGCGCGACCGCCGCGTCCACCCGCATCCACACCGCGGGGTCCGTGAGCAGCTCCCGCAGCCGCGGTACCGCACCGGCCGCCGCGGGGCCCAGCTCGCCGAGCGCCTCGGCAGCCGAGCGCCGGGTGTGCGGGCTGTCGCTGTCCAGGTGCGCGAGCAGCACCGGCAGGACCGCGGTGTTCCGCTCGATCGCCCAGAGGGCGGACGCGGCTTCCAGCGCGATGCAGGAGCCGGGGTCGGCCACCAGGGCGCGCAGATCGGGCAGTGCGTCGCTCGCCGCCGGGCCGAACCGGGCGAGCGCGCGGATCGCCGAGCACAGCAGCCAGTCCCGGCGGGCCTTGGGCGCCCCGCGCAGAATCCGCAGCACCTCGGGGAACGCCTCGGAGGCCTCGATCGCGGCCACCCCCCGGAGCAGCGGCTCCGCCTGGTCGTACGCCTCCTCGTCGTTCAGCGTCACCTCGGCGAGTCTTCGGCGCAGCAGCGGGGCCAGCGGGGCCGCCGCCGCGCCCAGGTGCTCGATGGCGTACCCCAGGTCCTGGGGGATGTCGGGCCGGTCGAGGGCCGACGCCAGCGCGGGCAGCGCTCGCGGGTCACCGAGCCGGGCGAGGGTCTTGACCATGCCGCCGAGGCTCGGCCGGCCCTGCGACCACTCCCGGACCCAGCTCCCGGGATCCGCCGCGACCGCCTCGGCGAGGGCGTCGGCGGCGGGCGCGGCCAGTCCGTACAGGTTCTCCAGCACGGAGGCGGCGCCGTCGCGCAGCCGGCCCTCGGGGTCGGCGAGCTGCTGCCCGAGCAGGGCGACCAGCTCCTCGTACTGTCCGCGCCAGCCGCGCACCAGGCCGCCGCTCATCCACACGGCGTCGATGCGCCGGCCCCAGTCCGGGCTGCGCAACTGGTCGAGGACGAGCGCGACACGGTCCTCGACCCGGTCGTCGAGCGCGGTGTGCAGGGTGCGCAGCAGGTCGGCGGCCCAGGGCGCGGAGCGGCCGGCCTCGGCCTGCTCGCGCAGCTCCCGCAGCCGGCCGATGAAGGTGGCGGGCACCTGGCGCTCGGCGGGCACCTCCTGCGGGGACCGGTTGCACGGCTTCTCGCCCCGCACCGCGCGGAGCAGGGCGATGGCGGTCGGCACGATGTCCGCCGGCAGCCGCTCGGGCGCGCAGCGGGCGAGTTGGGCGAGCGCGGCCAGCCGCAGACCGGGGTCCGCAGCGGACGGCGCGTCCTCGGACGCGCGGACGGCCAGGTCGTCGGCGCGGCTGCCGGCGAGCCGGACCAGCCAGTCGGCCGCCTCGGCGGCAGGGCCGCCCCGTCGCAGCGCGAGGGTGCCGACGGCCTCGACGAGGGCCAGCCGGGTCTCCGTGTCCCGCTCCACCGGCAGCCGGTCGCGCAGGACGTCGAGTGTCCGCGCGGTCTCGCCGTGCAGCGCGCCGAGCGCCACCGGGACCGCGCGCCGCACCTCGGGATCGGGGTCCGCGACGAGCTCGGTGAAGACCTCCGCCTGGGCCCGCACCGCGATGACGGCCATCGCGTAGTTGGCGCGCCAGGCGGCGGCCTCGGCGGCCTCCGTTGCGGCGGCACCCTCGGCGTCCAGCAGGCCGAGGATGTCCTCCCCGTCCAGGGCGTCCATCGTGTCGCCGAAGCCGCCGGCCGGGCCCCCGCCCTCGATCACGATCTCGTCCAGGTACTCCTCGGCGACCTCGTCGCCGCCCCCGATGCTGGTCAGCAGCACGACGATGCGGCCGCGGTCCCGCACCGACGGATCCGCCACCAGCTCGAAGAGGAAGGGAATGCAGGCGAGCGTCGAGTCGTACACGTCGCCCTGGTGATGAACGGCCCCGTACATCGCGTCGAGGGCGGCCTCCCGCTCCCCCGCGTCCGCCGAGGCCAGCCCCCGCAGAAGTTCGGGGACCTCCTCCGCCGATCCGTAGGCGTGCCCCATAGCCGCCCAGTCGATCTCGTACAGTCCTGCCAACATGGCGTACCTCCCCCGGTTTTGCTCTTCCAACCGAGTCTGCACCAAGGCACCGACATCCGGCCGGGAGTTATCGGCCGTCCGACAGGACCCGCCACCGGCAGTCGCGGACCGCCACCCGCCACTTTCGGCCACGGCCGCGGAACGCCTCCGCGGGCGCGGCCGGGTTGGGGGAATGCACCCGGCCGCGCCCTGGGCGCGGACCCACCGGCACGGGGAGCACCGGGGACCGCCGGGCCGATGACCAGTCGACCCATTACTTAAAGCGTCAACCAGCTGGAAAGTGTCACTGGGCGCCGCCGAGCCCGCAGGTCAGACCCTCCGGACGGCGAATACGGTCGCCGGCGCCTAGACCGTGGCCTAGTTGTGCCGGCCGTCGCCCCGGTCGTGACCGCCACCGGCACCACCGGACCTGCCGCCGGCGCCGTTGCCTCCGGCACCGTTTCCGGCCGTGCCGGATCCGGACAGGTACGCGGCGGTCAGCACCCGCGCGCAGTACCGCGGTACGTCGCGCTTGCCGCCCGCCGCCACCGCGAGCCGGTCGGACGACGCGGCGTCCACGCGTCCGCCCGCCTTGACGTAGGCGCGGCACAACTCCACGCTCTGCCGGTCGCGGTCCCCGCGCGTGCTCTGGGGGACGGGCGGGTGGGAGGACCGCGGCAGCGTCGCCGGCGGGCTCGCGGGCGAGGCCGGCCGGCCGGGGGACGCGGTCGCTCCGCGCCCCGGCTGCGACGGCGCGCCCTTCCCGGGGGGTGCGGCGGCCGTCCCGCCGGTGAGCGGCGTGGATCCGCCCTTCGGACCCGCGGTGCCCGAGCCGTCCGGCGGGGCGGAGCGCGGGGCCCCGCTGAGCGCGGGCGCGGCCCGGACGTCGTGGCCGTCGAACGGTGTCGGCACGATGCCGGGGCTCGCGACGAGTGCCGCGGCGCACAGGGCCATGGCGGCCACCAGCGCGCCGACGGACACCTTCAGCGACTTCGGCGCCCCCGCCGCCCTCCCGGTCCGCCCGGCCCCGGCCGTCAGATCCGGGCCCGGCAGCGTGACGGGCCGGCCCAGCCGGACCACCGACAGGAAATCGGCGTCATCCGCGGGTGCCTCCCGCGGACCGGCCGGTGAGCCGCCCGCCTTCCGGCCCGACGCCTTCCGACCCGCGTCGAAGCACGTCCGGAAAGCGGCGGCCGCCGCCTCCTCGCGCTCCTGATCGACCGCGGCCGGCAGGGCGGCCGCGGCCAGCAGCCGGGCCAGCCGGGCCGCCGCGGCGCCGCCGGACAGGACGGACTCGCCGCGCAGGAGCCGCTCCGCGGCCTCCTCGTCGAGCCAGTCGTCGTCACGATGCCCGTCGCACCGCCGGTTCTCCGTCATCTCATATCCTCAAAGCGTCTTCGCCGCGGAAAACGTCACACCCGCGGGGCGGCTCTCGTCGTCCAGCAGCTCGGCGAGCCGCCGCAGCCCCCGGTGGGTGGCCATCCGCACCGAACCCGCGCGCTTGCCCAGCACCTGCGCCGCGCTGCTCGCGTCCAGTCCCATGACGACGCGCAGCAGGACCGCCTCGGCCTGTTCGCGCGGCAGCTTCGCGATGGCCGCGAGCGCGCGGTCGGTGGCCACCGCGTCCAGCGCCTCGCCCGCGGTGTCCGTGGGCGACGGCATGTGCAGCAGTACCTCCAGACCGGCCCCGCTGACCGGCCGCCGACTGCGGGCCCGCAGGTGGTCCAGCGCCCGGTTGCGGGCGATCCGGGCCGCCCAGCCGCGCACCGCCTCACCGTCGCCGCGGAAACCCGGCAGGTCGCGGGCGATCTGCAGCCACGCTTCCGACGCCACGTCCTCGGCCTCCGCCGGTCCGACCAGGGTCCGCACGTACTGCAGCAGTTGCGGCTGCACCGCCCGGTACAGCACCCGGAACGCCGCGTCGTCGCCCTCCTGCGCGGCGCTGACCGCGCTCCCCAGATCCACCGTTCGCTCCCCCCTCGAACACCCGCCCTATCCTGCCCCATCGCGGTGGTGACACTTCCGGCGCCCGCGGCGCTGTAAGAGACGGCGGCCGGGGACGCTCCTGTGGGGGGAGGCGGCCCCCGGCCGTCTCAGCTCGCGCCCCCACAGATGGAGCCCACCGATGCCCCTGGCCCGTCTCCCCGACGGCCTCCCGCCCGGCCGGTTCCTGCCCGGTGGCTCCCCCGGGCTGTGGCTCTCGTACGAACCCGTCGTCGCTCCCGGCCGGCTCTGGGCCCACTACCAGGCACAACAGGACGCGACGGGCTGGTGCCCGGTCCTCATGGCCTGGCCCTGCGCGACGGGCCGCGGCCACCGCGCCGAGGACATCGACAGCGTGGACGTGGAAGCCACGATGACCGATTCCTGGCGGTCCTACCAGGACTTGCGCTCACTGCGTCCGCCGCATCCCGCGATCGACGAGATCCGGCCCGCGGACGCCGCGCTGCTGCTCGACGATCCCGGCCCGCCGTTCACCCGCTGGCCCGGCCTCGCCTGCGCCTCCCCCACGCACCCGGGCCCCCCGCCGGACGCGGTCGCCCGCCAGACGGTGGGTCAGATGCTGCACTACTTCACCACCCGCTTCATCGCCCACATCGCGCTGGTCCCGACCCGCCGCAGCGCCGATGTCCCGGCGCTCCTCGGGTGGGAGTCCGACGCGCCCGCGCTGGAGTTCTCCGCGCTGCTGCGCACCTGGGAGACGCGGTTCGGGGCCCGTGTCATCGGCTTCGAGGGCTCCTCCGTCTTCCTCTCCGTCGCCTCCCCGCCGCTGACGTCGGAGCACGCCGCCCGCGTCGCGCTCGAACACGTCCTGACCGGCGCCTCCCACCTCAACGACGGCACCTTCCCGTTCCCGGAGTACGCGGAGGCGCTGCGCGGCGAGCGGCTGTGGTCCTTCTGGTGGGACTGACCGGGCATCCGCCGGCCCGGCGGACCGTCACCTGCCGCCGTCAGCCCACCTTGTCGGCCAGAGCTTCGAAGGCCGGCCAGGAGAGGGGCGGTGTCCCGGGGTACCAGAGCTTCTGCGCCAGCGCGTTCAGCGGGAGCCGGATGCCACGCGCCACCTCGTCCTGCGACTGAGCGTCCGCCTGGTCGCACCAGACGGCGAACCGGCCGCCGAGCACCCGGGCGGGCGTCGCCAGTGAGGGGGCGACCGCGCGGGTGCCGCGCACGACGGCGGGGGTCCACTCCTTGTAGATGCGCTCGCCGGTCGGATAGGTGAAGTCGTTCGGCTCGCCGAGCACGTAGTAGAGGTACTCGTCGTTGAGGTTGACGACCTTGCGGCCGGCGTTGAGGTATTCCTCCGGCTCGCGGGCGCCCAGCTCCTTCCCCGTCCAGTACTCGACCTCGCGGTCCCGGTCGGGCACGGCGCGCGGGGTGGAGATGAATCCGTCGTTCCACGCCTTGGTCCGCTTGCCGAACTTGCGCGCCACTGCCTCGCGGTCGTTGAGCCAGCGGGTCGTCGCCTCCGCGACGGTCCCGCCGGGCGGGACGAGCTGCGGATACGAGCTTTCCGGATCGTCGACGACCAGGGCCTGGTACTCGTCGCCGCCCAGATGCCAGTAGGGGCCGGGGAAGAGCGGCGCGAACTCACGGGTCAGATCGTCGACCATGCGGGCCGAGGCGGCATTCGAGATGTCGATCGCCCCGGGCAGCGCCCTGCCGGAGGCGTTGACCAGCTGAAGGTCCGGGTGGGCCCTGATGACGGCGCCGAGGTGCCCGGGGCTGTCGATCTCCGGGATGACGGTGACGTGGCGCTGCGCGGCGAGGGCGATGATCGCGGCGAGGTCCGCCTTGCTGAGATGGTCCCGCGACACGATCTCCGGGTGGCTGCTGCTCTCGATGCGGAAGCCCTGGTCGTCGCTGAAGTGCAGATGCAGCTGGTTGAGCTTGAGGTCGCCGAGCTGCCGGATCCGGTCCTCGATCCAGTCGCGCGTGAAGGGCTTGCGCGCGATGTCGAGCAGCAGGCCGCGCTGCCGCCGGTCCGGGGCGTCCCGGATGACGCCCTCGGGCAGCCCGCTGCCGGCGCGCAGCGTCTGCAGGAGGGTGCGGGTGCCGTAGAACGCCCCCGCGTCGGTGGGCGCGTCGATGCCGACCCGGCCGTTCCGGGCGGTGAGGACGTACGACTCGTTCACCGTGCCGGCGCTCTTCGCGGTCCCTTGCCGGGCCTCGGCGGCCGAGCCGTTGAGCCGCAGCGTGATGTCGCCCGGTCCGGCCGGGCCGTCCCCGTCGCCCTTGGCGTCGTCGTACCCGAAGGGGACCTGCAGCTGTCCGGCGAGCAGCCGCGCCTCGTCCTCGACGGCGCTGCCGCGGCCGGCGCGCACCCGGGTGCCGGGTCCGAGGTGGAAGACGCCTGTCCCGGCCGGCTGGAATTCCCGCACCGCGGGGATGACCGGCAGTGTCCGGGGGGCGGGTGCGTCGTTGGGCGTGCCGACGGCCGGTGCGAGTGCGGTGAGCGACAGCGCCAACCCTGTCCAAATTTTCCCCATACCGGACGTTATGGCAGACCATCCCCGTTCCGGCGTCCACTTCGTGACATATTTCGATCCCGTACGGGTGAAATCCACTCATCCGTCGGCCGGAGTCGAACACGCCCCACTAACGTGATCCGCTTCCCCGCTTCCCGACAGGAGTTCAGCGCTGTTCCCCGACTCTCCGGCCCAGGGGCCCGACCCCGCCGCCGGGCTCTCCCGGCTCAACGAGGCCTCTTTCGGCGCGGCGGAAGCCGCCCTGCGCGACTGCTGCGGAAGCCACCGCTGGGCCCGCCGGATGGCCCTGCACCGCCCGTACCCGGACCTCGGCGCCCTCCTCGCGGCGGCCGACGAAGCGGCGTACGACCTCACCCCCGGCGATGTCTCCGAGGCGCTGGCCTGCGAGGCTGCCACCCCGCTGCCGCACCGCGGCGGCCTCGCCACGCACACCGCGCTGAGCGCCGCGCAGGCCGCGTACGAGAACAAGTTCGGCAACGTCTTCGTCATCGCCCTGGAGGGCGACGACCCGAGCAGCCTCCTCAACCAGGTGCTGACCGGGATCCGCGCCCGGCTGGCCAACGACGAGGACGAGGAGCGCGTCGTCACCGCCGACGAGTTGCGGCGCATCACCCGCGCGCGGCTCGCCCGGCTGGTCCGTGAACGATCGGACGCCCGGTCAGCCCCCGAACTCCACCGCTAGGCCGCAGGGGCATCGGCTCCGCGGGCGGGCGCACCCGTGCGCGGACCGGGGTTCGGCCCGCACATCCGCTCACCCGTTCCCTCGTAGGTTCCCCCAGACGTTCACCCAGTCGTGCGGGATCAATCACACCTGGCCCACCCGGGCGTACGGAGCCGACAACGCGTCGCTACGATGGCCAGGGCCGGTGGACCGTACCCGGCCGGGCCCGTCCGACACCGAAGCCGGCTGGCCCCAAACCGCTCCCGGAGGGTTTTCCGTGCCGGCAGGAACGCTGTACCGCGGCCGGGAAGGCATGTGGTCATGGGTGGCTCATCGAGTCACCGGTGTCCTCATTTTCTTCTTCCTGTTCGTCCATGTCCTCGACACCGCACTCGTGCGGGTCTCCCCCGAGGACTACGACAAGGTCGTCGCGACCTATAAGACATGGCCTGTCAGCCTGCTGGAGTACGGCCTCGTCGCGGCCATCCTCTTCCACGCTCTCAACGGGCTGCGCATCATCGCCGTCGACTTCTGGTCCAAGGGCCCGAAGTACCAGAAGCAGATGCTGTGGTCCGTCCTCGGCGTCTGGATCGTGCTGATGATCGGGGCCATCTACCCGGTTCTCGGGCACGCCGCACGCATTCTGTTCGGGAGCTGAGCATGACTACTGACTCCGTGGAGCTCAGCTCCTCCAGTGCCTCGTTCAGCCCGGAGAACCCGGCGCCGTTCATCGAGGCACCGCGCGCCCGCACCAAGCGCACGCTGCGCTCGCCAGGGGCCGCCCGCACCAACTTCGAGCTGTACGGCTGGCTGTTCATGCGCCTGTCCGGCGTCGTGCTCGTCGTCCTGGTGCTGGGCCACCTGCTGATCCAGCTGGTGCTCGACGGCGGCGTGACCAAGGTCGGCTTCGCCTTCGTGGCCGGCCGCTGGGCCTCGCCGTTCTGGCAGGGCTGGGACCTGGTCATGCTGTGGCTGGCCATGCTGCACGGCGGCAACGGTCTGCGCACCGTCATCAACGACTACGCCGAGCAGGCGAACACCCGGTTCTGGCTGAAGACGCTGCTGTTCACCGCAACGGCGTTCACGATCGTGCTCGGCACGCTGGTGATCTTCACCTTCGACCCGAACATCCGCTAGGCCAGGGACGGACAGGGAAACAACCCCATGCAGATCCACAAGTACGACACCGTCATCGTCGGCGCCGGCGGCGCCGGTATGCGCGCGGCCATCGAGTCGACGAAGCGCAGCCGCACCGCCGTTCTGACGAAGCTCTACCCGACGCGCTCCCACACCGGCGCCGCGCAGGGCGGCATGGCCGCCGCCCTCGCGAACGTCGAGGAGGACAACTGGGAGTGGCACACCTTCGACACGGTCAAGGGTGGCGACTACCTGGTCGACCAGGACGCCGCCGAGATCCTGGCGAAGGAGGCCATCGACGCGGTCCTCGACCTCGAGCGGATGGGCCTGCCCTTCAACCGGACGCCCGAGGGCAAGATCGACCAGCGCCGGTTCGGCGGGCACACCCGCAGCCACGGCGAGGCCGCCGTGCGCCGCGCCTGCTACGCGTCGGACCGCACCGGGCACATGATCCTCCAGACGCTGTACCAGAACTGCGTCAAGGAGGGTGTGGAGTTCTTCAACGAGTTCTACGTCCTGGACCTGCTCCTCGCCGAGGTCGACGGCGTCCAGCGGACCGCCGGCGTCGTCGCGTACGAGCTGGCCACCGGCGAGATCCACATCTTCCAGGCGAAGGCCGTCATCTTCGCCTCGGGCGGCACCGGCAAGTTCTTCAAGGTGACCTCCAACGCGCACACCCTGACCGGCGACGGCCAGGCCGTCGCGTACCGGCGCGGGCTGCCGCTGGAGGACATGGAGTTCTTCCAGTTCCACCCGACGGGCATCTGGCGCATGGGCATCCTCCTCACCGAGGGCGCCCGCGGCGAGGGCGGCATCCTCCGCAACAAGGACGGTGAGCGCTTCATGGAGAAGTACGCGCCCGTCATGAAGGACCTCGCCTCCCGCGACGTCGTCTCGCGCTCCATCTACACCGAGATCCGTGAGGGCCGCGGCTGCGGTCCCGAGGGCGACCACGTCTACCTCGACCTCACGCACCTCCCGCCGGAGCAGCTGGACGCCAAGCTGCCCGACATCACCGAGTTCGCGCGGACGTACCTCGGCATCGAGCCCTACACGGACCCGATCCCGATCCAGCCGACCGCGCACTACGCCATGGGCGGCATCCCCACCAACGTCCAGGGCGAGGTGCTGAGCGACAACACCACCGTCGTCCCCGGCCTGTACGCCGCCGGCGAGGTCGCCTGCGTCTCGGTGCACGGCGCCAACCGCCTCGGCACCAACTCGCTGCTCGACATCAACGTCTTCGGGCGCCGGTCGGGCATCGCGGCCGCCGAGTACTCGGCGACCACGGACCACATCGAGCTGCCGGAGGACCCGGCCTCCCGGGTCGTCGCCCAGGTCGAGGGCCTGCGCAACAACACCGGCACCGAGCGGGTCGCGGACATCCGCAAGGAGCTGCAGGAGTGCATGGACACCAACGTGATGGTGTTCCGTACCGAGCAGACGATCAAGACGGCCGTCGAGACGATCGGCGCGCTGCGCGAGCGCTACAAGAACGTGTCCGTCCAGGACAAGGGCAAGCGCTTCAACACCGACCTGCTGGAAGCCATCGAGCTGGGCAACCTGCTCGACCTGGCCGAGGTCATGGCCGTGTCCGCGCTGGCGCGCAAGGAGTCCCGCGGCGGTCACTACCGTGAGGACTACCCCACCCGCGACGACGTCAACTTCCAGCGGCACACCATGGCGTACCGCGAGACGGACTCCGCCGGCAACGAGTCGATCCGTCTCGACTACAAGCCGGTCGTGGTGACCCGCTACCAGCCGATGGAGCGTAAGTACTGATGAGCACCCCGACGCTCGACAAGGCCGCCGGGCATTCCGATGCCCTCGACGCCGCCGAGGCCGGCGCAGGTCACCTGATCACGATCACGATGCGGGTCCGCCGGTTCAACCCGGAGGTCTCGGACACGGTCGAGTGGGTCGACTACCAGTTCCCGATCGATCCCAAGGAGCGCGTCCTCGACGCCCTCCACAAGATCAAGTGGGAGCTCGACGGCACGCTGACCTTCCGGCGCTCCTGCGCCCACGGCATCTGCGGTTCGGACGCCATGCGCATCAACGGCCGCAACCGGCTGGCGTGCAAGACGCTGATCAAGGACCTCAACCCGGAGAAGCCGATCACGGTCGAGCCCATCAAGGGCCTGACGGTCCTGAAGGACCTGATCGTCGACATGGACCCGTTCTTCCAGGCCTACCGCGACGTGATGCCCTTCCTGATCACCAAGGGCAACGAGCCGACGCGCGAGCGCCTGCAGTCCGCCGAGGACCGCGAGCGCTTCGACGACACCACCAAGTGCATCCTGTGCGCCGCGTGCACGTCGTCCTGCCCGGTGTTCTGGAACGACGGCCAGTACTTCGGGCCGGCCGCGATCGTCAACGCGCACCGCTTCATCTTCGACTCGCGCGACGAGGGCGGTGAGCAGCGACTGGAGATCCTGAACGACAAGGACGGCGTCTGGCGCTGCCGCACGACGTTCAACTGCACCGACGCGTGCCCCCGTGGCATCGAGGTCACGAAGGCCATCCAGGAAGTGAAGCGCGCGCTGATCACGCGTCGCTTCTAGTACTTCCCGCGGCTGAGGGCTACTCCCACTCCCAGCGCAGCGCCTGGAAGCCGGGCTGCGGGTCCTCGACGGAGAACAGCGCCCGGCCGGAGGCGCTGATCCAGACCGGTTCGACCGCGGGCAGCGGGCCGCCCGCGGTGGTGCCGACGCAGCGGTGGCTGCGGAACGGCACGGCGTCCGGATGGAACTGCACCTCGAGGGTGTAGAGCCGGATGGGCACCGGGAAGCCGCGTCCGCACTCGGTGGTGCGGGCGCCCACGCTCGGCATCTGGTAGGTGTACTCGACGACCTCGGTCTCTCCTTTGGCGAGCTCCCGTTCCAGCAGGAGTTCGGCGACGACCAGCGGTACGGAGCTGTCGATGCGGACCCGGCCGGGCCGGCCGTTGCGCACCCCGGTGAGGACCGGAAGCTCCCGCGCGGGGTCGTCGCCACGGGTGATGATCATGCAGCGGTCCACCCGGTCGCGCTCGGCCCGCAGGACGAGGGTCGTCGTCCAGGTCGTCTCGCAGCCGTTGGCGTCGATCTCGTAGCGGTCGTGCACGGCGAGCCGGGCGAGCCCGTCGTCGGTGGAGCCCATCTCACCGAGCAGTCCCGGCAGGCTCTCGTACTCCTGCCAGAGCCGGGCGGCGTCGAGGTTGACGGGCGGGCGGTTGATCCAGCGGCCGCGCGGGCGTTGCGGACCGAGCAGGGAGACCAGGGAGTCGGAGGGGAGGGCGAGCAGTTCTTCCAGCAGGCGTACGGCCTGCCGGGACTGGGGACGTTCGGGCCGGCTGCGGCCGCGGCGCCAGTAACTGAGCGTGGTGACACTCACCTGGACGCCCCGGGTGTCGAGCCGGTGCCGCAGGCGTTCCATGCTCAGTCCGCTGGCCCGGACCGCGGCGTCGAGAGCGGCTTCGAAGGGGCCGGTGCGCAGCGCGTCGGCAATTTCTGGTGGCAGCGGTCTGTAGGTCACAGGGGAGGGTCGTCCGTCCTGCGTGCCGAGTGGGGGGAGGCCACATGCTAGCGACCGGAGGGCAAAGCTCCGGTGACGGGCATCACGCCGTGAACAGTCTTACCCAAAGATTTATGGTTCACAGACGTCGCACAGCTTCTGCGCCATGGCTTTAACGAACTGTTGCAACTCCCGCAATTAAACAGAGTTGGAACTCCGTTGCCCCGGGTCAGCGGCCACCGCCATGCTCCCTGGCCATGAAACGATCTGTACTCGCCAGCACCCTCACCCTCGCGGTCAGCGGGCTTCTGATAGCCGGGGCGGGCACCCCCGCCAGCGCCGCGAAGAACCCCCGGCCCATCCCGCCGAAGGCGAGCGAAGCTCAGGCACTGCGTGACGCGAACTCCGCCGTGGCCGCCCACCCGCAGCTGGTGCGGGCCGGCGCACACGACGTGTTCACGTCACGCGACGTGACCGTCGACGCCGACGGCTCGCGTCACGTACACCTCGATCGCACCTACCAGGGCCTGCCGGTCCTGGGCGGTGACGTCGTCGTCCACTCGACTCCGGACGGCACCGCCCGCGACGCCTCGCTGACGCTGGCGGCGCCGCTGAACCTGTCGGTCACGCCGAAGATCACCGCCAAGCAGGCCATCGCCACGGCGGCCAAGAAGTTCAAGGGCGTCAAGCGCGGCAGCACGGCCACCCTGGTCGTCGACGCCACGTCGGCCGCGCCCCAGCTGGTCTGGCAGGTCGTCGTCAACGGCACCGCGCCCGACCAGTCGCCGAGCCACCTGCACGTCCTGGTGAACGCGCGGACCGGCGCCGCCGGTCAGTCGTGGAACAGCTTCATCAGCACGGTGGTCGCAGGCCAGAACCAGGCGACCGCCCCCGCCGCCTCCGTCGCGGGCGCCGCGGCCTCGGGCACGGGTCACGGCTACCAGGTCGGCGACGTGACCCTGGGCACCACCAGTGTCAGCGGCGGCTACCAGCTGCTGGACCCGACCCGCGGCAACGGGGAGACCCGCGACGCGCTGAACAAGACCGCCACCAACGACTCGCCCCCGGCGGGCTGGGGCGGCGCCTTCACCGACACGGACAACGTCTGGGGCAACGGCGCCCTGACCGACCGCGCCACGGTCGCCGTCGACGCGCACTACGGCATCCAGGCCACGTGGGACTACTACAAGAACGTCCACGGCCGCAACGGCATCAAGAACGACGGTGTCGGCGCCCGTTCCTTCGTGCACTACGGCGTGAACTACGGCAACGCGGGCTGGGACGACGACAGCTTCGCCATGATCTACGGCGACGGGGCGGCCGGCGACAAGCCGTTCACCGAGCTGGACGTGGCCGGCCACGAGATGAGCCACGGCGTCACCGCCGCGACCGCGGGGCTGAACTACTTCGGCGACGCGGGCGGCCTCAACGAGTCCACCAGCGACATCTTCGGCACCCTGGTCGAGTTCAACGCCAACAACGCGGCGGACAAGCCCGACTACCTCATCGGCGAGAAGATCAGCACCACGCCGCTGCGGTACATGGACGACCCGAAGAAGGACGGCGTCTCGCAGTCCTGCTGGACCACCGGCACCAAGAACCTCGACCCGCACTACTCGTCGGGCGTCGGCAACCACTTCTTCTACCTGCTGGCCGTCGGCTCCGGCTCCTCCTCGTACGGCAACAGCCCGACCTGCGGCGGCGCTCCGGCCGTCACCGGCATCGGCAACGCCGACACGGGCAAGATCTGGTACCGCGCGCTCTCCACGTACATGACGGCCGCCACCGACTACCCGGGCGCCCGCACCGCGAGCATCAAGGCGGCGAAGGACCTGTTCGGCGCCAGCAGCACCCAGTGCGCCGCGGTCGAGAAGGCCTGGACGGCAGCCGCCGTCGCCGCCACCGCCACCACCTGCGGCGGAACCGGCACCACCCCGCCCACCGGCACCAACCTGCTGGCCAACCCCGGCTTCGAGTCGGGTGCGACCACCTGGGCCCAGACCAGCGGCGTCATCACCAATGAGACCGGCGCCACCCCCCACGGCGGCTCGTACTACGCCTGGCTCAACGGCTACGGCACCACCCACACCGACACCCTGTCCCAGTCGGTGACCATCCCGGCCACGGCCGCCGCGCCCAAGTTCAGCTTCTGGCTCGGCATCACCACCAAGGAGACCGGCTCCACGGTCTACGACACCCTCAAGGCCCAGGTCGTCTCCGGCACCACGACGACCACCCTGGCGACGTACTCCAACACCACCCCGAGCGGCTACGTCCAGCGCACCCTCGACCTGTCCGCCTTCAAGGGCAAGACGGTCACCGTCAAGTTCCTGGGCGCCGAGGACTCCTCCGCGGCCACCAGCTTCCTGATCGACGACACCGCCGTCACCAACGGCTGACCCACCTGCCCCCCACGGGGTGGCGGCCCGGACGGAACGGCACAGGCCTTCCGCCCGGGCCGCCGCCGTGTCCGCCTCCGGCGGGCGGTTCACCCGTCCGGGGGATCCACCCGGCGGGCGCCCCGGATCTTCGGTAACCAGCGAGTTCGAAACCCGAGTGATCGTCGCCTGACCTCCGCCGCCTGCCGGGTTCAGCGCTCGTGCTGGCGCTCGGCCCGCTCCGCGAAGACGGCGCGGGCGGCCGTGATGCCGTTCAGGGCTGCCGGGAAGCCGGCGTAGCCCGCCATCTGCGTGATGACCTCCACCGCTTCGTCCTCGGTGCCGCCGACGTTGAGGAAGCCGTGGAGGTGGACCCGGAGTTGCAGGGCGGCGGTGCCCAGGGCCGTGCACATGGCGATGGTGGCCAGTTCGCGGGACTTGAGGTCCAGGCCCGTGCGGGAGTAGATGTCGCCGAAGGCGAACTCGATCAGGTAGCGGGCCAGGTCGGGGGCGATGTCCTGGAGCGAGGCGACGACCGATTCGCCGGCGTGGCCGTCGATGCGGGCCAGTGCCTCCGCTCCGCGTTCGTAGCGGGTGGTGCCCGGCTCGCTCGGGGTGGCCGGGGCGACGGGCCCGGCGTCGCCGGACTCCTTGCGCGCGGCGAAGACCTCGCGGGCGATGGTGAGGGCGTTGAGCGCGGCCGGGAAGCCCGCGTAGATACCGGCGTGGATGAACGTCTCCACGATCTCGCGGCGGCTGATGCCGACATTGAGCGCCCCGTCGACGTGGAAGCGCAGTTGCGGGGCCGCGTTGCCCATCGCGGCGAGCGCCGAGATGGTGGCCAACTGCCGCTGCGGAAGCGTCAGGCCGGGGCGGGAGATGATGTCGCCGTAGCCGAACTCGACGGTGAACCGTCCCAGGTCGGGGGCGATCCCGGCGAGTGCGTCGAGCACGGCGGGCCGCTCGGTGCCGGCGATCTTCTGCAGCACGGCGAGGCCACGCGCGTAGCGCTCGGAGGGAACCTCGGCCGCGGCGTTCTCAGGTGTCGTTGGCATGGATCGAACGTACGGGTTCGAGGGGGCTCTCACGCAAGCCCTGAACGTCCTCCGCCGCCAACAGGATTCGGCGCAGCAGGTCGGAGAGGGTCCGGCGCTCGTCGGCGTCGAGCGCGCCGAGCAGCCGGTACTCCTCGTCGCCGAGCACGTCCATCGAGCCGAGCCAGGTGGCCCGGCCCTCCTCCGTCAGTTCGATGTCGACGCGGCGGCGGTCCTTCGCGGAGGGGGTGCGGCGGACGAAGCCGCGGTGGGCGAGCGTGTCGAGCCGGCCGGTGATGGAGGCGGGTGCCATGTCCAGGTCGGCGGCGAGCTCCGAGGGGCTGGCCTGGCCGCCGCGGCCGGCCAGCGCGTGCAGCGTCTCGAACTCGTGCCGCTGGAGGTCGTAGTCGGCGAGCGACTGGTCCCGGAACCGGCGCAGATGGTGGGCGATCATCTTCATCCTCGTGACCGCGCCCTCGATGTCGGGGTCGAGGTCGGGGAGGACGGGCAGCCAGCGCGCGACGTGCTCGTCGGTCCGGTCGCGGGCCTGGTCCTGGGCGCTCATGGCTTCATGTTACGCCCCGTTCCGTCGGCACCGAATTATTCGTTGACGAAAGGTTCGGTGTCGAAATACATTTCTGACGTGACCCCACCGACGCACCCCCTCCGGCTGCACTCCTTCCGGCTGCTCTTCATCGGCCGCACCCTGTCGGCCCTCGGCGACGCCGTCGTCCCGGCCGCGCTGGCCATCGCCATCACCCGGGCCACCGACGGGTCGGCCACCGCGCTCGCCATCGTCCTCGGCTGCTCGATGGTCCCCAAACTGCTCCTGCTCCCCCTCGGCGGCGTCCTCGGCGACCGGTTCGACGTCCGCAAGGTCGCCCTGGTCACCGACCTCGTCCGGTGCGCCGCCCAGCTCTTCGTCGGCGCCGAACTCATCGGCAGCGACCCGCAGCTCCTCCACATAGCCGCAGCCGAGGTCGTCGGCGGCATCGCCTCCGCGTTCGCCATGCCGACCGCGTCCCCGCTCGTCACCGGCACCACCGAAGGACCGGAACGGCAGAAGGCCAACTCGCTGATGTCCGCCGCGCGCAACGCCGCCTTCTTCGGCGGGCCCGGCGTCGCCGGGCTGCTGGTCTTCACCGCGGGACCCGGCTGGGCCTTCGTCCTGGACGCGGCGACCTTCGCGGCCAGCGCCGCACTGCTGGCCGCGATCCGCGTCCGCCGCACGCCCATCCCCCGCCGCTCGATGCGCGCCGACCTGGTCGAGGGCTGGTCCGAGGTGCGGTCCCGCGACTGGTACTGGACGAGCCTGATCGCGCACGCCACCTGGAACGGCGCCGCCGCCGTCCTCGCCACCCTCGGACCGATCGTCGCCCGCGACCGGCTCGGCGGGGACGACGTGTGGATCTACCTGCTCCAGGCGAGTACCGCGGGCCTGGTCGTGGGCTCCCTGCTGGCGAGCCGCGCCAAGCTTTCCCGCCCCGTCCTGGTGGCCAACCTCGGCCTCGCGACGTACGCGCTGCCGCTGATCCTGCTCGCCGTGGCCGCCCCCGCCCCGCTGCTCATCGCCTCCTACGGCATCGCGCTGGGCGCGCTCGGTTTCCTCAACCCGGTGTGGGAGACCACCGTGCAGGACGCCGTTCCGGCCGGCGTGCTGGCCCGCGTCACCTCCTACGACTGGCTGCTCTCGCTCGCCGCGATGCCGGTCGGCTACGCCGCCGCGCCGCTCGCCGCCAACGCGTGGGGGACGGCGACCCCCCTGGCGGTCGCGGCCGTGCTGGTGGCGGCCGCCTGCCTGGGAACGGCGCTGGTGCCGGGGGTGCGGCGGGTCGGCCGGGTGCCCGCCGCGGCGGCACCGCAGGTCCCCTCGACCGCCGGACGGGCCTGAGCGGCACCGATTCAGCGCGGGGCCGCCTCACCCGCGAGTTCGGCCGGACGGACCGCCGGGAGGGTGACGCGGACCGTGAGCCCGGTGCCCGGGGCGGTGTCGAGGCGGACCGATCCGTGGTGGGCGTCGACCGCGGCCTGGACGATCGACATCCCGAGGCCCGCGCCGCCGGTGTCCCGGGCCCGGTCGGGGTCGGCGCGGAAGAAGCGGTCGAAGGCGCGGGCGGCGTCCTGCGGTGACAGACCCGGGCCGGAGTCGGTGATCCGCAACAGGACGTCCTCGTCCCGGCGGACGACCTCCACGGTCAGCGGGGACTCCGCCGGAGTGTGCACCCGGACGTTGCTGAGCAGGTTCCCGAGGATCTGCCGCAACTGCGCCTCGTCCCCCAGCACCTCCACACAGCCCGGCAGGACCAGCGCGATCGGCCGCTGCGGCTGCTGCATGGTGAGATCCGATATGCCGTCCCTGACCAGCTGCGTCAGGTCGACAGGGCGCGGCGCGAGCGCCGGCCGGTCCTCCAGCCGGGCGAGGGCGAGGAGTTCGTCGACGAGGCGGCTCATCCGCAGCGCCTCGGCGGAGACCCGGGTCAGGGCACGCTCCTTCTCGTCGGGGTCGAGCATCCCCTTCTCGTAGAGCTGGAGGTAGCCGCGGACGGAGGCGAGCGGCGTGCGCAGCTCGTGGGAGGCGTCGGCGAGGAACTGGCGGAGCTGGGCGGTGGCCCGCTCGCTGCTGGTGAGCGCCGTCTCGATCTGCTGGAGCATGGCGTTGAGCGCGGCGCTGAGCTGCTCGACCTCGGTGCTGCCGTGCGAGGCGGTGGCGATCCGCCGGGAGAGGTCGCCCTCGGAGATGGCGGACGCCGTCTCGACCATGTCCTCCAGCGGTCGCAGCCGCCGGCGGGCGGCGGTCAGCGAGCCCATCGCGAGCAGGCCCAGCAGCACGACGCTGTCGATGACCTCGACGATGAGGAGGTGGCCGACCGCCCGCCGCACCCCGTTGAGCCGCATCCCCTTGACGACCATGGTGCCGTCGCCGAGGCGGGCGACCATGACCCGGTAGTAGTTCCCGTCACTGTGCACGGTCGCGGCGTCGCCGGACGACGCGAGCGCCTTCACGTCCGGCAGCGCCGACGCGAGACTGCGGCGCTCCTCGTTGAGGTTGGCCACGTTGCCCTCGCACACCGTGGAGATCCGGCCGTGGGAGTCGAGCACCAGGAACAGGTCCTGGTCGAAGGCCTGGGCGACGACCTTGCCGCCGTTGTCGGTCTGCAGCATGCCGGCCATCGTGCAGAGCTGTTGCAGGCCGCCACTGGTGAACGGCGTGGAGGACATCGCCTGCTGGGAGGTCTTCAACGAGGCGTCTATCTCGCCGATCAGCATGGTGTACATGCCGATGAGGCTGGCCGCGCCCGCCATCACCAGGCCGATGGCCAGGAAGGTGACGTTGGCCATCGTGAAGCGCCCGCGCAGCGAGCGGGGGCGCGGCCAGAAGCAGCGCTTGCCGTCCGGCCGCTTCCCGGAGCCGCGTTCGTCGCGGCCGTCTCCACCGCCACGGCCGTCTCCACCGCCGCGTCCGCCGCTCCAGCGCGTGCCGAGCCCGAACGTCCCGAACCCGAGCCTCATGCCAGCGCCCGCAGCCCGTAGCCGATGCCGCGCCGGGTCTCGATGAGCGGCGGCCCGAGCCGGTCGAGCTTGCGCCGCAGATAGCTGATGTAGGTCTCGACGACGGTCGACTCGACGACCGTGTCGTACTGCCAGACGTGCTGCAGCAACTGCTCCTTGGTGACGATCCGCCCGGCGTTGCGCAGCAGGTGCCGCAGCAGGTTGTACTCGGTGGGGGTCAGATCGACCGGCTCGCCGGCGCGGCGGACGGTGTACGTCGTCTCGTCCATCTCCAGGTCGCCGTGGCGCAGTACGGGGTCCGCCGCCTCCGGTTCGCGCCGCGTCCTGCGGAGCACGGCGTGCACCCGGGCGACCACCTCGTCCACGCCGAACGGCTTGGTGATGTAGTCGTCGCCGCCGAGGGCGAGGCCGCCGACGACGTCGCGCGGCGCGTCCCGGGCGGTCACGAAGATCACCGCGAGGTCGTCGCGTTCGGCGCGCAGCGTGCGGCAGACCTCCCAGCCGTTGCCGTCCGGCAGCATCACGTCGAGCAGCACCAGGTCGGGCCGGTGCTCGCGGGCGGCGATGACGGCCTGCCGGCCGGTGGCCGCGTGGTACACCGTGAAGCCATGGTATTTCAGGGTAATTCGGAGAATATCCGCAATGCCTGGCTCGTCCTCGACGATCAGTACGGTGGCCGGACTCTCGGGGTTCTCCATGGCTCAAGTATCGGCAGTGATGACCCACAGACCCACTGGAGACAACTTGGGAGTTCCCTGAGAGATCCCGATTCACCTTGTAACGGCCCGGTCCCGGCACGGAGGCTGAGCAGACTGCGGAGGAATCATGCTCGGCAGTGACCGTCGGCAGCGAGTGAAGGAGCTGGGACCGTGGCCGCATTGGCACGTTGGTGCTTTAGGCGCAAGTGGCTGGTGATCGGGTTGTGGGTGCTCGTCATGGCCGGCTTCGGCGGCGCGGGCGGCGCCGCAGGGAGCGCCTACGCCAACGTCTTCGAGCTGCCCGGAACCGAGTCCGCGCAGGTCCTCAAGCTGATGGACAAGGCCTTCCCCGCGCAGGCCGGCGAGACCGACAACATCGTCTGGCACGTGGACCAGGGCTCCGTCCGGGACGCCGCGGTCCAGCAGAAGATGACCGCTGCGCTCCAGAAGATCAAGAGCGACGTGGCCGACGTCGGCACGATCGCGAGCCCGTACGCGCCCGAGGGCGCGGCGAAGGTCAGCAAGGACGGCAGGACCGCCTACGCGGCCGTCACCTTCACCAAGCTCGGCAACGAGCTGGACAAGGAGGAGGTGAAGAAGCTCGTCCAGATCGTGCAGGACACGGGGGGCAGCGGCCTGGAGGTCGAGGCCGGCGGCCAGGCGATCCAGATGGCCCAGGAGCCTCCGCAGGGGCTGAGCGAGCTGGTCGGTGTCGCGGCCGCGGCCGTCGTCCTCTTCCTCGCGCTCGGTTCGGTCCTCGGCATGCTGATGCCGATCATCACCGCGCTGTTCGCCATCTTCACCGCCTCGTCCGCGATCCTCCTGCTCAGCCACGGCATGGCCGTCGCCGACTTCGCACCGGTCCTGGCCATGCTCGTGGGCCTGGGCGTGGGCATCGACTACGCGCTCTTCATCGTCACCCGGCACCGCAAGGGCATCCTGCGCGGGCTGACCCCGGAGGAGGCCGCCGTGACGGCGGTCAACACCTCGGGGCGCGCGGTGCTGTTCGCGGGCGGCACGGTCTGCATCGCGCTGCTCGGCATGTTCGCGATGGGCCTGAGTTTCCTCAACGGCGTTGCCATCGCCGCCTCGCTGACCGTCGTCCTGAGTGTCGCCGCGGCCATCACCCTGCTGCCCGCGATGCTCGGCGTCCTCGGCAACCGCGTGCTCTCCCGCCGCCAGCGGCGCAAGCTGGCCGCCAACGGCCCGGAGGCGAAGCTGGAAACCGGCGCCGCCGCCCGCTGGTCGTCGTTCGTGGAGCGGCACCCGCGGGTGCTCTCCGTGGTCGCCATCGCGATGATGGCCACCCTGGCCGTGCCGGTGCTCTCCTTGCGCCTCGGCTCCTCCGACCAGGGCAACAACAAGGACACGACGACCACCCGCAAGGCGTACGACCTCCTCGCCGACGGGTTCGGCGCGGGCTTCAACGGCCCGCTGACGATCCTCGCCGAAGTGAAGTCGGACACCGACAAGGCCGCGGTGCAGACCCTGGTCGGCAAACTCAACGCGACCAAGGGCATCACCTTCGCCGCCGCGCTGCCGATGCAGCCGGGCGCCGAGATCGCCGTCATCCAGGCGGTGCCGGACACGTCGCCGCAGGACAAGGCGACCTCGGACCTGATCGACCGGCTCCGCTCCGACGTCGTGCCCGCTGCCGAGAAGGGCAGCACGATGCAGGCGTACGTCGGCGGCCAGACGGCGATGTACAAGGACTTCGCCGCGGTGCTGATGGACAAGCTGCCCGTCTTCGTCGCGGTGATCATCGCGCTGGGCTTCGTCCTGCTGCTGATCGCCTTCCGCAGCCTCGTCGTTCCGCTGACGGCCGCGGTGATGAACCTCGCCGCCGCCGCCGCGTCCTTCGGCGTGCTGGTCGCGGCCTACCAGTGGGGCTGGGGCGGTGATCTGCTGCTCGCCAGCCGCGAGGGGCCGATCGAGGCCTTCCTCCCGGTGATCATGTTGTCGCTGCTCTTCGGCCTCTCCATGGACTACCAGGTCTTCCTGGTCAGCCGGATGCACGAGGAGTGGGTGCACACCAAGGACAACGCGCGTGCGGTACGGGTCGGGCTGGCGGAGACCAGCCGAGTGATCAACTCGGCGGCCGTCATCATGATCTGCGTCTTCACCGCCTTCGTCCTCAACGGGGAACGCGTCATCGCGATGTTCGGCGTCGGCCTCGCGGGAGCGGTCGCGCTCGACGCGTTCATCCTGCGGACGGTCCTCGTCCCCTCGCTGATGCACATGTTCGGCAACTCCAACTGGTGGCTGCCGGACTGGCTCGACAAGCGGCTGCCGCACCTGGCGGTCGAGGGCGCGCCGGACGATGCCGACACCTCGGCGCCGGGCGTCGTCATCCCGCTGCAGAAGAACGGCGGCCCGTCCGTGCGCGGCACCGTCCGCGGGGCCTTCGGACTGCCCATCCCGCGCTCGGAGCTCACCCTGATCGCCGCCGACGGCCGCCAGGTCGGCCGGCTCACGGCGGGCGAGGACGGCACGTTCAGCCTGCCGACGCCCGGCAGCGGGTCGTACGTCCTGGTCGCGAACGCGGACGGGCACCACCCGCAGACGGCGAGCGTCATGACGTCCGACCGTCCCGTCGAGTGCGATCTGCGGCTCAGCGGCACCGGCACCCTCTCCGGCACGGTGCGCACCGCGAAGGGCGACCCCGTCGACGACGCGCGGGTCGTCCTCCAGGACGCGGACGGCAAGGAGGTCGGCGTCATCCAGACGGGCAAGGACGGCGGCTACGCCTTCGCCGACCTCTACCCGGGCCGCTACACCCTGCTGACGATGGGCTACCCGCCCTTCCCCGCCACGGTCACGGTGGGCGGCGGCGAGGACGGCGACGGGGGCGACGGCCTCGACCTGGAGCTGAGCCACTCGCGCGACTGACCTCCCGCTGTCCCCGGAACGCCGGGCGGGCCTGATTCCTCAGGCCCGCCCGGCGTTTTCATTTTCCCGTGCGACCCATGGTTGAACACGTTCAAAAATAGGTCTACAGTCAGGCCTGTCAGAAGTTTTGAACACGTTCAAGTCATTGCAGCCAAGTCTCTCGCAAAGGGATGGACCATGGACCTCACGGTCGTCGCGTACGTCGTCTACCTGCTCATCAGCATCGGTCTGACCATCTGGGTCGCGCGCACCCTCAGCACCAACGGGCGGATCTTCCTCGCCGACGTGCTGCACGGCAACGAGAAGCTCGCCGAGGCCGTCAACCACCTCCTGGTCGTCGGCTTCTACCTCGTCAACTTCGGCTTCGTCGCCCTGTACCTCAAGGCCGCCGACGCGGTGGAGGACGCCCGCGGCCTCTTCGAGGCGCTGTCGGTCAAGCTCGGGGTCGTCCTGCTCGTCCTCGGTGTCCTGCACCTCGGCAACGTCTTCATCCTCAACAAGATCCGCCGCCGGGGCATCATGGAGAAGGAGCAGCTCCCGCCGGTGCCGCCGCAGGGCTGGACCACCCCCGCCACCCCGGCGCACTGACCACCATGGCCGCCGACGCCACCCACAGCACCTCCGCCGCGGACACCGCGGTGACGGCCGGCCGGGACGCCCGCGCCCCGGTCCGCCGGCTGACCGTCCTGTACGACGCCGACTGCAAGCTCTGCTCCTTCGTGCGCGGCTGGCTCGGACGGCAGCGCCAACTCGTCCCGCTGGACCTCGTCCCGGCCTGCTCCCCCGAGGCGCGCGGCCGGTACCCGGACCTCGACCACGCCTCGACCCTGAGCCGCATCACCGTCATCGGCGACCAGGGGCAGCTCTACACGGGGGACGCCGCCTGGATCGTCGTCCTCTGGGCGCTCGCCGAATACCGGCCGATGGCACACCGCTTCAGCACCCCGGTCGGGGCGCCGCTCGCCCGTGCCGCGGTCCTGGCGGCCGCCAAGTACCGGGCGGCGGCCAACCCGTACAGCGGCTGGGGCGTCCCCCCGGACAGCCACCGGCCGAGGCCCGGCCAGAACGGCTGGGCGCAGCCCGGCCAGGGGCAGAACAACGGCTGGGGGCCCGGCCGGACCGCCTGGGCGCCGCCCGGAACGGGTTGGGAGCGGGCCCAGAACCCCAGCACCGGCCGGCCCGCCGGGTCACCGCTGCCGTCCCACGAGGACTGCGGCGATGCGTGCCGGCACGGCGGTTAGGCTCACACCTGTGGAAGAAACTGACCGTAGCCCGTCCGACGACGCCGCCCCGGCCGCCGAACTGCCGGGCGGCCGGGCGCGTCCGAAGACCGACAAGAGCGAGCTGACCCGGGCGCTGATCCTGGACACCGCGATGCGGATGTTCCAGGAGCGCGGCTACAACAAGACGACGATGCGGGCGATCGCGACCGAGGCCGGGGTGTCGGTCGGCAACGCCTACTACTACTTCGGGTCGAAGGAGTACCTGATCCAGGGCTTCTACGACCGGATGACGCACGAGCACGCGGTCGACGCGCACGCCAAGATGGCCGGCGTCACCGACTTCTCCAAGCGCCTGGAGATCGCCCTCACCTCGTGGGTGGACTGCGCGGCGCCGTACCACGAGTTCGCGTCGCAGTTCTTCCGCACCGCGGCCGACCCGGACAGCCCGCTCAGCCCGTTCTCGAACGAGTCGCACCCGGCGCGCGCCACCGCCGTCGCCATCTTCGACGAGGTGCTGAACGGCTCGGACCTGGCCCCCAAGCTCGACGCCGAACTGGCCGAGCTCCTCCCGGACCTGCTCTGGCTGCACCTCATGATCGTGGTGCTGTACTGGGTCTTCGACCGCACCGACGACACCGAGCGCACCCGGAACTTCGTCAAGCGGTGCACCCCGCTGGTGGCGAAGGTCGTCAGCCTCTCGCGGTACCGGGTGTTCCGTCCGCTGGTCAGGGATGCCAAGGGGCTCATCCACGACTTCATCCTGCCGACGTTCATCTCGTCCCAGAAGTCGTCGGGGGGCGGCGCGGACGCCCCCCGGGCCACCGCATCGACCGGGTCGGCCTCCGAGCCGGCCCCCGAGCCGGTCGCGAAGGTCCCGGCCAAGCGGGCGGCCAAGCGCGCCGCGAAGAAGGCGTCACGCGCGCAGTGAGACCAGCTTCACGATGGTGATGTCCGACGGCGCCCCGACCCGCACCGGAGGACCCCAGGCGCCCGCGCCGCGCGTCACGTACAACTGGGTGTCGCCGTACCGGTCGAGGCCGGCCACCGTGGGGTTGGCCAGCTCCGCGATGTAGTTGCCCGGCCAGAGCTGCCCGCCGTGCGTGTGCCCGGAGAGCTGCAGGTCCACGCCGTGCTTCACCGCTTCGTGGATCATCACCGGCTGGTGCGCCAGCAGGACGGCGGCCCGGGTCCGGTCCCGGTCCCCGAGCGCCCTGCCGTAGTCCGGCGCGGCACGGTGGTCCGCACCGGAGATGTCGTTGACGCCCGCGAGGTCGAAGCCGGGCAGCTCGACCCGGGCGTTCTCCAGCGGGTGCAGGCCCAGTTCGCGGACGAAGTCGACCCACGGGGCCGCGCCCGAGAAGTACTCGTGGTTGCCGGTGACGAAGTACGAGCCGTCCCGGGCCCGCAGTTGGGCCAGCGGCTCGGCGGCCGGCCCGAGATCGGCCACGGTCCCGTCGACCAGGTCACCGACGATCGCCACCAGGTCGGGGCGCGCGCCGTTGATCGTGTCGACGATCCGCTGGGTGTGCGCCCGGCCCAGGATCGGTCCGAGGTGGATGTCGCTGACCACCGCGATGCGGTAGCCGTCCGCCCGCGCGGGCAGCTTCGCGAGGGGCACCGTCACGTTCTTCAGCCGGGGGCCGCGCAGGACGCCGTAGGTGCCGTAGCCGACGGTCCCGGCGGCCACGGCGCCCGCGGCGACGGCGACGGTGCGGGCGACGAACTGCCGCCGGGAGGCGGCGGGCTCTTCGGTGAGGGTGGGAGCCGCTGCCGGCGGCGCCGCCGTGGGAACGGACGCGGGAGCCGCGGCCGGGACCTCCACCGGGACCGCTTCCGGAACCACGTCATCCGCTTGTCGCCGGGCCGCCGCCCGGCGGTCCAGCGCACGCCGCAGCAGCGGCCGTACCGCCTCGCCCACCAGCAGCGCGAGCGTCAGGTAGATCAGCACCGCGAGCCACATGTAGCCCGGCCAGGCCAGCCACCGCTCGCCCGTCAGCGGCAGTTCGCGGCCACCGAGCAGCGCGCCCAGGCTGGTCAGCGGGAGGACGAAGGCGAGCACCGTCCCGATGCGCCGGTACCAGCCGCCGGGCGCCGACACATCGCGGACCAGGCGTAGCCACAGGTACCGGTGGACCACGGCGAACAGCGCCACGACGGCCAGTGCGACCAGGACGAAGACGACGATCACCGGGCGGCTGCCGGGTCGGAGGGCTGCCGCCCGGCCGGGGTCCCGGCGGCGGCTTCCCGCTTCAGGACGCGCAGCGACCGCAGCCCGAGCGCGCCGATCGCCGTACCCAGCAGGAACGAGGTGATCGCGAGCGTCAGGTGCACCCAGAAGTACGCGGTCGGGGAGCCGTTGTCGAAGGCGAGCCCGCTCGCGTCCTTCCACAGGTTCTTGACGAAGGTGGTCCAGACGATCCAGGACCACACACCGAAGGCGATCAGGAACCAGGAGACGGGACGGTTGAGCTTCATGCGTCCCAGTATGGAGACTCCCGTACGGGGACGACCGACGGGGTCCGGATGGTTCCGCCTCCCCGGCGTGCGAATGCTCACGCGCCCACGGGGCAAACGGGGGGCGCGCGTTCCGCCACCAGGCCTGTACGTTCTGCTGGTGTCCATGCCTGCACCCACCTTCCGCCGTTCCCTGCTGGCCCTGTGCGCCGCCGCCCTGGCGTCCGGCCCGCTGCTCGCGTCGCCCGCCCACGCGGACGGCAGAACGCCGGATCCGGTGCCCCCCGCGGCCATGTCGACGGTCGGCGGCGAACGGCTCGGCGCCCCCGGCACCCAGGTGCAGCAGGACGCCGGCAGCCCGGCGCTGCCGAAGCTCACCGGCCGTTCGTGGATCGTGGCGGACGCGAAGACCGGCGAGGTGCTGGCCGCGCACAACGCGCACTGGAAACTGGCTCCCGCCAGCACGCTCAAGATGCTGTTCGCCGACACCGTGCTGCCCAAGTTCCCGAAGACCCAGGTGCACACGGTCGCCGACTCCGACCTGAGCGGCATGGGCGAGGGCAGCAGCCTCGTCGGCATCAAGGAGAAGCTCAGCTACACCGTGCACGACCTGTGGCTCGGGGTCTTCCTGCACTCGGGCAACGACGCGGTGCACGTCCTCGCCTCGATGAACGGCGGCGTCGACAAGACCGTGCAGGAGATGAACGCCCAGGCCAAGGAGTTGCAGGCCGACGACACCCACGTCGTGTCGCCCGACGGTTACGACATGCCGGGCCAGGTGAGCAGCGCTTACGACCTGACGCTCATCGCCCGGTCGGGGCTGCAGAAGGCCGACTTCCGTGAGTACTGCGCGACGTCCAACGCGCAGTTCCCCGGCGACTACAAGAAGGACAAGGCGGGCAAGCCGACGAAGGTGCGCGGCGCGTTCGGCATACAGAACACCGACCGCCTGCTGACCGGCGCCGGCGGTGTGCACCGCTACCCGGGCCTGCTCGGCGTGAAGAACGGCTTCACCACCAACGCGGGCAACACCTTCACCGGCGCCGCCGAACGCGACGGCCGCACCCTGCTGGTCACCGTGATGCACCCGAACGCGGGCAGCAGCGAGGTCTACAAGGAGACGGCCGCCCTGCTGGACTGGGGCTTCAAGGCCGCCCCCACCGTGAAGCCGGTCGGCTCCCTGGTCCCGACCCGGAGCGCCGCCAAGGCCAACGCCCCGGACCCGGACACCAAGGGCCCCGCCCAGGCCGCCGTCACCGGAACGTCCGACACGAACGGCATCTGGACCTACGCCGCCATAACGGCCGCCGCCCTGGCCCTCATCGCCGCGGCGGTCCTCCTGATCCGCCGCCGCAGGACCGGCGACGACAAGCCCGGCAGCGAAGTGACCGACTGACCCTGCCGGGTCAGGCGGGACGGAGCGTTTCGGGGTGGTCCTCGGTGGGGTTCCCGTTCGTGGCCGATTCCGCTGCCGGGGTGGTCGTGGGGGCGTCCTTCGACGGGACCGCTGTCCACGCGGCGCAGAAGAGGAGGAGTTTGGCCATGAAGTTGAACCAGAGGAGCAGGGCGACGGGGACGCCGAAGGCGCCGTACATGCTCTTCGCCGCGACGTTCTGCAGGTAGCTGCTGAGGACCAGCTTCAGGATCTCGAAGCCGACGGCGCCGACGAGGCCCGCGACGACGACCCGGCGGCGCGGGGGTTCGACGCCGGGCAGCAGGGTGAGCAGGACGACCAGCAGCACGAAGTCCGCGACGACGGCGATGCAGAAGCCGGCGGCGGTGAGGAAGAACCGGCCGGCCGTGCTGTCCTCGAAGCCGAGGTGGTCGGTGGCCCAGCCGACGGCCGCGGTGGCGAACGCGGAGGAGGCGAGCGAGACGATGGCGGCGGCGCCCAGGCCGAAGAGGATCCCGGCGTCCCGGAGCCGGCTCTTGAACGGGTTCTCGTCCTCGTCGTCCTTCTCCCAGACCGCGCGCAGGCAGTCGCGGAGCGAGGCGACCCAGCCGAAGCCGGTGAAGAGGAGCAGCGCGCCGGCGATGAGGCCGACGGTGCCCGCGTTGGCGACCAGGCCGTCGATGTTGAGCTGGTCGGCGATGCCGGGGACCTGCTCGGAGACCTTCTTCTGGATGTCCTGGAGCTGCTGGTCGGAGAGCAGGGCGGCGCCGATCGCCGCGGCGACGGTGATCAGCGGGAAGAGGGCGAGGAAACTGGTGAAGGTGACGGCCGCGGCCAGCCGGCTCCAGTGCACCTCCTGGAGGTGCTCGAAGGAACGCCAGGCGTGGGTGCGCATCAGCCGGGAGATCCACGGGCCGATCCACCGCAGTTTCGTCAGCCACTCCATGTGATCCACTCCATGTCCACGCGCCTACCCTCCGTCAGCGTGCGCATTCCCCGGGCGACGGCGCGACCGGTTCCGGCCGTCCGAAGACGAAGGTCCTCGTCCCCCAGAAGCGCAGCGCGGTGGCCAGTGCCATGCCGATGCCGGCGCCCGAGACCACGTCCGCGCGCGGGGTGGTGAGCCCGAGCGCGTAATGCGACAGGGCGAGGCACAGGAGCTGGACGACCGCGCCCGCGACGTTGAACGCGAAGAAGACGGCGTACTGGCGGGCGCGGCCGGCGGCCGGCGGGCGGGCGCGGTAGGTGCCCAGCGCGTTGCCGGCGTAGGCGACCGTGCAACCGGCGAGGAAGGACAGCGCCTTGGCGGTGAGCGGCCCGAAGCCGCCCGGTCCGCGCAGCCAGACGAAGAGGCCGAGGTCGACGGCGTAGGCGGCGGCGCCGGCCAGCGCGAACCCGAGGATCTCCGAGCGCAGGGTGGACGGCACCCCGCGCCGCGGCCCGTACGTCACAGCTCGGCGACCGCGAGGGCGTAGAGCGCCGCCCAGCCCAGGGCGATGACGAGCATCGGGCGGTCGCGCAGCACCACGTCCTCCGGCGCGCCGGCCGCGCCCGCGTCGGCGAAGACGGCGTAGCGGAGCACGGACAGGATGAACGGGATCATCGACAGCTGCCGCCAGGGCAGCGAGCCGGCGGCGGCGCCCCCGGTCTCCATCGCCCACATGCCGTACGCGAGGACCGCGACCCCTGCCGCGAGCTGCCAGACGAAACGCAGGTAGCCGGTGGTGTACGCCGTCAGCAGGGAGCGCGAGGCGCCGGCCTCGCCGTCGGTGCCCGACATCAGGATCAGTTCGGAGTAGCGCTTGGCGGCGACCATGAAGAGCGCGCCGAACCCCGAGGTGATCAGGAACCAGCGGGACAGGTCGATGTCGAGGGCGAAGCCGCCGGCCATGGCGCGCATGAGGAAGCCGGTGGTGACGACGACGAGGTCCACGACGAGGACGTGCTTGAGCCGCAGGCAGTACGCGAGCTGCATGACGAGGTACGCGGCGAGCAGCCCGGCGGTCGCCGCGTTGCACAGCACGTACGCGGCCACCGGCGCGAGGACGCCGAGCAGGCCGCCCGCCGCGTAGGCGACGGAGACCGGGAGCCGGCCGCTGGCGACGGGGCGGGCGCACTTGACGGGATGGGCCCGGTCGGCCTCGGCGTCGCGTGCGTCGTTGATCAGGTAGACGGCGGACGCGCAGGCGGTGAAGAGCACGAACACGATGCCGAGCTGGACCAGTCCGTGCCGGGACAGCAGCCGGCCGGCGGCGACCGGCGCGGCGAGCACCAGGCCGTTCTTGACCCACTGCCGCGGCCGGGCCGTCCGGATCAGGCCGCCGGGCAGGGCCGCCAGGGTGCGGAGCGTCCCGGCGGCGGGGACGGACGGCCGGGGTACGTCGTCGAACACCGCCGAGGTGGGCTCAGCCATGGAGTCCTCCGCCCCGCAGGGACCAGGCCTGGCCCAGCCGGGCCGTGGCGGCGCCCAGCGCGGCGCCCGCGGCGACATCGCTCGGGTAGTGCACGCCCGCGACCAGCCGCGACGCGCACACGCCGATGGCCAGCGGGAAGGGGCCGAACAGGCTGAGCGGGCCCGGCAGCAGCGCGCCGAAGGCGACCGCCGCGGCCGCCGACGACGCCGCGTGGGAGCTGGGGAAGCTGTGCCGGCCGGTGGTGCCCACCAGGGGCCGCGCGCCCGGCAGCTGCGGGCGGGGCCGGCGGACGACCCGCTTGACGCCCATGCTCGCGACGTGCGCGGCGCCGACCAGGACCGTGGCCCGCAGCCAGGCGCGTCGGCGCGGCCGGTCCAGGGAGGCGCCGGCGAGCCCGGCGGCGAGCCAGAGCGCCGCGTGCTCGCCGCTCCAGGACAGGGCCCGCGCGGCGCGGGCGACCGGTGGTCCGTCGCCGCACCGGCGCAGCGCGGTGAGCAGCCGGCGGTCCAGGTCCGACGCACGCGACGTTGCGGAGTCCGAAGTTCGCACCTGCGGGTTCTCCCTCGTTCGTGGGTCGCCCCCTCCAGAACAAAAGGGCTAATGCGGTAATATGCCCTTTATCGTCCCCTGACTCACCCTCACTCACCCGTTCCAGTGAGAGACCTGGCATATAGGGGCAATAACCACCTTCCGGGCGATAGCGTCACACTTATGCCCGCACCCTCCGCCCTGACCACCCCCGTCTCCGGCTGGGGCCGCACCGCGCCCACCACCGCGCACGTTCTCCGACCCCGCACCTACGAGGAGGCGGCCGAGGCGATCCGGGACTGCGGGGGCCGCGGCGCCATCGCCCGCGGGCTCGGCCGGGCCTACGGCGACGCGGCGCAGAACGCCGGCGGCGCCGTCCTCGACATGACGGGCCTGGACCGGATCCACGAGATCGACGCCGTCAACGGCCTGGTGGTCTGCGACGCCGGGGTGAGCCTGCACCGGCTGATGCAGATCCTGCTGCCGCTCGGCTGGTTCGTGCCCGTCAGCCCCGGGACCCGGTACGTCACGGTCGGCGGGGCCATCGGCACGGACATCCACGGCAAGAACCACCACCTGTCCGGGTCGTTCACCCGTCACGTACGCGCCATCGAGCTGCTGACGGCGGACGGCGGCACCCGCCTCGTCACCCCCGAGGACGAACCGGAGCTGTTCTGGGCGACGGCCGGCGGCATGGGCCTGACCGGCATCGTGCTCGCCGCGACGATCCAACTGCTGCCCGTGGAGACCTCGCTGATGAGCGTCGACACCGAACGGGCCACCGATCTGGACGACCTGATGGCCCGGCTCACCGCCGACGACCACCGCTACCGCTACTCGGTCGCCTGGATCGACCTGCTCGCCCGCGGTGCGAGGACCGGCCGGGCCGTCCTGACCCGCGGCGACCACGCCCCCCTCGACGCCCTGCCGCCCCGCGCCCGCCGCGCACCGCTCGACTTCCGGCCGGGTCGGCTGCCGGGCGCCCCCGGCTTCGTACCGGAAGGGCTGCTCGGGCGCGGCAGCGTCGGGCTGTTCAACGCCCTCTGGTACCACAAGGCTCCCCGCGAACGGCGCGGCGAGCTGCAGAAGATCTCGACGTTCTTCCACCCGCTCGACGGAGTGCCGGACTGGAACCGGATCTACGGGCGCAGCGGCTTCGTCCAGTACCAGTTCGTCGTCGGCGAGGGGCGGGAGGACGCGCTGCGCCGCATCGTGAGCCGGATCAGCCGCCGCGGCGTCCCGTCGTTCCTCGCCGTCCTCAAACGCTTCGGCGAGGCCGACCCGGGGTGGCTCTCCTTCCCGAAGGCCGGCTGGACCCTCGCCCTCGACATCCCCGCGGCCCTGCCGGGCCTGGCCGGCTTCCTGGACGTCCTGGACGACGAGGTCGCCGCCGCCGACGGCCGCGTCTACCTCGCCAAGGACTCCCGGCTGCGCCCCGAACTGCTGCCCGGCATGTACCCGCGGCTCGACGCCTTCCGGCAGCTGCGCGCCGACCTCGACCCCCGCGGGGTCTTCACCTCGGACCTCGCCCGCCGCCTCGCCCTCTGAGACTCCGCCCATCCGTTCCCCCTAGGAGTTCCGCCACGTGAAAGACGCCTTCGGCGCCCCGCAGTCCCTGCTGATCCTCGGCGGCACCTCCGAGATCGCGCTCGCCACCGCCCGCCGCCTCATCGCCCGCCGCACCCGGACCGTCTACCTGGCGGGCCGCCCCTCCCCCGCACTCGACGCCGCCGCCGAGCACCTGCGGTCGCTCGGCGCGGACGCGCACGCGGTGTCCTTCGACGCGCTGGACACCGGGTCCCACGAGGAGGTGCTCGGCAAGCTTTTCTGGGGGTACGGAGGTCATTCCCCGGAACGCGGCGCCGAGGGCGACATCGACATGGTGCTGGTCGCCTTCGGCGTGCTCGGCGACCAGGCCCGCGACGAGCGGGAGCCGCTCTCAGCCGTCCAGGTCGCGCAGGTCAACTACACCGGGGCGGTCTCCGCGTCCCTGGTGTGCGCGAACGCGCTGCGGCGGCAGGGGCACGGCTCGCTGGTCGTGCTGTCGTCGGTGGCCGGCGAACGGGCCCGGCGCGGCAACTTCATCTACGGGTCGAGCAAGGCCGGCCTGGACGCGTTCGCGCAGGGCCTCGGCGACTCGCTGCACGGCTCGGGCGTGCACGTGATGGTCGTCAGGCCCGGCTTCGTCCGCACGAAGATGACGGCGGGGCTGCCGGAGGCGCCGCTGGCCACCACCCCCGAGGCGGTCGCCGAGGCCATCGAGACGGGCCTGCGGCGCCACGCGGAGATGGTGTGGGTGCCCGGCGCGCTGCGCTTCGTCATGTCGGCGCTGCGGCACGTGCCGCGCGCGCTCTTCAGGAGACTGCCGGTCTGAGAGCGATCAGCGGGGCGTCGTGGTGGCGCGGGAGCCCTGCTGCTGCGGCAGGACACCGCAGGTGTCGACGCCGAACGGATATTCGCGCATCTTGCGCCACACCCCGTCCCCGCCCTGCTCGTAGAGGGCGAACCCGGTGGCCGTCCAGCTCGCCGTGAAGTCGGCGAGCGCCGCGTAGGCCCGGTCCATCGCCTCGTCGGCGATGCCGTGGGCGACGGTCACATGCGGGTGGTACGGGAACTGCAGCTCGCGCACGACCGGGCCGGAGCGCACGTCGGCCTGCAGTTCCGTGCACTCGGCGGTGCCCTCGGCCAGGTGCACGTAGACCACCGGGGAGAGCGGGCGGAAGGTGTCCGTGCCGTCCAGCCGCATCAGGAACGGCCGGCCGGCCGACGCGACCTTCGCGAGGTGGCGGCGGAGCGCGGGGAGGCCGGCGGAGTCGATCTCGGTCGGCGGCAGCAGCGTGACGTGCGTGGGGATGGCGTAGGCCGCCGGGTCACCGAAGCCCGCGCGCGCCTCCTGGAGCAGGCGGCCGTAGGGCTCCGGGACCGCGATCGAGACTCCGATCGTGCTCGTCCCCACTGCGTTCACCCCTCTTCCCCTGATCACGGGCGCCTCGCGGGCGCTGTTCGGTCTGCTCTCAGTGTGACGCGTGCGCGGCTCGCCCCGCGAGCGTCATCGGACACACTCGGGCGGGACCTAGGACTCTGGTGACGCCCCGGCCGGTCCTCACCGGTGGGGCGCTGCGCCGGTGCTCCGGCACGTTTCAGTGCTTGGCGGGCAGGAAACCAATATGGTCATATGCGCTGGCCAGCGTCTCGGCGGCCACGGCGCGCGCCTTCTCCGCACCCTTGGCCAGGACAGCGTCCAACGTCTCGGGATCGCCCAGGTATTCCTGCGTGCGCTCCCGGAACGGTGTGACCCACTCCACAAACAGCTCAGCCAGATCCGTCTTCAGCGCACCGTAGCCCCTGCCCGCGTACTGCTGCTCCAGTTCCGGAATTCCGGTACCGGTGAGCGTGGAGTAAATGGTGAGGAGGTTGCTGACGCCCGGCTTCTCCTTCTCGTCGAAGCACACCACGGTGCCCGTGTCGGTGACCGCGCTCCTGAACTTCTTCGCCGAGACCTTCGGCTCGTCGAGGAGGTTGATCAGGCCCTTCGGCGACGACGCCGACTTGCTCATCTTCGCCGTCGGGTCCTGAAGGTCGTAGATCTTCCCGGTCTCCTTGACGATGTGCGGCGCCGGGACGGTGAAGGTCCGGCCGTACCGTCCGTTGAAGCGCTCCGCGAGGTCGCGGGTCAGCTCGACGTGCTGGCGCTGGTCCTCACCGACCGGCACGGCGTTCGCCTGGTACAGCAGGATGTCCGCGACCTGGAGGATCGGGTACGTGAACAGGCCGACGGTCGCCCGGTCCGACCCCTGCTTCGCCGACTTGTCCTTGAACTGCGTCATCCGGCCGGCCTCGCCGAAGCCGGTCAGGCAGTTCATCACCCAGCCGAGCTGCGCGTGCTCCGGCACGTGGCTCTGGATGAAGAGCGTGCAGCGGTCCGGGTCCAGGCCCGCCGCCAGCAGCTGCGCCGCCGCGAGGCGGGTGTTGGACCGCAGTTCCGCGGGGTCCTGCGGCACCGTGATGGCGTGCAGGTCCACGACCATGTAGAAGGCGTCGTGGGTCTCCTGGAGCGCCACGTACTGGCGGATCGCACCCAGGTAGTTCCCGAGGTGGAAGGAGCCTGCGGTGGGCTGGATACCGGAGAGCGCCCGCGGTGTGAGGGGCGGGGAGAAGCCCCTCGGCTGAGGGTGGTGTTGGGTGACGGGCGGGCGGTCAGTGGCCATGCCGTCATTCTCTCAGGTCCCCCGGCCCCGATCATCCCCCTCCCCGGCCCTGTTCCGGCCGCGCGGCCGGAACAGCGTATGCCGCAAGGTTTCATCGCCCCGCACCCGACCGACGATAGAAAGGGGCGTCACCCCGCCCGAGGCAACAACTCCCGACGCACCACGAACGGAGCACGTACGTGACGACCACGGACACCAGCATCGCCGCCGCAGAGGCCCACAGCGCCCACAACTACCACCCGCTGCCGGTGGTCGTCGCCACCGCGGAAGGCGCGTGGATGACGGACATCGAGGGCCGCCGGTACCTGGACATGCTGGCCGGCTACTCGGCCCTCAACTTCGGCCACGGCAACCGGCGCCTGCTCGACGCCGCCAGAGCACAGCTCGAACGGGTGACGCTGACCTCGCGCGCCTTCCACCACGACCGGTTCGCCGACTTCTGTACGCAGCTCTCCGAGCTGTGCGGCATGGAGATGGTGCTGCCGATGAACACCGGCGCCGAGGCGGTCGAGACGGCCGTCAAGACCGCCCGCAAGTGGGGGTACCGGGTCAAGGGCGTCCCGGACGGCCTCGCGAAGATCATCGTCGCCGAGAACAACTTCCACGGGCGCACCACCACGATCGTCAGCTTCTCCACGGACCCCGAGGCGCGGGCCGACTTCGGGCCCTACACGCCCGGGTTCGAGATCGTTCCGTACGGCGACCTCGCCGCACTGGAGGCGGCCGTCGACGAGCACACCGTCGCGGTCCTGCTGGAGCCGATCCAGGGCGAGGCTGGGGTGCTGGTGCCGCCGCCGGGCTACCTGGCGGGCGTGCGGGCGCTCACCCGCGAGCGGGACGTCCTGTTCATCGCCGACGAGATCCAGTCGGGGCTCGGACGGACGGGCCGCACGTTCGCGTGCGAGCACGAGGACGTCGTGCCGGACATGTACGTCCTCGGGAAGGCGCTGGGGGGCGGGGTGGTGCCGGTCTCGGCGGTGGTCTCCTCGGCCGCGGTGCTCGGCGTCCACCGGCCCGGCGAGCACGGGTCCACCTTCGGGGGGAACCCGCTGGCCTGCGCCGTCGCGCTGGAGGTCATCGCGATGCTGCGCACCGGCGAGTACCAGCAGCGCGCCGCCGAACTCGGCGACCACCTGCACCACGAACTCGGCCTCCTCACCGGTACGGGCCCCGTCGACGCCGTGCGCGGGCGCGGCCTGTGGGCCGGGATCGACATCGCGGCGGGGCACGGGACGGGGCGCGAGGTGTCGGAGCGGCTGATGGACCGGCGGGTCCTGGTGAAGGACACCCATGGGTCCACGATTCGGCTGGCGCCGCCGCTGGTGATCTCGAAGGAGGACCTGGACTGGGGGCTGGAGCAGCTGCGAGCGGTGCTCGGCGCCTGACCGGCCGGTGGTGGGGCCGGGGGTGGGGTTTCGAAACCCCACCCCTGCGGACCCGTCCCCCTCACGTCCTGTCGCCGTCGGTGGATCTAGGGTCGGCGGATGGTCGTAGGCTTCGGTGTTTCAGGCGGTGGCGGCCCGGGCTGCCACGCCGGGGAGCGGGTCCGGGGTGGATGCCCGGCTGCTGGCGCGGGCGCTGCGGGAGTGGCGGTACCTGGTGGGGCTGGGGCTCGACGCGGCGGGGTTCGCGCTCGAACTCGTGGCGCTGCGGGTGCTGCCGATCTACGCCGTCGGCGCCGCGCTGGCGGCGAGTCTGGCCGTCACGGCGGTCGCCGCCTCGCGGATGCTCGGCGTGCGGCTGGGAGGCGCCGAGTGGGGCGCGGTGGCCGCCGTGTGCGGCGGGCTGGGGATGCTGGGGCTCGCGTCCGGGCGGGAGGGCGACGGGGTCGGGAGCACCGCGCTGCGGTGGGCCGTGCTGGCCACCGCGTTCGCGGTGCTCGGGCTCGGCGTGCTCGCCGGGCGGCTGCCGGACCGGGCGCGGGCCGCCGCGCTGGGGTTCGGCGCGGGGATCGGGTTCGGGGTCGTCGAGGTCGCGGTGCGACTGGTCGACGACCTGTCGCCGAGCGCCGTGCTCGCCAATCCGGCGGCCTACGCGCTGCTCGTCGGCGGCGGCGCCGCCTTCCTGCTGCTGACCTCGGCCCTGCAGCGCGGCTCGGTGACCGCCGCCACCGCCGGGATGGTGATCGGCGAGACCGTCGGGCCGGCCCTGGTCGGGGTGGTCGCGCTCGGCGACCGCACCCGGCCGGGCCTGGCACCGCTGGCCATCGCCGGCTTCGCCCTGGCGGTCCTCGGCGCGCTGGCGCTGGCCCGCTTCGGCGAGGGCGGCGCGCCGCCGGAGGACGGCCGCGCCGCGTAGGTCAGGCGCGATCCACGCCCGGGCGTGCCCGGACGCCTGCCGCGCGCGGTACGGCGAGCGCGCGAGCGTCCGCCGGTGGGTGCTCAGCGCGCGGCAGGCGAGAGACGGCAGGTGACGCCCACGCGGTTCCACGCGTTGATGGTGATGATCATGGCGATCAGCCGGGCCAGCTCGTTCTCGCCGAACTGGCGGGCGGCCTCGTCGAAGACATCGTCCGGGACGCCGTGTTCACCGAGGCGGGTGGCGGACTCGGCGAGGGCCAGGGCCGCGCGCTCGCGGGCGGTGAAGAAGGGCGTCTCGCGCCAGACCCCGACGCCGTAGAGCTTCTGCTCGGACAGGCCGAGCTTCCGCGCGTCGCGCGCGTGCATGTCCAGGCAGAAGGCGCAGCTGTTGAGCTGGGAGGCGCGGATCTTGACCAGCTCGGCCACCATCGGGTCGAGACCGTGGGCGGCGGCCTTGTTCAGTGCCACGATCGCCTCGTAGACGTCGGGCGCGACCTTCATCAGGTCGATGCGCTGGGCGGGAGCGGGAACGGGGGTCTGGTCGGTCGTCGTCATGCCCCCACGCTAGGCGGACAGTGGCCCCGCCGTATGGTCCACTTGAGAGATGAACGACTGGGCCACTTCCGGTGTCGACCTCCATCTGGACCTGGCCGCGGGCGCCGGCGCGCGGGTCGGTCTGGAGCGGGCGCTGCGGGGCGCGGTACGGGACGGGCGGCTCGCGGCGGGCACCCGGCTGCCGTCGTCGCGGGCTCTGGCCAAGGATCTGGGGCTGGCCCGCAACACCGTCGCCGACGCGTACGGCCAGCTGGTCGCGGAGGGCTGGCTGGCCGCCCGGCAGGGCTCCGGCACCCAGGTGGCGGGCAGTCCGGCGCCGCCCCGCCCGTCCCGCCGCCGGGCCGCACCCGAGCGGACGGGGCTGCTGCTGGGGAATCCGGCCGCCGACGGCTACGCCTACGACCTGCGGCCCGGCACCTCCGACCTGTCGGCGTTCCCCCGGGCCGCCTGGCTCGCGGCGGCCCGCCGCGCCATGGCCGCCGCCCCCAACGACGCCTTCGGCTACTCGGACCCGCGCGGGCGCCCCGAGCTGCGGGAGGCGCTCGCCGCGTACCTGGCGCGGGTGCGCGGGGTACGGGCCGATCCCGGGCTGATGCTGGTCTGCTCGGGGTTCGTGCAGGGGACCGGGCTGCTGGCCCGCGCGCTGCGCGCCCGCGGCGCGCGCCGTATCGGCGTCGAGGCGCTCGGCTTCCCCGACACCCGCCGGATCCTGCGCACGGCGGGCCTCACCACCGTCGAGCTGCCCGTGGACGGCGACGGCGCCCGGCTCGACGGGCTGGGGCCGCCCCACCGCCCCGCGGCGGACGCGGTACTGCTCACGCCCGCGCACCAGTTCCCGACCGGCGCGCCGCTCTCGTCCGAGCGGCGCCCCGCGCCCCACGGCCGTGGTCGAGTGGGCGCGCGCCACCGGCGGGACCGTCATCGAGGACGACTACGACGGCGAGTTCCGCTACGACCGCCAGCCGGTCGGCGCGCTGCAGGGGCTCGCCCCCGGCCAGGTCGTCTACGCCGGGACCGCCAGCAAGAGCCTGGCGCCCGGCATACGGCTCGCCTGGCTCGTCCTGCCGCCGGCGCTCCTCGACGCGGTGGTGGAGGAGAAGCGGTCCGCCGACCGTCACTCCCCCGTCATGGACCAGCTCACGCTCGCCGAGCTGATCCGCTCGGGCGCCTACGACCGCCACGTTCGGCGGATGCGGCTGCACTACCGCAGGCGCCGCGACCGGCTGGTCGCGGCGCTCGCCGCGCACGCCCCCCGCGTGCGGGTGTCGGGCATCGCGGCCGGGCTGCACGCCGTGCTCGAACTGCCGCCCGGCTCGCCCGCGATGGGCGACCTCGTCGCCCGCGCGAACCGTGCGGGCCTCGCACTGGCGGGGCTCGAGGCCTACAACGGCCCGGCGGACGGCCCCGGCGCCCTGGTCGTCGGCTTCGGCTCCCCACCGGAGCACGCCTTCACCGGCGCCCTCGACGCGCTGTGCGCGCTGCTGGCGGAGCCGGGCCCCTCCCGCTGATCAGCCGCTGCGGCAGTGGCCGGTGGTGCAGAACGACGACAGCAGGTTGCGGAAGACCTCCTGGTGCGCGCCCCAGTTGCCGTCCGGGCCCGCCACCAGCAGCGCGTACTGGACGGCGCTGGGGTCGGTGAAGGCCTGGACGACGACGTGCCGGACGGTGCCGTCGGTGCGGAGGTAGCGGTATTCGAGTTCGGCCGGGTCACCGGCTCCCGAACCGAGCTGCTGCAGGCGGATCCGCTGGTAGCCGGGGTTCTTCGACACCGTCGCCTCCGTCGCCTCCAGGGACTCGTACGGCGTCGTCTCGGGGCCCCGCAGCGCGAACACCTGGATCAGGCTGGCGCCGTCCACCGTCTTGTAGAAGACGCTGTCGCCCTCCGTGCTGCGCTGCTGCATGCTCTGCGGAACGTCCAGGGTGAAGCCGGCCGGGTCGGACGTCCGGACGTAGCCGGACGGCGCCGTGCTCTGCCCGTCGCTGCTCGGGCTGTCCGAGCTGCTCGGGCTGTCGGACGTCGAGTCGCCGGCCGACGGCGTCGACGTGGCCGTGTCGGTGGTGCTGTCGGTCGAGGACTGCTCGGAGGGCGACGAACTCGACGTGGTGACGGTGCCGTTGCCCTTGTCGTGGCGCAGCAGCGCCCAGCCGCCGAATCCGAGCCCGGCCGCCAGCACCACGGACGCGACGACGGCCGTCAGCACGGCCGCGCGCGACCAGCCCCGCGGCCGTTCGGGTGGCAGACCCGGCGGCGGGCCCGGTGGCGGGCCGAACGCGGGTCCGTAGGACGGTTCGTACCGGGTCGCGTCGTGCGTCACCTCGTTCGTCGTCGGCTGGTGGGCCGGCGGTGGTGGATACACCGGGGGCTCGTAGGGCTCCCCCGACGGGTACCCGGGGGGCTCGTACGGTTCCTGCGGTGGCTGCCCGCTCTGGGGGCCCCGCACCCATTGCTGCCGGTCAGCGTCCCAATGGCTCATGTCGCCCCCTCATCCGAGCAGTTGGGCGATGGCCTGGACGACGGCGAGGGCCGAGGCCAGTCCGCCGGCCGCGGTACTGCCGCCGACCAGCAGCGCCCGCAGCCGCTCCAGGCGGCCGCGCTCGGCCCGTCCGGTCCTGTCGAGTTCGCCCGAGACGCCCGCGAGCTCCCCCTCGACCTCGTCGAGGCGGTCGCCCTCCGTCCGCGCCAGCAGCGGCAGTTGCGCGCGCAGCAGCCTGACGGCCGTCATCAGTTCGGGGGACGCGGAGATCAACTGATGTGACGCGTCAACCGCACGGGAATCCCGCCCCGCCGCGACCGCGCCGCCCGACATCGTCCCGACGCTGATCCCGCCCGCGCCGGGCGGCGCCACGGTCGGCACGGCCACGGGACCGTCGTCCGGCGGTGGTGTGCCGATCCGCTCGGAGCGGTCCTCGGCCGAGGCCTGGTAGCCGCTGGCCGCCGCCCCGCCCGACATCCGCCCGATCGATATCCCGCCGCCCGCGTCCGGCGCGGCGTTCCGCTCCGTCCGCGGTGACTCGTCGTCCTCGTCGGTGGCCCCGTGCCCGCCCCGGTCCTTCGTCATTTCTGGTCTCCCCCTGTGGTGTGCCGTGCCTGTGCCCCGCTGCCGGCGGCGACCGCGCCACCGCTCATCGAGCCGATGTAGAAGCCGCCCTCCGCGACCTGCACGATCTGCTGCTCGAAGCTGTCCGTCTCGTACCCCTGGCTGCTCAGCGCGTCCCGCACCCCGCTCGCGATCCGGTCCTGGATCGTCTTCACGTAGCGGCTGATGTCCATCTCCTGGAAGAGCGAGATCTCCCGCGAACTGCCCATCTCCCGCACCGAGGTCGCGGGCCCGTCCGGCAGCGCGCGCTGCGGGTCGGCCAGCCAGGTCCTGAACACGGTCAGGAGCGTTCGGATGCTGGAGACCGCGGCGGCGAAGCCGGCGGTCGGACCGGCCAGCAGGGCGCGCACGCCGTCGCGGAACACGTCCTCGGAGCCGCGTCCCGCGATCACGTCGACCGCCCGGTACTCCGGGCGGATCGGGCTCAGGATGTGCGGCACGACCTCCAGCACGAGCATCCCGCCCTGCGTGTGCACCCGGACCAGCACGGAGACCACGACCTGCTCATCCCACGCGCCCACCCGGATCCGCAGGAAGTGGCGCCGGGCCTCGCCGCCCTCGTCGACCGAGTCGGCCAGGTGCTGCATGACGGTGTTCCGGTCGTAGGAGACCTCGCCGCGCGGCACCCCGACCGGCAGGTAGACGAACTCCTCGATCTCCAGGTCCTTGAGCCGGTCCCTGCTGGTCTCGGCCGCCGACTGGCGCAGCGCCTCCAGCCGGGGCCGGATCAGCTCGATGACCGCGCGGCTGGTGAGCTGGGCCTCGCCCGGAGCCGCCGTCTTGCGCCGCTTCAGTTCCAGCGCGAACGACCAGGGCTCGTACGGGGTCCCGGCGCCGATGAAGGGCCGGAAGGGGTCGTAGATCGTGAGCCCGGCGTGCTGTTCGCGCTCTATGGCGGCCTCGATGCGCCGGTAGGCGTACCCGCTGGACAGTTGGGCCCGGGGCAGGACGGCGAACCGCGGCCGGGCGAGCTCGTTGCGCATCACGCCCGAGACGTGGGCGCGGTGCATCCAGATCGGCACCACGAGCAGCAACGGGAAGACCACCGCGGGCCAGTCGGCCGCGCCGAAGAAGAAGAAGACCACCAGGGCGGCGATCCAGTAGACCGCCAGCAGCAGCCGGGGCCCGAGGGGCAGCAGCTTGGTGAGCCGTCCGCGGCGCCCCAGCATGGTCCTGCGCAAGGTGGCGCGGTCCAGGGTGTAGACCGCGGTGCCCCGGCCGGAGGCGGCCCGCGACGACCACAGCGCCATGCAGAGCACCGCGTAGCTCAGCGACCACACCATCGGCACGCCCGGCACCGGGCCGCCGGCGGTCAGGTCGACGGCGAGGAACACCGCCCAGACGAAGAGCAGCAGCAGCGACGTCTGTACTTCCTGGCTGCGGGCGCGCAGCGCGTACGCCAGGACCGGGACGGCGTCGACGCCCAGCGACGGCGCGATCGGCCGTTCCTCGTGCTGGACCAGCTGCTCGATGACCTGGCCGCGGAATTCGGCGTCGAGATAGACACCCGCGCACAGCAAGCGGGTGGCCTCCGTGCGCGAGTCACGGTGCACCGGAACGGACATACGTCCCCCGATCGTCGAACTCATGCGTGAACAGCACGAGTTGAACGTAATCCGGAGTTCCCAGGATAAACGACTCGCGCGCCCCCCGAACGCTTCCCGCGCCATATTCCTGTGCAATGCAACAACCCGCCGCCGATCCCTTGCGGGGACCGGCGACGGGCCGTCGTGCCGTGCGGGGGGCGCGGGTCTCAGATGAGGCCGAGGGCGCGCACCGCGTCGCGCTCCTCCTCGAGCTCCTTCACGGAAGCGTCGATGCGGGCGCGGGAGAACTCGTTGATCTCCAGGCCCTGGACGATCTCGAAGGCGCCGCCCTTGGTGGTGACCGGGAAGGACGAGATCAGACCGGCCGGAACGCCGTAGGAACCGTCGGAGACGATGCCCATCGAGGTCCAGTCGCCGGCCGCGGTGCCGTTGACCCAGGTGTGCACGTGGTCGATCGCGGCGTTCGCGGCCGAGGCGGCCGAGGAGGCGCCACGGGCCTCGATGATCGCGGCGCCGCGCTTGGCGACGGTCGGGATGAAGGTGTCGGCGAGCCACTGCTCGTCGTTGACGACCTCGGCGGCGTTCTTGCCGGCGACCTCGGCGTGGAAGATGTCCGGGTACTGGGTCGCCGAGTGGTTGCCCCAGATCGTCAGGCGCTTGATGTCGGAGACCGTGGTGCCGGTCTTCTTCGCCAGCTGCGACAGCGCCCGGTTGTGGTCCAGGCGGGTCATCGCGGTGAAGCGCTCGGCCGGTACGTCCGGGGCCGCGGCCTGCGCGATGAGCGCGTTGGTGTTGGCCGGGTTGCCGACGACGAGGACCTTGATGTCGTCCGCGGCGTTGTCGTTGATCGCCTTGCCCTGCGGCTTGAAGATGCCGCCGTTGGCGGAGAGCAGGTCACCGCGCTCCATACCGGCGGTGCGCGGACGGGCGCCGACGAGCAGGGCGACGTTCGCACCGGCGAAGGCGGCGTTCGGGTCGTCGGTGATCTCGATGCCGCGCAGCAGCGGGAACGCGCAGTCGTCGAGCTCCATGGCGGTGCCCTCAGCGGCCTTGAGACCCTGCGGGATCTCCAGGAGGCGGAGGTTCACCGGCACGTCCGAGCCGAGCAGATGGCCCGACGCGATGCGGAAGAGCAGCGCGTAGCCGATCTGGCCCGCCGCTCCGGTGACGGTGACGTTGACGGGGGTGCGAGTCATTGCCTTCTCCTGGCCTTTTCCTGCGGGAAATCTGGCCGCCCCGGCAGCGTCCCTAGCCCCGGAACGTGGGTCTCTCGGCATCAAGAGACCCGCCGCCAGGCTATCGCGCCGCGGCGCGACAGATGACCCGCCACCGTGTGGCCCCGGTCACCGCCGCCCCGGATCCGGGGCGGCCGGCGGACGGCCGCCAGGTCAGCGCACCGAGAAGCGGATGATGTCCTCCAGGAACGGGACGTCCAGGATCGGGTCCGGCTGCGCCATCAGCGCCAGCAGCACGATGGCGGTACCGAGCACCAGATACGTGATGACGTCGGTGAACCGGCTGCGCACGGCCAGCATCCCGACCGACGGCAGCGTGAACCGCATCGCCGCGCCCACGAGCAGCGCCGCCCCGACGAGCACCGCGCCCGCCCGGAAGTGGTCGGCCGCGGTCAGCACCAGGCCGAGGGCGACCCCGCCGAGCACCACCAGGATCGGCCACTGCCGGGCCGGGGCCGAAGCGTCCCGGCCCGCCGCGCGGCCGCCGCCCTCGGGGCGGGCGGTCGTACGCGTCCACAGGGCGTAGCGGTGCTGGCGGCCGGTGGCCGCCCCACCCGCCGCCTCGTCGGGCTCCGGCTCAGCCGGCATGGCCAGCAGCGGCGGCACGCTCGGCGGCCTCGACGACGTTGGCCAGCAGCAGCGCGCGGGTCATCGGGCCGACCCCGCCGGGGTTCGGGGAGATCCAGGCGGCGACGTCGGCCACGCCCGGGTCGACATCGCCGACGATCTTGCCCTCGCCGTCACGGCTGACGCCGACGTCCAGCACGGCCGCGCCGGGCTTGACGTCCTCCGGCTTGACCAGGTGCGCCACGCCGGCCGCCGCCACGATGACGTCCGCCTGGCGCAGCAGCGCGCCGAGGTCGCGGGTGCCGGTGTGGCACAGCGTCACGGTGGCGTTCTCGCTGCGGCGGGTCAGCAGCAGGCCGATCGAGCGGCCCACGGTGATGCCGCGACCGACGACGACCACGTGCGCGCCGTTGAGCTCCACCTTGTGGTGGCGCAGCAGCTGGATGATGCCGTTCGGGGTGCAGGGCAGCGGGCCGGTCTCGTTGAGCACGAGGCGGCCCAGGCTCATCGGGTGCAGGCCGTCGGCGTCCTTGTCCGGGTCCATCAGCTCCAGGACCCGGTTGGTGTCGATGCCCTTGGGCAGCGGGAGCTGGACGATGTAGCCGGTGCACTCCGGGTTCGCGTTCAGCTCCCGGACGACTGCCTCGATCTCCTCCTGGGTCGCGGTGTCGGGCAGTTCGCGCTGGATCGAGCCGATGCCGACCTGCGCACAGTCGCGGTGCTTGCCCGCGACGTACCACTTGCTGCCCGGATCCTCCCCGACCAGCAGGGTGCCGAGGCCGGGCACGATGCCCCGGGCCTTGAGCGACGCCACGCGGGACGTGAGATCGGACTTGATCGCGGCTGCGGTGGCCTTGCCATCGAGAATCTGGGCGGTCATGGCCCCCATCTTTCCGGATGGGGGGTCCCACCGACGAATCCGGGGCGCCGATCGCCATCGGCCCGCGTCCGGGGCCGCGCCATGAGGCGCGCCGACGCCGTGACCGTTCCGCCGCCACCGCGCGCCTTGCGCTGCCGCCACCGCGACCAGGACGATGTGCCCCTGCGTCCCCACGCTCCACGTCCCCGCTCGGAGGAAACCGCACGTGAGCTATCCGCCCGGCCCCAACAACCCTTATGACCAGCAGCAGCAGCCGCACCAGCCCCCGCAGGGGTACGGCTACCCGCAGCAGCCGCCGGCCTTTCCGCAGCAGAACCAGGGCCAGTACGGGTACCCGCAGGGCGGGCTGCCGCCGGGAATGCCGCCCCTGGCGAGTTGGGGCGCGCGCCTCGGCGCGACGCTCCTGGACTTCCTGATCGTCGGCCTGGTGCCGACCGTCCTGCTCATCGTCGGCTACGTCAAGTTCCTCAAGGTGTTCGTCGACGCCGTCGAGGCGTGCGACGCGGCCAACACCGACACCTGCCCCGTCCCTCCCATGCCGGGCAGCTCCCTCGCCCTGATCGCCATCGGCGGCCTGCTGAGCCTCGCGGGCACCCTGTGGCTCTGCTACCGGGAGGGCTCCACGGGCCAGACCCCCGGCAAGAAGATCGCCGGCATCCACCTGCTGCGCGAGGCCGACGGCCAGGTGCTGGGCTTCGGGATGGCGTTCGTCCGCCGGCTGTGCCACGCCCTCGACGGGATGGCCTGCTACATCGGCTACCTGTGGCCGCTGTGGGACGAGAAGAACCAGACCTTCGCCGACAAGATCATGCACACCGTCGTGGTGAAGCGCCCGTAAAGCGGCAGCGGCCCGCACCCCGTCGGGGGTGCGGGCCGCGTTCGGCTCCGGGTCAGTGGAAGAAGTGCCGGGTCCCGGTGAGGTACATCGTCACGCCGGCCTTCTTCGCCGCCTCGACGACCAGCTCGTCACGGACCGAACCGCCCGGCTGGACCACGGCCTTGACGCCCGCCGCCAGCAGGATCTCCAGCCCGTCGGGGAAGGGGAAGAAGGCGTCGGAGGCCGCGTACGAACCCCGCGCCCGCTCCTCGCCCGCCCGCTCCACGGCGAGCTTCGCCGAGTCCACCCGGTTGACCTGCCCCATGCCGACGCCGACGCTGGCGCCGCCCTTGGCGAGCAGGATCGCGTTGGACTTCACGGCGCGGCAGGCGCGCCAGGCGAAGGCCAGGTCCGCCAGCTCGTCGGCGTCCAGCGGCTCGCCGGTCGCCAGCGTCCAGTCGGCCGGCTCGTCGCCCTGGGCCTGCAGCAGGTCCTTGACCTGGACCAGCGCCCCGCCCTCGATGGGCCGGAGTTCGCCGGTACCGCTCGGCGCGTCCGCGCAGCGCAGCACCCGGATGTTCTTCTTGCGGGCCAGCACCTCGACGGCGCCGTCCTCGTACGCGGGCGCCACGATGACCTCGGTGAAGATCTCCGCCACCTGCTCGGCGAGCTCCACGCTCACCGGGCGGTTGACCGCGATCACCCCGCCGAACGCCGACAGCGGGTCGCAGGCGTGCGCCTTGCGGTGCGCCTCCGCGACATCGGCGCCGACCGCGATCCCGCACGGGTTGGCGTGCTTGATGATCGCGACACACGGCTCGGCGTGGTCGAACGCGGCCCGGCGCGCCGCCTCGGTGTCCGTGTAGTTGTTGTACGACATCTCCTTGCCGTGCAGCTGCTCGGCGCCCGCCAGACCCCTGCCGCTGCCGTCGCTGTAGAGCGCGGCGGCCTGGTGCGGGTTCTCTCCGTAGCGCAGCACGTGCTGCCGGGTCAGTGAAACGCCCGTGAAGTCCGGGAAGGGGCTCTCGTCCGCCGCGTACCCCTCGGCGAACCAGGTCGCCACCGCCAGGTCGTACGAGGCGGTGTGCTGGAACGCCTCGGCGGCGAGCCGCTTGCGCTGCGCGAGGTCGAACCCGCCGTCCTTGACGGCCGCGAGCAGGTCCGCGTACTGCCCGGGGCTGGTGAGGACCGCGACCGAGGGGTGGTTCTTGGCGGCGGCGCGGACCATCGACGGGCCGCCGATGTCGATCTGCTCCACGCACTCGTCGGGCGACGCGCCCGAGGCGACCGTCTCCTTGAACGGGTACAGGTTCACGACCACCAGTTCGAACGGCTCGATGCCGAGTTCGGCCAGTTGCCGCTGGTGGTCCTCGAGACGCAGGTCCGCGAGGATCCCGGCGTGCAGCTTGGGGTGCAGGGTCTTGACCCGGCCGTCCAGGCACTCCGGGAAGCCGGTGACGTCCTGGACCGGCGTGACGGGCACCCCGGCGGCGGCGATGCGCGCGGCGGTCGAACCGGTCGAGACCAGCTCGACGCCCGCCTCGTGCAGTCCGCGCGCCAGCTCCTCCAGCCCGGTCTTGTCGTACACACTCACCAGCGCGCGGCGGATCGGCCGCTTCGTACCTTCGGCGCTCATGCCGGAATCGTTACCTTTCGTCCCTCAATGCGATACCCGTCGCGAGCCAGCCGCCCCACGACGTCGACGAGCAGCCCTCGCTCGACTTCCTTGATGCGCTCATGGAGCGCGTCCTCCGTGTCATCCGGCCCGATGGCCACCACCCCCTGGGCGATGATCGGGCCGGTATCGACGCCGTCGTCGACGAAGTGCACGGTGCAGCCCGTCACCTTCGCGCCGTACGCGAGCGCGTCCCTGACGCCGTGGGCGCCCGGGAAGCTCGGCAGCAGCGCGGGATGCGTATTGACGAACCGTCCCCCGAACCGCGCGAGGAACTCCTTCCCCACGATCTTCATGAAGCCGGCCGAGACCACCAGGTCCGGCCGGTGCTCCGCCGTCGCCTCCGCGAGCGCGAGGTCCCATCCCGCCCGGTCGGCGTAGTCCTTCACCCTGACCACGAAAACCGGCAGCCCGGCCCGCTCCGCGCGCTCCAGACCCGCGATCCCGTCCCGGTCCGCACCGACCGCGACGATCCGCGCCCCGTAAGCGGGATCGCTCGCGATGACATCGAGCAGCGCCTGCAGGTTCGTCCCCGAACCGGAGACGAGGACGACTAGACGAGCCGGGGTGTGCGCAGCCACTGGCGGGGCTCTCTCTCGAGACCGTGCGGATTTGGAGGATCGTACGAGCAATCGGCTTCCCAGGATTCAGGGAACCCTACGAGGCCGCCGACCGTCAGCAACGATACCGGCACGCGAAGGTCCCCCCACGGGACGGGGGAGCGCGCGGAAGGTAGCGTCTTCCGCAGGAACGGCTATCGCGCGCCCGGCGCGTGACGCAAACGACATGAGGAGTCGACGGCAAGGGGATGGCGCAACCAACCATGAGCAGCGGACAGATCACCATCGCGCTGCGTGCGCCCGAGGGCGAACAGCAGGACAACCCGTTCGCCCCGCCGCCCGAAGGCGCCCCCGAACAGCCCTGGCAGCCGCGGCGGCCCGAAGGCACGTCCGAGGACGGCGAGGACACCCCGCCGCCCCCGCCGCCGCCGGGCTGGGGCGGCCAGTGGAGCAACCACCAGCCCGGCCGCCAGGACGGCTTCGGCAACCGCCCCAGCGGCCCCGACAGCCCGCCGCCGCCCAGCGGCCCGCGCTTCGACCCGACCGACCCCGCCCAGCGCCGCTCCCGCTACGCGCTGGTCTGCGGTGGCTGGGGGCTGATCTTCTCCCTCTTCCGCTGGACCGAGATCGCCCTCCTGCTGGGCGCCCTCGCCCTCTACTGGGGCATCAGCGCCCTGCGCATGAAGCCGGAGGACCGCGCCGCGGCCCGCGCCGAAGCGGCAGCGGCCCTCGCCGAGTCCGGCGCCAACCGCCCCGCCCCTTCCGCCCCCGCCTCCCGGCGCTCCTTCGCGGCGGCGGCCTGGAGCGGCATCATCACGAGCGCGGTGACCCTGGCGATCGTCGCCGCCACCTTCGCCTTCCAGTTCGTCTACGACGACTACGTCACGTGCAAGCGGGACGCGCTGACGACTCCGTCGAGCGAGGCCTGCATCGACCTGCTCCCGAAGCCGCTGCGCACGTTCATGGGGAACGACGGATAGGACGCGAAGGGGCCGGGCCGCCACGCGGACCCGGCCCCCGGCCCGTCAGTCCACCGACGGCGGAACCACCGGCACCGGCGCGGCCTCCGGCTTCGACCGGAACCACCGCCACGGCCACCGCCACCGCGGCCGACCCCACCGCCACCGGAAGACACGCCGTACCTTCTCCCAGCGTTCCCGCCAGGACACCGGCTCGGCCGGAATCCGCACGTGCCACCACCGCACCCCCACCGCCCCCGCCACCCCCACAAGAGCCGTCCACCCCAGCGCCGCGGCCCCCGCCGCCCACCACGCCGGCCCGAAGTCGGCGAGTGCGCCCGAGCCCATCGGGCCGGCCGACCAGGCGGCGAGAAGCCCGGTGGCGGCCCCGCACCCGACCGCGGCGAGGGCGGCGACCCGCGCGGTCCGGGCGGGACGCCAGGAACCGGCCGCGGCGCCGCGGCCCACGAGCACCGCGGCACAGGCCCCGGCCAGCACGGGCAGCAGAAGCACCGCCCACTGAAGCGGCGCCCCGCCGGGCGCCGGGAGCGCGGCCAGCAGCGGGAAGTTCGGCAGCACGTCGGGTGAGGGCCCGGGGGGCCGGAAGGGCCCGTAGGTCCCCAGTCCGACGGGGGCCACGCTCCCCGCGCCGACCGCGAACCCCGGCCCGAGCGCGTACGAAGCGCCCCACACGGCCATGTTCGGCACCAGCGCGAGAGCGACCAGCAGCACCGCGCACTGCCCCGACACCGATGCGCTGAGCTGCGCGAACGAGTGTCCGACCAATCGTTCGTGCCACACGAGCGACGCCCCGCCGAGCACCGCCCCGCCCCCGACGAGCACGGCGGTGGAGGCCGCGGCGGCACGCAGGGCGACCAGCGGGCCGCCGTCCGGAAGGGACAGCCGGCGCGGCAGCGCGAAAGCATCGAGCCGACGGCGTACCGCCCAGGGAAGCCGCGGAATCCGGGGAAGCACGGCCGCGGGCCGCCCGCACCCGGACCACGCCCCCGCCCCGGCCGCCAGAACCGCGACGACCGGCAGATGGAGCAGGGCGCTGACCGGATCGCTGCGCACCTGCCCGTACGAGGTGTAGAGCACGACGCCGACGCCGATCACCAGGTATCCGGTGACGAGCCACCCCACGGCGACAGCCGCGTCCCGAGGCGCCACGGCGGGCGCGTCCTCGCCGTCGCCCTCGCCCTCGGCGGGAGCAACCGCGTCCCCCGCGGCCCGGTACAGCAGCCACGCGGGCAGCAGGGTGAGCAGCAGCGGTGTGAGCCCGATCGGCGCGGGCACCCCGGACAGCGTGTCGGTCCGCACGAGGGCGGCACCGTGGGCCAGCAGCCACAGGTCGGCGGCGAGGCACAGGGCCCCGTCGAGCCCGTTGTCCGGGAACGGCGAGGTGATCCACAGGGTGATGACGACGACGGCAAGGGCGCCGAGCCCGAGACCGGCCGCCACCACTCCGCCGCTGAACGCGGCGGCCGCCGCGGATGCGCGGCGGGCGTCCGCGGCACGTTCGGGCAGAGCGGGTTGACGGTCTGTCATTTGGGTCACGTCGACCCATGGTGCCAAGAACACACCGAATTGACGGGGTAGCGAGCAAACACACGTCGTGTCGCGCAATATGACGGTATGCGTCTTTTCACACAATCATGCAGTCGGGGGTTCATGGGCGGTCGAGGCGACTGCGTGAGGTCGAGCACGTGACGCCGCGGAAAGCGGCGAAGAAGTCCTCACCCGCCAAGAGGGCCGGGACGACGAAACCCGCGCCCGGGAAGAGCTCCTCGGCGACCCTCGTCGCCCCCGACCCGGCGCCCCCGAGGGAGCCGCGACCAGCACAGCCCATGACCGCCCCGACCACACTGACGACGCTGCGGACCCTGACCGCACGGAGCGTGGCCTCATTGCCCGAGGCCGCGTTCGACAGCCTGTACACGCACAGTGTGAGCGGCCTCGTGCGGCAGGTGGAGCTGCTCACCGGGAATCCCGGCTTCGCCTGGCGCGCGGTGCGCCGCGCGTTCGACCTCGCGTGGCAGCGGTGGCCGGAGGTCGCGGCGGATCCCGATCCGGTCGGCTGGGTGCGGGCGACGGCGTACGAGTACGCCCTCGCGCCGTGGCACCAGTGGGTGCCGGGGCACCGGACGCGTCCACGGGCCGCCGCGCGGGCGTCCCTCGGCTCCGAACGGGACAGGGCGCTGCGGGAGGCGGTGCTGCGGCTGCCGCGTGCTCAGCGGCAGGCCGTCGTGCTCTACGACGGGTTGGGGCTCGATCTGCCCGTGGCCGCCGCCGAGAGCGAGGCGAGCACGGTCACGATGGCCGGCCGGATCACCCGGGCGCGGGGCGCGCTGAGCACGGCCGTCCCGGAACTGGGCGACCAGGCCCCGGCACGGCTGTACGACATCCTCTCCACGGATCCGACGGATCCACCGGACCCCGAGGGCGCCGCGGATCCCGCGGCCACCACGGACGCCAAGGACTCCAGGAACCCCCGGACGGCGAAGGATCCGGCCGCCCCCCGCGAGCTCCCCGCGGCCCGGATGCGCGACGCGAGCGAACGCAACGTGCACCGCCGGACGCTGGCCGCGGTGGCGCTGACCGCGGTGATCGCCGGGGCGGTGGGAGCCGCGCTGGTCGTCACGTACGACCGCGTCGGCGAACTGCCGCACGACGCGCGGCCGACGCAGGTGACCGCGTCGCCCACCGCCGCCCCGCGGCAGGGCGTACCGAAGCCCGTCCGGCCGGGTCACCCCGCGCCGGCGCCGGCCCGGTTGCCCTGAGCGAGCCGCGCCACGCGCCACGAACAGACGCGGGCCCGCCCCCCGGAGGGGACGGGCCCGCGTCGTCACACGTGACGGCCTGGCGGCCGTCGGACGGCGAACGTCAGCCGGCGAGGATGGCGCGCGCCAGGCGAGCCGTCTCCGACGGGGTCTTGCCGACCTGGACACCCGCGGCCTCCAGGGCCTCCTTCTTCGCCTGGGCGGTGCCCGACGAACCGGAGACGATGGCGCCCGCGTGGCCCATGGTCTTGCCCTCGGGGGCGGTGAAGCCCGCGACGTAGCCGACGACCGGCTTCGTCACGTGGGCCTTGATGTAGTCCGCGGCCCGCTCCTCGGCGTCGCCACCGATCTCACCGATCATGACGATCAGGTCGGTGTCGGCGTCCGCCTCGAACGCGGCCAGCGCGTCGATGTGGGTGGTGCCGATGATCGGGTCGCCACCGATGCCGACGGCGGACGAGAAGCCGAGGTCACGCAGCTCGTACATCATCTGGTACGTGAGCGTGCCGGACTTCGAGACCAGGCCGATGCGGCCCGGCTTCGTGATGTCGCCCGGGATGATGCCGGCGTTGGACTGGCCCGGCGTGATGAGACCGGGGCAGTTCGGGCCGATGATGCGGGTCTTGCCGCCCTTGGCGCCGGCGTGCGCCCAGAACGAGGCGGAGTCGTGCACCGTGATGCCCTCGGTGATCACGACGGCCAGCGGGATCTCGGCGTCGATCGCCTCGACGACGGCGTCCTTCGCGAACTTCGGCGGCACGAAGATGACGGTGACGTCGGCACCGGTCTTCTCGATCGCCTCGGCGACGGAGCCGAACACGGGCACCTCGGTGCCGTCGAACTCGACGTTCGTGCCGGCCTTGCGCGGGTTGACGCCGCCAACAATGTTGGTGCCGTCCGCAAGCATGAGCTTGGTGTGCTTCATGCCCGTGGCGCCGGTCATCCCCTGGACGATGACCTTGCTTTCCTTGGTCAGGAAAATAGCCATGGTGTGGTGACCTTGTCCCTTACTTCGCAGCCGCGAGCTCGGCGGCCTTGTCGGCCGCGCCGTCCATGGTGTCCACGCGCTGCACGAGCGGGTGGTTGGCGTCGGTCAGGATCTTGCGACCCAGCTCCGCGTTGTTGCCGTCCAGCCGGACGACCAGCGGCTTGCTGACGACCTCGCCCTTGGACTTGAGCAGCTCCAGGGCCTGGACGATGCCGTTGGCGACCTCGTCGCACGCGGTGATGCCACCGAAGACGTTGACGAAGACGGACTTGACGTCCGGGTCGCCGAGGATGATCTCCAGGCCGTTCGCCATGACCTCGGCGGAGGCGCCGCCACCGATGTCGAGGAAGTTGGCGGGCTTGACGCCGCCGTGCTTCTCACCGGCGTACGCGACGACGTCGAGGGTGCTCATGACGAGACCCGCGCCGTTGCCGATGATGCCGACCTCACCGTCGAGCTTGACGTAGTTGAGGTTCTTGGCCTTGGCCGCGGCTTCCAGCGGGTTGGCGGCGTCCTTGTCCTCAAGGGCCGCGTGGTCCGGCTGGCGGAACTCGGCGTTCTCGTCCAGCGAGACCTTGCCGTCGAGCGCGATGATCTTGCCGTCACCGGACTTGATCAGCGGGTTGACCTCGACGAGGAGGGCGTCCTCCTTGATGAAGACGGTCCACAGCTTCTGCAGAACGTCGGCCACCTGGTCGGCGATCTCGGCCGGGAACTTGGCCGCGGCGACGATCTCGGCGGCCTTCTCCGGGGTGCAGCCCTCGTTGGCGTCGACCGGAATCTTGGCCAGCGCGTCGGGGTTCTCCTCCGCGACGATCTCGATCTCCACGCCGCCCTCCACGGACGCCATGGCGAGGAAGGTGCGGTTGGTGCGGTCCAGCAGGAAGGAGACGTAGTACTCCTCCGCGATGTCCGCGGTCTCGGCAAGCATCACCTTGTGGACCGTGTGGCCCTTGATGTCCATGCCGAGGATCGCGTCGGCCTTCGCCACCGCGTCCGCGGGGTCGGAGGCCAGCTTCACGCCGCCGGCCTTGCCTCGGCCACCGACCTTGACCTGCGCCTTGACGACCGCGCGGCCACCCAGACGTTCGGTCACCTCACGAGCCGCCTCGGGCGTCTCGATGACTTCACCGGCCAGCACCGGTACACCGTGCTTGGCGAAGAGATCCCTCGCCTGGTACTCGAACAGGTCCACGCGCGTCCGTCCTTGGTGATCGCGGTTTGTTTTCTACGCGAACGTGCCGATACGGGAAGCGTGACTACGCGGTCACAAGGAGGGCGCACACGGTCACCGAAGTACGCGGCATGTCCGTCTCGCAGGTTATCCCCGAGGACGGTAGGTCCCTAAATCGCAGGTCACATGTCAGCGGTGAGAACGGTCACAGGAGGCATTGTCAGGCTCGTGTCAGGCTTCTGGTACGGGCAGTGGTCGCTTTTCGAGCGCGGCGGCCATCACCTCGGGAAACAGGTCCGGTGTGCAGGCGAAAGCGGGGGCTCCGAGCGCGGCCAGCGCGGCCGCGTGCTCACGGTCGTAGGACGGCGCGCCCTCGTCCGACAGGGCCAGCAGCGCCACGAACTGGACTCCCGCGCCCTTCATGGCGGCCACCCGTTTGAGCATCTCGTCGCGGATCCCGCCCTCGTAGAGATCGCTGATGAGGACGACCACGGTCTCCGCCGGCCGGGTGATCAGGGACTGGCAGTACGCCAGGGCGCGGTTGATGTCGGTGCCGCCGCCGAGCTGTGTGCCGAAGAGCACATCCACCGGATCGTCCAACCGGTCCGTCAGGTCGACCACGGCGGTGTCGAACACGACCAGCTTGGTGTCGATGCTCCGCATCGAGGCCAGCACCGCCCCGAACACGGAGGCGTAGACGACGGACGCGGCCATCGACCCGGACTGGTCGATGCAGAGCACCACGTCCTTCTTCACCGCCTGCGACGCCCGGCCGTACCCGATCAGCCGTTCGGGCACGATCGTGCCGTGCTCGGGGAGGTAGTGCTTGAGGTTCGCGCGGATGGTGCGGTTCCAGTCGATGTCACGGTGGCGCGGGCGGTTGATCCGCGCGGACCGGTCCAGGGCCCCGGTCAGGGTCGCGCGGGTCCGGGTGGCGAGCTTCCTCTCCAGGTCCTCGACGACCTTGCGGACCACGGCCCGCGCGGTCTCCTTCGTCGTCTCCGGCATCACCTTGTTGAGCGACAGCAGCGTGCCGACGAGGTGGACGTCCGCCTCCACGGCCTCCAGCATCTCCGGCTCCAGCAGCATCGCCGACAGCCCGAGCCGGTCGATCGCGTCCCGCTGCATCACCTGGACGACGGAGGACGGGAAGTACGTGCGGATGTCGCCGAGCCAGCGGGCGGCCTGCGGCGCGGAGCCGCCGAGACCGGCCGTCCGGCCCGCCTTCCCGTCCGCGCCGCCGCCGTCGCCCCCGTAGAGCGCCCCGAGGGTGCGGTCCATCGCCGCGTCCCTTCCGGCGAGCGCGCACCCCGTCCCGTCGGCGGCCCCTCCCCCGAGCACCAGCCGCCAGCGGCGCATGCGTTCATCGGCGGGAACCGCCCGGTTCGTACCGCCGGTCGTCGTGTCCTCGGTCATCCGTTCTCCCCCGTCGTCCCGGGCCGCTCCGCATCGTCCGGCCGCCCCTCCGCGCCACCCAGCAGCAGCCGCAGCACCGGCAGCACCGCCGCCGCCCGATCCTCGTCGAGGTCGGGGCCGAAGCCCGGCACGCCGTCCCCGGCGGCGACCGCGGGCCGGCCCGCGGCGCCGCGGCCGACCAGTTCGCCGACCGTGCGGCGGACGCCGGACTCGAACTCGCCGAACGTGCGCCGCAGGAGTGGCAGCACGTCGTCGAACGCGGCGGCCGGTACCGCGGTGAGCCAGCCGTCGAGCAGGGCGAGCAGCCGCTCGTCGTGGACGAGGAGCATGCCGCCGCCCGCGAGGAAGCCCTCCAGCCACGCCGCCGCCTCGGCCGACGGTGTCCCCGGCGACAGGGCGAGCGCCATCAGCCGGGCGGCGGCCGCCTCGTCGAGCCGTCCGTCGTCCATCAGCAGCCGCGCGGCGCTGCCGCGCAGCAGCCCCGGTATCGCCCCGTCCCGCTCGGCGACGCCCCGCAGCATCACCGCCCACCGGTCGAGGAGGCCGTCGGCCCCCAGGAGGCCGATCGCCCGGTGGGCCGCCTCGACGTGGCCGCGCATCTCGGCGGCGCCGTCCGCGTCCAGCCCGGCACAGGCGGGCGGCAGCCCGACGCAGACCCGTCGTGCCAGCCCCCCGGCGACCTGGTGGAGCGCCGCGGAGTCCGTACCGCGGACGTCGCCGTAGCGGGCGGACCGGACGAGGGCGGGCAGCGCCCTGGCGAGGTGGCCGACGTCGGTCTCCAGGGCGGCCCGGTCGGACAGCACCCGCATCACCACCGGCAGCGCGTCCGGGAGGCCCGCGACGAGGCAGCGCTCGGCGAGCGCGGTCACGTCGGCGAGCGCGGCGGCGCGCACCGCCCCTTCCTCGGTCTTCGCCGTCGCCGCGGAGAGCAGCGTCGTGCCCCAGATCCCGGCCTCGGCGACCCGGATCGCCAGTTCCGGCTCCCACCGCAGCCGCCAGCTCTCCCGGAACGTCCCCGTCCCGCCGCGCGAGGTGACCTGCTCGCCCCAGTCGACGCCCAGCAGCCCGAGCCGGTGCAGCAGCCGGCTGCGGCCCGCGTCGGTCTCCTTGCGCAGGTCCAGTTCCACGTCGCGTTCCAGCGCCTCGGGCTTCAGCCGGAGTCTGCGCTGCTCCCGGGCCAGGTCCCTGGCGAGCGGCACGGCGGGCGCGCTGTCCGGGACCTCGCCCAGGACGTCGCCGACGACGAGGCGGTCCCTGATGAGGGCGAGCGGCGCGTCCGAGCCGTCGCACATCACCGCACGGATCGCGTCCGTCGTCTCGCTCAGCCCGGCGAGCGGGCGGCCGCGCATGGCCGCGAGGCTGTCGGCGAGCCGCACGGCCTCGATGACGTGCGCGGAGGAAACCGGCAGGTCCTCGGCACGGAGCAGCCCGGCGACCTTGGTCATCCAGCGGGTGACGGGCCGGTCCCGGGCCCCGAACAGGTGGCCGTACCAGCCGGGCGAGTCGATGCCCGCGCCGTAGCCGCTGTGCCGGGAGAGCCGGCGGTGCGTCCACGGCACCCACGTCATCTCGACCTTCACCTGGGGCAGCCCCTTCAGCAGCCGCCGGTCGGCGGTGGCGGTCGCCGGCCGGGCGAGCGCCGGGACGTGCCAGGCCCCGCAGACCACCGCGACACGGTCGTGCGCCCGGCGGGCGTCCCGGACGCGCAGCCGCATGTGGGCCTCGCGCGCCGGGTCGTCCTCCTGGCCGCCGCCGTCTCCGTACAGCTCGCGCAGCGCGCCCATCGCCTCGGCGAGCGCCGCGAACGGCGCCAGCGGGTCCTCGCCGCTGCTGTTCCGGTGCTCGACCGCGTCCTCCCACCAGCGTTCCGGATCGTCGTACCCGGCCGTCTCCGCGAGCACGGCCAGCGGGTCGATGCGCAGCGCCTGTGCCGCTTCGTCCTCCACCGCTTCGTCCTCCACCGCGTCGTCCTGCCCGTCCGAAGCGGTGCGCAGGGCGAGGGAGTGGGCGGCGGGCAGGTCGATGAAGGTGACCGGCACGCCGTGGCCGGCGGCCCACCGGATCGCCACCCACTCCGGCGAGAACTCCGCGAAGGGCCAGAAGGCGGCCCGCGCCGGGTCGTCCAGGACGTGCGCGAGCAGGGCGACGGGCGGCCGCATCCCCTCCTCGGCGGCGAGCCCGACGAGCGCGTCGGCCTCCGGCGGCCCCTCTATCAGCACCGTTCCCGGCCGGTAAGCGTCGAGCGCGGCGCGCACGGCCCGCGCGGAGCCCGGCCCGTGGTGCCGGATCCCCAGCAGCGCGACCCCCGGAGGACCGGCGGCGGAGGGCGTGACGGCGGGTGCCATGACGGCCGGCGCACTCATGCGCTCGCCTCCCGGCAGGCGCGGTAGAAGTCCTTCCAGCCCTCGCGCTCGCGCACGACCGTCTCCAGGTACTCCTGCCAGATCACCCGGTCGGCGGCCGGATCGCGGACGACCGCGCCCAGGATCCCGGCGGCGATGTCGCCCGCCCGCAGCACGCCGTCACCGAAGTGCGCCGCGAGCGCCAGGCCGTTGGTCACGACCGAGATCGCCTCGGCCGTCGACAGCGTGCCGGAGGGCGACTTCACCTTCGTCCGGCCGTCGGCGGTCACACCGCCGCGCAGCTCGCGGAAGACGGTGACGACCCGGCGGATCTCGTCGGCGCCCTCGGGGACGGCCGGGAGGTCGAGCCCCCGGCCGAGCTGGTCGACCCGGCGGGTGACGATGTCGATCTCGTCCTCCGCCGAGGCGGGCAGCGGGAGCACGACGGTGTTGAACCGGCGGCGCAGCGCGCTGGACAGCTCGTTGACACCGCGGTCGCGGTCATTGGCGGTGGCGATCAGGTTGAAGCCGCGGACAGCCTGGGTCTCCGCGCCCAACTCCGGTATCGGCAGTGTCTTCTCGGACAGGATCGTGATGAGGCTGTCCTGCACGTCGGCCGGTATCCGGGTCAGCTCCTCGACCCGGGCGATCCGGCCCTCGGCCATCGCCCGCATGACGGGACTGGACACCAGGGCCCTGCGGCTCGGGCCGTTCGTGAGCAGCTCCGCATAGTTCCAGCCGTAGCGGATGGCCTCCTCCGGCGTCCCGGCCGTGCCCTGGACCAGGAGGGTGGAGTCGCCGCTGACGGCGGCGGCCAGGTGCTCCGACACCCAGGTCTTGGCGGTGCCCGGTACGCCGAGCAGCAGCAGCGCCCGGTCGGTGGCGAGGGTGGTGACGGCGACCTCGACGATGCGCCGGGGGCCGACGTACTTGGGCGTGATGACGGTCCCGCCCCCAGGCAGGGTGCCACCGAGCAGGTACAGGGCCACCGCCCACGGCGAGAGGTTCCAACCGTAGGGACGCGGACGGTCGTCGGCCGCGGCGAGGGCCTTCAGTTCATGGGCGAAGGCCTCCTCCGCGTGCGGCCGCAGAGCACCCGGAGCATCCTCGATGTCGGTGGGCATGACTGCCATGAATCCCCCTGTCCAATACCGCGGAGCCCCTCGGTCCCGCAGTGATTTCCACCTTGCACCACGCCACTGACAACGGGTGAAGCCGCAGGTCGGACGCGTTGTCAGTGGGGGCACCTACGGTCGTGGCATGGAGGAACGGTGGAGTACGGATCAGGTGCTGGCGCTGGCTCCTGACGTGGCGTCACGGAAGGCCGGGGCCCGGCTCGCCCTGCCCGCGTCCTGGTCCGGTACGGGCACGGCGCGAGCGGCGGTGTGGGGCCTGTGCGCGGGCAGCGGCAGCAAGCCCTACCAGACGGTCGTGGACACGAAGGGCCCCGGCTACCAGTGCAGTTGCCCGAGCCGCAAGTTCCCCTGCAAACACGCGCTCGGGCTGCTGCTCCTGTGGTCCGAGGCGCCGGGCGGGGCCGTCGGACCGGCGGAGGCACCGGATTGGGTGACCGAATGGCTCGACAGCCGGCAGGAGCGGACGAGGGCCGCCGCGGCCGGGCCGGCGAAGCCCGCCGACCCGGAGGCGGCGCGGCTGCGTGCCGAGCGGCGCGGCCGGCGGGTCACGGCGGGCGTGACGGAGCTGGAGCGGCGGCTGACCGACCTGCTGCGCGGCGGACTGGCCGGCGCCGACCGGGAGGGCTACCAGAAGTGGGACGAGATCGCGGCCCGGATGGTGGACGCGCAGGCGCCCGGGCTGGCCACCCGGGTGCGGGAGTTGGGCGCGGTCGCCGCGGGGGGCGGTGACTGGCCCTCGCGGCTGCTGGAGGAGTCCTCGCTGCTCCATCTGCTCACGCGGGGATACCTCGCCGAGCAGCGGCTGCCCGGCCCACTGGCCGCCACGGTGCGCTCCCGCGTCGGCTTCACCACGGACGCGGCCGAGTTGCTGGCCGGGCCCACCGTCCGCGACCGCTGGCTGGTGCTCTCACAACTCGACACTTCGGACGACCGGCTGACCACCCGTCGGATCTGGCTGCACGGCGCCCGGTCGGGGCGCGTCGCGATGCTGCTCGCCTTCGGCGCCGCGGGCCGGGCACCGGAACTGACGCTCCCGGTCGGGCTGAGCCTCGACGCCGAGGTCGCCTTCTACCCCTCGGCCCGGCCGCTGCGCGCCGTGCTCGGCGAGAGCCACGGGCCGGCCGCACCCGGCGCGGTCCCGGCCGGCGTCCCGGTCGGTCCGGCCCTCGCCGCGTACGGGGCCGCCCTCGCGGACGATCCGTGGCTCGACGCCTGGCCGGTCGTGCTGTCCGGGGTCGTCCCCATACCGGGCACCGATTCCGGTGGCTGGCAGCTCGCCGACGCCGACGGCCAGGACGCGCTGCCGATCGCCGGGCGCGGCCCCTGGCGACTGGCCGCCGTCTCCGGCGGCCACCCGGTCACGCTCTTCGCCGAGCTCGGCCACACCGGCGTCCGCCCCCTCACCGCCTGGGGCCCGGACGCCACGCCCGTCCCGCTGTAAGCCGTGCCGGACCCGGCCCGGCCCGGCCCGGTCGCCGGTTCCGGGGCCGATCGAGGAGGAACGCGGAGGCATGATGAACGCCAGCTGGAGCGACCTGGTCGGGAGCGCACTGCTCGGCACGGACCGGCGCAGACCGCCACCGTCCGCGGACCCGCACGCGGGCCAGGACCCGGCGGTCGAGCTGCTCGACGCGGCGGCGATCGGCACCGTGCGCCGCCGCGCGGGCCTGCGGCCCGCCCCTGCGCGGGAGCGGCCGGTGCCCGCCACTCCGGACGGGCGGCCGGTGCTGCCCGAGGCGGCACGCCGCAGGCTGGGGCTGCTGCTCGCGGACCGCTCGGCGGGCGGCGGCTCGTCCGGCAGGCGCGGCACGGCCCCCAACCTCGCCGAACTGCTCCCGCAGTGGCTCACCGCGGCGAGGCGGTACGGGTACGCCGCGCCGTCCGCGCTCCTGCCCGACCTGCTGGACGCCGCACGCGCCAGAACCGACCTGCGGACCGACGCCCTGGCGCTGGCCGGCCCCCGCGCGCTGTGGCTGGCGGAGCTCAATCCGGACTGGCGGTTCGCGCTGCGGGCCGGGGTCAGGGGACTGGAGCCGGCGGCCGGGGACCCGGCGGCGATCCGGCGGCTGTGGGAGGAGGGCCTGTTCGCCGAGCGGGTCGCCCTGCTGACCCGGCTGCGCGGCCGGGACGCGCGGGGCGCGCTCGCGCTGCTGCGGTCGACGTGGACCAGCGAGCGTGCCGAGGACCGGCTGATGTTCCTCGACTCGCTGCGCGCGGGCCTCTCGCCCGCCGACGAGCCGTTCCTGGAACAGGCGCTGACCGACCGCAGCCGCAACGTCCGGGCGACCGCGGCCGAGTTGCTCTCCGCGCTGCCCGGCTCCGCGCTCGCCGCCCGGATGGCCGAGCGGGCCCGCAGCTGCGTCTCGCTGGGCGCCGGGGAGAACGTGGCGGGGATCGGCATCCTCGTGGAGGCGCCGTACGAGTGCGACGCCGCGATGGAACGCGACGGTGTCGCCCCGCATCCGCCCAACGGCCGCGGCGCGCGCGCCTGGTGGTTCGGCCAGCTGGTGGAGGCGGCGCCGCTGGCCACCTGGACCGCCCGGTTCGGCGGCCGCGGCCCCGAGGAGATCATCGCCTTGCCCGTGGCGGACGACTGGCAGCCCGATCTGCACGCCGCCTGGTGCCGGGCCGCGGTGCGCCAGCGCGACCCCGCCTGGGCCCGCGCCCTGCTCGGACCGCCGCCGGCGCCCGCGTCACCGGTCGCCGCGGTCGGCGACCCGGCCAAACTGCTGTCGATCCTGCCGGAGGAGGAGCGCGCGGACTGGGTGGCCCGCTTCATCGCCACGCACGGGCTGTCCGAGGCATTCCAGATGCTCGGCGTCTGCGCCGTCCCCTGGGCCGGCCCGCTGGGCCGGGCGGTGGTCGACGCTCTCGACATCGCACGGGACGCCGGCAGCTATCCGTGGAGCTTCAGCGGGGTGATGGGCCTGGCCGAACGGTGCCTCGACCCGGCGGAGGCCGAGCGGCTCACCGCTCTGACCGCCGTGACGGAAGAGCCGGACGACGGGTCGCCCGGCGCGGGCAGCTACTGGGTGGAGGCCTTCCAGCGGCTGGTCAGCACCCTGCGCCTGCGCTCCGTCATGCTCGCGGAACTCCAGCCGCCGGCCCCGCCACCGCCGGCCGGATGAACCGGCCGACGGCGGCGGATCCGGTTGGTTCAGGCCTCGGCGCCCTGGCGGACGTTGGCCCGGACCCAGGCGACGGCGTCCGTGGTGGGCGTGCCGGGGGTGAAGATCTCCGCGACGCCGAGCGCCTTGAGGGGCGCGATGTCCGCCTCGGGGATGATGCCGCCGCCGAAGACCTTGATGTCCAGGGCGTCGCGGTCCTTCAGCAGGTCGAGGACCTTCGCGAAGAGCGTCATGTGCGCTCCCGAGAGGATGGAGAGCCCGATCGCGTCGGCGTCCTCCTGGATCGCGGTGTCGACCACTTGCTCGGGGGTCTGATGGAGGCCGGTGTAGATGACCTCCATGCCGGCGTCGCGCAGCGCCCTGGCGATGACCTTGGCCCCGCGATCATGACCGTCGAGACCCGGCTTGGCCACTACCACGCGGATCGGACCGGACACTCCCATCACTGCCTCCATGACATTGCCGGCGCCATCGCCGGCCGAGCGGGACCACGAGCGGGACCGAGTGTGAACGAACGTTATCTCCAGCATCCCGCACCCGACAGTTTCGCGGTGCGGAGCGAGGGGGAAATCACACGAAGGGACACGTTCGCAACACGTTGGGCCCGCCGCCGTCCTCCGTTCCGCCGGAGGTCGCCCTGCGGGCCCGATGCGTTCCCGGAGAGGCGGAGGCTGGGAAAACGGCTCTCCGGTCATGGGGGACTAGGGCGCACGGGGGACGGAGCTGTCTCCTGTCGTGCCGCACGGGAGGTGAGCCATGAGCGCCCAGTCGTTCGAAACCGCCGCCACGGGCCGCTGGCTGCGCAGCACAGCCATCGTCCGGGCCGCGGTGCTGGAACTCGTCATCCTGACCGGGCACCTCTTCCTCTACCCGACCGGCATCCTCCCCGAGCGTCGCCCCTCCGGCCCCGCACCCTCCGCGGGCACCGACCCACCCGCCGACCCACCCACGGACGCGCTCACCGACCCGTCGGCAGAGACGGCCACGGGCTCCCGCAGTACGCCGACGCGGCTGCGGCCCGCCGGCCCCGCGCACCCGCCCGTCCTGCTGCTGCACGGCTTCGTCGACAACCGCTCCGTCTTCACCCTCCTGCGCCGCTCCCTGCGGAAGCACGGCTGGACGCACGTCCAGGCGCTGAACTACTCACCGCTGAGCTGCGACATCCGTACGGCCGCCGCACTGCTCGGCCGGCACGTCGAGCAGATCTGCGAACAGACCGGGCAGCGGCAGCTGGACATCGTCGGCCACAGCCTGGGCGGTCTGATAGCCCGCTACTACGTGCAGCGCCTCGGCGGAGACGCCCGGGTACGCACGGTGGTGACGCTGGGAACGCCGCACTCCGGCACGCGGCTCGCGCCGCTGCTCGCGCCGCATCCGATCGTGTGGCAAATGCGCCCGGGCTCCGGCCTGCTGCGCGAATTGACCGAACCGGCCCCCGGTTGTCGCACACATTTCGTCGCCTTCTGGAGCGACCTGGACGAATTGATGATCCCGGCGGAAACCGCCCGCATCGACCATCCCGACCTGGCAGTACACAATGTGCAAGTCGCGGGAATCGGGCATCTCGCACTGCCGGTGCACGCCGCTGTGGCGGCCGGGATCCGGCAGGCGCTGAGCGGCGAGGAGCGCGCGGTGGCGGCGGAGAACGTGGCATAGCCGTCGAATTGAATTCGAACACAACGCATTGTGCAGATCCGGAACCTGCCGAAGATTGTCGCCGTCGGGGGTAGGGGGCTACAGTCACCGCTAATTCTCCTGCTGCCGAAGCGAAAGAGAAGTAGGCGGTGAACGATCGTCACCCGTCGGGGTACGCCCCCGACTACGGTGCTTACGGCTACGACCCCTCTACGACGGGCTCGTACCAGAACATCGGCACCACCTTCGCCGATGGCGACCCGCTCTTCGGAGCGATGGCCGCCACCTCGGACCAGGGCGCCACGGGCAGCTACGCGTTTGTCCCGCAACCGGCGCAGCACGGCTACGAAGCGCCCGGCGCGTCCGTCCACGAGACGGGCAGCTACGACGCGAGCGGCTTCTGGCAGGCGCAGACGGGCAGCTACCCGACGTATCCGGAGCAGCCCCAGGCGCAGTACCAGCAGCAGGGGCAGCAGCCGCAACAGGCGTGGGACTCCGGCCAGTACCCGGCGTACGGCTACAACGCCCCCGGGCAGGACACCGGCAGCTACCCGACCGGCACGTACGAGGCGATGTCGTGGGACACCGGCCTCTACACCGTGCCCGAGCAGGCCGCACCCGTCGAGCACGGCTACGCGCCGGAGTCGGCACCGGAGCCCGCGCCGCACTACGCGGACGCCTACCCGGACGCCTACGGGAACACGTACGGGACCGGGTACACGAATGTGTCGGGCACCGGGTACGCCGAGTTCCCCGCCCAGTACACGCACGAGCCGGAGCCCGAGCCGCAGCACGAGTCGGAGCCGGAACACGAATCCGCGCTCGCCGCCGAAGACGAATCCGAGCACGAGCTCGACACCGCGCCCGAGGCCGACCTGGCCCCCGTACCGTCGGGCCCGCGCGGCGGCGGGAGCGGCAGCCGCCGCAAGCGGCCCGCGAAGCGCTCCGCGCTCCTGACCATCGCGGTGCCGTCCGTCGCCGTCATGGGGGTGGCGGCCTGTGCCGCCGCGGCCATCTCCGACGTGCCGGGCGCCCATGCGACGACCAAGACCGAGGCCGCCGCCAAGACCGCCACGAACGCGCCCGTCTCGAAGCTCGACACGCAGCTCGCCGGGGTCACCTCCGACGCCGACGACTTCGCCACCCGCGCCAGCCGTACGCAGGAGCGGATCGACCTCAAGGACCGCGAGGTCGCCGCGAAGAAGGCGAAGGCCGACGCGGCGGCGCGCAAGGAGGCCCTGCGGCCGAAGTTCCTGCTGCCGGTGTCGGCGCGGGGACTGAGCGCGTACTACGGGCAGTCCGGCGTCAACTGGATGGCGCTGCACACCGGCATCGACTTCCCGGTCGACACCGGCACCCCCGTGTCCTCCGTGACCGACGGCACGATCCGCACGCAGTGGAACAACTCCTACGGCAACATGGCCATAGTGACCGCCGCCGACGGCACCGAGACCTGGTACTGCCACCTCAGCAGCACCAAGATCCGCTCCGGCAAGGTCAAGGCCGGCCAGCTCATCGCGTACTCGGGCGACACCGGCAACACCACCGGTCCGCACCTGCACTTCGAGGTCCGGCCGCAGGGCGGTTCGGCGATCGACCCGATGCCTTGGCTGCGGTCGCACGGACTCGACCCCCGCTGACCGAGCCCGCAGAACGCCGCGACGACTGAACGTCGGACCAGCAGAACGTCGGAACGTCGAAAGGCCGGGACGGCCGAAGCCGCCCCGGCCCGTCACCACCCGCGGGCTGTCAGAGCTTCTGCACCGGCGCGTACCGCAGTAGCAGCCGCTTCGGCTTCTCCTCGCCGAAGTCGATCGTCGCCTGCGCCTCGGACCCGCTGCCGCTGACGCCGACGACGGTCCCGAGCCCGAACTGGTCGTGCGTGACCCGGTCCCCCACTGTCAGTGCGATCACCGGACGGTCGGTCGCCCGCCGCGTCGCGAAGCCCTTGGGGCCCGCCTTGGCGCGGGAGGAGGACAGCGAGGAGGCCGCGGCGGACATCGCCGCACCCGGCCCGGCCGGCGGGCCGGTCCGCTTCCAGTTGATCAGCGTGGGCGGGATCTCCTCCAGGAAACGCGAGGCCGGGTTGTACGAGGGCTGTCCCCAGGCGCTGCGCATCGTCGACCGCGTCACGTACAGCCGCTCGCGCGCCCGGGTGATGCCGACGTAGGCCAGTCGCCGCTCCTCCTCGAGCTCCTTGGCCTGCCCCAGGGCCCGCATGTGCGGGAAGACCCCGTCCTCCATGCCGGTGAGGAAGACCACCGGGAACTCCAGGCCCTTGGCGGTGTGCAGCGTCATCAGCGTTATGACGCCGCCCCCCTCCTCGTCGTCCGGGATCTGGTCCGAGTCGGCGACCAGTGCGACACGCTCCAGGAACTCGGCGAGGGTGCCGGGCTCCGCGTCCTCCGCCGCCGCTCGCTCCTGCTCGAACTCCAGGGCGACGGCGGCCAGTTCCTGAAGGTTCTCGATGCGGGTCTCGTCCTGCGGGTCCGTGGAGGCCTGGAGCTCCGCCAGGTACCCCGTCCGCTCCATCACCGCTTCGAGGACGGTCGCGGGACCGGCGCCCGACTCGACGATGGTGCGGAGCTCCTCCAGCAGCTCGTTGAACTTCTTGACGGCGTTGGAGGAGCGGGCGGCCATGCCGTACGCCTCGTCGACCCGGCGCAGCGCCTGCGCGAAGGAGATCTTCTCGCGCAGCGACAGGGCGTCGATCATCGCCTCGGCGCGGTCGCCGATGCCGCGCTTGGGCACGTTCAGGATCCGGCGGAGCGGGACGGTGTCCTCGGGGTTCGACAGGACGCGCAGGTACGCGAGGATGTCGCGGACCTCCTTGCGCTCGTAGAAGCGCACCCCGCCGACGACCTTGTAGGGCAGCCCGACGCGGATGAAGACCTCTTCGAAGACACGCGACTGGGCGTTGGTCCGGTAGAAGACGGCGACGTCGCCGGGGCGGGATTCGCCCGCGTCCGTCAGCCGGTCGATCTCCTCGGCGATGTACTGCGCCTCGTCGTGCTCGTGGTCGGCGACGTAGCCCGTGATGACGGGGCCGTCGCCGGCGTCCGTCCACAGGTTCTTGGCGCGGCGGCCCGCGTTGCGCTCGATGACGGCGTTGGCGGCCGTGAGGATCGTCTGGGTGGAGCGGTAGTTCTGCTCCAGCAGGATCGTCGTCGCCTGCGGGTAGTCCTCCTCGAACTGGAGGATGTTGCGGATGGTGGCACCGCGGAAGGCGTAGATGCTCTGGTCCGCGTCACCCACCACGCACAGCTCGGCGGTCTGGTCGCCGGTGCCCACCAGCTCGCGCACCAGCGTGTACTGGGCGTGGTTGGTGTCCTGGTACTCGTCCACGAGGACGTGGCGGAAGCGGCGCCGGTAGTGCTCCGCGACGTCCGGGAACGCCTGGAGCAGGTGCACCGCGGTCATGATGATGTCGTCGAAGTCCAGGGCGTTGGCCTCGCGCAGCCGCGCCTGGTAGAGCGCGTACGCCTCGGCGACGTGCCGGTCGAACGCGTTCTCCGCCTGCCGGGCGTAGTCCTCCTCGTCGATCAGCTCGTTCTTGAGGTTCGAGACCTTCGCGCTGAACGCCTTCGGCGGGAACTGCTTGGGGTCGAGGTCCAGGTCCCGGCAGACGAGCGCCATGAGCCGCTTGGAGTCGGCGGCGTCGTAGATCGAGAAGCTGGAGGTGAAGCCGAGCTTCTTGCTCTCGCGGCGCAGGATGCGGACGCACGCGCTGTGGAAGGTCATGACCCACATCGCGTTGGCGCGCGCGCCGACGAGGTCGCCGACGCGCTCCTTCATCTCGCCCGCGGCCTTGTTGGTGAAGGTGATCGCGAGGATCTCGCCGGGGTGCGCGCCGCGGGTGCCCAGCAGGTGGGCGATGCGGTGCGTCAGCACCCGGGTCTTGCCCGATCCGGCGCCCGCGACGATGAGCAGCGGCCCGCCCGCGTGCACCACGGCGGCGCGCTGCTGCTCGTTCAGCCCCTCCAGGAGCTGGGCGGGATCGACGACGGGGCGGGCGGCCCCGTCCCGGTAGTACGCGTCCCGGCCGCCTTGCGGGGGCTCGTGGAAGCGCCCGCCGAAGAGATCGTCCGCCGCGTCGTCCGGCCGCCCGTGCGCGGAGCTGTGCTCCGGGGGCGGCGGGGCAGATTCCGACCCGTGGTCGGGGGCCTGGAGGTCGGCCAGGAAGCTGTCGTCAAAGAGGCTGCTCATCGCCTCCCGAGTCTAGGCGCCCCCACTGACACCTCGTACTCAGCTTGCGGGAGTCCGCCAGGGACACCGACAGATCCGTCACGCTCCGCTGTCGTTCCCGGTCACTGCGCGCACATCACGAAATGGTTTCGGGCCTATCGGACACCGGCCTTCCCACGGGGCGGGGGAGTTGGCTACCGTGCCGAACCAGACGGTCCGTCCTCCCCTTCGGCAACACGCCGTCACGGGCCGTCTCCGCTGAGTGCGGCCGCGAGGCCGCAGCCGGGGACCCATCAGCACCACTGGGGTGAATCGGTCCGCACGGAACGTCCGCACAGGATCTTCCGCCAGGACCGTAGGGCGACCTTCCGACAGCCCGAACCCGACAGCTAACCCGGTAAGCGGTTCACGGAAGGACTTCCCGCCTTGGCGTCGCACCGCAAACCCCGCCCCGGCATACGCGCGGGGCTGCTCACCACGACCGGCCCGCGCGCGGCCGTCGGGCTCACGGCGGCGGCACTGGCCACCGTCACGCTGCTCGGCGAGACCGCGAGCGCGGCGCCCGCGCAGCCGCCCTCCATAGAGGAGGTGCAGGCGAAGGTCGACGCGCTCAACCACGACGCCGAGGTCGCCACCGAGCGCTACAACGGCGCGAAGGAGCAGGCCGACCTGCAGAGCTCCAAGGTCGAGTCGCTGCTGAACCAGGTCGCCCAGCGGACCGCGTCGCTCAACGACGCCCGGCGCGTCCTGGGCCAGTACGCGGCTGCCCAGTACCGCAGCGGCGGTGTCGACACGACGAGCACCTTCCTGCTCTCCGACACCCCGCAGGAGTTCTTCGACCAGACGCACCAGATGAAGCGGATGACGAGCAACCAGAAGGACGCCGTCGAGAACTTCCGCGTCCAGCAGGCCACGACGACCACGAAGCGCACCGAGGCGGTGAAGGGCCTCGACGCGCTGAACGCGTCACGGACGAAGCTGGAGACGGAGAAGCAGACCGTCAAGGAGAAGCTGGCGTCGGCGCAGAAGCTCCTCAACACCCTGACCGTGCAGGAGAAGGCACGGCTGGCGGCCGCCGCGGCCAAGAAGGCGGAGGAGGACCGCAAGCGCGCCGCCGCGATCGCCGCCAAGGAGAAGGCCGCGCGGAAAGCCGCCGCCAAGGAGGCGGCGAAGGCCGGCACGGGCACGGGGACCGGCACGGGCGGGTCCGGTACGAGCAGCAGCTCCTCGCAGGCGGAGAAGGCCATCGCCTTCGCCCGTCAGCAGATCGGCAAGCCGTACGTGTGGGGCGCGACGGGCCCGACCTCGTTCGACTGCTCGGGGCTCACGCAGGCGGCCTGGAAGGCGGCCGGCATCACCCTGCCGCGCACCACCTGGGACCAGGTGAAGACCGGCGACCGCGTCTCGATGTCGGAGCTGCGGCCCGGCGACCTGATCTTCTTCTACGACGACATCAGCCACGTCGGCCTCTACATAGGCGACGGCAACATGATCCACGCGCCGCACACCGGCACGGTCGTCAAGATCGCACCGATCACGCAGATGCCCTTTTACGGCGCTTCGCGCCCGTCCTGACCGTTCACATCCTGAATGATCCCTTCTCCCGTTATGGGGTGGACCGTCGGGCCCAGGACCGGCCCGACGGTCACAATAGGTAAGGTAACGAGGCGATTTCGCTCACCTTCCGAAGGAAACTTCCCAAGAGTCGCCCCAGTTGGCTACGGTGACCCGCTAGGCAGATCGTTCCCAAGCCGGCGCAGTGCCGACGGCGAGCTGCCTCCGCTGAATCCGGCCGCGAGGTCGGAACCGGGGACCCACACGCAGGACTTGGGGTGAATCGGGGCGAACGTCCGCACAACGGACGCCAGCACCGTAGGGCAGCCTTCCACAGCCCGAACCCGTCAGCTAACCCGGTAAGCGGTCCACGGAAGGAATGTCTGCCTTGGCGTCGCACCGCAAACCGCGTCCCCGAATACTCGCCTCCACCGGCCCGCGTGCCATGGTGGGCCTGACGACGGTGGCGCTGGCCACTGTGACTCTGCTGAGCGAGTCCGCGAGCGCCGCGCCCGCGAAGCCCTCCATCACGGAGGTCAAGGCGCAGATCGACGACCTCCGCGAGAAGGCCGAAGTCGCCACGGAGCACGCCAACGCGGCGAAGGAGAAGACCGACCAGCAGCGCGCGAAGTCCGACCTGCTGCTGGCCGAGGTCGCGAAGAAGACGCAGAAGCTGAACGAAGCCCGCGAGACCCTGGGCCAGTTCGCCGCCGCCCAGTACCGCGAAGGCGGCGTCGACCAGACCACCGCCCTGCTGCTCTCCGACAACCCGGAGAAGTTCCTCGAGCAGTCCCACCTCGTGGACCGTGTGTCGGCCACGCAGGAAGAGGCCATCAAGGAATTCCGGACCCAGCAGGCCGCCGCGACGACGGAGCGCACCAAGGCCGCCGCCAGCGTCGCCGACCTCGCCGCCGCGCAGACCAAGCTGGCCACCGAGAAGAAGAACGCCGCGGCCAAGCTCGCCGACGCGCAGAAGCTGCTCAGCAGCCTCACCGCCGAGGAGCAGAAGAAGGTCAAGCAGCTGGACACCCAGCAGTCCGGCAGCGGCAACAGCGCGGCCTACACGTACAACGGCCCCGCCAGCGGCCGCGCTGCGCAGGCCATCAGCTTCGCCCTCGCCCAGCGCGGCAAGCCGTACGTCTCCGGCGCCACCGGCCCGAACTCGTACGACTGCTCCGGCCTCACCCAGGCCGCGTACCGCTCGGCCGGCATCAGCATCAGCCGCACCACGTACACCCAGATCAACGACGGCCAGCGCGTCTCGCAGTCCGCGCTGCGCCCCGGCGACCTGGTGTTCTTCTACTCCGGCATCAGCCACGTGGCCATCTACCTGGGCAACGGCGAGATCGTGCACGCCCCGCACCCGGGCGGCGTGGTCGAGGTCGGCAAGATGAGCTGGATGCCGTTCGCCGGCGCTGTGCGTCTCGCCTGACCCCTTGGCCCGGATCACCGGTCGGCCGGTCCTCCTCCTCGCCACCGCCGCTGTGGGCGGTCTGGTCCTCGCGGCCGGTGCGCTGCGAGCGGGAGGCGGCCGATCGGTGTTCGACGGCTCGGACGGCTCGGGCCCGCTCTCCCACCACGGCGGATACCTCCTGCTGCTGGCCCTGGCGTGCGTCGTGGGCGGCGCGCTGCTCGCCGCGCGCTACCGCCGGGCCGTGCAGCACGTCGACAGCCCCGACCCGGTCGCCGAACGGCTCAAGGACGCGGCGCTCCCGCTACTGACCGCCGCCACGGTGCTGGTCCCCGTCGCCGTGCTGCTCAGCCACCGGAGCGACCCGACCGGCACCGAGCCGCGCAACGACCCGGGCGTCCCCACCGAGACGCCGAGCGGACCGCCCGTCACCGAACAGCCGGCCGCGCCGTCGGTCTCCACCGGACAGCCGGCGGACGCATCGTCCTTCGACCTGTTCCACCTGCTGCTCGTCGTCGGAGCGGTGCTGGCCTCGGTCGTGGTCGTCGTCGCGCTCGTCCGCTGGCTGCGCTGGTACCTGGCCGCCAAGGCCGGCTCCGGCCTCCACCTGATCCCCGGCAGCCCCGGCTCCACCGAGAGCGCGCTCGCCGGCGCCGTCGACTCCGGCCGCCGGGCCCTGCACGGCACGGACGCGCGCGCCGCGGTGATCGCCTGCTACGCGGCGATGGAGACCACCCTCGGCCGGTCCGGTATCGCCCGGCTCGCGTCGGACAGCCCGACGGACCTGCTGCACCGCGCGGTGGCCGGCGGGACGCTGACCGGGACCGCCGCCGGGGACCTGACGCAGCTCTTCCGCGAGGCGCGGTACTCCAGCCACCCGATGGACGACGGCCATCTGCGACGGGCCGGCGCCGCACTCGACACGATCGCGGCCCAACTGGCCGCGGCGGAGGCCGCGCAGGACGCGACCGCCACCGGGACCCCGGTGGGTGACCGGTGATCGCCGGCTCCTCGCGCCACACGCTGCTCGTGCTCGGCGCCTTCGCGGCCGGCACCGAGGCCGCCCTCGCCCTGGCCGGCGGATTGGCCGCGGCCGGCACCGGCGCGGTGCTCCTCACCGCCGTCGCCCTGCTGACCGCCCGCTACGCGGCCGGCTTCGACTCCCAGGACCTCGGCTACCGCAGACCGGTCCGGCTGCTGGGCAGCAGGACGCCCCGGCTGGGCGACTGGGGCCGGGCGGTCGCGCAGGGGATGTCCGCCGAGAACGGCTACACCCACACCCTCCGGCCCGGCATCCAGCGGCTGTACGCGGCCCGGCTCGCCGAACGCCACGGGATCTCGCTGACCGCCCAGCCCGACCGGGCCGCCGCTGTGGTCGGCCCCGAGCTGTGGCCCTGGATCGATCCCCGCCGGCCCGCCCCGGAGGGCACCATCCCGCCGCAGGTCCTGCGGGCCGTCATCGACCGCCTCGACGGGCTGTAACGGGGACCGCCGCCCCATCGGAACCACTGAACCGCCGAACGTCCTCCCAGGAGCACCGTGACGACCACTCAGCCGGCCCAGCCCATCGCCCAGCCTGGCGCCGTTCAGGCCACCGTCGCCCAGCCCACCGACACCCATCCCGCCGGCGCCCACTCCGTCACCACCCCGCCCCCGGCCCTGACACCGCGCGAGGCCGGTGAACGCGCCCGCCTGGTGCTCACCGAGATCGAGCGCGCCGTGGTCGGCAAGCCCGACTCCCTCGAACTGGTCATGCTGGGCGTCCTCGCCGGCGGCCACATCCTCATCGAGGACCTGCCGGGGCTCGGCAAGACCCTGCTCGCCCGCTCCTTCGCCACCGCGCTCGGACTCGACTTCCGCCGGATCCAGTTCACCCCCGACCTGCTGCCCTCCGACGTGTCGGGCGCGCCCTTCTACGACCAGCGCAGCGGCGAGATGGTCTTCAGGCCCGGCCCGCTCTTCACACACCTGCTGCTCGCCGACGAGATCAACCGCACGCCCCCCAAGACCCAGGCGGCCCTGCTGGAGGCGATGGCCGAGGCGCAGGTCTCCGTCGACGGCGTCACCCGGCGGCTGCCCGAGCCGTTCGTGGTCATCGCCACGGCCAACCCCATCGAGTACGAGGGCACCTACAGCCTGCCCGAGGCGCAACTGGACCGCTTCCAGCTGCGCGTCAGGATGGGTTACCTCCCGCCCTCCGACGAGGCGTCGATGCTCCGCGTCCGCCTCGACCGGGCCGCTCCCGAGGCCGTGCTGAACACCCTCAGCACGCCCGCCGAGGTGCTCGCCATGCGGGCCAGCCTGGAGAGCGTCGAGGTCGACGACGATCTGATCGCGTACGTCGTCGCCCTCATCGGCGCTACCCGCGCCCATCCGCAGATCCAGGTCGGCGCCTCGCCGCGCGGCGGTCTCGCGCTGGTGCAGCTGGCCCGCGCCCGCGCGGTGCTCGACCGCCGCGACTACGTCACCCCCGAGGACGTGAAGGCCCTGGTCGTCCCCGCCCTCGCGCACCGCGTCACGCTGCGGCCCGAGTTGTGGGTGCGGCAGATCAACGCCGACGACGTCATCGCCGAACTCGCCCGCTCCGTACCGGCCCCGCAGACCCTGCCCGCCGACAAGCGGCCGGCGCGGCCGTGACCGCGGGCCGACAGCCGCCGGGCCGGCCCGTCAACCGGCCGGCCGCCGTCCCCGCGCACATCGCGCGGGCACTGGGCGGCCCGCCCCGAGCCACCGCCGGCGAGGTGGCGGAACCGGCCGAGCCGCCGGCCCCGCCACCGCCCGGCTGGCGGGTCGGCGAGCGCGCCCTGCGGCTGCTCACGGTGGCCGCCGTGGCGGCCGCCGCCGCCCTGCTCACCGGCCACGCGTGGCTGCTGGCCCTGGCCGCCGGCCCGGTCGTCCTGCTGGTGCTGGCAGGGCCCGGAGCGGTGGCGGGAGCGGCGGCGGGGACCGGCCGGCCGACCCGGCTGACCGCCGCCGTCGAGACCGAACCCGACCGCTGCTTCGAGCACGAGGACATCGCCGTCCGCGTCCGGCTGGACTTCGACGGGGCCGCGGGCTGGATCGACCCGGGGATCACCCTGGGGCCGGGCATCGAGCTGACCTCGCTCACCGTGGCCGGCCCGGTCGTCGAACTCGCCCTGACCGCCCGCCGCTGGGGCCGCTGGAGCCTGGGCACGGTCGACGTGGACGTCTACGACACTGGCGGGCTCGCCCGCCGCACCGTAAGGGCCGAGCTCGGCGAGATCCAGGTCTTCCCGGTGCCCACGCAGGCGCACCTCACCCCCATCCCGGTCCGGCTGCCGGACCGGCTGGGGGAACACACCGCCCGGCAGAACGGCGACGGCATCGAGGTCGTCGGGGTGCGCCCGCACATCTGGGGCGAACGGCAGCGGCGCATCCACTGGCCCTCCACCACCCGCCGCGGCAGCATCCAGATCAACCAGTTCGCCGCCGAACGCACCGCCGACACCGTCGTCCTGGTCGACGCGCTCGTCGACTTCATCGACCCATCGACCAGGGCGTCGGGGCTCGACGAGACGGTGCGCGCGGCGGCCGGCCTCACCCGCGCCTATCTGCGCAGCCACGACCGGGTGGGCCTGGTGTCGATCGGCGGCACGCTGCGCTGGCTGCAACCCGGTTCCGGCGGTGGGTACTTCTACCGGATCGTCGAGAGCGTGCTGGAGGTCCGCAAGGACCTCGGCTACTCCGTCCCCGCCCTCCAGCGCCTGCCCCCGCCCGCCCTGCCCCGCGGCGCCCTCGTCTACGCGATCACGCAGCTCGCCGACGAGCGGATCCTGGAAGTGCTGGGCGATCTCGCGCAACGGGGCAACCCGCTGGTCGTCATCGAGATACCGACCGGCTCCCCGCACATCGCGCCCGGCGACGCCGTCGGGCAGCTCGCCCGCCGGCTCTGGCTCGCCGACCGGGCGGCGATGCGGTTCGCGCTGCGGGAACGCGGGATCCCGGTCGTCGCCCAGACGGCGGGCAAGAGCCTCGACCTGGCCCTCGCCCCGCTGCTCCGCACCCGAATCCAGGGCAGGACCCGATGACGCGGACCACCGCCGCACCTCTCCCCCAGGTACCCGTCTGGCCGGTGCGCGGCCTCGGCGTCGCGCTGGCCCTCGCGGCCTGCGATCCGCACCTCACCGGCTCCGTCACGCCGGGCGACGTCGTGCCGCCGCTCGCCGCGGTCGCACTGGCCTGGTGGGCGGCCCCGCCCCTGGTCCGGCGCCCGGTCCAGTACTCGGCCCGGAAGGCCGCGCTGCTCTCCCAGCACCGCAACACGGTCTTCGCCGTCGGTTGCGTCGTCCTGGCCGCGTTCAGCACGCCGCCCGTCTGGCTGGCGTCGTGCGTCGCGGCCCTGCTGCTGACCTACCTCCTCATCGTCGACGCCTGCGCCGCGGGCCCGGCGGGCATCCGCCAGTTGCGTGCACGCCACGTCCCGCTCACCGCGTACGGCGCGAGCGCCCTGGTCCTGTTCGCCGCGTTCGCCCCCTCCGACGGCAGTGCCTGGGGTCCGGTGGTCGCGGCCGCCGCCCTGATCGCCGTGGCCTACGCGGTCGGAACGGCTCTGTGGCCGCGCGAGCCCCGCACACCCCGTAGCAGGGCCCAGACGCCCGAGCGGTGACAACCACCCCATCGGTCAGAGCTCTTCCGCAAGTGGCCACGCCATCCGTCGAACAGCGGTCAATGACGCTCATCCGACGGTCGATTGAGACCAGTCCCGCTCTACGCCGTACTCCGCCGTTCCCCCGGTTTAGCGTCCTCCTCCAGGTGGCCGAACCCCACTGCCGTCGGACCACGACGGCACGGCCGCCCCCGCCGAAGGTCCGGCGGTGTTCCGCTTCCCCGTGCGGACGCCGCCGGATCGAGGTCCCCCCGGCGGGCACCAGTCCCAGGCACAGAGGAGTGACGGCCGCGTGGCGTCGCACAGAAAGCCCAAGCAGCGCTCACTCACCGGTACCACCGCACGCACCGCGGCCACCCTCGCCATGGCGGGAGCCGCGTCGGTCACCGCCTTCGGCGAGACCGGCCACGCCGACCCGCAGCTCAGCGTCGGCGAGGTCAGGACCCAGGTCGACGCCCTGTACGAGCAGGCGGAGCAGGCCACCGAGCAGTACAACGGCGCCAAGGAGGCGGCGGACACCGCCCGCGCCGATGTGAGCAGGCTCCAGGACGAGATGGCCCGCAAGACCGCGCGGCTCAACACCACCCGCGACCAGATCGGCGCCATCGCCGCCGCGCAGTACCGCTCAGGCGGCATCGACCCGGCCATGCAGCTCGCGCTGGACTCCACGCCCGACACGTACCTCGAACGTGCCGCGCTCGTCGACCAGGTGAGCGGCCGTGAGGCCGTCATCCTGCGCACCCTCGGCCGGCAGCAGCGGGAGATCAAGACGACGCACGACGCGGCGGACGTCAAACTCGCCGCCCTCAGCGAGGCCCAGACGAAGCTCGCGGAGCACAAGCGCACCATTGAGAGCAAGCTGCGTGCCGCCCAGACCCTCCTGGACCGCCTCACGGCCGCCCAGCGGGCCACGGTGGAGAGCGGCGGGACGGGGACAGGGACGACGGATGCCGCCCACGCCGACCGCTCCGCCGCGCGCGTCCCGATCGCCCCCGGCGACATCCACGCGCCCTCCGCCCGCGCCGCCCAGGCCGTCGCCTTCGCCTTCACCGCCCTCGGCCTCCCGTACGTCTGGGGCGCCACCGGACCGTCGTCCTACGACTGCTCCGGCCTCACCCAGGCCGCCTGGAAGGCCGCCGGCGTCTCACTCCCCCGCACCACGTACACCCAGATCAATGCCGGCCAACGCGTCTCCGAGTCCCAACTCCAACCCGGCGACCTGGTCTTCTTCTACTCCGGCATCAGCCACGTCGGCCTCTACATCGGCAACGGCCAGATGATCCACGCCCCCCGCCCCGGCGCCCCGATCCGCATCGCCCCGATCAACGAGATGCCCTTCGCCGGCGCGAGCCGCCCGTCGTGACCTAGCGGACGTAGTCCTTCAGTTTCTCGGTCTCCAGGGTGATGCCGACGGGTGCGGGGATCTCCACGACGGCGCCGAACGGCCGGGACGTGCGGCTCCGGTACTCGCCTCCCTCCGGCTCGCTGAACACCGTGACCGTCTGCTTGTCCCGGTCGATGAGGAGGTAGACCGGAATGCCGGCGGCCGCGTAGCCATCGCGCTTCTCGTGCCGGTCGCGCTGGTCGGTGTCGCGGTCGTACGACGTCACCTCGACGGTCATCAGGACACCGTCCGGCTCCGCCCAATCGCCCTGCCCGACGAAATGGTCGTCGGGGACGAGAACTCCATCCGGGATGGCCCGGCCCTTACGGTAATCCTCGATCTTGAGCCCTTGCTCCGGATAAAGAGCCAGCTCAGGCCGCTGCTGCATACAGCGCTTGAGGAGCCACATCACCGCCGCGCCGTGATTGGAGTCCGGCACGGGCTTGACCTCGATCTTTCCGTTGACGAACTCCAGCCGCACGTTCTCAGGAGCCGTGCGTGCAATCTGCTCGAAGTCTTCGATCAGCAACAACGGCTGCCCTGCGGCGGTATTCGGGGTCATGGCGTCGCCTCCTCCACTCCATGGTGCCCCGGATCCAGGCGGTGCGTGCGCGACGCTCATGGGGTTCTCCTCTCCCGCATGCGGATGGCCGCACGCAGACTCGCGATGCGAGGCCGGATGTCGGGGCGGGCAAGGAATTCCCGGACAGCAGGCTCTGGCACGGTGGGCGGCAGACCGGCGGTGAGGGCGTACAACAGTTGCGCTCTCGTGGCCCCGCGGCGCAGCCATTCGGCGGCGAGCGGCTCCAGAACCGCGCAATCGGTGACGGAGAGCGTCATACGGGGATCGGTCCGGCCGAGCACAGCGAGCGCCTCGTACGCCTCGGAACGCGCGGGGCGGGGAGCGGCCTGCGCGGGGACGGTCGTGGTGACCGTCGGCCGCACCGGAGGCGCGGGCGACGCCTCGTCATCCGGAACGGCGCCTGCCATGAAGGCGGCCCACCAGTCGTCGCCGCGGGGCGTCCGTGAGAAGTACGTACGGGACACCCACTGCGGACGCCCCTCCGTCGATGGCGGCGCCGTCCGGCAACTGATCGATGTACGCGGCGATCGACGCCTCGCGGTACGGCAGATGGGTGAAGTCGGAGCCGCTGTGCGGCCGTTGTCCTGGGGCGGAGCGCTTGCCGAAGCCGGGAGTGGCCATCGGGGGCGCGGACAGGAGCGGGGTAGCGCTAAAATCGGCAGTAGCCATGTGGTCGAGTCCGAATCGATCGCGTTGGTCAAACCCCCGTCTGGTGCGCTAACACCGGCGGGGGTTGTTTCTTGCGGCGCACGTTACATAGCGCGAGCACAAGGTTGCTAAACGTAACGAAAAAAGTCATCAGCGCATGGAAATGCGGCAATTGGCCGCCACGGGGAGGGTGGGTGGGTTCTACCGAACCCCCCAATCCTCACAAGCAGCACTCGACCCCCGAGGCACGGAACTTGAGCTTCGTGGCCTACGCGACAGCCTGCGCACCCGCGAACGCCACGAACGCCGCCCAGGCGGCGGGGGCGAAGCTCAGCTGGGGGCCGGCCGGGTCCTTGGAGTCACGGACATGGATGGTGGCCGGGCAGGTAGCGACTTCGACGCAGGCGCCGCCCTCGGCGTTGCTGTAGCTGGATTTGAACCACGCCAGTTCGGTGCTCATAGTTCCTCCACCAACATTCCGATGAACTGCGCCGATTCTTCGGGCCGGAGAGCCTGCCGAAGGATCATTGCATGGCGCTGAGCGAGGATGCTGACCTTAACCGGCTCCGCGTAGATGAGCCCCATCATCTGGCCCTCTTCATAGGCCAGTTGCTCGTGCTCGGGGGACTCCAGCAGCACGAAGGGTCCGCCAAGCCCCGGGTGCGCTCCGCCTGCCCTCAGTACCTGGATAGTGATGTGGCGGGGGGCGCCCGCCGCCAGCAGATGGTGCAGCTGACGTCGGTGCTCCTCCACGTCTCCGATGGGGTGGCGGATCGCCGACTCCGCGATCACGAAGTTGAATGACTTCGTCTGCTTCTCCAGCAAGTGGCGCCGCGCCACTCGTGCCGCAACTCGTTCCTCGACCGTTTCATCGTCCAGCGGCGGCGAGTAGGAGCCAATCAGTGTCCGCGCGTACTCCTCCGTCTGGAGCAGGCCCGGAATGAACTGCGCCTCGTACCAGCTGAGCACGAGTGCCTCAGCCTCGTACCGCATGTAATCCTGCGAGTACGACGGAAACCGTTCCGGTTTCAGATAATCCTGCGCTGCCACCAGCAACCCGTGCGCCCCGCACATCTCATCCGCGACCTCAAGCAAACGCACCGTCGGCTTGCGACGGCCCATCTCCATCGATCTGACGGTCTCGAACTCGTAGCCCGCTTCCTTGCCCAACTCCTCGCGGCTGATCGCCGCCCGCGTGCGCCATAGCTTGATCTGGTTGCCGCAGTAGCGCCAGGCCATAGGGGGCGGGGACTCGCTGTTGGTCATGTGCTCCGCCTCTCCGGTACCCAGGGGGTACGACTACGGTACGTACTCACGTCGTTACTGCCGAGGCTATGCCCGGCCCGGCACGGTATGACCCATGAACGTCGGAACTTCACCGGCCGCACGACCCGGTGGTCTCCCCCAGGACATCGAGTGGCGCCTGCCGCCCCACCCCCGCAGCGTGGGCCGCGCCCGAACACTGCTGCGCGAGCAGTCGAGTTCGTGGCGGATCCCCGAGGACACGGCGGAAACCGCAGCCCTGCTGCTCAGCGAGTTGATGACCAACGCCTGCCGTCACGCGCACGCCTCTCCCGGCCGGGAGATCAGCGCGCGCTGCACGCTGCGGGGCTCGACGCTGCGCGTCGAAATCTCGGACGCGGGCGGCGGTCGTCCCGTGCTCCTGCACCCCTCGCCGGACGACGAGTCCGGGCGGGGCCTCGCCCTCGTCGCAGCACTCGCCAACGCGTGGGACTCCGGCCCCCGCCCGTGCGGCATCGGCAAGACGGTGTGGTTCGAACTCACCGTCCCGGGCGGTGGCTGACGTCAGGACTGCGCGGAGGGGGAGGCCCCGCTGCGCGCCTGGCAGTGAGGCCGGTCCGCTGCGCTTCCCGGGCGGGCACCAGCACCGCCACCCACACCAAGATCATCACGGAGCTGGGCCGACAGCACCAGTCAGGACGTGTCTGACCAGTGCGGGCCGCCTTGCCGCCGACGAGATTCCTACTTGTTTGATAATCTTGCGCCATGAGCGAGCTTCCGTACAGCGTTGGGGAAGGGCCGGCGACCCGGGTGAGCCTGTCGCTCCCCGAGGGGACGGCCGAGGCGATCCGGCGGCGGGTCGGCAAGCGCGAGTTCTCGGCGTTCATCACGGAGGCTGTGGAGCGTGAGCTGCGCGGCCAGATCCTGGACGAGTATCTGGCCGACTACGAACTTCGTAAGGGGCGGATCTCCGAGCCGGAGCAGGATCGCGCGCGCCAGTTCTTCGACGAAGTGTTCGCGGAGGAGGGCGAATGGCCCGCCGCAAACTGAGCCACGAGGGCACGCTCGTGCTCGACTGCGAGGGGCTGTCGGAGCTCGTCGGTGACCACGAGCCCGTCGTCGCCCTGGTCGCCGAAGCGCGCAAGCGGGGCATGGAGGTAGTGGTCAGTGCGCTGACCATCATCGAAGCCGCGCACCACCGTACCGACAAGGCGCGGCTCGCCTGGGTCCTTTCGGGCCTGCGGATTGTGCACCTCGGTGACGACGAGGCCAGGGCCGCGTCCGCGATGCTGATCAGCGCCGGGCTCCATGGGCACAAGTACGCCATTGATGCCGCCGTCGCCGAGATGGCGCTGCGACAACGGCGGCCGGTCGTCCTGCTCACGTCCGACGTCGATGACATGACGAAGCTCTGCGGCGACAAGGTGCGCGTCGTCGCCGTCTAGAACCTGTCTTCAAACTGGCGGCGTTCGCCCGGAGGGCGGGCCCGGCGGTGTCTGGTGCGTGCGATCGCAAGGCGGAGGGTCGCCCCTGTACTGGACGTACTGGGGCGATCCCGACAACTGGGGGCACCCCCAGCGGTAGCTGGGGGAGAGCGTGCGTGCCAGGCGCCGCCGGGCAGGCGCCAGTTTGACGACAGGTCCTAGCCGACCGGCCCCCAGCCGTCAGACCAGGCGCCTCGCCGTCGCCCACCGCGTGAGCTCATGCCGGTTGGAGAGCTGGAGCTTGCGCAGGACCGCCGAGACGTGGGACTCCACGGTCTTCACGGAGATGAAGAGCTGCTTGGCGATCTCCTTGTACGCGTAGCCGCGCGCGATGAGCCGCAGCACTTCCCGTTCCCGCTGGGTGAGGCGGTCCAGGTCCTCGTCGACCGGCGGGGCGTCCGTGGAGGCGAAGGCGTCCAGGACGAAGCCCGCCAGGCGCGGGGAGAAGACGGCGTCGCCGTCGGAGACCCGGAAGATGGAGTTGACCAGGTCGGGGCCGGTGATGGTCTTGGTGACGTAGCCGCGCGCGCCGCCGCGGATGACGCCGATGACGTCGTCGGCGGCGTCGGAGACCGACAGCGCCAGGAAGCGGACGGGCTGCGTCGCGTCGCCCATGAGCGGTGCGCAGCGCCGCAGCACTTCGACACCGCCGCCGCCGGGGAGGTGCACGTCCAGGAGGACGACCTCGGGCCGGGTCGCGGTGATGACCGTGACGGCCTGGTCCACGTCGGCGGCCTCGCCGACGACCTCGACACCCGTTCGTTCGGTCTCGCCGATCTCGGCCTGTACACCGGTCCTGAACATCCGGTGGTCGTCGACGAGCACGACCCTTACGCGTCGGTCCTCAGTCATGACGCCACCCTCTCCATTTCGAGTTCCACTTCCGTGCCCCCGCCCGGTGCGCTGCGCAGTCGCGCCTCGCCGCCGTTCCGCTGCATGCGGCCGATGATCGACTGCCGCACGCCCATGCGGTCGTCCGGCACCTGGTCGAGGTCGAATCCGGGCCCCCGGTCCCTGACGGACACAAAGACCTTGCGCTCCTCGACCTCGGCGTACACCTGAACCGCTTCGTCGCCACCGTACTTGGCCGCGTTCACCATTGCCTCGCGTGCGGCTGCCATCTGTGCGACGAGATTGTCGTCCAGCGGGCAGTCGCCCACGCAGACGACCTCGACGGGCACCCCGTGGGCGTCCTCCACCTCGGCCGCGGCCTTGCGTACGGCGTCGGCGAGATTGGCCGGCTCGTCCTCCTTGCCCGTTCCCTCCGGCCGGTACAGCCAGGCCCGCAGCTCGCGTTCCTGGGCGCGGGCGAGCCGGGCCACCTCGCGGGGGTCCTCGGCGTTGCGCTGGATGAGGGTGAGGGTATGCAGTACGGAGTCGTGGACGTGTGCGGCGACTTCGGCACGCTCCTGGGCCCGGATGCGCATCAGCCGCTCGGCCGACAGGTCCTGGGTCAGACGTACCAGGTACGGGCCGGCGATGAGGGCCACACCGACCAGCACGGCGAGCGCCGCCTGGAGGATGCCGCCGAGGTGGCTGCCGGAACTGCGCACCACGAGGAAGCCGGTGACCCCGGCCCCGACCAGCAGCACGCCCGCGGCGCCGCGGGCGATCGGCCAGAACCGTTTGCCCTGGCTCATCTCGACCCAGCGGCTGCGCCGGGCGTTGTCGGCCTGCCGCCAGACCCGGGCGACGCCCAGGCCGATGACGAGCAGCGGCCAGATGGCGGCGTTGGCCGCGCCCAGGTTCAGGTTGCTGACGAGGACGCCGAGGCCGATGAACAGCGCGATGAGCGCGAGGATCTGGCCCTTGTCGGGACGCCGTCCGGCCAGCCAGGACCTGGCGTCGCGCGGCTCCTTCGCCTCGCTCACCCCGCCGACGCCGAGCGGCACGAAGAACCAGAAGAGCGCGTAGAGGAGGATGCCGAGGCCGTCGAACGTCGCGAGGACCACGAAGACGACCCGCACCCACGACACCGGCAGCCCGAGGTGCCCGGCGAGCCCGCGCGCCACTCCGCCGACCATCCGGCCCTCGGAGCTGCGGTAGAGCTTGCGCGCCGGCGGGTCCGCCGGGTCGGGCGGCTTCAGGTAGGACGCGCCCGTCGCAGGAGCAGGGGTGGTGGCTGGCATACCCCGATCGTCACACGCCGGGACCGCCCGGGGCATCAGGGTTCCTCCCGGAGGTCACCCTGACGGACAACTCGTCCTGCGGGCCCCAGGTCCCCGGGTCCCCGGTCCCCTGGGGGGCAGCTCAGGGATCGGCCAGGGTTGCACCTGGTGCCGCGGAGCGGCCGGGGCCGCCACCATGGGGGTATGACGCAGGACAGCAGGCCGGCCTTCGAGGCCGACGCGACCCCGGATCTTCCGGACTCCCCGGAACCCCCGGCCCGGCGCCGCATCGTTCGCAGCCGCCGCAAGGTGGTCGCGGGTGTGTGCGACGGGGCGGGCCGTTACTTCGACCTGGATCCGGTGATCTTCCGGATCGTGCTGGCCGTGCTGGCGCTCACCGGCGGCATCGGCCTCATCGTGTACGGCATGGCGTGGCTGGTCATCCCGCAGGAGGGCGAGGACCAGAGCGAGGCGCACCGGCTGCTGTCGGGCCGCGTGGAGGGGACGGCGCTGACCGCCGTGCTCGTCGCGCTGGTCGGTTGCGGGCTGTACGCGTCGATGCTCGGCAACGGCACCGACCAGGGGTTCTCGATCCTGCTGCTCGCCGCCGTGGTGGGCGCGGTCTACTGGTCGCAGCAGCGCCGCCGGGCCCAGCTCGACGGCGAGGCGAGCGCGGCGGCGGCCGGTCCGGCCGCCGACGCCCCGCCCGCCGCGCAGGCGCCCCCGAGCCCCGTGACCCCGTCGTGGTGGCGTGATCCGCTGACCAAGGACTTCTCGGCCGGCGTCAGCGGTTCCACGGGCTATCTGTGGGGGCCGGACGAAGGCCCGTACGAGGTGCAGGACCGCAAGGCCTGGCGGGCCCGGACGATCGCCACCCGGCGGGAGTCGTCCTGGCTGGGCGTGCTGGCGTTCTTCGTGGCGATGCTGGCGGGGGCGGCCGGTACGGCGGCGGCCTGGCACGGGCACGCGCTCGGCACCGCTCTGGAGGTCGGGCTGGCGTGCGCGCTGGCCGTCTTCGGGCTGGCCTTCGTCCTCGGAGCCTGGACCGGCCGGGCCAGGGGCGGTACGGCCTTCTGGGCCGTGCTGACGATCGCTCTGCTGGTGGGGGCCGCCGCGGTCCCCAAGACGATGACCACCGACTGGGCGACGACGGACTGGCGGCCGGTGGCCGTCTCCGACCTCCAGGCCCGGTACGAACAGGGCAGCGGGCACGGCCTGCTCGATCTGACGGCCCTGCCGCTCGGCGGCAAGACCGTCACGACCAAGCTGGAGGTGGGCGCGGGCCGGGCGGAGGTCCGGCTGCCGAGGAACGCCACCGTGCGGCTCGACTACACGATCGGCTTCGGCGAGGTGCAGCTGCCGGGCAAGGTCAACCACGGTGTGGACATCAGCTCGGACGCGCACAGCCAGATGGTCTTCGAACCGGACGCGGGCATTCCGTCGACCGGCACGATCGAACTCGACGTCGAGGTGGGCGCGGGTCAGATGAGGGTGGTCCGGTGAAGCGGCATGGATTCGAGCCCGCGTCCCTCGTGATGGGACTGGTCCTGCTGGGTGTCGCGGCGGTGTTCCTGCTGGACGCCACCGGCGACTGGGATCCGTCCCGGCGGCTGACGGTGTCCCTAGCGGCGGGAGGTCTGGCTTTCGCCGCGGTGGCGTCGGTGGTCACCCGGCTGGTCCGCCGGGGGCACCGGGGCGACGGCGGACCCACGGCGTGAGGCGATGAGGCCGTCGAGGGAGAGCAGCGGGGTCCCGGCGAGGATCAGCGGCAGCCAGGCCATCAGGTACACCAGGTCGTTGCCGTAGTAGTACGGGTCGGTGGCCCAGCTGACCGTCAGCCACAGGCTGAGCGAGATCGCCGCGCCGCCCAGCGCGGCGAGGCGGCCGAACAGACCGACGAGCGTGCCGATGCCGACGGCCAGCTCGCCGAAGGCGATGGCGTAGCCGAAGCCGTCCGGCGCCTTGAGCGCGAGATCGACCATCGCCGGGATCGCCGCGCTGTCGCGCACCGCGTGCAGGGTGCCGACCAGCGATCCCGGCGCGGAGTCGGTGAAGAACACCGAGCTGGTGAGCTTGTCGATCGCTGCGTAGACGAAGGTGACGCCGAGGAAGATCCGCAGCGGCACCAGGGCGTAGCGCGCAGCGGACTCCCGCCAGGTTCTGAGCATGATGTCCCGCCTCTCAGGTCGTACGCGTCCCCCGAGGATGGAAACGATTCTGCACGTACGACTCTCTCACCGGGAGATACGTGCGCCCCTGCGATCCGACTCAGTTCCGACTCAGTTCCGGGCGGATCCGGGCCGCCCGCCGGAAACCGGTTCCAGCCGTCCGAAGCCGGTCCCGGCCGTCTCCAGCCGGTCCTGGCCGGTTCTAGCCGAAGAGATCGGGCTCGCTGCGCGAGATCTGCTGGTAGAGCGGCTGGTAGTTGATCCACGCGACGAGGTCGTTGCCCAGCTGGCCCCGGGTGTGGACGGCGCTCTCGTGGTCGATCAGCACCGGCTTCCCGGCCGCGCGGGCCGTCAGCTGCACCTGGCAGGAGCGCTCCATCGTGATGAACCACCACGCCGCCGCGTCGACCGAGTCGCCGACCGTCAGCAGCCCGTGGTTGCGCAGGATGACGGCCTTGTGCGGCCCGAGCGCCTCCGCGATGCGGCGGCCCTCCTCCTCGTCGACCACGACGCCCGTGTAGTCGTCGAACAGCGCGTGGTCGTCATACTTCCTAAACAGCACAGTAGTTCGGAGGACTGATGCCCGCAAGCTCGACGTGGGAGATACACCCTGACCTAGCGGCAGCCCTAGCCGCAGGTCAGACGTTTGAGGAGTGGCTCGGCGACCGCTGCCCCGTCTGCTCGTACGGCAGGATCAGCAGGGACCTACAGCGGAACGGAAAGAAAGAACTCGGCGTCACCCGACAGCATGAGCTGCACTGCGACCCCGCAGCGGCGGAACACGGTTGGGCTGTCGTCTACCGCTACACGGACAACGACATCACCGCTGCGGACCCGGACACCACCCGACCGGCGTTCGTGCAAATGATCCGCGACCTTCGGGCACGACAGACCGAAGATGGCTTCCCGATTAAAGGCATCATCGCTGTCGAGGAAGAGCGCGTCGTCCGACTTCCTGAGGACTACCTACGCCTCTATCGCTCTCTCACCGTAGACGAAGAGGGCTGTCTCTACTACACCGACAAACGCCAACTCGTCGATGTGTATGCCGAAGTAGAGCAAACACGTGGGCTCATGTCTTCCTCTATAGGCGAGACCGAGGTCCGCAAGATCAGGAGGCGCAGCAAGCGCTCAACGCGGGATCGGGCAAGCGAGGGCAAGTACACGGGAGGCGTGCGCCGCTTCGGATGGCTCGACAAAGACGCGAAGCTCGGGCGGGATCTGAACGAAATACTAGATCCGTATGAGTCGGCGCATCTTCGCAAGGCAATCGACATGAAGCTGAGCGGAAAGGGATGGAACACCATTGCCGTCTGGCTCATCAATGAAAAGATCTCCACTGTACGCGGCGGCAAGTGGGCATCTGCGACAGTCGCGGCCATGCTTACGAACCCAGCAATATGTGGATACCGAATCCTCAATGGTGAACTGGTGCTTGATCCGAAGACTGGTGAGCCCGTGGTCGGCGTGTGGGAGACCATCGCGACACCCGAAGAGTGGCGACAGATATGCAGAATGAAGTGGCCCAATGCGAAAACGGATAAGAGGCCACCGAAAGCCAAGAAGGTAGCGAGGAAGCATCTGAGCTCGGGAATTCTACGATGTGGGTCACCGATAAAAGAAGAGGAAAACGCAGAGGCCACCACAGAGAGCAGGACAGAGGCAGGAACCGCACTAGAGAGCAGAACGAAAGTGGATCGATGCCTGCACGGCATGGTGGGCCGCCCTCCCTACGGTAACCATAAATGGGGAAACTACGTTTGCAATGCCGCCGAATGCCGGAAAGTAAGCCGGAGGATGGACAAGATAGACAAGATAGTTTCCACCATAGTCATCAAGACGCTCGAAGAGCAGTTTTCAAATATCCAGCCAGAACACAAAGATTGGCATGGCAAAGCTACGCTCGATAGACTCATCGCTCGCAGGCAAGTGCTCAAGGCCAGCTACAAGTCAGGGCGGATAGATCTCGACGACTACTTGGACTTCAAGGACGACCTCGACTCCCAAATAAAGGAGTCAGAGGCCGACAGGGACAAGTTCATACAAGAGCAAGCTGCAAAGAATTTTCTCGCCGGATTCACAGAGGCGCACTGGGAGCGGTTCGACCTGGCACAGAAGGGCCTGGCAATAGGGACCGTCCTTCAGGCGGTAATCGTTCACCCGATTCCCAAAGGACGGTCCCGTAAAGCCGCCTTCGACCCGACACTCATTGAGGTCGTGTTCAAGAAGGCTCATTAGCCAAGGAGTTTACGGATAGTCTCTAGCTGCCCCTCTCCTAGGCGAGGGGCAGCTTTTACTTGAAGCAGTATCCAATCTTCGAGTTCCCTATCGGCATCCTCTAGGGTAGGACCGCGAGACTTAGAGGGAGTCAGGGTTAGATCAGTAAAGTCAACGTCCTATCAATCCGAGGCTACCGAGTACTTCACCGCAAGAGCTACAGATCCGCGTCCCAGTTCTATCTACGGTGTACTCTTCTGCTTCCGAAACGGGATACCAGCCGTGGGCACCCGGAGCAGGGAATTCTTTCGACTGGGTCACTCCGAATCAAATCCGCTGGCGATCGTCCAAAAGTCCATTGCCATTTCCTCGGACAGCTCCATCGAGAATCCGGCAGCTACGGCGGCTTCGCGTACTTCTGCCGCATAGCTGATCACTCGGATTGCTTCCCCGACCGCGAGCTTGTACGACTCGGCGCGAGCTGCGTCACTGATCCGCTCGCTGATCCCATTGAGGTAGGCCGCGAAGTCGTCGGGGTTCGGCATAGAGTCAGTCGTCAAGTTCTACCCTCTTCAGCTTGTGGGTGATGCTGCTACTGATTCAGAATCAAATTCGATTGCGACGGGTTTGACGTTCCATCTTCTTGAGCGTCTTCCGGATGCGCCTGGACTCGCCGGCGGTGAGGTTGATGAGGATTACTGTCTGAGATCCGTCTTCCTCCTCTATGCAGTAGTCGAAGCAGATCACGCGGAACAAGGAGTAGAGTTCAAAATATTCACGCAGGCCATTGATTGAGAGGCGGATAGTGATCTTCGGGTCCATGGACTAGCTACCTGCCTTGTTGTTGATGACGTACCCGGCGAATCCGCTCGCAGGGCCTTAGTAGGAGCTGTTCGTCCCGCCGATTGCAGTACTCGCAGATACGCCACGGATCCTGTTACGCACCTGCGAGCGCTCTTTCCCGTCGATATCGACCTTCGTATTCAGCCGCTCGGTGAGGCGGTCGATGGCTCGCTGTAGGCGTTTCTGGTCGGCGCTACCGTGCTCGGGAATCACGTTGTGTAGGTACGCCCGCTCAATGGCGGACTGATGGCTGGCGGTGAGTTCGTGGAAGCATTCGTCGATGTCCCAGATGCTGAGGGCCACGCTGTTCCGGTCATTGGCGACCTTGATCAGGTCGTCCTTGCGGTTGGGCATGACCTCGCGTCCCTCCTCGGTGTAGTAGGCGTGTTTGAGGATGTTGCGTATTTCGCGGGGGGTGTAGATCCACTGAGCTGTGTTGTAGGTGTGGTGGAGACGTTCCGCCTTGCAGTGCTCCAAGCCGATGTTCCGGAAGACGCTGTACAGGGATTCGGGCGCATACTCCGCGAACCTTCCGCGGCTCTCCCAGTACGTCACCAGAATGAATTGCTCGATGTCGTCCGCTTCGCAGTAGCTGTTTTCGCGCGCGAGCTTGACGGCTGCCTTACGTGCAGTCTCGATGATGTTTGGATCGATGTAACTCAACTGTAGTATTCGCCCTCCGCGATGAATGATCCGTTGCTGCGTACGGGAATAAGGTGGGGTGTGACGTTCTTGCCGTCGACGTAGAACAGACCGATCGACATTTGCCAGTTCGCGAACCGTGCAGCGCCTAGGTACTCGGCCTTTCGGATGTCCATGAGGTGACCGAGCTCGACCCCAGTCAGCGTCTTGGAGGCGCCGGAACCAGTGCTCTCGTTGACGATGCCTGCGCGGTGGGTGTGGCCCATGACAACGTTGCGATCAAGGCGCCGGGCAGCGTTGATTGCCGTTCCGCCCGCATGCCGGGAGAGGCTGATCCCTTGTGTGTGTCCGTGTATGGCAGCCCAGCCGGGCGCGAAGTCGTACCGAAGCGGCTCGAAGGCGATGCCGTAGTCGTCCAGGTCGAGAAGCTTGTCCTCTCGGTATGCCTCATCGTCGTAGAGAGCTGGCGCTCTCTCCACTAGGTACTTCCTGGGCCTCTCACCGTGGTTCGAACCCAGCAGCGTGTACGGTCCGCTGTAGCCCTGTCGCAGGGGATCAAGGTGCTTCCTGCGGGTGTAGTCGGCCTCCTGGCGGACGGTCATGCCGTACTCCGCGCGACGGCCGGCGGACCATCGAGAGGGCGACGTGTAGTCCGTGATGTCACCGATATTGATGACTTCGTCGGGCTGGTAGTCGTGGATGAAGTTGATGACAGACCGGTTTGCCCGTTGGTGTTCCAGCGGCATCTGTAGGTCGGAGATCAGGACAATGCGTCTCACAGCATCATTCCCACACTTCGAAGCCGCCTTGGTCGGGGTCCAATCATTCAGGTCCATTTCACTCTCGTAGATGATCTGCTCGCTGTCGTCGGTGAATCGAACACGCCAGGCGCGATCCGTGTCATCGGTGAAGGAGCGTCGGGTAAGGCATCCCGATTTTCCGATGCAGTGCATGTGCTCGGTACTGGTGGCGTCCTTGACGGTGATCCAGTCACCCAGAGCGAAATTCCCCATTCAGAACCTCGCTTTCGTCTTGAGTGCTTCAGCACCATGGTCTATGTAGTACTTGTTGACGTCCGATCCTTGTGGCATCTGAGCGAGGGAGGCGTGTTCGTTTTTCCCCATGATGGTGTCTGCCAATTTCAGTCCGGCGTCATCTCCATCAGCCAGATTGACGACCTCTTCGTAGCCTCGGATGTGTCGGTGAAAGAGGGGTTTCCAGTTTTGGGCTCCGCTTACGCCGATAGTGGGTATGCCACATTGCCAGGCAGTCATGGTGTCGATTTCACCTTCGCAGACGGCGATACGACGCACGTTGAGGGTGAGTGTTTTGATGTTGTAGATCTTGGCTTCATCACCCGGTTCACGTGTGTACTTGCCGTGTCCGAGTTCCTTGCAATCGTGGCCGGCAAGGCACCGATATCGGATCGCCACGACCCCTTGCATGTTGATGTAGGGGATCGCGAGCATTCCCGCATATCGCTCATGGCCCGAGATTGGGCTTCCGACGTATCCCAGCCGAAAGTATCGAGCACTGTCCCAGGTCAGGCCCCGGCTCTCCAAATGCAGTGCGGCGGGAGTTCCTGCTGCGAGTTGCTGGTGATACGTCGTGGCTGCCTGATCCAAAAAGGCGATTCGCTGCTTCGATGGCGGCTGGAAAGTCAATCTTCTCCTCTTCCATGATGACGCCCCAGCTATCGAAACTGAAGTCACATCCGTGACAGTAGATAACGCCCTCGTCAATGTTGATTGAGGCGCTGGCGTTGCTGTCCTCGTGCGACGGGCATTTGCAGGACTGCCACGATCCACTGCCTCTTCGCGGGGTCTGCCAGTCGGGGAAGTAGTGCCGGATGACATCGATGATGGGCGGCTTGACTTGCGGGATCACGCTTTCGGTCCGTAGTAGGCTGTCAGTAGCCTCTCGGCGAATGACCCAGGGAATACCCAAGCTGCGTTGCTGGTCGAGGCTTCATGCCTCTTGTAGACGACACAGGTTTCGTCGCCGGTTTCGTTGTTGTTGGCTTGCTCTATCGCATCGTCTAGATGCTTCCAAAGTTGTACGCGATCCACAGCTTTGCATTGACAGGTGAGTGGGATAGCTCCGATGTCGCCGCGGTCTCTGCTTCCGTAGATAGCTCCGTTGCGCTTGGCGTCTGGGTGTCCAAGTCGCTTCCAGGTAGTGACGACTGCGTTCTCCCAGTTCCGCCCTCTCGCCTTCACGGCAGCACCGTTGGGTTTCGCCAGTTTGCGGGGTTTCGGGTTAGCCATTGATCCGCATCCTCTCTGGTATCCAGCCGAGTTCGGCGAATGTGAAACCGCTAGCGTCGGCCCTTCCCCCTCGGTTCTTCACGTTGGATACGCGAAGGCTGTAGCCCTCGTACTCTGTACCGCCGCGATGCATCGTCAGGATCACTTCTGGTACTCGTCCGACTTGCCCCTTGATTCCCGACAGCGGGATAGGGCTCATACCGTCGTTGTAGATGCCGGTGACATGGTGCAGAAGGATCACAGCGGTACCGGTCTGACGTGCTAGATCGTGGAAGAAAGCGCAGAGCTCATCGAGGCCGGCGTGACCTTCCCCCATCTCAGGGGCGTCCACATTGGTCACGTTGTCGATGATCGTGATGGCCGGATATCCGTAGACCATGGCGTAGGCCCTGAGCGATTCTTCAATCTCGTCGATGCTCGGTGATGCGTCGAAGTTCCATCGGATGTTGCCGTAGGTCTCCAGTGCAGAGTCAATCGTCGTTGTCTGCTTGTTGTGAATGGCAGCTTCGACGTCGTTGGTTGTCCAGCCGGTGACATGCGCTGCCGCGCGAACATACTGAGTGAATGCGTCGCTGTCGGCGCTGAAGTACATCGTTGGCACGCCGCTCTTCAGCGCCAGGTTCAGCGCGAATGCACTCTTTCCGGTTCCTGGTCCAGCGGCGATCAGATGAAGTTGGCCCTGGCGGAACGTCACGCCAATGGCGTCGAGTGCCTTGAAGACCGTGGGAATTGGTTCACCCGAGTTGCCTCGCGTATGCAGCGCCTGGGTGAGTGTGAGTATGAGTCGTGGCCCTCCCGGGGCTGGCTGCCGCGTACCGCATGCGGCTTGGCAGCCAGCCCCCACTAGATGTGTACACGCTTAAGTAATTCGCCAAAAAAATAGGTCGGGAACTACCAGGGTGCGGCGCCAGCCGACTCCTGGGGGCCGCCCCACAGGTTGGCGTCCGGCTGCGGCGGGGTCGGGGGCTGCCTGGGCCCCTGGGCCTGCGTGACAGGCGATGTGACCTGAACGGCCTTGGACGGCTTGGTGTACTCAGCGACGTACACCTTGGGCGGGGCCATCCCGTGGCTAGCCTGGCCGAGCCTGGCGAACGTCAACTTGAGGAAACTCCCCGGCTGCGGAGTGGCGGACATTTCACCAGCCCGCTTCATGGCATCCCCGATCGCTGTCCGCATTCGCCATCCGCTGATGTAGAGGGATCGGCCGCCGTCATCACCCTCACCCTTGTCTTGATCCGTTGCCATGATCACCCTCACCTGCATCACGGGGTTGCCCTTGGAATCGAGCTTCGGGGTGTCCTTGTTGAATTCGAGGACAGGGAACGGCTCTGAGACCTCCTCAATGTAGCCGGACACAGAATCACCGGGGTTGGTAAACTTCACGTACGTGGATGGCGCCGAGGGGGCGAAGAATGTCAACTAGAGTCCTTTGCTCGCATTGCTTAGTTACTGGTTGTGTGAACGACGGTTGCACCGAGCTCACTCAGGTTGAAGGCGACTTGCGCCTGGCTGAACAGATCCGCATAGCGCGAAGCCGCGTGGACGAAGGCCGAAACATTGGGCCCGACCGTCAGCGGAGTGTCACCCGCGAATGTGATCTCCAGGTTCGGCGCCGGGCGGAAGGTCACGGAGAAGCCCGCGTAGTCATGGGTGGTGGTCACTGTCTAGTTTCCCTTCGCCTTGCAAAACTTCTGCACTCCACAGACGGTGCAATGATCACCAGGGTTCGCAAGGTAGACGCCGTTCCGCTCGGCCGCGTCCATCGCTGCGTACTGCTGCTCTAGCCAGTGTTGATCGATGGTGGTGAGGTCGATCGGGTCCGTGGGGCCTCCGGCCCGAGGTGATCGCCCCTTCCGAGCGCAGGTGAAGAAGTCACCCCAGATGACATCGATCCGGTAGGTCTCCCAGATCGCCCGCCGGTACAAAGCGAGTTGGAGGGCCGACGACTGCTTCTTGGTACCGGTCTTCACGTCACGGACAGAGAGCCCGTAGGCGGTGGATACGATTTGGTCGATGAAGCCGCGGACGGGCACAGTGCCGACCATGATGTCGAACTGCAACTCGATGGCGAGTCGGCCATCCGGTGTCGTCCAGATGGTGTCGGTGCTGGTCTCCGTGTAGGAGACGTAGTCGGCGACCTGGTGCTCACCGAGGTCGTATCTGTCGGCGAGATCCTTGGTGCCACTCTTGAAGCCGCCTGTGCGCCACTTGCTTACGTCGGGTTGGACGGCGAGGCCGGCCGCCATGTCGGCGTCCCACTTCTCCCGATAGCGGGCGATGGTCTGGCTAGTGGAAAGCGTTCGGCCGGAAAGCTCGTAGCACTCGACAGCGTAGTGAACCGCGCTGCCTTGCACGAACCATCCGGCCGGATCAGACGGTTTCCTGTCTACCCTCTCCAGTTTGTACGCTTCGCCGCATTGAGAGTAACTGTTGTATTGGCTGTGGCTACGACGCTTTGGCGCGGTAGTAGATATCGGCAAACCTATTCCCTCCACCCTCTGGCGTGTACTCGTATCCCCGCACAGGTGTCGTGCCCAGAAAACTGACATCCTCAGGGATCGCCGCGAAGTGCTTTACGTGCTGTCTGCCGTCTGTTTCTGCGCAGTGGTAGTGGATGAAGTACTCCCCCTGGTCGTTCGTACTAAAGAGCATGACCATGCCGGAGATTGCCGTCATCCCCCCGAGGATGCGCTTCACTATAGGCTTCGCGTTGAGAATGGCCCCATAGTTAGCTGCAACCGTTGCGATCATATGCACTTTATCCCTATGGCTTTCGGTCGAGGGCCTTCAGATACAAAAAAGAGGTGAGCGCCGTCGATAAGCGCCCACCTCTACGCTACTCCGTTCGATCTACTCATTTGCTCCCATACGGTACAGGTCGACCGTCTCCGGAGCAAGATCGTTACCGCTGGGCAGGAATGCCACGGAATCACCGTGCTCGGGTGTACGAGGGACGTACACCCAGCCTGCTTCTTGGCTGTAGTTGAGGGTCTGGCTCTCCAGGCTGTCAAGCCATTTATCATGCTCGGATACCTCGGCCGCCGACAACGTATGATTTTCCAGCTTCGACCTCAAGTGAAGGCGAAGGCTACGGGCAGGGCGCGGGTTCCTCCAATGTTCAGGCAGCACCTGCCAGGGCAAGATGGCCTTATAGTCGATCTTCTTCTCCTTGAAGGGCGCCAGCTTCATACTCACGGCAGCTTCACTCACTCCGTAGGCGTCCGCGATTTCCTTTTGATTCCTGTACTCACCTTTTGCTAGCAGGGTAAACAGCTCGCTTCCCGTGGGAAGGGTATCGGGGCGGGCCATTGGGGGGTCTCTCTTTCTGTGGGTTCGACTGGACTCGTGATATTTCCCCTGCCCTCACCAGAGAAAATCATCCCCCCGTTTCGCTGCCTGCGTCGCCATGTTTCTGGCTACCGGCTTACAGATCCCAGAGAGGCGCAGCCCGCACATGGTGAGGCCCCCCACCCCATGTGACATGATCCTTGTGCCCGGTAGGGGACTAGCCCCATTCGGCGACTTCACTTCGCCGAACCACGACCGCAGAACGGGACGAAGTACGAGAAGCTGCGGGAAGCCGGGTACTCTCCGTTCTTCACCGTCTGCAATTTGTTGAATCGGTGATCTTGCAATCACGACAGCTCTGCGATTGGTCGAGATGTCGACCCGACTTCGCTGATTGCACGATTGTTCAGCATGGAAGTTTCTGAGCTGACCACGCTCCACTGAATCCTAGTGTGATGGATGCGGCCCTGGTCGGGATGCAGTGCCGGCCTACTTGAAGAGAACGCGCGATCGTCCATGCGTGTGCCCCGCCTCTTCTCTCGGTATTTGAGCTTCTCTCGGTCTTTGCTGCTCATGCGCCGATCCTCGGTGTACATGGCTGAGAATATGGCGGAGCCGCCCTGGGAGCGAGTCCACGGAGTCTCTGCCAGATTCTCAGAGTCGTTCACTAAGTTGTGGTCGATCGATGTCGTGTTGGTAGATCGTTGGGCGAACGGCGGGCGACCTCCAGGGCTCAAACCTGAATACCCGTCTCTCGGGGACCCCCACCTCATGCCCATCCAGCCAGCCCACGGTTCTTCGCCTGGGTGCCGCGCCAGTCCTCCCCGCTTCCTCTCCCCCATGCAGTGGTAGTGCCTGCACTGGCGACCGGCGAACCGGCGGAGAGAGGCCGTGTTCAACGGCGAAAAATCTGGGTCGGGCACCTTGCGGAGGCCGCTGTGGGACTGGTGGATACGTCGATGCTTCTCGACGTTTGATCAGGTAGTGCCTCCCGCGCTCTCGGGGTGGCCTGAGACATGCTGTGCCGTTGTCAACCCTGGATCACTCCCGGGGTCACAGCCGTACCGATCATCCGGGCTCGTGACCCAGTTGCCAGTACGTGCACACCATGCCCCGGAGTCGGCGGCTGGTGTGTGGTGACATGCAGAACATTACTTAAGTGTGTACGCACGGTCAAGCCCGCCGAGATGTGACGGCGATCACAGCCGCATCACCGTCTCGCTTTCGAGGCGTGACACCGCTATAGGTATGAGAGAACAACACACGCACACGTTCCTCCCTATAAGGAATACAAGAGATAGAAGATTCCTAGGTACATCTACAGCCTTCAAAGGTTAGTAACTCAGATTCTTCCGAACCTTATGTATCTGTTCTGAAATCTGGTCACCACAACAGATTTTCAGCATCACTCCTTCTGAGCGCTACAAAACTGCTCAGGAGTATCAAGCTCCCCGCAGGGTTGAGGCTCCTTTGATAGAGCGCCCCTGCGGGGCTGTTCTTCCCCCGGAAGCAATTTCATCACGTCACCCCAGTGATGACAGTGCAGTCTGATTTCTTCCGGGGGATGACACCCCGAGACTTTTAGTAGGTATGCATGCCTAGAGCAAAACAAACGTGCTTCCGCTCCGGATGTCCCAGGATTGCCATCAAGGCCGGCGCATGCACAGAACATGCGATACGGCGTGTGGATCCTCGTCAGCCCTGGTCGAATACATCGAAGAGAAACCAGGCCCGGCATGCTGGCTGGTCACGACTGAGGCTCCAGATACTCCGCCGGGATAGCTACCACTGCTACCTGTGCGGGAGCCCTAAAGCAAATGAAGTCGACCACATTATCCCCGTCGCCCTCGGTGGTACGGACGACCCGCTAAACCTTGCAGCATGTTGCAAGACCTGCCATAAGGCCAAGAGCGTCCGCGAGTCGCAGTTCGGTAGATCTGCCCTCTGATTTATCTAATTCAAAGGAGTCCCGCATGTCCTGTAGCCGATCCTGTGACGCCTGCCAGTGTCAGCCCGAAGGCCAGGCGCTCGGTGTCTCACCTCTGCGGACACGTGCGGCTGAGCGTCGGTCGTGGCAGCAGGAGGCACGGGAAGAGCTGGAGGACCTGGGGGACCTGTACGGCCTCCCTCACCGCATGATGCGGGGGGTGCGCTAGTTGGCTGGCCGAGGTGCACCACCCAAAGCAAACGCGGTACGGCGGAACCGCCACGAGACGGCAGAGCTGACCGGGACAGGGTCCAGCATCGTGCCTGAGCTCGACCACCCGGAGCGCTTCCTTCCCGAAGTTCAGGAGTGGTGGGAGACATGGCGCCATTCGCCACAGTCCGAGCAATTCCTACCGACTGACGTTCAGCGTCTCAAGACTCTTACTCTCCTCGTACAGCGTATTTACGAGATGGAAGGTGCCGACCTCCGCGCATATGCGGAGCTGCGCCAGCAGGAATCCTTGCTCGGCGGAACCGTGCTCGATCGCCAGCGCCTGCGTATGCGCATGAAGTCGGGCAGTGATTCGGCGGGGGATGACGTGCTGGACGAGCTAATTGGATAAGTAGATACGGGGTGAGGCTGTGCCGCAGACGGGAAATCTCCCGGCGCATGCGCCTGATCTCACCCTCGGGCATCACATCCTGGCTTGGGCGGAGCGCTTTATTGTCCAGCCGGATGGCGAGCGTGCCGGTTCGCCTTGGCGTTTCACCGAAGAGCAAAAGCACTTCATCAAATGGCTGTACGCGCTCAAGCCTGACGGTTCGTGGGTGTACAACGAGGCCACGCTAAGGCGCGCCAAGGGCTTCGGGAAGACGCCGCTACTCGCAGCATTGGCGATCATTGAGTTCATCGGCCCGTGTCGATTTACCGGCGTCGTCAAGTTGGCTAAGGACGGGACGAAGATCCCGGTTGGCAAGCATGTACATCTTCCTCTAGTCCAGCTTGCGGCCACTTCGCTGGATCAGACAGCCCAGACGATGGACATGATCCGCGGCATGCTTTCGGAGTCGCCGGCGGAGCGTGAATACGACCTCGATATCTCGAAGACGATGATCCAGTTCAAGGGGAATCGGCCGGGCAAGATTACGCCTGTCACGTCTTCCACCCGAGGGAACGAAGGGGCGCGGCCGACGTTCGTCGTCTGTGATGAGACGCATCACTGGGTGCACTCCAACTCGGGGCCCATCTTCCACCAGACGCTACAGCGCAACACGAACAAGACTCTGTCGCAGGGTTCCCGGAGTGTGCAGACGACCAACGCTTACGACCCCAACGAAGACTCTGTTGCGCAGAGGACACACGAAGCGGTCCTGAACGGCCATCCCCTGATCCTCTACGACTGTCGCGAGGCCGAGCCGAACATCGACCTCAAGGACCCCGATCGCGTGCGGGCCGGGTTGGTCGAGGCGTACGGAGACTCCTGGTGGGCGCCGGTTGACCAGCTCGTCAGCGTCATCGTCTACAGCGACAACCCCGCGCACGACTACCGGTTCTACCTCAACAACATTGCGGAGAGCGCGGCGGGTTGGATGAGCAAGGCTGAGTGGGATGCCTGCTTCTCAGACGCTGATCCCATCAAGCCGGGCGATCAGATCACGTGCGGGTTCGATGGGAGTCTCTTCGGCGATGCCACTGGGCTGGTGGGTTGCAGACTGCGTGACGGGCGGCTCTTCACCTTGGGTGTATGGGAGAAGCCAGACCACGCCGGCCCCGATTGGGAAGTTGATGTTCTGGCCGTAGAGGCCGTGATTCAACACGCCTTCGCCACCTATGACGTGGTGTGGATGTACGCGGATCCGCCGTACTGGCAGGAAGCGATCGGTCGGTGGTCGCTCGCGTACGGCGACGATCGAGTCTTCGAGTACTGGACTTCCAAGCCCTCCCGGATGGTGCATGCGCTGGAACGATTCCGTACCGCGGTGACCACCGGTGACCTCTCGCATGAGGACCCGGGAACGCTGACTCGCCACGTCCTCAACGCCGTGAGTCGCGAGATACCGCAGGGAGTCCTCATCCGGAAGGACAGTCCAAAATCCAAACGCAAGATCGACCTCGCCGTGTGCGCCGTGCTGGCTTTCGAGGCCCGCGCGGATGCGATAGCGGACGGCCGGCTGACTAAGAAGAGGAGGCGGGTGATTGGCTTCGGATGATTTCCACCTTGGATCCCCGCCGTCCACTCCGGTGGAATGGCTCATATACCTACAGGGTCGCCTGAGTACCCGGCTGGCCCAGATCCGGCGGTACGCGGACTACTACGAGGGCCGTCAGTCCACGATGCCGTTCAGCCAGAGTCTCTACAACACCGCTTTTGGCGATGCCTTCCGCGACTGGTCCGACAACTTCTGCGGCCTGATCGTGGACTCTGTGAACGAACGCCTCGCGGTTGAGGGCTTCCGGATGACATCGGATCCGGACGCAGACCAGGACGCGCAGCAGATTTGGCTGCGGAACGACATGACCGTGCAGTCGAGTGGTGCCCACCTGGATGCCATGCTGCACGGCGAGTCGTACGCGATTGTGTGGGCGGGCGTCGATGGCGAGCCGATCATCTCGTGTGAGTCCGCCGAGCATGTCATCGTGCAGTACCGGGCCGGATCTCGTACGGAGATTGAGGCCGCCGCGAAATTCTATTCGGATGACTGGGGCAGGCAGTACGCAACCCTGTGGACCGATGAATACGTGTACACCTCGTTCGCCCAGGGACTTGGTTGGTTCCCTCCCGTACAAGCAGATAATCCCCTCAAACGCGTTCCCGTCGTACCGATCTCCAATCGGGCCCGCCTGACAGGCCATCCGACCTCTGACCTTGCGTCAGTGATCCCGCTGCAAGACGCGATCAACAAGACCGGAACGGACGCGCTGGTTGCGTCCGAGATGGCGGCCTTCCCGGCACGCTTCGTGACCGGGCTGGAGATCGTCGAGGACGAGGCCGGAAACCCGATTGAACCGTTCCGGATCGCGATCGACAAGGTGCTCCAGGCGGAGGACCCGCAAGCGAAGTTCGGCCAGTTCCAGTCAGCGGACTTGCAGAACTACAGGACGCTGATCGACATGCTGACTCAGCATCTCGCGGCGATCTCCCGCATCCCCTCCTACATGATTGACCCCAGCGGTCAGCCCGCTACTGGAGAGGGTGCCGAGGCTGCGGAGTACGGACTCGTTGCCAAGGCCCGCGAGCGCATCTTGCACTTCGGTCGCGCTTGGGTCGAGGTCATGAGGCTCTGTTTCGCCGTCAAGGGTGACCCTCGTGCCGACGCCTACGGCGCCGAAGTCATCTGGCGCGAGGTCGAGAACCGCAGTGAAGCACAGCACATGGACGCATTGGTCAAGCTCTTCGCGCTCGGCGTGCCGGCTGCGGTTCTCTGGGAGAAAGCCGGGTTCACTCCACAGGAGATCGACCGCTTTCCCGCGCTGCTGGACCTTCAGGAAGCGCTCATACGCGAGTACCCCTCTGCCATCTCCTCCTCTGCTTCCCAGCCCGCGGGAGCTACGAATGATGTCGCCGAAATGGCGGCAACTGCCCCCCAGGGCAACGCGGGCAATGCTGCTCGCAAGCAGGCCGGGGACGACGCCAGTCGGCGATGACCCTTCGATACAACCTCTCCACTGGCCCCCGGAACGGGGGCTGTCTCGTCTCCGAAATGGATGGCCACACATGACTGACACCACCATCACGCCCGCATCCGCGCAGGCTTCTTCCGCCGCAGTGACAGATCCAGCCGGTACCCCGGTTGACGTAGCTCCTGCGCTCGACCCTTCCGCACTTCAGGCAGAGGTCGAGAAGTGGAAGGGCCTCTCTCGCAAGAACGAAGCGAGCTTCAAGGCCGCGTCCAAGGAACTCGACCAGTTTCGGCAGGTCTCGATGTCCGACCAGGAGCGGGCGCTTGAGCAGGCCCGCACCGAGACACGCACGGCTGTCCTGTCGGAGGTCGGTGAGCGCCTGGCGGCGGCCGAGCTACGCGCCCAGGCGGCCAGCGCGGGGGCGACGCTGCCTGACGCGGACTTCCTGAACCTGTCGCGCTTTGTGAGCGAGGACGGCAGCCCGGATCCGGCAGCGGTGAAGGCATTCGTGTCCACGCTGCCGACGGCCAAGAAGGCCCCGGTATACGCGCAGGGCCTTGGGCTCGGTCGACAGGGGTCCAGCACGGCCGGTCAGATTTCACGCTCCGATCTCGCCCGCATGACTACCGCGCAGATCAACACCGCCCGGGATAAGGGCCTGCTCGATGCCGTCATGCGCGGGGAGATCTAACCACTAAGGACTCTATATGGCAGGTTTTTCTAAGGATGCAGGAGCGCGCCTGACCGCAGGCGTAGAGGGCGTATTCACGCCGGAGATCTGGACGTCTCAGCTACTCCAGGATCTCGAACAGCACAGCATTCTCTCGTCCCCGCTCATCACCAACCGCACCTATGAGGGCGAGTTCCGTAAGGGCGGCGACACGATTCGAGTTCCGCACTTCATCGACACCGTGGAAGACAAGGGCGTCGTGAAGGCGTACGGCGAGATCGGCGAAGCCGACCATGCCGAACTCGACTACATCCGGATGACGGTCCAGAAGGGTTCCTCGTTCCATCTGGAGATCGATTCCCTGGATCAGCTCTTCACTCAGGCCGGTATCGACAAGATGACGTCGCTCGTGCGCCAGCGTGGACGCCGCGCGGCTCGGTCCCTGGACATGGTGGTTGCGGACACCATCACGCATGCGATGAACGGCAAGGACGCGAATTCCGCCCCCGCTGGCGCTCTGCCTGCCGCGATGGTGGATCTGCCGAGCAAGGTGGAGAAGCTGGAGCGGAAGCCGACGGATTCCGCCTACGACATGATCCTCGAAGCGATCATGCAGCTCGACTATATCGAAGCCCCAGAGGACCGCTACCTGGTGATTTCCCCGGGTGTCCGCAAGGAGTTCCTGAAGGATCCGATGTTCATCAACGCATCGTTCTACGGGGGCCAGCCGGTTATCCCAACTGGCCACATCGGCCAGATTCTTAACATCCCGATCTATGTCTCGAACCAGCTTGGCACGGTGAAGACGCCGAACAAGCCGATGGTCGAACCCGCTATTGACAACCTGCGCAATATTGACATGCTGCTCGGTGCAACCAATGCGGTGAGTGTCGTGATCCCGCATGCGGAGATGGCAACTTACAAGCCGGAGAAGAAGTTCACGGACGCGATCAAATCGCGCATTCACTACGACGCGAAGATCGTCCGGCCGGAGCAGCTCATCGCCATCGGCCCGAAAAACCCTTCGTAGCCCTCTCCCCGCTGAAGGTCGCTTCTGGTGAGCCGATGCTCTCCGGTAGTGGCTGGGGTGAGGGTGATGCTGTCGAACCGGTGAAGCCGGTACGGCGCCGGGCCAAGAAGGCGGTGAGCCGCCGTGAGCCTGGCAACCGTTGAGGATGTGGCCGTACGGCTGGGCCGACCGGTCACTGATGAGGAAAGACCGCGCATCAGCGCCTTCCTCGATGACGTCTCAGCCCTGGTGACCGATCACTGTGGCGCCGACTTCCAGTTCCATCGAGATGAGCCAGTGCTCTTGGACCTGGTCCCGGATGCGGAGGTGGCGCTCCCCCGGTTCATGCGTCCCGTTCTTGCTGTAACCAGTGTCGTTGCGGCGGATGGCACGCCTGTGATGGGGCGGTGGCTGTATCGCCGTGGGTCGCTGTGGTTTCCAGGCGGCTGGCAGCTGGTTGCCCAGGAGCACGGGCACTACATCACCGTGACGGCCACATACGGGTATCCGGCCGTGCCGCCTGCTGTGGTGGCCATCGTGTGTGCGGAGGTGGCCCGGTGGCTGGCTGTTCAGCCTGGCGTCATGAGTGAACGCGTCGGCGATCTTGAGATCTCCTACGGCCTCTCCGCTCCCTCTCAGGGACTGTCAGCAGGCGCTCAGCAGGCCCTGCGCAAGTACCGCAGAACCGTGACGTCTCGTGAGGTCAGGAGGTCTCATGCGCTTCGATGACCTCCTAGAAATCCACCGTGCACCGGTCGTCGAAGACGGCTATACGCGTCTACGTGACTGGGATAGCGCTCGGCGAATCTGGTCGGGGCCGGCCTCAGTACAGCCCTACCAAAGCACCGAAGATGATGACCCTTCCACCGAGACGGCAGCCGCGGTACGGACTGCATTCCTTCCGGTATCCGCCGAGCCGAAAGCCTCGGACCGTGTCCTCTATCGAGGCGACTGGTACGAGGTACGGGGCATCCCGGCCCGCTGGGATCGCGGGTCTCTCCGTCATGTGGTCGTCCGCATGTGGGAGGTGACGACGTGAGCAAGCCCAACGGCATTGAGATCGAATGGGATCAACGGGCCCTGGTTCGCCTCGAAGGATCAGCGCAAGCGGCGGCGGAGGTCGAGAAGGCCACGCTGCGCATTGCCAGGCGGTACCGGTCGATGCTGGCCCGGGTGAACCGACGCCGCCCGCATGGGAACCAGACCGCAGCTGCGGTCAATGTCAGGACTGCGGTGGTGTGGATCGACGGGAAGCCCATCGGTGGCGTGGTGCCTGATGCCGATGTTCCCGCGGGTGCTTCCCATGCGATGCATTTGGAGTACGGCACGGACAAGACACCTGCGTACCACTTCCTCCGGGAAGCAGTAGCAAGGGAGCGCCGCAGTGTCGAGTGACCCCATCGCAGTACTCCACGCCTACATCGCGACTCTGCCGGATCTGTCGGGCGTCATGGTGTCCGGTACGCGGATCGGTCGTGTCCGGGGGAAGCCCACGGTCGTGCTGGAAGGCACCGGCGGATACCGGGTGGTGCGCCGCCGGATGGACCGTGCGGACGTGACGATCAACGTCTACCACTCGACGCACACCCAGGCCGCCGGCCTGGCATCCACTCTGCGGGATTCCCTGCTCGATGACCTGCCCGGCACGGTCGTCGGCGGCGCCCAGGTCCTCGATGTTGCCGAGGTCTCCATGCCGTTCCCGCTGCCCGACGCCACGTCAGCCGAGTTCCGATACGTCCACGACATTGCGCTCTACCTCACCGAGGCATCCGCCTGACCCAGCCCCATCCCCGCAAGCGGTCACCCAACTGGTGGCCGCTTTTTCCATGCCCCGATCCTTGAGAGAGACTGCCTATGGCTGCTGTTGGCAATGATGCTAAGCAAATTCGATTCGCACCCCATGGTGCCCTCTACGTTCATTTCGGTGCGCTCGCTGTCGATGCTCTGCCACAGGGCGTTGATGACGACCTGAAGACTGCCGGGTTCATCGCGCTGGGCTACTGCTCGGAGGACGGAACCGAAATCACACCGAAGATCGAGACGGACGAGCTGGCCGTCTGGCAGAGTTCCGTTCCGGTCCTGCGCTATGTGAAGTCGGCCGCGTTTCAGGTCAAGTCGACTCTGATGCAGGGCAATGACGTGACCACCCGGCTGTTCTACGGCTCGGAGTGGGTCAAGGTCACGCCGAAGAAGCCGGGTGACCGGGAACAGTACCGGCTGGATATCTCCTCCAATCCGGATCTCGCGGAGGTCTCGCTGGTCGTGGACTGGTCGGACGATGCTGCGAAGTACCGGGCAGTTGTCGGCCGCGCCATGGTGAGTGACCGCGGCTCGATCTCCCTGACCCGCACCAAGAACCAGACCTTCGAACTGACCCTTGACGCACTGGATAGCGACGGCACTCTGGGCTATCTCCTGACCGACGACCCGTCGATTGCTCCGATCACGGCGCTTCCCCTCTTCGCCGACAGCGTGGATGCCGGCACCACGATGCGGAAGTCTCCCGCAGTGTCCGCGCCGCCCGATGCCTGATCTATCTATTTAACTCTGAGCCTTCCGGGGCTGGCTCAAACCGCCCCGGCACTCACCCTTTCCCCCTGTCCTGTGGAGTACAAATATGGCTGTCCCGACCGCTAAGAAGACCCCGACCGCCGCTGCGAAGAAGGCCGAGGCAACCGGCCAGCCGACAGAGGTCGAGTACAAGAACATCACGTTCCTTGTGGAGTCCGCGAAGCGCCTGCCCCTTCCTGTTCTGGAGGCAATCGAGGACGACCGTGGTGAACTGGCGATTATCCGTGCCATCGTCGGCCCGACTCAGTGGGCAAAGTTCTCGACGACCGAGCCGACTATCGAGGATTTCGAGGAGTTCGCCAACCTCATCACCCAGGGTGCCGGGTTCGGTGATTCGGGAAACTGATTCGCACCCTCACCGTACTGAGGGACCACAGCGATGAGCTTGAGGCCGACCTGCTAGAGGTGTACGGGGTCGATCTGCTGGACCTGTGGACAGGTCAACTCTCCCTGAGACGCGTGCATGTACTCATCTCCTCGCTCCTATCCCGGCAAGGGTCTGGGGCACTGGTGACGGCGGTAGATGAGTCGGCGATCTGGTCGCACGAGGCTCATATCCTGGCGCGTATCTCCGATTCGCTGGAGGCCGCTAACTACATGTTCATCCGCGCCAATTCCAGCGGAGACAGTGATATCGATCCGCCCGAGCCCATGTGGCGCCCGGGTGTTGCCGAGAGCGAGCCGACCAAACCTGTCATGGCCTCCGGCGCAGAACTCGCCGCGTGGTTTGGCGAGATGAACTCAATCTAAGGGGGCCTTGATGGCTGAGGATCAGGGCATACCCGTAGCGCGGGCCAAGGTTCCGGTAGTTCCGACGCTCGATCTTTCCGCGACGCGAACGATGCAGGAAGAGACGGTTCGGGCTATCGGACGTACCGCCGATGAGGCGGGCAAGGCATTCGAACGAGGCTTTGTTCCCAAGGTCTCCGCCGCGCTGGAGGAGATGGCCGCCGAGGCCGCCGAGGCCGGTAAGGCGTCCGAGGCCGCTCTCAAAGCCGCTGCCACGCGGGCCGCTCAGGCCCAGGTCAAGGCGATTCAATGGGTCGTCGAGACGGAGGGCCAGGCCACCGCGACCATCGTCCGCCTAGCGTTCCAAGCCGCCGACGAAAAATACAACGCCCTGAAAGGTCTCTCTGCCCGGCATAAGCGCATCCTGTCGACAATGGGCCTGGACGAAGAATCCGCCGTCAAGACGATGGTCAAGGCCAGCCAGCTCGGAGAACTCCGCAAGCAGGAGGCTTTCAAGGCAACGGGCTTTGAGTACAAGGCTGTTCTGCGGCAGAACAACGCGGCGTTGCAGGCGAGTCTGCGTGAGGGTCTGCGTGACTACAAGGCAGCGAAGACCCAGGAAATGCAGGCCGAACGCCAAGTCACCATGGACTACAAGGCAGAACTGACGGAGCGTCTGGCTCAGCTGCGTACCCAGCTCACTGCCGCTACGGCAGCGCAAGAGGCTGCTGCTGTACGGCAGGCCGGCCTACTGACCACGATGGGTACCGGCTTCCGACGGGGCGCCCAGCAGCTCGACCATTTGGGTATTCAGTCGGCGGAGCTGGCAACGCTACTCGGCCGCAATGTCATTGCTCCCCTCGCTATCGCTGGCGGTCTGGCCACGACATTCGGCGTGAAGGCGACCGACAGTTTCGACAAGGCCGCGAACTCGCTCGGAGGACTCGGCGTGTCGATCACGGCAACGAAGGTCATGCTGAACGACCTTCAGGACTTTGCCATCAACTCCTCGTTCAGTCTTGCCGATATGAACGAGTTCGCTCCGCAGTACGTACGTATCCTCACGTCCCACGGGACGAAGCCGGACACTGCCGCCAAGCAGTCCGAACAGCTCATCAAGGCCATCGCGAACAACGCGGCCAAGGGCGGTATCACCGACCCTGAGAAGCTGTCTCGCGCCATGCAGCAGATCGCGTACATCCTGGATACCGACAAGCTGACCCTCCGAAATCTCAAGCCGTTCGAGAACGCTACGAACATGTCCATGCAGCAGATCGCGACCATGCTCGGCTACAAGGACCAAAGCGGTACCAGTGTGGTTCCCTCCAAGGGGCAGCACTATGACAAGAAGTATGTCGAGCAGACCGATAAGGCCCACTACTCCAAGGACACTAAGGGCAATTGGAAGGCGGACGAGAAGGGCGAGTTCATCAAGAACTCGCGCGGCGGCTATACCAAGGACGCCGGTCACTACGAGTGGGTCAAGAACAACGGCGGTAAGTACGTTCAGAACGGCTTCAAGGACGGGAAGCCGAACTACGTAGAAGACAAGGGCACGCCGGGGAAGCGAAAGACCGCCTCCGCTCTCCTCATGGCCGACATGACGGAATCGAAAGCCCCGAGCGGCCGGAAGTTCGTTGAAGAGATCATCAACTCGGGCAAGGGCATTGATGATTCAGCGAAGAGGGCGCAGACCGCTACGATCAGTGGTCGCCTTCAGGGCATGAAGGAAGGGATGCAGCGCGACCTCATGGGCCTGTTTGCCCAGCGCGACAAGAACGGAAAATTTGAGGTCGCCCGCGATCCGGATACCGGCATGCTCACGCACGTCAAGACCGACCTATACATGAATGTCCTCAAGGTTCTCGACGGGCTGAAGGTTCTGTGGGTAGAAGTTCTTCCCGGCATGAAGGTCGCGGCGAAATCGTTTGTTGACGGCCTGAATCGGGTCATCAGCATTGCGACGTCCGCCGTGGCATTCCTCAAGGATCACCCCGCGCTTCAGGGGTTCATGAAGACGCTCATCTCCTTCTCGCTCAAGGCGCTGCCGCTTCTGATTGCTTTCGGTGTGGCTGCGAAGATCTTGGGGAAGGTCGGTTCGATCGCCTCCGGGCTCGGCGGATCAGCCAAGATCCTCGGTAAGGCCGTCGTCGGTACAGCCAAGGGACTGGGCACTGCGGCTCTCGGCCTGTCCCGTAGTGCAAAGCATCTCGGTGCCGGGGTGCTCTCCTCCCGTGGTGGCGGATCCTTCACTGGGGGCTACCGAGCCTCCCGAAACCGCACACGGGCCGCACAGGCCGACGGGTGGGGGTGGAGCAACGATCTCCGCGAAAGCCGTGACAACACACGCAGGCGGATGGGTCAGAGCAGGACGGACACCCTGCGGGGAACCGCCCGTACTGCCATCCAGCGAGGCTCTGGCGGCCGGATCGACTTCGACGAACGCGACAGCCGGTCACGAGCACGAGATGACTACCGGCGTCGGGATCGCGCGCTGCGTCGTTACCGCGACCGGACTCCGCAGACCGCCGATAATGCGCGGGATCACCTGCGTACTGAGCGCGATCTCCGTGAGAACCGTGCTCGGTATGACCAGACTCGACAGAGCAGCCGGCAGCGGTCGCGAGAGCAGTACCGCTCCGGCCGGGATGCCGTGGATCGCTCACATGACCGCGGGGACATCTCCCGTTCCGAGCGCGATCAGCTCACCCGCCAACTGCGCGGTACGCATCAGCAAGAGGGCAGGGAGAGGCGACAGCGCAGCCGCAATACGGCCAGCGATCACCTGCCCGCAGTCCCCCGGACTCAGACCGAAGCCTTGAATCTGAACACCAGCGAGGCCGAGAGGGCCATCAAAGCGGTCGAGGACAAGCTCAAGCTGATGGACCTGGAGATCAAGCGCATCAATGAGGTGCGATTGGCCCATCTTCAAGGCGAGTTCGATGGCAGTACACCGTCTGTCTCGTTCTCGGCGGTCAAGGCACGCGAGGCGATTGAGCACATCAAGAACCTTGGTATCGCCGCGTTGAACAGTGCCGATCTCAGCCCGACCCGGAACAACTTGTCCGGCGCGGGCGCGGGATCGGTGGAGAGCTCCGCCATGAAGGCGGAGTCGGCGGTCAAGGCAATCAAGACGCAAGCCCTGGAACCGGTGAACGGATCCTCTCTCGCCCGCGTTCAGGGTGAATTGGGTGGGCCGACTGCGTCGCTGGCATCCTCAGCCGGTGAGGCCGAAGGCAAGATCAAGGGTGCCCGGTCTGCGATAACTAATCTTAATGTGAGTGCGTCCACAGCCAGTGTGCGGAGCCAGTTCGACGGGGCGGAAGGATCTCTCAAGGCTTCGGTACAGGAGACCAAAGCGGCTGTCACTCGCCTGACAACGGCCATCCGTGGACTGAAAGACATCAGCTTCTACACCGTCAATGGCAAATTTACGGGCGCCGATAGCCTGAAGTCCCGAGTCCTTGAAGTGAAGGATGCGGTCGGACTTCCGTCCGGCCGGTCCGGTCTGAACTACGCGCTTAATAAGATCAATAGTGTCAGCTACGGCACCGCTGAGAAGCGCCTCAAGTCACTGGAAGGAAAAGTCAACGACGTCACGAAGGCCGTCGGTCTCCTGGCGGCGGCCCTCAAGTCCGTGGACGATGCGACGGGTGGGGACAGCGATAAGAACGGCGCGGGTGGCGGTAACAAGAAGAGCGGCGGCAAGAAGAAGGCCGCTCGCTCCGCTGCCCCGCTGGTACGCGGCTTCGTGGACCATGGTGTGCATGCCTCCTTCGGTGGCGGATCGATTGGTCCGTCTGCGGGGGCCAGTGCCAGCGGTGGCTCTGCTGCTGCCATGTCTGCAAGTCCCCGTGCAGGCTTCGCCCGCATGTCTGCGCTGGCAGCACCCCGTCTCGGCGCTCCTCGAAGCGGCGGCTCCGGCGGCGGCGGTGGCGGTATCTCCAGCCTCTTCGGCGGCCTGGACGAACTGACCAAGATCCTGGATCTCTCCAGTCTCGTCCGCACGGCGACGACAGCAATTGGTGTCGATAGCGCGACGACGGGACTCGGAGATACCGGGAAGAACGTACGCGCTTGGGTCGGCGATAAGACGCAGTGGGCTGGAAGCAAGTTCTCCGGACTCCCTGACCAACTCACCAACTGGGTGACGCAGAAGTTGCCCCCTTGGCTGACGGAACAGCCTGAGGGCGCCCCGTGGTCGCAACTGGCCGGCCTTGCGATGGGGTTGGTCAACCCTGTCGTCTCCAGCTCCTTTATGGAGAACGTGTATCACGGAGAAGGAAACGTTCTCGGGCGGGCTGGCCGGATGACCACCGACATATTCAGCCTCGATACCATCGGGGAGGTATTCAGCAACCTCGTCGAGCTAGTCAAATCCTTGTGGTCCGGCGCCGAGGAGCTGGTGAAGCTCAACATACAATTCCTCACCAATCCCACGGGCGTTGTCGAGGATCTGAAGGACTGGGCAACCACCACTTTCGGCTCCTTCATCGGAATGTTCCGTGATTCCTGGAAACTGTTCACGTCGTTCCTGTCCAATCCCTCGCAGTACGGAAAGGAAATCATTGGCGATCTGCTTTCCGGGCTGAAGGACGCGCTACCGAACATGAAGGGGCTCTTCGACTTCTCGACGGGCTATGCCAACGGCGGCGTGGTTCCCGGGTACTCTCCCGGCCGCGACAGTGTGCGTACGATGCTGTCGCCCGGTGAGGCTGTGTTGCGACCCGAGGTCGTACGCATGATGGGAACAGGGCAGATCGACGGGCTGAATGCCGCTGCTCGTGGGGGGAACTTTAAGAGTCTCGCCGAGCAGATTGAGGCGATGTGGCGGACCCTGATTCAGCCGAGTTTCGTCAGCATGTCGCAGGAAGTTACGACGGATCTGTCTCCGACCACCGAGGCATTCAAGGTGGCATCGGTTGGTGCCTGGTCGACGATCGGCACGGCGGTACAGACTGCGTGGCAGTCGTCCGCGCAGCCGTCCATGACGGCCTGGTCGACTCAGGTACGCGGCGATCTCACGCAGTCGGAACGAGCTTTCCTTGCGTCGCATCAGCTGGTGTGGTCGCAGGCTGCACAGCAGGTTGACCGCTCTAAGCAGTCGTCACTTGCCTCGCTTGCCGCGCTTGGTCGTGGTGTCGGAGGTCTCGATGGACAGTTCCGCTCTGCGGGGTCTTCCATCACGGGAACCTGGCGGTCCGCGATGTCGTATGTGGACGCGTCCACTCGATCGACTGTCACGGGGCCGTACAACCGCGGTGCCGTGTCAATGACGGCATCAATGGCGCGACTCGCAGGTTCTGCAGCGCCTTTGCAGCCGCTTCGGTTCGCGACTGGTGGTGTCGTTCCAGGCTACGCGCCGGAACGGGATACGGTGCCGGCCATCCTCTCTCCGGGTGAGGGAATCCTCCGTCCGGAGGTGGTTCGAGCTTTGGGTGCCGATCAGATCCACACATGGAATCGGACCGCTCGCAGAGGCGGCAACGCCTTCGCTGCTGGTGGGATCGTGCAGCCAATCGGATGGAAGGGGCAGTCAGGAAGCGACTGGGTTACCGCGCACAAGGCCGATCCCTACACCGGGTACGCCGATGCGATCACGCGCGGATGGTCGGAGAACCTCAGCGGTTTCACTGCTGGGCTCCGTGATGCGTTCGGTGTGATGGGCGGGGTAGGCAGCGGCATGTTCGGCTCGTTCAGGTCGAACCTACTCGGCTGGGGCCGGTACCTCGACGAGCATGTCGGCGGTGCTTCGGCTGCGGTGAAGGCCGCACAGCAGGAGCTCGGATACACCGAGTCCGGGCCGAACTCAGTCAAGTACAACCAGTTCAACGGCGAGGAGTGGTGCGCGGACTTCGTGTCATGGGTGGTCGACAAGGCGGGTGCGAACTCCTCGTACTGGAACTCTCCGCAGGGCACGCCGGCCAACCGATGGCCGAGCGTATCCACCTGGAACGCGGAGGCCGCGGGCTCGCGTATCGACGCCTCGCAGGCACGTGCCGGCGATGTAGTCACCTTCCGCAATGGCGGTCATATCGGCATGGTCGAGTCAGCTCTCGGTGGCGTCTTTCACACTATCGAGGGCAACACCGGCCCGTCAGTGCGGCGATTGGTGAGGGCAATGTCTGACCCTGATCATGTATTCCGTCCTCGTGGCGGTGGTGGTCAAGGCGTGAGCTTTGCCGGGTGGCCGGGCGCCTACACACAGGGTGTGGACATCCCGGATGCTGGCGGCCTCGACGGCGGCACGCCGGATCGCAACAAGACTGTCGGCAGGCAGCTGCTGCGCGACCGGGGATGGGGCAGTCAGTTCGGTGCTCTGGATGCCGTGTGGTCACGCGAGTCAGGATGGAACCAGCTCGCCCGTAACCGCGACAGCGGCGCCTACGGCATCCCCCAGTCGCTTCCCGCTAGCAAGATGGCGGCGGCCGGGTCTGACTGGCTCACCAACCCGGTGACTCAGGAGCGGTGGGGCCTGGGCTACATCAAGGAGCGCTACGGCGATCCTGCGCAGGCGTGGGACTTCTGGCAGCGCAACCACTGGTACGCCAAGGGCACGAACAGTGCGTCGCCCGGTCTCGCCCTGGTGGGCGAGCAGGGCCCAGAACTCGTGGCCTTCCGGGGCGGCGAGCGAGTTCACACCGCGCAGGAGACATCCGAGCTCCTGGGTGGCCGTGCCGTGAACGTCACGGTGAACGCGGCGCCGGACGTGCCGACCGAGGAGACCATCCTCCGAGCCATGGACCGTGCGTACATGATGCACGGCCTTTAACGGCGGCACAGTAAGAGAGACAGGGCAGGGAGATCTAACGGACTTCCTGCCCTGTCTCATTATCAGAGGCAGGCCCTTTGGGTGAGTACAAGATTGTGGTCCGGGACCGTGAGCTCATCCCGATAGGACAGATCGACGATTACATTGAATTCACTGCGACTCTCAAGTTCTGCGATACCGGCCAGTGGACGCTAAAGATCCAGGCGGGATTGCCGCATGCCCGGCTTCTCCAGCCGGGGTGCGGGATCATCGTGTACCGTAATGGTGTCGAGAAGCCCATTCTCTCGGGCCCAGTGCAGGGCATTCAGAAATATTGGACCATCGACACGGACAGCGGGCCGGGTGCACTCTTCGTCTCCGGAGCCGATGACAATTACATCATGCAGTCGCACGTCTGCTATCCCGACCCCTCCAATCCTCTCGACAAGCAGTCGACGACTTCCGATACGACTACCGCACTCACCGCATCACATGCGCTGCAATCGGTGATCAGCCGGAATAGCGGCAGCGAGTCCCTGGACAGTCGCAAACCATTCGGGTACCTCACTCCGACCTCCGTCGGAACATGGAAGTACGACGAATACGGGCCGGTCACGCCGTACAGTCTCCGCTTCGACAACCTTCGCGATGCGGTAAAGACCATCGCGGAGGCAGGTGGGATCGGCTGGCGCAACGTCTATGACCCCGAGACAAGGACCATTCGACTCGAAACCTTTCAGGTCCGAGATCGCACCGGGATGATTCGGTTCTCCCCCGACCTTGGGAACTTGAAAGAGTTTGTGTATTCCATGACCGCACCCAAGGTGACGCGCGCTATCGTCGCCGCTCAAGGTGAGGGGAAAGAGCGCTTCATCACGTCGTATATCGACAAGGAAGCGGAAGATTACTGGGGCGTCATCGCAGAGCAATTCGTTGATGCCCGCGATGTTCCGTTGAAGAAGGACAAGACTGGCAAGCCGGTGCTGGTGGGGGAAGTCGAGGCCGGCACGACCGTGCAATCATGCCTGGTGACCATGGGACAGCGAGGCCAGGAGGTCCTTTCCCAGAACCAGTCACAGGGCAATATGCAGGTCTATCCCGTGGATACACCATCCCTCACATTCGGGGTGCACTGGTGGCTCGGTGACAAGGTCACGTGCGTAGTGGACGGCACCGTTCACCAGGACATCGTCCGGCAGGTCACGATCTCCGACTCCGCAGAAGGGTCGTCCATCACGCCGAATGTCGGCAACCAGGGCACCGATGCGCCGACGAATGTGTTCGGCGAGATCAAGGCCCTATGGAGGAAGGTCAACCAACTGAGTTCCAGGATGTGACGCATGCCGATTCCCGCGAAACCAGTGCATGTCCCAGACAGCGGCATTCCCCCCGGCGGCGACTACGTACCGATTCGATGGCCGCGTACCTTCATGACGTGGACGGGTGCCAATCTCGATATCATCCCTCTCACCGGAGATCTCTCCTGCACAGCGGGATCTGCCGGCATCGGGATCCCCTCAGGTCCTGCGGGTCTCGGCATGCCGACATTCGACCTGAAGGCCGATCAGCTTCCCAACATGGACGGTGGCCTCTTCAAATCAGTTCGGGCCACCACACGCGATATCACGATTCCTGTGGTGATTCGCGGAGTCGACCGGATCAGCGCAATCAAGCTTCATAACCGACTGCTCGGCGCACTCAACCCAAATATTGGGCCAGGCTGGATCACAGTATCCGAGGGCGATGGCATCGCCCGTCACATCGAGTGCTACTACCTCTCCGGGGGCGAAGGCTCCGAGACCCGGGATAACGCCGGGTTCACCTGGATCAAGTACGCCCTGGTCTTCCGGGCCATGGACCCATATTGGTACTCCAATGCGGAGCGGCAATACGACTGGACCCTGACCCAAGAATCCTCGACCCCTTTCCTGTCCAGCTCCGCCTATCCATCGTTCTTTCCGATGCGCATCAGTGCCGCATCATTCCAACCCGATGGAACAGTCGAGGTCGTCAACGATTCGTCAGTTGAATCATGGCCGGTCTGGTCGTGCGTGGGACCGGCTACCGGACTCATTCTGGAGAACCGGACCACAGGAAAATCCTTCAAGATGCGCGACGCGTTCACTGTGCCGAGCGAAGACACCATGACCGTGGACACCAATCCCGGAGTAAAGACCGTAACCCTGAAGAGTAGCGGTACCAATCTGTGGCCGGAGATGAAAGCGGATTCCGCTCTGTGGTCGCTGCATCCCGGCAAGAACGTTCTGAAAGTCACCGCGGTCGACGTCAGTATTAACACCCTGATTCGCCTGCACTTCGTACCCCGCTACCTCTCCTACATCGGCGGATAAGCAAGGAGTCTCTATGGCTGAAACATCCTGGCCGTTCGACCAGGGCGACGGGGTACGGGTGGATGCGGCACGGTGGCAGTCCCTCGTCTCTCCCTCCGCCCTCAGCGGTGTGACCGGGCGGTGGGGGGATCTGGCACTGTCGGTGTCGGTCTCCACGACTCAGGTCGGGTCAATCGACATCGCTCCGGGCCGGGCCATCGTCCGGGGGTTCGCCTACCGGTCTTCAGCGCTGATGACGCTCCCCCTCGCCCCGCAGACCGAGGCCCAGCCGCGCGTAGACCTGGTGGTCATCGAGCTCACCGTGACGGACGGCAAGGCAGTCATCCGTGTACTGAAGGGCCAGCCCGCAGCCAACCCGATACCTCCTGCCGTAACGCAGACCACCGGCGGCATCTGGCAGTACCCACTCGCACAGGTGACTGTCCGTCGAAGTACCACAGTGATCGACAGCATCCGAGATGTGCGCACCCTGCACGACAGCGGGAGGATCCCCGCCGTCGCAGAGACCAACGTCCCGTCAAACCCGACGCCGGGCGACCTCGTGTACTTCAAGAACCGTGCAACCGGTGCCGAGGAACTGCATATGTACGCGGCGGCCGGCGGGTGGTCCATCGTGTCTGCGGTCGGGAAAACGCGGACCTACGCTCCACAGCTCAACTGGTCGAACGGATCCTATCGCGCCAAGGGTCACTACCAATGGATAGGTTCCAACACACTCAATTTCACGGCGAATGTTACCAATACATCCGGCCGTACATGGAACGGAACACAGATGAATATCTCCCTTCCCGAGCGCGCCAGGGGAGGAATCATTCAGGTGATGGCGGCCAACCTCTGGAACAACACAACCGGCGGAGTCTACGAGGGAATGCCGAACTACATGATCGGCACGGGCTACATCAACGGCGGATGGACCTGCCAGCCGATCCTCCAGAACTACACGAACAACGCATATGAGGGCGGCGACTGGTGGGGACGATTCCCAAAGGGAGCCACGATGATCGTCAACGGAACCTACGAAGCCGACTACTACAACGAGGGGACCGCATGACTCGTTATCTCTTCGGAGGTACCACCGACACCGCCGCCGAGACGTCTACCGGCGCGCGACTCCCTTTCGTCACCGGAACAGCATGGGAATCCGGCACCGACAATGCTCTTCAGCTGACCGACCTGCTTGACATCAACGGGAATCCACTGTCGATACTAACCGCGGATGCCTCCGGAATGATTCCCGCCTTCTACGGCCCCGATGGGACAGAATACGTTTGGATTGACTTCGGGGCCGGCCGCTACAAGGTACTGCCTACCGACACCAACAGCCGCCTGAAAGAGCACCTTTCAGCGACCGATCCACACGGCAGCCGCGAGTGGGCTACTACCCGGTTCCTCCCGCAGACCAGCATCACCGTGGATGACCTCATCAGCGAAATGCCCTTCTACATCGCTCACCGGGGCAGCGGTATGGAATACCCCGAGCACACGCTCATGGCCTACGAATCCGCGATAGCTCACGGTGCGAAGGCCATCGAGGTCTCGGCGAACGTCACGTCGGACGGTGTGCTGGTATGCCTGCATGACGCGCTCCTGGACCGGACCACGAACAGCACTGGAAGTATCGAGTCGTGGACGTACGCGGCTGTCCACAACAAGGTGCGTACCAACGCCGGGCCACTCCTCGGTTCTGGTTGGGTGGAACAACCGCTGACTCCCCTGCGTGATGTCCTCGACCGTTTCATGGGTCGCTGCATCATCTTCCTGGAGCCAAAGTCGAATGCGGCCGTACCGGTCCTGAAGAAGCTACTCAGTGACTTCTATCCGTACGCCAACCAGTCCGTTGTGTGGAAGAGCCACATCTCCTCGAACACGTGGCCCTGGGCGAAGGCTCAGGGCTTCCAGACGTGGGCATACCTCGATGTCGCCACCACCAACGCGCAGATGGACGCCATCGCCGAGAACATCGACATGTGGGGTACCCCCTACGGGATGACCGACGCTCGCATAGCGGAGATCACCGCGCGTCGGCAACTCGCCATCGGCTGGGAGGTACACCGCCGGTCCGAACGTGACCGACTGGTAGGACTCGGCGTACGCGGCATGATGTGCCCGCAGATCCAGTACGTGCGCAACAGCAAGCAGCTTGGCCCGGCCGATGACTGGGCCACCGGCATCAAGGCGCCCGGGGACATGGGCTACGTAACGTACGACCCCGCCAGGGCACTGAAGTACGACGGGACCGGCGGCGTGTACTTCGGAGTCGTGAGCGGATCCGGACTCATCGGGTCTCGCTCCCTTCCGACCCCTCCATCGAGCGGTTACCGGGTGCAGTTCGACATGCGCTTCGATACTCCACCCCCTGCTATCGAGCATGCCGGCATCGCTTTCGGACGGCTGAAGGACGACACATACCGCTTCGGTGCGGCCAATGCTTCCGGGGGATACCACCTCGCGTTGCGTGGCAGTGGCGACCTACAGCTCTATACCCACGCACCAGGATCCACCACTGGTACCCAGCTCGCAGCCGCATCCTCCGCTGCTCCCGCGGCTGGCCAGTGGGTCACATTCCAGATCGATGTCACACCTACACAGGTCATTGTGAAGCGCATCGATGTCACACCGAACATCACCCTGACCGTGAACAACACCGCATATCGCGGCGGATACGTTCACCTGTCGAACGGAACGGTCACCACCCTCACGGCACGGCCGATCTGGCGGCGGATGACAATCACACCTCTGTGAGAGGAGCCATATGAGCCCGAGCAACATCCTGGCTCTCGCGGGGACCGTGGCATCCGTCGCCGCAGCTGTCGTCCTGGTGAAGGCCGCAGTCCAGATCAACACAGCACGGGTATGGCGTGAGGAAGCCGAGGCTCAGCGAGCCCGTGCGGACCGACTGCAATCCGACCTGTCCGAGATCAAGGATCGCCTTACCCGCATCGAAGCGGAGAACGGCCGACTGATTGACCTGCTGACCGCACTCAACCCCGCGCGTATCACGGCACTCCGTCAGCCTGACTGATTTATCTAACCAGTTGAATAAAAAACGCACCCTGTCACCCGGCCCCCGCAACTCGGGGGCCTTTTTCATGCCCACACGCAAGGAGCAAACATGTCCGGAGCGAAGGAACTGATCCGCGTAGCGAAGAGCCAGGTCGGTTATCGAGAGGGCTACTCGGATGGCCACTGGAACAACAAGAACCGATACGGCGCCTGGTACGGGATGGATGAGGCCGCGTGGTGCGGGATCTTCGTCAGTTGGGTGGCCGCACAGAGTGGTAACACTGCCGTAGTGCCTCGATATGCCTGGTGCCCGAGCGGTGTCGAGTGGTACCGAAGCCGCGGCCGGTTCAGTGTGTATCCGGTGATTGGCGGCATCGTGTTCTTCGGTGCCGGCGGTGGGAGTCACACCGGCATCGTCTACCGATACGACGCAGAATCCATCTTCACCATTGAGGGCAACACGAACGCCAACGGCAGCGCCGAGGGTGATGGCGTGTATCTGAAGCAGCGTGCCCGCAAGTCGAGTTACGTCTACGGCTATGGCATCCCTGCCTTCGCCGAAGGTGTCGTTGTCGCCGATCCGGAGTGGAAGGGCCGCAAGGGTGTCACCTTCTTCGGGCAGGAGGCGAGCGAGGCTGACATCCCGAGCGGTGGAGGCGGTACCCCCGCGATTCCCGCGTTTCCGGGTGCGCAGTACTTCAAGGCCGGCGCGGTCAATGACTTCGTCACTCAGCTCGGCAAGGCGCTCGTCCGGCACGGTCTCGGCCGGTTCTACTCGGTCGGTCCGGGTCGGAAGTGGGGTGACGCGGACCGCAATGCGGTTCGCGCATTCCAGCTTGCACAGGGTTGGTCCGGCTCCGATGCGGACGGATACCCGGGTTCGGAGACCTGGCACCGGCTCATGCAGTAGCCCACCCATCGACCAACCAACACCCCCGAACTCAAGGAGTACTCATGACGGATACCGACAAGGACATAGCCCGCGCGAGCAGATACGGGCTGATCGACTTCGTCCGAACCCATCCCGCACGTGTCTACAGCGTGCTTGCGTCCGCGCTTGCCCTGGCGGCCGTGTACGTGCCCGGCCTGCCTCGTGAGGGGATCCTCGCGGTTCTGGCCGCGATGCTGGGTGGCGGTGAGATCGTCCAGCGGTTCGAGGACGGGAAGACACTCACCGCCGCACAGCTGCCCACCGACGACGCTACGGACACACAGCTGCCCATCTGACCCAACCCGCTACAGACGCACGGCACAGAGCCCCCAAGCCACTCCACTACGGAGAGGCTTGGGGGCTCTTTCGTCGTTTCAGGCTCTGCCTGCCCGCTCCTGCGCGGCCTCTGTGGTTGAGGCACCGAGCCTCGCTCATCGAGGACCAGGGCCAGGGCCAGGGCCAGGACCACGCCCACGTCAGCAACGCAGAAAGGCCCCGCCCATCCGGTGAGGGACAGGCGGGGCCAGTGCACGGGGCAGAGAGCTCGACTGGTGAGGCTGTAAAGGGAACGCCCTCCGCTGTGCGACGTACGCCCAAGGGAGAGCCGTAGGCCGCTACAACGAAAGGCACGGCTACCCCATCGGGCAACCGTGCCTTCCATCGTGGCGAACTACTCGATCAGCGGGAGAGAGGTGTCATATCTACATCCGGGTTGGACTTGCGGAAGGCTTCCTGGACCTTCCCCGGCACGCGCCCCATTTCCGGGCACGGGACCTCCATGAACTTCGCCCACCTCCGGATCTTCTGAATGAGTGCGATGCGCACGGGGTCTACCGGCTTACGCTTGGGCCTCGGAGCGACGTACACATGCCGTTCAACCTTTATTGCTCCGTTCGCAACCCACCGAGCGAGCATCTCCCGGAGTTCATTCGCTGCGTCCCCGTGCGTATCCATCGTAAAGTCGGCGCCGTCGATCCCGAACTTCAACCCTTCCTCCGTTACTTCCTCGGCAATCTCCAGACCAGTCATATCGTCGGTGTAGTCCGTGACGACTCGTGTCTGCTTAGCCATTGACGTTCTCCAGGTTCCATCATCATCTGCTCAACCGGACCGGCTGTGCATGGTGCCCGCCATGGATTTGCACCATGGTTCACCCAAGCTAGGCGGGCGGATCACTTACTTCTTGGCGGCAGCTCTACGGCTTGGGGGCTTCGGTTCCGCCTTTATCGTGACAGGCTCCGCGACAATTTCGGCTTCCTGAATCCCGGGGTCAGGGTCCGTGGATTCCACCGGAACAGCCGTCACCTCATCCGGTTCGGGATCTACCTGAATCGCCACCTTGAGGGCCTCGATCTTGGTTTCCCAAAACGCCTTTCCGCGCTGAGACTTGGATGCGATGAATATCGCTGTCCAGTTCTCAATAGCCTGCTCCGCATCGATGATTCCGAGTTCCTTCTCGACACGAGCACGCTTGATCGGATCCACTACAAAAGTGTCCCAATCCTCGTCGTCCCCGTCGTCATCGTCATCATCGTCATCGTCGTCGTCATCGGCCAACGAGGTCTGAGCCACGGAGCTCTTAGTCTCCTCGCGCGTGCTCACCGGAACCGGGCTGGCAGCTATCCAGACGTGCATCTCGTCTGCGATAGCCTCCTCACAATTACCGCAGTCCGTACCAGGCTCATAGTCCTCGAATGGCACGACTTCCAGAGCCTTGAATCCGGTCACGGAGTTGTTTCGGACAACTACGCACTTTTCCGGTTCCGTGTTGGATGAGTGGACGTTGCCATTCACGGCTACGTACAGCGTCATTTCTTCTCCCTTGTGTTCCTACTGGGTTCCCGCAGGGTTGTGATTTGCGAGAGTGTCGAGGTGTCTCTATGCCACATTCAGCAGCGCGAGGAATGGGTTGGGGTTTGCGGGCGCGGGCAGGCCGCCCCCGCCTCTCAGCCTGGGTGACTGTCGCGGAATCCGGTACAGCATCACCGGCCGACCGGGCCCATCCTTGATGACTTCAAGGGCGATCAATCCGCGCCCTTTCATCACTTCCAGATCCGCCGCATTCGCGCCTGTCGCCCGCTGAAGCACAGCCGACCGCACCCCTCCCGGGTGATCTGAAAGGTGCTTAAGAATCCGCTCCTCCGGAGAGATCTTCTTATTGCTCTTCCCAGGCCCGTCCTTAGTCAGGTCAAGGACCGTGCGAACGCTGTACCCGACGAAGCTGATAGCAGCACGCATGTGCTTCTCTGCGATGCGGGAGGTTCCGTCCGAGGCTGCCAGTAGTGCGGCAACTCGGTATGTGGACTCTGCCGTACGAGCCACGAAAGCCCCCTGATGCTCAGGCAGTGAGGCGAGGAGAATGCTTTCCGCCCTCCTCATAATCCAGTTGAGATAATCCGCCTTCCGGTTGGGTTCCATGACGTGCGGCTCATTGGACAGCCAGGCGAACGCCGATACCAGGTCACGCGTATCGACGTCCGGCAGCTGCCTATGTCGCAGCAGCGGCACACGATCCAACTGAATCGGCAGCATCCTGTTGTAGGAACCACCTGCGGCATCGTCGTAGCTGATGAACTTTCGCCAATCCGATGGAGTGATGTGAGTGTGAAAGACAATACGTCCCCCTCTCACTTCCTGCGGAGCGTCGCTCTCAGATTTCTTCTTGGTCGTGTTCCGGAGAACTCGACAGTCCCAGGCATTGCGAATCTTGGATGTGAACGACGGGTCACGGGATGCCCTTTCCAGGATCTCCCGCCACTCCTCTTCCACTACCAGGACACGTTTATCCTCGATCCCGTACGCCTCATTTGTCTTGACCATCTGCCTATAGATATGGTCCACGAGGGCAGCTCCGGATGTGATTCCGGATGTTGTCCGCAGCTCAAGATCATTGCCAATAGACTTGGCCATGATGTGCTGAGCTGCACCCAATGCAACCCCCTTACCGATTCCCGTGCCAGCCACGAGGGCAGTGGACACGAGAGGGCTGCGCTGCAAGTCCGGATCGAGAAACACTCTGTCGCCGATGGCCATTGACCACATGGACAGACATGCCGCGTAGATGCCGACTGGATCCGATTCGACATATGGCGCGATCTCTTTAACAGCCCGACCTATCGGACCGTAAAGGATGACGTCATCGGACACCTGGTTCCTCTCCATCAATGATCGCGACCGAAGAGAACGCTTCCATGAAGAAGGCCATAAAGACTTTCGCATGTCGTGCGCACATGAACACCTCGGCTACGCTGCCATAGGTCATAGAAAGCTGACCCACGACCTTAGAAACCGTTCCCTCCAAAGCACAGGGTCCGCATTTCGTCATGACCTATTCTCTTTTCTCTCCTGCTAGCCAGTTTTGGCCAGCATGGTGCCTCTCCCGGCATTTGCAACCGGGTTTACCCACCTAGGGAGGCAGCGCGTATCTAGCCCTTGTGCACTTCGCAGTTACATTCTGACTGCCCTGTACAGTAGAGAGCTTTATGTCCGTACTTCGGCAACCATATGTTTGCCCTGTATTTCACATTGCCGAGCATCCACCACTTGACGTAACTCAGACCCGAATCCCAATGGTCACCGACCCGCGCAGGGCAGGGGCCTCCGTCAAATGGTTTTTCACCAATCCAGAACGTCACCTCGCTTCTGCTAACGTGACATCCGGCCCGGTCCATGTGCACTTGAGCAGTGCAGTTCCAGCCCAGATGCTCGGTAAGCACAAGCTGATCGGTATTGATCTTGTCAATGCGCATCTGTACCCCCCGGATCTGCTTCAATTGTCGGCAAGTCAGGAGGTGGGAACAATGACTCCCCCTCTGGCTCACATCCCCGGTAGTCAGAGACTTTGATGTAGCCCCCCTGCTGCCTATCAAGACGAATCCAGGGGCCCATTGTGATGTCACTCCAGGCAGCTTGAATCTCTTCGATGCCGAGCTCGGCCGAGTAGCTCATTGCCCAGCATGTGATTTCCGGACCGTAGATTTCTTTCCAGCCGTGCACGATAGGGAACAACTGCTCGAACCTCTTGACCACGACTGAAGCGCGGGCATCGGCCAGATCAGGGAGACTCGCATAGGACGGATCGCGCTCGGGATCTTTCTCCCCAAGCGCCATAACCCAGCGCGTCATCCAGCGCCACCCTTGGAGGGAAGCATTATGGTTTTCTCCGTTTCTCCTTCGTGGCCCGTTCGGCCACGGAGCCCCTCTCCGGACTTGCACCGGAGTTAACCCAACTAGGAGGGCTGCCGAATTATTCGGCGAGTATCTTGACGAAGTAAATGGCGCTACTCGTGAAGGCCAACCATTCGGCCCTCTTCCAACTACTCGCGCCGTAAGGGATGACTTCTCCAGAGAAGACGCCCTGTGCGTCGTCGTAGTAGAGAGACATCCTGGAGGCCCAAGGACCGCTAGTGATCCGAATGCAGACAGGTTCGGACAAGCGAGTAAATGTGAATCCACCGCTGGCAAGAGATCGCCCTAGATCGTCTAGCGGCTCAGTGTCAGGAACGTCCCGCCCGTGATATCGAACTGTCACGACCTAGTACCCGCCCTTGTATTCCGACTCACGGAACGCCTCAAGTACTGCCAAGCCGACACGACCGACAAATATCGACGTGCCATCCTTCTCAGTCGCGGCACCCGTAGACATCAGGAAGTTGGTGCTAATCGCGTTCCAAGAATCCCCTTCGCGCCGCTGAACGAATGCCTTTGGTGCGAGCGACGTCACGGCAGTCTCGCGAAGGTCGTAAGCATCCAAGAGGCTGAGCCTGCCCGATACCTCATACGTATCGGTGATCACCCGCGCCCACGTTCGGGCCGTTTCTAGATCGAACACTGCTGTACCCCCGCACTCCGCGCACGTAATGTCACGAGGGTGTGAGTCGTAAACAGGCTTCGCCTCGATTACGGGCTTACCGCATGCCGTGAGATGCCCCGACCAAGTCGCGTGCGTCTCTCCTGGAGTTGCTTCGCTCCAGGCAGTTTGCATGTTCGTGAGGCGCTCGCACATAGAGTCATCGTTGTTCACGATGCTTCTCCTCTTCTCTCGTGGCCAGACAGGCCACGGCGCCCCTGCTGGTATTCGCAACCAGCTCTCACCGCCTAGGGGGGCTGCGACGACCTAACGCCGCCCATCGAGGTAACTCATCGGCATCCCTGGATACTCGTTCACTGTCATCCGTGGAAAACCGCTTTCCCGAATATCGCGTACTGAAGAATCAGATCCGCCGAGGACGGACGAACAGCCCTCATCGCATCCCCAACGCCGCGATGATCCGCAGACATGAGGGCGCGCAAGAGCTCCGCAGCCGGCACATCAATCGGCATGAGACTCTCGGCGGTACGCAGCATCGTGCGCACGTGGCCGGCATCGATTACGACCGGCTCTAGCCACTGCTCATCGTCGAAGGGATTCCGGACAGAGAGCGTGGCTCTCCACCACATCGGCGCCTCATACGACGCCACTTCGAGGTTCCACCGATCCCACTTGGTCCCCATATACAGAAGGGCCAGCAGGTCATAGGGGCTCAGGTTCAAGTCCTGACCATGTCGTGATCGGTGATAGACGGACTCGGGAACCCACTGGATATCGGTAACGTCCAAATCAACCATTACTCCGAAGAGCTGGTGATCGCAGCAGTACCCGACGCTCCTGACAAGTTCCGTCAGATCGATGTCCTGCACCAGCGGTATAGTCCGGCAACCGTCACACAGCTGCTCGGACTGTCCAGTGAAGACACGACTGACCTTTGCGCCACCATTACCGTTCCACTGCAATCGGGTAAACCCCAACTGCGGGACGTAGGCGTACGCAACATTGCAGTAGTCATCCATACTGCTTCTCCTTTTCTCTCCCAGCCTTTAATCAGGTTGGGGCGCCCTAGGCGGGAATCGAACCCGCACGTAGCCAGTTCAACACCGAAGCATTGATCTAGAGCTGTACTACTAGTAATCGATGGTGTGGTGCCAAAGAACGGATTCAGAGAACGGGTTGTCTCCGACGTAAGCACGACGCTCAGCCGCACGGTCATGGCGCGACCAGGACGAGTACACATTGGCACCGGTCTCTAGAGTCATGCGATGCTGCACGGCTCTAATAGCCTGATTCCGTCGCCTGAAGACATAGGCTTGGCTCACCGCCAAGTCATTCCCGCTCGGCCAATACGCGCTCGCCTTGTAACCAGGGCCGCTCAGAGGCAGCAACTTGAAGATGGTGAACCCATAGTTCAGATCCCCCATGTGATGGAGGAGCTGACCGGCAGACTTGTGCACGTACTCGACTCGCCGGGCTTCCAATTTGGAAACAGTCAGTCGAGCCCCATGCTGGCGACGTCGAATTGCCTCCCTCCGAGAGACCGATGAACCAAATTGGTTCCGCAGAATCTCCCGATGAAAGAACATCACATTAGACATAACTTCTCCTTGGTCTAGGACGCATCATCACGTTCGACATAAAGCCGCTCATGGATGAGAAACGTTCTTTCCCCTGGGTCAAGAACCAAATCCCGCTCGGCTAGCTTCCTGCCGCAATCGCAGCACGAGTACATGCGATACGCGATACGCGCATACATGCCTTTGCTGCATTCTGCGCACAGGATCGCATTGAACGACACTGGCACTCTCTCCTTTCTCATTGCCTGCCACATCAGTACGGGTAGGCAAACCCCCGCAGACGACCCGAAGGCCGTTTCGGCTATGGACGCCTCCACTCGGAAAGCTCCTCGGTAATAAACTCGCGCTCGAACTCGCGCAAAGAAGCGACCGTGTTCTCAAAGCTCCACTTGAAGGGCGTAGAAACATGCCGCCCATCCCTGCGGACAGAACTTGTTCTTACTTCTCCCGTATCGAGTAGCACGACGGCTCTGCTAACGAGCACGGTCGACTTGCCAAGGACGAATTCCTTACGACGGATCACCTTTGCGAGGATCACGACGCCTGTATCCCAGTCGATCATCGGTATCTTCTCCTTCTTTGGCCTGCCACGTCGGAACAGGAGGCCATTCCTTGCGAACACGCCTTCTCATGTACACACTTAAGTAATTGGGCAAAGAGAAGGCGTGTTTCGACAATCAATACGACTCGACGCGAACCCCACCACGCGGACCTAGGGTCCAACGCTGTACCGGGTAGTCGGCAAGCTCCCATCTACCTTCGGCCTTACTGCCGACATAGATGTCCATACTGCACTCATCCACCTGGACAAGCGGGTACGCAATGGCCCCCGCGGCATGGCTGATATGCACCTCGCCGGCGTCGCAGAATACGACACGGCTGGCACCATCAGTGATTGGGGTCATGCCGGAGTGAGCTCTACGCCATAGGGCATCCTTAGCAGCCCCTCTCGACACCCACGTTTCCATGTCCTTGAACATGTCACTCAGGCCGAATCCGGAACCGCCATGCCACACAGCAAACACGCGGGACACAACTCCACCTCTCATCTCCTAAGGCCAATCCGTACACACTTAAGTAATTCGGCAAAAATATATGCCCACGGACCAGCCTCAATCTCTCCATCTATCGACTGACCTCACAGACCATGCGGACTGTGAAGGCAGCGCCGAGGACAGGACTGGCATAAGAAGGACCACATATGGCATGCGAGCCTACGACCTATCCCCCACGCTGCACCGAAGTGCAAAGAGAGAAAGAAAATTGGAGAAGGTTCGCAGGATTGAAAACAGGTGACGTCACGGCGCAAGCACCGACCCTAAGAAGCATACGCAGTAGTCACTCTCAACGGAGGCTAGTCAAGGGCAGATGTGCCCTATCTGCTACGTACGGTTCCACAGGTAACTACCCTCCTGCGAACACATAGCTACACTATTCAGTTCTCAAGTAACGCATGCTTCCTTTGCTGTGCTTCGCGAAGCCTCGTAGCAGCGTCACGGTGTGGCAATAAAGCACCACACTGATATCGCTACCGTCACAGGCCAGTCCACACCCTCCGGGCATCATAGTGAATATCATTGGAAGCTAATCCATCATCGGGCGTTAGGCCCTTTCGAGCTTTTCCCCTTCTGACTTCATCAGCTTATCACATTCGCGGGCCTTTCGAATTCCATTGCCTTTCGGCTCCGGATTTCGCCCTTCCCGCTTGGCGATGTCTCTACTATAGCATCCCGTACACGCTTAAGTAACCCCCCAATTTAGACCGGCGGACTGCCACAGGAGGGCCATAGCGGGCCGCAAATGCTGGCACTGGACAACGACCCCAACCCTTGCATTCTGACCGCTGGAATAGCCTTCTGTGGCCACCTCGGGCCCAATAAGGAATGCGGGAATCACGGCGGTCCGCAGTAGCCCACCCATTCAATCGGGCCACCCCGCCGCCCAGCGACCTAACTACTCAATCCCCGGATTCATGCATGCGCAATAAATGCCAACGCAATAAGGTTAGGTAATTAGGTCGGGCAACCGTCACCCATAATCACAATTAGGTATGTATAACGTTAGGTGGGGTAATGTTTCTCTATTTCATGAGGAACCGCCAGCCGAGGCATGTCCTCCGCCGACGTACGTATCTGGTGACTGCCGGTCACTACCTACTTACTTATCTTACTCGCGTTTCGGACGCCCTTGATTGCTGCGCATCCACATAAGGCGATGTAAAGCCTCTGCCCTCTTTCGAGCGAGAAGTGCGGTCTCTCGGCAGTGATTTGCTAGCCTACTCAGCTCCTCGGTTTCTAGTCCGAAGTCAGCCTCCAATGCACCGATTAGAAGCTGTCGCTCGTAGTAGGCCGTCGTGTGATCTCTCTCATTTCGCCCAGCCAATAGGTCCTCAAAGTCAACAAGCGCGAGTTGAGGCACCAGCTCGATCAGGTTCTCGGGTGAGGACCTCGCTCGCTCCCAGAGTGTATTCAATGTCCTCAGATGCAAGTGATTCGCGCGTCTTAAATCTTCCAACGCAGCGTCGATAAGAGCAGAGGGTGCATCGTGTCGCCTTTGAACGTGTCCAGCCATGGACGCTTCGGCTTTCCGACGCCGGTCCGTCCAATACTTGAGGTTGCCGCCCCATGCCTGCACGACGATCCCCAGAACGTCTCTGCCGGGTAGCTGCTTGCCGCTCAACCATGCGTAGTAGGTCGTGCGGTTGATCCCTACGAGGTCACAGGTGGCTCTAAGGGCTCCTGCTGGGCCTGCTGCATCCCGGAGTCCTTTCAGCTCGGCGGCGAAGGCATGGAGGGGGTTCTCCGGGTCCAGTGAGTTCGCTCGTCGCCCCACGTCCGCCCCCGTAGTCCTGTGAAGTCCTGAGAAGTTCTGATGTAGTCCGGAATCCTAGTGCGGTTGCCGGCCTGCGCAGATGCTGGGAATCGTCCATCTCGGCTGTGTGCAACGGAGGTTCATGATGGGGTTGTCGATCGGCGTGAGGCTGCTGCTGGTCCTGGCCGCGACGCTGGTAGCGGTGATCGTCGGTATGCTGGCCGGCCTCCTGGCGTACCTCGATAGCAGCCGACTCCCCGCCGTCATCACGCGCGGTGGTGCCGCGGCCGGAGTCTCCTTGACGCTCCTACTTCTGATGCTCAGCAGTCTTGGCGTCCTCGGCTAGCGTCCTCCGCCGGCCTCGCTATCGGCAGGCCGCGGACGCCCATTCCGACCTGTCGTGTCCAGTCTTCGGGCTCTGCTTGCGTGGCGGGATCCCAGCGTAGACAGGCGAGGTATGCGTCATCGCCTGTCGCGTAGGCCCAGCCGTAGTCCCAGGTATGTGGAGACGCCTTTGGAGTCATCATCAGTCGCCAGTCACCGCCGAGCGAACTTATGTGCAGGCGGTAGGGACCCCACTCCTTCACCGTGTATGCCTCGCTCACCGCATCCCACTCCAGTGCGGGCATCAGCGGGTCTCCGGAGGTCAGTGATCGGCCTTTGTTCCTGAGTCTTTGTGCGGTGATGTCTCGGAGTACTGCGTCTACATCCATCTCGACAACCTACCTGCATGCATGGGAGCCCCCGTATGCCGAAGGCTCCCATGCATGAGACCCCGCCATCCGAGACGCTGGGTGGCGGGGTCTTACAAGCGGTGAAGCGTGATCAGTGGGCGGCTTCGTACGCCTCGCGGACAGTGGCGGGAACGCGGCCCCGGTCGTTCACGTCGTAGCCGTTCTCCTTGGCCCATACGCGAATCGCTGCCGTGTCACTGTTGACCGGACCGACCTTGCGGGGGCCGCTTACGCCACGGGTGCGTCCGACCTTGCGGGAAGCCTTGACGAACGGGCCCAACGCGTCGAGAAGCTTGTCGTAGCTGTCCGGGCCGAGGTCGATCTCATAGGAGACGCCATCGACGGAGAACGTGTGAGTAGATGCCTCGGCGGACTCTTTGCCGGTGAGGTCATCCGTGTAAATGGTTACGATTTTCTGGGCCATTGGCGCACATTAGCAGCACGCCGGAGCAACGCATAGAAATAACCCGTTGTGTGCACGCCCGTACGGACAGGCAGCACGACGAAGCCCCCGCCGTGGGGTGGCGAGGGCTGGTCGAGTGTGGCGTCAGGCGGTAGGAAACTCTCCGCTCTGAACGCCAGCAACGAACGATGCCCACGCATCCGGCGTGAAGGTGAGCGCGGGGCCGTGCGGGTCCTTCGAGTCGCGAACAGGGACGACGCCGGTCACTGCTGCCGCAGGTGACCACTCGATGCACTGTCCGCCTTCGCCGCCGCTGTAAGTGCTCTTGACCCACTGTGTGGAACCGCTGGGGTCGGGGGTGTTGCTCATCTGGCGTGATCCTCCGCGATCTGTCGAATGAGGGTCACAGACTCATCGGGCGAGAGTGCGGCAGCGCGTAGCCGTTCGTACGTGGCCTTAGCGCCCCCAACAGCTGTCGCCGAATCGTTCACGTGGCCCTGATCTCTGGTCTCTGAGTACAGGACTGTCGCCCCGCTGCCTGGCGTAAGCAGGGTAAACGGTAGTGATGACGCCGGGGCACCCGCTTTGAAGGGGAGAACTTGCAACGTGATGTGGGGCGTTGCCGCTTCGGCGACGAGGTGCCCAAGCTGTGCAGCCATGACGCCGGGGCTACCGACGACGGTACGCAGGACCGACTCATGCAGGATGACCCACAGAAGCGGAGGATCCTTGCGCAGCATCACGTCACGCCGACGCAAGCGAGCTTCCGCACGGGCTTTGATCTGGTCGTCAGTCTCACGCGGGTGTGTCGCTCGGAAGCCCGCTTCCGCGTACTCATGGGTCTGCAACATGCCCATGACGAACGCGTTGCTGTAGTCCTCAACCCGGCTCGCGTCCCGCTCCAGGTTCACGTACGGAATGAACCAGTTGGGATGCCCGCGCTCGCTGATTCTCACCAGGATCCGCGCGAACCAGCCCGACGTGTTGAAGTAGCGGTCACAGCCCTCCGCGAACTGAGGGGACGGCATCGACTTGCCGTTCTTCACCTTGGACACGTACGGCTCTTTGTACCCAGTCGCCTCGGCTAGACCCCGCTGGCTGGCCCCTTCCTTGTGGGCTAACGCCTCTTCAACTTCCCGCCCGAACCACTCAAGGCCGTTCGCGGGTTCGCCGGTCGCCACGGGGTGCGGCTGCTCGCTCATGTGTTCAACTCCCCGCCTTTCCAACTGGTTTGGAAACCCTCCAGACCTGTTGAGCGTACGCGCGAAGGGCAACCCTTGGAACACGGAAGGTGACGACGCAAGCGAAGCGAGGCAGCCCGATGGACACGAGACGGCAGACCGCCGATGACGACGTACGGCGCATCGCTGAGAACACAGCGGATGAGCTGGCTGAGGCGTTCGCGAAGATCGGGTTCAACGTGGTGGTCACCCCGGATCCGCCCATGTACGGCCGTGCGTTCGTCGCCATCGCACCGATGCGTCATGACGTGGCGGTCCGGTTGATTGACGAACTGGGGAAGTGCGACCGGTGAGCGCCCAAGATCCGTCTGCGGCGTCCAGGCGCGTTGAGGTCGGCAAGGTGGCCCACGACATCGACAGGCAGCGCCTAGGACTTGTGACGGCCATTGAAGGCCGCGCAGTCAGCCTGCGTCCATTGCGATCGGGCAGACCATGGGACGCCGATATCGACAGTGTCCGGCGGCTGACGGCACGCGAAGAACTCAGCGTCCGACTTGCCGTTGCCAACAGCCAAGGGAGATAGGGCGGATGACCGGCGCGAGAATGCCCGGCTTACAGATACCGGCGCGCACCGGATTACCACCGGTCGCACAGACGGATGACGGCAATGTCTGGGTCGATGGCGAATGCTGGTTCTACTGCGGGAAGGACACACGCGTCACGTGGATTGGCCCTGTAACTGCCGCTGGTGTGACCAGCGATGCCTACGCGTGTGAGTTCTGCTGTGGCGTTCTTCGTGATCGCGTATACGCCTCGCAGATGATCCGCGTTCCGAGAGACGAAGTGCATGACTACGGACTCGCCGCCTCATTCGGTCCGCGCGTGCCTCCACAAACGCGCAATAGCGCTGGTCGGCACCGGCGGAGACCCCACGGCCTTTAGCGACCCCAAAGACCCCCGCTCCCGGACGGCAGGAATGGCACATCACCCGTCCGGGAGTGGGTCACCAAAGTCTTCCGTTCCCAACATGACCATCGGAACGGATTGAAGAGCACCACCCCAACGAGCCAAGGAGACACCGTGTCTGAAGCAACCCCCCTTCCGGGATTCGCCGTTTCGGGATTCTGGGGAACTGAGTTCGTCAAGTCGTCGTACTCGCACCTTGACGACGAGGTCGAGTGCGTAGCGCTGGGCAAGACGGAGGACGGCCTTATCGTCCTGGCCGACACCAAGGACCCGAGCAAGGCGCTCACGTTCACGCCGGGCGAGATCACGCGCCTGTTCGAGGGTGCAGCGGCCGGAGAGTTCGCGCACCTGCTCAGCTAGTTCGTCCATCCAGCGAAAGCACGGTGGCGCGGTCCTCGACCTGGGGGCCGCGCTGCCTCGCGAGAACCAACTAGAGAGGCAAACCCATGACATCAGCGCTGCACCGCCTAGTAGAAGACCCGGAAGAGTTCCGGCGTGCGTGGCCGGCGGTGCCCACGGTCTACAAGCGCGACGCGAAAGAACTTGCCCTTCTCGCCAACCATGACAGCGTGCGCGAAATCATCGCCGATCCCGACGTGCGTCCTGGTGGTATGGGCATGGTCCGTGACGGGCGGCTAACCGGCGAAACGCCAACCGCAGACCATAAAGCCTCAACTCTGGTACTCAACGGACTGCATAGGTCGTGGCCGCCGCTGATGTTGTTCTGCAAAGAGATCGGCGCCCAGCTTGGGCACCCCGTTACCGGGAACGTCTATCTGACCCCGGGTGGGCAGTCTCAGGGATTTGCATGGCATTGGGACTGCCACCACGTTTTCATCGCTCAAGTCTCAGGGTCTAAACGTTGGTCCATCAACGAGCCCGTGTTCGTCGACCCGCTGGAACACCACAACTGGAAGCGCATTGGCTTCTCTCCAGAAGAGCTGGACCGCTTCAACAACAAGGCGCCCGACTATGACCTGACACTCACCGCCGGAGACGTTTTGTATCTCCCGCGCGGTTGGGTGCATTCTGGACGCAGTGCCAGCGATGAGCCGTCGCTCCATATCACTATGGGGGTACAGCTTCTTACCTGGCACTGGGTGATCAAGAGGCTGGCAGTGTTGGCGGAAGAGGATGAAGCAATGCGCGCAGCCCTACCGCCCGACCTTGGCGGCCGAGACATGGAAGACCTATTCAACGTAGGTCGGGAAACGATTATGCAATGGCTGGCCGAATTGGACGTTGAGAAAGCAGGGCTCAACCTGCGCTCCGGCCAGCGGCTGTCAGTAATCGGGATGGAACGAAAGTAGCGGCGTAGACTCGCCCAAGCAGTGGAGGCGGACCGGTGGATGATCACCAGGGCGACAGGGGCGACATGGGCAGGCACTCGGCAGGCAACAGGCTGTGCAGCTACTGCGGTAAGGCCGAAGGGGACCTAGTAGGCGGCGCTGACCCTGACGCGCGGGTGGCCGTGCTCATCGACCTTGAGGAGTACACCGACGAAGATCGGATCTTCCAAGGCCGCCGGACGCCCGACAACCCGCTAGGTCTCTTCCTCATTTGGTGTGTCGGGTGTGCCTGTTCCATGGTGGACGAGGGAGATCCGATCACCTCGTTCCGGGAGATGGGCTACCCGGACAACAGCCCCGACGGCCCCTATGCGCGGTACCTTCACAGGAACCGGGGCTTCCAATGGAAGCAACATCCGGAACGCCCCTAGCCTCTCCTGGGCCCCGCTCAGACGCTCACCTCAGTGAAGCATGGGCGGGGCCCGTACGCGTCGCTGCGGAGACTGCTCATCCCTAAGCAAGCAGCAAGTCTGTTCATCGACGCTACCGCGCGGTAGCTTCCGCTGCATGGCCGACATCCTTGCGCAGCCCCCGATGGGGCGAACACCCCCGCAGCCGATACCCACCGAGCAACTGCACTTCGCACTACCGCCGACGTTCACCAATACCGACGACGAACGGCAGCACCGCAAGGAGCGCCTCGTCGCCGCGCTGCGGCTGTTCGGGCGGTTCGGGTTCGAAGAGGGTGTAGCGGGTCACATCACGGCGCGCGATCCGGAGTTCACCGACCATTTCTGGGTCAATCCGTTCGGGATGAGCTTCAAGCTCATCACCGTCAGTGATCTGATCCTGGTCAACCACGCGGGTCAGGTCGTGGAGGGCCGTTTCCACGTCAACCAGGCGGCCTTCGCGATCCACTCGCAGGTGCACCAGGCCCGCCCCGACGTGATCGCCGCCGCGCACAGCCACTCGACGTACGGGCGGGCGCTGTCGTCGCTCGGGGAACTGCTGGACCCGATCACACAGGATGTCTGCGCGTTCTACGAAAGTCATAGTCTGTACGACGACTACACGGGCGTCGTGCTTGACGAGGAGGAGGGCCGCCGGATCGCGGAGGCACTCGGGCCCCACAAGGCCGTCATCCTGCGCAACCATGGACTGCTGACGGTCGGCGACTCGGTCGACGCGGCGGCGTGGTGGTTCATCACGATGGAGCGGTCTTGCCAGGTGCAACTCACTGCAAAGGCGGCCGGCAAGCCGGTGCAGATCGACCACGCAAGCGCGGCGCATACGCGCGAGCAGCTCGGGAACGATCTCGTCGCCTGGATCAACTATCAGCCGTTGTACCAGCAGATCTCGCGGAGTGAACCCGATCTCTTCAGCTGATTCACACCACTCGGTGCGGCCCGGTTGCCTGTCGTCCCAGGTTGGTACCCGGAGTTCATTCAGGCCGTAACAGCACGGCTCCGACTTTACTGATCTTTCCTCGGCACCCCTCGGGGCCTGACCCTGCCCGGGAGCACATGAAGAAGGTCCCCACCAAAATTTGGTGGGGACCTCTCGTGTTGCTTGTGGGTGTCAGTCGCCCAGGTCGATGCCCAGGTTGCGGGCCAGGTCGCGAAGCTGCTCATCCGGGATTCGGGGGGCGCGTGCGACTTGCTCAGCGATCCACAGGTCCAAGGTCTCGTCCATGCTGACGGGCTCCTCTCAACCCCACAGGCCCCTGGCCTGCGAGAACGTGTGCTATTTTCACGAGGTGACGCGTGATCCTCGTAGAACGCGCAGACGTCCTGGGTGATCGGGTCCAGCAGCTCCCCGAGCGACGACAGCGCCCGCCCGTACGTCGAGTGGCTGTGCGCGGCGGCGATCACGTCGGGGCGTGCCTGGTGGACCTGCGAGTGGATCGCGAAGGCCGCCTGGTTGACGTGGAAGCGGCCCTCCACGACCTGGCCCGCGTGGTTGACCAGGATCAGGTCGCTGACGGTGATGAGCTTGAAGCTCATCCCGAACGGATTGACCCAGAAGTGGTCGGTGAACTCCGGGTCGCGCGCCGTGATGTGCCCGGCCACGCCCTCCTCGAACCCGAACCGCCCGAACAGCCGCAACGCGGCCACCAGACGCTCCTTGCGGTGCTGCCGCTCGTCCTCGGTACTGGCGAACGTCTGCGGCAGCGCGAAGTGCAGCTGCTCGGTGGGTATCGGCTGCGGCGGCGTACGCCCTTGCGCGGGCTGCGGGAGGAAATCGGCCATGCAGCGGAAGCTACCGCGCGGTAGGCCAGAAGAAAAGACCGCTGCGGCCCTCACCGGGCACGACAGCGCCGCCGCTCGATGTGACGGGCGGCGGCGCTGACGATCATGAAGTGTGCCGGGAGGGCGTCACTCCCATTCGATGGTGCCCGGGGGCTTGCTCGTCACGTCCAGGACGACGCGGTTGACGTCGGCGACCTCGTTCGTGATGCGGGTGGAGATCTTGGCGAGGACGTCGTACGGCAGGCGCGACCAGTCGGCCGTCATCGCGTCCTCCGAGGAGACCGGGCGCAGCACGATCGGGTGGCCGTACGTGCGGCCGTCCCCCTGGACGCCGACCGAGCGGACGTCGGCGAGCAGGACGACCGGGCACTGCCAGATCTCCCGGTCCAGGCCGGCCGCGGTCAGTTCCTCGCGGGCGATGAAGTCCGCCTCGCGCAGCAGGTCCAGGCGCTCCTTGGTGACCTCGCCGACGATGCGGATGCCGAGGCCGGGGCCGGGGAACGGCTGGCGCTGGACGATCTCCTCCGGCAGGCCCAGCTCCTGGCCGACCATCCGGACCTCGTCCTTGAAGAGCTGGCGCAGCGGTTCGATCAGCTCGAACTCGATGTCGTCCGGGAGCCCGCCCACGTTGTGGTGCGACTTGATGTTGGCGGTGCCGGTGCCGCCGCCGGACTCGACGATGTCCGGGTACAGGGTGCCCTGCACCAGGAACGCGACGTCCTCGCCGGCCGCGCCCGCCTCGGCGACGAGCTCGGCCTGGGCCTGCTCGAAGACGCGGATGAACTCACGGCCGATGATCTTCCGCTTGGTCTCCGGGTCGCTGACGCCGGCGAGCGCGGTCAGGAAGCGCTCCTCCGCGTCGACGACCTTCAGCTGGACGCCGGTGGCCGCGACGAAGTCCTTCTCGACCTGCTCCGACTCGCCCTTGCGCTGCAGCCCGTGGTCGACGTACACGCAGGTCAGCTGGGAGCCGATGGCCTTCTGCACGATGGCCGCGGCCACCGAGGAGTCCACGCCGCCCGACAGCCCGCAGATCGCGCGCTTGGTGCCGACCTGCGCGCGGATCGCCGCGACCTGCTCCTCGACGACGTTGGTGGTCGTCCAGTCCGGCGCGATGCCCGCGCCCCGGTACAGGAAGTGCTCCAGGATCTGCTGGCCGTGCGTGGAGTGCAGCACCTCGGGGTGGTACTGGACGCCGTACAGCTTGCGCGCGTCGTCCTCGAAGGCGGCGACCGGGACCACGTCGGTGGAGGCGGTGACGGCGAAGCCGGTGGGCGCCGCCGAGCACGCGTCGCCGTGCGACATCCACACCGACTGCTCGGTGGGGGTGCCCTCGAAGAGCGTCGAGCCGGGCTTGCTGACGGACAGCGCGGTGCGGCCGTACTCGCGGGCACCGTTGTCGTCGACGGTGCCGCCGAGCGCGACCGCCATCAGCTGGAAGCCGTAGCACATGCCGAAGACCGGGACCCCGGCCTCGAAGATCGCCTTGTCGAGCGACGGGGCGCCCTCGGCGTAGACCGAGGAGGGGCCGCCGGAGAGAATGATCGCCTTCGGGTTCTTCGCGAGCATCTCGTCCACCGGCATGGTGCTGGGGACGATCTCGCTGTAGACCCGGGCCTCGCGGACGCGTCGGGCGATGAGCTGGGCGTACTGCGCTCCGAAGTCCACTACCAGGACGACGTCCGGGGTGTGGTCGGGGGCGGCTGGGGTCGCTGATGCCACGGGCGGCCTTCCGGCGTTATGTACGAGGGGTCGGACCCCGATTCTACCGTTCCTCCGAGGACGCTCCCCCGTCTCACGATCCGGTCGCCCGCTGGCCGCCCGGCGTACCCGTGGCCATACTGGTCCGCATGTCCTCGAACACGCACTACGCGATCTTCGCGTTTACCTATGGCACCGGCTGGTCCGGCTGCCATGGTCGTGCTGCTTGAGCTACTGACAAGCGACTTCCCCAGGCGCCCCGGACCTCTCGGTCCGGGGCGTCTGTCGTCTCCTGGCCGGTGCGGGGCCCCGTCACACCACAGGAGACCTGAAAATGAGCAACCCGACAGCAGCAGTCATGACGGCCCCCGCTCCCGCCGGGACCGGAGCGCGTACGGACGAGGCGGTGGCCCTCATCACGGGGGCACGCGGCCGGATCGACGATCTCGACACCCGGATTATCGCGCTGGTCACCGAGCGGATGGCCGTCTCGTCGGAGATCCAGCGGGCCCGGATCGCGTCGGGCGGCCGGCGGGTCAGCCTGTCCCGCGAGATGGAGGTGCTGAACCACTTCAGCGACGAGCTGGGCCGGCCCGGGACGACCCTCGCGATGACCCTGCTGGAACTCTGCCGCGGCCGGGTGTGACGTTTCTTCAGACGGTCCCGCGCATCGCCCGTTCGGGCGGCGTCACCCGTACGGCACGTGACCGGCCCCCGGCCCTTTCGTTGGACGGGGTGTCCGCGCCAGCCAGGGGCGGTCGACCACAACCACGCGTGGACAGAACAGGATGCCGCTCAGACGCAGCTGAGCGGGGTGCCACTGCGGAGCGATGAGGCCTGCCCGTTCGTGCGGCAGGCCGTGGGACCTCGCTCCGTGCTCCGTGACCGGAGGGCAGGGGACAGCCACCCGGTCGCAACTCCAAAGAGGCGGTCGGCTCCCAGGACGCTGGGGTCCGGCCGCTCTGCGAAAGTCACTCTGCGAAAACCCTAGTGCAACGTGCGTGACATACGTCATAGCGAATTCCTGACGATCGTGGGCAACTGCCAAGCTTTGCGGCGATCTGTCCGGTCCCCCCGCCCCCGACCGCGGTCCCGCGGCCCCGAAACGGCACACCTCTCGCCTCCGACCTGGTCATAGGATCAGCCCAGCCGTCCTGCGTGACTCCCTCCCGCGGCGGCTTCTCCAGCTATTTTTCGGACCCGAGAGGTCTTGCATGAAGCTCCGCCGCACCTTGGTGACCGTTGCCGCGACCGCTGTCATAGCGCCCGCCGCACTGCTCTCCGCCACCACCGCCTTCGCCGACACCGCGGTGCCCGGCGCGGACGCGTCCGCCAGCGCCTCGGCCACCCCGGGCAGCTCGGCCTCCCCGTCGGCGACCACCACGGCGACCGCCACCCCGACGGCCACGGCGTCCACGACGGCGACCACCACCGCGAAGCCGACCGCCACCGGCACCGCCAAGCCGACCACTTCGCCCAAGCCGACCACCGAGCCGTCGGAAGACCCGGGCCTGTGCGCGGACAAGCCGGGCTACGAGGAGAAGGTGGTCTCCAGGATCACCGGCCTGCCCGGCAAGATCGTCGCGGGCAGCGGCTGGCACAACCTGACGCTGACCGCCGACAACAAGTCCGGCAGCGACATCTCCGACCTCGGCTTCTACGCCGGCGTCGGCTCGGAGGACGCCCCCGACGCGTTCTCCAGCAAGAAGGTCCTGCTGCAGGCGTACGACACCGAGTCCCGCACGTGGCAGAACATCAACGACGGCGAGGGCCACTCGGTCGGCTTCGCCGGCTACGTCGACAAGCTCAAGGCCGGTGCGAAGGTCACCATCAAGCTGCGCCTGGACGTCAAGGCCGGCACGGCCCCCGTCAAGGGTCTGACCATCGGCGGCGGTGTCTACATCAACGACAAGGGCAACTGCTTCGGCGACAGCACCGTGGCCTACACGTTCTCGATCGTCGCCGCCGGCACGAAGACCGAGGGCACCGTGCCCCAGACGGGCGGCAAGGTGCCGGTTCCGGTCTCCGCGCCGGACAAGGCGACCACCCCGAAGGTCACCGGCCACCTGGCCGAGACCGGTTCCTCCTCGGTCATGCCGCAGCTCGCCCTCGCGGGCGGCGCGGCCGTCGCGGTCGGCGTCGGCGCGATGTTCGTGGTGCGCCGCCGCAAGGCCGGCTCCGCCGTCTGAACCGTGTGACCGGCTGAGTCCCTGAGCCGCCCGAAGGGCCGCACCCCGACCGGGGTGCGGCCCTTCGGGCGTTCCGGGCTCAGACCGCCTTCGGCGGGATCGGCGGCACGGGCAGCAGCGGCAGGCGCAGCGCGGCGAAGGCGTCCTCCGGGACCGCCGGGGTCCGCGGCTCCACCGCCGGCAGGCGCACGTACGCCTCGCCCTGGGCGGGGCGGGCGTCCTCGTCCCCGCTGTTCGGCCAGAACGACATCGCCCGTTCGGCCTGCGCGGTGATCGTCAGTGAGGGGTTCACCCCAAGGTTGGCGGAGACGGCGGCGCCGTCCACGACATGGATGCCCGGGTGCCCGTAGAGCCGGTGGTACGGGTCGATCACGCCGTGCTCGGCGTCCTCGCCGATGGCGCAGCCGCCGAGGAAGTGCGCGGTCAGCGGCGTCCCCATCAGCTCGCCCACGTTGCTGCCCGCGAAGCCGTTGATCTCCTCGGCTATCAGCCGGGCGGCCTCGGCGCCCTCGGGGAGGTAGACGGGGTTGGGCGCTCCGTGGCCCTGCTTGGCCGTCAGCAGCCCCTTGCCCAGGCCCTTGGGCTTGCGGTACGTGGTCAACGAGTTGTCCAGCGACTGCATGACCAGGCCGATGATGGTGCGCTCCGACCAGCGGCGGTTGGACAGCGAGCGGAACGTGAGCAGCGGGTGGCGCACGCAGGTCGCGGCGTAGGCGAGCGCCTTGGGGGCGCGGGTGCCGTGCGGGACCTGGAGGATCGTGAGGGCACCCATGGAGTTGGAGCCCTTGCCGTACCTGACCGGCTCGATGTGGGTGTTGGCGTCGGGGTGGATCGAGGACGTGATCGCGACGCCCTTGGTGAAGTCGACCTTGGCCGCGCCGTGCGCCTTGCGGTAGCGGCGGTTGTCGGTCTGCGCGCCGACCAGGGCCTCGGAGTTGGTGCGGGTCAGTTCGCCGAGCCTCGCCGAGATGCCGGGCAGTTCGCCCGCGTCGCGCATCGAGTGCAGCAGCGTCTGCGTGCCGTAGGTGCCGGCGGCGACGACGATCTGCCGGGCGCGCAGCACCTGCCGCTTGCCCTTGCGCCTCTTGTCGGTGGGCGCGGTCGCGACGCGGTAACCGCCCGCGGGGTCCTCGGAGAGGCCGACGACCGTCGTCATGGGGTGGATGACGGCGCCGGCCTTCTCGGCGAGGTGCAGGTAGTTCTCGTTCAGGGTGTTCTTGGCGCCGTGCCGGCAGCCGGTCATGCACTCCCCGCACTCGGTGCACGCGCGCCGCGACGGTCCGGCGCCGCCGAAGTACGGGTCGGCGACCTCGCCGCCGGGCTCGGCCTTCGCCTCGCCGCCGGCGTCCTGACCGTCCCCGAAGAAGACGCCGACCGGCGCCATGTGGAAGGTGTCTCCGACGCCCATCTTCTCGGCGGCGGCCTTCAGGTGCACGTCCGAGGGGGTGAGCGTGGGGTTGAGCCGGACACCGAGCATGCGCTGGGCCTGGTCGTAGTACGGCTTGAGCTCCGCCTGCCAGTCGGTGATGTGGCCCCACTGACGGTCCTCGAAGAAGGCCTTCGGCGGCACGTACAGGGTGTTGGCGTAGTTCAGCGATCCGCCGCCGACGCCCGCGCCCGCCAGCACCAGGACGTTGTTCAGCAGGTGGATGCGCTGGATGCCGTAGAGGCCGAGCGACGGCGCCCAGAGGAAGTTGCGGACGTCCCAGGAGTTCTTGGGCAGGGTGTCGCGCGTGAAGCGGCGCCCGGCTTCGAGCACGCCGACGCGGTACCCCTTCTCCGTCAGGCGCAGTGCGGACACCGATCCGCCGAAGCCGGAGCCGATGACGATGACGTCGTAGTCGTAGCCGGGCAGGTCACGCGACACAGGTTCCTCCGTAGCGGATGTTGCCTTCGAACTGCCGAAACACATGCCACCTGCCGTACGCGCGGTCAGCGCAGCCGGAACACCTTCATCGCGCGCAGCGAACGGCTCATGAAGGCGGCGTACTTCTCGTCGTCCATGCCCATCGACGGCGCCATCGGCAGCAGCCGCTGCGTCGCGACGGTCTGCGCCTCGGTGAACTTGAGGATGCCCTCGGAGCCGTGCCGGCGGCCGAGTCCCGAGTCCTTCATGCCGCCCATCGGGGCCCGGACGCTGCCGTACGCGGGGGCGTACCCCTCGTTGACGTTGACGGTTCCGGAGCGCAGCCGTGCGGCGATGCGGCCGCCGCGGCGGGTGTCCTTGGTCCAGACGCTGGAGTTCAGGCCGTACGGGGTCGCGTTGGCGCGCTCGACGGCCTCGTCCTCGTCGCGGAAGCGGTAGATCGAGACGACGGGGCCGAAGGTCTCCTCGGTGCAGACCGACATCGGGGCCTCGACGCCGTCGAGGATCGTCGGCTCGTAGACGTAGGGGCCGATGTCCGGGCGGGCCTGGCCGCCCGCGAGGACGGTGGCGCCCTTGGAGCGGGCCTCGTCGACGTGCCGGTTGACGGCCTCCAGCTGGCGCTCCCCGGCCAGCGATCCCATGCCGGCGCCGAAGGCGAGGGCCGTGCCGAGCTTGAGCGCCTTGGTGCGGGCGGTGAACTTCTCGACGAAGGCGTCGGCGACGGACTCGTCGACGAAGAGCCGCTCGATGGAGACGCAGAGCTGGCCAGCGGAGGCGAAGCAGGCGCGGACGGCGCCTTCGGCGGCCTTGTCCAGGTCGGCGTCGCGCAGCACGAGCATGGCGTTCTTGCCGCCGAGTTCGAGGGAGGCGCCGATCAGCCGGGCCGCGGCGCGCTGGGCGACCTCGCGGCCGGTGCGGGTGGAGCCGGTGAAGGAGACGTAGTCGGCGTGCTCGACCAGGGCCGGGCCGACGACCGGGCCCTCGCCGATCACGATCTGCCACACCTCGGCGGGCAGTCCCGCCTCGATGAGCTGCTCGCGCGCCCACAGGGCGGTGAGCGCGGTCTCGGTGTCGGGCTTCATGACGACGGCGTTGCCCGCGGCGAAGGCGGGGAGCGCGTCCCCGACCGACAGCTCGAACGGGTAGTTCCAGGGCGCGATCTGCCCGACGACGCCGCGCGGCTGGCGCAGCTCGACCACTTTGGTCAGGACGGGGACGGCCCCGCCGTGACCCTTGGGCTTGAGGTACGCGGGGGCCCGGCGTCCGTAGTGGCGGGCGGACATGACGACGGCCTGGACCTCTTCGTGGGCGTGCAGCCGGGCCTTGCCGGTCTCCAGCTGGATGAGGTCGAGGACCTCGCTCTGCCGGCTGAGCACCAGGTCGTGGAAGCGCAGCAGCACGGCGGCGCGCTGCCGGACCGGCGTGGCGGCCCAGGCGTGCTGGGCGGCGCGGGCACGCTCGAAGGCGGTGGCGACCTCGTCCGGAGTGGCCTCCGGGAGGTCGGCGAGCTTCTCGCCGGTGAGCGGGGTGTGGTTGCTGGTGCGGCCGCTGCCGATGACGCCGCGCGTCAGCCGAGCGACGAGGTCGGGGGTGACGACGTCCTGGGCTCCTCTGGCGGTGGTGGGTGCCGCCGGGTTGCCGTCGGTGGGGCGCGTGATGCCGAGCGAGTCCGTCATAGCGGCGAGATTACGGCTGATGCGCGCCGCTGGGTACCCATCAGTAGCTACTTTTCACCTGACGAGCACAATTAAGCCAGTAATCGCTGGCATGATCTTGATTTCCGCAGCTCAGAGACTTCAGCTCCGGGACTTCAGCGCGGGGTGAACGTGTCCCGCGCCGTGTCGAAGGTGTGCCGCCCCTGCTCCGACTTCTCCACCGGCGACGAGACCCAGATGTCGTACTGCCGCCCGTTCTCCGTCCAGCACAGGTCGAACGTGCGGCGCGCGCCGCCGCCCGGGTAGCCGTCCCAGGTGAACTCCCAGAGCGCGGCCGGCGCGCCGTTCTTCGTCGTCTCGGTGACGAAGCCGTCCCGGTACCCCTTGTACGCGCTCGCGCCCACGTGGTGCTGCGCGGTCATCACCGCGGCCGGGCCCTTCGGGTCCGGCACGCCGTCGCGGACACCGAAACGGAACTCCTTGCCGGGCGAGTAGTAGTAGATCCGCGGCGGCTCGACCGACCGGTCGTAGCCGCTGGGGAGCACCACCGTGAAGCCGGAGGCGTCGTCGACGGTACGGAATCCGGCCGGGACCGGGCTCGGTGTGACGGGCGCGGTGGTGGGCGCGCGCGACGGAGAGGACGAGGAGGGTTGCGGCTTCGCCGCGGTGCCGCCGTCGGCACCGTTCATCGTCAGCACCGCGGCGGCCACGCCACCGCCGACGGCCAGGGCGAGCAGCGCGCCCACCAGCACTCCCCTGCGGGACTTCCGCCCCGTGGAGCTCGCAGCGAGGGACGGGGAGGGGGTCAGGGGCGGGGTCGGGTCCTCGGCCGCTTCCAGGCCGGGATCCGGCGGGATCACGGTGTCCTGGGTGACGGTCGGGACGGGTTCCGTCTCGGTGGCCTCGCCGGTCTCGGCGTACGCGCGCAGCCATTCCTCCGCCGCCACCGCGCCCATCCGGCGGCCGGTGTCGCGTTCCAGCAGTGCGGTGACGACGGGCAGCAGCGGGCCCACGCTCGCCGGCGGGCGGATCTCGTCGAAGACGACGGCGTGCAGCACCCCGCCGATCGAGTCGCGGCGGAACGGCGAGTGCCCGTCGACGGACGCGCAGAGCAGCACACCCACCGACCACAGGTCGGACTCCGGGCCGGCCGTCGCCCCGGACATCCGCTCCGGCGAGGTGTACTCCGGCGAGCCGACGAAGACGCCCGCCTCCGTCAGCGTGACGCTGCCCGACACCCGGGCGATCCCGAAGTCGGTGAGGACGACGCGCCCGGTCTCCCGCTCGATCAGGACGTTGGCCGGCTTGATGTCCCGGTGCAGCACCCCGCGTTCGTGCGCGGCGTGCAGCGCGCCCGCGACCGCGGCGCCGATCCTGGCCGCCTCGCGGGGCTCCACCGGACCGTCCTTGGCGAGCACGTCGGCGAGCGAGCGGCCGTCGATCAGCTCCATCACTATCCACGGACGGCCGTCCTGCTCGACCACGTCGTGCAGGACCACCACGTGCGGATGCCGGATCTGCGCCACGCTGCGCGCCTCGCGCAGCGCGCGGTCCCGGTACAGCTGCTGCTCGCCGTCGGACAGGCCCTCGTTGAAGTGCAGCTCCTTGACCGCGACCTGCCGGTCCAGCAGTTCGTCCGTCGCCCGCCACACGGTGCCCATACCGCCGCGGCCCAGCCGCCCGGTGATCCGGTACCGGCCGGCGACGGGACCCGGCAGGCCGGACACGTAAGGGGACACGCCCTGCCCCCCGTCGCTCGTCATGGGTCCCATCATGCCGCACGGGCCCGCGGCCCTGTCCGCGAACCGGGAGGTCAGCGGAACCGCTGCGGCAGCCGGCCGTCCTCCCACAAGGCGTCCAGCGCACGCAGGAACGCGTCGAAGTCCCGTGACAGCGCGTCACGTTCCGTTACGGAAAGCTCCTGGAGCGGATCGTCGAAGTCGAGGTCCCCGAGATCCGGCCCGGTCCACCCCTTGTGCCGCCGGCAGGAGGCGCACCAACTGTAGGTGATCAGCACCGGCTTCGCCGGTTCTCCCCTGCGGTAGGCGTAGGTGCGTACCGCCCTCTGCCCGCAGGCGGGGCAGACCCGCTCGGAGGGATCGTCGATGAACCGCGTCCCGCCCAGCAGTTGCCGCACCTGACCCGAGTCGTACTCCTGCACGGCCCTCCCCCGGTCAGTCCGTCGGACGGTACGTCTCGGCGGCCTTGTCGAAGATGCGCTGGACGTCGGCCCGCTGGGCGTCCGGTCCGATCACCAGGACCAGGTGGTACTTGCCGTCCTGGAGCACCGCGAGATTGCGGGCGTAGACCTGGTGGCCGTTGCCGTCGCGCCAGCTGTACTCGCCCTCGGCGGCCGGCGATCCGTTCACGTCGAGCGTCCGCAGCGCACCGGCCGAGGCCCACTGCGAAGCGCGGAACGGCGCCAGCTCGGGTTCGTTCGCCTGGTACGCCATCGGGTCGCTGCCCGCGTCGGAGGCCGGGTCGCGGCCGGGGACCACGATCAGCTGGAAGTCGCCGCCGGTGTAGCGGACCTGGTCCTGGGCGTTCTTGCCCTGCCGCTGCCAGCCGGTGTGCACGGCGACCGTGAAGCCGGCGTCGTCCGTGCGCAGCGCGAAGTCGCCGCCGAGGTCCGTGGCCGGCCGCGCGCTCGTCGCCGGGGGCGGCGCACTGGACGGCGGCTTCGCGGACGTCGGGGCGGTGGTGGGCGCGGTGGTCGGGGCCTTGGTGGTCCTGTCGTCCGAGCCGGAACCCGGCATCCGCGCCGGGACCGTCCGGTTGGCCGAGCCCCCGCTCCCGTCGTCGTTGCTGTTGCGCGGCATCATCACCAGCGCGTACGCCACGACGGCGACCAGCAGGAGCAGCACGAGGATGAGCAGCCGCGCGCCCAGGCTGCGCGGACCGCGCGCCTTCGCCGCCTTCGGCTCCTTCGACCGGCCCTGCCGCGCCGGGGCCACCTGCCGGGACGACCGCTCCTGCTTCGACCGCGCGTGGCGCCGGTGGGTCGTGCCGGACAGCCCCTCGGCGGAGGCGGCCGCGGCGGCCCTGCGGCGGCGGACCAGCTCGCCCCTGCGCCGGACGATCGGCAGCTTGCGGGGATCGGTCGGGACCGGCACCGTGCGCAGCCCCAGATCGGGCTCGGGCGCGGACCGGATCAAGGAGCGCAGCCAGCCCTCCAGTTCGTCGAAGTCCGGGCGCTCCTCGGGGTCGGGGCGCAGCAGCGACTCGACGATGGGCCGCAGCGGCCCGCTCTCCTCGGCGAAGGCTGGCGGTTCCGCGCAGACCAGCTGGACGAGCTCCGGGGCGCTCTCCTCGGGGTAGGGCGGGTGGCCCTGGACGCTGCGGACGAGCAGCGAGCCCAGCGCCCACAGGTCGGCCGCGGGGCCGACGGGCGGTGCCAGCTGCCAGTTCTCGTGGACAGGGGTGGCCTGCTCCGGCGCCCAGCGCTCGGTGACCGGACCGACGACGGTGATACGGGCCTGCCGGGCCCGTTCCTGCTCCAGCGTGGAATCCGGTCCGCCCCAGCCGGCGCCGTTCCCCCCGGCCATCACTTCCGCCGGGACGGGGTCGTAGCCGCACAGCGCCTCCTGCGCGGCACCGGCCGCCAGACCCGACAGCATGGCGCGGCCGTCGTCGCAGACCAGGACGGTGCCGGCGGTGACATTGCGGTGGGTCCAGCCGTAGGCGTGCAGGACGCGCAGCGCGACGAGCACGTCCGAGGCGATCTCGGCGGCGCGGTAGTGACCGAGCCGCTTGTCGACGAGTAAGGACGCGAGCGGCCGGGCGTTGACCAGCTCGCTGGCGATCCACAGACTGCCGTCCTCGATGAAGATGTCGAAGACCTGCACCAGGCGCGGGTGGTCGGGTATCGCGGCGGCGGCCCGCGCGGCGTCCAGCGCCCGCTGCGCGCTGTCGCTCGTACGGTCGGGGCCGGGGCCCCGGTCGTCGCCGTGCTGTCCCGGGCTGATCAGTTCCGCGCTGACGACCTCCGGCAGCAGGACCTGCCGGACCAGCACCTCCTGGCCGCTGTACGTGTCGAAAGCGCGCGTTTCGACCAGTTCGTACTCGTCCGCGGGCGGCCGGGGCAGGCGGTAGCGGTCGGCGAGTACGCGACCCGCGTATTCGTCCACGACGCCTCCCCAAAAGCGTCAGATCCGGTCCGGACCGGATGCAATCTGGATGCGGACAGTCCGCCGGCTTTCACGATACGTGCCCGAGGCATGCCCCGTGACCCGCTCTGCGCAGATCAGTTGGCCGGTTTGAAGGTCTCGTAGAACGTCTTGCGCATCTGCGCGATGGCGGGCGTCTCCCACTGGTCGGCGGGCGCGGAGAACATGATGGCGAAACCCTGGTGGTCGTTGACGACGAACCCGCGGTTCAGGACGTGGGCCCTGAGGCCGCCCTTCTCGGTCCGCAGGAAGTTCCAGTCGGCCGCGGTGGGGTAGCCGTTGAAGTCGACCTTCGTGATCCCCAGCAGCTTGTAGCCGTTGCTACTGGCGCCCACCGAGGGCTCGTTCGCGCGCCAGGCGGCCGCCGCGTCCTTGCCCGGCTGGTCGGTGAAGTCGATCTGTACCCGCGGGAAGCCGCCGTCGGCGCTGAATATGAAGCTGTCCGCACCCACACCGCCGGTCTTGTGCCAGCCGGTGGGAAGCGCGATGGAGAAGTGGCCCGCGGTCACGACGCTGTAGCCGGGCGGCACGGTGCCGCCCGTGCCCGCCGGCGGGTTCGCGCCGGTGCCGGCGCTGGTGCCCGCGCTCGTCCCCGCGCTGGTGCCCGCGGCCGCGCCCGTCGAGGACGACGGGCCCGGCGTGCCGGTGCTCCCCTTCGACGGGGTGGGTGACGCCTTGCCGTCGCCCGCCTTGCCCGGGGCGGAGGACGTGGCACCGGGCTTGGAGTCGGGCCCCTTGTCGCTGTCACCGGCGTTCGCCAGCGCGAAGCCGATCGCGGTGCCGACGACGGCGAGGAGGACCGCGACGGCGGCGATGATCAGCACCCGGCGCGGTACGACGTCGGTGATCGGAGCGCGCGGCGACTTGGACGCGCCACCGGGTTCCCCCGGCTCTGCCGCCGGTCTCGGCTTCGCCGCCTTCGCCGCCTTGGCGGCGGTGGCCGCGGTGGCGGAGCCGGCGGCCGCGGCGGCGCCGCGCACCGAGCGCAGGGCGTTGCGGACCCGCGCCTGGTCGGCGGCGGCCTTGCGGGCGGCGGGGGGCGCGTCGGTCGGGGTCGGCTGCGGGTCGGGCGGCAGCGTCACGACGCGCGTCGCGGCGTTCCCCGGGTCGTCGGGCGCCGGAGCGACGGGACGCGGCGGCGCGGTGGCGACGCGGGTGAGCAGGGCGCGGACGCCCGCGTCGTCCAGGCGCTCCGCCGGCTCCTTGATGAGCAGGCCGTGGATGGCGTCGGCGAGCGGCCCCGCGTTCTGCATGGGGCCGACCGGCTCGGTCATGACCGCGGTCAGGGTGGCGATGGCCGAACCCTTGTCGTAGGGCGGGCGGCCCTCGACCGACGCGTAGAGCAGGGCGCCGAGCGACCACAGGTCCGCGGGCGGGCCCGGCTTCTGGCCGCGGGCGCGCTCCGGCGAGATGTACGAGGGGGCGCCGACGAGCATGCCGGTCGAGGTGACGGAGGGGTCGCCGTCGATCTGCGCGATGCCGAAGTCGCTGAGCACCACGCGGCCGTCGTCGGCGATGAGGACGTTGGACGGCTTCACGTCGCGGTGGAGGATGCCCTCCTTGTGCGCGGCCTTCAGCACGTCGAGTACGACCAGGCCGACCTCGGCGGCGCGCTGAGGGGTCAGCGGGCCGTCCTCACGGATGGCGTCGGACAGCGAGCGGCCCTCGACCAGTTCCATGACGATCCACGGCCGGTCGTCCTCCTCGACGACATCGAACACGGTGACCGCGCCGGTGCCGCGGATCCGCGCGGTGGCCTTCGCCTCGCGCAGGGTGCGGGTGATCAGCCGGCGCTTCTCGTCCTCGTCGACATTTCCGGGGAAGCGCAACTCCTTGACGGCGACGGTCCGGCCGAGGGTTTCGTCCTCCGCGCGCCAGACTGTTCCCATGCCGCCCTTGCCGAGGACCTCGCCGAGCCGGTACCGGTCGGCGAGGAGACGTCCGTCGGTGCCTTGCGCCTGGCCCATGAATTCCCCTGCGGTCACTGGTGATGTGGGTCCCATCATCGCCGACCGGAGGCCTTCGAAGCGAACCCGGCTTACTGCGCGGACGGCCTGAAACCGGCCACGGCGTTGTCGAACACCGGCTTGTACTCGTCCCATTGGGACTTGGGAGCGGAGAGATAGATGGCGTACTCGCGTTCGCCTTCTTCCCCGAATCCCAGATCTATAGCCCGATAGTCGCGTTTACTTCCTTTGAACGTGAACTGCCATATGGCGGCGTTCTGTCCGAATACGGTCGTCGGCTGCATCCGCTCCTGGTGGTAGCCGGCGAGGGTGTCGCGCACCTTGGTCTCCAGGGACTTGAAGTGCGCGAGGTGGTCCGGTCCCGCGTAGTCCAGGACGCTGATCTTGAGCCCCACGAGCCCGGTGGGGTCGATGTAGTTGATCTCGCCGTCCGCCACCGAGCGCCGCCAGCCCTCCGGCACGGGCAGGGAGTAGCCCTTGGCGGCCTCCTTGACGAGCCGGTAGTTCTTCGGGACCGGCGGTGGGGCCGCGCTCGTCGACGGTGTCGGGCCGGGGGTCGAGGTCTGCGGCGCGACCGTGTGCTCCGGGGCCGCGACGGAGTCGTTCCCGTCCCGGAAGTGCGCGAAGGCCACGGTCCCGCCGGCCGCGACGGCGCCCACGGTGAGCACGGCGACGACCCACCGGCCCGTGCGCCGCCGCCGGGGAGTGCCGGCGGGCGGGCCGCCGGGCGCGGTCGCCGAGGGGTCGGGGACCGGCTCCGCGCCGTGGCCGACCGTCACCGACGCGGTCGGGCGCGCGGGTTCGGGCGGTTTCGCGGCCCGGGACACGGCGGGCGGAGTCGCGGGCTGCGCGGTGCGGCCGCGTTCGAACCGCGTGGTGTCCGCCTCGCCGGCCGGCAGCCGCAGCAGCCGCTCGGCCTCCTCCGCGGACATCCGCTCGGCCGGATCCTTGGCGAGCAGCCCGGCGATGACGTGTTCCAGCGGCCCGGCGTTGGCGGCGGGCAGCACCGGGTCCTCGGAGATGGCGTACGCGGTCTCGATGGCGGTGTCCCGGCGGAACGGCGAGGTCCCCTCCACCGCCTGATAGAGCGTCGCGCCCAGCGCCCACAGGTCGGCCGCCGGGCCGGGCTGCTGGCCCTTGATGCGCTCGGGCGAGAGGAAGTCGATGGAGCCGATCAGCTCGCCGGTGCGGGTGAGCGTCGAGGTGCCGGACGCCTGCGCGATGCCGAAGTCCGTCAGCACCACCCGGCCGTCCCCGCCGAGCAGGACGTTGCCCGGCTTCACGTCACGGTGCAGCACCCCGGCGCGGTGCGCGGCCCGCAGCGCGGCGACCATGCCGCGGCCGATGCGCGCCGCCTCCACGGGCGGCAGCGCGCCGTCCTTCTTCAGCACCTCGCCCAGCGTCATGGACGGCACGTACTCCATGACGATGGTCGGCAGGCCCGCGTCGTCCACCACGTCGTGCACGACGATGACATTGGGGTGGCTGATCCGGGCGGCGGCACGCGCCTCCCGGCGGGTGCGCTCGAAGATGGTGGCCAGTTCGTCCTCGTGCAGATGGGGCTGCGGGGGGTGCAGCTTCTTCACCGCCACCTGGCGGCCGAGCAGTTCGTCCTCGGCGCGCCACACGGTGCCCATGCCCCCGCGGCCTATCCGCTCCACCAGCCGGTACCGGCCGGCCACGAGTCGCCCCGCCTCCGCGTGATCAGACACCATGCGCCTCTCTGCTCCCCCGCTGTTCTAGAGGGGAACGATATCCGGCGCCCCCAGCCGTGCCGCGTCCGCGGTGGTGTCGTCGGGCTGGCGCTGCGACTCCCGCTCCGCCTCGACGCGCTTCTGGTAGTGCTCGACCTCCTTCTCGATCTGCCCCTTGTCCCAGCCCAGGACGGGTGCCATGAGCTCGGCGGCCTCACGGGCGCTCCGGACGCCGCGGTCGAAGGTCTCGATCGAGATACGGGTCCTGCGGGTCAGCACGTCGTCGAGGTGCCGGGCACTCTCGTGCGACGCCGCGTACACGATCTCGGCCCGCAGATAGTCCTCCGCGGCCGGCAGCGGGTCACCCAGCGACGGGTCCTCCACGATGAGTTGCAGGACCTCCTCGGCGAGCGCGCCGTACCGGTTGAGCAGGTGCTCGATCCGGGCGACGTGCAGCCCCGTTCGGGCGGCGAGGCGCGCCCGGGAGTTCCACAGCGCGTGGTAGCCCTCGGCGCCGACCAGCGGTACGTCCTCGGTGATGCACTCCGCGACCCGGTGGTCCAGTCCGTGCACGGCCTCGTCCACCGCGTCCTTCGCCATCACCCGGTACGTCGTGTACTTGCCGCCCGCGACGACCACCAGGCCCGGCAGCGGGTGGGCCACGGTGTGCTCGCGCGAGAGCTTGCTCGTCGCGTCCGACTCCCCGGCCAGCAGCGGCCGCAGGCCCGCGTACACGCCCTCGACGTCGTCCCTGGTCAGTGGGACGGAGAGCACCGAGTTGACGTGTTCGAGCAGGTAGTCGATGTCGGCGCTGGACGCGGCCGGGTGCGCCTTGTCCAGGTCCCAGTCGGTGTCGGTGGTGCCGATGATCCAGTGCCGTCCCCACGGGATCACGAAGAGCACGCTCTTCTCGGTCCGCAGGATCAGCCCGGACGAGGAGTGGATGCGGTCCTTCGGCACGACCAGGTGGATCCCCTTGGAGGCCCTGACGTGGAACTGCCCGCGCTCGCCGATCAGCGCCTGGGTGTCGTCCGTCCACACCCCGGTCGCGTTCACGACCTGTTTGGCCCGGACGTCGTACTCGGCGCCGCCCTCCACGTCCTGCACCCGGGCGCCGACGACCCGTTCGCCCTCGCGCAGGAAGCCGATCACCCGCGCCCGGTTGGCGACCTGGGCGCCGTACGCCGAGGCGGTCCTGACCAGCGTCGTGACGTAGCGCGCGTCGTCCATCTGGGCGTCGTAGTACTGCAACGCGCCGACCAGGGCGTCCTTCTTGAGCGCGGGGGCGACCCGGAGCGCGTGCTTACGCGTCAGGTGGCGGTGCACGGGCAGGCCGCGGCCGTGTCCCGACGAGAACGACATCGCGTCGTACAGGGCGACGCCGGAGCCGGCGTAGAACCGCTCCCAGCCCTTGTGCTGCAGCGGGTACAGGAACGGCACCGGCTTCACCAGGTGCGGCGCGAGCCGCTCCAGCAGCAGGCCGCGCTCCTTGAGCGCCTCGCGCACCAGGGTGAAGTCGAGCATCTCCAGATAGCGCAGACCGCCGTGGATCAGCTTGCTGGAGCGGCTGGAGGTGCCGGACGCCCAGTCCCGCGCCTCGACCAGGCCGGTCGACAGCCCGCGGGTCGCCGCGTCGAGCGCGGTACCGGCGCCGACGACACCGCCACCCACGACCAGGATGTCGAGCTCCTCGTCCGCCATCCGGGCGAGAGCCGCCTCGCGCTGCGCCGGGCCCAGTGTTGTCGTCCGCATTCGTGCCTCCTGTTGTGGAGCAGGTGCGTGCGCCCCGTCACTCGATAGTGACCGCCACAAGGTCCGGCAGCCACCTCTGCAGGTTCCGGCACCCCCGGATCGGTCCCTCGTCCGTGGAGCGGAACCCCCGCGATACCGGCGCGCCGTGCAGTCATATCAGCGTTATGTCTGGTTAGCCTGTTTTCAAGCCATTCGTGGCTGCTAGGGAGAGGACTGACCCCCATGCCCGCAGACCTCGCCGTCATCGGACTCGGCCGCGCCGGGATCCTCCTCGCCCAAGCGGCCGCCGCCGCCGGAGTCGGCGTCATCGGATACGACGCCGACGAGCGGACCGCCGCCGACATCAACGCCGGCCGCGTCCCCGCCGGCTCCCTCACCGCGGCCGACATCCGCCGCATGCTCGCCGCCGGATTCCGCGCCACCTCCGACCCCTCCGTGCTCGGCCGGGTCAGGACCGCGGTGATCTGCGCCCCCACCCCGCTCGGCGCCGACCGCGCCCTCGACCTCAGCTCCGTGGCGGCCGCCGCACGGGCGCTCGCCACGCATCTGCGGCCGCACACCACCGTGGTGCTCGAATCCACCGCCTACCCCGGCACCACCGAGGAAGTCCTCCTCCCCATCCTGGAGGAGTCCGGCCTGCGGGCCGGCCGCGACTTCCACCTTGCCTACTCCCCCAGCCGCGTCGACCCCGGCAGCCGGGACCACCACATCCCCAACACCCCCAAGGTCATCGGCGGTTACACCTCCGCCTGCACCGAGGCCGCCGCCGCGTTCTACGGGCGCTTCGTCGAACGCGTCGTCCGGGCCCGCGGGCTGCGCGAGGCCGAGACGGTCAAGCTGCTGGAGACCAACTACCGGCACGTCAACATCGCCTTCGCCAACGAGATGGCGGTCTTCTGCCACGACGTCGGCGTCGACCTGTGGGACGTCATCCGCTGCGCGGAGACCAAGCCGTTCGGCTTCCAGGCGTTCCGGCCGGGCCCCGGCGTCGGCGGACCGGGCGTCGCCCTCGACCCCAACTACGTCGCCACCCGGGCCCGCACCCCCGGCTACCCGCTGCGCATCGTCGAGCTGGCCCAGGAGGTCAACGGCCGCATGCCGCGCTACGTCGTCCAGCGCGCGGCCGCCCTGCTGAACGAGCACGGCAAGTCACTGCGCGGCGCCCGCGTCCTGCTGCTGGGCGTCACCTACAAGGCCGACCTGGCCGACCAGGAGAACGCCCCCGCCCGCGAGATCGGCTCCCGGCTCATCGAACTGGGCGCCCAGATCTGCTACCACGACCCCTACGTCCCCGAATGGCGCGTCCTGGACCGCCCCATCCCCCGCGCCGACTCCCTGTGGGAAGCCGCCGCCGACGCGGACCTGACGCTCCTGCTGCAGCACCACCGCACGTACGACCTCCAAGGCCTCGCCGTCAAGGCCCAGTTGCTCCTCGACACCCGCGGCGCGACCCCCGTGGGGGCCGCCGCCCGCTTGTAGCGGACCGGTAGCGGTCACGTAACGGCCCCACGAAACGTCTTGTCGCACTGTCATATCGGACTGCTAGCCTTCGGGGCCGTTGTTCGCACGCGCCACTCCGTGCGATCCAAACCTTCCATCCCCGGGGGACCCACCATGAGCCAGTCGTACCCACCGCCACCGCAGCAGGGCGGCAACCCCTACGGCCAGCAGCAGCCGTACGGACAGCCGCAGCCGGGCGGATTCCCGCAGCAGGGCCAGCCGGGCCAGCAGCCCGGCGGCTTCGGCGGCGGCTACCCGCCCCCGGCCCCGCTGCCGCCGGCCCGCAGCAACGTGGGCCTCGGCATCCTCGTCGGTGTCCTCGCGATGATCGTCGCCGCGCTGGCGTACGGCGGACTCATCAAGCTGACCGAGCACGAGATCGGCTACGCGGCGCTCGGCGTCGGCGCCCTGGTCGGTGTCGCGCTCGGCAAGGTCGGCGGCCGCAACCCGATCCTGCCGTTCCTCGGCATCCCGCTCGCCCTGCTCGGCGTCTACCTGGGCCAGATCTTCGGCATAGCGCTGACCATCGCCGACCTGCCCGGCGCCCCCGACGTCATGACGATCCTCACGGACCACTTCGACCTCGTGCAGGAGGCATGGAAGGAGAACGTCGGCGGCATGGACATCCTCTTCTTCGGCCTCGCCGGCCTCGAGGGCTTCGTCATCGCCAAGCGCGTCGCGGCCTGATCAGACTCGGAGGGCCCGGCCCCCGACCGCAAGAGGCCCGGACCGCAACGGTGCGGGCCGGGCCTCTTCACGTCAGCGCGAGCGCATCAGCGCGTGTGCGCCGGCGACACCGTCACCTCGACCCGCTGGAACTCCTTCAGGTCCGAGTAGCCCGTCGTGGCCATCGAACGGCGCAGCGCGCCGAAGAAGTTCATCGAGCCGTTCGGCGCGTGCGACGGGCCGAGCAGGATCTCCTCCGTCGTGCCGGCGGTGCCGAGATTCATCCGCTTGCCGCGCGGCAGCTCCGGGTTGACCGCCTCCATGCCCCAGTGGAACCCGCGCCCCGGCGCGTCCGTGGCACGGGCCAGCGGGGAGCCCATCATCACGGCGTCGGCGCCGCAGGCGATCGCCTTCGGCAGGTCGCCGCTGGAGCCGAAGCCACCGTCGGCGATGACGTGTACGTACCGGCCGCCGGACTCGTCCATGTAGTCGCGGCGGGCGGCCGCGACGTCCGCGACGGCGGTCGCCATCGGGACCTGGATGCCGAGCACGGCGCGCGTGGTGTGCGCGGCGCCGCCGCCGAAGCCGACCAGCACACCGGCGGCGCCGGTCCGCATGAGGTGCAGCGCGGCGGTGTAGGTGGCGCAGCCGCCGACGATGACCGGCACGTCCAGCTCGTAGATGAACTGCTTGAGGTTGAGCGGCTCGTGCGAGCCCGAGACGTGCTCCGCCGAGACCGTGGTGCCGCGGATCACGAAGATGTCCACGCCCGCGTCCACGACGGCCTTGGAGAACTGCGCGGTGCGCTGCGGCGAGAGCGCGGCGGCCGTGACGACACCGGCGTCCCGCACCTCCTTGATGCGCTGCCCGATCAGCTCTTCCCTGATCGGCGCCGCGTAGATCTCCTGGAGGCGGGCGGTCGCGGCCGTCTCGTCCAGTTCGGCGATCTCGGCGAGCAGCGGCTCAGGGTCGTCGTACCGGGTCCACAGACCCTCGAGGTTGAGTACGCCCACACCGCCCAGGTTTCCGATGCGGATCGCGGTCTCGGGGGAGACCACGGAGTCCATCGGGGCGGCGAGGAAGGGGAGCTCGAAGCGGTAGGCGTCGATCTGCCAGGCGATCGAGACCTCCTTCGGGTCCCGGGTGCGGCGGCTGGGGACGACGGCGATGTCGTCGAATGCGTACGCCCTGCGGCCGCGCTTGCCCCGCCCGATCTCGATCTCAGTCACTGTTGGCCCTTCTTCGCTGGTCTACCCGCCCAGTATCCCCGAGCGGGCAGGCGGAAGCCCGCAGACCATCGGTCCGCGGGCTCCACTGACGTTCCGGCCGTCGGTCAGCGGCCGTGGTAGTTCGGCGCCTCGACGGTCATCTGGATGTCGTGCGGGTGGCTCTCCTTGAGACCGGCGGAGGTGATCCGCACGAAGCGGCCCTTGGTCGCCATCTCGTCGACGCTGGCCGCGCCGACGTAGCCCATGGTCTGGCGCAGGCCGCCGACGAGCTGGTGCAGCACCGCGGAGAGCGGGCCGCGGTACGGGACCTGCCCCTCGATGCCCTCGGGGACGAGCTTGTCGTCCGAGGAGACCTCGGCCTGGAAGTAGCGGTCCTTGGAGTAGGACAGGCCCTGGCCGCGGGACTGCATCGCGCCGAGCGAACCCATGCCGCGGTAGGACTTGAACTGCTTGCCGTTGATGAAGAGCAGCTCGCCGGGGCTCTCCTCGCAACCGGCCAGCAGGCTGCCGAGCATCACGGTGTCGGCGCCCGCCGCGAGGGCCTTGCCGATGTCGCCGGAGTACTGCAGGCCGCCGTCGCCGATGACGGGGACGCCCGCGGCCTGACAGGCCACGGCCGCCTCGTAGATCGCGGTGACCTGGGGGACGCCGATGCCGGCGACCACGCGGGTGGTACAGATCGAGCCGGGGCCGACGCCGACCTTGACGCCGTCCGCGCCGGCGTCGATCAGGGCCTGGGCACCGTCACGGGTGGCGATGTTGCCGCCGATGACGTCGACCGGGACACTCGACTTGATCTTGGAGATCCAGCTCAGCGCGTTGCTGTTGTGGCCGTGCGAGGTGTCCACGATCAGGAAGTCGACACCCGCCGCGACCAGGCCCTGGGCGCGCTCCAGCGCCTCGGGGCTGGCGCCGACGGCCGCGCCGACCAGCAGCCGGCCCTCGGCGTCCTTGGCGGCGAGGGGGTACTTCTCGGCCTTGACGAAGTCCTTGACGGTGATCAGGCCCTTGAGCCGGCCCTCGTCGTCGACCAGCGGAAGCTTCTCGATCTTGTGGCGGCGCAGCAGGCCGATCGCGTCCACGCCGGAGATGCCGACCTTGCCGGTGACCAGCGGCATGGGCGTCATGACCTCGCGCACCTGGCGCGAGCGGTCGCTCTCGAAGGCCATGTCGCGGTTGGTGACGATGCCGAGCAGCTTGCCCGCGGCGTCGGTGACGGGGACACCGCTGATGCGGAACTTGGCGCAGAGCGCGTCCGCCTCGGCGAGCGTCGCGTCCGGGTGCACGGTGATCGGGTCGGTCACCATGCCGGACTCGGAGCGCTTGACGAGGTCGACCTGGTTGACCTGGTCCTCGATCGACAGGTTGCGGTGGAGCACGCCCACGCCGCCCTGCCGCGCCATGGCGATGGCCATCCGCGCCTCGGTGACCTTGTCCATCGCGGCGGACAGCAGCGGGATGTTGACCCGGACGTTGCGCGAGATACGGGAGGCGGTGTCGACCTGGTTCGGGAGCACCTCGGAGGCACCCGGCAGCAGCAGCACGTCGTCGTACGTGAGGCCGAGCATCGCGAATTTCTCGGGTACCCCTGCGGCGTTCAGAGTCATGACACCTTCCCAATGGTCTTGCCCGGCGAGTTGTTCAATGCTAGTGGACTCCGCCGGCATTCCCCGCTGCGAAGCCGGGACCTGGGGACCAGCACCGGCTGAGCAGCGGTTCTACGCGCTGAGACCCCGGGGATCGCCGCCGGTCGAGGCCTCCGCGGACTCCTCCGCGATGGCGCGCAGCCTGCTGAGGGCGCGGTGCTGGGCAACCCGGACGGCCCCGGGCGACATCCCCAGAACCTGCCCGGTCTCCTCGGCGCTGAGGCCGACCGCGACCCGGAGCAGCACCAGTTCCCGCTGGTGCTCCGGGAGGTTGGCGAGCAGCTTCTTGGCCCAGGCCGCGTCGCTGCTGAGCAGCGCGCGCTCCTCGGGGCCGAGCGAGTCGTCCGGCTTCTCCGGCATCTCGTCGGAGGGCACGGCGGTACTGCCCGGCCCGCGCATGGCGGCCCGCTGCAGATCCGCGACCTTGTGGGCGGCGATGGCGAAGACGAACGCCTCGAACGGCCGCCCCTGGTCGCGATAGCGCGGCAGCGCGCACAGCACGGCGAGGCAGACCTCCTGCGTGAGGTCGTCCACGAAGTGACGAGCATCACCGGGCAATCGGGACAGTCGGCCGCGGCAGTACCGTTCGGCCAACGGGTGCACGAGGGCCAGCAGATCATGGGTCGCCTGCTCGTCACCATCGACCGCACTGCGGACGAGGGCGCCGAAGGCTGCGTTGTCGCCGTTGGCCTCGTCTCGCATCGGTCCATGGTGCCTGGCCGCAGGACTTTCTGCCGCATCGCGTGAGTCCTTGTGCACCGAAGCGTTATGCGCGGGGGCGTCGGCCGCCTTCACGGCGTCCCCCCGCTGCCCCGCCCGCCGATCCCCGAGGAAGTCCATACGTCAAGCATGCGTCCTCGCTCGGGAAACCGGTACGAGCGGGGCGGCTCCACCCGAAAGCCCACCGCTCATGGCCCTGGGTCCCCGGTCCTATCGGACCAGGCCCCAGCGGAACCCGAGCGCCACCGCGTGGGCCCGGTCGGACGCGCCGAGTTTCTTGAACAGCCGCCGGGCGTGCGTCTTGACGGTGTCCTCGGAGAGGAAGAGCTCGCGGCCGATCTCGGCGTTGGAGCGTCCATGGCTCATGCCTTCGAGCACCTGGATCTCGCGCGCGGTCAGGGTCGGCGCGGCGCCCATCTCGGCGGAGCGCAGCCGGCGCGGGGCCAGCCGCCAGGTCGGGTCGGCGAGGGCCTGGGTGACGGTGGCCCGCAGCTCGGCGCGCGAGGCGTCCTTGTGCAAGTACCCCCGGGCACCGGCCGCGACGGCGAGCGCCACGCCGTCCAGGTCCTCGGCGACGGTGAGCATGATGATGCGGGCGCCCGGGTCCGCGGAGAGCAGCCGGCGCACGGTCTCGACACCGCCGAGGCCGGGCATCCGGACGTCCATGAGAATGAGGTCCGAGCGGTCGGCGCCCCAGCGGCGGAGGACTTCCTCGCCGTTGGCCGCGGTCGTTACACGCTCGACGCCGGGCACGGTCGCGACCGCGCGGCGCAGGGCCTCTCGGGCGAGCGGGGAGTCGTCACAGACGAGGACGGAAGTCATGCCCGCCCTCCGCAGCTGAACCGCGTCACGTTGAGCCTCCAGGCTGTACGAAACTTCACCGTTGGGGCTGACGGCGTCGGGCATGTGCCCGAATCGTTCGTCCGCCAACCACTTCCGTACTCTCAACGACCCTCACTCGAAAGAGTTACGGAGTTTGGCTGCAGTAGCCAGCACTCTACGTGAGGGACCGAATACGGATCAGCCGCAGAGCGGGTCCACGGGGCGCACTCCGAGCGGCCGCGGAAGCACTTCGCGCGCCCATGTGCCGGACATGCATCCCGCCGAACGGGTCCTATGTCTGAGTTTGAACTATTCGGATGCTCTTTGGCGCAATGCGCGGTGTTCGCGGCTAAATTTGTGATGAGTCATATTTACATCTACTTAGACAGTAGATGTACGGTCGAGAGCACCTGGGGCCCGCTTGGCAGTGCGCGGACGGTCCGGGGATCGACCGGGCAGGACCCTGGCTCCCCAACACACCCTTCGAGGGGATGAGCAATGGCAGACTTCTCCCGCCTTCCGGGCCCGAACGCCGATCTATGGGACTGGCAGCTCGTCGCGGCTTGCCGCGGCGTCGACAGCTCCCTGTTCTTCCACCCAGAAGGCGAGCGCGGCGCCGCCAGAAGCGCCCGCGAGGCCTCCGCGAAGGAGGTCTGCATGCGGTGCCCGGTGCGTGCGGAGTGCGCGACGCACGCACTGGCCGTCCGAGAGCCCTACGGGGTGTGGGGCGGCCTCACGGAGGACGAGCGCGAAGAGATGATGGGCCGCTCGCGGCACCGGCTGCTCACCATGCAGCCGACGAACTGAAGAATCGTTTCTTCGGGTTCCCTCCACGGCACCCCCATGACGACAGGTCCTAGCGCAGGCCTGCCCGAGCCAGTCGGCCGAGCATCATGTCCACGGCCGGCACCTGAGCCAGGTCGGGCAGCGTGAGGGCCACCACCTCACGCTGCACGGCCGGGAGCACCTCCAGCACCGCGACCCCCTTGGGCCGCACCGCCTCCAGCGCCAGCTCGGGCAGCACCGCCACGCCGAGCCCGGCCGCGACCAGGCCCACCACCGCCGGATAGTCGTCCGTCGCGAAGTCGATGCGCGGGGTGAAGCCCGCGCGCTCGCAGACCTCCACCAGATGGCGGCGGCAGCGCGGGCACCCCGCGATCCACTCCTCCTCCGCCAGCTCCTCGATCCGCACCGGCCGGTCCCCCGCCGCGAGCCGGTGCCCCGCGGGCACCAGTCCGACCAGCCGGTCGGTCAGCAGCGGCCGGACGACGAGGTCGTCCCACTGCTCCTCCGCGGGAGTCGGCAGATCCACGTACCGGAACGCCAGCGTGATGTCGCAGTCCCCCGCCCGGAGCATCTCCACGGACTTCGGCGGCTCCGCCTCGACCAGCGAGATCTTGGTGCCGGGGTGCGCGGCGCGCATCCCCGCGACAGCGGTCGGCACCAGCGTCGAGCTGCCCGAGGGGAACGACGACAGCCGCACCCGTCCGGCGCGCAGCCCCGCGATGGCCGCGACCTCCTCCTCGGCGGCCGTCAGGCCCGCCAGGATCCCGGCCGCGTGCCGGACCAGCGCCTCGCCGGCCTCCGTCAGCCGCATCTCCCGACCGGTCCTGATCAGCAGGGTCGTCCCCGCGGACAGTTCCAGTGCCTTCATCTGCTGGCTGACGGCGGGCTGGGTGCAGCCCAGCTCCCGGGCGGCGGCGGAGAACGAACCGGTCCTGGCCACGGCGCGGAGCACCCTGAGATGACGTGCCTCGATCATGCTCCAACCATAAGCGATGCTTGGGTATACGTCTAAGTAACTGGCAATGGACTTTGAGAGCGGGGAGCGGCAGGCTCGAAGGTATGAACCCTTTGCTGAGCACGGGCGCCACGGACGGCACGGATGGCGGAGTCGGGGCGGCCGGGTTGGGTGACGGCGCGTTCGCAGCGATCGCGCCGGGCACGACGTACCTCAACACCGCCACCATGGGGCTGCCGCCCGCCCGGACGGCCGAAGCGCTGCACCTCGCCGTCGACGACTGCGCCGCCGGGCGGCCGCCCCTCGACCGGTACGAGGCCGCCGTCGGCGCCGCCCGCGCGTCCTTCGCCCGGCTGCTGTCCACCCCCGTCGAACGGGTCGCCATCGGCTCGACCGTCTCCGCGAGCGTCGGCAAGATCGCCGCGCGGCTGCCGGCGGGCTCCGACGTGCTCGTCGCCGACGGCGACTTCAGCTCCCTGGTGAACCCGTTCGCCGGCCGCGGTGACCTGGCGCTGCGCTCCGTCCCGCTGGCGAACCTGGCGGCCGAGGTGCGGCCGGGTACGGCGCTCGTCGCCGTCAGCGCCGTCCAGTCCGCCGACGGCCGCGTCGCCGACCTCCCGGCGATCCGCGCCGCGGCGGCCGCGCACGGTGCGCGCACGCTCGTCGACGCCACCCAGGCGGCCGGCTGGCTGCCGCTCAGCGCGTCCGACGACGACTACGTCGTCTGCGGCTCCTTCAAATGGCTCCTCGGCGCGCACGGCGTCTCCTTCCTCACCGTCCGCCCCGGCTCGGAGGACGGCCTTTCCCCCGCGTTCGCCGGCTGGTACGCGGGCGACGACCCCTGGGCGGAGTGCTACGGCCCGATCACCCGCCTGGCGGCGACGGCCCGGCAGTTCGACGGGTCGCCGGCGTATCTCGGGTTCGTGGCGGCGGCCGCTTCGCTGACGCTGATCGAGGAGGTGGGGGTGGAGGCGATCCACCGCCACGACGTGGCTCTGGCGACGGCGTTCCGGGGTGGGGTGGAGGCGCTGGGGTACTCGCCGATCGGGGAGGGCGGTTCGGCGATCGTGTCCGTGCCGGGGTTGCCCGCGGCCGGCCTGGCGGAGGCGGGGGTGGTGCTGTCGGAGCGGGCGGGGAACCTGCGGTTCGCTTTCCACCTGTACAACACGTCGGCCGACGTGGAGCGCGTGCTGGCTGTCCTGCGGACGGCTTGAGCGGGGCGGCCCGGGGGCGACGTAACCCGATTCCCGCCGGAGGCGGCCCCGCCTACAGTCGGAGCATGATGCTGCTATCGGTCAACGTCGGTGTTCCGCGGGCCAATCCGTGGAAGGGGATCGTCGCTACCGGGATCGACAAGCGGCCCGTGGCCGGGCCGGTGAGGGTCGGGGCGCCGGGGGCCAAGGGGAGCGGGGCCGTGGGGCTGGAGGGGGACCGGGCGTATGACGTGAAACATCACGGGGGGAACGACCAGGCCGTGTACGCGTACGCGCGGGAGGACCTCGACGGGTGGGAGGAAGAGCTCGGGCGGGAGCTTCCCAGCGGGGTGTTCGGGGAGAACCTCACGACGGTCGGCCTGGATGTGAACGGCGCGCTGATCGGGGAGCGGTGGCGGGTCGGGGGCGAGGTGGTGCTGGAGGTGTCGGCGCCGCGGATCCCGTGTGTGACGTTCGAGGGGTGGCTGGACCGACCGGGCTGGCTCAAGCGGTTCACCGCGGCCGCGGTGCCCGGGGCGTATCTGCGGGTGGTCACGGCGGGTGAGATCCGCGCGGGGGACGCGATGGAGATCGTCGGGCGGCCGGAGCACGACGTGACGGTCGCGGTGGCGTTCCGGGCGCTGACCGCCGAGCCGGAACTGCTGCCGCGGCTGGTCGTGGCCGGCGCGCTGCCCGCGGAGGATCTGGAGCGGATCCGCCGGAGGGTCGCCGGGCGCCGACCGCGAACGTAAGGTGCGTGCATGGCGCGACTCCTGTCACTCAACATCGGCCGCTCGACGGCCGTCGACTACTCGGACCCCGGGCGGACCGGGATCGACAAGCGGCCGGTCGAGGGGCCGGTGGCGGTGGCCGATCCAGGGCCGCAGGGGGTGGCGGGGAGTGGGCTCGCGGGGGACGACATCGCCGACCGGCGTTTTCACGGCGGGGACGACCAGGCCGTGTACGCGTACGCGCGGGAGGACCTGGACCGGTGGGAGGGGTCGCTCGGGCGCGAGCTCCGCAACGGGGTGTTCGGGGAGAACTTCACGACGGTCGGGGTGGACATCAACTCCGCGCTGGTCGGGGAGCGGTGGCGGGTCGGTGAGGTGGTGCTGGAGGTGACCTCGCCGCGGATCCCGTGCCGGACCTTCGCCGTGTGGCTGGGCGAGAAGGGCTGGGTGCGGCGCTTCACCCAGGACGCCAGGCCCGGCGCCTATCTGCGGGTCGTCGAGCCGGGTGAGGTGCGGGCCGGCGACGGGATAACCGTGCTGTCGCGGCCCGATCACGAGGTGACCGTCGAGTTCCTGTTCCGGGCGCTGACGACGCGGGCGGAGCTGCTGCCGCGGACGATGGTGGCGATCGACGTGATCAACAGGGCGTACGCGGAATCGATCCGCAAGCGGCTCGGCTAACTTCGTGGGATGACGACTTCACTGATCACCGGCGCGACAGCAGGGATCGGCGCCGCCTTCGCGCGCCGGCTGGCGGCCGACGGGCACAACCTGGTGCTGGTTGCCAGGGACGCCGAGCGGCTGCGGAAGCAGGCGGCCGAACTGCACGATCGGCACGGCATCGAGGCAGAGGTGCTCTCCGCCGATCTGTCGCGGGACGACGGGATCGCGGCCGTCGAGTCACGGCTCGCGGACCGGACCGATGCGGTGGATCTGCTCATCAACAACGCCGGGTTCGGCAACAAGGGGCGCTACCTCGAGGTCTCGATGGCCGACGAGCTGACCATGCTCAAGGTGCACTGCGAGGCGGTGCTGCGGCTGACGAGCGCGGCGGCGGAAGGCATGCGGGAGCGGGGACGTGGCGGCGTGGTGAACGTCGCGTCGGTCGCCGCCTTCGTGCCGCGCGGTACGTACGGGGCGAGCAAGGCGTGGGTCGTGCAGTTCACCCAGGGCGCGTCGAAGGATCTGGCGGGGACCGGCGTACGGCTGATGGCGCTCTGCCCCGGCTTCGTGCGGACTGAATTCCATGAGCGTGCCGGGATGGGGACGGACAACATCCCGGGCTGGATGTGGCTGGACGCGGACAAGCTGGTCGCGACGGCGCTCAAGGACCTGGCTCGCGGGAAGACGCTGTCCGTGCCGGACCCGAGGTACAAGACGCTGATGGGCCTGGTGAAGCTGGCGCCGCGCGGCCTGCTCGGCGGGGTCTCCTCCAGGACAGGCCGCAAGTACGGGCCGCAGTAGCCGCTGCCCGGCGATATCTGCGAAAGGCTCATTTATTACTAAAATGGACGTATTCCACCCGGCTCGGGAGGTACGCCATGCAGTTCACACAGATCATCGACTTCAAGACCGACCAGTTCAACGACATGAACCAGCTCATGGACCGCTGGGTCGAACAGACCAAGGGCAAGCGGACCGCGAGCCACAGCGTCCTCGGCAAGGACCGCGCCGACGCGTCCCACTACGTCGAGATCGTGGAATTCCCGTCGTACGAAGAAGCAATGAAGAATTCCCGGCTTCCGGAGACGGAGCGGATCTTCCAGGAGATGGTGGCGCTCTGCGACGGGATGCCTACGTTCACGGACCTGGACGTGGTCCGGGACGAACAGCTCAACAAGGCGGCCTGCCTCCGGTTCTTCGAAGAGATCTGCAATGACGGCAATATGGACGCCATCGAGGAGATCTTCGCGGCCGGCTACCACGATCACGACCCCAACAACGAGACGGACACCATGGGGACCGCCGCGCTGCGCGAGGAGGTCGCCGGATACCGGGCGGGGTTCGACTTCCGGTTCACGGTCGACGACCAGCTCGCCGAAGGGGACTGTGTATCGACCCGGTGGACCTGGGCCGCCACCCACGTCGGCGAGTTCCGGGGCATGCCGCCCACCAACCGGTCGGCCGAGATGACAGGCCAGACGGTCTTCCGGTTCCAGGACGGGATGATCATGGAATCCTGGTGGAACCACGACATGCTCGGCCTGCTGACCAAGCTCGGCGTGATCGAGATGCCGCACTAGCCGGCGGCACAGCGAAAGGCCCCTGCTCCCGCCGGGCGGCGGGAGCAGGGGCCTTCGCGCGACAGAGCGCTACAACGTCAGTGCGAGTGGCCGTGGCCGCCGTGACCGGCGTCGCCCTCGTCCTCGGCCGGCTTCTCGACGACCAGGGTCTCGGTCGTGAGCAGCAGGGCCGCGATGGAAGCGGCGTTCTCCAGCGCGGAGCGGGTGACCTTGACCGGGTCGATGACGCCGGCCTTCATGAGGTCGCCGTACTCGTTGGTGGCGGCGTTGAAGCCGTGACCGGCCTCCAGCTCCGCGACCTTGGCGGTGATGACGTAGCCCTCGAGGCCCGCGTTCTCCGCGATCCAGCGAAGCGGCTCGACAGCGGCGCGGCGGACGACCGCGACACCCGTGGCCTCGTCGCCGGACAGGCCGAGGTTGCCCTCGAGGACCTTGACGGCGTGGACGAGAGCGGAGCCACCGCCGGAGACGATGCCCTCCTCGACCGCGGCACGGGTCGCCGAGATGGCGTCCTCGAGACGGTGCTTCTTCTCCTTGAGCTCCACCTCGGTGGCCGCGCCGACCTTGATGACGCAGACGCCGCCGGCGAGCTTCGCGAGGCGCTCCTGGAGCTTCTCGCGGTCCCAGTCGGAGTCGGTTCCGGCGATCTCGGCCTTGATCTGGCCGACACGGCCGTCGATCTCGGCCTTGTCACCGGCACCGTCGACGATGGTGGTGTCGTCCTTGGTGATGGTCACGCGGCGGGCGGTGCCCAGCAGGTCGAGACCGGCCTGGTCGAGCTTGAGGCCGACCTCTTCGGCGATGACGGTCGCACCGGTGAGGGTGGCGATGTCGCCGAGCATGGCCTTGCGGCGGTCGCCGAAGCCCGGGGCCTTCACCGCGACGGCGTTGAAGGTGCCGCGGATCTTGTTGACGACGAGGGTGGAGAGCGCCTCGCCCTCGACGTCCTCGGCGATGATCAGCAGCGGCTTGGACGCGCCGGCCTGGATGACCTTCTCCAGCAGCGGCAGCAGGTCCTGGATCGAGGTGATCTTGCCCTGGTGGATCAGGATGTACGGGTCGTCGAGGACGGCCTCCATACGCTCCTGGTCGCTGACGAAGTAGGGCGACAGGTAGCCCTTGTCGAAGGCCATGCCCTCGGTGAAGTCCAGCTCCAGGCCGAAGGTGTTGGACTCCTCGACGGTGATGACACCGTCCTTGCCGACCTTGTCCATCGCCTCGGCGATGAGCTCGCCGACCTGCTTGTCCTGGGCGGACAGCCCGGCGACGGCCGCGATGTCTTCCTTGCCCTCGATCGCGCGGGCGGTCTTCAGCAGCTCCTCGGAGACAGCCTTGACCGCGGCGTCGATGCCCTTCTTCAGGGAGGCGGGGGAAGCGCCGGCGGCGACGTTGCGCAGGCCCTCGCGGACCAGTGCCTGGGCCAGCACGGTGGCGGTGGTGGTGCCGTCACCCGCGATGTCGTTGGTCTTGGTCGCCACCTCCTTCACGAGCTGGGCGCCAAGGTTCTCGTACGGGTCGTCGAGCTCGACCTCACGGGCGATGGTGACACCGTCGTTGGTGATGGTCGGCGCGCCGAACTTCTTGTCGATGACGACGTTGCGGCCCTTGGGACCGATCGTCACCTTCACGGTGTCGGCAAGCTTGTTGACGCCACGCTCAAGGGCGCGACGGGCGTCCTCGTCAAACTTCAGGATCTTCGGCACTGCGTCCTACCTCGTCTTTTCCTCGTCAAAGACCAAACCCCGGGCGCCGGGTCAGTAGACACGGATCACCCGGGGGAAGGTCACGGCTGCTGCTAGTGGTGAAGCAGACCTACTTCTCGATGACCGCGAGAACGTCGCGGGCCGAGAGGACGAGGTACTCCTCGCCGTTGTACTTCACCTCGGTGCCGCCGTACTTGCTGTACAGCACGACGTCGCCGACGGAAACGTCGAGCGGAAGACGGTTACCGTCCTCGAAGCGGCCCGGGCCCACGGCCAGGACGACGCCCTCCTGGGGCTTCTCCTTGGCGGTGTCCGGGATGACCAGGCCGGAGGCCGTGGTCTGCTCAGCCTCGAGCGCCTGGACCACGATGCGGTCCTCGAGCGGCTTGATGGCAACCTTGCTGCTGGCGGTCGTCACGTTCCGACCTCCCCCTTCAAAGGGCTAACGGGAGTGTCTGTCTGGGTGGCGACCTGGTAGGCCCGTCGTCGCGGGTGCCGGACCTGCCCGTCGCTGTTGTGCTGGCACTCGGCAGTGCTGAGTGCCAGACCCGAGACTAGGACGGCTTTAGCACTCGGTCAAGCGGAGTGCCAACGGAGCGCCGCCGATCGGTGCCGCCGGCCTCCGTTCTGGAGGACAATCGGAGCGTGGATCTCGACGCGTTCTCCTCACTGCTGACCCCCGCGGGGCAGGCCCTGCTGGGGTCGCTGCGCGATTACGACCCCGCCCGCGAACTGGCGGAGGCGACCCGGCTGCGGCGCGAACATCCCGCGGAACTCGTGTCCGCCGCGCTCGGCCAGGCACGGCTGCGGCAGCGTGCGGAGGCGAAGTTCGGGGCGGACGCGTACCGGATGTACTTCACCCCCGACGGGGTGGAACAAGCCACCCGCACCGAGGTGGCGGAGTACCGGGCGGAGCGCTTCAAGGCCCTGGGCGTCCGGCGGCTGGCCGATCTGTGCTGCGGGATCGGCGGGGACGCCATCGCGCTGGCACGGGCCGGCGTCGAGGTGCTGGCGGTCGACCGTGACCCGCTGACCTGCGCGGTTGCGCGGGCCAACGCGCAGTCGCTGGGACTGGCCCGCCTCATCGAGGTGCGCTGCGCCGATGTGGCCGAGGTCGCCACGAGCGGCTACGACGCCGTCTTCGTCGACCCGGCCAGGCGCGGCGGCAGATCAGGAGGCAGATCAGGAAGTGGCCGGATCTTTGATCCGGAGGCGTACTCGCCGACGCTGTCCTGGGCGATCGGGGCCGCCCGTGAAGTGCCGGTCGCCGCCCTGAAGGTCGCGCCCGGCATCCCGCACGAGGCCGTCCCCGACGACGCGGGGGCGGAGTGGATCTCCTACCGCGGCGACGTGAAGGAGGCCGTGCTGTGGTTCGGCAAGGACCCCGGCTCGGTGAGCGCCACCCTGCTGCCCGCCACCACGACCCTGTGGACCGGCACCCCGCTCCCTGACCCGCCCGCCGGCCCGGTCGGCCGGTATCTCTACGAGCCGGACGGCGCGGTGATCCGCGCGCACCTGGTCGCGGAGGTCGCGGAGCAGGTCGGCGGGCGGCTGATCGACGAGACGATCGCGTACGTCACCGCCGACGAGCTGCGCCCGACGCCGTACGCGACGGCGTACGAGATCACCGACGTGCTGCCGTTCGGCCTCAAGAGGCTGAAGGCGCTGCTGCGGCAGCGCGGCGTCGGCGTCGCCGTCATCAAGAAGCGCGGCTCCGCCATCGAGCCGGAGGAGCTGCGCAAGAAGCTCCGGCTGGAGGGCCCGCACTCGGTGACGGTCTTCCTGACCCGTGTGGCGGGCGCGCCGTCGATGCTGCTGGGCCGGCCGGTGAAGGACCCGGCGTCTCAGACGTAGTCCTCCAGGCGCGCCACGGTGAAGCCCTGGTCGGATATCTCCCGCAGCATGTTGGCGGTCATCTCCGTCATGGAGGTGCCCTTGAGCTCCGACGGGCCGCGGAAGTGCGCCAGGATGATGTCGCCGGGGTGCAGCTTCTTGTCGCCGCGCTGGTACTGCATGCCCTTGATCTGCATGGACTCGCGCCACAGGACGATCGCCTGGACCCCGCAGGACTTCGCGGCGGTCTTGGTGGCCTCGTTCAGGTTGCCGTAGGGCGGACGGAAGAGGCGGGGCGCGGTGCCGTACTCGGCCTTCAGCTTCGTCTGCTGGGTGCATATCTCGTGGCGCTGCGCGGACTCCGGCTCGGTCCGCAGGTTCGGGTGCGTCAGCGTGTGGTTCTGTATCGGGTTGCCGAGCTTCTGGAGCGGCTTGAAGTAGCCGTAATCGCTCCGGATGATGTCGTCGGTCAGGAACATCGTGAAGGGCACCTTCAGTTCGCCCATCATGGTGACGAACTTCGGGTCCTTCTCCGCGCCGTCGTCGAAGGTGACGAAGACGATCTTCTCCTTGGTGGGTATGTCACTGACCACCGGCGGCACCCCGGTACCGGTCTTCACCGGCTTCACCTTCGGCGGGGCCGGGACCGGCGCCATCGGCTTGATCCTCCACTTGCGGAAAGCGGCGGCGGTGCCGGCGTCCTCGCCGGGCGCCGGGCTCCCGTCCCGCGAGGGGGCGGCGGCAGGACCCGTCCCGGGGGCTGGCGGCGCGGCCTTCGGCGAGGACGAACCCGCCGAGCACCCGGTGACGAGCAGGAGACCGGAAACGATCAACCCTGCCGCTTTTATGTGCATTTTCAAGCCCTATGCTGTTCGTTCAAACCGCCATCTGTGTACTGAACGATGCAGAAAAGCGGCCGGGGGTTCCGCCAGTTCGGGCAACTCGGCCTCGTAGGGCGCGTCCCACCAGGTGATGACGAGCACCCGCTCACCGGGTGCGGAGAAGTGCTCGCGGCGCAGCGGGACGGGCGCCAGCTCCTGGGCGCGGACCCATTCCAGCAGCTCGGCGCCGCGCCCCTCGGCGGCCCGCGCCTCCCACATCAGGGCGACGGTCATCAGTACAGGTTGTCCTTGCTCAGCTCGTGGACGTGGTCGTGCGAGTGAGGGGAAGGGTGTGAGTGGCCCGGTACGGAGACCTCGGTGACGGGCAGTGAGGAGTCGGCCGGCAGGTCCCAGGTCGACGCCGGACGGTTGCGCGCCACCATCTCCGCGCCGAGCGCCGCGACCATGGCGCCGTTGTCCGTGCACAGCTCCCGCCGCGGCACCCGCAGCACGATGCCCGCGTCCTCGCAGCGCTCCAGGGCCAGCGAGCGCAGCCGCGAGTTGGCCGCGACGCCGCCGCCGATCATCAGGTGGTCCACGCCGTTCTCCTTGCAGGCCCGCAGCGCCTTGCGGGTCAGCACGTCCACCACCGCCTCCTGGAACGACGCGGCCACGTCCGCGACCGGCACGTCCATGCCCTCGCGGCGCCGCGCCTCGACCCAGCGGGCGACGGCCGTCTTCAGCCCGGAGAAGGAGAAGTCGTACGGCGCGTCCCGCGGGCCGGTCAGGCCGCGCGGGAACCTGATGGCCTTCGGGTCGCCGTCGCGGGCGTGCCGGTCGATGGCCGGGCCGCCGGGGAAGCCGAGGCCCAGCACCCGGGCGACCTTGTCGAACGCCTCCCCCGCCGCGTCGTCGATCGTCGAGCCCAGCGGCCGCACGTCACTGGTGATGTCGGGCGCGAGCAGCAGCGACGAGTGCCCGCCGGAGACCAGCAGCGCCATCGTCGGCTCGGGCAGCGCGCCGTGCTCCAACTGGTCCACGCAGATGTGCGAGGCGAGGTGGTTGACCCCGTAGAGCGGCTTGCCGAGCGCGTAGGCGTACGCCTTGGCGGCGCTCACCCCCACCAGCAGCGCGCCCGCGAGCCCGGGGCCCGCGGTGACGGCGATGCCGTCGAGGTCGCTCGCCGCGACCCCCGCCTCCTTCAGGGCGCGCTGGATCGTGGGGACCATCGCCTCCAGATGGGCCCGGCTGGCGATCTCGGGCACCACGCCGCCGTAGCGCGCGTGGTCGTCGACACTGGACGCCACCGCGTCGGCGAGCAGGGTGTGCCCGCGGACGATGCCGACACCGGTCTCGTCGCAGGAGGTCTCGATACCGAGGACAAGCGGCTCGTCAGCCATCAGTAGTGGTTCCTTGTACGGAGGAGGGTTCGGTCATGCGCATCACGAGGGCGTCGACGTTGCCCGGTTGGTAGTAGCCCTTGCGGAAGCCGATCGGCTCGAAGCCGAAGCGCTCGTAGAGCCGTTGGGCGCGGAGGTTGTCGACGCGGACCTCGAGCAGTACCTCGTGGCACTCGAAGGCGGTGGCCTGCTGCATCAGGTCGGCGAGGAGGCGGGAGCCGAGGCCGGAGCCCCAGTGGTCGCGGGCGGCGGCGATGGTCTGCACGTCGCCGGTCCCGGCGATCGCCGCGAGTCCCGCGTACCCGACCAGCCGGCCCCCGTTCCCCCCGGCATCCTCTTCGGCCACGATGTAGTGCCGGCTCGCCAGCGGGTGCCGCGCGTCGGCCAGCTCGGACCAGAACATGCCGCGCGACCAGGCGTCCTCGGGGAAGAGCTCCCGTTCCAGCTCCATCACCCGGTCCAGGTCCCACCAGCGCATCTCGCGCAGTGTCACCGTCACTTGGGCAGGACCGCCTTGTAGCCGGCGGGCACCTGCGCGTCGGGCCGCCGCAGGTACAGCGGCAGCGCGGGCGCGAACTCCGCGCCCTCCGCGAGCCGTACGGCGCCGAGTGCGGCCAGCGCACCGGCGGACTGGTGCTCGGGGGCCCGGACGTCCGTGAAGACCTCCGGGTACAGGGCGGCTCCGGCGCCGACGGCGGGCAGCCCCGCGACCGTCCCCGCGAGGTCGGCGGGACGGTCGACGGCCGGCTCGGTCACGCGCTCGCGGGGGCTGTCGTAGCGGGCCCAGTAGACCTCTTTGCGGCGGGCGTCGGTCGCCACCACGAAGGGGCCGTCGACTCCGGCGAGACCGGCCGCGTAGGCGATCCCGTCGAGGGTGCAGACGCCGTGCACGGGCACCCCGAGCGCGTCGCCGAACGCGGCGGCGGTCACCAGCCCGACCCGCAGCCCCGTGTACGGCCCGGGACCGGTTCCGACGACGATGCCGGTCACGTCGCCGATCGCCGCGCCGGCCTCGCCCAGCACCCGGTCGACGGCCGGCATGAGCAGTTCTCCGTGCCGCCGGGCGTCGACGACCGTCGACTCGGCAAGCACCCGCCGACCGTCGTGGAGCGCGGCGGTCACAGCGGGGGTGGCGGTATCAAAAGCAAGCAGAAGCACGGTGCCACCCTACGGCCCCGCCCCGGCCGCGGCGGCGGGCAGGCGCGGCCGTGACACCGGCCGCCCGGCGCCCGCTCACGCGGTCATCCGGCGGGCCCCGGCTGCTACCGTCGACCACAGCCCGCAAACCCCTCCGGAGGAGCGAACCAACCGTGCCAAGGATCGGGTCGGGGACCCTCGTGACAGGCCTCACCGCTGCCGCGCTCGCCGTCATCGCCGTACTGGCCGTCCAGGCCTCCGGTTCCGCGGCCGACCGTCCGGCGACGGCCATCCCCTCGAACCCGGCCTCCACCGCGCCCCCGGCCAAGGTGCCGCCGGTCGCGAAGGTGCCGCCGCTGCCCGCCCAGTCCGGCACCGGCAAGCGCGTGGTCTACGGGCTGACGGACCGGCGGGTCTGGCTGGTGGGGGACGACAACAAGGTGCTGCGCACCTTCCTCGTCGCGCCGGGCAGTGTCGATCCCGTGCCCGGCCGGTACAAGGTCACCTCACGCACCGCGCGCGGCACCGGCGGTGACGGGGTCGCGATCGAGCACGTCGTCCGGTTCGCGACCGTCGGGAGCACCGTCATAGGCTTCAGCGCGGCGGTCGACGCCTCGATGCCCAGCCCGGACGCGCGGAAGAAGACCGGCGGTATCCGTGAGAAGCCCGCCGACGGTGACGCGCTGTGGAAGCTCGCGGTGGTCGACACGAGGATCGTCGTCGTCCGCTGAGCGGGCGATCGAGCCGTCGGGCCATCGAGCCATCCGGCCGGGGGCGCGGATTCCACCGAACGAGTGAGCGGCCGTCGGCTGCTACGCGGCGTCGCGCCGCTCGCCGTCCTTCTCGTCCGGCGGGGTGGAGACGGCCGTCGCCGCCGCGCCCGCCGCCAGCAGCGCGCTCATCGACGGCAGGGCCGGGATCGCGGGAACCTTGGGAACCGCGGGGGCAGCCGGAACCGCTGGGACTGCGGCGGGCTTCGGGGCGCCCGAAGTGCCATGAGCCGGCATGCGTGCCTCCTGAGGGAATGTAGGCAGCCTCGACCAACATCTGCACTCCCATGCGACCACGCCGGACCACCCGCGCGCAACATCTTCCCGACACGTTGTCGGAAGGCCCCGCGCCCGGTCACGCCCTCAGCGGCGAAAGGTCCTGGTTGACCCAGCGTCGACCGATACCGGTGACCGTCACCTCGCGCACGTCATCCGCGTCGGATGCGGCGTCGGGATCGGCCTTGACGTCCGGGTCGGCGTCCGGGTCGGTGCCGGTGGTGTCGTACGGTCCGGCTGCCCCCAGCGTCCGCGAGATGACGACCTGCAGCCGGGCCTCGGACAGCTCCTCGACCTTGCCCTCGCCCCACTCGACGACGACCACCGACTCCGGCAGCGACACGTCGAGGTCCAGGTCCTCCATCTCGTCGAGACCGCCGGCCAGCCGGTACGCGTCCACGTGCACCAGGGCGGGCCCGCCGCTGAGCGACGGGTGCACCCGGGCGATCACGAAGGTCGGCGAGGTCACCGCCCCCCGCACCCCGAGGCCCTCCCCCAGGCCGCGGGTCAGCGTCGTCTTGCCCGCACCCAGTTCGCCGCTGAGGAGAACCAGGTCTCCGGGGAGCAGCAGCCCGGCGAGAGCCCGGCCCAACTCCCGCATACGGTCGGGGGTCCGGATCGTGAGGCGGACGGATACGGAGTCGTCAGCGGTGTGCTGACCGTGCAGCGGTTCCATGTCCGCGAATGTTACGCGGCGTGGCGGAGCCGGACCCGGCCGTCGGCCGGGAGGGCGGCCGCCCGTGACCGGCCGGCCGTTCGGGTCTCACGCCTCCTGGACCGCCGCCCGTACCTCGGGGAGGCCCAACTCCCTTACCGCGCGCGGCAGCGGGGCCTGGACGGCGTCCGCCGCGCGGGCCAGCAGGGCGGCCAGATGGGCGTTCACCAGTTCCGGATACTCCAGCATCACCAGGTGGCCGGCGTTCTCGACGATCACCAGTTCCGCGGCGGGCAGCCGCTCGGCGATGTCGGCGCTGTGGTCGCTCGGCGTGAGCAGATCCTTGTCCCCGGCCAGCACGAGCGCGGGCTTGCCGTCGAGCACGGCCAGCGCGTCCGCCTTCTCGTGCTGGATGAAGGCCGGGTAGAACTCGGCGACGACGTCGATGGGCGTCCCCTCGATCAGCCGCTCGGCGAACCGGCCCACGGACGCGTCGACCTCCGAAGCGAACGAGTACCGCTTCACGATGCCCGCGAAGAGGTCCGCGGTGGCCCGCCGTCCCCGTTCCACCAGGTCCACCTGGGTGCCGAGGATCCGCAGCACGCCCGGCGCCAGCGCGCGGAACGCCCGTGCCCCGGCGGCCGGCAGCCCCATCGTCATCGCCGCCAGCTTGCCCGCGGAGGTGCCGACGAAGGCGACCCCGGCCACCCGCTCCTTCACCAGATCGGGGAACTGGTCGGCCAGCGCCATGATCGTCATGCCGCCCATCGAGTGCCCGACGAGCACCAGCGGTCCGCCGGGCGCGGCGACGTCCAGCACCGCCTTGAGGTCACGGCCGAGCTGGTCGATCGTGGCCGGCCGGCCGGCGAGCTGGTCGCGGCCGCGCTCGGAGCGCCCGTGGCTGCGCTGGTCCCAGTAGACGGCCCGGACGCTGCCGCGCAGGGCCGCCCGCTGGAAGTGCCAGGCGTCCTGGTTGAGGCAGTAGCCGTGGCAGAACACGACGGTGAGCGGCTGCGGTTCGACCCCGCCGGTCCGCTTGAAGATCCCCGACCAGCCGCGCCGCTGCACCACCACCGGCGGCTCCACGACGTCCTCGACCTCGTAGTACAGCTCGGTGCCGTCCTCGGCGGCCACCGTGCCGGGATCGCCGCGCAGCGCCCCGTACGGCCCGGCCGCGTCCAGCGCGAGCCGCGCCTTCCGGCGAATGCCCCTGCCGACGGTGAGCCGTTCCAGCGCCACGCCGGCGGCGGCGCCCGCCGCCACCACGCCGATCGCCGCACCGACGAAGCCGGCGTTCTTGCCGGCCCGTTCCCACTTCGCTCCGCTGTCCATGGTCATCGTGTTCCCGCTACTCCCCTGGTACGCGTCTCCCGTTGTCGACATAGACGCGCGGCACCCGGGTACCGATCCGCGTGACGATCTCGTAGGCAATGGTGCCCGCGGCCCGCGCCCAGTCCTCCGCGGTCGGCTCACCCCGGTCACCCGGCCCGAACAGTACTGCTTCGTCGCCCGGCCGGGCCGCGTCTCCCCCGAGATCGACGACGAACTGGTCCATCGCGACCCGGCCCGCGACCGTCCGCCACTTGCCGGCGACCAGGACGGGCCCCGAGCCCGACGCGTGCCGCGGGACGCCGGCGGCGTAACCCAGCGGAACGAGCGCCAGGGTCGTCTCGCCCGGGGTGATGTAGTGGTGGCCGTAACTGACGCCGTGCCCGCCCGGCACCCGCTTGACCGACGCCAGCCGCGCGGTCAGCGTCATCACCGGCCGCAGCCCGAAGTCGGCGGGGCCGCCGACCTGCGGCACCGGCGAGATCCCGTACATCGCGACGCCGGTGCGCACCAGGTCGAAGTGCGACTCGGGGAGGGTCAGGGTGCCCGGCGAGTTCGCCATGTGCCGCACCTCGGGGTCGAGGCCCGCGTCCGCCGCGACCGCCAGGACGGTGTGGAACGCCGCCAGCTCGTTGGCGATCGACGGGTGCCCCGGCTCGTCGGCGCACGAGAAGTGCGACCAGATGCCGGTGACCTTGATCAGCCCGTCGGTCTCGGCGGTCCGCGCGGCGGCGGTCAGCTCCGGCCAGTCGGCCGGCTGGCAGCCGTTGCGGCCCAGGCCGGTGTCGGCCTTCAGCTGCACCCTGGCCGTGCGGCCGGCCTCCCGGGCCGCCGCGCACACCTCGCGCAGCGCCCACCGGGCGCTCACCGTCACATCGATGTCGGCCTCGACGGCGGCGCGGAACGGACCGCCCGGCGTCCACAGCCAGCACAGCAGCCGGCCGCCGACGCCCGCGGCGCGCAACGCCAGCGCCTCCTCGGGCGTGGCGGCCCCGAGCCACGTCGCCCCGGCCTCCAGGGCCGCCCGCGCACACGGCACCATCCCGTGCCCGTAGGCGTCCGCCTTGACCACGGCCATCAACCCGGCGCCGGGAGCGCAGGCCCGCAGCGCCGTCACATTCGCCCGAAGCGCGGTCAGATCGATCTCCGCCCGGGCACGCATCACATCGGTGTCCATCAGCCTCAGTGTCTCAGGCCCAGGCCCTGGCCTGCGCGGGCGGCACGGGGCCCTGCGCGGTGGGCGGTGCGGGGTGCGGGGTGCCGGGTGCGGGTCGGGGGCCGGGCCCTCCGGGGGTGGGCTTCGACGTCGACCATTCAGGTCCCCCAACCTTCGGCCGGGGGCGCCCCCAGCGGCCCACAAATAGCTCGGCAGCATTTCGAAACCCACCCCCTGCGGACCCGTCCCCCTCGCGTCCAACCCCGCGGCCCGGTCCGCCGGGACAGCTCAGCCGCCCGCGACCTGCCGCCAGGCGGCCGGGAGGGCCGAGGCGATGTCCTGGGCCGAGAAGGTGGCGGAGCCCGACGCCAGACG
>NZ_JAPVLU010000139.1 GCF_027158205.1 Streptomyces sp. H39-S7 | reverse complement strand
CAGCAGGTTGCCCTGGGCGAGATGCTCCGTGATCACTGCTCGCTCTACAACGGGGCGTTGCAGGAACGTCGTGACGCCTACCGGCACATCTCGAAGACGTCCGTGAAGTACGGGCAGCAGTCGGCGCAGCTCAAGGAGATCCGGGCGTTCGACCCGGAGCGTCAGGGCCGTTGGTCGTTCTCCTCGCAGCAGGCCACGCTCCGCCGCCTCGACAAGGCGTTCAGCGCGTTCTTTCGCCGGGTCAAGTCCGGGGACACACCCGGTTATCCCCGTTTCCGGGGCGTGAGCTGGTTTAACACGGTGGTTTTCCCGAAGGACGGTGACGGCTGCCGCTGGGACGCCACCCCCCACGACCCGGTTACCCGTGTCCGTCTCCAAGGTGTCGGGCACGTCAAGGTCCACCGGCACCGCCCGGTCGTCGGCACGGTCAAGACGGTCAGCGTCAAGCGTGAAGGCGCGAAGTGGTTCGTCGTGCTGAGCGCCGAGCAGGACCAGCCCGAACCGCTGCCCCCCACCAGTTCGGCCGTCGGTATCGACCTGGGCATTGCGAACTTCCTGGCCGATTCAGGCGGCGGCTTCGTGCCCAACCCGCGCCACGGTCGCCGCAACGCCGCCCGGCTCGCAGCCGCACAGCAGGCCCTCGCACGCTTCCCACGCGTCCGACGCGACCAGCGCACGGCGCACCACAACCGCGCGGTCGAGACGGTTGCCAAGCTGCACGGCAAGGTCCGCCGTCAGCGCCTCGATCACGCACACAAGACCGCGCTCACCCTGGTCCGCGAGCACGATGTCATCGCGCACGAGAACCTGACGATCCGCAACATGGTGGGGGCCGTCGCGCCGAAGCCCGATCCCGAGCGACCCGGCAGCTACCTGTCCAACGGGGCTGCCGCCAAGACCGGACTCAACCGCTCGATCTCGGATGCCGGATGGGGGGTGTTCCTAAAGATCCTCGCGAGCAAGGCTGAAAGCGCCGGCCGAAAAGTGATCGCCGTGGACCCCCGCAATACCTCCCGGATGTGCCCCCAATGCGGGCACACCACCAAGGAGAACCGGCCCACGCAGGCAAAGTTCCACTGCGTCGCCTGCGGCCACCTGGCACACGCTGACACCGTGGCAGCCACCAACGTTCTACGGGCCGGGCTGGTCCGTCTCTACGCCCACCAGCTATAGAGAGAAGCCCCCTCCT
>NZ_JAPVLU010000138.1 GCF_027158205.1 Streptomyces sp. H39-S7 | reverse complement strand
CCAGGGGTGTTTCAAAGTCCCGGTAATCATGTAGGCGGCCAGGTCAGGGGATGTTGAGCAGGTCCAGCGGCCTGCTGAAGGGGTCGTAGGAGACGTGGCGGAGGCCGGCGGCAATGTTGCGGTGCCCTTGTTGCCGGAGCGTGTTGATCGCCAGGTTGCGCAAAGTGGCCATGTTCTCGGGTCCTCGTCCGGTGCGGATCTTCGAGGCGTCCTCACCGAAGGTGGTGTCGCGGACGAAGTGGAGCCGGTTCTCGATGGTCCACTGTGATCTGGCGAGCTGGCCGAGCCGCTGGGGCGAGGCTTGATGTGAGGTCAGGTCCGTGATCGCGTAGACGGTCTGACGGCTGCACGTGCCGGTCTTGAGGTCGGTGCGGTGACGCAGGATGCGCACGGCCTGGGCGGCGTGAGGGAAGTCCAGGCCGAGATCGGTGACGGTCAAGGCCCTGGTCACGCGGGTCTCCTTGCGGCCGTGGCTCACCTCGCGGTCGTAGCGCCTTGCGATGGCGTCCTTCCACGGCAGCGACCGGAGCGTGCGGTGCAGCCCGGGCTGGTTCGCCTTGACCACCAGCAGGTAGTGCGCCTTCTTCTCCACCAGGAAACGCACGTGGCCGCGCTGCGTGTGCAGGGCATCTGCCGTGACAGTGACCCCGGTCAGGTCGTAGGGCTCCAGCAGCGCGGCGAAGCACGTGATTTCGTTGGTCTTGCCAGGAACTCGCAGCTGGGTGACGGTCCGGCCGTCGCCGGTCATCGCGGCCAGGAGGTGGGCGGCGGGCGTCTGGCCTCGGCGGGAGCCGCGGGCGCTCTTGCCGTCCACGGCCACCGAGTCCGCGCCGCCAGGATCGGCTCCGGTCAGCTCGGCCAGGCCGCCGGGGCAGACCAGTGCGATGATCCTTCGGATCGTGGCAGCACTCGGCGCGACCCGCACCCCCGGCGCGCCCACCAGGCGGGCACCCAGCCGGGCCAGGGTGTGCTGCGGAGCACTCGCGGACCACTGGCCGATCGCCGCATACGATCGGGCGCCCGCGATCACCGCCGAGGCGGCAACCAGCAGCACCGCCACGAACGGGTGACGCACCCCGCGCCGCCGACGCGGATCGGGCAGCATCCGCAGCCGTTCCACCAGCGAGAGCTCCGCCACACCCTCCAGTGCAGGCGACTTGACGAGACAGACGGTGGCAGACTGACGGCACATCGAAGCTCCGGCGGTTCAGGGCGACTTGGGAAGGTCACCCCGTTCAACCGGCAAGGCCGCGAAGTTAA
>NZ_JAPVLU010000137.1 GCF_027158205.1 Streptomyces sp. H39-S7 | reverse complement strand
TGGGAGACCTCGGTGCGCCAAGAGGTGATGGTGCCGAGGCCGCCCTGGGTGAAGGCGACGATGGTGGCGTTGACAGCCATCGCGTGCGGGGCCCCGCCGCGCCCCGGGCGCGGCCGCCGAGCTCCTGCGGGTCGCGTTCCAGCAGCCGTCCGGCAGCGTCCAGCCCGGCCGGGGTCAAACTCCACAGCTTCTGCGACGGCTCCCCGGTCCGGTCCGGCGCCCCGAACCTCCCCGCCGGGCCCGCCGTATTGCCCTCCGACACCACCTCGCCCTTCGCCTGAAGGACTAGCAAGGCGTTGCGCATCACCTTGTTGTCCGACAGGTGCGGACGCACCAGGTTCAGGATCTGGGTGGCGGTCGCCACCTTCAGCACGCCCAACACCTTTAGTACTGCAACCGCATGTGGGGGTGATGGCCTCGGCGTTGGTAGTGGCATCTGCGGGCGCGGGCTTGGCTGATACGTCGGAAGCGTGACCAGTGCAGATGATGGTCGTTGTCCAGGTGCTGGGGCGTGAAGACGAGGTGCCCGATCATCCGGCGGATCTCCGGGACGCTGAGAGGTATGAGGTCGTGCTCGTCGCCAGCGTTGCCCCCTTTGTGGTTTCTGCGGCGCGGATGGCGGTCAGACAGGCGAGAGCGGCCATCGCCAGGGTGATGTGCCGGTACCAGGCCCGGAACAGCCGCACCTGGTAGTGGTCCAGGCCGCATTCGCCCTTCGCGATCTGGAAGCATTCCTCCACCTGCCAGCGCGCGCCCGCTACCGTGACCAGGTCCTTCAACCGGGTCGTGGTGGGCCCGTAGCAGACGTAGTAGGCGATCTTGGTCGGATCGGTCAGACTGCGGCGGGCGAGCACCCAGTGTCCGAACCCATCAACCCAGTTGGGCCGGATCGCGATGCGGGCCCAGTGGTAGATCCTGTGGCCGTGGGCGCCGGCCCCGGCCGAGATCCGCTTCCATCCCTGCGCGGGCAGCGCGGCCACCAGGTCGTCGACCCGCACTTCCCAGCCGTCGGTCGTGGTCACGGTGTCGTTGAGCTTGGTGGCCAGCACATGCGCCACCTTGCGTTCCTCCAGCCACATCCTGAAGTCCTTGACCTGCCCGTATGCCTCGTCCGCGGTGACCCACGCAAACGGCACCCGCGCGTCGATGGCACGTTGCAGCATCCACTTGAGGTGCTCGGTCTTCGTGGCGAACGGCACCTCGTCGCCGATCCCGGCCGCACGGCATCGTGCCCGGTCGTCCGTCCAGGACTGCGGGACGTAGAGTTCCCGGTCGATCAACGCCCGCCCCCTGGCTGAGGCATAGGCCAGAAACGTCCCGATCTGGCAATTCTCGGTGCGGCCCGGGGCCCGTAATTGAATAACTGTCAGGGGCGATCTTCGGTGGGAGTGGCTCGGGCGTGTAGTTGATCCAGAGTGCGGGCGGCTGGCCCGGGGAGGGGCGTGACGAGGATCTGGTGGAGGTCCAGGAG
>NZ_JAPVLU010000136.1 GCF_027158205.1 Streptomyces sp. H39-S7 | reverse complement strand
TTCTTCGACACGGCCGCCACGGCCTATCTGCCGGATCTGCTCGGCCGCGACCCCGCACTCCTTGAGCGCGCCAACTCCCGCCTGCGCGGCACCCAGACCGCCGCGTCCGGCTTCGCGGGGCCGCCCGCGGGCAGTGCCCTGCTCGTGCTCGGGCGGGCGGTTCCGCTGCTCGCCGACGCGATCTCGTTCGCACTCTCCGCACTGCTCGTACGGTCGCTGCCTACCGCGCCCCGGCCCGTACCAAAGGCCCATGAGTCGCTGCTGCGGCAGGCGCGGGCCGGGGCCTCGTACGTCTTCCGGGATCGGTTGCTGCTCGGGCTCGCGCTGCGTCCGGCGGTCGGGAACGTCGCCTTCCTCGCCGTGGAGACCGTACTGGCCCTCTTCGCGCACGACCGTCTGGGCATCGGCGCCTTCGGCTTCGGCCTGCTTCTGACGACGGAGGCCACCGGCGGTCTGCTCGGCGCAGCCATCGCCTCCTTCCTCGGCCGACGACTCGGTACCGGTACCGCGTTGACCTGCACGGCCGCGGTCGAGGGACTCGCCATCCTGGGCCTTGCCGCCGCCCCGAACCCGTACATCGCCGGCCTCGCGCTCGCCGTCTGCGGGGCGGGCATGGGCGCCACGATGGTGCTCGGGCCCTCCCTCCGGCAGGCGATCGTCCCGGCCCACCTGATGGGGCGGGTCGCCTCCACCTCCCGCATGCTCGCCATGTGCGCAGCCCCGTTCGGCGCCTTCCTCGGTGGCTGGCTGGCCACCACGTACGACCTGCGTACCCCGCTCTACACCGCCGCCGGCCTCCTCCTGACCATGACCGCCGTCACGGCGACCATGACCAGCAACCGGCGGGTCGAAGCGGCACTGCGTGGTGTTACCTCGACCAGCGGTCCAGGCCACCCGGAATCCGCGGATCCCGTTCGGGAGAGTGCACCCGAATTGTCGTGACACCAGGTACGCCGTGGCTGAGTGCGCCCTCGTCCTCGCGGCGGGCGGGATCACCATGGACGCCAGGTCGCCGCTGCTCTGTGCCTGGGCGCCGACGGCGTGTGGGTGGGGACCCGTCTCGTCGCCTCGCGTGAGGCACGGGTCCAATCCCGAACACCACCGCCGACTGGTCTCAGCGCAGGGGAAGACACGGCACGCAGCGGGAGCCGGGTGCGCCCGCGGCGACGACGCGGGCGCCGAGTCGTCAGGCGGGCTGGACGGTGATGGTGCACAGGCGTTTGGTGGCCCTGGTCAGGGCTACGTACAAGTCCCTTTCCCCGCCCGGGCGCGCGGTGATGATTTCCTCGGGGTTCATGACAACGACCCCGTCGAATTCCAGGCCGCGTGCTTCGGACGCCGGCACGATGCGTGCGTGGTGAGCGATGCCCTGGGCCGTCAGCTCGCTCACCTGGGTGTCCGCGCAGATCACTCCCAGGAGCTCGCCCGGGTGCGCGGTGCTCTGGGCGCGGAGTTCCTGAACGACGGCGGTGACCAACCCGTCCGGAGGCGTAGTCACGGTGCGAGGGCTTTCACCGCTGCGCAGTGACCGTGTGGGCTTCTGGTCCGGGGCGATCCGCGTGAGCAGGTCCCGGACGCTCTCCAGGATCTCCTGCGTGGTGCGGTAACTGACGGTCAGGTTGTGCAGTTGGAACCGCGGTCCGACGTGGGGGCTCAGTGCT
>NZ_JAPVLU010000135.1 GCF_027158205.1 Streptomyces sp. H39-S7 | reverse complement strand
GGGGCCCGTACTTCAATAAGTGCACGGCAGTAGGGCAGTTGGTGGGAGCCTGAATCATGGCTTCGCTTCTGGCTGACCGCGTCACTGCCCGCGTGCTACGGGCCAAGTTCGATCAAATATTGCCGCACTTCGACGAGCGCCGACGTCGGCTGTACCTGGCCAGCGAGGCTATAGCCATAGGGCATGGCGGGATCGCTTGTGTCGCTGCGGTTTCCGCCACCAGTACTGCCACCATCGCGCGTGGTATCGCCGAGTTGGCCGGCGGCTCCGCCCCGACCCTGCGAATCCGGGCCCCCGGTGCCGGCCGCAAGCGTCTGACAGACACCGATCCCGGCCTGGTGCCCGCACTCGAGTCGTTGATCGAGCCACACACCCGGGGCGACCCCGTCTCTCCACTGCGGTGGACCACGCTGTCACTGCGGGCCCTGGCCTCGGCCCTCACCGCACAGGACCATCCCGTCAGCGCGTCCACCGTCGGGCACCTGCTGCACATCCTGGGATACAGCCTGCAGGGAACCGCGAAGACGACGGAGGGCATCAGCCATCCGGACCGCGATGCCCAGTTCACCCACCTGAACACCACCGCCGCCGCCTTCCTCGACGACGCTCAGCCGGTGATCAGCGTCGATACCAAGGCCAAGGAATGGCTCGGCAACCGCGACCGTCCCGGCCGCACCTGGCGGCCGGGCAAGGACGCGATCAAGGTGGACTGCCACACATTCACCACCACCGATCAGCCGATGGCGATCCCCTACGGGATCTACGACATCGCCCACAACACCGGATGGGTCAACGTCGGCACCGACCACGACACCGCCCAGTTCGCGGTGGAGTCCATCCGCCGCTGGTGGCAGCACCGCGGACAGGCGGACTATCCCCATGCCACCCGGCTCCTGATCACCGCCGACTCCGGCGGTTCCAACGACCCCCGGCGCTGGACCTGGAAGAGCAACCTGGCCGCTTTCGCCCGGGAAAGCGGGCTGGAGATCTCGGTCTGTCACCTACCACCCGGAACGTCGAAGTGGAACAAGATCGAACACCGTATGTTCTGCCACATCACCGCGAACTGGCGGGGACGACCGCTGACCAGCTACCAGGTCGTCGTCGAGACCATCGCCGCCACAACCACCAAGACCGGGCTGAGCATCGGGGCCGAACTGGACACAGGGACGTACGACCTGGGCGTCAGCGTCACGCCCGCCGAGTTCCACGCTCTCCCGATCACACCGAACGCCTTCCACGGCGACTGGAACTACACGCTCGCTCCCCTCCCACCGCGAACGCCAGACGCACCAGCAAGCACTCGCCAGATCGACCCCGCCCTGACGGTGATGCTCACCGATCCGGCTCTGACCGGCATGTCACGGACCGCGTTCGAGCAGTTGGTGGGGGTCTCGGAACCCTACTGGGACGCATTGGCCGAGGCGGCGTTCCAGCGACGCTTCCACCGCCCGCGCGGCTACCGCCACCCGCAGATCAGCAGCGTGGATCACCTTCACCGGCTCTTGGCCGCCGTCTTGCGCCGCCGCCGAGCACTCACCATGACGTTCCTGGCTCAACTCATGGGCGTCAAACGCACCAATTTATCCATCCAATACCAAGACGCAAAGCGGCTCCTGGACCTCCACCAGATCCTCGTCACGCCCCTCCCCGGGCCAGCCGCCCGCACTCTGGATCAACTACACGCCCGAGCCACTCCCACCGAAGATCGCCCCTGACAGTTATTCAATTACGGGCCCC
>NZ_JAPVLU010000134.1 GCF_027158205.1 Streptomyces sp. H39-S7 | reverse complement strand
CAAGGCCGCGAAGTTAAGAGGCCGACAGTCCTGTCAACGGTGTGGGTTGTGCTGGCTGCTGGTGATCGTTGTGCATCCAGGCGGGCGCGAGGATGTAGGTCGCGCGGGCGACCTTCTGCAGGAGGCCTTCCTTTGCCCAGTAGCCGAGTTGCGCGCAGACACTCCTGTAGTTCTCCCACCCCAGTACCTTGGCGATCTCGGTGGCGTGCCAGGTTCGGTCCTGAGCGGCCCGCAGAAGCTGGAGCACCTGGTTTCTGCGGCCTTGTCCTGCCTGTCCGCTCGGACTGCTGCTCGCTGACTGGTTGTTGGGCTTCAAGGTCTCGCGATGGATCTCGATGTCCAGACGCGCAATCTTCTGGCTGGTCAGCGGGTGCGCTGTGGTCGGGTTGGCCGGGTAGCGCGAGGTCGGGCATTTCACCTTGCGGGCGCTGATGCGCGGGCGCCGGCTGGGCAGGAGGGCGGCCAGGACCGCATCGGTGATGCGTCCTGCCACGGGTGTGTTCGTGCTGTCGGGCAGGACGCCGGTCGCGCAGACCACCAGGTCGCGGGCCACTTGGAGCGCGACGGTGAAACTCGCCCGGTCAGGGTCGGTACCAGGAACGGACTCGACAGCGTCCACCATCGCCCGGCGTAGTGCCTGGTAGAGGATCAGGAGGGCCCACAGCTCCTGCTCCAGGCCCGGCGCGTCGCACGAGCGCAGGACCCTGCCGGTGAGCAGGGTGTGGCGAAGGGAGTAGAACGCTGACTCGATCTCCCAGCGCTCGTGGTAGAGACGGACGAGTGTCTCGGCCGGGTCAGCGCGGTGGTCGAGAAGGGTGGTGGCCAGCCGGTAGCGGCCGCCGATGCGCTGTCCGGCACTGGTGGTGACGGTGACGTCTGCCTCGATGATGCGCAGGTCAAGGCCGTTGAAGCGGGTGAGATAGGAACCGTCGGGCAGGGTGGCCATCACGGCGGGACGGCGTTTGGAGCTGATCCGTACCAGCAGCTGGGCACCGGTGTCGGCGATGGCTCCCAGGAGGCTGTCGCCGTCGAAGCCCCGGTCCGCGAGCAGGAGCATCTGCGGCGACAGTAGGGGCAACAGCCGTGACGCCTGGGTTGTCTCCCCAGTGCTCGTCGGCCCAAAGACAGCGCCAAGGAGCCCGCGGGTGCCGGTCTCGCACAGGACTGTTAGCCGAAGCACCGGGTAGCCGGCCAAGCCCCAGTGGTGCTGGACCTTGCCGAGCAGAGAGCGGATGCGTGGTTGGTCCGGGGCCTTGATCGAGCTGCAGCCGTCGAAAGCCACGGTCCGCCAGTGCCGGTAGCGCACGCCGGGTGTCGAGGGCTGGGCCAGCGGGCCCGCCAACACCTCGAACAACATTTTCAGAGGTGCCGGGCCCAGGCGTCGCCGCAGGTCCCGCAGTGCCTTCTCCGAAGGTACGTGCAGGTCCAGCCCGTGCAGACCGGCGACGAGCTTGTCCCACACCCGGCGGTAGCCCAGTGCGGGGAACAGCCCCAGCGCGAGGAGGAAGTACACGCCCACCCGCGAGGGCAGGCAGCGCACGCGTGCCTGAACGGTGTGCGTTCCTTCCAGCACGTCGTCGACGAGCTCGAAGGGGACGTACTGTGTCAGCTCGCCCAAGTGGCCGGGTGCGAAAACGCCCCCGGCGACGGTGGCGGTGCGCGTCAACGTGGTGGTGGCAAACTGGCCGGACAACGGAACCTCTCGAAGCAGGAACGTCTTGGTCGACTTCCTTGCCTCTACCAGAGGCCCCGTTTCCGTAGCTGTCGAACCGTCAACTCCAGCCACAGAGCCTTGACAGGGCCGTCGGCCTGTTAACTTCGCGGCCTTG
>NZ_JAPVLU010000133.1 GCF_027158205.1 Streptomyces sp. H39-S7 | reverse complement strand
GGCCAGAAGGTCTCCTTCGACGTCACGCAGGGCCAGAAGGGCCCGCAGGCGGAGAACATCGTTCCCGCCTAAGCACTGACGCGCACCACCGGGTAGGGCCCGCACCGCAAGGTCGCGGGCCCTGTCCCGTCGCCCGCAGGCCCCCTTGCCCTCCGCTCGTCGCGGGGCGGGGCCCCTGCGGGCATCAGTTCCAGCCGCACGGCAGGCGGCTCCACGGTCCACGACCGTGCTGCGTTCACTGCCCAGGGCCCATCCGATACGGTCCAGCTCCGGCCGCCATTTCTGGCAGTGCCGCTCGTGGCGAAGCGTGTTCGCGCGGTTGACTCCGCGCCGCTTCGATCCCGCTCCGTTTCCGCTCATTCTTTCGGTTCGTCTCTGTGATGCCTTCGTGCGGCGTGTTCGCTGCTGGGGCCTCCTGGATGCGTGCCGTGTCCAGGAAGGTTCTCCTTGAACCCCGTTCGTTCCAATCGCTCGTATTCCAGCTCCACCAGCCGCAGCAGCGCCCCGAGCGCCGGCGGCTACAGCCGTTCGGCCCCGAGCCGCTCCGGCGCCCCGAGCCGTTCCGGCGGCTACGCGGGTTCCGGCCGCTCCGGCGGCTACGCGGGCTCCCGTTCCGGCGGATCGAGCCGACGCCCCTCCGTCCAGGGCGAGTTCGCCCTGCCGGTCACCCTCACCCCGGCCCTTCCCGCGGTCGAGACCTTCGCCGCGCTGGACATGCCGGCGGCCCTGCTGGCCACGCTGGCCCACGAGGGCATGGCGGTGCCGTTCCCCATCCAGGGTGCGACGCTGCCCAACGCCCTCGCCGGCCGCAACGTCCTGGGCCGCGGCCGTACCGGCTCCGGCAAGACCCTCGCCTTCGGCCTGGCCCTGCTCGCCCGGACCGCCGGACAGCGCGCCGAGCCGCTCCAGCCGCTCGCCCTGGTCCTGGTACCGACCCGTGAGCTCGCCCAGCAGGTCACCGACGCCCTGACCCCGTACGCACGCTCGCTGCGGCTGCGGATGGCCACCGTCGTCGGCGGCATGTCCATCGGACGGCAGATCCACCTGCTGCGCGGCGGCGCCGAAGTCGTCGTCGCCACCCCGGGCCGGCTCAAGGACCTCATCGACCGGGGCTCCTGCCGCCTGGACCAGGTCAACATCACGGTACTCGACGAGGCCGACCAGATGGCCGACATGGGCTTCATGCCGCAGGTCACCGCCCTGCTGGACCAGGTGCGCCCGGACGGACAGCGCATGCTGTTCTCCGCCACCCTCGACCGCAACGTCGACCTCCTCGTGCGCCGCTACCTGCACGACCCGGTCGTCCACTCCGTCGACCCGTCGGCCGGAGCGGTCACCACGATGGAGCACCACGTGCTGCACGTCCACGGCGCGGACAAGAACGCCGTGACCACCCAGATCGCCGCCCGCGACGGCCGGGTCATCATGTTCCTCGACACCAAGCACGCCGTCGACAAGCTCACCGACCACCTGCTGAACAGCGGAGTGCGCGCCGCGGCCCTGCACGGCGGCAAGTCCCAGCCGCAGCGCACCCGCACCCTGGAGCAGTTCAAGACCGGGCACGTCACCGTCCTGGTCGCCACGAACGTCGCCGCCCGCGGCATCCACGTCGACAACCTCGACCTGGTCGTCAACATCGACCCGCCGAGCGACCACAAGGACTACCTGCACCGCGGCGGCCGCACCGCCCGCGCCGGCGAGTCCGGCAGCGTCGTCACCCTGGTCCTGCCCAACCAGCGCCGCGACATGATCCGCCTGATGCGCGACGCCGGCATCACCCCACAGACCGCACAGGTCCGCCCCGACGAGGCGGAGCTGACCCGGATCACCGGCGCCCAGGCCCCCAGCGGCGTCCCGTGCGTCATCGCCGCCCCGGTCGTGGAGCGTGCCAAGCGCAGCACCTCCGCCACCCGCGGCCGCCGCAGCCGCTTCGCCCAGGCCCGCCGCTCCGCACCGGGCGACCGCCCGGCGCCCCGCACG
>NZ_JAPVLU010000132.1 GCF_027158205.1 Streptomyces sp. H39-S7 | reverse complement strand
CTGCTTCGCTGTGGAGTTGCTGGATGGGGAGTGTGCGAGCGGCCTTCGGCCTTGGATGGTGGGGTGGGGCGGGCTTCGCCCGTTTGGGGGCGGGAGGGTGGGGGCGCTTCGCGCCTGTGGGTCGGATGGACTCGGGGCGCCAGGACGGGGTGGTCGCTCGTTCGGGTGGTCCGCAACGGCGGTTCTGCCGTTCCGCTGCATCTAACATAGCACTCCGCTAGACTCTGAGATAAGGGAAGGGTCCAAGGGAACCATGGAGCAGAATTGCCCCGATAACGCTGGTGAAAACGAAGGATACCCCTAAGCCACTCGGGCAAAGCGCAACATTTGCGTAATCGTCAGCGCGTATTTCATCCATCTACTTACGCCAGTAATTCACGAATTGAGAAGCTGCGGACCTTCGCCACAGAACGGTATCTGCGATATGGGAAAGGGTGAATTCCGACGTGCGGAGGTGCCGGAGCCGAACGGCCCCCGGGCCGGGCGGCGGAACCCGCTACGGAGACCAGCCACTCCTGTTGGTGCTTGTTCGTCACGGTCGGCACCACCCGAGACTCAGAGCCGCTGCTGCCGTCCAGTGACTCGCGCGAGGGCACGGTGCCGCACGCGAAGCAGCCTCAGCCACCTGGGGCCCGGCCGGCACCTGGTCGACGGCGGGATGGGGACGTATAGAACGATCAGGCATCACCGCAGCTCAGTGGCCATGTGATGTATCGCTGGGGGCTAGTTGAGTATCAATCCGGACGCAGCTTTCCCCTCTAGGGGAAATGATCACATGCCGTTTCGGGGCAATTCGGCGTGGCGGGTTCCCCTCCAGGGGAAACGCCCACTACGGTCAGGGCGCGTACATCGTTCCCCTCCAGGGGAAAGCCCGAGGTGAGGAGCGGTATGGGCCGGGCAAGGCCAGCAACCAACACGAGCACCGGCGAGTACCTTCAGCTGGAGCTGCTCGACAGGAACGACAAGCCGTTCGCGTGGAGCGGCGGCGGTCGGCACGTCAACGTCAGCAAGAAGCTGGGCGCGGCGCTGTTCTCGAAGGACAGCGGGTACGCGAAGAACGACAAGCTGGTCTGGGGCTACTACCTGTTCAACTCGCCGCCCGGGGACGAGCCGCTGCGGGAGAGCTTCCGCGAGATCGGCATCAACCTGGAGTTGCGGCCGAACGCAGTGAGCAAGTCCGTGGGTAACCTTCATCGAGGGGGCTACCTCCTGGAGGCGGAGAAGGTGGGCCGGGTGAAGTTCTACAAGCTGAACTCCCGGGCTGCCTACGACGGCTCCTCGGGGCAGCAGAGGCACGCCACGCAGCACGCGCGGCACCCGTCGATCACTTGCCCGCCGGAGAAGAAGGAGGCGTCATGACCACGCAGATCGCCGAGTCGTTCGTCCCGCGCTTCATGGAGGCCGCCGAGCTCAACGACCTCCTGCTCCGGTCCCAGCTCAAGCAGGGCGCCGATGTCAAGGTCCTCATGTACTACGCCACAGCCGTATGGATGGGTGAGCCGGTCCGCAGCACCGCCACGGACATCGGCCGGATGGTCGGCCTGAGCACCACCAGTGCCTCGCGCAGCATCGGCCGGCTCGCCGAGAACGGCTGGCTCCAGCTCGCCTACACCGCCGTCGGTGTGAAGTTCTACCGCCTCGGCACCAAGGCGACGGGCCTACCGCCGGCACCGCCCGAGCCTACGGACGACGACGACGCGCCCCTGGCAACTGTCCGGCACCTTCACGCCTCCTGACCCGCCCGGCCGGCCGGCCGGGCACCACGGCGCTGCACCTCACGGTGCGGCGCCGTTCTTGTGTCGCTGGGGGCGTTACATCGTTCCCCCAGGAGGGAAACGGCAGGTGGGGCAGCTATTCGAGGCTGTTTCAGGACCTCTCCCGGACTCTCTGACCTGCGGTAACGACCGCCCAAGCTGCCACCGCGATACATCGTTCCCCTCCAGGGGAAACCCTGCCGCCCGATGAGTGTTTTCCCACGTCAGTCAGCACGGTCCCTGGCATGACGTCGGTATCGCCAGTGGTACCGACGTGTTCTGGAGGAGCAGAACAAAACCGGTG
>NZ_JAPVLU010000131.1 GCF_027158205.1 Streptomyces sp. H39-S7 | reverse complement strand
ACGGTCTGCCCCGCGATTGATCCGAGCGGGCGGTGACATGACGGTGGCCGCGCGGGTTCTTGAGGTGTGAAGATCAAGCAGACCCGCGCGGCCATGTCCCATCCTGCCTTGTGCGGTGTCTCGCTCCAACATCTCGGCGATTTGATCGAAGAACTCGCGCCACGCTGGCAGGCGCGATGCGAGTCCGGACGCCACAATCGGCGTCAGGCTGTCCGCAGGAGACCGGCCGGAGCCGGGCCGAAGTATGAACTCGTCTTCGCCGACCGGGTATTGGCGACGCTGGTCCATTTGCGTACCAGCCTGACACATGAGGCGCTGGCCGTGCTCTACGAGGTGAGCTCCTCCACGATCGGCCGGGCGATCACTGAGATCCGCCCGTTGCTGGCCGCGCGCGGGTTCGCCGTACCCGACCGGCCCGGACTGCGACTGCGCACGCTGGAGGACGTGTTCGCCTACGCCGAGGCCGAGGGCGTAGGCCTGTGCATCGACGGCACCGAGACCCAGGTCCGCCGCCCCCAAGCACACCGCCCCGGACGCCGCGCCTTCGTCTCGGGCAAGCGCAAACAGAACACCATCAAAGCGACCACGATCAGTGACCGCCAAGGCCGCACCTTGTGGTCCGGCGCCTTCCGGCCGGGCCGGATACACGATCAGACGGCGATGCGTACCGAAGGCATTGCCGAGCTGTTGCGTCGGCATCCGACGGTGAAAGCCGAGGTCGACGAGGGCTACCGGGGCCTGGCCAACGAGTTTCCGAACCAAGTCAGCGCCCCGCCCAGGAAGCCCAAGGACATCGACAATGCGCCTCTGACCGAACGGTACGGATGGCGTGAGATGCGCCGCCGCCAGTCCTCGCGTCGGATCCGCGTCGAGCACGCCAACGCCGAGATGCGCCAGTGGCGGCCGCTGCAGCGCTACACCGGACGGCGGGATTCCTACCACGAGATCCACCAAGCCGTCGCCGGGCTGGTCTCCGACCGCGCCGCCAAACGCGCCACCCGCCGCCGGACGAGCACCGAACTCGTGCTCACCCGCACGACGGCCTGCTGATTCACACACCAGCCGAACCCCCAGGCCAACACGCCTCCACCTCAATCGGGGGCAGACCGTAACGCCTTTCCGCCGGATGCCTCAGCGGGCGGAAGAACTCGCGGATGTCGGCCGCGACAAGCCCGGGTTCCTCGTTGGCGACGAAGTGGCCGCCTGCGGGCAGGTCGTGCCAGTAGCGGATGTCCGCGTAGGTACGCTCGGCGAGCGACCTGGGCATGCCGAGGTCGCCCACACCGATCGTGATCCCGGCCGGCACGGTGAGCACGGGCAGCGGCAGCCTGCTGTCGCGTTGGTCGAAGTAGGGGCGGAACGACGACCCGATCGTGCCCGTCGCCCAATAGATCATGATCGTGGTCAGCAGATCGTCCTTCCTGAACCGGCGCTCGACGTCACCCTCGCAGTCGCTCCACGCCTGGAACTTCTCCACCATCCACGCGGCCAGGCCGGACGGCGAGTCGAGAAGGGCCGCGGCGAGCGTGTCGGGGCGGGTGGACTGGAGCTCGGCATACGCGGTGGCGCCCTCCCATTTCGCCGCCGCCCAGGCAAGGAACTTCTGTTCAGCGGCGGTGAGGTCACCGCTTCGTTCCACGGGCGGGTACGCGGCCTGGGCCACATGGATCCCGATGACCTCGTCAGGGTGCGTGGCGGCGATCCAGTGGCTGACGCTGCTGCCGATGTCCTCGCCGTAGGTGCCGAAGCGTGGGTATCCGAGCACATCGGTCATCAGCCGCGCCCAGGTTTCGGCGACCGCCGGACCCGTTACCGGGCCGCTCTGCGGCAGCGTGGAGTAGCCGAAGCCCGGCAGCGACGGCACGACGACGTCGAACGCGTCACCGGCGTCACCGCCGTGCGCCGCCGGATCGGTGAGGAGCGACACGAGCGGCAGCATCTCCGCGAACGAGTACGGCCACCCGTGCGTCACCACCAGGGGCAGCGGCGCGGGGCCACCGGCTGTGCGGACCCCGCGGACATGGGCGAAGTGCACGGTCTGCCCGCCCACGTCCGCGAGGTACTGCGGGAACGAGTTGAGCCAGCGCTCGCGTGCCCGCCAGTCGAATCCGTCCACCCAGTAGCCGAGCAGCTCGCGAAGGTAGTCCGGGTCCGTTCCCGCGGCCCAGCGGTCGCCGGGAGTGCGTGTGGGCAGCCGGGTTCGCGCCAGTCGGACCTTGAGATCGGCGAGCACAGTCTCGGGAACGTCGATGGTGAATGGCTTCATGATCAGCAGCATGACATCGGGGTCTGACAGTCCCACGCGGTAGCGGTCTGCCCGGCGGCGCGCGGCGCTGCTTGATCTTCACACCTCAAGAACCCGCGCGGCCACCGTCATGTCACGGCCGCTCGCGATCAATCGCGGGGCAGACCGT
>NZ_JAPVLU010000130.1 GCF_027158205.1 Streptomyces sp. H39-S7 | reverse complement strand
GTGCCGGAGGCTCCGTCCACAGCCCCCGGCACCGGCGCGCCACACTTTTCTCCCCGCGCGTCAGCCCGCCCGGTACGCCAGCCGGTCCTTGGCCCGTTCGCCGCGGCGGCCGACCGGAACGACCCCGGCGGCCTCGCCCAGGCCGTACGCCGGCATGTTGACGTAGATCGTCTCGTAGCCGCCCGCGGGCACGACGTAGGTCTCGTGGAAGATGCCGACGTGGCTCTTCCCCGCCCGCGCCCGCCGGTTGAAGTCCGTCCACGCCGGGCGGTGCTCGTTGTTCTGCGCCGAGGCGTAGGCGATCAGCTTCTCGTGCGACTCCCAGTACTGGATCACCTCGAAGACCCGGGGCATCCCCGGCCGGAGCCGGAAGCCCAGCAGCCCGCTCCCCTCCTCCTTCGACAGCTCCTTGAGCATGCGCGGCATCGCCCTGAACACCGGCCACCAGCTGCGCAGGGCCCAGAAGTTGTTGATCCGCATCCCGACGACGAAGACGATCACTTCGCCCTCCGCCGCGGCGGTCGTACGGCCTTCGATCAGCTCGGCGCCCATGGTGGCTCCCCCGTTGTGGATACATTGGATAGCCGCACTATCCATGATTGGATAGTGACACTCTCCAATGAAAGGCGCAAGAGGATGAAGCTCGCGGAACTGAGCGATCGCAGCGGACTCCCGGCAGCCACGATCAAGTACTACCTGCGCGAGCAACTGCTGCCCGCCGGCCGCCGGATCACCGCCACCCAGGCGGAGTACGGCGACGATCATCTGCGCCGGCTGCGGCTCGTGCGTGCCCTGATCCAGGTCGGGAAGATGCCGGTGGCCACCGCGCGCCAGGTGCTGGCCGCGGTCGAGGACGAGTCTCTGGACCAGAACGTGCGCCTGGGTGCCGCCGTCTGGGCGCTGCCCCAGGGCCCGAAGCCGGTGGAGGACGATCCGGCGACCGCGGTGGCCCGACGCGAAGTGGAGCTGCTGATGCGGCACCTCGGCTGGTGCAAGAGCCTGGAGGCCGGCGACGACTCCCCCGCCTGGGGAACGCTGGTGGTGGCGGTGGCCGCGCTGGTCCGGCTCGGATACCCCTGCGAGGCCGACGACTTGGCGCCGTACGCGCGGGCCGCGGCCCAACTGGCCGTCACCGACCTGGATCTCGTCGAGCAGTTCAGCAGCACCCCCCTCGAACAGGTCGAGGCGGCGGTGGCGCTCACCGTGCTCTACGAGCCGGTGCTGCTGAGCCTGCGCCGGCTGGCGCAGGCCGAGGAGTCCAAGCACCGCTTCGGTACGGAGGGTTGAGGAGACAGCAGAAGAGGCCCTCCGCCGGAGCGGAGGGCCTCTTCTCTACGTACCCCCGACCGGATTCGAACCGGCGCTACTGCCGTGAGAGGGCAACGTGCTAGGCCGCTACACAACGGGGGCTCGCACTTGCTTCACATACGTTACTGCGCTGGGGTACCAGGACTCGAACCTAGACTAAGGGAACCAGAAACCCTCGTGCTGCCAATTACACCATACCCCATGGTGTGTCAAGTACCCCCGACCGGATTCGAACCGGCGCTACTGCCGTGAGAGGGCAGCGTGCTAGGCCGCTACACAACGGGGGCCCTAGCGATCCTGCATCGTCACGGCCAGGTGCGACCTGAAGGCGACGGAGAGAAGGATCTGTACCCCCGACCGGATTCGAACCGGCGCTACTGCCGTGAGAGGGCAGCGTGCTAGGCCGCTACACAACGGGGGCTCGCACTTGCTTTGTACTGCGCTGGGGTACCAGGACTCGAACCTAGAATAAGGGAACCAGAAACCCTCGTGTTGCCAATTACACCATACCCCACCAAAACACAACCCCCGGTCCGGGGGTTTGTTTGATGTTGCGCTTCCGGCCTGGCCTTTCGGCCCGATTGGGCGGCGCAGGAAGAACATTACCCGATGGGGGACGGGGCTCCAAAACCGGTATTCGCGGCCAGCAGCGCGGGGAGCTCCGCCAGTCCGATGATCCGCCGCAGGTCCGGGGGGACATCGGTGCCCGCGGCGGTCCCCCTACGGTCCAGCCAGATCCCGAAGAGGCCCGCCTCGTCCGCCCCGCGAGCGTCGATCTCGGGCTGGTCACCGATGTACGCCACCTCACCAGGCGGCAGGCCCAGGGCCTCGCAGCCCGCCAGGAACGCCCCGGCGGCGGGCTTGCTCACCCCCAGCTCCGCCGCGCAGAGCAGCACCTCGAAATGGTCCCGCAGCCCCAGCACGCGCAGTTTGCGCTCCTGGTGGACGCTGCTGGAGTTGGACAGGATCCCCTGCCGGTAGCCGGGCGCCAGCGCCATCACGGCGGGCGTGGCGTCCGGGAACAGGGCCCAGGAGGCCTCGTAGTGGGTGATGTAGCGGGCGAACCACGCGGACGCCTCCGCGTCGCTCAGCGGCTCACCCAGGAACTCGCGGACCCGGTCGCGGCGCTGGCCCTCGTAGTCGACGGCTCCGTCCGCGAAACGCTGCCAGTGGCGCGCGGTGATCAACTGCCAACGGCCGAGGGCCTGGCCGGCGGATTCGGATCCGCCG
>NZ_JAPVLU010000012.1:185505-209495 GCF_027158205.1 Streptomyces sp. H39-S7 | reverse complement strand
GTGCTCTTCGCCGGCAACGGCCGGCAGGCGATCGCCGCCGCCGTGGCCGCGCTGGTGCCCACCGGCGGCCGGCTCGGCGTGGAAGCGCTCACCTACCCGGTGGCGAAGGCCATTGCCGCCCGGCTCGGCGTCACCCTCGTCCCGCTCGCCCAGGACGAGGACGGGCTGCTGCCCGACGCCCTGCTCGCCGCCCACCGCAGTGCCCCGCTGGCCGCCGTCTACCTCCAGCCGACGCTGCACAATCCGCTGGCGACGACGATGCCGGAGCGCCGCCGCGCCGAACTCGCCGACGTGTTGCGCCGCACCGGCGTGCACGCGGTGGAGGACACCATCTGGGCCTTCCTGTGCGAGGGGCCGCCGCCGCTGGCCGCCTGGGCGCCGGAGCACACCGTGGTCGTCGACAGCCTGTCCAAACGGCTCGCCCCGGGCCTCACCACCGGGTTCGCCGTGACCCCGCCGGGCCTCACCGACCGGATCGCGACCGCGCTGCGCTCCGGTGCCTGGACGGCGGCCGGCTTCGCCCTCGACGCGGCGACCGGCTGGATGACGGACGGCACCGTGGCGGCCGTCGGGCGCGCCAAGCGGGAGGACGTGACGCTGCGCCAGGAGATCGCGGGCCGGCGGCTCGCGGGCTGCACGGTGCGCACCGCTCCGTCCTGCTACTTCGTCTGGTGGGAGCTGCCCGAACCCTGGCGCGCGGAGACATTCGTCGCCGCGGCGGCCCGCAGGGGTATCGCGGTCACCCCGGGCGCGGCCTTCGCGGTGGGCCCGCACAGCGCCCCGAACGCGGTCCGGGTCGCGCTCGCCTCACCGCCACCCGGCACGCTCTCCGCGGCGCTCGGTACCCTGGCGGCGATCGCCGCCGGCTCCCCCGACGACGCGATGGTCGGCTGAGAAGCCCGCGGGGACGTCAGCGGGGCCAGGCGCCGGTGGCGAGGAAGTGCGCGATGGCGGCGGCGTACGGGGCGATGTCCAGGTGCTGCTCGGCGACCCAGGCGTCGGAGTAGTACTTGTCGAGGTAGCGGTCGCCCGGGTCGCAGATCAGGGTGACGACGCTGCCGGTCTCCCCGGCCGCGACCATCTCGGCGATGATCTTGAAGGCGCTCCACAGCCCGGTCCCCGTCGACCCGCCGGCCTTGCGGCCGATCGCGCCGTCCAGCGCCCGTACCGCCGCGACCGACGCGGCGTCCGGCACCTTCATCATCCGGTCGATGGCGCCCGGCACGAAGCTCGGCTCCATGCGCGGCCGTCCGATGCCCTCGATGCGGGAGGCGGCGTCGCTGGTCACGCCCTGGTCACCGGTGACCCATCCGTCGAAGAAGCAGGAGTTCTCCGGGTCCGGGACGCACAGCCGGGTGTCGCGCTGGGTGTAGTGCACGTAGCGGGCGATGGTGGCGGAGGTGCCGCCGGTCCCCGCGGTGGCGACGATCCAGGCCGGTTCCGGGTACCGCTCCAGTTTCATCTGCTCGAACATCGACTCGGCGATGTTGTTGTTGCCGCGCCAGTCGGTGGCCCGCTCGGCATAGGTGAACTGGTCCATGTAGTGCCCGCCGGAGTCGGCGGCGAGCCGGGCGGAGACGTCGTACACGGTGCGCGGATCGTCCACCACATGGCACCGCCCCCCGTGGAACTCGATCAGCCGCTGCTTCTCCTGGCTCGTGGTGCGCGGGATGACCGCGATGAACGGGACCCCAATAAGGGTCGCGAAGTACGCCTCGGAGACCGCCGTCGACCCGCTGGACGCCTCGATCACCGGCTTGCCCGGCCGGATCCAGCCATTGCAGAGCCCGTACAGGAAGAGCGAACGGGCCAACCGGTGCTTGAGAGAACCCGTGGGATGCGTCGACTCGTCCTTCAGGTACAGGTCGATGCCCCACTCCAGAGGCAGCGGGAAGCGCACCAGATGGGTGTCGGCCGAACGGTTGGAGTCCGCCTGGACCTTGCGAACGGCTTCCTTGAGCCAGGCCCGGTATCCGGGGTCCGTCCGGTCCACGTCCCCGGTGCGCGTACAGCCGCTGCCCTCCGCCTGCCCGATCGTGCCCACCGTGCCAGCCTCCGCTCGTGCCGGTCCCCGGCGGCAGGCCGGGTCGTTTCGGATCATAACGACCCAATCGTCCCCTTGTCGCGCACCGGGCAGTCGGCGCCCCCCTGCTCACAAACTCGCTTAAATGCGCCCTGTCGCACTGTCCGGGAACGGGGCAGACTGACCGCCCGACGGGGCCACGAAAGCGGGAGTTCTGGCCGCCGAATGGCGGTTCTGGCGGCCTCACGGAAGGCGCACGGCACCATGCGGGTTGCGGATCCCGCCACCCGGGGTGACCCTGAAGTCACATCACGGAGTACTGCAGCAGTCACTCTACGCATTTTCGCTCAGGTGTTCTCATTCCGAGCGGTCCAGGACACGGCTTCCACACGGCGGCCGGCCCTCGCCGCGGAGGGAGTCGCAGCCGTGATCATGCAAGCCGATCGACAGTGCACCCTGGAACTCGAAGCACTGCCGTCCCGTATCCAGCAGATACGCAGAATCGTCGCAGCTCAGTTGCGTTACTGGCATCTGGACCCGCTGCTCGATACCGCTCTGCTGGGCATCACAGAACTGCTGGCCAACGTTCACCGGCACGCCGTGGCCGACAAGCACTGCTCGGTCCAACTGACCGTCGTGTCGGGCAGGCTGACGGTGTCCGTCCTGGACAGCGATCCCCAACTGCCCGAAGTACGGGCCCCCGAGCCGCTGGCCACCTGCGGCCGAGGTCTGACCATGGTGGCGGCGCTCAGCGACAGCTGGGGAGCCGAACCGGTGGCGGGCGGCGGCAAAAGGGTCTGGTTCAGCCTGCACGTGGAGGCTCCCGCCCCGGCGCCGCGCAAGCGCCCGGCGTCCCGGCGGATCACCGTCGTCGCAGCGGCCTGACCCCCGACGGCCCCGGCCGCCGTGTCCCCCCGTGCGGGGCGCGGCGGCCGGGGCCTGTTGGGACGGGCGTCCGCCCGGTCGCCGACCACTCATTCGGAGGCGATGGCCCGCAGGACGTCCAGCCGGGCCGCCCGGCGTGCCGGGCGCCATCCCGCCAGGACGCCCGCCACCAGGCCCACCAGCAGAACCACCGCGAGCTGCGTCGGCGGCACCGCGAAGGCGCTCGTCCCCGACCCGTCGGTGGCCTTCACCAGCGCCCAGCCGAGGAACGCGCCCAGGCCGAGACCGCCCGCCGTGCCGAACGCGGCGACCAGCACCGACTCCCAGCGCACCATCGCCCGCAGCTGCGACCGGGTCTGACCGACCGCGCGCAGCAGTCCCAGTTCCCGGGTGCGCTCGTGCACCGCGAGGGTGAGGGTGTTGGCGATGCCCAGCAGCGCGATGACCACCGCGAGCGCCAGCAGCGCGTAGACCAGCGTCAGCATCATGTCGATGGTCGACGCGGAGGACGCGGCGTACTCGGCGCGGGTCTGCACCGTGGGACCCCCGTAGGCCGCTGCCACCTTCTCCACGGCGCGTTTTCCGTCGCCCGCCGGCACCCCGTCCTTGAAGGCGATCGCGACGAGGGTGTCGGAGTCCTGCACCCGGTGCGGGGTCCAGGCCTCGCGGGTGATGACGTAGTCGCCCGCCAGGTCCCCCCGTTCGTAGACCGCCGCCACGGTGAAGGAGCGCCGTACGCCGTCGGTGAAGACGAGCGGCGCCGTGCCGCCGACCTTCCAGCCGTGCCGGTCCGCCTCGTCCCGTGCGACCGCGATGCCGTCGGCGCCGAGGCCGGCCAGCGAGCCGTCGACCGCACCGAGGTCGAGGACGGCGGCGAGCGCCGCCGGATCCGTGACGGTCAGCGCGCGTCCGCCGCCGTCGACCTTCGCGACACCCCTGCCGAGCCCGACCGCGGTCCGCACCTGGGGCAGTGCGGCGACCGCGGGGGCCAGCTTCGGGCTGAGTCCGCTGCCGCCCGCGCCGAACACCGGGGCGCTGATCGCGACATCCCCCGCGAAGGACCGCGACACCGTCCGGTCCATGGTCGCCTTGAGCGAGGCGCCGAAGACCGTGAACAGGGAGACCACCGCCACGCCGATCATCAGCGCGGTCGCGGTGGCGGCCGTGCGCTTCGGGCTGCGCAGCGCGTTGCGCCGGGCCAGCCCGCCGGTCACGCCGCGCAGCCGGCCCAGGGGCGCGCCCAGCAGCCGGACCGCGTACGAGGACGCGACCGGGCCGAGGACCACGAACGCGGCCAGGGTGAGCACCGAGCCGCCGCCGGTGAGCCAGACGTCCGGTGTGCCCGCGGCGCCCGTCACGGTCAGGGCGACGCCGGTCACCAGGGCGGCCGTGCCCAGCACGGCGCGGGTGCGCGAGGCACCCGAGGAGTCCACGGCGGTCTCGCGCAGCGCGGCCAGCGGCGCGGTGCGCCCGGCCCGTACGGCGGGCAGCAGCGCCGAGCCGGTGCACACCACGAGGCCGACCAGGAACGGCAGGAGCAGGGCGGTCACGCCGATCACCAGGTCGCCTGCGGGGAACGGGAAGCCGACGACCGGGAACAGCGCCTGCAGTCCGGCCGCGACACCGATGCCGCCGAGCAGTCCGGCGATCGAGGCGATCACGGCGACGACCGCGGACTCCACGAGGGTCGAGCCGAGCACCTGGCGGCGCGACGCGCCCAGCGCCCGCAGCAGCGCGTTCTCCCGGGTCCGCTGGGCCACCACGATCGCGAAGGTGTTGTGGATGCTGAAGGTCGCCACCAGCAGGGCGATGCCCGCGAAGACCAGCAGCAGCGAGGTGAAGATCTTCAGGAACGTGCCGGAGACCATGGTGAGGCTCTCGTCCGTGGCCTGCTGACCGGTGATCGCCTCGACGTTCGCCGGCAGCACGGGCGCGAGCCGCTCCACGAGCTCCCGCTGGCCGACGCCCGGTCCGGCGCGGACCTGGATGGTCGACGCGCGGCCCGGCTCCGGGGTGAGCCAACGCTCCGCGTCGGCGCGGGTGAGACCGGTGAACGTGGTCTGCCCCATGCCGTCCTCGCCGCCGAAGGCGGCCACGCCGACGATCGTCACCGTGACCGGGTCGGGCGTGCGCAGCACCGTCGTGTCGCCGATCCGCAGCTTGCCGGACTCGGCCGCGCCCCGGTTGACGACGACCTCCCCCGGCGCCTTCGGGCCCCGGCCCTCGACGAGCGTGTACGGGTTGAGCTGCGGGTCCTCGATCCAGTTGCCCGCGAGCGTGGGCGGCCCCTTCCCGCCGACGGGCTTGCCGTCGGCCCCGGCGAGCTGGCCGGCGCCCGTGATGTTCGGGGCGGCCGCGGCCACGCCCGGCACCGCCTCGATCCGCTGGATGAGCGCGGTGTCGACGGGCTCGCGGGTGCCCTGGCCGCCGCCGGGCACGGTGATGACGTCGGAGCTGCGGACGACCGCGTCCGTACCCCGGTTCGCGTCGGTGAACAGGGTGTCGAAGCTCGCCTTGAGGGTGTCGCCCATGACCATCGTGCCGGTCAGGAACGCCACTCCGAGGAAGACCGCGAGGAAGGTGCCGGCGAAGCGCCGCTGGTGGGCGCGCAGCGAGGCGAGGCTGATCCGCAGGGAGGTGCGCGCGCCGCTCATGACGCCGTCCCCCGTCCCCCGGTGGTGACGGCACCGGCGGCGGAGCCGTCGAAGGCCTTCATCCGGTCGAGCACCTTCTCGGCGGTGGGGTCCGCCATCCGGTCCACCAGCCGTCCGTCGGCGAGGAAGACGACCTCGTCGGCGTGGGCGGCGGCGACCGGGTCGTGGGTGACCATGACGACGGTGCGGCCCATCTCGTGGACGGCGCGCCCCAGCAGGTTCAGCACCTCGGCGCCGGAGCGCGAGTCGAGATTGCCGGTCGGTTCGTCGGCGAAGACCACGTCCGGGCGGCCCGCCAGCGCGCGGGCCACGGCCACCCGCTGCTGCTGGCCGCCGGAGAGCTCACTCGGACGGTGCAGCAGCCGGTCCCCGAGGCCGACGACGTCGATGAGCGCGTCCACCCAGTCGGTGTCGGGCCGGGCGCCGGCCAGGTCGAGCGGCAGGGTGATGTTCTCGGCGACGGTCAACGTGCCCACCAGGTTGAACGACTGGAAGACGAAGCCGATGCGCTCACGGCGCAGCAGCGTCAGGTCCCGGTCCCCGAGCGTGCTCAGGTCCGTGGTCCCGATGAAGGCGGCGCCGGAGCTGAGCGTGTCCAGGCCGGCGGCGCAGTGCATCAGGGTGGACTTCCCGGAGCCGGACGGGCCCATGATCGCGGTGAAGCGCCCCTGCGGGAACCCGACGGTGACGCCGTCCAGCGCGCGGACTTCGGCGTCCCCCGCGCCGTAGACCTTGGAGGCGTCCACGACGCGGGCGGCGGAGGTGTCGACGGGGGTGAGGGTGGTGGTCATCGCGGACCGTCCTCGGTGCCGGGTGCGCCGGACGGTCCGTGCTGCTCGTTCAGTACGGCGAGCCGGCTGCGGTACTCGTCCTCGTCGATCTCGCCCGCGGCGTAGCGGCGGCCGAGCAGCGCCACCGGCGCGTGCTCACCGTTCGCGGCCCGCCACTGCCACGGTCCGCGACCGCAGCCCCGGCCGCGCCACACGGTGCGGCGGAGCACCAGGACGGCGCCGACCACGACGACCGCCCAGACCAGCGGGAAGAACAGGATCCACGGGCCGGGCCCGCCGTCGTGCCATGCGATGACGTTCATCGGAATCGTCTCCTCGGTGGTGGTGGGATGCGCTGCATCCCGACACCACCGAGCCTGGTCCGAAACCGCGGCCGGGTCGTCGTACGGCCGGCGGCGGTCCGCGTACCACGCGGGGAGTACGCCCGCCGGCCGCGGCTACGTCCGACGCCGCGTCACGGGCCGCACGTCAGAAGGTGACGGCGATCCCCACGTGCGGCCGCTTCCCGAGCCGGAGCATCGTGCCGCCCACGTCCAGGACCCGGAAGCGCAGGCCGTACTTGCCCGCCATGGCCCGGCGGACCCGGTCGAGCTGCGACCCGTCCAGCAGCCGCGCGGTCCCCTCGGCGGTCGGCGCTCCGGCCGCGATCCGGCCCCGGGCGTCGCACGCGGTGACGGTCACCCGGCCGCTGTTGCGGATCCGCTTGACCTTGCCGGTGTCGTTCTTCGTCCAGACCAGCAGCTCGTCCCCGTCGCGGACCGCCCACACCGGAGTGGGCACCGCGTCGCCGCTGCGGCGGTACGTGGTCAGGCTGATGTAGGGGCTGCGGGCGATCTCGTCGGTCACCATGGAACGGGAGGGTACTCCGCGGGACCGGGGACCACCACGCGGTGGGACCGGGCACCACCACGCGCCGCCTACCATCGGGATGGTGGAGACGTGGCGATGCACCGGACTGCGCTGGACGGGCGGCCCGGCCTCCTGGGAGCCCTGCTGGCAGTGGTCGCACCCCCGGTACGGCGAGCGGAGCAGCCCGGTCCCCGTCGGCGGCCCGCTGGCCCTGGCCGTGGGCCCGGACGCGCTGCGGCGCTGCACGGGTGTGCGGCGGGCCGGGCGTCGTCTGCTCTGCCCGCGCGCCGCGGAGTTGGGCCCCACCGCCCGCCGGGACCTGTGCGACGACTGCGCGGCGCTGGACCGGCTCTCGTCCGTCGCCGCCGACACCATGGCCGACGATCCCCGGCCGTACTCCGTCTACCTCGCCTGGTTCGGTCCCGGGCTGACCAAGGTCGGCATCACCGCCGCGGAGCGCGGCGCGGCCCGGCTGGTGGAGCAGGCGGCGGTCTGCTTCAGCTTCCTCGGACGCGGACCGCTGATGGCCGCCCGGCGTACGGAAGCCTCGCTCGGCGCCGCGCTGGGCATCCCGGACCGGGTATCGGCCGGCGCCAAGCGGGCGGCCCGGTGGGCGCTGCCGCCCGCCGCCGAGCGGGCCGCGGAACTGCGCGCCCTGTACGAGGCGGTGACCGGGCTTCCGGACACCCTGGACCGGGTGCCCTACGCCCTGGTCGACCATGCGGCGCTGTTCGGGCTGGAGCCGGATCCGCCCCGGCCGGCGGCCCGGGTCACCGCGCTGGCGCCGGAGACGTCGGTCACCGGCACCGTGCGGGCGGCGGCCGGCAGCGACCTGTACCTCGACACGCCGGACGGCTGCCTGCTGCTCGACTCCCGTCTGGTCTCCGGCTGGCCGCTCACCACGCCCGCCGCCGGACCGCCGTCCCCGGCCCCCACGGCTCCCGTGCTCCGACCGCGCGACGTTCCCGAACCGCTCTTCTGAACGGCGGGGCCGACGCCTCAACCCTGGCTCGGCTCCTGCTCCCTGACGGCCCGCCCCTCGCTCTCCACCGACGGCACGACGGCCCGCGCGGTGCCGGACAGCGCGGGCCCGGCCGGGTGCGCGGCCTCCGGCCGCCCCGTCCTGATCGCCAGCAGGACCAGCAGGAAACCCGACAGCAGCAGCAGGACGAGCGCGGCGGACCAGCCCGCGACGGGCGGCTGCCACTGCAGCGCGCCGCCGGAGAACTGGTGCCTGCGGCCGAACGCGTAGCGCAGCGCCGCCCAGACGAACGCGCCGCCCTGGGCCACCGCCCAGCAGCCGATCAGCAGCAGGGGCAGCCGGCTCCGCAGCCGTCGGGGCAGGGCGCCCCAGTTCCGTCCGGTGACCACCGCCGCCAGCACGGGGACCCCGACGGCGACGGCCAGCAGGTAGCGGCCCTGCCAGATGAGTCCCAGGTGGGCGGCCTGCGGTGCCATCAGCACCAGCGGGCCGAAGGCCGTGCCCGCCATCAGCGCCGCCAGGACGAGGGTTTCGCGCGCGCGCCCCGTCGCCAGCGCGAACATCACCAGGCACCCGGCCAGCACCCACCACAGCACGTGGGTGAGTTCGGGGGCGGCGACGTTCAACGAGCCGAAGATCGCCACCATCTGGTGGAGGTAGTTCGGGAGGAGGTCGAAGACCGCCTTGAGGGCGGAGGTCAGCGGCGTGTACTGCTCCAGGGTCTGGGTGGGCAGCGCGAGCGTGTCGGCCGTCATGGTCCACCCCACGGCGGCCAGCCCCGCCGCGGCGGCCACCCCCAGGCACACCCACACCGGACGCAGCCGCGCCAACTGCCGCAGCCGCCCCGGCCGCGCCAGGATCAGGCCTCCGGCCAGCACCAGCGCGATCCACAGCGGGCCCAGCGCCCGCATGGAGGCGAGCAGGACGCAGGCGGCGCCGAGCCGTACCAGCCGCCGGCGCAGCAGCGGCAGCCCGTCCTCGTCGGTCGCCAGCCGGACGACGACGGCCCAGGCCAGTACGGCCGCCGCGACCTCCGGCCCGTTGGGGTTGACGACGCCGCCGAGGTAGACGGTCGTCGGAGTCGCCGCGGTCAGCACCCCGATCAGCGCGACGCGTCCGCTGTACCCCTTGGCCGCCCCCTCGACGACCGTCACCACGGCGCTCGCCAGCAGCGCGGCGCACAGCAGCGCGCTCAGCAGCCGCATCGCGTACAGGCCGGCCTCGCCGGTGAGGAGCAGGCTCGGCCAGCCGATCAGCAGGTAGTAGCCGGGGCCGTACGTGCCGGCGCTGGTGATGACCGTCGCGGTGTCGTCGGAGGCGGCGACGGTGCCGCGGCAGGCGACGGAGAGCTTGTCGTCGTTGCGGAAGCACCGGTAGGCGCCGTCGGTGACGTCCAGGTCGCGGTATCCGGCGGGCACCCGCACCGCGGTGAATCCGACCTCGACGTCGACCCCGACGTGGTGCGCCTCGATGACGCGCCGCTCGCCGCCGAACTCACCGCGTACGACGGCGGCGGCCTTGACCAGGTGGGCGGCCTCGTCCGGAGGCGCGGTGATGGGTGTGGCCAGCGACCACGCGGTCATGAGCGTGACGAACGTGGCGAAGGCCAGCGTCCAGACCGTACGGGCGGCGGCCCACGCCGACACCCGCTTCCGCAGCCAACCGGCCACCGTATGGCTCCACTTCTTCCGCCGCGGGACGCGCCCGCCGACAGCCGCGCCGTCGATTTGAGCCGCACCATATACGCGCGAGCTGACGGCACGGTTCCGCCCGCCCACGCCCTGGCGGGCTCCTCGGCGGGGGTTCGCCGCAGGGCATTTCCCCTGCTCACAGGGGGCGTGTGACGGATCCGGCCGCCGGCGCGGGCGACCCCCGCGGCCGCCGCGCGGCCCGGCCGTCCGGCGCGGTGCCGCCGGAAATTCCCCCACCCGCCCCGCACTGTTCAGCACGGGGTCACCGTTCCGCGGGCCACCGCGCGTCGGCGGGGGTACGCGGCGGGGCGGGCCCGGCGGCTTCGGGCGCCTCGCCCCGACGGCCGGGCCAGTGATCGGCCGGGCACGGCCCCGGCGGCTCAGCCGCCGAGTGCCGCGAGCGGGTCGTCGAGCACCGGCTGCCAGGCCAGCTCGGCGGCGCCGACCAGGCTGTTGTGGTCCAGGGCGCAGGCGAGCAGCGGGACGCTGCCGCTGCGCCCCCAGAGGCTGCGGTCGGCGACGACGGCGCGCAGCCGCTCCGGGTCGGCGTCCAGGAGGTGGCGGTGCAGCCCGCCGAGGAGGATGCGGTCGGGGTTGAGGACGTTGACGAGGCCGGCGAGGCCGAGGCCGAGCCGGTCGATGAGCGTGTGCGCGGCGGTGCGGACCGCCGGGTCCTCGTACTCGTCCCGGAGCAGGTCGCGGGCCTGTTCGAGGAGGGAGACCGCCGGTCCCGGCGGGCGGCCCGCCGCTTCGAGGAAGGCGAGCGGGTCCACCTCGACGTCGAGGCAGCCGCGGCTGCCGCAGTGGCAGGGCCGGCCCGCCGGATTGACCGTCAGATGGCCGACCTCCAGTGCGAGACCCGAGCTCCCGGTGTGCAGCCGCCCGCCGAGCACGAGCGCTCCGCCGACGCCGCGGTGTCCGGTGGCGACGACCAGCAGCTGGCCGGCTCCGCGTCCGGCGCCGTGCCGGTGCTCGGCGAGGGCGGCGACGTTGACGTCGTTGCCCAGGAAGGAGGCAATCGGGGCGCCGTCCGGTCCGGTGATGCCGGCCCGCGCGATCTGTTCGGCGAAGACCTGGCGGACGGGGGAGCCCGCGGGCCAGGCGACGTGCAGCGGGTTGAGGGCGGTGCCCTCGGGCTCCGCGACGGCGGACGGTACGGCGAGCCCCGCGCCCAGGCAGGTGCGCCCCGAGGCCCGCAGCAGTTCGGTGCCGGCCTCGACGACCGCGCCGAGGACGTGCGCCGGGTCGGCGGGCACGGTCATGCAGCCGGGAGCGGTGGCGACGATCCGCCCGCCGAGCCCGACCAGCGCCGCGCGGAAGCCGTCGGAGTGCACTTGGGCGGCGAGGACCACCGGTCCCGCCGGGTCGAGGTCGAGTCCGTGCGAGGGCCTGCCCTGAGCCCCGGAGGCGCCGTTCGGCCGGGTGTCCACCCGGATGAACCCCAGCGCCTCCAGCTCCGCGGCGACCGCGCCCGCGGTCGCGCGAGTCACACCGAGTTCCGAGGTGAGCAGGGCGCGGGTCGGCGCGCGGCCGGTGTGCACGAGTGCGAGGGCGGGGCCGAGTGCTCCTCGGCCCCGCTCGAGCCTTGTCCGAATCTGGGTCACCCCCCTATTCTGACTTTGTGCCGACGCTAAACAAAATAGGGATGGCCCTGACGGGCTCCCGCCGCTCCCCGACCGATCCCTCTCTCTCCCGGCTGCGCGTCGCCCTCACCACGTTCTTCGCCCTCGACGGCTTCATCTTCGCGGGCTGGGTGGTGCGCATCCCCGCCATCAAGGCGCAAGTGGGCGCCTCCGCAAGCGAGCTGGGCCTCGCCCTGCTCGGCGTCTCCGCGGGCGCCGTGGCCACGATGGTGCTGACCGGCGGCCTCTGCCGGCGCTTCGGCAGCCGCCGGATCACGGTCGTGACCGGCGTGCTGATGTCCCTGAGCATCGCCCTTCCGCCCCTCACCCATTCGGCCCTCGCCCTCGGCCTGGTGCTGCTGGTGTTCGGCGCCGCCTACGGCGGTATGAACGTCGCGATCAACAGCGTCGCCGTCGACCTGGTGGCGGCGCTGCGCCGTCCGGTGATGTCCGGATTCCATGCCGCGTACAGCCTCGGCGGCCTCCTCGGAGCCGCCCTCGGCGGTGTGCTGGCCCCGCATCTGTCGCCCACCACCCACCTGCTGCTCCTCGCCCCGGTCGGTCTGCTGGTCGCCGCCGTCGCCGGCCGCACCCTCCTCACCGGCCGGATCACCGCGCCGCCGGACGACCGGCAGGACCCGAGCGCCGTCGTGGGTCCCGTGGCAGGGGAGACCGCCCCGGCCGTGCGCAGGACCGGTCTGGTGGTGGCCGTCTTCGGCCTGATCGCGCTCTGCACCGCCTACGGCGAGGGCGCGCTCGCGGAGTGGGGTCCGCTGCACATCCAGGAGGACCTCGGCGGCGGCCAGGGCATCGCCGCGGCCGGATACGCGGCCGTCGCGCTCGCGATGGCGCTCGGCCGGCTGTCCGGCACGGCGCTGCTGGAGCGCCTCGGCCAGACCCGGGCGCTGGTGCTCGGCGGGCTGACCGCCGCCGCGGGCATGCTCCTCGGCGCGCTCGCGCCGTCCGTCTGGATGGCGCTCGCCGGGTTCGCCGTGACCGGCCTCGGGCTGGCCAACCTGTTCCCGATCGCCATCGCCCGCGCGGGCGAGCTGGCCGGACCCAGCGGCGTCGCGGCGGCCTCCACCCTGGGCTACAGCGGGATGCTCCTCGGCCCGCCCTCCATCGGCTTCCTGGCCGACGCCGTCGGCCTGCCGACCGCGCTGACCACGGTGGCCGTGCTGGCCGCGACCGCGTCGGCCATCGCCTACGCCGTGCGGAACACCCGCCCCGGGCCCTGAGGCCGTGGCGGGGGCCGGGTGTTCGGGTCCGGTCGGTATACGATCCGTGCCCCGCCGTACCCGATCCGGCGCAGGTCAGCGAGGTACCGTCCGCGGCCGCGAAGCGGCGGCCGGACAGGCGTACCCCGTTGCGTGACGGGATGTCACAATCCCGCCATGGAGACGGTTGAGTTCATCGAGATCCTGCGCCACAACGGAACCCTGCTCGCCGACGCCGCCGAACAGGCCGGCCTGGACGCACCGGTCCCGCCCTGCCCGGACTGGCGGGTTCGCGACCTCGTACAGCACACCGGCATCGTCCACCGCTGGGCGACCGGATTCATCGTCGAAGGACGGAAGGAGCCGGCGCCGATAGAGGGCCAGGTGCCGGACGACGACGCCCTGCTCGACTGGTACCGCGAGGCGCACGCCCGCCTGGTGGCCGCCCTCACCGCGGCCCCGGCGGACCTGCGGTGCTGGCACTTCCTCACCGCCCCCTCGTCGCTGGAGTTCTGGGCGCGGCGCCAGGCGCACGAGACGGCCGTGCACCGGGTGGACGCCGAGGCCGCGCTGGGCGCCGGCCCCTCCCCCGTGCCCACGGCCTTCGCCGCCGACGGCGTGGACGAGCTGCTGGCCGGCTTCCACACCCGCTCCCGCAGCAGGGTGCGCAGCGAACTGCCGCGCACCCTGCGCGTCCGGGCGGCCGACGCCCCCGCCGGCACCGGCGACTGGCTGGTCCACCTCTCGCAGGAGGCGCCGCGGGTGGAGAGCGGGGCGCCGGGCACCGCCGACTGCACGGTGAGCGGGCCGGCCGCCGATCTCTACCTCGCGCTGTGGAACCGCGGACCGTACGACGGGCTCGACGTCTCCGGGGACGCGGAGTTGCTGGAGCTGTGGCGGCGGGCCTCCCCCATCATGTGAGGCCCGCCTCGGGTGCGGCCGCGCGGGCGCGGGCCCGGTGGTTCAGTCGTCGATCCCGCGGGCCTGCCGGAAGCGCGCGGCGGCCTCGTCGAGGTCCACGATCGGTTCCGGGTACTCCAGGGCCGCGCGTTCGGCCGCGGGCAGGCGCCAGGGGCGGTGCACCGCGCCGCCGGGGATGCCCGCCAGCTCCGGGACCCAGCGGCGTACGTAGCTGCCGTCCGGGTCGAAGCGCTTGGCCTGGGTCAGCGGGTTGAGCACGCGGTTGGGGCGGGTGTCGGTGCCGGTGCCGGCCGCCCACTGCCAGTTGAGCTGGTTGTTGGCCACGTCCCCGTCGACCAGCAGCTCCAGGAAGTGGGCGGCGCCGACGCGCCAGTCGGCGTAGAGCGTCTTGGTGAGGAAGCTCGCCGCCAGCAGTCGCGCCCGGTTGTGCATCCAGCCCTCGTGCCGGAGCTGGCGCATCGCGGCGTCGACGATCGGATAGCCGGTGCGGCCGGCGCGCCAGGCGTCGATCTCGTCGGTCTCGGCGTGCCAGCGGTCGCCCTTGGTCCGGTAGTCGCGGTGCGCGGCGGCGGGGCGGGCGGCCAGCACCTGGTGGTGGAAGTCCCGCCAGGCCAGCTGCCGCACGAAGGACTCCGCGCCCTCCCCGTCGACGGCCGCCGTCCGGTGCACCAGCTCGGCGGCCGACAGGCAGCCGAAGTGCAGATACGGCGAGAGCCGCGAGGTGAGGTCCCCCGGCATGTCGTCGTGCCCGTCGGCGTACCCCTCGACCGGCCCGTCCAGCCAGCGGTCGAGCAGCCGGCGGCCCGCCGTCTCGCCGCCCTCGGGGAGCTCCGGCGACGGTGCGCCGTCGGCCAGCGACGCGGCGGACGGCAGCGCGTCGTACCGGACGGGGGCGCCGGAGATCCGCCGCGGGGCGGGCAGCGGTTCGCGGACGCCGTGCTGCGCCCAGCGGCGGAAGTACGGGGTGAAGACGGCGTAGTGGTCCTTGCCCGTCGGCGTCAGGGCGCCCGGGGCGACGGCGGTCACCACCGCGTCGTGCACGACGAGGACGCGGCCGTCGATCTCCAGGGCGCCGCGCAGCCGCTCCTCGCGGCGCTGGGCGTAGCCGCTGACGCCGGCCGCGATGTGCACCTCCCGCGCTCCGGCCTCCGCGGCCACCGCGCGGACCTGCTCGGTGACTTCGCCGGTGCGCACCGCCAACCGGGCGCCGGAGCGGCGCAGTCGGGCGTCGAGGTCGGCGAGGCAGTCGGCCAGGAAGGCGGCGCGGTTCGGGACGCGGAAGCCGGTGTCGCGGATCGCGTGGTCCACGACGAAGAGCGGGACGACCTGGTCGGCCGAGCCCAACGCGCCGTGGAGCGAGGGGTTGTCATGCAGCCGGAGGTCGCTGGTGAACAGCGCGATGGAGACGGACATACGCCATTAGCTACCGACCCCGGCGGACCGGAGCGGCGCGACACGCGGAAGGCACGCTCAGCCGGTACTCGAAGGAGGCGTCACGCGGTGCCGAGCATGCGCCCCAGTACGGCGCGCTGGCCGGGCTTGGCCGCCTCGTACCGGGTACGCCCCAGGTCGGTGATGCCGACCCGTACGCCGCGCCGGTCCTCGTCGCAGATCCCGCGGTTGACCAGGCCGTCCTTCTCCAGCCGGGCCACCAGCCGGGACAGTGCGCTCTGGCTCAGATGGACCCGGTCGGCCAGGTCCTGCACGCGGAAGGTGCAGCCGCCGTCCGCCGGATCGCCGGCGGCGAGCACGTCCAGGACCTCGAAGTCGCTGGCCCCGAGACCGTGCTGATGCAGCTCGCGGTCGAGTTCGCACGCCGTGCGCGCGTGGACGGCGAGGATCGCCCGCCATTCCTCCACGAGCGTCCGCTCACTTTTGGTCCCGGTCATATCTGCACGGTAGCAGAGAAACCCGTCTTCATGCGCAAGCATTAAATGCACTTGCATTGAATGCATGCGCATGTAGTCTGCTCCGCATGACCTCTCCGTCCTCCACCGTCCCCGATATCGAAGCGCGTTGGAGCGCCCGGCAGTGGGGCACCCTGCTGGTGCTCTGCGCGGCGCTCTTCCTCGACGCGCTCGACGTGTCCATGGTGGGCGTCGCCCTCCCCTCGATCGCCCACGACCTCGACCTCACCACCGCCTCGCTCCAGTGGATCGTCAGCGGCTACATCCTCGGCTACGGCGGCCTGCTGCTGCTCGGCGGCCGCGCCGCCGACCTGCTCGGACGCCGCCGGGTCTTCCTGATCGCGCTCGGCGTCTTCGCCGGCGCCTCGCTGCTCGCGGGCGTCGTCGACTCCGGTGAACTGCTCATCGCCACCCGGTTCATCAAGGGTCTGAGCGCCGCGTTCACCGCACCCGCCGGACTGTCGATCATCACGACCTCGTTCGCCGAGGGCCCGATCCGCAACCGCGCGCTCACCATCTACGCCTCCTGCGGCGCGACGGGCTTCTCGATGGGCCTGGTGCTCTCCGGGCTGCTCACCGAGGTGGGATGGCGCTGGACGATGCTGCTGCCCGCACCGGTCGCCCTGATCGCCCTCGTCGTCGGCCTCAAGCTCATCCCCAGGAGCCCCCGCGAGACCGGCGCCGGACGCGGCTACGACCTGCCCGGCGCGCTGACCGGCACCGCCGCGATGCTGCTGCTGGTCTACACCGTCGTCGAAGCCGGACAGACCGGATGGGGTTCGGCCCGCACCCTGGTGTCGTTCGCCGTCGTCGCCGTCCTGCTGGCCGCCTTCATCGCGATCGAGCGGCGCTCCGCGCACCCGCTGATCCGGCTCGGCATCCTGCGTTCCCCGAACCAGATCCGCGCCAACCTGGGCGGCGCCACGTTCATGGGGTCGTACATCGGCTTCCAGTTCCTCGTCACCCAGTACATGCAGTCCCTGCTCGGCTGGTCGGCGCTGCACACCGCGCTCGCCTTCCTGCCGGCCGGCGCGCTGGTAGCCATCGCCTCGCCCCGGATGGGGCCGGTGGTCGACCGGTTCGGCACCCCGCGGGTGATCACGGCGGGCTTCGCCTCGCTCGTCCTCGGCTACGTGCTCTTCCTGCGGATCGACCTGTCGCCGAACTTCGCCCTCGACATCCTGCCGTCGATGCTGCTGCTCGGCACCGCCTTCACGCTCGCCTACTCGTCGCTCAACATCCAGGCCACCAACGGGGTCCGCGACCATGAGCAGGGCATGGTCTCCGGCCTGCTCAACAGCTCCTTCCAGGTGGGCGGGGCGATCTTCCTGGCCATCGTGACCGCGGTGGTGACCGCGAGCGGCACCGGCTCCCCCAGCACACCGCAGGCGGTCCTGGACACCTACCGGCCGGGGCTCGTGGTCGTCACCCTCATCGGGGTGGCGGGGCTGCTGATCACCGTCACGGGGCTGCGCAAGCGGCGCCGGGCCCACGAGATCATCGTCGCGACGTCCGTCCCGGCCGCCTCGCCCGCCGCGGCGCCGTCCGACGTGCTCGTGGCGGACGCCGAGGCACAGCCGGTGGCGGTGCGCGACTGACCGACCGCCGCACCACCGGGATCCGGCCACCGTCCGGTCCCGCGCCTCGAGGGAGGGCGCGGGGCCGGACGGCTCCCGTGCCGGGGGCCGTATGTCGTGCTCCGGGATCAGCCGAGCCAGCCGGGGCGTACCAGCCCGGACTCGTAGGCCAGCACGACGAGTTGCGCCCGGTCGCGGGCGCTCAGCTTGATCATGGCGCGGCTGACGTGGGTCTTGGCGGTGAGCGGGCTGACGACGAGCCTGCGGGCGATCTCCTCGTTCGACAGGCCGATGCCCACCAGCGCCATCACCTCGCGCTCGCGGTCGGTGAGGTGTTCCAGGCCCGCGAACGTCGTCGGCTCCTTCGACCGGGCCGCGAACTCCGCGATCAGCCGGCGGGTCACGCCGGGCGACAGGAGGGCGTCGCCCTCCACCACCGCCCGGACCGCGCGCAGCAGTTCGGCCGGCTCCGTGTCCTTGACGAGGAAGCCGGAGGCTCCGGCGCGGATCGCCTCGAAGACGTACTCGTCCAGCTCGAACGTGGTCAGGATGACCACCTTGACGCCGGCCAGCGCCGGATCCGCGGTGATGTGCCGGGTGGCCGCCAGGCCGTCCATCCGGGGCATGCGGATGTCCATCAGCACGGCGTCCGGGGTGAGTTCGCGCACCAGGCGCAGCGCCGCCTCCCCGTCGTCGGCCTCGCCGACCACCTCGATGTCGCTCTGGGCGTCGAGCAGCGCCCGGAAGCCGGCCCTCACCAGGATCTGGTCGTCGGCAAGCAGTACGCGGATCATCGGCCCTCTTCCTCGCTGGCGCCCGCCACGCTACCGGCCGCGCCGGACGGCAGTCTCGCCAGGACGCGGAAGCCGCCGCCGGGGCGGGGTCCGGCCTCGACCGTGCCGCCCAGTGCCGCCGCCCGCTCGCGCATGCCGACCAGGCCGTTGCCGCCGCTCTCGGCGCCTTCCGCGCGCGGCGAGGAGGGTCCGTCGTCGTCGACGCACAGCTCGACGCCCTCCGGCCCGTAGCCCAGCCGGACGCGGGCGGTGCGGGAGCCGGAGTGCCGGACGATGTTGGTCAGCGCCTCCTGGACGATGCGGAAGGCCGCGAGGTCCGCGCCGGGCGGCAGCGGGAAACGGGCTCCGGCGGTGGTCAGGTCGACCTTCAGACCGGCGCCGGCCGCCTGCTCGGCGAGTTCGGGCAGCCGGTCGAGGCCGGGAGCGGGCGAGAGCGGCGCGTCACCCGGTGCCCGCAGGGTGCTGAGCACCTGCCGGACCTCACCCAGCGCCTCCTTGCTGGCGGCCTTGATGGTGGTCAGCGCGGTGCGGGCCTGCTCGGGGTGCTCGTCCATGAGCGCGAGGGCGACACCCGCCTGCACATTGATGACCGAGATGCTGTGCGCCAGCACGTCGTGCAGCTCCCGGGCGATCCGCAGCCGTTCCTCACCGGCGCGCCGGCTCTCCGTCTCCTCGCGCTCGCGCCGCTCACGGGCGATCCGCTCGCCGCGCGACCGGAACAGCTCGGCTCCGGCCAGGATCGCCAGCAGCCAGGCGGCGATACCGGACGCGGCCATCCAGGACGAGGGCCCGTCGCCCTGGGGCGGCAGCCAGCGGTAAAGCCACTGGCCGACCAGCAGTTCCGCGGCGTAGACCACGCCCGCGATGATCAGCACGCCGCGGCGGTGGCCGGCGCCGATGGCGGCGAAGAAGGCCACGATCATGCTGAGGAAGACCGGCCCGTACGGGTAGCCGAGGGCGAGGTAGGCGGCGGCCACGGCCGTGGTGCCGGCGGCGACGGGCACCGGCAGGCGGTGGCGCAGCGGCAGCATCGCCGGTCCTGCCAGCAGCAGGACGTAGGCCAGCACGTCCAGGTGCACCCGGCCCGTCTGGTTCCTCGCCGCTCCGTTGGAGCCGACGAGCTGCGCGACCGCCACGGCGATCGAGGAGATCCAGGGGTAGCGGGTGGCGAGGCCCGGGAAACGCGGTGCCCGGGGCCACTCCTGGTGTGTCATCCCGCAACGCTAGACCGGGGGACCGGTGGCCGTCGTCCGCCGCTCGTGGTCATCGTGCCTACTCCCCCGGGAGTACGGCCGGGAGGGTGCCGGCGGGCGCGAGCCCGACCTGGCCGGCCAGCGCGCCGACGGCCTGGTCGAAGAACGCGCCGCGGGCCTCCACCACCCGGTTGAACTGGCCGAAGAGCTCGAAGTTCAACAGCCCGAAGAGCTGGGCCCAGCTACTGACCAGCGCGGCGATGACGGGAATGGGGAGCTCGGGGGCCAGCTCCGCCGCCAGCCGGGCGGCGTCGGCCCTGACCGGCGCGGCCAGCGGCGATCCGGGGGGCGGGCCCAGGGTGCCGGCCCCGTGCGCCTGCCGCAGCACGGCGACCAGCGTGAGCGGGAAGCGGGAGGCGGGGCCCACCGTGTCCATCGGCGCGCTGTAACCGGGCACCGGTGAGCCGTAGATGAGGGCGTACTCGTGCGGGCGCGCCAGCGCCCACTCGCGCGCCGAGCGGCAGACCGCGACCCATCGGGCGTGCGGGTCGCCGTCGGCGGTGCGGGCGAGGGTGGCCTCGGCCTCCGCTCCCATGGCGTCGTACGCGTCGATGATGAGCGCGGTGAGCAGATCGTCCCGGCTCGGGAAGTACCGGTAGAGGGCCGAGGAGACCATGCCGAGCTCGCGCGCCACGGCGCGCAGGGAGAGGCGGGCCGCGCCCTCGGCGGCCAACTGCCTCCGTGCTTCTTCCTTTATGGCGGCGGTTACTTCGATTCGGGCCCGTTCCCTGGCTCCGCGGATCACACTCATGTCGTTCAGTCTGCCATCTTCCGGAGCATCGGCCAACAACGAGAGCACTGCTCTTGTTTTTTCCGGGCGGCGGTGGCAGGCTGATCTCAAGCGAGAGCACCGCTCTCCATCGTCTTCAGGGGGCACCGATCATGTCCGACCGCGACCACGTCAAGAAGGCCGGCTGGTTCACCGTGAACGTCCTCAACCGCGCGGTCGCGTGGCTGACCCGGCGCGGGCTGAGCATCTGGGGCTCGCGGGTGCTGGCCGTCAAGGGCCGCAAGAGCGGCGAATGGCGGCGCACCCCGGTCAACCTGCTGACGGTCGGCGAGGAGCGGTACCTCGTCGCCCCGCGCGGCCACGTCCAGTGGACGCACAACATGCGGGCCGCGGGCGGCGGTCAGCTGATCCTCGGCCGCAAGACCGAGGAGTTCACCGCGACCGAGATCACCGACGACGACAAGCCGGTGCTGCTGCGCGCCTACCTCAAGCGCTGGAAGGCCGAGGTCGGGGTGTTCTTCGGCGGCGTCGGGCCCGACTCGACCGACGAGGAACTGCGCGCGATAGCGCACAAGCACCCCGTCTTCCGGGTCACGACCTCGGGCTGACCGGTAGGGCCGACCGTCAGGGGCTACACGGCGAAGGTCACCTCGACCTTGGTGAACCCGAGCGAGGTGAGCAGCCGCTGCAGCATCGACTGGGTGTTGGCCTCCGCGCGCTTGCCCAGCTCGGTCGCCTTGGCCGCTTCCTGGATCTTCTGCGCGGCCAGTTCGTTCAGCTGCTTCTCGTTCCCGGGGTTGTTGCCCAGGAAGTCACCGAGCCGGTCGAAGAAGCCCCGCTGCTGGGAGACGACGTAGGAGTTCTTCGGATCGAGGGACGTGCGTTCCAGCTCGGCGTGGGGCAGCCGGATGGTCGCGGCGGTGCGGTCGGCGGAGACGGTGACCGCATCCTTGCCGACCTTGCCGAGATCCACATAGGAGTCGACGCTGCCCGCGCCGACGTACAGCGTCCGCTTGCCCTTCACCGAGTCGGGAAGGAAGTTCGCGTCCTTCTGCAGGTCGACGACGACCTGGAAGTTCCCGCTCGCGCCCTGGAAACGGCTCATGTCCTGGATGGACTTGAGCACCACGGGGCCACTGCGGTCCTTGGTCTTCTCGCCGAACGGATTGGGTATCCCGGGAAGCAGGTTCGCCTTGGCGAACAGAAAGAAGAGAGCGGCCACGGCCACCACCCCGGCCGCGAGCTTGGCCCACCACGGCATCCTGCCCGCACTGTCGCGCAACACCATGTTGACGGCACCTCCTGGGATGTCGTCTTCCCAGCAAGTGCCGTTCCATGGGCGGCTTTCAGGAGCGGTCCATCGCCCACAGCGCGCGGCGGGCGAGCGGATGGTTGCGGACCAGGTCGGCCAGGGTGCCCTTGCCGCGGGTGATCCCCGCGAAAGCGTGCCAGGCCGGCGGGAAGGTGGTGAGGGCGGCGTGCAGCAGACCGGGGCGCTTCTCGAACAGGGCCAGCATCCGCCGGCCCACACCCATCTCCACACCGAGCCCGGCCTTGACGGCGAAGGCGTAGTTCAGGGCCTGCCGGCGGGCGTCGACCGCGTCGTGCGCCTCGGAGATACGGACCGCCCACTCCCCCGCCAGCCGTCCGGAGCGCAGTGCGAACGAGATGCCCTCGCGGGTCCACGGCTCCAGCAGTCCCGCCGCGTCACCGCAGACCAGGACCCGGCCGCGGGACAGCGGGGAGTCGTCGGAGCGGCAGCGGGTGAGGTGCCCGGAGGAGATGCTCGGCTCGAAGCCGGCCAGCCCGAGTCGGGCGATGAAGTCCTCCAGGTAGCGCTTGGTCGCGCTGCCGTCGCCGCGGGCGGAGATCACTCCGACGGTGAGCGAGTCGCCCTTGGGGAACACCCAGCCGTAACTGCCGGGCAGCGGACCCCAGTCGATGAGCACCCGGCCGGCCCAGTCCTCGGCCACCGAGTCCGGTACCGGGATCTCGGCCTCCAGACCGAGGTCGACCTGGTCCAGCTTGACCCCGACGTGGGCTCCTATCCGGCTGGCGCTGCCGTCGGCGCCGACCACGGCGCGGGCCAGCACGGTCGCCCCGTCGCTGAGCACGACGGCGACCGTCCGCCGGTCGGGCACGGCCGGGCCGTGCTGCTCCACGCGGGAGACGGCCACCCCGGTGCGCAGCACGGCTCCGGCCTCCTGCGCCGCCCGTACCAGGGCCTCGTCGAACTCGGGGCGGTTGATCAGGCCGAACAGCATCTGCCGCGACCGCTTGGTGCGGGTCAGTCTGCCGTTGAGGCTGAAGGTGACCGCGTGCACGCGGTCCCGCAGCGGAAGCTCGAAGCCGGGCGGCAGCGAGTCGCGGGAGGGGCCGATGATGCCGCCGCCGCACGTCTTGTAGCGCGGGAGTTCGGACTTCTCCACCAGCAGCACCCTGCGGCCCGCGGTGGCCGCCGCATGGGCGGCCGAGGCACCACCGGGGCCGGCACCGACCACCACGACATCCCAGACCGTGTCGTCCGCTCCGTCGTCCGCCGAACCGCTGCCCTGCGCCGCTTGCTCGCTGCTCACGTGTGATTCCGCTCCCGCTCGACCCGCCGACTCTCGTCGCCCCTGCTCAGCCGCATCCTATGGCGAGAACCCGGCTCGGACCGCTGTGGCACCATCGGCAACGTCCACTTGTGCGCACGAACACACCATCACACCCGCTAGGAGCGCCCATGCAGGCCGTCCCGCTCTCCGAAACCGTCGCCTCGCTCATGCCGCGCGCCCACGCGGAACTCGCCGAACTCGTGTCGTTCGCGTCGGTCGCCGACGAACGCCAGTTCCCCAGGAGCGGCTGCGAGAAGGCGGCCGGCTGGGTCGCCGACGCGTTGCGGACCGACGGTTTCCAGGACGTGGCGCTGCTCGACACCCCGGACGGCACCCAGTCGGTCTACGGCTTCCTTCCCGGACCGCAGGGCGCGCCGACCGTGCTGCTGTACGCGCACTACGACGTGCAGCCGCCGCTGGACGAGGCCGCCTGGCTCTCCCCGCCCTTCGAGCTGACCGAGCGGGACGGCCGCTGGTACGGGCGCGGCGCCGCGGACTGCAAGGGCGGCATCCTGATGCACCTGACGGCGCTGCGCGCCCTGCGCGAGCACGGCGGGTCCCCGGTGAACGTCAAGGTCATCGTCGAGGGGTCCGAGGAGCAGGGCACCGGCGGCCTGGAGCGCTACGTCGAGGCGCACCCCGACCTGCTGACCGCCGACGCGATCGTGATCGGCGACACCGGCAACTTCCGGGTCGGGCTGCCGACGGTCACCGCGACCCTGCGCGGCATGGCCATGGTCGAAGTGCGGGTCGGGACCCTCGGCGGCAATCTGCACTCGGGCCAGTTCGGCGGCGCGGCCCCGGACGCGCTCGCCGCGCTCATCCACATGCTCGGCACCCTGCGCGACGAGAACGGCGCGACCACCGTCGACGGGCTGGACGCCGACGGCGCGTGGGAGGGGCTGCAGTACCCCGAGGAGGACTTCCGCAAGGACGCCAAGGTGCTCGACGGCGTCGGTCTCGTCGGCACCGGGACGGTCTCGGACCGGATCTGGGCCCGGCCGTCCGTGACCGTGCTGGGGATCGACTGCCCGCCGGTGGTGGGCGCGACCCCGTCCGTCCAGGCGAGCGCCGGTGCGGTGGTCAGCCTGCGGGTGCCGCCGGGCATGGACGCGCAGAAGGCCGCCGACGCGCTCATCGCGCATCTGCGGGCGGCCGCCCCGTGGGGGGCCAGGGTCGAGATCACCCAGCGCGGCAGCGGCCAGCCGTTCCGCGCCGACACCACCAGCCCGGCGTACACCGCGATGGCCGACGCCATGCGCACCGCGTACGGCCAGGAGCTGGAGATCGCCGGCCAGGGCGGGTCGATCCCGCTCTGCAACACCCTGGCCACGCTGTACCCCGAGGCGGAGATCCTGCTGATCGGCCTGAGCGAGCCCGACGCCCAGATCCACGCGGTGAACGAGAGCGTCTCCCCGCAGGAGCTGGAACGCCTGTCGCTGGCCGAGGCGCTGTTCCTGGGCCAGTACGCCGCGTCGAAGTCCGTATGAGCCGGTG
>NZ_JAPVLU010000012.1:66863-185495 GCF_027158205.1 Streptomyces sp. H39-S7 | reverse complement strand
CCTTATTCGCGGGGGGGGTCCTTCCCCGGGGGGTCGCCGGGGCAAGGACCCCACCGGACCGGTTCACTCGACGGGACAGCCCGCTTCGAGGTTCATCGGGACGCCGCGTTCCCGGGCGCGCAGCGCCCAGCGCAGCCGGTCCAGGCGTACCGGCGGCAGCAGTCCCGCGGCCTCGTCCTCGGTGACGAACCGCCAGCCGCGCAGCTCGGCGCCGGGGAGCAGCAGCCGGGCCGCGTCGGCGGCGGTTATGCGTCCGCCGTCGAAGAGCAGCCGCATCCCGCCGAAGCCCGGCGGGGCGGGCGGTTCCCAGTCGACGACCAGCAGCCTCGGCACCACGGCGAGTTCGATGCCCAGTTCCTCGGCGACCTCCCGCAGTCCCGCCTGCGCGGGTGCCTCGCCGCGCTCGACGACACCGCCGGGGAACTCCCAGCCCGGTTTGTAGGTCGGATCGACGAGCAGGACGCGGTCGTGCTCGTCGAAGAGCAGCACGCCGGAGGCGACGGTCTCCGCCGTGGGTTCCGGGGTCTGCACGATGTCGCAGCGCCCCACGCCCCGGCGCAGCGCCTCGGCGATCCGTTCCGCGGTCTGCCGGGGCGTCAGCCTCGCCGTCCTGATGACGTACGCGTCGGCGCCGAGCCAGGGCAGCGCGGCCAGGTACGCCGGAAGGCGGCTGCCGGCCCAGCGGCGCGCGCCGGCGCCGATCGGCGGCCCGGCGTCCACTCCCTCGGCGGGGTCCCCCGCCGACTGCTCCTCCCGACGGGCCAGACGCTCCCGCAGGATCGTTTCCCCTGGGTCGAGCAGCACATGCCGCACCACGATTCCGCGCGAGGCCAGGCCGCCGAACATCTCGTCCCGGTACTCCTGCCGCAGCAGCGTCGACGGGACGACCAGTACTCCCCCGACCTCCTGGAGCAGCGCGGCGGCGGTGTCCACCACCAGCCGTCGCCAGATCGGCAGGTCCTGGAAGTCGGTCACCTCCTGGAGTCGTTTCTCGGACAGCAGTTGGCCGAGTCCCGTACCGACGACCTCCGGATCGTAGAGAGTGCTGCCCGGCAGTAGGTCCAGCAGTTCGCGTGCGGCGCAGGTCTTGCCCGCGCCGGACGCCCCGTTCACCCAGACGATCACGGTGCCCCCTTCTCCGTAGCCCCCTACGAATTGCCCGGATCATCGCTATCGGCAAACGCGCAGTACCGGCCATCGGCTCGCACCGACCCCCGTCGGGGCCCTTTCAGCGCCTCCTAACTCTTGTTCCCCCCGTGCGTCATCCCTTGCTCGCGCCGAGGGTGAGGCCCGCGATGAACTGCCGCTGCAGGATCATGAAGACCAGGATCGTGGGCAGCGCGACCAGGACCGACCCGGCCGCCAGCAGGTTGTAGTCGGTGAAGAACTGTCCGCGCAGGTTGTTGAGCGCGGAAGTGATCGGCAGCTTGTCGCCGGAGGACATGAAGACCAGCGCCCACAGGAAGTCGTTGTACATCCAGGTGAACTGCAGGGTGGCGAGCGCGGCGATGGCCGGCCGGCACAGCGGCAGCGTGATGCGCCAGTACTGCGTCCACACGCCCGCGCCGTCGACGATCGCCGCCTCGATGATCTCCATCGGCAGGGTGCGCATGAAATTGGCGAGAACGAATACGCAGAAGCCGGTCTGGAAGGCCACCTGAACGGCGACGACGGCCCAGTAGGAGTCGTACATCGTCATCGAGTCGGACATCCAGTACGGCAGCGGAATCCGGTTGAAGAGGGCGTACAGCGGGGTCACGATCACCTGCTGGGGAAGCAGGTTGCCCGCGGTGAACATCACCAGCAGGAGGACCCGGCCCCTGAGCTGGATCCGTGACACCGAGAAGGCGACGAACGACGCGAAGAACAGCGTCAGCAGCAGCGCGGGCACCGCGATGATCAGGGAGTTGACGAAGTACTTGCTCATCTCCCCTTCGGTGAAAGCCTGCTTGTAGTAGTCGAACGACAGATGGCGGGGCAGCGAGAAGTAGCCGTACTGCGCGGTCTCCTGGTAGGGCCGCAGCGAGGCGTAGACGGCGAGCAGCAGCGGGGCGAGGAAGGCCAGGGACACGACCATCAGGAACGCGTGGAGCCCCAGGCGCGCGGGGCGGACCCGGCGCCGGCCCCGCGAATCGCCGGTGGCGGCCTCCGCGTGCTGGGTGGGCCGGGCGGCAACGGCGGACGTCATGACTTCTTCTCCTCGCGCATCTCCTGGACCAGGTACGTCACGATGAACCCCAGCGAGATGGTGAGCAGCACCACCGCGATCGCCGAGCCGAAGCCGATCCTGCTGGCCTCGCCGATGATGTTGTCCGTGACCAGCACACTGAGCAGTTCAAGCCCGTTGCGCCCGTGGTTGACGGCGTAGACGATGTCGAACGCCCGCAGCGCCTCGATGACGGTGATCACCGCGACGATGACGTTCACCGGCCGGAGGGTGGGCAGCACGACCCGGAAGAACGCCTGCACCTCACTGGCCCCGTCGATCGCCGCGGCCTCCTTGAGGGCGGGATCCACGGACTTCAGCCCGGCCAGGAAGAGGATCATCACATAGCCGGTGTGCCGCCAGGCGGCGGCCAGCAGGATCGCCCAGATGTTCAGGGAGGGGTCGCCCAGCCAGTCGGTCGGGTTGTCGGTGTTCGCCAGGACGGCGTTGAGGGCGCCCTGGTCGCGGGAGAAGACCAGTTGCGCGATGAAGCCGACCACCGCCAGCGAGAGCACGACCGGCATGTACAGGGTGCTCTGGTAGAAGCGGCTGAAGCGGATGTTCTTGTCCAGCATCACCGCGAGCAGCAGCCCGAAGGGGGTGGCGACCAGCCCCAGGAAGCCCAGCCAGAGCAGGTTGTTGCGGGCCGCCCGCCAGAACGGCGGATAGTTCGTGAACAGGTCGTGGTAGTTGCGGGTGCCGACCCAGTGGATGCTGCCGACACCGTCCCAGCTGGTGAACGACAGCCCGATGGAGGCGACGGTGGGGCCCCAGATGAGGCCGATCTCCAGCAGGACGGGGATACCGAGCAGCACACCGAGGACGGCGAGGTCGCGAGGGGTGAACCTCCGCGGGCCCCGCCGTCCGGCGCGCCGCGTGATGATCTGCGGCACAGCCTGTACTCCTAGTCCGCGGCGAAGATGGACTTCTTCTGCCTCTCGATGCTGTTGACCAGCCCGTCGACATCGTCCGGCTTGTTGATGAACGTCTGCAGCGCCGGGATCATAACGGTCGAGGCGAAGTCAGGACGGGTGTCGCGGTCCAGGAACTGGGAGATGTGCTTGGCCCCCGCGACCAGTTCCGCCGACTTCTTCTGCAGTTCGGTGTACTTGGCGGTGGAGGCACCGGAGTTCACACCGACGTTGTTCGGGTCGCCGGCGAGGTAGGAGTCCTCGGCCGCCGGGGTGGCCAGGTACTTGAGGAAGTCCCGCGCCGCGTCCTTGTTCTTGGCCTTCTTCGACATCAGGAAACCGTCGATGGGTGCTTCGACGGAGTCCTGGCCGTTCGCCGGGTCGATCTCCGGGAAGGGGAAGAAGTCCAGGTCCGCGTGTTCGGCCTCGGGGAACTGGGTACCGGGGTGCGGCAGCCCGAAGACCGCCATGCCGGTCCTGCGCTGCTGCAGGCTCTGCCCCGCCTCCTGCCAGGTCCGGCCGTTGGCGCCCTTCTGGTGGTAGGGCATCAGGCTGCGCCACAGGTCGAAGACGTGCTTGACCTTGGGGTCGGTCCAGGCCTCCTTGCCCGCCATCAGCGAGGCGTGGAAGTCGTAGCCGTTGGCCCGCATGTTGATGTAGTCGAACGTGCCCATGGCGGGCCAGCCGTCCTTGTCGCCGAAGGCGATCGGGGTCAGCCCGTCCTTCTGCATCTGCTTGGCGAGCGCGGTGTACTGGTCGAACGTCTTCGGCGCCGCGTAGCCGTGCTGCTGGAAGAGGCTCTTCCGGTGGAAGACGGCCCACGGGTAGTAGTAGTACGGCACGAAGTACTGCTTGCCGTCATGACCGGTGGACTGGGCCTTGAGGGCGTCGGAGAAGCCCTTGAACCCCGACCACACATCGCTGATGTCGGTCAGCAGGCCCTTCTCCGCGAAGAACTGCATCCGGTTGCCGGCGAACCACATGAAGACATCGTCCGGGCTGCCCTGGAGATAGCGGTTGATGTTCTCCTGGAAGGTGTTGTGGTCAACGGTGTTGACCTTCACCGTCTTGCCCGACTGCTTCTGGTAGGCGTCGAAGGCCGATTGGAAGGCGGCCTTCGGCACGGCATCCGACGCGTTGGATCCGAGAGTGACCGTCTTGCTGTCCCCGGCGGGACCGCCGCCGCAGGCGGCGAGCAGCGAAGGGAGGGTTACCGCTCCCGCACTGATCGCCGCACCTCGCAGCAGACTTCGGCGGGAGATCCGATGCCCGACCGCTTCCCTGACGGTGGGCCGACTACTGAACGATGACTGCGCCATGTCCCCCTCCTCGTGGGTGGAACTGAACACAACCGAACGCGAGCGGTGCGATCTCACCGCCAGGCGGGGACCATGTCAAGGGTTCTGACGCGATAACGAACAACAGTTACCAGATCGCTCGCAACAAGCTTCAACAGCTTCTAACGAAAACGACCGTCGCCCTTGGAGCGCCACTCAGCGCGATTCTGGACGGTGCGGAGCGAGGCGTGCACCGGTCGCCGGAGCCCTGGTCAGCTCTCCAGGGCGAACTCCGTCGAGAATTCCTCCAGCCCCAGGGCCTGGGCGGCGGCGGCAGCGGCGCCGACCAGGCCCGCGTCGGTGCCCAGCAGCGCCGGCACCACCTCGATCCCGGCGGTGAAGGACAGTGTCGCGTAGCGCGCCAGGTGCGCGCGCAGCGGGCCGAAGAGCACGTCCCCCGCGCCCGCCACCCCGCCGCCGATCACCACGACCCGCACCTCGGCCAGCGTCGCGGTGGCGGCGATCCCGGCGGCCAGCGCCTGGGCGGCCCGGTCGAAGGAGGCCAGGGCGACCGGGTGGCCGGCGCGCGCGGACTGCGCCACCGCGGCGGCCGTCGGCTCGGCGCCGTCCGCCGGGAGCCAGCCGTTCTCCAGGGCCCGCCGGACGATGTTCGGTCCGCTCGCCAGCCGTTCCACACACCCGCGCGACCCGCAGGGGCAGGGGTCGCCGTCGAGGTCGACGCTGATGTGGCCGATGTGGCCGGCGTTCCCCGTGGGGCCCGGCAGCAGCGTGCCGCCGAGCACGAGTCCGCCTCCGACGCCGGTGGAGACGACCATGCACAGCGCGTTGTCGTAACCGCGGGCGGCGCCCAGCCAGTGCTCGGCCGCCGTCATCGCGACGCCGTCGCCCGTCAGGACGACCGGGAGCGCGTCCGTCGCGCGGGCCACCCGCTCGACGAGGGGGAAGTCCCGCCAGCCGGGGACGTTGACCGGGCTGACGGTTCCCCGGGAGGCGTCCACCGGTCCGGCGCTGCCGATGCCGACGGCCACCACCCGCCGCCATTCGCCGTCCCGGCGCAGCTCACCGAGGACCTCCCCGACGGCGCGCATCACCGCCTCGCCGTCCTGCTGGGCGGGGGTCGGCCGCAGCGCGCGCACGAGCAGCCGGCCGCTCGCGTCGACCAGAGCGCCGGCGATCTTCGTTCCGCCGATGTCCAGTGCGGCGATCAGCGAGCCTGCGGCGCGGTCGGTGTGCATCGGGTTCCGTTCTCCCTCTCATTGGGCGTATACCCGCACGTCGCACGGGGTTAGGAGTAGTGTTTCTTTCGCTGACAACGTTGTCCATTCATTGCGGCAAGGAATATCGCGACAGTGACCCACACTCCGGGGCATACCCCCCGCCCCACCATGAAGGACGTCGCGGCGCGGGCCGGAGTCGGGCTCAAGACGGTCTCCCGGGTGGTCAACGAGGAACCGGGGGTCACCCCGGACACCATCCACCGGGTACGCGAGGCGATCGACGCCCTCGGTTTCCGGCGCAACGACAGCGCCCGGCTGCTGCGCACCGGCCGGACCGCCAGCATAGGGCTGGTGCTGGAGGACCTGGCCGACCCCTTCTACTCGCCGCTGAGCCGGGCCGTCGAAGAGGTCGCCCGCGCGCACTCGACCCTGCTGTTCACGGGCTCCAGCGCCGAGAACGCCGCCCGCGAGCAGGAACTGGTCCTCGCGTTCTGCGCCCGCCGGGTGGACGGGCTGGTCGTGGTGCCCGCCAGCGACGACCACCGCTACCTCGAACCGGAGATCGACGCCGGGGTCGCGACCGTCTTCGTGGACCGCCCGGCCGGCCGCATCGACGCCGACGTCGTGCTGACCGACAGCGCGGGCGGCACCCGCGAGGGCGTCGCCCACCTGATCGCGCACGGCCACCGCAGGATCGGCTTCATCGGCGACCAGCCGCGGATCCACACCGCGACCGAGCGGCTGCGCGGCTACCGCGAGGCGATGGCCGCCGCCGGGCTGCCGGTGGACGAGGAGTGGGTCTCCATGGGCCCCACCGCGCCCGACCGGGTCCGCGCCGCGCTGAGCGCGATGCTGACGGGACCGGAACCCGTCACGGCGCTGTTCGCGGGCAACAACCGGGTCACCGTCACCGCGGTACGGGTACTGGCCGGCGAGGTGCGACCGGTCGCGTTGGTGGGGTTCGACGACTTCGAACTCGCCGACCTGCTGCGCCCCGCGATCACCGTGATCGCGCAGGACGCGGTCGGACTCGGGCGGGCGGCGGCCCAGCTGCTCTTCCGCCGGCTGGACGGCGGATCGGACGAGCCGCGCCGGATCGAGCTGCCCGCCCGGCTGATCGTGCGCGGCTCGGGCGAGATCCCGCCGGCGCCGTAGCCGCGGACCGCGGTGGCCGGGCGCGGGCGGGTGAGCCGTCCCGGGTTCAGCGGCCGGCCAGGGCGTCCAGTTCCGCGCGGCCGAGCGCGGTGCGGGCGGTGACCTCCTCGAGGTCGACGGCGCCGCAGTCCAGGCCGCGCAGCAGGTAGCCGCTGAGCGCCTTGGCGGTGGCGGGCTCGTCCATCACGTCGCCTCCGGTCTTCGCCACGTATGCCCTGAGCCGGGCCGCGGCGGCGTCCAGGCCCTCGCGGTAGAACGCGTAGACGGCGGCGTAGCGGGTCGGCAGGTGGCCGGGGTGCATGTCCCAGCCCTGGTAGTAGGCGCGGGCGAGCGAGCGGCGGACCAGTCCGTGGTGCAGCCGCCAGGCGTCGTGCACCTGGGCGGTCGGTCCGACCGGCAGCACGTTCGTGGAGCCGTCGGAGAGCCGGACGCCGGTGCCCGCCGCGGCGACCTGCATGACGGCCTTGGCGTAGTCGGCGACCGGGTGGTCCATCGACTGGTAGGCGGCGCTGACCCCGCAGGAGGCGCTGTAGTCGAAGGTGCCGTAGTGCAGTCCGGTGGCGCGTCCCCCGGCGGCCTCGATGAGCCGGGGCACGGTCGCGGTTCCGTCGGGGCCCAGGATCGACTGGGTCGTCTCGATCTGGATCTCGAAGCCGATGCGGCCGGGCGCCAGGCCGTGGGCCGTCTCGAACGCCTCGCAGAGCCGGACCGTCGCGGCGACCTGCTGCGGGAACGTCACTTTCGGCAGCGTCAGCACCAGGCCGTCCGGCAGGCCGCCGGACGCCATCAGGGTGCTGAGGAAGAGGTCCAGGGTGCGGATGCCGCGGTCGCGGACCGCCGCCTCCATGCACTTCATGCGGATGCCGATGTACGGGGGCGCGGTGCCCCCGGCGACGGCGGCGGCGACGAGCCGGGCGGCGGCCACGGCCGCGGCGTCCTCCTCGGCGTCGGGGCGCTGCCCGTAGCCGTCCTCGAAATCGATCCGGAGGTCTTCCACGGGCTCGCGCTCCAGCTTGGCGCGCACCCGGTCGTGGACCGGCCCGGCGAGCTCGTCGCTCAGGCCCAGCACCCGCGCGAACGCCTCCGCGTCCGGGGCGTGCTCATCGAGCGCGGCCAGTGCCCGGCGGCCCCAGTCGCGCACGGTGCCGGCGGTGAAGGCGTCGGCGGGGACGTAGACGGTGTGCACCGGCTGCCGGGTGCCGGGGTCCCCGGGGTAGCGGCGGGCCAGCTCCGCGTCGGTCGCGGCGAGCGAGGCACCGACGCTCTCCCGTACCGCGTCCGCCAAGGTCGTGCCGACCGTCTCACCGTGCGTCATGTGCCAGCCTCCCGAACTTCAACAAACCGTTGAAGGGAAGCTATCCGCGCCGTCGGACCAGGTCAACCCCGCGCGGCGGGCCCGGCCGGACGCACGAGGGCCCCCGCACGCGCCAGGCGTGCGGGGGCCGTCGTCGGCGAGTCGCGGGATCAGCCCTTACGGGCGGTGATCTCCCCGGTCAGCTGCGGGACGACCTGGAACAGGTCGCCGACCACGCCGTAGTCGACCAGGTCGAAGATCGGCGCCTCGGCGTCCTTGTTGACCGCCACGATCGTCTTCGAGGTCTGCATGCCGGCCCGGTGCTGGATGGCGCCGGAGATGCCGTTGGCGATGTAGAGCTGCGGCGAGACCGACTTGCCGGTCTGGCCGACCTGGTTGGTGTGCGGGTACCAGCCGGCGTCCACCGCGGCGCGGGAAGCGCCGACGGCCGCACCGAGCGAGTCGGCGAGCGCCTCGATGAGGTGGAAGTTCTCGGCGCCGTTGACGCCACGTCCACCCGAGACCACGATCGCGGCCTCGGTCAGTTCCGGGCGGCCGGTGGACTCGCGCGGGGTGCGCGTGAGGACCTTGGTGCCCGTGGCCAGCTCGCCGAAGGAGACGGCGAGCTGCTCGACCGTGCCGGCGGCCGGGGCGGCCTCCGGAGCGGCGGAGTTCGGCTTGACGGTGATGACCGGCACGCCGGTGGTGATGCGCGACTTGGTGGTGAACGACGCGGCGAACACCGCCTGCGTGGCGACCGGGCCGCCGTCGCCCGGCTCGACGTCGGTGGCGTCGGTGATGATGCCGGAGTCGAGGCGCAGCGCGAGGCGGGCCGCGATCTCCTTGCCCTCCGCGGAGGACGGCACCAGCACGGCCACCGGCTCCACGGACGTGGCGGCGGCCTGCAGCGCGTCCACCTTCGGGACGACGAGGTAGTCGGCGAACTCGGCCGCGTCGGCGGCGAGCACCTTGACCGCGCCGTACTCGGCGAGCACGGGGGCGGCGGTGTCGACACCGGCGCCGAGGAAGACGGCGACGGGGTCGCCGATCCGGCGGGCCAGCGTCAGCAGTTCGAGGGTCGGCTTGCGGACGGCACCGTCCACGTGGTCGACGAGGACGAGGACTTCACCCATGGGAATGGTCTCCTGCGAAATCTAGAGAGGCGGGGGGCAGCGGGGTCGGCGGCTCAGATGAACTTCTGGCTCGCCAGGAACTCGGCAAGCTGCTTGCCGCCCTCGCCCTCGTCCTTGACGATCGTGCCGGCGGTGCGCGCCGGACGCTGCGTGGCCTCGTCCACCGCGGACCAGGCGCCGGCGAGGCCGACCGTGGCCTCGTCGATGTCCAGGTCCGACAGGTCCAGGGACTCCACCGGCTTCTTCTTGGCGGCCATGATGCCCTTGAACGACGGGTAGCGGGCCTCGCCCGACTGGTCGGTCACGGAGATCACGGCGGGAAGGGACGCCTCGAGCTGCTCGCTCGCCGCGTCGCCGTCACGGCGGCCGGTCACCTTGCCGCCGGCGACCGACACCTCGGACAGCAGGGTCACCTGCGGGACGCCGAGGCGCTCCGCGAGAATCGCCGGCAGGACGCCCATGGTGCCGTCGGTGGAGGCCATGCCGCACACGACCAGGTCGAACCCGGCGTGCTCCACGGCCTTGGCGAGCACCAGCGAGGTACCGAACACGTCGGTGCCGTGCAGTGCGTCGTCCTCGACGTGGATGGCCTTGTGGGCGCCCATCGACAGCGCCTTGCGCAGCGCGTCCTTGGCGTCCTCGGGACCGACGGTAAGCACCGTGATCTCGGCATCGTCGGCGGCGTCGGCGATCTGCAGCGCTTGCTCGACCGCGTACTCGTCGAGCTCGGACAGCAGACCGTCGACGGCGTCGCGGTCAGTGGTCAGGTCCTCGGCGAAGTGACGGTCGCCCGTGGCGTCGGGCACGTACTTCACACAGACAACGATCCTCAAGCTCACGCCTGCTCTCCTACTGCTTAGTCTCGTCAACTGCCCTTGCAGGCAGCATAGGCGTCTTGGCGGGGCGTCCCCCCACCGGCACGCGCCAGCGTTCCAGCAGAAGGTTACTCGTCAGTACACCCAGCTCCTGCCCCGTAGGCAAGGGTGATGAACTGTGACCTTGACGACGCGACGGCCAGGAACGGGTCAGTGGCGCAGCCCGTTGAAGCCGCCCTGATGGTAGAGGAGCGGGCCGCCGGGGCCCGCCGGGTCGCCCGCGAGGGCCTGTGCCACCACGATGCGGTGGTCGCCCGCGGGTATCCGGGCCAGCACGCGGCAGACCAGCCAGGCGGAGACGTCACCCAGCAGGGGCACGCCGTGCGGTCCCTCGTGCCAGTCGGTGGCCGGGCCGAACCGGTCGGCGCCACTGCGCGCGAAGGTCGCGGCCAGCGCCTCCTGGTGGTCACCGAGCACATGGACGCCGACGAACGGCGTCTCGGAGAGCACGGGCCAGCTGGAGGAACCGGTGCTGATGCCGAACGAGAGCAGCGGGGGTTCGGCCGAGACGGAGGTGAGCGAGGTGGCCGTGAAACCCACCGGCCGGTCGCCGGGCGCGGTGATCACGGCGACGCCGGCCGCGTGGCGGCGGAACACCGAGCGGAAGACAGCCGGGTCGAAACCGGCGCCGGTGCCGGTATGCGTGCCGAGGTCGGTCAGGGCAGTCATCGAGTTGTCCTTCTGGAGCGGTCGGGCCGGACGCGAATGGTCGTCTGTGGCACTCAACAACTCGGACAGCGCGCACTCGAATGGCGACCGAAGTCGACATCCGCGCGCGTGTGAAGAAGGGGGTCTCGCGACATAACGTCAGAGTGACGATGGCGGGCGGGCCCCGTCAAGAGTCGCCCGCGATATGGGATCCCCATCACAAGATCACCGATCCGGGCCCGCCGCCCCGGCCGCCGGCCCTCACACCGCGGCGCCGAGTGCCGCGATCACGTCCACCTTGCGCGGCTGGCCGGCCGCCCGGCGCACCACCGCGCCGCTCGCGTCGAGCACGAGGACGGTCGGGGTCTTGAGGATCGCGAGCCTGCGGACGAGTTCCAGATGGGCCTCCGCGTCGATCTCGACGTGGGTCACCCCCTCGACCATGTCGGCGATCTCGCCGAGGGTCCGCCGGGTGGCCCGGCACGGGGCGCAGAAGGAGCTGGAGAACTGCACCAGCGTGGCGCGCGCGCCGAGCGTCCCGCCGATCTCGGCGGCCGTCAGCCGCTCCTCGCCGTCCTTCGTCCGCACGCGAATCCTTCCGTTCCGGCGCTGGTGCACCAGGCCGAAGGCGCTCGCCGCCGCGAGGACGGCGAGGCACACCAACAATCCGGTCATGTTTTTCCTCCCGGAGCGGTGCAGCGTTCACGGGACCGCAATGATTCCCGGGGGGCCGGGGGCAGCGCGATCCGGAATCATCTGCTCCATGAACGCCACAGACTCCACGAACGCCGTCCCCGCCGCCGGTCTTGACGTACGGGGCCCCCGCTTCGGGGCCGTCCTCACCACGGTCGTGCTGGCCGCCGTCCTGGTCACCGGGAGCGGCTGGCTGCTGGCCGCGCAGGCGGTGGTCTTCTCGGTCGCCGCCGCCGCCGGTGTGCGGCGTTCCCCGTACGGCTGGCTCTTCGCCACCTTCGTCCGCCCCCGGCTCGGCCCGACGGTCGAGACCGAGGACCCGGCGCCGCCGCGCTTCGCGCAGGCCGTCGGGCTCGCCTTCGCGGTCGTCGGCCTCATCGGCTACTTCGCGGGACCGCTGTGGCTGGGCATGGCGGCGACCGGCTGCGCACTGGCCGCGGCGTTTCTCAACGCGGCCTTCGGGTACTGCTTGGGATGCGAGATGTACCTCTTGTTCCGGCGTGCGACGAGGTGACGTGACGAGAATCTCGCGGGATCGTGGGCACGCAAGGTGACACGGGGCACGTTGTCGGTGCACGATCCATCAGCGGCCGGCAACCTACGGGCGCGTAACTTCCGCCGGGAGAGCCGGCCCCGGAGAGAGCAGGTACCCGGACATGGCTGAACTCGTCTATCCCCCGGTCATCGGCGTGGCCCGCACCATGTTCCGCGTGCAGGGGCTGCGCTTCGACATCGGCGGCACGGAGAACGTACCGCGCAAGGGCGGAGCCCTCCTGGTCTCCAACCACATCGGCTACCTGGACTTCGTCTTCGCCGGCCTGACCGCGCTGCCGAACAAGCGGCTGGTCCGCTTCATGGCGAAGGACTCGGTCTTCCGGCACAAGGTGTCCGGTCCGCTGATGCGGGCGATGAAGCACATCCCGGTGGACCGCTCGGAGGGCATGCACGCGTACGCGCACGCGCTGGACGCCCTGCGGGCCGGGGAGATCATCGGTGTCTTCCCCGAGGCCACCATCTCGCAGTCGTTCACCTTGAAGTCCTTCAAGTCCGGCGCGGCGCGGCTCGCCGAGGAAGCCGGCGTACCGCTGCTCCCGATGGCGCTGTGGGGCACCCAGCGGCTGTGGACCAAGGGGCACCCGCGCCACCTCGGCCGCAACAAGTTCCCCATCAGCATGCGGGTGGGCGAGCCGATGCGGGCGAACGAGGGCGAGAAGCCGGGCGCGCTCACCAGGCGGCTGCGGATGCGCGTCCAGGAGCTGCTGGAGGACGCGCAGCGCGCGTACCCGGGCAAGCCCAGCGGCCCCGACGACCGGTGGTGGCTGCCCAGCCACCTCGGCGGCACGGCGCCCACGCCCGAGGAGGCCGCCGAGCTGGACCGTGCGGACCGTGACGAGCGGGCCGCCAGGCGCTGACCCGTGCCGCGAGGCGCCCGGCCGGGCTCAGTCCGCCTCGCGGACCGTCACGTCCGCCCCGGGGCTCAGCAGACGCAGGCCGTCGGCGAGTTCGCCCGCGGCGGTGTGCAGCTCGTCGAGCGGCATCGGTGCGAGGCGTTCGAGCAGGAAGACGGCGTTGACGGAGTCCTCCGTCAGCCGGGTGCGGACGCCCTGGCGCCAGTTCCAGCGGCGGCAGGTGACGCCCGTGTCGTCCTGCCAGACCACCTCACCGGGCTCGGGGTGCTCGACGACGGGCGCGCCGCCGGCCGCGGTCTCGAACTTCTCGTGGCCGCCGGCCCGCACCAGCCGCATGCCGCCGCGGATGTGGTCGGTGTCCTCGCCGCCGACCGGGACGAGACGGGCCACGCTGACGGCGTTGTAGAGGTCGACGAGGAGGTTGATCCTCGGCAGGCCGCCGTCGGCGAGTGCGCGCCTGGCCAGCGCCTCGGCGGAGTTCCGGGTCCGGGACGGCTTCGCGCCGAAGGCCGTGTACGCCTCCCGCCAGGCCGCGATGTGCGGGTCCTCGTGCGGGGCGCGGCCGGCCAGCCGGTCGGTGAGCCGGCGCACCGCGTCGTCGAGCAGCACGGAGCTCCGTTCGTCGCTCGGCCCGTTGACGAGGCCCCGGGCCTCGACGACGAGCGGGACGAAACCGGGTACGAGGTCGTGCACCTCGGGGGCCACGGTGATGTTCAGGGGCTGGGCGGTGTTCATCGCGGGCATCGCAGACCTTGGTTCGTTGACGGGTGGTACGGCGTTCACAGCGCGGTGGGCAGCAGCTGCCACAGGTGTCGCCGGTCGGTGGCGCGCTGGAGTGATTCCAGCACGGCCGGCGGCGGGGCCGCGTACAGCACCGGGTAGTCGACCTCGCCGGCCTCCGGGCGGACCCGCCAGGCGAGCTGTTCGCGGTCCACCGAGAACCGTGTGTCCACACCCGGCTTGTTGCCCCGCGCGTCCTGGCGCGCCCAGCGCGTGCTCCCGGGCAGCAGGACGGCGATCAGGCCGTGCACCAGCGGAGCGGAACCGTCCTCGTCCGCCAGGCGCTGGTAGCAGAGCCCCGTGGGGATGGCCTCGGCGCGCAGCAGCGCGGTGAGCGCGTGCGACTTGGCGTGGCAGATCCCGGTGCGCAGCCGCAGGACGTCCGAGGCGCGCCAGGTCACCCGGGGATCGTCGGCGTCGCCGGAGTGCGCGATGGTGTCGCGGACGAAGTCGAAGGCCGCGCGGGCGTAGTCGTGGGGGCCGTCGGTTGCGGCGCGCAGCCGTCGCGCGGTCTCGCGGACCAGCGGATGGCCGTGGTCGATGACGTCGTCGGCGGCGAGATAGGCCGCGTGATCGGGTACGTCCTGCAGGAGTTCCATGTCCGGAACCGTAGGCAGGATCGAGCCGTGAATCAATCGAAATACGACTCAGCGCATAACTATTCAGCGCATCAGGCAATGGCACCGTTCGTGGCGCCCGGCCCCGCGTCACCCGCGTGCCGGGCCAGCGCGGACGCCAGATCGGCGTGGACCTCGAAGACCCGCCCCAGCCGGGTGAGCCGCAGCAGCCTCAGGAAGGCCGGATCGGCGCTGACCAGCCGGACACGGCTCCCGCGCTCCTGGGCCCGCAGCCGGAACCGGCAGAGCAGCGACAGACCGCTGCAGTCGATGAACGTGACGGCCCGCAGGTCCAGGATGAAGTCGGAGCCCGCCAACCGGGCGAGTCCGTCGAAGTAGGGGGTCAGCCCCACCGAGGCGAGGAGGTCCAGCTCACCCCGGAGTTCGACCACGGTGGTCCCGGCCACCGAACGCCGGCCGGCGCCGAACGCGGGTTGTTCGTCGTACATGGAAGCCCCCCACTCCCGGTGATGAGGCGTGCGCCGTTGCGCATGTGTACGTGTCATACCCGCAGGCCGACGACGAAGTCAACGGTTGCGGCAGCAGCGGAAGTTGGCTGATTCCGTGCCGTGGCCGGGTCCCCGTGGTGACGACCCGGCCACAGCCGGGCTACTGTCCGGCCATCTCCGCGGCGACGGCCGCCGCGAACGAGTCGACATCACCGGGCGTGGTGTCGAAGGAGCACATCCAGCGGACCTCGCCCGTGCTCTCGTTCCAGAAGTAGAAGCGGTAGCGCTTCTGCAGCCGCTCACCGACCTCGCGCGGCAGGATCGCGAAGACGGCGTTCGACTGCACCGGACGGACGATCGTCACCCCGTCGACCCCGCGCACCGCGGCCTCCAGCCGCTGTGCCATCGCGTTGGCGTGCCGCGCGCCGCGCAGCCACAGGTCGCCGGCGAGCAGCGCCTCGAACTGCACCGACACGAACCGCATCTTGGAGGCGAGCTGCATCGACAGCTTGCGCAGGTGCTTCATGGCGCGCACCCGCTCGGGGGTGAGCACGACGATGCACTCCCCCATCAGCAGGCCGTTCTTGGTACCGCCGAAGGAGAGGATGTCGATCCCGGCGTCGGTGGTGAACGCCGCGAGCGGCACACCGAGCGTGGCGGCGGCGTTGGATATCCGCGCCCCGTCCAGGTGGACGGCCATGCCGTGCTGGTGGGCGTGGTCGCAGATCGCCCGGATCTCGTCGGGGGTGTAGCAGGTGCCCAGCTCGGTGGTCTGGGTGATCGAGACGACCTGCGGCTGCGCGCGGTGCTCGTCGTCGAAGCCGAACGCCTGGAGGTCGATCAGCTCGGGGGTGAGCTTGCCGTCCGGCGTCGGGACGGTCAGCAGCTTCAGGCCGCCCATGCGCTCCGGCGCTCCGCCCTCGTCCACGTTGATGTGCGCGGACTCCGCACAGATCACCGCACCCCAGCGCTCGGTGACGGACTGCAGCGCCGTGACGTTGGCGCCGGTGCCGTTGAAGACCGGGAAGACCTCCGCGCGCGGGCCGAAGTGGCGGCGGAAGACGTCCTGCAGATGCGCGGTGTAGTCGTCCTCGCCGTACGCGACCTGGTGGCCGCCGTTGGCGAGGGCGAGGGCGGTGAGCACCTCGGGGTGCACGCCGGCGTAGTTGTCGCTGGCGAAGCCCCGCACCTCCGGGTCGTGGCGCCGGACGGCGTCGGTGGCGAGCTGCTCGGTCACGGTTGGGGCGTCAGCCACAGTCGGGTTCCGTTCACTTCCTCGGCGGGCCGGTTCCAGATGTCCGTGACGGCCTCGGCGAGGTCCGTCACATCGGTGAAGCCGGCGAATTTGGCGTTCGGGCGCTGCGCCCGCATCTCATCGTGCACCAGCGCCTTGATGACGACGACGCTGGCCGCCGCGGTCAGCGGCTCGGTGCCCGCGAGCTTGCGGAACGAGTCCCCCATCGCGAGCGTCCAGGCCTCGGCGGCGGCCTTCGACGCGGCGTAGGCGGCGTTCCCGGACGTCGGGCTGCTGGCGCCGGCCGCGCTGATCAGCACGTAGCGGCCACGCGTGCTGCGCAGCAGCGGGTCGTGGAACGCCAGCGAGGTGTGCTGGACGGTGCGGATCAGCAGCTGGTGCAGGAAGTCCCAGTCGGCGAGGTCGGTCTCGGTGAACGACGCGGAACCGCGCCAGCCACCGACGAGGTGGACCAGGCCGTCGACCGGACCGTGGTCCTTCTCGATCCGCCCGGCCCAGTCACGGGTCGCGGCGGGGTCGAGCAGGTCCACGATCTCGCCGGTGATGTCCCCACCGCCGGCGTCGTACCGGGCCTGGTCGACGGCTTGCGCGAGCCGTTCGGGATTCGCGTCCGCGGCGGCGACATGAGCGCCGGCCCTGGCGAGGCGCTGGAGCATCGCACGGCCGGCCGGCCCGCCGGCCCCCGCCACCGCGATGACCGCTCCGTCGAGAGGCCCCTGGCCATTGGTTCCGTTCGTCATCTCCGCCTCCTCGGCAGCGCCGCTCACGCCGCGGTCCGTGCGACGCCGGTGATACCCCGGGTCGACGCGATCACGTCACGCAGTTTCTTCGCGAGCGCCTCGTAGAACATGCTCAGCGGGAACTCGTCGACGAGCACCTCGTCCACGAGCTTGCGCGGCGGCAGCGAGAGGTCGAGGGCGTCCGGGCCCTTGGCCCACACCGATCCGGGGTGGGGCGAGAGGTACGTCGCGACCAGGTCGTACGCGGCGAACCAGTGCACGAGTTTCGGGCGGTCGATGCCGTCGCGGTACAGCTTCTCGATGTCGGCGCAGAGCTGGTTGGTGACCTGGGGGGCCAGCTCCCAGTCGACGTGCAGCGTGTTGTCCGTCCAGCGTACGGCGTCGTGCTTGTGCAGGTACGAGAAGAGCAGCTGGCCGCCCAGTCCGTCGTAGTTGCGGACCCGCTCGCCGGTGACCGGGAAGCGGAAGAGGCGGTCGAAGAGGATCGCGTACTGCACGCCCAGCCCCATCGGGTGGCCCTCGGCCTGCAGCTTCACGGCCTCCTTGAAGGTCGTGAGGTCGCAGCGCAGCTCTTCGAGGCCGTACATCCAGAACGGCGCGCGCTGCTTGATCATGAACGGGTCGAACGGCAGGTCGCCGTGGCTGTGGGTGCGGTCGTGGATCATGTCCCACAGGACGAACGTCTGCTGCGAGAGCTCCTGGTCCTCGATGAGCCGGACGGCCTCACCGGGCAGTTCCAGTCCGAGGGTGTCCACGGCGGCGGAGGTCACGGCGCGGAAGCGCGCGGCCTCGCGGTCGCAGAAGATGCCGCCCCACGTCCAGCGCTCGGGCGCCTGGCGGACGGCCACGGTCTCCGGGAAGAGCACCGCGGAGTTGGTGTCGTAGCCGGGCGTGAAGTCCTGGAACGTGATCGGCACGAAGAGCGGGTTGTCGTAGCGGGTGCGCTCCAGCTCGGCGAGCCACTCGGGCCACACGACGCGCAGGGCGACGGCCTCCAGGTTGCGGTCCGGGTTGCCGTTCTGCGTGTACATCGGGAAGACGACCAGGTGCTCCAGGCCGTCGCGCCGGTCGGCGGCGGGCTGGAAGGCCAGCAGTGAGTCCAGGAAGTCCGGGATGCCGAAGCCGCCGTCCGCCCAGCGGCGCAGGTCCGCGACGAGGGCCGTGTGGTACGCCGTGTCGTGCGGCACCAGCGGGGAGAGCTGCTCGATCGCGCCGATGACGCGCTCCAGGGCGCGCTCCACGTCGGCCAGCGGTGGTACGACCTCGGCGGAGAAGTCGATCGAGCCGTCCTTCTGCTGCCAGGGCCTGATGGCGACGACGGCTTGCTTCAGTACGGCCCACGCCGGATGCGAGGCGATGCCCTCGCCGGATATACCGGTCCCGTCAGCCACTACAGCCGAAAGATTTTCACTCATGACCCCTCCTTCACAGAAGAAACGCGCTTGATCCGCCAAGGAAGCGTATCGATACGAGCTTCCTCCGTTCAAGGGGGGTCGGAAGAGATTATCCTGTGCGACCCCCTACGAGACCGGTCATTTTCCTGCCATACGCCATTCTCGCGATGACTTCTGTTAGTTGCGTCATGTCGGCGCAGATGGGGTTTCCTGACATTTCTGCCTTATCACCCCAAAGCGGCTTCAGTACAGTCTCGCCCAGCTTCCCGGACCGCGCGATCCCCGCACCGGATCCCCGCGGCCCCCCGGGGCAGCCCGGCGGGCGGCACGCCCTCGCACGAGTGACGGAACCGGCCGGGCGGGGTCCGGCGGCGGTAGGAGAGGGGGCATGAGTACCCGCGCTGTCCTCGTCGCCGCCCTGATCACCGGATTCGTCCTCGGCACGGCGGGTGTCCGCTCCCAGCACTCCGCGCCGTCACACCACGTTCCGCCCCCCGTCACCGCCCGTCGCTAGGGTGTCGGCCATGAACTTCCTCACCGTCGGTCACCGGGGTGTCATGGGCGTGGAGCCCGAGAACACCCTGCGTTCCTTCCTCCGCGCCGAGGGCGAGGGGCTGGACCAGATCGAGCTCGACCTGCACCTGAGCAAGGACGGCGCGCTCGTCGTCATGCACGACGCGGAGGTCGACCGCACCACGGACGGCACCGGCCGGATCGGTGACCTCACCCTGGACGCGCTGCGGGAGCTGGACGCGGGACAGGGCGAACGGGTGCCCGTCTTCGAAGAGGTGCTGAACGCGGTCACCGGACCGATCCAGGCCGAGATCAAGGACGTGGCCGCCGCCCAGGTGCTCGCCGAGGTGCTGCGCGAGCGCGACGAGGTGGGCCGGGTGAGCGTGATCTCCTTCCACGACGAGGCGCTGCGCGCGATCCGTGAACTGCTGCCGCAGTCACACCGTGTGCTCGTCGCGAGCGAACTCGGCCGGGACCTGGTCCCGCGCGCGCTGGCGGTCGGCGCCCGCATGGTCAGCCTCGAACTGCCGCACCTCAGCCTCGACCTGGTCCGGCGGTGCCGGGACGTGGGGCTCGCCGTGATCGCGTGGACGGTGAACACCCGGCAGGAACTGGACCTGGCGCACGCGCTGGGACTGGACGGCATCGTGACGGACCTGCCGTCGATCGACGGCCGGGCGATGCGTCGGATCGCCGGACGGGCCTGACAGGGAGGGCGCCGGGCGCCGCGCGGCAACACCGCGGACACAAACGTCCGGCATTCGGACGTATGTCCCCGCGGCCTGGACAGATTCACCCGGCCGGTGCCAATGTCCGGCCATGCGTTCCGCGAACCCGCTGTCCCCGCGCCGCGCCGCCATCGCCGCGGCCGCCCTGCTCACCCTCGCCGCCGCCGGCTGCGCGCCCCAGGAGGACTCCTCCGCGAGCAGCACCACGCCGCCCGCGGGAACGTCCGCCGCGAGCTGTGCCCCCACCGGTCTGTCCACCCGCACCGCGGGCAAGCTGACCGTGGGCACGGACACGCCCGCCTACGACCCCTGGTTCACCGAGGACAAGCCCGCCAACGGCAAGGGCTTCGAGTCGGCGGTCGCGTACGCCGTCGCACAGCAGCTCGGCTACGCCCAGGCCGATGTCGTCTGGCAGACCGTCGCCTTCAACAACGCGTTCGCGCCCGGCGCGAAGGCGTTCGACTTCGACATCAACCAGGTCTCCATCAGTGAGGACCGCAAGAAGGCCGTCGACTTCTCGTCCGGCTACTACGACGTGCGCCAGGCCGTCATCGCCCTGAAGACCTCAAAGATCGCGAACGCGAGGACCATCGCCGATCTGAAGGGCGCCAAGCTCGGCGCCCAGGTCGGCACCACCAGCCTGGACGTGCTGAACGACGTCATCAAGCCGACCCAGCCGCCCGCCGTCTACCAGAAGAACGACCTCGCCAAGAGCGCGCTGAAGAACGGCCAGGTGGACGGCATCGTCGTCGACCTGCCCACCGCCTTCTACATCACCGGCGCCGAGGTGCCGGAGGCCGAGGTCGTCGGGCAGTTCGAGGCCGGCGGCGCCCAGAAGGAGCAGTTCGGCCTCGTCCTGGACAAGGGCAGCAAGCTCACCGCCTGCGTCAGCAAGGCCGTCGACGCGCTGCGCAAGGACGGGACTCTCGCGGGGCTGGAGAAGCGCTGGCTGTCCGAGGCCGTCGACGCGCCGGTGCTGAAGTGACGCTGGAGGACGTCCGGCAGGACACCTACCGGCCCTCCGAGCGGCGGATCGAGCGGGAGCGCTTCCGGCGCGCCCGCACCCGGCGCGCGGTGACGATCGGCGCGGTCAGCTCCCTCGCCACCGCCGGGCTGCTCATCGGGCTCGTCGTCAGCTCCCCCGGCTGGCAGCGCACCCGCGAGACGTTCTTCAACGCGCACGACGCCCGCGCGTCGCTGCCGAAGATCCTCGACGGGCTCTGGCTCAACCTGCAGCTGATGGTGGTGTGCGGAGCGGTCGTGCTGGTCCTGGGGCTGCTGCTCGCCATCACCCGCACCCTGCGCGGGCCGGTGTTCTTCCCGCTGCGCGCACTCGCCACCGCCTATGTCGACTTCTTCCGCGGACTGCCGCTGATCATCTGCCTGCTCGGCGTGGTCTTCGGCGTCCCGGCGCTGCGGCTGCAGGGCGTCACCACCGATCCGGTGGTGCTCGGCGGGACGGCGCTGGTCCTCACCTACTCGGCGTACGTGGCCGAGGTCTTCCGGGCCGGCATCGACACCGTCCACCCCAGCCAGCGCGCGGCCGCCCGCTCGCTGGGGCTGAGCAGCGCGCAGACCATGCGCCATGTGGTGCTGCCGCAGGCCGTCCGGCGGGTCGTCCCTCCGCTGCTGAACGACCTGGTCTCGCTGCAGAAGGACACCGGCCTGGTGTCGATCGCCGGCGCGGTCGACGCGGTGTACGCGGCGCAGATCTACGCGGGCAAGACCTTCAACTACACCTCGTACGTCGTGGCCGGCCTGATCTTCGTCGCGCTCACCATCCCCATGACGCGCTTCACCGACTGGATCACCGCCCGGATGAACCGCCGCCAGTCGCAGGGAGGGACCGTATGAAGGACGACGTGAGCGCCACCCCCGTGCTGCGGCTGGAGTCGGTGCGCAAGACGTTCGGCTCCACCGTGGTGCTGCGCGACATCGATCTCACGGTGCCGCCGCACACCGTCACCGCCCTGATCGGCGCCTCGGGCTCCGGCAAGTCGACGCTGCTGCGCTGCGCCAACCTGCTGGAGGACATCGACGACGGGGCGATCTTCCTGGACGGCGAGGACATCACCGATCCGCGCGTCGACCCCGACTCGGTGCGCCGCCGGATCGGCGTCGTCTTCCAGGCGTACAACCTCTTCCCGCACATGACGGTCCTCGAGAACATCACCCTCGCACCGCGCCGGGTGCACAAGGTCGCGCGCGCCGAGGCGACCGAGCGGGCCTGTGAACTGCTCGACCGGCTCGGCCTCGGCGACAAGGCCGGCGAGTACCCGGACCGGCTCAGCGGCGGACAGCAGCAGCGCGTCGCGATCGTCCGGGCGCTGGCCGGGAAGCCGCGGCTGCTGCTCCTCGACGAGATCACCGCGGCGCTCGACCCGGAACTGGTCGGCGAGGTACTGGGCGTCGTCCGCGACCTCAAGGAGCAGGGCATGACGATGGTGATCGCCACGCACGAGATGGGCTTCGCCCGGGAGGTCGCCGACCAGGTCTGCTTCCTCGACGCCGGGGTGGTGCTGGAGCGCGGCACACCGAAGCAGGTGTTCGGGGCGCCGGAGCAGGAGCGCACTCAGCGCTTCCTGCGGCGCTTCGCGGAGGCCGGGCGGCTCTAGTGGTTGCGGCCGTTGGCGAAGTCCTTCACCAGCAGCTCGAACTCCAGGTCGTCGCGCTGCGGCACCCCGAAGCGCTCGTCCCCGTAGGGGAAGGGGTGCGTCTGGCCGGTGCGGGCGTAGCCGCGGCGCTCGTACCAGGCGATGAGGTCCGCGCGCGCCGTGATCACCGTCATGTGCATCTGCGCCACGTCCCACTCCTCGGCGGCGAAGCGCTCGGCCTCCGCGAGGACCGTCTTCCCGAGGCCGCCGCCCTGCGCCGTGGGACGGACCGCGAACATCCCGAAGTACGCGTGGTTCCCGCGCCGTTCGAGGTGGCAGCACGCGATCAGCTCGCCCTCACGCTCCACCAGGACGAGCCGGCTGCCCGGCTTCTCGATCACCTCGACGACACCTTCCGGATCCGTCCGCTGTCCCTCCAGAATGTCCGCCTCGGTCGTCCACCCGGCCCGGCTCTCGTCCCCCCGGTAGGCCGACTCCACGAGGGCGACGACGGCGGGAACATCGGCCGGCGTGGCCGTGCGGAAGGTCGGCTGCGCTGTGCGCTCGCTGATGTCCATGGGGCCGAGGCTACCGGGAGGCGCATCCGGGTCACGGGGGGCGGGTAGCTGTACCGCATGGTGAATGTGGTGAGCAGCCGGATCCTGTTGCAACCGACCGACCTGGAACGATCCCGCGCCTTCTACCGGGACGATCTCGGGCTGGCGATCTACCGGGAGTTCGGCAGCGGTCCCGGGCGCGGCACGGTGTTCTTCCTCGGCGGCGGCTACCTGGAGGTCTCCGGGCGCTCCGGGGCGCCGGCCAGTGGGGCGCTGCGCATCTGGCTGCAGGTCCCGGACGTCGCGGCGGCCCACGCCGAACTGGCCGGTCGCGGGGTCCCCGTGCTGCGGCCGCCGCTGAAGGAGCCCTGGGGGCTGGTCGAGATGTGGATCGCGGATCCCGACGGGCTGGAGATCGTCGTGGTGGAGGTACCCGCCGACCACCCGATCAGATACCGGCCCTGACCTCGGCGAACGCGCCCGCGAGCCGCCGGATCCCCTCGTCGATCTCCTCGGCGCCGCTGGTGTCGGAGAAGCTGACGCGGATGTACGGAGCCGGCGCCTCCGCGGCGAAGTAGGGCCGCCCGGCCGCCACCGCGACCGAGGCGCGCAGCGCCGCCGTGCACAGCTCCGTCTCGTCGGTGCCGTCGGGCAGCCGCAGCCACAACTGGTAGCCGCCGGCCGGGGCACGGGCGGGAAGGAGCTCGGGCAGGTCGCGCCGCAGGGCGCCCAGCATCGCGTCACGGCGCTCGCGCAGGCCGGTCGCGACGGCCCGCAGATGGCGCGGCCAGGCGGGCGCGCCGACGAGTTCCAGCGTCGCCTCCTGGAGGGGGCGGGCGACGAAGAAGCTGTCCACGACCTGGATGGCGCGCAGCCGCTCCACGACCGGGCCGCGGGCGATGAGCGCGCCCACCCGCAGGCTGGGCGACGTGGGCTTGGTCAGCGACGTCACATGGACGACGGTGCCGTGCGGGTCGTCGGCGACCAGCGGCGCGGGCAGCGGGCCGCCGTGGCCCAGCCGCCGCGCGAAGTCGTCCTCTATGACGAACGCGCCGGCCGCCCGGGCGATCCCGGTGACCTGCGCCCGCCGTACGGGGGCGAGGACCGCGCCCGTCGGGTTCTGGAAGAGCGGCTGGCAGAAGAACACCCGCGCACCGGTGGCGTCGAAGGCGTCCGCGAGCAGGTCGGGGCGTACGCCGTCGGCGTCGGTCGGCACCGGGACCGGCCGCAGGCCGGCCGCGCGGGCCACCGCGAGCACGCCGGGGTAGGTCGGAGACTCGACGAGCAGTGCGGAGCCGGGCGGGGCGAGCGCGCGCAGCGCGGTGGTGAGCGCGGCCTGGCCGCCCGCCGTGATCAGCACCTGGGCGGGTCCGACGCCGGCCTCGCGCGCGAACCAGGTGCGCAGCGCCGTCAGCCCCTCCACCGGCGGCCGGTCCCACGCCCCGGGCCGGCGGGCCGCGCGGGCGAGCGCGGCGCCGAGGGCCTGCTGCGGCTGGAGGTCCGGGTGCAGGTAGCCGCCGTTGAGCGGGATCACACCGGGCGGCGGAGCGGCGAGGGTGGCGAGCACGCCGGAGGCGTCGACGACGCGGGGGGCGGGCTCGCCGTGCTGGTCGCCGGCGGTCAGGGCGACCTGCTGCCAGGAGGTGTCGACGGGGCCGGCGGCGGGCGCCGCCTGTGACCGGTAGGTGCCGGAGCCGGGACGGGTCTCCACCAGACCCTCGGCGGCGAGCGCGGCCAGCGCCCGGGAGACCGTCACGGGGCTGACGCCGAACCGCTCGACGAGTGAACGACTCGACGGCATTTTGGCGCCTGGGGAGAAGCGCTTCAGCTCCCCGCGCAGCGAATCCGCCAGAGAAGTCGAACTGCTACCGTCATTCATGACAGCAGACAATAGCGCTATCGCACTACGGCCGATAGCGGTGAACGGCACCGCACTCGCCGCGCTCGGCGTCGCGATCTTCTCCTTCACCTTCCCCGCGACCCACTGGGCGCTCGGCGGCTTCGGGCCGTGGACCACGGTCGCGGTGCGCGGCGTCCTCGCGGCGGTCATCGCGGGCGCCTGCCTGATCGCCGGGCGGGCACCGGTCCCCGCCCGCGAGCACTGGCCGGGGCTGCTGGTCGTCGGCCTCGGCGTCGTCGTCGGATTCCCGCTGCTCACCACGTTGGCGCTGACGACCACCAACACCTCGCACGCCGCCGTCGTCATCGGCGCGCTGCCGCTGGCCACCGCCATCGTGGCCGCCGTCCGGGAGGGGAACCGCCCGTCGCGGACCTTCTGGGCCGCCGCCGTCGCGGGCGCCGGGGTCGTCACCCTGTTCACCCTCGCGCAGAGCGGCGGTGCGCCCACCGCCGGCGACCTCTACCTCTTCGGCGCGCTCGCGGTGTGCGCGGCGGGCTACGCCGAAGGCGGGCGGCTGGCCCGGGTGATGCCCGGACTGCGGGTCATCTCGTGGGCTCTGATCGCGATGCTCCCGTTCACCCTGGTCGGCTCGCTCGTCGCCCTGACCTTCGAGCCGGTGCACCTCAGCGGCCGGCCGCTGCTGGGGCTGGCGTACCTCGCGGCCGTCTCCCAGGTCCTCGGCCTCATGGTCTGGTACCGGGGCATGGCCGCCATCGGAGTCCCCCGCGCCAGCCAGCTCCAGCTCGCGCAGCCGCTGCTGACGCTGGTGTGGTCGGCGGCACTGCTCGGCGAGCACCTGGGCGCCGCCACCCCGCTCGCGGCGCTCGCCGTCCTGGTCTGCGTGGCGGTCACCCAGCGCGCCCGGACCTGACCTGCCGCGGGCGCCCCCCCGGTACGTCCGTGCGCTCGGGTGTGCGCCCTCGTGGCTGGGCAACTCTCCAGCGGACCGCCGTCGCCGACGGACGCGGGGCGGCCGGTGGGCGGGAACGCCGCGAACGGGAGGCCGGTCATGCACGGACCACCGCTGGTGGGATGGCTGCTGGTCGTGCTCAGCGCCGCGACGGGGCTGTCGTGCCTGCTGCGGCACGCGGCACGCGACGAGGCCCTGATGGGAGCCGGCATGGCGGTGATGGCCGTGCCCGTGTCCGTACTCGACCCCAGGCCCTGGGGGACGCTGCTGCTCGCGGTGGTCTTCGCGGCCGCGGCGGTCCGGGCCCTGCTGCTCGCCCGGCAGCCGGGCCACCATCTGCACCACGCCCTGGGCGCCGCCGCGATGGTCTACATGGCGGCGGCGATGGGCACGGCCGCCCCGGCCGGCGGCCATGCCGGGCACACCGCGGCGGGCGCGCCGCTGCTGACGGGGGCGCTGCTGCTGTACTTCGCCGGGTACGTGCTGGCCGCCGGGGCCCGGCTGGTGACGGTGGCGGCCGTCGCCCCGGCCGGCGGTCCGCCGGCCGGGGCGCCGATCGCGCCGGAGCTGGCGGCGTGCCGGGTCTCCATGGCGCTGGGCATGTTCGCCATGCTGCTGGCGCTGTGACCCGGGGGCCTTCCGGCCCCCGGGGCGTCAGCAGGCGAGGACGAGCGGCGGTCGCCAGACCTGGCCGTCGCCGGGGGTGCCGGACGGCGTGGTGGAGTTGAGGGGCACGAACCTCATCTGCGCCCCGGCCTCGTTCCGGTCGCCCGTCCACAGGTCGATGGCCTGCCAGGCCTGCCCGTCGACGACCGACACGGTCCGGGCCTGCCCGCCGCAGCTGTTGGCGGAGATGAGGCGGCGGCCGTTCGCGGGCTGGCCGAAGCCGAGGTTGGGGGGCGCCACCCAGGTCCCGTAGAGGTTCGTGGTGGTGGCGTAGCCGGTGCCGGTGCCGGTGCAGTAGCCGCACCCGGGATCCGAGTAGGTGAGGAAGTACTGCCCGCTGGAGCGGTCGTACCAGCCGCCCGGGCTCTCGATGTTCTTCAGTCCGGCGACGGTCGATCCGCCCACGCCGGACCCCCCGACGCCGTACCCGTTGAGCTCCTCGATGGACAGGGAGAGCGCGCCGGGCATCGTGCACACCAGCGCCGGCGCGGCGCCCGGTGTGGCGGAGTCGATGAAGCCCATGTCCCCGTTGCCGGTGCAGTACTTCAGCACGGGCTTGGCGTACGAGCCGTGCGGCGGACCGGCGGAGGGACCGCACGGGCCGGCAGGCCCGTTGCAGCCCATCGCGTTGTAGGCGTGGGACTTGTCGCGGCCGTAGTCGGCCGGGGAGTTGAACCACAGGATCCACACCCCGTCGTCACTGCCCCAGCCACTGCGCTGGATCATCCGCGCGTTGAAACAGCCCGAGCCGTTGCCGCCGCACTCCACCTGCCAGGACTTTCCGGTGAACGGATCGATGTCGTCCGGGCCGAACAGCAGGGTGGGCGTGGACCAGGGACCCCGGAGCGAGGGCGCGGAGGACACCTTGAAGCCGCACCACGGCGTGTTGGCCTGCTGCCAGTGGAACCCGCACGCGTACGCGGTCCCGTAGGCGTAATACGTGCCGTCGTACTCCTGGATGGTGCCGTCATGCAGGTCGAGCGAGGCGGGCAGGGTGAACGCCGCGGGTCCCCCGGGCGCCGTGTCGGCCTGGGAGACGGACGCACCCCCGAGGAGCGCGACGAAGGAGAGGGCAAGGACGGCGAGCAGGGCACCGATGCGGCACACCACGCCTCCAGTTCGATGAAGTCCTCGCGGACGAGGTCGCGGGCGAGTCGTTCCGATGATCGGCTCGCATGACGCAGCGTATTCGTACCGTTCCGGTAAGTGGCGCGACGCGACGGGCGACCGGCCGACATCACCCGTAGCGGCGAAGCGGCGTGAGACGTGACGGGGCGGTGTGTGGCGGGTGAGGCGTGCATCACTTCGGACGGCGGACCGTACCCGGGGATCCCCCCGCCTCCTAGGCTGAGGGGCATGACGGTCCCGTTCGTGCTGCTGCTGGTCGGCGCGCTGGCGGCGGCGATGACGCCGCGCCTGCTGTCCCGTGCCGCCTGGCCGGAGCGCGAACCCGTGCTGGCCCTGTGGGTCTGGCAGTGCGTCGTCGGCGCCGTCCTGCTGTGCTGTGTCCTGGCGATGGCGCTCAGCGCCGCGGCGGCCTCGGCGGCGGTGCGCTGGCACCTGTTCGGCTTCGCCCCGCACGGCGTCGTGGACGCCTACGGCCTGCCCGGCTACGGGCGCTGGGCCGGATCGCTGGCGATCCTGCTGGCCTGCGGTGGTGTGTGGACCGCCGCGATGCTCACCCGCGAGGTGCGCGGGGCACGGGCCCGGCGCCGCCGGCGACGTGCCGACCTGCTCGTCCGCTCGCCCCGGCTGCCCGGCGAGGAGCCACCGGCCGGTGACCGGCTGGTGGTGCTGGAGGGTGACCGGCCCGACGCCTGGTGGCTGTCGGGCGCGCAACCGCAGCTGGTCGTCACCACGGCCGCGCTGCGCCGGCTCAAGGGCCGCCAGCTGGACGCCGTACTCGCCCATGAACAGGGCCACGTCCGCGCCCGGCACGATGTGCTGCTGCACTGCGCGGGCGCGCTGGCCTCGGGCTTCCCGCAGGTCCCGGTCTTCGCCGGGTTCCGCGACCAGGTGCACCGGCTGATCGAACTGGCCGCCGACGACACCGCCTCCCGCCGCTTCGGCCGGCTCACCACGGCGCTGGCCCTGGTCGAGCTCAACGAGGACCGCGGGGTCTTCGGCCCCTGCCCGACCCCGCTCGCCGAACTGCCGCGCCGCGTGCACCGCCTCCTGGACCCGGCCCCGCGCCTGGCCCCGGTACGCCGCGCGAGCCTGACCGCGACCGCCCTCCTCGTCCCGGCCGTCCCCCTGCTGATCGCCTTCGTCCCGGGCCTCAGCGCACTCGCGTAAACCTCTTTCGTACTCCCACCAATCCGCGCCGGCCGCCGTTCCGAATACCCGACAGGACATGCGGGTGTGAGGAGGGCGGGCTGTGATGACGGAACGACGTCGGGTCGCGATCATCGGGAGCGGGATCGCCGGACTCACCGCCGCGCACGTCCTGCGCGGGACGCATGACGTCCTGCTCTTCGAGGCGGACGCCCGGCTGGGCGGCCACGCCGACACCCATGAGGTCGCCGACGGCGGCCGGGCGTTCGCCGTCGACACCGGCTTCATCGTGCACAACCGCCGTACGTACCCGCTGCTGACCCGCCTCTTCGCCGAACTGGGCGTCGCCACCCAGGAGACCGACATGAGCATGTCGGTGCGCTGCGACGGCTGCGGTCTGGAGTACGCGGGGGCCCGCGGCGCGGCGGGGCTCTTCCCGCGTCCGGGCAACGCGGCCAACGTCCGTTACCTGCGGCTGCTCGCCCAGGTGCCGCGCTTCCACCGGGCCGCTCGCGAGCTGCTGGCGCGGCCGGCGGAGGACCCCGAGCCGACCCTCGGCGAGTTCCTCGCCGAGCGGCGCTTCCCGGCCTACTTCGTCTCGCACTTCATGACGCCGCTGGTCTCCGCGGTGTGGTCCTGCGGCGCGGAGCAGGCCGCCGGCTACCCCGCCCGGTACCTCTTCCGCTTCCTGGACAACCACGGGATGCTCGCGGTGACCGGTGCCCCGGCCTGGCGGACCGTCACCGGCGGCTCGCACGAATACGTCCGCCGGATCGCCAAGCAGCTCACCGAGGTGCACACCTCGGCCCCGGTCCACGCGCTCTCCCGCGGCCCCGGCGGCGTACGGCTGCGGACCGGCGACGGCATGGAGCACACCGCGGACGCCGTTGTCATCGCCGTCCACCCCGACCAGGCGCTGCGGCTGCTCGCCGACCCGACGCCCGCCGAGGCCGACGTGCTGGGCGCGTTCTCCTACTCCGCCAACCCCGCGCTGCTGCACACCGACGCCTCCGTGCTGCCCCGGGCCCGCGGGGCCCGCGGCTCCTGGAACTACCTGCTGCCCTCGTGCGGCGCCACCCCCGACCGCGTCCTGGTCAGCTACGACATGACGCGTCTGCAGCGGCTGGACACGCCGCGGGATTACGTCGTGACCCTCGGCGGCGAGCAACTCGTCGACCCGGCCCTGGTCCTGGACCGCATGGACTACGCGCACCCGGTCTTCACCACGCGCTCGGTCGCCGCGCAGCGCCGGCTCCCCCAGCTCAACAACCCGGTCACCACGTTCGCCGGCGCCTACCACGGGTGGGGATTCCACGAGGACGGCTGCCGCTCGGGCGTCGCGGCGGCCGCGGCGCTGGGGGTGCGGTGGTGACCGCGGCACTGTACGAGTGCGTGGTCGCGCACGTGCGCACCGCACCGCTGCGGCACGCCTTCCGGCACCGCACATACCTGTGGCTGGTCGACGTGGACGCGCTGCCCCGGCTGCCGCGCCCGCTGCGTCCGCTGGCCCGCTTCGAGGCGCGCGACCACTTCGGTGGCGGAGCGCCGAGCCTCCGGGCGGGACTCGACCGCTTCCTCGCGGCGAACGGGGTGGAGCGGCCCGGCGGGCGGGTGCTGATGCTCACCGCGGCCCGGGTGTTCGGCCACGTCTTCAATCCGCTGACCGTCTACTGGTGCCGGCGCGCCGACGGCTCGACGGCCTGTGTCGTCGCCGAGGTGCACAACACCTACGGCGAGCGCCACTGCTACCTGCTGCGGCCGGACGCCGAGGGGCGGGCCGGAACCGCGAAGGAGTTCTACGTCTCGCCGTTCTTCCCGGTGGACGGCGAGTACCGCATGCGGCTGCCGGAGCCCGGCGCGCGACTCGATCTGACGGTCCATCTGGAACGTTCCGGTACCCGGCCGTTCACCGCGACACTGCGGGGCGAACGGCGCCCCGCGACCACCGCGGGCCTGCTGCGGGCCGCCGTCCGGCACCCGTGGTCGACGGCGACCGTCTCCGTGCTCATCCGGGTGCACGGCGTCCTGCTGTACCTGCGCGGCCTGCCCGTGCGGCCCCGTCCCCCGCACCGAACCCAGGAGGGTGTGCAGTGACTGCCCCCGTCTCCCGTCCGACCGTCTCCCGCCCGTCGGCGGCCCGTCCGCCCACGGGCCGTGTGCCCGCGGCCCGCGGCCCGGCGGTGAACCCGGAACGGTGGCCCGATGTCGTCCGGGTGCCCGTCGCGCCGGTCCGCGCGGCCGTCGCCGAGCGCCTGGTGCGGCGGGCCCTGGCCCGCCTGCCGCTGCGCCTGGGCCTGCCGGGCCGCGCCCCCGTGGGGTCGCCGGATCCGGACGCCCCGCTGCTGCGGATCCACCGGCCCGGCCCCTTCTTCGCCCGGATCGGTGAATCCGGACTGATCGGCTTCGGCGAGTCGTACATGGCGGGCGACTGGGACTCCGACGACCTGGTCGGGGTGCTCACCGTGCTCGCCTCGCAGGTCGCGTCGCTCATCCCGGCCCCGCTGCAGCGGCTGCGCGGCGCGTGGGCGCTGCGGCAGCCGTCGGCCCAGCGCAACACGGTCGTCGGGGCGCGGGGCAACATCAGCCGCCACTACGACCTGTCGAACGATCTGTTCTCGCTCTTCCTGGACCGGACCATGACGTACTCGGCGGCCCTGTTCCCGCCGGACGGAGCGCCCGCCGACGCCCCCTCCCCCACCGGGGACGAGCCACTGACCGTGGCCCAGCACCGCAAGATCGACCGGCTGCTGGACCTCGCCGCCGTCGGACCCGGCACCCGGCTGCTGGAGATCGGCACCGGCTGGGGCGAGCTGGCCCTGCGGGCCGCGCGACGCGGCGCGGAGGTGGTGACGGTGACCCTGTCGCGGGAACAGCGCGAGCTGGCCAGGATGCGGATCCGCGAGGCGGGGTACGAGGACCGGGTGACGGTTCAGCTGCTGGACTACCGGCAGATCCGCGGCGAGTACGACGCGGTGGTCAGCGTGGAGATGGTCGAGGCGGTCGGCGCGGAGTTCTGGCCGGTGTACTTCCGTACGCTGGAGCGGCTCCTGGCCCCCGGCGGACGGATCGCCCTGCAGGCCATCACCATGCCGCACGACCGGCTGCTGGCCTCCCGGCGCACCTTCACCTGGATCCAGAAGTACATCTTCCCCGGCGGCCTGCTGCCCTCGGTCACCGCCGTCGAGCAGGTCCTGGCCCGCGACACGGGGTTGCGGATCGCCGAGGACACCGGGTTCGGAACGCACTACGCCCGGACGCTGCAGCTGTGGCGCGAGCGCTTCACGGAGCGGGCCGCCGAGGTGGCGGAGCTGGGGTTCGACGAGACCTTCCGCCGGATGTGGACCTTCTACCTGGCCTACTCCGAGGCCGGGTTCCGGTCCGGCTACCTGGATGTGCGTCAGCTGCTGCTGGTGCGCGGCGCGGCGGGCGCCCGGTGACCCCCTTTCCGTGGGACGACTTCGCCATCGGCCTCGCGGCCTCGGCCGGCGCGACCCTGGCGGTGCTCCTCGCGGCCTTCGCCGTCGGCGCGGCGAAGGGCCTGCACCGGGTCGTGGACGTCGCCTGGGGGACGGCCTTCGCCGCGGTGGCGGCCGTCTCGTACGCGCTGTCGGCGGGCCACGGGGACGAGACCCGGCGGTTGCTGGTGCTGATAGCGACGACGGCGTGGGGACTGCGGCTGTCGGTGCACATCGGGCTGCGCGGCTGGGGCCACGGCGAGGATCCGCGCTACGCCCGGATGCTGTCCCGCGCGCCCGGCAGCCGGAACCTGTACGCGCTGCGCATGGTCTATCTGCTGCAGGCGGCGCTGGTGTGGCTGGTCTCCCTCCCCGTCCAGTTCGCCATGTACGTGCCCGGCGCGCTCAACGGGTTCGCGTCGGCGGGGGTGGCGCTGTGGCTGGTGGGATTCTTCTTCGAATCCGTGGGCGACTTCCAGCTCGCCCGCTTCAAGCGGGACCCGTCCCACCGCGGCGCGATCATGGACCGCGGGCTGTGGAGCTGGACCCGGCACCCCAACTACTTCGGCGACTTCTGCGTCTGGTGGGGGCTGTTCCTGCTCGCCTGCTCGACCCCGCTCGCGACCATCACCCTGGTGTCGCCGCTGGTCATGAGCTTCCTGCTGATCCGCGGCAGCGGCAAGCCGATGCTGGAGCGGCATATGGAGCGCCGTCCGGGATTCGCCGAGTACACCGCGCGAACCAGCGGCTTCTTTCCCCGGCCGCCACGTCACCGCTCCTGAGCGGGCTCCGACTGCGTGCGTGCTGTGACCGGGTCGGCGCCCGGCGGTCCCCCGCGCCGCCGGGCGCCGATCCAGGCCCCCGTACCCCGCATGGCCGCGTAGGCCCCGCGGGGGTGCGTTGAGTATATTGGCTGTGAGCCAGTCAACGCAGGAGTAAAGCATGTCTCCCCGAAGCGCATCGGTCAATGAAGAGATGCGGCGGCGTTCCCGGGAACGGCTCCTGCAGGCGACGGTGGAGCTCGTCGAGGAGCGCGGCTACGAGGCCACCACCCTCGCCGACATCGCCGACCGGGCCGGCTCCGCCCGCGGACTGGTGTCGTACTACTTTCCGGGAAAACGCCAGCTCGTGCAGTCCGCGGTGCACCGGCTGATGCATCTGGAGCTGGCCGCCGCCCTGGAGCGGGAGCCGCACACCGAGGACGGCCGGGAGCGGATGGCGCGGGCCATCGACGCGATCCTGGGCCTGACCCAGACGCACGCGAAACTGATGCGCACGCACATGGCGTCGATCCTCGAGGGCGAGGGCTTCATCCAGTGCGCCGAGCAGCGGCGGCTCGCCGCGCTGCTGGAGAGCACGGTCATCCGCTGGGGCGCGGAGGATCCCGGGGCGGAGTACCCGATGCTGCGCGCGCTGCTGATGGGCGCGGTGGTCGCGCTCCTGGTGCCGGGCGTGCCGATGCCGCTGCCGCGGCTGCGGGCCGAGCTGTTCACGCGGTACCAGCTGGACTGGGAGCTGGGCGTTCCGCCGCCCGCCGCCGACGGGCCCGGAGCGGCGGAGGGCCGCCGCCCGCCGCGCTCGCCGCTCCCCTGAGGAGGCGCCTTCGCGCGCACCCTCCCGCAACGCGGTGCGATGGCGCATGCTGGGCACAGGGCGGAAGGAGCCGGCTCGTGCTTCGTGTCGCAGTAGTGGGTTCAGGTCCCAGCGGTGTGTACGTGGCCGAGGCGCTCACTCGGCAGGCCACTGTGCCGGACGTGGCGGTGGACGTGCTCGACCGGCTGCCGTGCCCGTACGGCCTGGTGCGCTACGGAGTGGCGCCGGACCACGAGAAGATCAAATCCCTGCAGGGCAATCTGCGGCAGGTGCTGGAGGACCCGCGGGTGCGCTTCCTCGGCAATGTCGAGGTGGGGCCGGCGCTCGGTCCCGGGCAGCTCGGCGAGCTCTACCACGCGGTGGTCTACTGCTTCGGCGCGGCCGCCGACCGGCGGCTGGGCGTACCGGGCGAGGACCTGCCCGGCAGTTACTCCGCCACCCGGTTCGTCTCCTGGTACAGCGCCCATCCGGACGAGCCGCCGGAGGGATTCGCGCTGCTCGCCCGGTCGGCGGTGGTGATCGGGGTCGGCAATGTCGCGGTCGACGTGGCCCGCGTGCTGGCGCGCGGCGCGGACGAGTTGCGCCACACCGACATCCCGCAGTCGGCGCTCACGGCGCTGGACTCCAGCCAGGTCACCGATGTGCACATGGTGGGGCGGCGCGGTCCCTCGCAGGCGAAGTTCACCACCAAGGAGCTGCGCGAGCTGGGCGGGCTGTCCGGCGCCGATGTCATCGTGCACTCCGACGAGTTGGCGCTCGATCCCGGGTACGCCGACCCCTCCGCGCTGCCGGCCGCGGCCCGGCGCAACGTCGAGGTGCTGCGTGAGTGGACGACGCGGGTCCCGCAGGGCCGGCCGCGCCGGATCCATCTGCGTTTCTTCCTGCGCCCGGCCGAACTCCTCGGCAGTGGCCGGGTGTCGGGCGTCCGCTTCGAACGGACGGTTCCGGACGGGCTCGGCGGTGTGCGCGGGACCGGTCAGCTGGAGGAGATCGGAGCCCAGCTCGTGCTGCGCTCGGTGGGGTACCAGGGCGTGCCGCTGCCGGGTCTGCCCTTCGACGAGCGGCATGCGGTGGTGCCGAACGACGGCGGGCGGGTGCTGCGGGACGGGGTGCCGTCGCCCGGCGAGTACGTCGCCGGCTGGATCAAGCGCGGGCCGACCGGGGTGATCGGCACCAACCGGCCGTGCGCCAAGCAGACCGTGGCGGCGCTGATCGAGGACGTACCGCGGCTGCTGGCCAGGTCGCTCCCCCGCGATCCGCTGGAGGCGCTGCGGTCGGGCGGCAGCGACCCGGTGGCGTGGCCGGGCTGGCTGTCGATCGAGGCCGCGGAGATGGCGCTGGGCCGGTCGCTCGACCGGGGCACCGTCAAGATCCAGGCCTGGGAGCGGCTGCTGGCCGCCGCCCGGCCGGCCGCCTGATACGGCCGTATCCGTCCTGGCCCCGGTCAGCGGTGCGCCGAGGGGCCTGCGCCGAGCCGCGCGCACTGCCCTTCGAGGGCCTTCAGCACGGTGTCCAGGAGACCCGGGAACAGCGCGTCCAGATCCTCGCGGCGCAGGCCGCTCATCTTGGACGTGCCCCGGTAGCTCTGCTCGATGACGCCGGCCTCGCGCAGCACCCGGAAGTGGTGCGTGGTGGTGGACTTGCTGACCGGCAGTTCGACCTCGGAGCAGGCAAGTTCCGTCTCGGCGACGGCCAACGTGTGCACCACGTGGAGCCGCATGGGGTCGGACAGCGCGTGGAGCACACCTTCGAGGCGGATGGCCGCGCGCTCCGGGTGCTCCAGCGCGCGGGCGGCGGGGGCGGTCTGCGGTGTCATGGATCCATAGTACGAGATCTCTCGTAGTTTGACATCCAGCGTAGTACGATGCCTATCGTAGAAGGCGTCCGGTGAGCGATCCGGTGAGCCCCACGACTACGACGAGGAGAGCGCCATGAGCGCACTGTTCGAGCCCTGCACCCTGCGGTCCCTGACGATCCCGAACCGCGTCTGGATGGCACCGATGTGCCAGTACAGCGCGCCGGTCGACGGCCCGGAGCAGGGCGTGCCGCAGGACTGGCACTTTGCGCACCTCGCCGCACGGGCGGCCGGCGGCACCGGCCTGATCCTGACCGAGGCCACCGCGGTCAGCCCGGAGGGCCGCATCAGCCCGGCCGACCTCGGCCTGTGGAACGACCGGCAGCAGGAGGCCTTCGGCCGGATCACCACCTTCCTCAAGGAGCAGGGAACCGTCCCCGGCATCCAGCTCGCCCATGCCGGGCGGAAGGCGTCGACGGACCGGCCCTGGCGCGGCGGTGGCCCGGTCGGCGCGGAGGACCACGGCTGGCAGCCCGCGGGCCCGAGCCCGGCGCCGTTCGCCGACGGGTACGCCGTCCCCCGGGAGCTGACGACCGAGCAGATCCGTGAGATCACCGCCGCGTTCGCGGACTCCGCCCGGCGGGCGCTCGCGGCCGGCTTCCAGGTCGTCGAGGTGCACGGCGCCCACGGCTACCTGATCCACGAGTTCCTCTCCCCGCACAGCAACCACCGCACCGACGAGTACGGCGGCAGCTTCGAGAACCGGATCCGCCTCGCGCTGGAGGTCGTCGACGCGGTGCGCGCGGTGTGGCCCGAGGACCTGCCGGTCTTCTTCCGGGTCTCCGCGACCGACTGGCTGACGGAGAACGGCGAGGGCGAGGGGTGGACCGCCGACGAGACCGTCCGGCTGGCGAAGGAGCTGTGCGCCCACGGCGTCGACCTGCTCGACGTCTCGACCGGCGGCAACGTCCCCAAGGTCCGGATCCCGACCGGCCCCGGCTACCAGGTGTCGTTCGCCGAGCGGGTCAGGACGGAGACCGGCCTGCCGGTGGCCGCGGTCGGCATGATCACCGATGCCGCGCAGGCCGAGGAGATCGTCGCCTCCGGCCGCGCGGACGCCGTCCTGCTCGGCCGCGAGCTGCTGCGCGACCCGCACTGGGCGCTGCGCGCGGCACGCGAACTGGGCACGCGGTCCCGGGTCCCCGACCAGTACGGGTGGGCCATCTGAGAGCCACGCCAGGGCGGTTCGGGTCGCAGGCCGGGACTACGGGACGATCGAGTCCACGTAGCCGCCGTCGACCCGGACCGCGCCGCCGGTGGTGGCCGATGCCTGGGGCGAGCTGAGGTAGACGACCATGTGGGCGATCTCCTCGGGTTCGATCAGCCGCTGGATGAGCGACTGCGGCCGGTGCGCGCGCATGAACTCGCGCTGCGCCTCGTCCCACGGGAGGTCGCGGCCGACCAGCTCGTGGACGAAGTCCTCGACACCTCCGGTGTGGGTGGGGCCGGCGATCACGGAGTTGACGGTGACACCGGTGCCGGCGGCCTCCTTCGCGAAGCCCCGGGAGACCGCGAGCAGGGCCGTCTTGGACATGCCGTAGTGGATCATCTCCGCCGGGGTGACGAGCGCGGAGTCGCTGGCGATGTTCTGGATCCGCCCCCAGGAGCGTTCCACCATCCCGGGCAGATAGGCGCGGGTCATCCGGACCGCGGTCAGGACGTTGACCTCGAAGTACCGCCGCCACTCGGCGTCGGTGATCTCCAGGGCGGGCCGGGAGCCGAAGATCCCCAGGTTGTTGACGAGGATGTCCGCCCGCGGCAGGGCGTCCAGCACCTGTCCGGCGCCCTCGTCGGTGGAGATGTCGCCCGGCGCCGGCAGGAACTCGGCGCCGGGCGACCCGCCGCGCAGCCGCTCCAGCGCCGCTCCGACCGAGTCGCGGCTCCTGCCGTTGACCGCCACCCGGGCCCCGGCGCGGGCCAGCCCGGTCGCGATGGCCGCTCCGATGCCCTGCGTCGACCCCGTTACCAGGGCGGTCCTTCCGGTGAGATCAATGAGCACGATGCGGCCCGTTCGATAGATCGCTGCGGTACGTCGTCCAGTAGATCACCGAAGCCCGGGAAGGGGGCGCGGGACGCGGCGCCGACCCGCGCGGACCGCTCACGGGGGGCCCTTGTCAGTGGCGGGGTGTTGACTCTGTGATGTCGGACACATTCCATGCTGGAGGCGACGTGCCATGAACGACGTACTGCTCGCGGTGGGCACCCAGAAGGGCCTGTTCCTCGGACGGAGGAGCGACGGCGGGGAGTGGGACTTCCGCGGCCCGCACTTCCCGATGCAGGCGGTGTACTCCATCGGCATCGACACACGCCGCGACACCCCCCGGCTGCTGGTCGGGGCGGACAGCTCGCACTGGGGTCCTTCGGTGTTCCGCTCCGACGACCTGGGTGCTAACTGGCACGAACCCGCCAGGCCCGCCGTGCGGTTCCCCGAGGACACCGGCACCTCGCTGGAGCGCGTGTGGCAGCTGCATCCGGCCGGGCCCGCCGCTCCGGACGTGGTGTACGCGGGCACCCAGCCGGGCGCGCTGTTCCGCTCCGAGGACGGCGGCGAGAGCTTCACGTTCGTCCGCAGCCTGTGGGAGCACCCGCAACGGGCGGAGTGGAACGCGGGGTTCGGTGGCCAGGCGGTGCACACCGTGGTGACCGACCCCCGCAGCGCCGACGCGGTGACCGTCGCGGTGTCCACCGGCGGGGTCTACCGCTCGCTGGACGGCGGGGCCAGCTGGGCACCCTCCAACACCGGGGTGCAGTGCACCTTCCAGCCCGAGCGGTTCCCGGAGTTCGGCCAGTGCGTGCACAAGATCGCGCAGGACGCCGAGGACCCGGACCGGCTGTATCTGCAGAACCACGGCGGGGTCTACCGCAGTGACGACGCGGGGGCGAAGTGGTCGGCGATCGACGCCGGACTGCCCGCCGACTTCGGGTTCACCGTCGCCACCCATCCGCGCCGCGGCGGCGTCGCCTATGTCTTCCCGCTCACCGCGGACGCCCACCGGCTGCCGCCCGACCTGCGCTGCCGGGTCTTCAGGACCGAGGACGCCGGCGGGACGTGGGCCCCGCTGTCCGAAGGACTGCCGCAGGAGCCGCACTACGGCGCCGTCCTGCGGGACGCCCTCTGTCTGGACGACGCGGATCCTGCCGGGGTGTACTTCGGCAACCGCAACGGCGAGGTGTACGCCAGCGCCGACGAGGGCGACAGCTGGCAGCTCGCCGTCTCCCATCTGCCCGATGTCCTCTGCGTGCGTGCGTCCGTCATCGGCTGAGCCACTAGAGTGACGGATCGTGACAGCGCGACCGTTGAACGAAATCGTCGAGGCCGGCTGGGCGAAGGCCCTGGAGCCGGTCGCCGGTCAGATCGGCGCGATGGGAGACTTCCTGCGCGCCGAGATCGCCCAGGGGCGCACCTACCTTCCGTCCGGGCCCAACGTGCTGCGCGCGTTCCAGCAGCCGTTCGACGAGGTACGGGTGCTGATCGTGGGTCAGGACCCGTACCCGACGCCGGGACACGCGGTGGGTCTGAGCTTCGCCGTGGCCCCGGAGGTGCGCCCGCTGCCCGGCAGCCTGGAGAACATCTACCGGGAGCTCTGCACCGACCTCGGCGTTCCGCGGCCGTCCGACGGAGACCTGACGCCGTGGACGCGGCAGGGCGTGCTGCTGCTCAACCGGGCGCTCACGACGGCACCCCGCAAGCCCGCGGCGCACCGCGGCAAGGGCTGGGAGGTCGTCACCGAGCAGGCCATCCGGGCGCTGGTGGCTCGCCGCACCCCGCTGGTGTCGATCCTGTGGGGGCGCGACGCCCGCAATCTGCGGCCGCTCCTCGGCGACCTGCCGGCGCTCGAGGCGGCCCACCCGTCGCCCATGTCCGCGGACCGCGGTTTCTTCGGCTCCCGGCCGTTCAGCCGGGCCAACGCCCTCTTGACAGGACTCGGGGCCGATCCTGTGGACTGGCGCCTGCCGTGACGGAGCCGGACTGTACGCTGCCCGGGTGACGACGCATTCGAATACTCCTGCGGGCTGGTACGCGGACCCGCAAGGCACCCCGAACCTGCTCCGCTACTGGGACGGATCCCAGTGGACCGAGCACACGAACACCGGCCAGCCGGGCCAGGTGCCCCAGCAACAGACGAGCAACGCCTGGGAGCTGAACGTCGACGGCGGGCACGACCCGTCCAAGGTGCAGCGCCAGGTGCAGCACCAGGCGGGTGTCGCGCCGTCCGGCGGTGGCGGCGGCACCCTGTTCAGCGAGCCGATCCTGGTGGTGAACCAGAAGGCCAAGCTGATCGAGCTGAACAACGAGTACAGCGTGTTCGACCAGCAGGGCCGCTCGCTCGGCTCGGTGAGCCAGGTCGGCCAGAGCACGGCGCGCAAGGTGCTGCGCTTCGTCTCCAGCGTGGACCAGTTCCTCTCGGTCAAGCTGGAGGTGCGGGACGCCCACGGGCAGCCGCAGCTGCTGCTCACCCGCCCGGCCAAGTTCATCAAGTCCAAGGTGATCGTGCAGCGCCCGGACGGACAGACGCTCGGCGAGATCGTCCAGCAGAACGCCATCGGCAAGATCAACTTCTCGTTCGAGGTCAACGGGCAGAAGGTCGGCGCCATCAAGGCGGAGAACTGGCGCGCCTGGAACTTCGCGATCGTCGACCACACCGAGACCGAGGTCGCCCGCATCACCAAGACGTGGGAGGGCCTGGCCAAGACCATGTTCACCACGGCGGACAACTACGTCCTGCAGATCCACCGGCCGCTCTCCGAGCCGCTGCTGAGCATGGTGGTCGCCTCCGCACTGACGGTGGACACCGCGCTCAAGCAGGACTCCCGCGGGCTCGGCTAGCCGGATGGCCGGTTCCGGGGGCTGGGTCCTCGGCGTGGACTCCGGCGGCTCCGGGGTGCGGGTGTCCCTTGCCCGTGCCGACGGCACCGCCAGGTCCGCCCCGATCTCCTCGAAGCGGCCCGCCGTGATCGCCGACCGGGGTATCGACGCCGGCAGCCTGCTCGGCGAAGTGCTCCCCGCCGCCCGCGAGCTGATGCGGGCGGCGGGCGCGCAGACGCTCGCCGCCGCGGCGGTCGGCGCCGCGGGCATGGCCACCCTCGGCGACGACCTGCGCGCCGTGCTGCCCGGGGCGCTGCGCGAGGCCTTCGGAGTGCGCTCGCTCGCGCTCGCCGCGGACGGGGTGACCGCCTACGCGGGCGCCCTCGGCATGCGCCCCGGCGTCGTGGTCGCGGCGGGCACCGGCATGATCGCCCTCGGCACCGGGCTCGGCGGCTCCGGCTGGCGCCGTGCCGACGGCTGGGGCCACCTCCTCGGCGACGCCGGCGGCGGTGCCTGGATCGGCCGCGCCGGCCTGGAGGCCGCCCTGCGCGCCCATGACGGCCGGCCGGGCGGTTCCATCCCGCTGCTGGAACGTGCGGAGGCGCTCTTCGGCCCGGTCGACGACCTGCCGGGACTGCTCTACCCGCGGCCCGACCGTCCGGCCGTACTCGCCTCGTTCGCTCCGGCGGTGGCCCGCTGCGCGGCCGCCGACCCGGTGGCGGCGGACATCCTGCGGCAGGCCGCACGGCACATCCTGGAGACGGCCGCCGCCGTCCGTCCGACCGCCGCGACCCAGCAACCCGGCTCCTGCCGGACTGCGCTGACCGGCGGTCTGTTCAAGATGGGCGAGCCGCTGCTCGGCCCGCTGCGCGAGCTGGCACCCGAGGTGTTCCCCGCAGCCGAGTTCGTGCCCGCCGACGGAGATCCCCTGCTCGGAGCCCTGCGCATCGCCGGCGCGCTCGCCTCGGGCACGCTGTCGCTGCCGGAAGACCCCGCTCTGCTGCACGTCCGGATGCACGTGCATCCGCACAGCCAAATGTGACCAAACGTGAAGGAAATTCGGACGGAACGGGACAGGTCCCCCCTAGGACGTACCCACCCGAACACCCGCGCACCACGAGGCATTAGCATGCGACGCCATGAGCACTGCCACTGGCCCCGCACCCGGGCTCCCCGTTCGAATGCCGCGTCCCCGCCAGCCGGGACGCCACCGCCGACCGGAGCCCCTGGCCGCGCCCGAGGGCGCGCCGGTGCTGGTTCTCGCTGTTCCCGGCACACCGACCCCCGCCGTGCGCAGTCTGGCGGAAGAGGTCCTGAGCATCGCCCGTTCCGAGCTGTCGGGTCTGGACCCGCGCATCGGCTACCTCGAAGGGGACGACGCCGAATTCCCGACGCTGGAGGCCGTGCTGACGCAGGCCGCCTCCGAGCGGGCTGACGACTCCCCCGCCGCCGTCGTGGTCCCGCTGCTGGCCGGTCCCGACGCCTCGGTGGTCCGCCGGATCCGCCAGGCGGTGACCGACAGCCGCTGCGGCACCGAGGTGACCGACGTGCTCGGCCCGCACCCGCTGCTCGCGGAGGCGCTGCACGTACGGCTCTCCGAGGCCGGTCTGGCCCGCGCCGACCGCGCCCGGCTGTTCACCGTCGCCACGGCCGCCGACGGCATCATCCTGGCCACCGTGGGCGGCGAGGAGGCCGTCCAGGCGGCCGGAGTCACCGGCCTGCTGCTCGCGGCCCGGCTCGCGGTGCCGGTCCTGGCCGCGGCGCTGGACGTGGACGGTTCGATCGCCCGCGCCGCCGAGCAGCTGCGGTCCTCCGGTTCCACCAACCTCGCCCTCGCACCGTGCCTGATCGGTCCCGAGGTCGCCGCCCAGCTGCTGCACACCGCTGCCGAGGAGGCGGGCTGCGCCGGCGCGGACGCGCTCGGCCCCTACCCGGCGGTGGGCAAGCTCGTGGTCGCCAAGTACACGACCGCGCTCGGTATCGCCCCGCAGGGCGCCCCGGTGCACTGACGTTCCGCAAAAAGGTGCGGGCGGCGCGTTCCGCGCCGCCCGCACCGTCGTTCCCGCACGCCGGTCAGCGCAGCAGCACGCACGAGGCGGCCGGCACGTCCACCGAGCCGGCCTGCTTGGGGATGCCGGTCTCCTGGTCGATGTCGAACCAGGTCACGTCGCCGGACCGCTCGTTGGCCGCGTACAGCCGGCGGCCGGACGGGTCGGCGGTGAGGTGGCGCGGCCAGTCCCCGCCGCAGGGCACGGTGTCCAGCAGCTCCATCCGCTCCCCCGACTCGTCCAGGGAGAGCACGGCGATGCTGTTGTGGCCGCGGTTGGCCGCCCAGGCGAACCGGCCGTCGGGAGAGACGACCAGCTCCGACGGGTAGTTGGGGTTCTCCGGACCGGCCGCGCCCTCGGGCAGGACCGACACCTCGGTCACCGGGCGCAGCGATCCGGCCGCCGCGTCCCAGCGGCAGACGGTGACGACGGACCGCAGCTCGTTCATGACGTACGCGCGGTCACCGCGCGGGTGGAAGGTCAGGTGGCGCGGCCCGGCCCCGGAGCGCAGCCCGAGCTCCCGCTCGATCTCCAGCTCGCCGGTGGCGGCGTCGAGTTCGCACACCCGGACCGAGTCGGTGCCGAGGTCGACGCTGAGCAGCCAGCGGCCCGAGGGGTCGGGCAGGATCATGTGGGCGTGCGGACCGGTCTGGCGGTCCCGGTCGGGACCGTCGCCCTCGTGCTCCAGCACGCTGCGCACCGCGCCGAGCCCGCCGTCCGCCGTGAGGGCCAGCACGCTGACGCTGCCCGACGAGTAGTTGGCCGTGACCAGGTGCCCGCCGTGCAGGCACAGGTGCGTGGGCGCGCTCCCGCGTACGGGCACGGTGGCGCCCGACTGCCGGGGCGCTGCCGGATCCGCCAGGGAGAAGGCGGCGGCGCCGCCCTCCCTCGTCTCGCTCACCGCGTACAGCACCTCGCGGTCGGCGGAGAGCGCCAGGAAGGACGGGTCGTCGACCTCCGCCGCCGACCCCAGCACGGTGAGCGCACCGGTCCCGGGGTCGACGGCGGCCGTGGTGAGACCGTGTCCGCCCGCCGACGTGAACGATCCGATGTATGCGTGCGCGACCACCACTGCTCCTGTCACTCCAGCTACGTGTGCTGCGGTGACATTAGTGGTCCGTGCGGCCAGCCGCACGGGCGGGGCTACACGGGAGCCGTCCTGGGGCACGTGCCGGGGTCCGTTCGGGGTACGGCGGAGCGGTGCACGTAGGCCGGGGTGCGGTCCCCCGTTGCGTAGTACCGGTGGAACACCTCCGTGGCCGAGCCGGAGATCGGCGGCACGATCCACGACCAGTCGGCCGGCACGCTGCGCCCCTTGCTCTCCTCGCGGTCGAGGTGGGTGAGGAACCGACGGGACTCGGTGTGGTGGTCGGTGACGGTGGCGCCGGCCCGGTCGAAGGAGTGCAGGACGGCCCGGTTGAGCTCGACCAGGGCGCGGTCCTTCCACAGCGACCGGTCGCTGCTGGTGTCCAGGCCCAACCGCCGGGCGAACCGCGGCAGCAGGTCGTAGCGGTCGGTGTCGGCGAGGTTGCGGGCCCCGATCTCGGTGCCCATGTACCAGCCGTTGAAGGGTGCGGCCGGGTAGCGGATCCCGCCGATCTCCAGGCTCATGTCGGAGATCGCCGGGACGGCGTGCCAGCGCAGTCCCCATTCGGCGAGCCACTCCAGTTCCGGGTGGACGATCGGGATCTCGAAGAGCGCGTCGGCCGGGAGGGTGAACCAGCGCGGCACCTCGCCGCGGCCCTGCACGATCAGCGGGAGGACGTCGAACGCGGTGCCGGGTCCGCGCGGCCAGCCCAGCCGCTCGGCCGCGTCGGTGATGCCGGTGTTGCGCGGATCCCCCGTCACCACGCCGTCCCCGTCCCGGTACCCGGCGTACCTGATCAGCTGCTCGTTGTGGATCCGGGGACCGGGCAGGCCCGGTGCGTCGGGGGCGAAGACGGTGATGACCGGACGGATCCGCCCGCCGTTGGACGCCGCGCGCAGATGGGCGGCCGATTCCTCGGCGACCCCGGCGGCGTCGGAGATCCGGCGCCGGTCGCGGATCCGCAGGGAGTTCCAGTACAGCCGGCCTATGCAGCGGTTGTTGTTGCGCCAGGCGACGCGGGCGCCGAAGACCAGTTCCTGTCTCGTGTGCCGGTAGGTGCCGGTGGCGTCGATCTCGGCCCGCACCCGCGTCAGGCGGGCGGCGAGGCCGTCGGCGTCGGCCTCCTCGCGGTGCAGTTGCCGCAGGAACTCCCTGGCCAGCGGCCAGACCTCGCCCTGCGCGTCCAGCCGCTCCGGTCCCGCCGGGCGGGCCACCGGGCGTCCGACCGGCGCCTCCGGACCCGCTGTCCGTTCCTGCCGCACCCTGACGTCGGTCCTTCGAAGAAAGTTCAGCACGCCGCCCGCTCCCCAAGGTGTCCGGATCCCGGGCCGCATCCCGCTGCAGCCCGCGGAATTCCGATGCGCAGGGTCCTACCCGAGGAGTGGCCCGTTTCATCCTGTTCGTGGTCGATGCACCCGCCTCACACCCGGTCCGCGTGTCGACGTCGCAGCTCAGGCGGCCAAAGGGGCGCGTTGAGTCGCACGCAGGGGTGCGACCAGTTCGATGAGCGCCCCCTCCAGTGCGTGCAGGTGCGCCAGCGCGTGCTCCGCGTGCGGGTGCTCGCCGGCCTCGGCGGCCACCGTGAGCCGCGCCGGGACGTGCGGAGCGCCGGGCGCCACGAGCCGGTGGACGGCCTCCTCGACGCGGCGGCAGGCCGCGAGCAGCCGCTCGTCGTGGCCGGCGTCCGGGTCGGCCACCACGGCGGCGAGGCCGCGTACCCGGTCCGCGCACTCGTCCAGCAGCGCGAGCACCTGCCGGGCCCGCGCCCTGCGGGCCCGCAGCGGGCTGAACGGGTGGACGAGCGGCGCGACGGTGGTCCTGACCCTGCCCAGGACGAGGTCGAGTTCCGCGGCCCGCTGAGCGAGGTCCTCGCCGGGGCCGCCGGCCAGGTGGTGCGCGGCCTGGGTGGCGAAGTCGCGCACGCCGTGCAGCGCGTGCCGGATCCACGCGTCGGTGGCGGAGTGCGTGCTGATCGGCAGGACCACGGCCACGGCCAGTGCCGCGCCGAGCGCCCCGACGGCGGTCTCCTCCAGCCGCAGCCACAGCAGGCCGGGGTGGAGGATGCCCAGCAGACCGTAGAGCGAGCCCGCCATGACGGTGACGAAGAACATCATCCAGCTGTACGACACGGGAGCGGTGTAGAAGATCCCGAAGACGCAGATCGCGAGCAGCAGCGCGGTCGGCGCACCCGCGCCGTGCAGCGGAAGAGCCAGCGCCAGCCCGGCCGCGATGCCCGTCACCGTGCCCAGCACCCGGCGGAACCCGCGGACCAGCGTCTCTCCCCGGTGGGCCGTGTTGACGAAGATCCACCACGCGGTGCCGACCGCCCAGTACCAGCGGTCCTCGGAGAGCGCCTGGCCGAGAGCGAGGGCGCAGCCGGACGCGGCGGCGGCCTGGAAGGCCTGGCGGGTGGTGATCCTGCGCAGCCCGCGCGCCTGCGGCAGCGCGACGACGGCCGGCGGTGCGGCCCGGCGCTCGTAGCACCAGACGCCGAAGCGGACGAGCGCGGCGGATCCGAGCCCCAGGCCGACGGCCGCGCAGAGCTCGGGGAGCTCGGCCGGGGCGGCGTGCAGGAACTGGGAGACGAAGAACATCATGAACGCGAACACGCCGAGCGCGTGTCCGCGCGGTCCCCAGCGGCGCGCGTAGACGCCCGCGAAGACGACCGCCACGAAGACCGCGTCACGGGCGTACGGGACGCTGTGCAGCCAGGCGGCGGCGACGAGGACCGGGATCCCGACGGCGGGCATCAGCGCGGTGGTGACCGCCTGCTGATCCACCCGGGCGTCCGTGACGACGAAGAGCGCGAGCAGCGCGGCGAGCCCGCCGGCCGCCACGGCCGGCATCGGCAGCCCGGCGAGCAGGGCGGCGGCGACGGCCGTCGCGATGCCCAGGACCGCGCGGGACGCGGTGCGCAGCCGCGCGTGCCCCGGGTCCGGAGCGATGAACATCCTCTTCACTTCGGTGGTCCCCGCCCCTTGCTCAGCGTCGTTCGATCGACGGACATGCCAAAGGCGTTGCGGAGGACCGCAACGCCATCGTCACGCCAAGCAAAACATCATCAGGGCAATGGCTCAAATGAGGCTCTTGACTATGAGCCATTGGTACAGTAAATAGCCTTACTCGGCTACCAGGAGGAGACCAGTGGTCCATGGCTGTCGACGCGCTGGACGCCCGCATCCTGCGGCTGATGCTGGAACAGCCGCGCACCAGCGTGCGTGAGTACGCCCGTGTCCTGGGCGTGGCCCGCGGCACGCTCCAGGCCCGGATCGACCGGCTGGAGCGCGACGGGGTGATCACCGGCTTCGGCCCGCGGCTGTCGCCCGCCGCGCTCGGCCACCCGGTGCTCGCGTTCGTGCACATCGAGGTGACCCAGGGGCACCTGGACGCTGTCGGTGACGCGCTGGCCGCCGTGCCCGAGATCATCGAGGCCGTCTCGGTCACCGGCGGCGGCGATCTGCTGACCCGCGTCGTCGCCCGCGACAACGCGCATCTGGAGGACGTCGTCCAGCGGCTGATCAGCACCCCGGGCGTGGTCCGCACCCGGACCGAGGTGGCGCTGCGCGAGCGTGTGCCGCACCGGGTGCTGCCGCTGGTCGAGGCCGTCGGAAGGAGCGCCGAGGGTTCCGGGCGCGGCGGGGGTCCCGCTACCGGTTGAGGCCCGCCTTGAGGAGGTCCTTGGCGGCCTGCGGCGCCTTGCCGAGCGAGCCGGCGTCGAAGGGCGGCTGCGGGTCGTACTCGATCATCAGCTGGATCGCCTCGGCGGTGGTGCGGCCGGCGATCCGTCCGGCGAGCGCGAGTGCCATGTCGATCCCCGAGGAGACCCCGGCGGAGGTCACGATCCGCCGCTCGTCGTGGAACACCACCCGCTCTTCGGTGTAGACGGCGCCGAGCCCGTTCAGCTCCTCCGCCGCGCTCCAGTGGCACGCGGCGGTGAGGCCGTCCAGCAGGCCCGCCGCGGCGAGCGCCAGGGATCCGGTGCAGACCGAGGTGGTCCAGGTGGTCGTGGCGTGCGTCCGCCGGACCCATTCGATCAGGCCCGCGTCCGCCAGGAAGTCCCGGACTCCCCTGCCGCCCGGCACCACCAGCACGTCACAGGCGGTGATCTCCTCGAACGACGCGTCGGCGGTCAGGGCGAGGGTCTTGGCGCTGTCCCTGACCGGCCCCACCGCCTCGGCGGCGAACACCGTCTCGGCTCCGGGCAGCATCCTGAGCACCTCGTACGGGCCCACGGCGTCCAGTGCGGTGAATCCATCGAACAGCGGAATGACGATGCGCATGGCGACTCCTGATCAGTTGATTCGCGGTTGGTTGGTTCGCGGTTGGTGCTCAGTGGTGCCGAAGTGACGGCGGTACTCCCCCGGGGTGACCCGGACGGTCCGCTTGAAGGTGCGGTGCATGGTCTCCGCGGTGCCGAATCCGCAGCGCTGGGCGACAGCCCCCACGGTGGTGTCGGTGGTCTCCAGCAGCCGCCGGGCCGCCTCGACACGGGCGGCCTCGACGTAGGCGGCCGGTGTCCGGCCGGTCCCGGCCCGGAAGGTCCGGGTGAAGTTGCGCTCGCTCATCCCGGCGCGCGCGGCCAGTACCGGTACCGCCAGGTCCGCCCCGAGGTGGTCGGCGATCCACTCCTGCACCTCGCGCAGTGGCGCCCGCGAGGGGCGCTGCGCGGCGAGCTGGGTGCTGAACTGCGCCTGGCCGCCGGGCCGCTGGACGAACATGACGAGCTGCCGGGCGATGTCCCGGGCGAGGTCGGCGCCGTGGTCCTCCTCGACCATCGCCAGCGCCAGGTCGATGCCCGCGGTGACGCCTGCCGAGGTCCAGACGTCGCCGTCCCGCAGGAAGATGGGGTCGGGGTCGACCGTCACCCGCGGGTACCGCTCGGCCAGTTCGGCGCAGCTGTTCCAGTGCGTGACGGCGCGCCGTCCGTCCAGCAGTCCGGCCGCGGCCAGCAGGAAGGCGCCGCTGCAGACGGAGGCGACGCGGTCCGCACGCCCGGCGGCCTCGGCGAAGCGCCCGACGAACTCCGCGTCCTGGACCGCCCGCCGGATGCCGGGGCCGCCGACGGCGACCAGCGTGCCGATCGGGCCCTCGCACGCGTCGAGCGTCAGCGTCGGGACGACGGCGAGTCCGCCGCAGGACCCGACCGGTCCCGGAGCGGGCGCCACGGTGTCGATCCGGTAGCGGGGTCCGGCCGGGGAATACCGTGCGACCTGCGAGAACACCTCGTGCGGCCCGGTCAGATCGAGGATCTGGAAGTCCGGGACGACGACGAAGACGATGCGATGGCGGGTCACCCGGTCATCGTCGTCCGCGGGGCGGATGGCGGCAAGGACAGGGTTATGACGATTCCCGCCATCCCGGCCCGCCGTCGCCCGCACGGGAACGGCCCGGGCAGGAGCCCGGGCCGTTCGTCGTGCCGGTGGGGACTACGCGCCGCTGGCGTCCAGCATGTCCTCGCGCTCGACGATCTTCACGCGCTCACGCCCCTGCGGTTCGCCCAGCGCCTTCTCGGCGGCGTCCAGCCGGTGCCAGCCCTCCCAGGTGGTGAAGCGGACGTTCCGCTCGCCGAGGAACGCCTCCACGTCCTCCGGGGCGGGCGCAGCGGGGGTGTGGAGACGGCCGTTCGCGTGGTCGTCCAGCAGGCTGGCGACCGTTTCGTTGGCGTCGCCCTTGGTGTGGCCGATCAGCCCCACGGGGCCGCGCCGGATCCACCCGGTGACGTAGGTCGACCGCAGGTGCTCGCCGGTCTCCTCGATCACCCGTCCGCCCTCGTCCGGGACCGTGCCCGACCGGACGTCCCAGGGCAGCTTGGGCAGCTCGTCGGAGAGGTACCCCACCGCGCGGTAGACCGCGCTGACGTCCCAGTCCTTGAAGGTGCCGGTGCCCTTGACGTTGCCGGTGCCGTCGAGGGCGGTGCGCTCGGTGCGCAACCCGACCACCTGGCCGTCCTCGCCGAGGATCTCGGCGGGCGACTCGAAGAAGTGCAGGAACAGCTTGTGCGGGCGGTCACCGACGTCGCGGATGGCCCAGTTCTCCAGCGTCTTGGCCACCATGTCGGCCTGCTTGTTGCCGCGCCGGGTCGCGATCGAGCCGTCGTCGTAGTCGATGTCCTCGGGGTCGACGATGACCTCGATGTTCGGGGAGTGGTCCAGCTCCCGCAGCTCCATCGGACTGAACTTCGCCTGCGCGGGACCGCGGCGGCCGAAGACATGGACCTCCAGCGCCTTGTTGGCCCGCAGTCCCTCGTGCACGTTCGGCGGGATCTCGGTCGGCAGCAGCTCGTCCGCGGTCTTGGCGAGGACGCGCGCCACGTCGAGGGCGACGTTGCCGACACCGAGGACGGCCACCTTCTCCGCGTCGAGCGGCCACGTCCGCGGCACGTCCGGGTGCCCGTCGTACCAGGAGACGAAGTCCGCCGCGCCGTACGATCCGGCGAGGTCGCTGCCGGGGATGTCGAGCGCCCGGTCGGCGGTCGCCCCCGTGGAGAAGATCACCGCGTCGTAGAACGTGCGCAGATCGTCGAGGCTGATGTCGTTGGGGTAGTCCACGTTGCCGAAGAGCCGCACCTGCGGCTTGTCGAGGACCTGGTGCAGGGCCGTGACGATGCCCTTGATCCGCGGGTGGTCGGGGGCGACGCCGTAACGGATCAGGCCGAACGGCGCCGGCATCCGCTCGAACAGGTCGATGGAGACACCGGGCGTGACGGCAACCGGGGATTTCAGCAGCGCGTCGGCGGCATAGATCCCGGCGGGGCCGGCTCCGACTATTGCTACCCGCACAGGGCGAAGCATGATCAATTTCCCTTCGAGCGCTGACACGCGGACTCGCCGGGAAGCCTAAACTAAGGCAAACCTAACCCAGTAGCCGGGTTAGACCTATGACCCCATAAGCCCGCCTTATGGGTCCCCCAAGCCAGGCAGCCCCTCCGTCGAACCCGCGCGGACGCCCCGATCACCCCAGGAACGACAGCCGCACCTGGCGCCGGGGGTTGTCCACGTTCGTGTCCACCAGGACCACGGACTGCCAGGTGCCCAGTTCCAGGCGGCCGGCGATGACCGGGAGGGTGGCGTGTGGAGGGACCAGGGCGGGGAGGACGTGGTCGCGGCCGTGGCCGGGGGTGCCGTGGCGGTGGCGCCAGCGGTCGTCGGCGGGCAGCAGGTCGTGCAGCGCGGCCAGGAGGTCGTCGTCGCTGCCGGCGCCGGTCTCCATGACGGCGATGCCCGCGGTGGCGTGCGGGACGAAGACGTTGAGCAGCCCGTCGCGGCCGTGGGCGGCCTCGTCGAGGAAGGCGGCGCACGCCGCGGTGAGGTCGTGGACCGTCTCGCGGGAGCCGGTCGGGATGTCGAGGGTGCGGGTGGTGAACACGTCGGCCATGGCTCCATGGTCGCGCAACGTCACCGGATCCGCGTTTGAGATGCCCGTCCGGGTGGCGAGACGACATTGACCGGGCTCGGGACGGCTCGCTAGGTTCTCCCGCATGTTGCGTCCCGTTCTGCTCACCACGCGCGGTCACATCGACCTGCTGCGGGTGGCCTCCGCCGCGTGTCCTCGCGGCTGCTGACGCCTTCTCACTCGTTCGTCCTTCTCTTCGCCTCGCTCTTCAGCGCGCTCCCGGGCTGATCCCTCAGGGATCCGTTCCGTCGGGAGCCTGCGCGCCGAGGCGTGCCTCCGTCTGCCTTCCGCCGTGGAGCCGCCATGCCCAGCACCGCATCACCACCGGACATATCCGTAATCTCCGACCAGGGCACCGTCCTCGAGTTGGAGCCGATCGTCTCGGCAGCCTCCCGGCGCCGCCATGTGCCCCGCTGGCTGCGCCGCACCGCGGGGCCGCTGCTCCTTCTGGCCCTGTGGCAGGTGCTGAGCGCCACCGGGGTCCTGGAGCCCGACATCCTCGCCTCCCCCGGCACCATCGCACGGGCCGGGAAGGAGCTGATCGCGGACGGGACGCTGCCGTCGGCGATGCTGGTCTCGCTCCAACGCGTCGCGCTGGGACTGCTGTTCGGCGTGGTGGTGGGCACCGCGCTCGCCCTGGTCTCCGGGCTCTCCCGGCTCGGCGAGGACCTCGTCGACGCGAGCGTGCAGATGCTGCGCACCGTGCCCTGGGTCGGCCTGATCCCGCTGTTCATCATCTGGCTCGGCATCGGCGAGGCGCCCAAGATCGCGCTGATCTCGCTGGGTGTCGCCTTCCACCTCTATCTGAACGTCTACGCGGGCATCCGCGGTGTCGACGAGCAGCTCATCGAGGCCGGCACCTCGCTCGGGCTGTCCCGCTGGGGCCTCGTGCGGCATGTCGTCCTGCCCGGCGCGCTGCCGGGCGCGATGACCGGGCTGCGCTACTCGCTGGCGACCGCCTGGCTCGCGCTGGTGTTCAGCGAGCAGATCAACGCGGACGACGGCATCGGCTTCGTCATGAACCAGGCCCGCGAGTTCTTCAGGACCGACGTGATCGTGGTCTGCCTCGTCGTCTACGCCTTCCTCGGCCTGACCGCCGACATCGTCGTCCGCACTCTCGAAAGGCTGCTGCTGCAATGGCGACCGACCTTCACCGGCAAGTGACCCGCCCCAAGGACCTCAGGACGGAGCGTCCGGAGGACCGCAGGACGGACCGTCCGGCGACCGCGGTCCACGTCGAGGGGCTGACCCGCGCCTTCGACGGGCGCGCCGTGATCGACCGGCTCGATCTCGACATCAGGCCCGGCGAGTTCACCGCGCTGCTCGGGCGCAGCGGCTGCGGCAAGAGCACGCTGCTGCGGGTGCTGGCCGGCCTCGACCGCGAGGTCGAGGGTTCGGTGCTGGTGCCGCGGCGGCGCGCGGTCGCCTTCCAGTCGCCGCGCCTGATGCCGTGGAAGCGGGTGTGGCGCAACGTCCTGCTCGGGCTGCCCGGCCACCCCGGCCGTGCGGTCGCGGAGCAGGCGCTGGAGGAGGTCGGGCTCGGCCACCGGTCCGGTGCCTGGCCCAAGACGCTCTCCGGCGGTGAGGCCCAGCGCGCCTCACTGGCCCGCGCGCTGGTGCGGGAGCCGGATCTGCTGCTGCTCGACGAGCCGTTCGGCGCGCTGGACGCGCTGACTCGCATCACCGCCCAGCGGCTGGTCGGCGAATTGTGGCAGCGGCGCGGGTGCGCGGTGCTGCTCGTCACCCATGACGTGGACGAGGCGCTGCTGCTCGCCGACCGCGCGCTGGTGATGGAGAACGGCGTGATCGCCCACGACAACCCCGTCGCGCTGCCGCGCCCCCGCGATCCGGGCGACCCCCGGTTCGCCGAACTGCGCTCGCGCCTGCTCGACCAGCTCGGGGTGGACATTCACCCGTCCGCACAAGCGGCCTGACGACCCCTCCAGAACGGAAATGACGACCATGAGACGCTTCGCCCCCGCTCTGCTGCTCCCGCTCGCCCTCCTGCTGACCGCCTGCGGCGGGTCGTCCGCCGCCGACGACGCCTCGGGCTCGTCGGACAAGGGCGGCCTCAGTGGCGTCACGCTCAACGTCGGTGACCAGAAAGGCGGTTCCGAGGCGATCCTGCGGGCCGCCGGGCAACTGGACGGTGTCCCGTACAGAATCAAGTGGTCGACCTTCACCTCGGGGCCACCGTTGCTGGAAGCGGTCAACGCGAAGGCAGTGGACATCGGCGGGGTCGGCAACACGCCGCCGGTCTTCGCGGCCGGCGCCCACTCGAAGATCACGGTGGTGGGTGCTTCGCACGGCTCGTCCGCCGGTGAGGTGATCGCGGTGCCCAAGGACTCGGACCTGAAGTCGGTGGCCGAGCTCAAGGGCAGGTCGGTGGCGGTCGCGCAGGGCAGTTCCGCGCACTTCCAGCTGGTGGCCTCGCCCGCGAAGGCGGGCCTGAAACTCAGCGACGTCAAGGTCAGCTACCTGCAGCCGGCCGACGCGCTGGCGGCGTTCAGCCGGGGCCGGGTCGACGCCTGGGCCATCTGGGACCCGTACACCTCCCAGGTCCTGCGCAAAGCGGGCGCCCGGGTGCTGACCACCGGCGAGGGCGTCGTCAACGGGCTTGGCTTCCAGGTCGCCGCCCCCGGGGCCCTGAAGGACAGGAACAAGGTCCAGGCGATCGGCGACTACCTCACGCGGCTGCGCCGGGCGCAGGACTGGGCGCACGGCCACCCCGAGGAGTGGGCGAAGGTCTGGTCGAAGGAGACCGGACTGCCCTACGAGGTCGCGCTGGACGCGGTGAAGCGCAGCAGCGGCACCCGGGTGGCGGTCGCCGTGGACGACGCCGCGATCGCCTCCGAGCAGAAGATCGCCGACACCTTCGCCGATCTGAAACTCATCCCGAACCACTTCGCGTTCAAGGACTTCGTCGACAAGCGCTTCAACGCCAACCTGCCTGCCTCCAACGCCCCGGCGCACTCCTATGGAAAGGCCTCCTCCTGATGTCCGTGCACCTGCACTGGTTCCTGCCCACGGGCGGGGACGGCCGGACCCTGGTCGACCGCCACGCCTACACCGACGGCGGCATCAAGCGCTCGCGGATCACTCCGATCAGCGGCGTCCGAGCGCCCGACATCGACTATCTGGCGCAGATCGCCCGCGCGGCCGACCAGCTGGGCTTCGAGGCCGTACTGACGCCGACCGGCACCTGGTGCGAGGACGCCTGGCTGACGACGGTCGCGCTGTCCCAGCACACCGACCGGCTGAAGTTCCTGGTGGCGTTCCGGCCCGGCGTCATCTCGCCGGTACTGGCGGCGCAGATGGCGGCCACCTACCAGCGCATCACCCGCGGCCGGCTGATGCTCAACGTCGTGACCGGCGGTGACTCCACCGAGCAGAAGCGCTTCGGCGACCACCTGGACCACGACAACCGCTACGCCAGGACCGACGAGTTCCTGACGGTGGTGCGCGGGGCCTGGGAGGGCAAGCCCTTCGACTTCCAGGGCGAGCACTACCAGGTGGAGGGCGGCCTGGTGGCACTGCCGCCCGAGCCGCGCCCGCCGATCTTCTTCGGCGGCTCGTCGCCGGCCGCGGGACCGGTCGCGGCGCGCAACGCGGACGTCTATCTGACGTGGGGGGAGCCGCCGGAGCAGGTCAAGCAGAAGATCGACTGGATTCGCGGGCTCGCCGAGGCGGAGGGCCGCACCGTCCGGTTCGGCATCCGGATGCACGTCATCTCGCGCGACTCCTCGAAGGACGCGTGGGCGACCGCGAACCGGCTGCTGGACGACCTCGACGACGACACCGTCGCCGCCGCCCAGCAGGCCCTCGGCAAGAGCGAGTCGGTGGGCCAGCAGCGGATGCTGGCCCTGCACGGCGGCTCCCGCGACAAGCTGGAGATCTCCCCCAACCTGTGGGCGGGGGTGGGTCTGGTGCGCGGTGGCGCGGGCACGGCGCTGGTGGGCAGCCACTCCGAGGTCGCGGACCGGATCGAGGAGTACCACGCCCTGGGCGTCGAGCACTTCGTGCTCTCCGGCTATCCGCACCTGGAGGAGGCGTACTGGTTCGGCGAGGGCGTGACGCCCGAGTTGGCGGCACGCGGTCTGCTCGACACCGTCCCCGGCTCCCCGCTGGCGGGCGTTCCGGCCGCCAACGGCCGTCCGGCGTCCGCGCCGGGCGGCGCGCCGCTGCTGCTCGCCGGGGGGCGTTGAGCGGCGGCGTAGTTCGCGGCTGCCCATCGACCGGAAGGCTGCCCGTCCACCGGAAGACCGGGAGACCGTTCCCGGTGGGCGGGCAGCTCCTCGATTGGTCTGTACCATTAGGCCGCTCTCGGGATACCCTCCCACTGCCGCCGCGCGCCAAAGGGGGACAGCCGACGTGAACACCCTGCACCGCATCGCCGCACTGGTCGACGCCTGCCTGCTCCCCTCCGTCCGCACCGAGCGGCCACCGGAGTGGATACGCCTCGGGCTCGACCGGGGAATGCCGGGAGTGGTCGTCTGCGCGAGAACACCCGACGCCTCCCGCCGGATCACGGCCGCGCTGCACGAGCGGCTTCCGGACGGCCTCACCGGCCGCCCCGGCGGGGATCCGGGTTCGCGCGGCCGGTACGGAAACGATTACGGGAGCGGTGGCAGCGGCAGCTCCGCGGCCGCCGAACTGGTGGCGCTGGGAACCAACCTGCACCTCGGCGTCCGGCCAGGGCTGCGCGCCGACGAGACCCGGACCTTCGTCACCGACCTGCAGTCGCACGGGGTCGCCGCGGCCCTCGGCCCCTTCACCGGCGGGGGCCCGCTGCGGCCGTTCGCCGAGGGGGCCGCCGCCGGCGTCCGGGCGATCACCGCCGGACGGACGCCGGCGCCGGGCGGCGAAGGCCTGCCGGCCACCCTCAGCGGCCGGGCCGTGACGGGGGTGCTGCGCGGAGACCTCGGCTACGGCGGGGTGGTGGTCAGCGACGCCCTCGACGCGCCGTCGATCGTCAACGGCTGGGGCGTGCCGGGCGCGGCCGTGCTGGCCTGGATCGCCGGAGTCGACCTGGTCCGGCTCGGCCCGGCGTGCGGTGCGGGGGTCCACGAGGCGATCCACACCGCGGCGGCTCGCGCGGTGGCCGACGGGGACCTCTCGCCCGGCCGGCTGGAGGAGGCCGCCGAGCGGGTGGCCCGCCTGCGGCGCTGGGCCTCGGAGCCGCGGATGCCGGCGCCGGCGGACCCGCCGGCCCCCGCCTCCGTGCCACCCGCTGGCGCGGTCTCCGCCCCACCACCCGCCGCGGCTCCCGTCCCGGCGCGCGCGGCGGTCACCCGGCGCTGATGCCCCAGGCCCCAGTCTCCAGCCTCCAGCCTCCAGCCTCCAGGGGAAGCTTTCCGCGCCGCCCGCGGTTGGTAGAACCGTGAACGACTTGAGCGGAGCGCACGAGGGCCACGAGGTCGATGTAGCCGTCATCGGAGCCGGGCAGGCGGGCCTGTCGGGCGCGTACTTCCTCAGCCGCGCCGGGCTCCGCCCGGACGAGGGCTTCGCCGTCCTGGACCACTCCCCCGGCCCCGGCGGCGCGTGGCAGTTCCGCTGGCCCTCGCTCACCTACGCCAAGGCCCACGGCGTCCATGACCTGCCCGGCCTCCCGCTGGAGGGCGCCGACCCGGCCCGCCCCTCCGCCGAGGTGGTCTCCGAGTACTTCGACCGGTACGAGCGCGCCTTCGACCTGCGCGTGCACCGCCCGGTGAACGTGTCGGCGGTCCGTGAGGCGGGCGGCGGGCGGCTGCTCGTCGAGACGGACGCCGGAGCCCGGTCCGCCCGCGCGCTGATCAACGCCTCCGGCACCTGGGACCGCCCCTTCGTCCCGCACTACCCCGGCCAGGAGACCTTCCGCGGCCGCCAGCTGCACACCGCCGGCTACCGGGGCGCCGCGGAGTTCGCCGGCCGCCGGGTGATCGTCGTCGGTGGCGGGACCTCGGCCGTACAGCTGCTGATGGAGCTCGCGGAGGTCGCCGACACCACGTGGGTCACCCGCCGTCCGCCGCTCTTCCGCGACCAGCCGTTCGACGAGGACTGGGGCCGGGCCGCGATCGCGCTGGTCGAGGAGCGGGTCAGGGCCGGGCTGCCGCCGCAGAGCGTGGTCAGCGTCACCGGGCTCGCGGCCACCGAGGCGGTGCGCGCCGCGCGGGCGCGCGGCATCCTCGACCCGCTGCCGGCGTTCGACCGCGTCACCGAGCACGGCGTCGCCTGGAGCGACGGCCGCGAGCTCCGGGCCGACGTCATCCTGTGGGCCACCGGCTTCCGCGCCGCCCTCGACCACCTCGCGCCGCTGCGGCTGCGCGAGCCCGGCGGCGGCATCCGCCTGGAGGGCACCACCCGCGTCGCGAAGGACCCCCGCGTCCACCTCATCGGTTACGGACCCTCCGCCAGCACCATCGGCGCCAACCGGGCGGGGCGCACCGCGGTCCGCGAGATCCGCGAACTCCTCGCGCGCGGACCTGAGGAGACCACGCCCGTACGGTCCGCCGCGCTCACTCGCTGAACGCCCGGCCGCGGGGAGCGCTAACCTTCCGCGCATGGTCAACTCGCGCTCACGGCGGGAGCTCCCCGCCCTCCCCCGCACCCTCGCCGCGCCCGGTCCAGGGGCGCGGCGAGGGTGCTGGAGCAGGACTCCTCAGAAAACATCCGATGTCTGCTTCCCACTGATCCCGCGCTGCGGCAGTATGAGCGCATGCGCGTAGCCCTCTTCGTCACCTGTGTGAACGACATGCTCTACCCGGACACCGGGCGGGCCACCGTGGCGCTGCTCGAACGGCTGGGCGTGGACGTCGACTTTCCGCCGGCGCAGACCTGCTGCGGGCAGCCCCAGTTCAACACCGGCTACCGGCACGAGACCGAGCCGCTGGTGCACCGGTACGCGGCCGCTTTCGAGGGCTACGACCACATCGTGACCCCGTCCGGGTCCTGCGCGGCGATGGTCCGCGAGAACTATCCGCGGATCGGGGCGAAGGCCGCCGCGGAGGGGCGCGGCGACGCTCTCGCGGAAGCGGCCGCGTCGGTGGTGCCCAGGACGTACGAACTCACGGAGTTCCTGGTGGACGTGTTGCGGGTGACCGACGTCGGGGCGTACTTCCCGCACTCGGTCGCCTACCACCCCACCTGCCACGGGCTGCGGGTGCTGGGGCTCGGGCGGCGTCCGCTCGCGCTGCTGGAGAAGGTCGGGGGCCTGGAGCTGCGGGAGTTGGAGGGCGCGGAGGAGTGCTGCGGCTTCGGCGGCACCTTCGCCGTCAAGAACCCCGCGGTGTCCGGCGCCATGGGCGCGGACAAGACCCGGCACATCGCCGCCACCGGGGCTTCCACCGTCTGCACCGTCGACAACTCGTGCCTGATGCACATCGGCGGCACGCTGGCCCGGGAGGGCTCGCCGGTCCGGCCCCTGCACATCGCCGAGATCCTTGCCTCGACCAAGGAACACCCCTATTCGAGGGAAGAGGTCCGATGAACGGCACCTATCTCGGAATGCCGGCCTTCCCGGAGGCGGCCGAGAAGTCCACCCAGGACACCCAACTGCGCGGCAACCTGCGGCACGCGACGCACACCATCCGCGCCAAGCGCGCCGTGGCGGTCGCCGAGCTGGACGACTGGCCGCAGCTGCGGGCCGCCGGGGCCGCCGTCAAGGACCGCACCCTGCGCCATCTCGACCACTACCTGGAGCAGTTGGAGGCTGCGGTCACGGCCGCGGGCGGCGTGGTCCACTGGGCGGCCGACGCCGGGGAGGCCAACCGGATCGTGACGGACCTCGTCCGCGCCACCGGCGAGACCGAGGTCGTCAAGGTCAAGTCGATGGCCACCCAGGAGATCGGGCTCAACGAGGCCCTCGCCGAGGCCGGCATCCACGCCTACGAGACGGATCTCGCCGAACTGATCGTGCAGCTCGGCGACGACCTCCCCTCGCACATCCTGGTCCCCGCGATCCACAAGAACCGGTCCGAGATCCGCGACATCTTCACCGAGCGGATGGGCGACTGGGGCCGGGCGGCCCCCGACGGATTGACCGACGAGCCCGCCGACCTCGCCGACGCGGCCCGGCTGCACCTGCGGGAGAAGTTCCTGCGGGCCAAGGTCGCCATCTCCGGCGCCAACTTCATGGTCGCCGAGACCGGCACCCTCGTCGTCCTGGAGTCCGAGGGGAACGGCCGCATGTGCCTGACCCTGCCCGAGACCCTCATCTCGGTCGTCGGCATCGAGAAGACCATCCCCACCTGGCAGGACCTGGAGATCTACCTCCAGACCCTGCCCCGCTCCTCGACGGCCGAGCGAATGAACCCGTACACCTCGACCTGGACCGGCACCACGGAGGGCGACGGACCGCAGACGTTCCACCTGGTGCTGCTCGACAACGGCCGCACCGACACCCTCGCCGACACCGTCGGCCGCCAGGCGCTGCGCTGCATCCGCTGCTCCGCCTGCCTGAACGTCTGCCCGGTCTACGAGCGGGCCGGCGGCCACGCCTACGGCTCGGCCTACCCCGGCCCCATCGGCGCCATCCTCACCCCGCAACTGCGCGGTACCGCCTCCGCGCTGGACGCCTCGCTGCCGTACGCGTCGACGCTGTGCGGCGCCTGCTACGAGGTCTGTCCGGTCGCGATCGACATCCCCGAGGTCCTGGTCCACCTGCGGGAACGGGTGGTCGAGGGCGGGGCGGTGACGCTGCGGGGCACCCGGGCCGTCATCAAACCGGCCAAGGGGCACGCCGCCGAGCGGGCCGCGATGCGCGCCGCCCGCTGGACGCTCGACCACCCGGCCGCGCTCCGCGCCGGCCAGCGGCTGGCAGCCCGCACCCGGCGGCTCCACCCCGCACGGCTGCCGGGGCCCGGACGTGCCTGGTCCGCCACCCGCGAGCTGCCGGCCGTGCCCGCCGAATCGTTCCGTGCCTGGTGGCAGCGCACCCGGGGAGAGGGAGAGACCTCATGAGCCGACCGAGCCCCGACCATGCGGCCCATGGAGCCGATGGGGCCCTCGATCCTCCGGCCGGCGCGAGCAGCCGGGAGCGGGTCCTCGGACGGATCCGCCGCGCGCTGGCCGATGTGCCCCGCGACGAGCTGCCCGGCAGCGTGCCGCTGGACCGCGACTACCTGCGGGTGCACGGGACCCGGACCCCGCAGGAGACCGCCGACCTGCTGGCCGTCCACCTCGCGGACTACCGCGCGCTGGTGCACCGGTGCCCGGCCGCCGGGCTCCCGGCGCTGATCGCCGCGCTGCTCGCCGAGCGCGGCGCCCGCTCCGCCGTCGTCCCCGACGGCCTGCCCGACGGCTGGCTCGCCGCCGCCACCGGGGTGGAGCTCGTCGCGGACACCCTCGCCCTGACGGCGCGTGAACTCGACGCGGTCGACAGCGTGGTGACCGGTTGCGCGGTGGCCGTCGCCGAGACCGGCACCATCGTGCTGGACGGTTCCGGGGGGCAGGGCCGGCGCCGCATCACGCTCGTGCCGGACCACCACATCTGCGTGGTCCTGGCGCCCGGCCAGATCGTCGACTCGATCCCCCAGGCGATGGAACGCCTCGACCCCGCCCGTCCGCTGACCTGGATCTCCGGCCCCTCCGCCACCAGCGACATCGAGCTCGACCGGGTCGAGGGCGTGCACGGCCCGCGGACGCTGGAAGTGATCCTGGTCGACGGGTGACGGGGACGGAGGACCAACCGCGTGCGGCTCGGGGGGTCAGCCCTGGCGGCGCGGCGTCTGCTGACGGCTGACCCGCAGCGCCCACAGCACCAGCGGAACCTGGACCGGCAGCCGCACCAGGGCCGCGGTCCGCAGCGGCGCGGGTCGGTGGCGCCAGTCGTAGGCCATCTTCACGTTGGCCGGGAAGACGGCGGTGAGCAGCCCCGCCGCGAGCAGAGCGCCGACCCGGCGGGTGGCGGGCACCGCGACGGCGCCGGCCACCGCGAGTTCCACCACCGCGCTGCCGTAGGTCCAGGTGCGCGGGGTGCCCGGCAGGGCGCGCGGGATCGTCGCGTCGAACGCCTTCGGGAGCAGGACGTGGGCCGCCGCGCCGCCGGCGAGGAGCCCGACGAGGAGTCGGGCGGAGCGCTCGTGGGAAGCCAACGCGGGTACCTCCGGTGGATGGGCGACAGGTGGTGTCGGGCGGTCGTCGCCACCCGTGGGTCGCCGCTACCTTACCGGTGAGTCATTCCCGGGGTGAGCCCCCCTCGATCAAGCGGACTTGGCGTATTCGGAGGCCGACATCCGCTCGTCGCGGCGGACCAGTGCCGCGTAACGGCCGTCGCGTGCCAGCAGTTCGTGGTGGTTGCCGCGTTCGACGATCCGGCCCGCGTCGAGGACCACGATCTCGTCGGCGTCGCGGACGGTGGAGAGCCGGTGGGCGATGGTGATGGTGGTGCGGCCGGCCGACAGCGCGTCGATGGCTTCCTGGACGGCCTGTTCCGTGCGGGTGTCGAGCGCGCTGGTGGCCTCGTCGAGGATGAGGACCGGCGGGTCGCGCAGGATGGTGCGCGCGATGGCCAGCCGCTGCTTCTCGCCACCGGAGAAGCGGTAGCCGCGTTCGCCGACGAGGGTGTCGTACCCGTCGGGGAGGCCGGCGATGTGGTCGTGGATCTGGGCGGCCTTCGCCGCGGCGACGATGTCCTCGTCGGTGGCGTCGGGCTTGGCGAAGCGCAGGTTCTCGGCTACCGAGGCGTGGAACAGGTAGGTCTCCTGGGCGACGACGCCGACCGTTTCGGCCAGCGTGTCGAAGGCGAGGTCGCGGACGTCGGCGCCGTCGATCGTCACCCGGCCGCCCGTCACGTCGTACAGCCGGGGCACCAGGTAGCTGAGCGTGCTCTTGCCGGAACCCGTCGACCCGACGATGGCCAGGCTGCCGCCGGCCGGCACGGCGAGGTCGATGCCGTGCAGCGTGCGGGGGGCGCCGGAGGGGTCGTACGAGAAGTCGACGTGCTCGAAGCGGACGTCGCCGCGGGCGCGGTCCATGCGGACCGGGTCGGCGCGTTCGGTGATGTCGACGGGCAGGTCGAGGTATTCGAAGATGCGCTGGAAGAGCGCGAGCGAGGTCTGCACCTGGACACCGGTCGACAGCAGGCTGACGGTCGGGCGGAACAGGCCCTGCTGGAGCGACACGAAGGCGACGAGGGTGCCGATGGAGAGGGCGGGCCCGCCGTTGGTCATGGTCAGTCCCGCGGCCCAGTACAGCAGCGCGGGCATGGCGGCCATGACGATGCCGATGGTGGACATCCGCCAGCGCCCGGCCATGTTGGAGCGCACCTCGAGGTCGACCAGCCGCTCGGACTCCTCGGAGAAGGAGCGGGCCAGCGAGTCGGAGCGGCCCATGGTGCGGCCGAGCAGGATGCCGCTGACGGAGAGCGACTCGGTCACGATGGCCGACATGGAGGCCATCTGCTTCTGCCGCTGGGTGGTGATCTTCTTGCGCTCACGGCCGACCCGGCGGCTGATCCACACGAAGACCGGGAGCAGCAGCAGCGAGACGATCGTCAGCCGCCAGTCCAGGGCCAGCATCGCGACCACGGAGGCGATGACGGCGGTGAGGTTGGAGACCAGCGAGGTCGCGGTGGACGTCACGGTCGCCTGCATGCCGCCGATGTCGTTGGCGATGCGGGACTGCACCTCGCCGGTGCGGGTCCTGGTGAAGAAGGCGAGCGACATGCGCTGCAGCTGCTCGTAGACCGAGGTGCGCAGGTCGTGCATGACGCGCTGGCCGACAGTGGTCGATATCAGGGTCTGGAGCACGCCGAAGACGCTGGTGACGACGGCGGTGGCGATCATGCCGAGGGCGAGCAGGCTGAGCAGCCCGGTGCGGCCCTGCGGGATCGCGGTGTCCAGGATCGCCTTGAGCAGGAAGGGCGAGGCGACCGAGACGAGGGAGGAGAGCGCGACCAGCACGCCCACGACGGCGAGCCGGGCGCGGTAGGGACGGAAGAGCCGCACGATGCGGCGTACGTCGGTGGGTGCGTTCGGGTCTTTGGGCGGTGGCGTCCACCGGGTCTTGTCGGGGTGCAAAGGGCTCCTTGGGAGGCTGCTGAGGGGTTCTGGCCGCCGGCGGGGCCGGCGGTGTCGGAGCAGTACCCGCACAGGACCGCCGGGCCGGACCGACTTTAGGAGTGTAAGTCATTGTTACCTATGTTCACAATGACTTACATCCTGATATCCTTGGGCCATGGATCCCCGCACCACCACCGCGACCGAACCCGCTGCCGAGTCCGCGGCGGAGTTCGCCGCCGCCGAGACCACCGGCCGCCTCGCCGACCAGCTGCTCCAGCTGACCAAGCGGCTCCACCGCGCCCAGCGCCGGCACCTCGAACCGCTCGGCATCACCCCGGCCCAGTCCCGGCTGCTGCGGACCGTGGCGCACAGCGAGGAACCGCCGCGGATGGCGGACCTGGCGCAGCGCCTGGATGTCGTGCCACGCGCGGTGACCACGCTGGTCGACGCGCTGGAGGCGCACGACCTGGTGCGCAGGGTCCCCGACCCGGCCAGCCGCCGGGTGATCCGTATCGAGCTGACGGAGGCGGGCGGCGCGACACTGCACCGCCTGCGGCTGGCCCGCCGGGCCGCCGCCGAGGATCTCCTCGCCCCGCTGGACTCCGCGCAGCGCGAGGCGCTGACCGCGCTGCTCGCCGCCCTGGACGCGACGGCGCCCCCTCGGCAGCGCTGCTGAAGCGCGCCCGAGGGGGCGTCGTGGTGGCTCGTCCGGGCACCCGGGTGGCGAACGTTACTGCGAGGTCGTCACGTGGTGCGCGGCGCCGTTCTCGGAGGGCGCCTGCTGGACCTGGGCGGTGCAGGCGCTGCACCGGCGGGCGGCCTGGGGTATCGGCGTCAGGCACTCCGGGCACTCACGCATCGGAGCCGCCGCGGCCTTGGGGAAGAACCGCTCCTGCATCCGGTTCATCGGCAGGATGACCAGGAAGTAGATCACCGAGGCGACGATCACGAAGCTGATCGCCGCGTCGATGAAGGCACCGTACGGGAACGTCACTCCCGAGACCGTGAACGCCTTGCGCGTGTAGTCGCCCGAAGCACCCGACATGAGACCGACAATCGGGGTCAGGAACGCTTTGACGAAGCCGCTGACCAGCGCGGTGAACGCCGCACCGACCACGATGCCGACTGCGAGTTCGACGACGTTGCCACGCAGCAGGAACGTGCGAAAGCCCTTCATAACTCAGGAAATCCCCTCTGTGAGCACGAACTGGAATGTGCCAGTCTCCCCTGCTCCGGGCCGCCCGCCCACCATCACCCGCGCCAGTTGTCGCTGAGTGACACCTTTCCGCTCGCGGGCACCGTGGCGGTGCGGTTGGCCCCGGTCTCCCAGGTCGCGTTCCCCGAGGCGTCCTTGCGTACGTACTTGTACTCGAAGGACGTGCCCGCGCCCAGCGCGAGGTCGAGCTTCCACACCGGGTAGGCGGCCGACGACAGGAGCAGCGCCTTGCCGGTGTCCCAGTTGCCGAGGGAGGCGTTGTTGCCGGTGACGTAGATGTTCTGGCCGGATGTCGTGGTGGCGTTCACCGCGAAGGACGCGCCGGAGGCCGGGGTGGTCCCCCCGCCGTCGGCACAGCTCGCCCCGACGTAGAGCGCCACCGCTTCGTTGGAGCCGATGGTGGCCGTGAACCTGCCGTCGGAGCCGACGGTGTAGCGGCTGCCGGAGTGCTGGACGTCGCAGTAGCTGCCCGCCGGCAGGGAGGTGGTGTACGTCTGCGTGAGCGCGGCGCCCTCGTGATTGATCGCGACGAAGCCCTTGCCGCCGCGGCCGAACGCGATGGCGTTGTTGCCGTTGGACCACCAGTTGGTCACCGCGGTACCGGAGACGGCGTTGCGGAAGCCGACCATGCCGGTGATCTGCGGCCAGGCGTGCTGGCACTTCCATCCGTCGGTGTAGCAGGCGTTGACGGTGCCGCTGTTGGGCGGGCCGGAGTCGTTGTCCGAGAACTCGTAGCCGGAGTAGACGTTCGGCGATCCGTAGGGCCAGGCCAGCAGGTAGACGTTGGCGAGGGTGTAGGTGGCGCCCGCCTTGTAGTTGAGGGTCGAGCCGTTGCGCTCGGTGTCCCAGTTGTCGGTGAAGGTCCGGGCACTGGCGCTGGGCAGGTAGCCCCAGGAGGCGCCCCAGTTGCTCAGGTACGACAGCTTCTCGCTGGTGAAGATCCGCTTGAGGTCGGTGGCGGCGCGGAACTCGTCCACGTCCCCGGTGCCGGTGTACTCGCCCGGCTGCACCGCCTCCCCCGCACCGTAGATGGCCTCCTGCGCCCAGTAGATGCCGGGGTTGCTGAGCTTGGACTTGATGGCGGCGAGGTCGCCCGCCGCGATGTGCTTCGCCGCGTCGATCCGGAAGCCGTCGGCGCCCAGCGCGATCAGGTTGTTGAGGTAGCCGGCGATCGTGGAACGGACGTAGTCGCTGCCGGTGTTCAGGTCCGAGAGCCCGACGAGCTCGCAGTTCTGGACGTTGCTCCGGTCGGCGTAGTTGGTGATGTTGCTGCGGCAGGAGTGGAAGTCCTGGTCCTGGTAGTAGCCGGGGTAGTTGTACTTCGAGTAGTTGGTGCCCCCGGTCCCGGTGCCGGAGCCGGCCGCCATGTGGTTGATCACCGCGTCGGCGATCACCTTGACACCCGCGGCGTGGCAGGTGTCCGCCATGTGCTTGAACGCGGTGCTGTCACCGAGCCGTCCGGCGATCTTGTAGCTGACCGGCTGGTACGAGGTCCACCACTGGCTCCCCTGGATCTGCTCCTGGGCCGGGGAGACCTCCACGAAGCCGTAGCCGGCCGGACCGAGCGTGTCGGTACAGGCCTTGGCGACGGAGTCGAAACGCCACTCGAAGAGGGTGGCGGTGACGTCCTTGCCGCCCGGCGGTGACGCCTGCGCCGGCTGCTGGACGGCGAGGGTGAGACCGGTGACGGCGAGCAGCGCGGCAAGTGTGCCGTGCAGGGCCCGGGACCCGCGGAAGGTCCGGGGGGCGCGGGGTGTTCGGGGGCTGCACGATGTTCGGGGTGCCCGGGGTGTGCGGGATCGCATGAGCGGCTCCTCCGTTGTACGGGCACAGCTGTGCCCTCGAAGGCAGCCCGCGCCAAGCCGCCGGGTGGGGGGTGCGGAACCCCGCGTCCCACGGGGTTCCGCCAGGAGCTTCCCGCCGTGGCCGTGAGCACGTCAAGAGATCAGTAGAAATAATTTCAACTACTTGCTGAAAACTCTTTCAAACGTGCGGTCCTCCGTCAGCGCCCCCTGCGCGGTGGCGATCCGGCGGTCGTAGCGGACGCCGGGACCGAGAATTCGGTAGCGCTCGGACGACGTGCCGGTGGCGTGCCGCTGCTCGCGCGGCACATTGAGGGTGAAGGACGCGTCGCCCCGGTAGACGTCGTCCACCAGCGACCGGCTCAGCGTCCGGCCACCGCGGGCGACGACGGTGTCTGCGCTGTCGCCGAGCGACATCACGGTACGCAGCCGGTCGGCCGCGCCGACCGACGTACGGCCGTCCATCGTGTAGGCGCGGCGCACCGTCGTGTCGGTGGCCGGGCCGCGGCCGGCCGTGGTCACTGTCGCATCGTCGGTCCACCGGGCGGTGAGCGCGTCGGTGCTCTCGTCGGCGTTCCACCGGTGGGTGGAGGTGGCGGACAGCGCGCGGCGGACGGTGGTGGCGACGCGGCCGTGCGACGTGTCGACATAGCCGGCGACCGTCAGGTCGTGGCCGCCGGTCGCGTCCAGGGCGCGTTCGTCACCGGGCCGGTAGGAGGTCGAGGTGGCCGGGTCGCCCTCCCGGTGCGCGGTCAGCGCGCCCTTGACCTGCGAGCGGTGCTTGTCCTGCCAGACCAGCACGTTCGTCGGCACGTTCCAGCCGCTCTGCCCTTCGGGCACGCCCAGCACCGAGACCTCGACGCGGTGCGCCTTCCCGTCGTTGAGCAGGCCGGCGTACGGCGTCAGGTCGTACTGGACGGGCTTGACGTCGAAGGCCTGCGGGCCCGGGATCACGTACCAGAGGAAGGGGTTGGACCAGCCGCCGGTCCACACGGTCGGGAACGGTGCGGCGATCCCGGCCAGTTGACCGTCCACACGCAGCTGCACCTCCCGGTAGGGGCCGCCGGCCTGGCAGGAGTACGGCACCTCGGCGGGCACGGCCAGGTACCAGAACTCCTCGCAGCCGCCGCCCGACCCGGTGGCGTACACCTCGGCGACGATCCGCTCGCTGTTGCGCGGTGTGGTGAGGTCACCGACGAGCGCCGTGCCCTCGCTGTGCGAGCCGGCCAGGGTGAGCACCTGGTCGGGCGCGGCTCCCGCCGGATCGCCGCCGCCGGCTCCGCGCGCCGGGTAGAAGGTCAGCGAGACCCTGACGTCGATCACGCCGGTGTACGTGTCGTTGACGACGTTGCCGATGAGCATCTCGACGGGCTGCCGGCCCCGCAGCGTGGCCGCGTACCGCGTGACGTCCTTCTCGACCTTCCAGGTGATCCCCTCGGGAGACGGCTCGGGCGTCGAGGTGGTCAGTACCTCCACGCCGCCGATCCGCAGATATCCCAGCCGGTCGTACTGCCGCCCGGCGACCTTGCCGTCCAGCCGCAGGACGACCTTGCTCCAGCGGTCACCGCAGCCGCGCGGCGGGCTGTACGTGCTCGTGTACGGCGTGAAGTCCCGGAACTGCGCCGACACGATCTGCGTGGTGCAGGAAGGACCGCCGGGGGTGGCGATGGGCGGGGCGGCCGTCAGGGGGTCGTGCCAGTCGGTGCCGAACTCGGCCGGTGGTGCGGTGGTGGCCGCGGCGGCCGGGCCCGCGAAGAGCGCGAACCCCACTGCCGCGGCGAGCGCCGCGAGTATCCGTCTTCCCACGCGGTGGTGCCTCCTCGTCATGCGATGGCGTTGAATGACAGCGCACAGCTTGGCCCGGTCGCGCGCCGGGCGACAGACCGCGTCCGCACGCCGCCGGCCCGGCGGACGACCCTGGCGCAATACCGCCCTATTCCGGGCGCAGCGGCAGTAACAGGTTGACCCGGCACGTGCCGGGCCGCGAACCTTGTACGTCTTCTCACTCCATTCCAGAACCTCTCGGGACGTCATGTCGCTTCGCCAACTCCCCTTTCAGGACCCCGGTGTCCCCGACGTCAGATCGGGGTTCCGCTTCCTGCTCTGGCTGGAGAGACGTCAGCTGCGCGGGCAGCTCACCGCCGCCGCGTGGGGCACTTTGCTGATGGCGTCCGTCGCGCTGTTCCCGGCTGCCGTCGGCCTGGCCGTACAGGCGGTCGTCGACCATTCGGGCCGCCGGCTGGCGCTGGCGGGCGGGCTGATGCTGCTGCTCGGCGGGCTCAGCGCGCTCGGCGACACCATGCTGCACCGCACGGCGGTGGCCAACTGGATCACCGCCGCCGCCCGCGTCCAGCAGTTGCTGAGCCGTAAGACCGTCGAGCTGGGCTCGGTGCTCACCCGGCAGGTCGCGGCGGGCGAGATCGTCACCGTCGGCGCGGGCGACGTCGAGAAGATCGGCTGGTTCGTGGAGGCGTTCGCCCGCTTCACGTCCGCCTTCCTCGCCACCATCGGCATCGCGGTGGCACTGGCCTTCTACCAGCCGGAACTCGGCCTCATGGTGGCCGCCGCCATCCCCGTCCTCGCACTCGCGGTGCTGCCGCTGCTGCCTGCGGCGACCAAGCGCGCCGACGTGCAGCGGGAGAAGGCGGGCAAGGCCACGGAGCTGGCGTCCGACACCGTCGCGGGTCTTCGGGTGCTGCGCGGTATCGGCGGCGAGGACCTCTTCCTCGACCGGTACCGCAAGGCCTCGCAGGAGGTCCGGACGGCCGCGGTGCACAGTGCCCGGATGTGGGCGCTGATCAGCGCCCTGCAGGTGGTCCTGCCGGGGCTGCTGCTGGTGGGCGTGGCCTGGTACGGGGCCGTCCTCGCACTGGACGGCCGGATCTCGGTCGGCGAGCTGGTCACCGTGTACGGAACCGTCGCCTTCCTGATGTTCCCTTTGAGGCACTTCGAGGAGATTGCGATGGCATGGTCCTTCTCGCGCCCCTCGGCCAAGCGCGCGGCGCGGGTGCTGGCGCTGGTGCGGAGCGCGGAACCGGGCCCGGCCCCCGCGTCCGCTGCGGCTCCTTCCGGTGACCTGTACGACCCGGAGACCGGGCTGCTCGCTCCCGCCGGACTGCTGACCGCGGTCGTGTGCGGGGACCCGGACGCGGCCGGGCGGCTCGCCGACCGGCTCGGCGGGCACAGCCCGGACCGGGTGGCCGGCCAGTCCTCGGTCCTGCTGGGCGGCACGGCTCTCGACGAGCTGCCGCTGGCGGCGGCGCGCGCCTCCGTGCTGGTGCAGGACAAGGACCCCGTGCTGCTCTCCGGCACGCTGCACGAACTGCTCGACGTACCGTCCTCCGGCAACGTTTCCGCCACGGACGCGCTGGCGGCCGCCCAGTGCGGGGACGTCCTGCAGGCGCTCGCCCAGGCCTCGGTGGACGACTCCGGTGATCCGATGCAGACCCGGATCACCGAGCGTGGACGCTCGCTGTCCGGCGGGCAGCGCCAGCGGCTGGCCCTGGCCAGATCCCTGGTCGCGGACCCGGAGGTCCTGGTACTGGACGAGCCGACATCGGCCGTCGACTCGCACACCGAGGCCCGGATCGCCCGCGGCCTCAAGGGGATCAGGGCGGACCGCACCACGGTGGTGTTCACCTCGAGCCCGCTGCTGCTCGACCACTGCGACCTGGTGGTCTTCATCACCGACGGATCGGTGGCAGCCACCGGCACCCACCACGAGCTGCTGCGCGCGGACCAGCGGTACCGCGAGGTGGTCACCCGCGAGACCGAGGAACCGGCCGCTGTGATCGCCGCTGTCACGACCGGCCTTTCGGCCGAAGGCCCGTCCGTGGTCCCCGCCGGGGCCGGGGAAAACACCAGGATCGAGGAATCCGCATGATCGGCGTGAAGCCGCCGGAGCACGATCCGGACGCGCCGCAGCAGACGACGACGCTGCCGGTCGGTTCGCCGGCCACCGTACGCACCTACGTGACCGAGCTGGCCCGGCGCCACCGCGGCGCCTTCATCCTGCTCGTCGCCGTCAACACCGTCGCCGTGGTCGCCTCCATGGTCGGGCCGTACCTGCTGGGACAGCTGGTCGAGGACCTGTCGGCCGGACGCCGGGAGCTGCATCTGGAGCTCACGGTCGGGCTCTTCCTCACCGCGCTCGCCGTACAGGCCGGATTCGTCCGGCTGGTGCGGCTGCGCGGTGCGATCCTCGGCGAGCGGATGCTCGCCGACCTGCGCGAGGACTTCCTCGTCCGGTCCGTCGGGCTGCCGCCCGGTGTGCTGGAGCGGGCCGGCACCGGCGATCTGCTGTCCCGGATCACCACCGACATCGACCGGCTCTCGAACGCCATGCGCGAGGCCGTGCCGCAACTGGCCATCGCCGTGGTGTGGGCCGCGCTGCTGCTCGGCGCGCTCGCCGTCACCTCTCCCCCGCTGGCGCTGTCGGTACTGGTCGCACTGCCGCTGCTGCTCGTCGGCTGCCGCTGGTACTTCCGGCGCGCACCCGCCGGCTACCGCTCCGAGGCCGCCGGCTACGCGGCCGTCGCCGCCGCGCTCGCCGAGTCGGTCGACGCCGGCCGGACCATCGAGGCGCACGGGCTGGGCGCCCGCCGGATCAAGGAGTCCGACGAGCGGATCAGGACCTGGGTCGGCTGGGAGCGCTACACGATGTGGCTGCGCAGCGTGCTCTTCCCGGTGATCAACCTGACGCACACCCTGATCCTGGCGTCGGTGCTGATGATCGGCGGGACCTTCGCGCTGCACGGCTGGGTATCGGTCGGCGAACTGACCACCGGGGCGCTCTACGCGCAGATGCTCGTCGATCCCGTCAACCTGATCCTGCGCTGGTACGACGAGCTGCAGGTGGCCCAGGTCTCGCTGGCCCGGCTGGTCGGGGTCCGCGAGGTCGAGGAGCACCGGTCGGACGAGCGGATCGTCCCGGACGGCCGCGACATGCACGCAGACGAGGTGCGCTTCGGCTACCGGGCGGGCAGCGACGTGCTGCACGGGGTGTCGCTGCGGCTGCGGCCGGGCACCCGGCTGGCGCTGGTCGGGCCCTCGGGGGCGGGCAAGTCCACCCTCGGGCGGCTGCTCGCCGGGATCTACGCACCGCGTACCGGTGAGGTGACCCTCGGCGGGGCGGAGCTGGCCCGGATGCCGGCCGAGCAGGTACGGCGGCATGTGGCGCTGGTCAACCAGGAGCACCACGTCTTCGTCGGCTCGCTGCGGGACAACCTGCGGCTGGCCCGGTCCGGGGCCGACGATCCCGAGCTGTGGGACGCGCTGGTCGCGGTGGACGCCGACGGCTGGGCGCGGGCGCTGGACGACGGGCTGGGCACCGAGGTCGGCTCCGGCGGCTCCACGCTCACCCCGGCCCAGGCCCAGCAGGTCGCCCTGGCGCGCCTGGTGCTCGCCGATCCGCACACCCTCGTACTGGACGAGGCGACCTCGCTGCTCGACCCGCGGGCCGCCCGGCATCTGGAGCGCTCGCTGGCGCGGGTGCTGGAGGGCCGGACCGTGATCGCCATCGCGCACCGGCTGCACACCGCGCACGACGCGGATGTCATCGCGGTCGTCGAGGAGGGCCGGATCAGCGAGCTCGGCAGCCACGACCAGCTGGTCGAGGCGGACGGGGCGTACGCGGCCCTGTGGCGCTCCTGGCACGGCTAGCCCGCGCCGCCCGCGGCTTGCCGTCCCCGCGTGCCGTGCCTGCCGCCCTTTCGGCGGCGGGCACGGAACGGGGGGCGTCAGCCCAGGATGCCCAGGGCGCCCAGCGCCCCGACGCCGCCCAGGATGAAGAACGCCGGGGTGAGCACCTTGATCTCGACCCAGCTGCCGGCCCGGAACCGCATGAACTTCGGCGGCCCCATCGGGTACCAGCGCTTGCGGCCGATCGGGATGGGCCACAGCACCGGGCAGCCGGACACGGTCAGGGCGTCGCCGATGCAGTGCACGAGCGAGCCCAGCACGATCGGGATCCCGATCCACAGGTAGTGCTGGCCGGGCTCGGTGAAGAGCCAGTCCTTGCCGTTGCCCGGGTCGTCCAGGACATCGGCCAGCATCCAGGCAGCCGTCGCCCCGAGCAGCCAGACCAGCACATCGCTGGAGGCCCGGGCCTGGCGCCACAGCAGCCCTTCGACGGCCAGCACCATGTGGACGAAGAGGATGCCGAGCACCGCCCAGCGCCCGCCGAACAGCGCGGCCGCCGAACACCCGCCGCCGATCAGGACCGCCCACAGCCAGGTGTGCGTCAGCGTGCGGTGCCCACCGGTCCGGCGCGGGTCGCCCTTCATACGGGTGGCCTTGTACGTCGCGTACGACAGCTTGTCGATGATCTCGCACAAGGCTCTGGAGATGGGCCCGAAAGCGCGCGATATGGTCGCCGCCTTGTGGTCCAGGTCCGGAGCGAGAGCGGCTCCGGCGCAGATCAGGGCGCCGACGACCAGCGTCGGCCATGGCATGGGATGGTCGAGCGCGGCCGCGCCCGCTCCCACCCCCAGCCATGCCGCCGCTCCGGAAAGTGAATGTGCCGGTCCCATCATGTGTGGTGCCCCGCCCCTTTCTGCCCGCCCGCAGGCGGAGTTGACGCCCAGTCGACGGCACACCATACCTTTGGTGATCTTCGGTATTTCCGCCGGTTCCGCCGCAGGGCCCGAAGCCAGGCAAGATGGTGGGGTGACCCTTATTGATCAGCTGCCTTCCGAGGCCGACCCCGATGCCCTGTACGAAGCCTTCTCGACCTGGACGGAGAGCCAGGGCATCACGCTCTACCCCGCCCAGGAGGAAGCGCTGATCGAGGTCGTCTCCGGGGCGAACGTGATCCTGTCGACCCCGACCGGCTCCGGCAAGAGCCTGGTCGCGGCGGGGGCACACTTCGCCGCGCTGGCGAAGGACCAGGTCACCTTCTACACCGCTCCCATCAAGGCCCTGGTGTCGGAAAAGTTCTTCGACCTCTGCAAGCTCTTCGGCACCGAGAACGTCGGCATGCTGACCGGCGACGCCTCCGTCAACCCGGACGCACCGGTCATCTGCTGCACGGCCGAGGTGCTCGCCTCGATAGCGCTGCGGGACGGCCGGAACGCCGACGTCGGCCAGGTCGTCATGGACGAGTTCCACTTCTACGCCGAACCGGACCGCGGCTGGGCCTGGCAGATCCCGCTGCTGGAGCTTCCGCAGGCCCAGTTCGTGCTGATGTCCGCGACCCTCGGCGACATGTCCCGCTTCGAGGAGGACCTCACCCGCCGCACGGGACGCCCGACGACCGTCGTGCGGTCGGCGACCCGGCCGGTGCCGCTCTCCTACGAGTACGTGGTGACGCCGCTGACGGAAACGCTGACGGAGCTGCTGGAGACCCGGCAGTCGCCCGTCTACATCGTGCACTTCACCCAGGCGGCGGCCGTCGAGCGGGCGCAGGCGCTGATGAGCATCAACATGTGCACGCGCGCCGAGAAGGACGCCATCGCCGAGCTGATCGGCAGTTTCCGCTTCACCACCACGTTCGGCCGCAACCTCTCCCGGTTCGTCCGGCACGGCATCGGCGTGCACCACGCCGGCATGCTGCCGAAGTACCGGCGCCTGGTGGAGAAGCTCGCGCAGGCGGGTCTGCTGAAGGTCATCTGCGGTACGGACACGCTCGGTGTCGGTGTCAACGTGCCGATCAGGACCGTTCTCTTCACCGCCCTGACGAAGTACGACGGCACGCGGGTCCGCACCCTGCGGGCCAGGGAGTTCCACCAGATCGCCGGACGGGCCGGCCGCGCCGGGTTCGACACCGCCGGATTCGTCGTCGCGCAGGCCCCCGAGCACGTCATCGAGAACAAGAAGGCCGTCGCCAAGGCGGGGGACGACCCGAAGAAGCTCCGCAAGGTGGTCAGGAAGAAGGCCCCCGAGGGCTTCGTCAACTGGTCCGACGCGACCTTCGAGAAGCTGATCGCCTCCGACCCCGAGCCGCTCACCTCGCGTTTCCGGGTCACCCACACCATGCTGCTCTCGGTGATCGCCCGGCCGGGCAACGCCTTCGAAGCGATGCGGCACCTGCTGGAGGACAACCACGAGTCGCGCCGCAACCAGCTGCGGCACATCCGGCGGGCCATCGCCATCTTCCGTTCCCTCGAGGCGGGCGGCGTCGTGGAGCGGCTGGCGGAGCCGGACGCGGAGGGCCGCATCGTCCGGCTCACCGTCGACCTCCAGTCGGACTTCGCGCTGAATCAGCCGCTGTCCACGTTCGCGCTGGCCTCCTTCGAACTGCTCGACAAGGAGTCGCCGTCGTACGCCCTGGACATGGTCTCCGTCGTCGAGTCCACGCTCGACGACCCCCGGCAGATCCTGGCCGCGCAGCAGAACAAGGCGCGCGGCGAGGCGATCGGGCTGATGAAGGCCGACGGGGTCGAGTACGAGGAGCGGATGGAGCGGCTGCAGGACGTCAGCTACCCCAAGCCGCTGGAGGAACTGCTCTCCCACGCCTACAACGTCTACCGGCAGAGCCACCCGTGGGTCGGTGACCACCCGCTGTCCCCCAAGTCGATCGTGCGCGACATGTACGAGCGCGCCATGACGTTCTCCGAGTTCACCTCGCACTATGAACTGGCCCGCACCGAGGGGATCGTGCTGCGCTACCTCGCCGGCGCGTACAAGGCCCTGGAGCACACCGTCCCGGACGACCTCAAGTCCGAGGACCTCCAGGACCTGACCGCGTGGCTCGGCGAACTGGTGCGCCAGGTCGACTCCAGCCTGCTGGACGAGTGGGAGCAGCTCGCCAACCCCGAGGTCGAGACGGCCGAGCAGGCCGCCGAGCGGGCCGACCAGGTCAAGCCGGTCACCGCCAATGCCCGCGCCTTCCGGGTGCTGGTGCGCAACGCCATGTTCCGCAGGGTGGAGCTGGCCGCGCTGGAGAAGTACAACTCGCTGGCCGAGCTGGACGCCGAGTCCGGCTGGGACGCCGACGCGTGGGCGGAGGCGATGGACGCGTACTGGGACGAGTACGACGACCTGGGCACCGGCCCGGACGCCCGCGGCCCGAAGCTGCTGCAGATCGAGGAGCAGCCGGAGCACTCGCTCTGGCGGGTCCGCCAGACCTTCGCGGACCCCAACGGCGACCATGGCTGGGGTATCTCCGCCGAGGTCGATCTGGCAGCCTCCGACGAAGAGGGCCGGGCGGTCATCCGCGTGACGACCGTCGGCGAAATGTGACCGGGCACGACACGAAGGAGTTCCGATGACCAACCCCGCCGAACGGCTGGTGGATCTGCTCGACCTGGAACGGATCGAGGAGAACATCTTCCGCGGCCGCAGCCCCGAGGAGCGGCTGCAGCGCGTGTTCGGCGGGCAGGTCGCGGGCCAGGCGCTCGTCGCGGCCGGCCGCACCACGGACGGCGAGCGGCCGGTGCACTCGCTGCACGCGTACTTCCTGCGGCCCGGCCGCCCCGGCGTGCCGATCGTGTACCAGGTCGAACGGGTCCGCGACGGCCGGTCGTTCACCACCCGGCGGGTGGTGGCGATCCAGCAGGGTCGCACGATCTTCAATCTGACCGCCTCCTTCCATCAGTCGGAACCGGGTTTCGAGCACCAGATCCCGATGCCGGAGGTGCCCGAGCCCGAGAGCCTGCCGAAGCTGGGCGACGAGCTGCGCGAACACCTGGGGGTACTGCCGGAGTCGCTGGAGCGGATGGCCCGCCGCCAGCCGTTCGACATCCGCTACGTCGAGCGGTTGCGCTGGACGCCCGAGGAGATCGAGGGCGCCGAGCCGCGCAGCGCGGTGTGGATGCGCGCGGTGGGACCGCTGGGTGACGATCCGCTGGTGCACACCTGCGCGCTCACCTACGCGAGCGACATGATGCTGCTCGACGCGGTACGGGTACCGATCGAACCGCTGTGGGGCCCGCGCGGCTTCGACATGGCCTCGCTGGACCACGCCATGTGGTTCCACCGCCCGTTCCGCACCGACGAGTGGTTCCTCTACGAGCAGGAGTCCCCGATCGCGACGGGCGCCCGCGGGCTGGCCCGCGGCCAGATCTACGACCGCTCGGGCCGGCTGCTGGTCTCCGTGATGCAGGAAGGGCTCTTCCGCAAGATCGGCGGCTGACCGCCGCCCCGCCCGGCGGCCGCCCGCTCCTGTTCACTCACGCCGGAACAGCTTCTTGCGGCGGCGGGTCCCCGCGCAGTCCCCCGGCGGCCGCAGCCGCCACCCCCGCCGCGGATGCGACGCGGACTCCGGCTCCACGCGCGGCGTCGGTTCGTGCTCCAGCTCCACGACGGGGGCCGAGCGCGGCTCCGGCTCAACCGCGGGATCCGGGCGGGGTGCCGGGCGGCTCCGGCGGGCGCGGTCGAGGGCCTCGGCCAGGGAGAGTCGGGCCAGGGCGATCTCGTCCGGATGGTCCGCGGTGATCGTCTGATCGATCAGTTCACGGGAGGCGAACTCCCCGGGCCTGCCCGGTGGCAGACCCGCCCGCAACCTGCGCAAGTAGGCCCTTTCGTACAGATCCGGCACCACCTCGGCCGCGCCGTCGGTGCCGAGCAGCGCCGCCCAGACCGCCGCCTCCTCCCAGGCGTCGGCCGCGTCCCGCACCAGGTGCCCAACGCGGCGGGCCCGCCAGCTGCGCGCCCGGTGGTCCGCGCCGTCGTCCAGGGCGCCACGCAGCGTTACGGGCAGCCTGCTCTGCAGCACCTCGGGATGATCACGGGCGTACTGCCCGACCTCGTCGGCCGGATACATCCAGACGACGGCCCGGTAGCGGTTGACGTACCAGCGGACCGGCCGGATGAGGCCGCCTTTCGCCAGCTTCACGAAGCGGTCGCGGCTGATGCCGATGAGCTCCGCCCCATCGACGCTGCCGACCACCCGCAGCCGGTCCCGCAGTGCCTGCGGGAAGCCCTCGGCCGCCCGTAGCCGGTCGACTTCGTCGCGCAGGACACGCCTTCGGCCGTGCCCGGCCGGAACGGCACGGACCTCTCCGAGCTGGATCGCCAGCTCGAACTCGCCCGGTTCCAGTTCCAGTTCTTCCCTGGCCCGGTTCATCCCGAGCGCTTCACCCGGCTCCCCGACCGATGCGACCGATGCGGCCGATTCCTTCTCGACGCAGGCCGCGTCGACCACACCGACCGCGAGTGACTCCCGTACCGCCATGACTACCCCCACCGCCTCGACTACTGACAGTGACGAATCTAGCGCAGCCCGGTGCCCCTCCCCTCCAGCCTGTGGATAACCCTGCCGCAGCCACCACAGCCACCACGACAACTACAAAGGCAACCGCAACCGAGCCTCAGGAAGAGGTCGTCCCGGGCTGCCGGGGCGCGACCCCGAGATGCTCGCCGACCCGGTGCACCAGCAGCGTCATCTCGTAGGCGACCTGACCGACGTCCGCCTCCATGCCGCTCAGCACCGACAGGCAACTGCCGTCACCGGCCGCGGTCACAAAGAGGTAGCCCTCGTCGAACTCCACCATCGTCTGCCGTACCGCGCCGACCCCGAACTGCCGGCCCGCGCCCTTCGCGAGGCTGTGGAACCCGGACGAAACGGCCGCCAGGTGCTCGGCCGTCGGGCGGTCCAGACTGCCGCTGGCCCCGGTCACCAGGCCGTCGTTGGACAGCACGAGCGCGTGCTGCACGTGCGGTACCCGCTCCGTCAGGTCGTCCAACAGCCATGCGAGTCCATTGCCCACCGTCATTCCCGGCCTCCCCGTATCGACTGCGGTACGAGACTGTCCTGAACAGCGCGCTACGGCAAGTCCCCATCGGGTCACGACCGGTATCGGATCCCGGCGCGAGGACCCCGAGGACCCCCAGGGGACGGGCCGGTCCCCCAGGGGCGGCCGGACCCGGCGGCGCCCCCGTCAGCCGACCCGTCGCAGCTGCCGCTCCGCGTGCATCCGCTGGGCGTGCTCGACCAGGGCGATGAGCACGTCCTTGCCGGATTCCCGGTCCCGGGCGTCGCACAGCACGACCGGCGTCCCCTCCGTCAGGTCCAGGGCCCGTGAGACGTCCTCGGGCCGGTAGGAGCGCGCGCCGGAGAAACAGTTGACGCCGATCGCGAAGGGGATGCCGCGGTGCTCGAAGAAGTCGACGGCGGGGAAGCAGTCCTCCAGCCGGCGTGTGTCGGCCAGCACGACGGCGCCCAGCGCGCCGTGGGACAGCTCGTCCCACAGGAACCAGAACCGGTCCTGGCCGGGGGTGCCGAAGAGGTAGAGCGACAGCCCGGCCCTGATCGTGATCCGTCCGAAGTCCATGGCGACCGTGGTGGTGGTCTTGCGTTCCACCCCTCCGGTGTCGTCGACTCCCCTGCCCGCCTCGCTGAGCGACTCCTCGGTACGCAGTGGCCGGATCTCGCTGACGGCTCCCACCATGGTGGTCTTGCCGACCCCGAAGCCGCCCGCGACCAAGATCTTCAACGCCAGGGCGGGCTCATCACGCCGGCCCGGTTGCTCAGAGCGCACGAAGTCCATCGATCACCTCTCGCAGAATGTCCTCGCCGGGAAGTTCGGCGGGTGCCACCGGCCGGCGCACCCGGACCCACCCCAGCGTCAGCAGGTCGCCCAGCAGGACGCGTACGACGCCCACGGGCAGGTCGGAGTCGGCCGCGATCTCCGCGACGGACAGTGGATCGGCCTTGCAGAGGGCGAGGATCGTCCCGTGCTCCGGCGTCAGACCCGGGTCGCCGGCGGCGCCGGGCTCCGCGCCCGGTTCCGCGACGACCTGCGCTATCAGGTCGAGATGCGCGCTGCCACCGTCTCCTCGGGTGCGGCCGCCGGTCAGGGCGTAGGGGCGGACCATCGGGCCCGCCTCGTCGTCGTACCAGCGGCCGTCCATCCGGTCTCATCCGCCTGCCGTGGTGTCGGAGTCCGGCCGGACGGGCGTCCGCAGATGCTCCCCGACCTGTTTGACGAGCCGGGCCATCTCGTAGGCGACCAGCCCGACATCGGCCGCGGTGGTCGCGAAGACCGCCAGGCAGGACCCCTCGCCTGCGGCAGCCACGAAGAGGAACCCGCCGTCGAGTTCGACCATGGTCTGCCGTACGTCCCCGGCGGCGAAGTGCCGGCCGGCGCCCTTGGCGAGGCTGTGGAAGCCGGACGCGACCGCCGCCAGGTGCTCGGCGTCCTCCCGGCTCAGCGCCTGTGAGGCGCCCACCGCCAGGCCGTCGTTGGACAGGACCACGGCGTGCCGCACCCCGACCACCCGGTCCGTCAGCTCGTCCAGCAGCCAGTCCAGCCGGCCGGACCGGTTCGCGTCGATCATGCCGGGTCTCCCTCGTTCGACGCCGGGCGGCCGGCCGGACGGCCACCGCCGCGCGCCCAACCGCCGCGGTACGCGGTCATGATGGCGCGGATCTGCTCAGGGGTACGCCCGCCCGCGTCCTGCGACTCATCGTCCGGTCCGTTCCCCGGCAGCGGGCTGCTCCGATCCGGGGCCGGCCGTTCCAGCAGTTGCGGGGCGAGGTGCGCCTTCCGCACCCGGCGGGGCAGGTCGTCGCCGCCGCCCGGGGTGGCGTTCGCCGCCGGGCCGGACGCGCCGCTCGCCCGTGGACCCCCCGCGCCGTTCGCCCGTGGACCGGCGGTGCCGTTCGTCCGTGGATCCGGCGCGGCGTTCGCCGGTGGACCCGCGGTGCCGTTCGTCCCCGGTCCCGCCGCGCCGGGTGGCTCAGCGGCTGGCTGGCCCGGACGTGGGGGGCCGGCGGGCGAGGCGGCGGACGCGCGGCCCGCCGCCGCGAGCGGCCGGACGACCACCGGGTCCTCGCGGTGGGCACGCTGGGCGCGGTTGCGCTCGGCGGCCCTGCGGGCCGGAGCCGGGTCGGGGACGTAGCGCTCCATCAGCGCGGTGGGCAGCAGCACCACGGCCGTCGTCCCGCCGTACGGGGACGGGCGCAGCGAGACCCGGACGTCGTGCCGGGCGGAGAGCCTGCTGACCACGAACAGCCCGAGCCGGTCGCTGTCGAACAGGTCCAGCGCCTGGGCGCGCGCGATCCGCCGGTTGGCCTCGTCGAGCACCCCGCCGCCCATGCCCAGACCGCGGTCCTCGACCTCCAGCACATAGCCGTTGCCGACCTGTTCTCCACTGATCCGCACCTTGGTGTGCGGTGGCGAGAACTGGGTGGCGTTCTCCACGAGTTCGGCGATCAGGTGGGTGAGGTCGGCGACCGCGCCGCCGATGACGGCGGCCTGCGGCAGGCCCCGTACCTCGACGCGCGCGTAGTCCTCCACCTCGGCGACCGCGGCGCGCACCACGTTCTGCAGCAGCACCGGCCGGCGCCAGGCCCGGCCCGGGGCCGCGCCCGACAGGATGATCAGGCCCTCGGCGTGCCGGCGCATCCGGGTGGTGAGGTGGTCGAGCCGGAACAGGTCCTCCAGCTCGCCGGGGTCCTCCGTACGCCGCTCCATGCTGTCCAGCAGCGCGAGTTGGCGGTGGACGAGGACCTGGCTGCGGCGCGCGAGGTTGACGAAGACCCCCGTGACGCCGCTCAGCAGCTCGGCGCGTTCGACGGCGGCGGTGAGGGCCGCGCGGTGGACGGTGCGCAGCGCCTCGCCGACCTGGCCGATCTCGTCCGCGCCGTGGGTGCCCTGCGGCGCCTCGGCGTCCAGGTCGATCTCCTCCCCCGCGCGCAGCCGGCGCATGGCGGATGGCAGCTTGCGGCGGGCGAGTTCCAGCGCGGAGTTGCGCAGTTCGACGAGTTCGGTGACCAGGGCGCGCCCGATCCGCACCGAGACGATGAGGGAGACGACGACGGCGAGCAGGCCGAGCAGGACCGCCGCACCGGAGGTGCTCATCAGGCCGCCGAGCACCGGGTCGGTGCCGGACGAACCGGTGGCAGCCGAGCCGCCCGCCGGGATGTCGATGGCGTGCAGTCCGCCGATGACCGCTTCGGAGGCCGCCGTCCAGGTGCTCGCCGGCGCGGCGGCCGCCGCGCGCGGGCCGGGATCGGCGCGCAGCACGCCGTCCTCCACGCCGAGCACCGTGCCGTACGGTGCGGAGCCGGCGAGTTTCTCCCAGGCCGCGCGACTCCTACCCTCCAGGTCGTGGGCGGACGCGGCGAGCAGCAGCCGCCGGGTCTGCACGGCGCCGGTGAAGTCGCGGTAGCGCGGACCGTCCAGGGTTCCGGTGAGCTGTGCGACGGAGAGCAGGGCGTCCTCGCGGGCGAGCATCTCGCCCGCCCTGCCGAACTCCAGGGCGACGCGGCTGCCGGAGGTCAGGACCGGATCGGAACCGGCGGTCAGCACGCCGATGGCGGAGAAGGCGTTCTCGACCGCGTCGCAGTAGCCGCGGTACGTCTCGTCCCAGCCGGCGCCGCGGGCCGTGACCCGCGCCCGCAGCGCGCGCAGCCCGGTCACGCCGTCCAGGAACGTCCGCAGGCGGGGTGCGACGTCCGGCGGCAGCCCGATGCCGTCGGCGATCGTGTGGGTACTCCCCTGCCGCAGGGCGCCGGCCGCCCGGTCGGTGGCGGCGGCGGCGCTGTCGAGTTGCGCCGCGCGGGCCGTGGTCGGAGCGGCCAGGTACAGAGCGGCGGCGCGGCGTTCGGCCTGCAGGGCGGTGACGGAGACGGCGACGGGACCGCTGAGCTCCTGTTCGACCTGCTGCGTCCGCAGCCGGCCGGAGACGTCCTGGGCGGCGTTGACGGCGGCGAAGGCCCACAGCGCCATCAAGGAGACGACGGGCACCATGAGGATGGAGACGATCTTCGCCCGTACCGTCCTCGGCCGCAGCACGAGCCTCCGGGCCAACCGCGACCAGGAAAGCGAGCCTGACCCCGATCCCGATCCTGACCCCGGTCCTCGGGGGCCACCGTTCCCGCCGGGGAGGTCCGCATCGGCAGACGCGTCCGGACCAACCGCAGCGTCCGCGCCGCCGTGACCTGTGCTCGACAACCCCGAGGACCCCGACGACCCCGAGAACCCCGAGGACTCCGAGGCCGCCAGCGCCAGCGGCGACATCCGCTCGTCGGCGGGCCGACCGGCATGCGCGCGGCGACCGCGCGGAGCGCTCACGCCGCGCCCTCCCGCAGCGACTGGGCGGACGCGGAGGCGGCGCGTTCCCGCGCGCTCGGGGAGAGCGCGACGAAGGCCGAGGTCAGGAAGAGGTACGACCCCAGACCGACGACCAGGGGGAAGAGGAACGCGGTGGCGCTCGCGCCCGGCAACACCTCGGACGACGGAAGGACCGTCACCCGCACGGCGAACATCCCCGTGTAGTGCATGCTGCTCACCGCCGCGCCCATCACCAGCGACGCCCCGGCCACCACGACCGGCCGACGGACCGTCAGCGCCGCCCACAGTGCGGCGGTGGCGGCGGCCAGCGCGATCAGCACGGAGAGCACGACGCGCACCGGGTCGTAGGCGATGGTGCCGTGCAGCCGCAGAGCCGCCATCCCCACGTAGTGCATGGCGGCGACGCCCAGGCCGGTCGCCAGGCCCCCCGCCAGCAGGGAGCGGATCCGGCCCTGCCCGTAGCCGACGAGGAACACGCCGACGCCCACGACGCCGACGGCGATCAGCAGGCTCAGGACGGTCAGCGGCACGTTGTAGCGGATCTCGGTGCCGGAGACGCGGAAGCCGAGCATGGCGACGAAGTGCATCGTCCAGATGCCGGTGCCGAGCGCGCTGGCCGCCGTCAGCAGCCAGTTGCGCCGGGAGCGGCCGGTCGCGCCGAGCGCGCGCACGGTGCAGCGCAGGCCGAGGGTCGAGCCCACGCAGGCCATCACGTACGACAGCGTCGGGGTCAGCCAGCCGAAGCCGGCTTGGTCCATGTGTCCCATGGCTCCGGGACGCTAGCCCGCTGGTGTTCGCGGACCTTTGGGCATTGCGGAACCCGGTGGATATTGACAGCCCCGTACGCAGATTCGGCTCCGAACGATCGCCCAACGCTCGAACATGCGCGCAGGTGGCGCCTTTCGGCCATTGCATGGGGCATACATGGGGCATGCATGGTCACGCCGGCGCGGCGTGATCATGCGAACATGACGCATGGAGACCGAACATGAACGACTCCGTGAGTTCTTCGCCGCCAAGGCCGTGGGGTGGGAGAAGCGCTTCCCCGACGACGGTCCCGCCTACGCGGCGGCCGTCGCGGAACTGGGCCTGCGGCCCGGCCGGTCGGCGCTCGACGCGGGCTGCGGCACCGGCCGCGCGCTGCCCCGGTTGCGGGACGCCGTCGGCCCGGCGGGCACCGTCATCGGTATCGATCTGACGCCGGAGATGCTGCACGAGGCCACCGCGCTCGGTCGCCACCGCGCCGGTTCGCTCATCGAGGCGGACAGCGCCCGTCTCCCCCTGCGCGACGCCTGCCTGGACGCCGTCTTCGCCGCCGGACTCGTGCACCACCTGCCGGACGCCGCGGCCGGGCTGCGCGAGTTCGCCCGTGTCACCCGGCCCGGCGGACGGCTCGCGCTCTTCCACCCGATCGGCCGCGCCGCGCTCGCCGCGCGGCGCGGGCACGCGCTGCGCGAGGACGACGTCCGCGCCGAGCCCAACCTGGCCCCGCTGCTCACCGGGACGGGCTGGGAGCTGACGGTGTACGACGATTCCGAGCACCGGTATCTGGCCGTCGCTACGCGGGAGAGTCGGCCCTGACCGGACCGGCGGCCGCAACCAGGGCGGCGAACGCCCCGGGGTTGTCGAACATGATGTTGTGGCCGGCGCCCGGCACCGTCTCGACCCCGACACCCGCCGCCACCAGTTCCGCCCGGCCGACGACGTCCGTGCTCAACTCCCCCACCAGGAAGGTGCGGGGAATGTCCATGGCCAGCAGCATCGTCCGCATCGTGGGCTCGCTGCCCCGCGCCAGCCGGCCGGCGCTGCGGTACAGCGCCACCGGGTCGGCGAGCCGCATCGTGGCCCCCCACAGCGGGCCGACCCGCTCCAGCACGGCGGCGAAACCGCCGCCCTCCACGAACTCCCGCTCCTCGTAGGCCGCGATGCCACTGCTGCCGGCCCCGACCGGCGGATTCGGGTCGAGGTTGGCCTCGACGAGCACCAGCCCGGCCACCAGGTCCGGGCGGCGGTGCGCCAGGACGATCGCGACCGCGCCGCCCATGCTGTGCCCCACGACCTCGGCGCCGCGCACGCCGGCCGCGTCCAGGGCCGCGGCGACCGCGTCGGCGTGCTCCTCCAGCGAGTAACCGAAGTCCGCGGGCCGGTCGCTGATCCCGAAGCCGGGCAGGTCCACGAAGAGCGAACGCCGGCCGGCCAGCGCCGGATCCGCCGCGACGTGCGCGAAGTAGGGCCCGGAGGCCGAGCCGAGCCCGTGCAGGTACACCCGCGCCGGGCCGGTGCCGGCCGCCTCCGTCCAGCGGATGAACGGCCGCCGCCCCCGCGCCGGGCCGGCCGCCCCCGGGGCCGCCGGCCCGAATTCCGTCTGCCGCATGACCTGTCTCCCCATCGTCGGACAACGCGTTTCACCGGACGACGGGAACTATACATCGGTACCGATGTATAGCGATAGCGATGTACAGCGTCGCGTATGGCGATGCGGGAGAATGCCCCCATGCTGGAGCTCGCGATCCTCGGTTTTCTGTACGACGCCTCACTGCACGGCTATGAGCTGCGCAAACGCATCAGCGCCCTCACCGGCCACGTCAAACCCGTCGCCGAGAGCACCCTGTACCCCGCCATCAAGCGGCTGGAGAAGGCGGGCTGGCTGCGCCGCGAGACGCAACCCGGCGCGGTCGCCGCCCCCCGCCACGACCTCACCCTCACCGCCGAGGGGCGCACCGAGCTGCGGCGGCGGCTGGCCGAACCCGCGGATCTCGATCTGAGCGACGAGAACCGCTGGTTCACCCTCCTCGCGTTCCTGCGCCACCTCGGCGACGCCCGCCAGGAGGCCGCGGTGCTCCGTCGCCGGCTCGCCTTCCTGGAACAGCCCGCCAGCTTCTTCTACGACGGCGACCGCCCGCTGCGCGCCGAGGAGCTCGACGACCCCTACCGCAGGGGCGTCCTCACCATCGCCCGCGCCACCAGCCACGCCGAACTCGACTGGCTGCGCGACACGTTGCGGGACCTCGGCGACGACCCGGACCCGGCATAGCGCGGAACACCCCTACGCCGCGGGCAGACCGAGCAACGCGCGTGCCATGGCCTCCGGTTCGGTGCCGTGTTCACGGGCCAGCGTCAGCACCGCGCGCTGCGCGAGCTCGTTGACACCGAACATCAGGGCGTCGGGGGCGACCCGGCCCGCCGCCTCGTCGATACGGTCCTGGTCGTCGGCGATGCACGCCACCACGTAGGTGGCCGCCGCGTCGAACAGATTGTGCTCCAGCGGGGCCCGGTCCCCGGGGCCCGCCGGGTCGGGGGTTCGCACCGGCAGTCTGAACACGTCTCCGATCCTGTGCAGCAGGCCGGGCATGTCGATCACCTCTCACCGTCGCCGGGTTCGCGCTCTCCCCTGGGTTATCTCCGCTACAGCGGGCGGGAACCCGGCTTGCCGGGACGGCGGTCGGCGAAGGAGAGGTCATACCGGGACAGAGCGCGTACGACGGGCTCGCCGGTGGCGGCCGCGTGTGCCAGGCGCTCGCGCACCTCACGCGGAGTGCGCGGGCGGAAGCCGGGACCGCCGCAGCAGGACTTGTGGAAGCCGACGCCTGCCGTGAGGAGCACGGTGAGCACCCGCCAGGCCCGGGCGTCCCTCCGGCGGGGCGCCGCGAACGCGGAGCCCGCGTGGATCAGCTCGGCCGCGCAGCGCGGACAGCGCCGGACGTGGTCCGGCCAGTACCCCTGCTTGTAGGAGGCGCGGCACGGAAGGCAGACGTAGTGCGTGCGGTGGACACCCATACCCCGCAGGGTAGGGGTCGGCCCGCCCCCGTTCCGAGCGGTTTTTCCTCCGGGCGGGCCCCGCTATCGACGTGGACGTTACCCGCTGGTTAAGGTGCGCGGACCGAAGAGAGGGAGGAGCCCCGTGACCGAGACGGACGACTACACGCAGGCGGACGACGACGCGTTGTTCGTGCTCACGGCGGCGATGCTCACGCCGGCGCAGTTCCCGAGCGTGCTCGCCGACGACTACCCGCAGGCCTGCGAGGTGCTCGGCCTGGAGCCGGCCAGGGACGGTTACGGTCTGCTCTTCGGACAGGACGGCGGGGGCGCCCGGTGGACCGTCGCGATCACCGACACGGCCCTGGTCGCGTGCGCGCTGGCGGCCTGGGACTGCGGGCTGGAGTACGACCTCTCGCCGGACGAGCGCTATGTGGCCGCGGCCCTGCCGGGCTGGCCGCTGCCGGTGGCGGTCTGCGCGCCGGGCGTGCCCGATCCGCACGATCCGTCGGAGGAGGAGGGTGGCCGGCCGCCGCTGGCGCCGCCCGACCTGGAGACCTGGGGCGGGGCGCAGCGACGGTTGGGCGCGGACGAGATCGCCCTGCGGTGGTGGACCTGGCGCGAACAGCTCACGGACGGCGCCGACGGCGCCGACATCTCCGACGCCGCCTCGGTGCCCGAGGACGACGCGACACCCGAGGGGGAAGCGTCCGAGGGGGACGGCCCCGCTGTCGTCGAAACCGCTGCGGACGAGGCGCCCGAGCCCGTCGTCGTGGGGCATGCGGGCGTGCGCCGGGCGCTGGAGAGCGCGGAGGCGTACCTCAGCTCACCGCCGCCCCCCGGGCGCGTGCGGTCGGCCCATGGGGCGGTACGCGCGGACGGGCCCGGCTGGAGCCTGGTGGCGCGGACCGACGACATGGCGTTCGTGCTGCTCGACGACGAGCCGGGCGAGGTCCACCCGGTCCGGCGCGGCCCGGCGCTGCCGGCCCTGCTGGAAGCACTTGGCGCACTGGCCGCCCGGGTCGACTGAGCGCACGCGCGCGGAGCCGGCCCCCACCGTCCACCCGGGCCGGCACGGTGTGTCAGTGGCCCTGCCGTTCGGCCTCCACCTTGTCGGCGGCCTTGCGCGCGGCGACCAGCACCGGGTCCCAGACCGGGGAGAAGGGCGGCGCGTAGCCGAGGTCGAGCGCCGTCATCGCGTCGACCGTCATGCCCGCGGTGAGGGCGACGGCGCCGATGTCGACGCGCTTGGCCGCGCCTTCCCGTCCGACGATCTGCAGACCGAGCAGCCGCCCCGTGCGCAGTTCCGCGAGCATCTTGACCGTCATGGTCGCGGCTCCCGGGTAGTAGCCGGCCCGGCTGCTGGACTCGATGACGGCGGTGACGAAACGCAGCCCCGCGGCCCGCGCCTGCGACTCCTTCAGACCCGTGCGGGCGATCTCGACGTCGCAGACCTTGCTGACGGCGGTGCCGACGACGCCGGGGAAGGTGGCGTAGCCGCCGCCGATGTTGATGCCGATGATCCGCCCGTGCTTGTTGGCGTGCGTGCCCAGCGCGATGTGCTGGTGGGTGCCGGAGACGAGGTTGAACACCTCGACGCAGTCACCGCCGGCCCAGACCCCCTCCGCTCCGCGCACCCGCATCGCCAGGTCCGTGAGCAGCCCGCCGTGCTCCCCGACGGTGAGTCCCGCGTCCCGGGCGAGCGCGGTGTCGGGCTGGACGCCCAGCCCGAGCACCACCACGTCGGCCGAGTACTCGGCGTCCGCGGTCGCGACGGCCCGCACCCTTCCGTCGTCCCCGGTGAGCACCTCGCGCGCCTCCGCGCCGGTCACCACCACGATGCCCATCCCCACCATCGCGTCGCGCACCAGCCGGCCCATGTCGGGGTCGAGGGTGGACATCGGCTGCTCACCGCGGTCGACGAGGGTGACCTCCAGGCCTCGGCGGATCATGGCCTCGGCCATCTCGACGCCGATGTAACCGCCGCCGACGACCACGGCACGGCGGGCGCCGCCGCGTTCCAGGGTGCGCAGCACGGCCTCGCCGTCGTCCAGGGTCTGCACGCCGTGCACCCCGTCCGCGTCGATCCCGGGGATCTCCGGGCGGGTGGGGACGGCGCCGGTGGCGATCACCAGCTGGTCGAACCCGGTCCAGGACTCGCCACCTCCCGCCACCTCCCGGGTGCGCACCCGCCGCCGGTCGAGGTCGATCTCGACGGCCTCGGTGCCGAGCCGCAGGTCGATGCCACGCTCGCGGTGCTCGGCGGCGGTCCGCGCGACCAGCGCATCCGCGCCGTCGACCTCGCCACCGACCCAGTACGGGATGCCGCAGGCCGAGTAGGACGTGTGGTGACCGCGCTCGAAGGCGATGATCTCCAGGTCGTCCGGGCCCCGCCGCCGGCGGGCCTGCGAGGCGGCCGACATCCCCGTCGCGTCCCCGCCGATGACGACCAGTCGTTCGGCCATGTGTCACACGCTCCTTCTCCACCGCCGCGACCACCGCCGCTACCACCGCGGACCGCATCCCCGCGGCCCGCACCACCGCATGATCACTCAACGGCGTCCACCCCTCGAGAGTTTCCCGACCCGCCTGTCCTGGCGTGCCACGGCTGCCGCACACTTGTCCGTCATGGAGCTGCAGATCACCGCGACCGCGCCCGAACACCCGGCGGCCCTCCTCGACCTGCCCTGGGGGATACCGCTGGAGGAGTGGCCCGACGAATTCCTGGTCGCCCTGCCGCGCGGTATCTCGCGCCACGTGGTGCGGTTCGCCCGCGCCGGCGACGAGGTCGTCGCGGTGAAGGAGGTGGGCGAGTGGGCGGCCGTGCGCGAGTACGGGCTGCTGCGTGATCTCGACCGGATGGCGATCCCCGCCGTCGACCCGGTCGCGGTGGTGACCGGCCGCACCGGAGCGGACGGGGAGCCGCTGGAGCCGGTACTGATCACGCGGCACCTCAACGGCTCGCTGCCCTACCGGTCGATGTTCGAGACGACGATGCGGCCGGGCACCGTCAGCAGGCTCCTCGACGCCCTCGCCGTCCTGCTGGTCCGGCTGCATCTGACGGGGTTCGCCTGGGGTGACTGCAGCCTGTCCAACACGCTCTTCCGGCGGGACGCGGGAGCGTACGCCGCCTATCTGGTGGACGCCGAGACCGGGCAGATCCAGCCGAAGCTGACGCGCGGGCAGCGCGAGTACGACATCGAGGTCGCCCGCGTGAACATATCGGGCGAGCTGATGGACCTGGAGGCGGGCGGCTCGCTGCACCCGTCGGTCGACCCGGTCCTGTTCGGCCACGCGATCGCGGACCGGTACGAGGAGCTGTGGCACGAGCTCACCCGGGAGTCGGTCTATCCGGTCGGCAAGCGGCACTACATCGACCGGCGCATCCGGCGGCTGAACGACCTCGGCTTCGACGTGGCGGAGATGCAGATCCAGAAGTCGCCGGACGGCGACGCGGTCACGTTCCTCCCCAAGGTCGTCGACGCGGGCCACCACCAGCGGCAGTTGCTGCGGCTGACCGGGATGGACGCCGAGGAGAACCAGGCGCGCAGTCTCCTGAACGACCTGGAGACGTGGATGGCCTCGCAGGACGACTACGCGCCCGGCGACCCGCTCGGTGCCCGTCCCGAGGTCCTCGCGCACCGCTGGGTCCGCGACGTGTTCCGTCCGACCGTCCGGGCGGTCCCCCAGGAGCTGCGGGCCTCCCTCGACACGGCCCAGGTCTTCCACGAGCTGCTGGAGCACCGCTGGTTCCTGTCCGAGCGGGCACAGCACGATGTGGGCCTCGACGCCGCCATCGAGGACTACGTACGCATCGCGGCCGAACGGTCGGAGGGCGGCCGGCTCGATCCCGCCGCTGCCGGCGCCGGCGGCGAGACCGGCCCCGATGCCGACCGCGCCGCCGTCACCGGTTCCTGACCGTCAGGTTCCCTCGCCCGCCGGATCTGCCGCGAGCCGGGCGCGGGCCTCCATGAGGGCGAAGCCGAGCAGGTTGAGCCCGCGCCAGCGGGCCGGGTCCCCGGCCCGCTCGTCGTCCGCGGCCAGGCCGATGCCCCAGACCCGGTCGAGCGGGCTGGCCTCGACGAGCACGCGACCGCTCGTGCCGAGCAGGTAGGCGCACAGCTCGGGGTGCTGCCCGAACTTGGCCACGCTGCCCTCGACGACGAGCTCGAAGCGCTCCCGCCGCCACGTCTCCTCGTCGAAGCCGCGCACCGTGCGCCCCACCGACTTGGCGTCCTTGGGGTGGACGGCCGCCACGGCGGCGCGCTCCGCCTCCGCGTCGCCGAAGAGGCGGGCCTTGCCGGCCATCATCCAGTGCTCCGCGGTGGCGTACCCGACGCCGTCCACCGTGAAGGGCGACGGCCACCACTGACTGAGGCAGCCGGCGCCGACCCTGCCGTCGTGCTGGGGCCGGTGGCCCCAGAAGGGGAGGTACTTCACCCGCCGGCCACGCCGGGCGTTCTCGATCAGGTCCTCGACGGACCGGGCGTCCGCGGCTGTCGTGGCCGCCGCGCCCGTTTCGGCGGAACCCATGTCAGACACGCTCCAGCGGCCGGTGCGGGCCCTCGGGCAGTTCGACCTCGATCGGGTCGCCGGGGCGCACCTCGCCCTCGGACAGCACGACGCCCATGATCCCGGCCCTGCGGATCAGTTTGCCGGCCGCGTCACGCGAGACGACCTCCTTGAGCAGGCCGGATCGGAAGCGGTCGATCTGCAGGCAGGGATTGCGCAGGCCGGTGATCTCGACGACCGCCTCCGCGCCGAGCCGCACGCGGGCACCGACCGGCAGGCCGAGCAGGTCCACGTCTCGGGTGGTGACGTTCTCGCCCAGGTCACCGGGGGTGACGTCGTAGCCGGCCGCCCGCAGCTCGTCGAAGAGCTCCGCGTGGATGAGGTGGACCTGGCGCAGGTTGGGCTGCGTCGGGTCCTGGGCGACGCGGGAACGGTGCTGGACCGTCACTCCCAGGTGGGCGTCGCCTTCGACACCGAGACCGGCGAGCAGCCTGACGCTGTCCTCGTTCGCCTTGGTGAAGTGGTGCTCCGAGCTGCGGCTGACCGCCGTGACCGTCCCGCCCATGTCCTGTTGCCCCCTCGGCCGGTGGATGATTCCACGATCACCCTACTCTCGGCGGGTAGCAGGTCAGCGGCCTATTTGCCGGCGGGAGATCCTCTTGAGGCGACGCCGCTGGGAAGGATCGAGTGTCAGGTACGCGGCCACCGGCACACCGATGATCACCAGCAGTGCGAGCCAGAAGGGGACGCCCAGAATCATCAGGACGATCCCTATGCCCACGCCGCCGACGGCGAGTTTCGCACGATTGGACATCTTCCGCCTCCGTCCGCGGCACCTGCCGCGCTTGTCAGGAAGAACGCCTGGCAGGCCCTTCCGGTTCCCGGCGTCCCCGGGCTCAGGAGACGACGTCCTTCGTCCGGAACCCGCGGAAGGCGAGGGCGGTCAGCACCAGGGCGTAGGAGACGGAGACCGCCGCGCCCTGGATCATGCCGGACCACTCGAGGTGCGGCTGGAGGGCGTCGGCCCAGGAGTACTGCCAGTGCGCGGGAAGCAGGTCGCGCCAGGATCCCAGGGCGGTGACGGCGTCCAGGACGTTGCCGACGATGGTGAGCCCGACGGCCCCTCCGACCGCTCCGAGCGGCGCGTCGGTGATCGTCGAGAGCCAGAAGGCGAGCGCCGCGGTGACCAGTTGGCTGACGAAGATGAACGCGACGACGATGCCCAGCCGCGCCAGCGCGGTACTGGACGGCAGCGACCCGCCGGTGGGGATCTGCAGATCGCCCCAGCCGTAGGCGACGGTGCCCGCCGCGAGCGCGACGACGGGCAGCAGGAGCATCGCCGCCGCGCTGAAGCCGAGCGCCACCAGGAACTTGCTGGTCAGCAGCCGCGTGCGGGGCACCGGCGCGGCCAGCAGGTAGCGCAGCGAGGACCAGCTGGCCTCCGAGGCGATGGTGTCGCCGCAGAACAGCGCCACCGGCACCACCAGCAGGAAGCCCGCCGAGACGAAGAGGCAGGTGGCGGCGAAGTTGGCGCCGGAGGAGGTCGCGGTGTCGATGAGCGAGGGCCCGTTGCGGTTGTCGCTGCCGTCGGGCTCGCCGCCGATGGCGAAGGCCGCGATGAGGATGAAGGGCAGTGCGGCCAGCACGGCCCCGACGACGAGGGTGCGCCGCCGCCGCAACTGCCGCATGGCCTCCACCCGCAGCGGCAGGGTCCGGCGCGGGTGGTAGCCCGGGGCCGTGGAGGTGGCGGGGGCCGGGGAAGGTGCCGGGGCGGTGGCGCTCATGCGTTGCCTCCGATGAGGGTGAGGAAGGCGTCCTCCAGGCGGCGCTGCGGTCCGACCCGGGTGACCGGGACGTCCAGCCGGACGAGTTCGACGAGGAGTTGCGGCACGGTCATACCGTCCAGCGCGATGAGCAGGCCGTCGTCACCGCGGACCGCTCCCGACAGGCCGGGCAGCTCGGCGACCTTCTCCAGGACGCCTTCCGGCAGTTCGCCCTCCACGCCGACGAGCAGGGTGTCGGCGGAACCGGTGATCTGGCCGACCGGGCCGGCGGTGATCAGCCGTCCGCGGTCCATCACGACGAGGTGGGTACAGCTCTGCTCGACCTCGGCGAGCAGATGGCTGGAGACGATCACGGTCCGGCCCTCGGCCGCGTACCGGATGAGGACCTCGCGCATCTCGCGGATCTGCGGCGGGTCGAGGCCGTTGGTCGGCTCGTCCAGGATCAGCAGGTCCGGCATGCCGAGCATCGCCTGCGCGATGGCGAGCCGCTGGCGCATGCCCTGCGAGTAGGTGCGGACCGCCCGGCGCAGCGCGTCGCCGAGGCCGGCGATCTCCAGGGCCTCGTCGAAGTGCGCGTCCTGCGCGGGCCGTCCGGTCGCCTGCCAGTACAGGTCGAGGTTGGCGCGCCCCGACAGGTGCGGCAGGAAGCCCGCGCCCTCGACGAACGAGCCGACGCGGGAGAGCACCGGCGCACCGGGCCTGATGGCCTCGCCGAAGACCCGGACCTCGCCGCCGTCGGGCTGGATCAGCCCCATCAGCATCCGCAGGGTGGTGGTCTTGCCCGCGCCGTTGGGGCCGAGCAGGCCGAGCACCTGGCCGCGTTCGACCCGGAACGTCAGGTCGCGGACGGCGTACCGGTCGGCGGACTTGGCGTACTTCTTGCTCAGGTCGGTGATCTGCAGCGGTACCCCGGACAGCGCCGGGTCGGGGGCCGGCGTCCGCACCCGGCGGCGGCCGATGAGCAGCAGCAGCGCGGCGACGACGGCCGCGCCGAGCGGCATGCCCCAGGTCCACCACGGCAGTCCGGCGGCCGCGGTGGCGACCCCGGGGTCGGTCGGCAGCGTCAGCGCGGGAGCGGCGAGCGAGACGGTGTACGTGGCGGCCGGGGCCGGTGACGCGTAGGCCAGGTCGGTGGTGGCCAGGACCAGCCGCAACCGGTGGCCGGCCGCGAACTGGTGGTCGATGGCGGGCAGCCTCAGCTCCACGGTCTTCCCGCCGGCCGCGCCGTCGACGCGTACCGGGGTGACGAGTTGTGCGGGCAGCGACTGGCGGCCGTCCGCGGAGACGTCGTAGAGCTTGGCGAAGAGCACGGCGTCGTCCGTGGAGGCCCTGACGCGCACGCTGACGGTGGGCGAGCCGGTGACGCGGATCCCGGAGCCGAGCGGACCTGAGTCGAAGCGCGCCGACTGGCCGGGGAAGTCCAGCGAGACGCCGGCGCCGAGGCTGGACAGCTGGGAGAGGCCGCCGATGCCCGGGAGCGAGGAGATGGCCGGCGGACTGCCGCCCGCGGGGTTGGTGACGGTCTGCTCGCCGCCGGCGAGCGGGACCCTGCGGGACGAGGTGCCGGTCAGTCCCGGGTAGCGGTCCGCGCTCGCGCCGCGCAACACGGCGCGGCCGTCGGTGGAGTTCACCCCGCCGGTGCGGGTCACCCGGAAGGCCGGGCCGGTGCCGGCCGAGGTGTCGCCCTTGAGGTAGTGGTCGAACCAGGCGGTGACGCGGCCCTGTACCCGGCCGGTCTCCAGGTCGCCGCCGTCGTGGCCCCCGGAGATCCAGTCGACGGCGACGGGCGCGCCGTTGGCCGCGATCGCCTTCGCCATGGCGTCGGCCTGGCCGAGCGGGAAGAGCGAGTCGCTCTGGCCCTGGACGATCAGGGTCGGCACCTTGATGCGGTCGGCGACGGCGGAGGGGCTGAGCTTGTCCAGCATGGCGCGGGCTTCGGCGTCGGGCTTCCCGGCGACGGCGACCCGCTGGTACATCGCGCAGACGGCCGGGGTGAAGCGCCCGCAGGCCGCGTCGCCGGTCCGCGCGCCGCTGGAGAAGAAGATCCCGGCCCAGAGCTTCTTGTAGACGTCGCCCGGGAAGAGCGAGTCGGCGAGGTTCCAGTAGGTGATCTCCGGGGCGATGGCGTCGATCCGCCGGTCGTACCCGGCGGCGAGCAGCGAGACCGCGCCGCCGTACGACGCCCCGGAGACTCCGACGCGGGGGTCGCCCGCCGCGTCGAGCCGCACCTCGGGCCGTTGGGCGAGCCAGTCGACGAGCCGGCTGACGTCGGCGACCTCGCCGTCCGAGGCGTTCAGGCCGATGGTGCCGGTGGACTTCCCGAAGCCGCGGGCCGACCAGGTGAGCACGGCGTAGCCGTGCCGCGCCAGGTCCTCGGCCTGCTCGCGCACGTCGTCCTTGCTGCCGCCGAAGCCGTGTCCGAGCAGCACGGCGGGCCGGCGCTGCGTCCCGCCGGCGGTGAAGAACGACGTGTCGAGCCGCTCTCCCTGCCCGGGGAGCATCGCCTCCTGCTGGTGCACGGCGGCGGCGCCGGACGAGGCGGCCGACGACGCCACCGCCCAGGTCCCGGCGCCGGCGAGCAGGGCGAGCACCACCGCGCCGGTGAGCAACCGCTTGCGCCGCGGCAGTCGAAGATCCATGAACCGATCCTACGGTCGCCCCGGTGGCCGTCCTCGAACGGGCCGCCGGATTCCCCGCGTATTCACAGACAGCGGGCCCGAGGGCATCGCACGGCCACCGCCCTTGACTTCTCTCGCGGCCCGTGCGATCCATGGCGGTTCCGACCGCCCAACGGCCCCTCGGGGGCCGCGAAGTACCGGGAGCCGCATGCTGACGCTCACCGAAATCTCCGACCGGCTGGAGATACAGGACCTGATGGTCGACTACTGCCACGCCGTCGACACCCGGCAATGGGACCTGCTCGACGAGGTGTTCGCCGCGGGCGCCGTCATCGACTACACGGCGACCGGCGGCCCGCGCGGCACCCTCCCGGAGGTCAAGGAGTTCCTCGGCTCCGTGATGGGACGGTTCCCCGCTTACCAGCATCTTCTGGGCAACGCCTCGATCCGGCTCGACGGCGACACCGCGACCGGCCGCACCATGTGCCACAACCCGCTGGTCCTGCCCGGCGAACAGGGCGCGGCGGACGGCGGGGTGCTGCACTGCGGTATGTGGTACATCGACGTTTTCGTCCGGGTCTCGGGCGCCTGGCGGATCGCCGAACGCGTCCAGGAGAAGTCGTACATGCACTTCGCGCCGAGCGCGCCCGGCCGGCCGAAGGACTGAGGCAGCGGTTCACGAGAAGGGCCCGTACCCCTGAACGTTCCAGGGATACGGGCCCTCCGACGCGCTACGGGGATTCCGTTTGCGGTGCGATCCGGTGGATCAGCTGTGCGACGAGCGGCGCTTGCGGTTCATGAGGATCAGACCCGCACCGGCGGCCACGACGGCCGCGGCGATGCCGCCGATGATCGGCGTGGAGCTGGAGCCACCGGTCTCGGCCAGGTTGGCCGGCGGGGTGGACTGGCTCGGCGAGACGACCGGGGCGCTCGACGTCGGCGAGGCCGAAGGCGTGGTGGCCGGGGTGGTCGGCGTACCCGGAGTCGTGGTCGGCGTCGTGGTCGCCGGAGTGGTCGGCGTCGTGGTGGGCGGCTTGTCCTCGTCACCCGGGCAGGGCGCGACCGTCTTGGTCTCGTCCTTGTCGAAGTTGTGCTTGCCGCTGGTGTCGCCCGCCTTGACGACGAGGTGCACCTTCACGTCCTTGCCGTGCTTCGGCAGGTCCAGCACCTTGTGGAACTTGGCCTTGAAGCTGGTGGTGGCCAGCAGGTCCTTGTCGTCCACGGTGATCGTGACGGTGTTCTCGACCCGGCTGTTGTACTGCGTCAGGTCAACGGTGACCTTGTCGCAGGTGACCGTCCAGACCGGCGTGTGCGCCGATGCCGGAGTGGCGAGAACGCCCGTTCCGGCAAGTGCCGCGAAAGCGGCAACGGCTATTGCACCGGTACGAACCCGGCCGCGGTGCTTCATCTGCATGAATCCTCCATGAACAACGCTTTGCGGCAGCCCCGTTCAGCCGCGCATGTACGAGACGCGGACCCTACACCCGACCCTCCCGCGTCCCGACACCGCCCCTGGTGTCCTGACCGCACCCGCGCAGCGGTGACCCCCGGCGCCACAGTGGCACCGGGGGTCACGGACGGACCGGCATACGGTCAGGAGGCGGCGCTGTGCCAGACCGTGGTGGTGTTGCAGAACTCGCGGATGCCGTGCCCGGACAGCTCGCGCCCGTAGCCGGAGCGCTTCACCCCGCCGAACGGCATGGCCGGGTGGGAGGCGGTCATGCCGTTGAAGAAGACGCCGCCCGCCTCCACATCGCGTACGAAGCGCTCCTGTTCGGCTTCGTCCCGGGTCCAGACATTGGAGCTGAGGCCGAAGGGCGAGTCGTTGGCGAGCCGCACCGCCTCGTCGAGGTCCGCGGCCTTGTAGAGGGTGGCCACCGGCCCGAACGCCTCCTCGTGGTGGATCCGCATCCGCCCGGTGATGCCCGCCAGCACCGTCGGCTCGTAGAACCAGCCCGCCTGCCGCGACGCGGGGCGCTGTCCGCCGCACAGCGCCGTCGCGCCGAGCTTCTCGGCGTCGGTGACGAGTTCCTCCAGGTCGGCCCTGCCCTGCTCGGTGGCGAGCGGCCCGACGTCGGTGGACTCGTCCATCGGGTCGCCGACCCGCAGGGCCGCCATCGCCTCGGTGAAGAGCGCGGCGAACTCGTCGTACACGTCGGCGTGCACGATGAAGCGCTTGGCCGCGATGCAGGACTGCCCGTTGTTCTGCACCCGGGCGGTGACCGCGGTCCTCGCCGCCCGCGCGATGTCGGCGGACGGCATGACCACGTACGGGTCGCTGCCGCCGAGTTCGAGAACCGTGTGCTTGACGACGTCGCCGGCGATCGCGGCGACCGAGCGCCCTGCCGGCTCGCTGCCGGTCAGCGTCGCCGCCACGATCCGGTCGTCGCGCAGGATGTCCTCGATGGCGCCGGAGCCGACCAGCAACGTCTGGAAGCACCCTTCGGGGAATCCCGCGCGGTGGAACAGATCGCCCAGGTAGAGCGCGGTCTGCGGAACGTTCGAGGCATGCTTCAGCAGGCCGGTGTTGCCCGCCATCAGGGCGGGCGCGGCGAACCGGACCACCTGCCAGAGCGGGAAGTTCCACGGCATGACGGCCAGCACCACGCCCAGCGGCCGGTAGCGCACGAAGGCGCGGGCGCCCCCGGAGTCCTCGACGTCGGCCTGCTCCGGGTGCTCGTCGGCCAGCAGGCCCTCGGCGCGCTCCGCGTACCAGCGCATGGCCTTGGCGCACTTCGCGGCCTCCGCGCGGGCGGCGACGAGAGTCTTGCCCATCTCGGCGGTCATGGTGCGGGCGATGTCCTCGCCCTCCTCCTCCAGGAGCGCGGCCGCCCGGCGCATCAGGTCGGCGCGCTCGCTGAAGGGGGTGGTGCGGTACTCACGGAAGGTCGCGTCGGCGCGGGCGAGCTTCTCCTCGATCCCGGCGGCATCGAGGGCCTCGAACGTCCTGAGCGTCTCGCCCGTCGCCGGGTTCACGGTCGCGATCGGCACGGCAATGCCTCCTGGGGCTCGGCTGTCCTGATCGTTTGCCCCATTTTCGCGGAGGAACCCGCATTCGGACACCCGCGGAACGCCACCCGGGTGTCCGGACGGCGCGATCGGGCCGGGAATCCCCAGTGATCCACAGTGTTGAAGCGAAGGTGACATCAGCACTCCGAGGGATCCCGCTGTCCATCCTGGACCGGTCGCGCACCCGCCAGGGCCAGAGCCACGCCCAGGCACTGCGGGACACGGTCCGCTTCGCCCGGCAGGCCGAGACGCTCGGCTACCGCCGCTTCTGGGTCTCGGAGCACCACAGCGTGCCCGGAGTGGCCGGGTCGGCGCCCACCGTGCTGGCGGCCGCCGTCGCTGCCGCCACCTCGCGGATCCGGGTCGGCACGGGCGGGGTGATGCTGCCCAATCACCGGCCGCTGGTGGTGGCGGAGCAGTTCGGGGTCCTGGAGGCGCTCTTCCCCGGCCGGGTCGACATGGGTCTGGGCCGGTCGGTCGGGTTCACCGACGGCATCCGGCGGGCGCTGGGCCGTGACAAGGAGGCGGCCGAGGACTTCGGCGCGCAGCTGACGGAGCTGCTCGGCTGGTTCACCGGTGACCAGCGGGCGCACCCCGAGGTGCACGCCTGGCCCGCCGAGGGCCTGCGCCCGCCCGCGTTCGTGCTGGCCACCGGCTCGGGGGCCGACCACGCGGCGGCGCTGGGGCTGCCGCTGGTGATCGGAGCCGTCCGCGGCGAGGACCCGATGCTGCGCGCCATCGAGCGGTACCGCGACGGTTTCCGGGCCTCGGCCTGGTCGGCGGAGCCGTACGTCGTGGTCTCCGCCGGCGCCGCGGCCGCCGCGACGCCGGGCGGTGCGCGCCGGCTGCTGCTGTCCGAGGCCTGGTCGAGCGCGTACTCCCGCACCCACGGGGCCTTCCCGCCGCTCCTGCCGACGGCGGAGGTGGAGTCGCTGGAGATGTCGGGGCGGGAGCGCGCCTACTTCGACGCGGCGCTGGAGGGACAGATCCACGGCACCGGGGACGAGGTGGCCGCGGCGCTCGGCGCCCTCGTGGGCCGTACCGGCGCCGACGAGGTCATGGTGACCACCAGCACCTTCGACCGGGCGGAACTGCTCGACTCCTTCAGCCGGCTGGCCGCCGCCGCGGGCATCGGCGCACCGGCGGGCGCCCTGTAGCGTCGCCCCCATGAACGAGTTCAGCGGGCCGCCGACCGGGCCGGGAGACCTCGACGTCCGGTGGCACGCCGGGTGGCCGTCGGCGAAGCACGACCCCGCACCGGAGATCCAGGTGCACGCGTACGACGAGAACACGCTGATCCTCCGGCAGAACATGTCGGTGCACTTCGAGGCGCCGTTCGTGTTCCTCTTCCTCGGCGCTGACCGGGCCCTGCTGCTGGACACCGGAGCCACCGCGGACGAGCGGTACTTCCCGCTGCGCCGCACGGTCGACGCGGCGATCGCGGACCGGCTCGTACGCCGCCCCCGGCCGGGCTACGAGCTGCTGGTCGCCCACACCCACGGGCACGGCGACCACATCGCGGCCGACGGCCAGTTCGCCGGCCGCCCGGACACCACCGTGGTGGGTCCCGGCCTGACGGACGTGATCGACTTCTTCGGCCTGACGGGCTGGCCGGACACCCGGGCCGAGCTGGACCTCGGCGGCGGGCGGATCCTGGACGTGATCCCGGGCCCCGGCCACCAGGAGGCGGCCGTGGTCCTCTACGACCGGGCCACCGGTCTGCTGCTGACCGGCGACTCCTTCTACCCGGGCATGCTCTACGTCCGGGACGCCGCCGCGTTCACCGCCACCGTCGACCGGCTGCTCGACTTCTGCGCCACCCGCCCGGTGACCCACGTCCTGGGATGCCACATCGAGATGACCACCACCCCCGGCGAGGCGTACCCGCGCGGCACCACGTACCAGCCCGACGAGCCGCCGCTGCAGTTGGGCGTCGACCGGTTGGCGGTGCTGCGGAAGGCGCTCACCGAGACCGGGGGCCGGCCGGGTGCGCACATTTCTGACAACTTCATCGTGGACATCGCGGGTTAGCGGCGTCCGCGTTGTCCGACGGCACCAAGTAGTTCACGTCCCGTCGTCCCGCGATCACCCTGCGGTAGTGCAACACCCTTAACCTGCTTCCCACTTGCTCTCTCTGGGAGGCGGCTCATGCGCATGTTCGGACGCACATCGGCAGCGGCGGCGCTCGCCGCGGCGGCGGCACTGACCCTTCTCGTCCCGACCGGATCGCAGGCGGCGGGCACCGACGCCCTCCCCTACTCCGGGAGCACCGGCGTGGGGGTGCACAACGCGTACGACAAGGCCAAGTACCCCTATTTCGCCGACGCGCTGGACTCCGGCGCCGCGCTGCTGGAACTGGACGTCTGGACCAACGGGCTGGGCGGCTCGAAGTTCCGTGTCGCGCACGACAACCCCTTCGGCAACAACAACAACTGCGAGAACGCCGCCGACGCCTCCCAGTTGCGCGTCAAGCCGGTCAACCAGACCTTCGAAGGCTGCCTCGCCGACATCAAGGCGTGGAGCGACGCGCACCCCGGGCACGCCCCCGTGCTGCTCAAGGTGGAGATGAAGGACGGCTTCAACGACAAGGGCGGCCTGGGCCCCGACGAGTTCGACGCCCTGGTGGGCAACAAGCTCGGCAGCGCCCTGTACCGCCCGGCGGACCTGGTGGGCGGCCGCGGCACCCTCGACGCGGCGGCGCTCGCGAACGCCTGGCCGACGCGGGCGGCGCTGGCGGGCAAGTTCCTCGTCGAGCTGATCCCCGGCACCGTGGAGGAGAGCAACCCCTTCGACAGCCTGTGGACCGACAAGGAGTACGCGACCCGGCTGCGCAACCTCGCCGCCGCCGGAACGCTGCCGCAGGCGGCCGCCTTCCCCGCCGTGCACGGCGCGGCGGCGGCCGACCCCCGGACCTCCCGGTACCCGGACGCGACGCTCCGGCCGTGGTTCGTGTTCTTCGACGGTGACGCGGCCGCCTACGTGGACGGCGGGATCGACACCGCCTGGTACGACAGCCGGCACTACATCGTGGTGATGACGGACGTGAACAAGGTCGCGCCCGCCATCGACGGCACGCATCCGACGGAGGCCGAGGCGCGGGCCAAGGCCGCGCAGGCCGCCGCGCGTCACGGCAGTCTGGTGACCGCCGACTGGTACGCGCTGCCCTCCGTGCTGTCATCGGTGTACCCGCGCGGCTGACGCTGCCCGCCCACCGGCGGGGCCGGTTCCGCCGCGCCGGTGGGCGGTGCCGCCGGCACGTCCCGCAGCGCGTACAGCGCGAGGGCGGCCGCCGCGGCGCACACCACCGCGGCGCCGACGGCGGCCGCGTGCAGCCCGCCGACGAACGCGTCGCGCGCCGCGTGCAGCACGGCGTCGCCTGCCCGGCCGGGCAGGCGCGCGGCCACCGCCTGGGCGCTGCCCAGGGTCTCGCGGACGGCGTGCAGGTCGTCGGGCGACAGCCCCGCGGGCAGGGCGTCCGTGACGTCCCGCCGGTAGACGGCGTTGCCGATGCTGCCCAGCACCGCCATGCCGAGCGCGCCGCCGAGTTCGGTGGCCGACTCCAGCAGTGCCGAGGCGGCGCCCGCCCGCTCGGGCGGCGCGACCCCGATCACCATCTCGGTGACCAGTGCCATCACCATGACGAGCCCGGCGGCGTAGCCGCTCGACGCCACCAGCAGCCACCACAGCGGGGAGTCCGCCCCCACCAGGGTCAGGGCGCAGAACCCGGCGGCGGCCAGCAGGAACCCGCCGCACATGATGGAGGCCCGGTTGATGCCGCGCCCGGCGAGCCCGGGTGCCAGCGGGGCGGTGACGCCGACCACGAAGGACGGCACCAGCGCCCACAGGGCGGCCCGCAGCGGACTCATGCCGAGCACCGACTGCAGGTGGCTGGTCAGGAAGATGGCGAAGCCCACGGTGGCGAACATGGCGAGGACGTTCACCGCGAGGGAACCGCTGAAGGCGCGCTTGCGGAAGAGCGTCAGGTCGATCAGCGGATCGGGCCCGCGGCGCTGACGGCGGACGAAGACGTAGCCGAGCAGCAGGCCCGCCACGACGGCCAGCACCGGCACGAGCGCGTAACCGTCCCTGGCCAGCTCCTTGATGCCGTAGATCACCGGTAGCAGGGTGCCCATCGACAGCACCGCGCTCAGCAGGTCGAAGCGGCCGGGGCGCGGGTGCTTGAACTCCGGCAGCAGAAGTGGCGCCAGGATCAGCAGCAGGACCATCGCCGGGATGTTGATCAGGAAGACCGAGCCCCACCAGAAGTGCTCCAGCAGCATGCCGCTGAGCACCGGTCCGATGGCGATGCCGCCCGCCATGGCCCCGGACCAGATGCCGACGGCCATGGCGCGCTGCTTCGCGTCCTGGAACAGGTTGCGGATGAGCGCCAGGGTCGAGGGCATCAGGGTCGCGCCGCCGATGCCGAGCAGGGCGCGGGCCGCGATGAGCGCCTCCGCGCTGGGCGCGTACGCGGCGAGCAGGGACGCCGCGCCGAACGCGCCGGCGCCCATGAGCAGCAGCTTGCGGCGGCCGATCCGGTCGCCGAGCGAACCCATCGTGATGAGCAGCCCGGCCAGGACGAAGCCGTAGATGTCGAAGATCCACAGTTGTTGGGTGCCGGACGGCTGCAGCTCACGGCTGATGAACGGAACGGCGAAGTACAGCGCCGAGACGTCCATCGAGACCAGGAGCAGCGGCAGGATCAGGACGCCGAAGCCGATCCATTCACGGCGGCCGGCCCGGGGTCCGCCGCCCGGGTCGGAAAGGGTCGTCTCCGGCAGCGATTCTGGCATCGGATGTGCCTCCCCGTTCGATGCGTACACTGTAATGAGAACACCGTACACGCCGAATTGCGCGGCACAGCAACCCCTATGCGGCAGGGATTCGGCAGGAGTCCGCACTAGTTCACTGCCCTAGGGCGGCCGGTCTCCGGAACCTCCCGGTGAACATCCCTGCTAGCCTCGGGATCCGCCGGTGCACTAGTACACGACGACGAGGGAGACATCCGTGACCCGGTCCGCCGCCTCCGCGGAACCGCCCTACGTCCGGATCGTCAACGAGATCCGGCGCCGTATCGCGGCGGGCGAACTGGCCGCGGGCGACCGGGTGCCCTCGACCCGGGGGATCACCCGGGAGTTCGGCGTCGCGATGGCGACCGCCACCAAGGCCCTCACCGCCCTCCGTCAGCAGGGCCTGGTGCAGGTACTGCCCGGCATCGGCACCGTGGTCGCGCAACCCCGCACCGGCACCGGTTCCGGCGGCAGGACCGCCGGGCCCGCACGGCAGGCACGCCCGGCCCGTCCGCCACTCGGCGAGCCGGCACCGGAACTGACCCGCGAGCGGATCGTGCTCGCCGCACTCGGGATCGCCGACGGGGAGGGGCTGTCGGCGGTGTCCATGCGCCGGGTCGCCGCCGAACTCGGCGTGGCCGCGATGGCGCTCTACCGCCACGTGCCGGGCAAGGACGAACTCGTGGTGCTGATGGCCGACGAGGCCGCCGGCCGGGGGGAGCTGCCCGAGCCGGGGCCGTCCGACTGGCGGGAGCGGCTGGAGCAGGGCACCCGGCTGCAGTGGGAGATGTACCGCCGCCACCCGTGGCTGGCGCAGGTGATGTCGATGACCAGGCCGCCGCTGGTGCCCAACGCGATGGCGATCGTCGAATGGTCCATGCGCACACTGGACCACCTCGACCCGACCGACATGATCCACGTCGCGGTCACGATGGTGAACTACGCCCGGGGCACCGCGGTGAACCTGGAGGCCGAGGCGGAGGCCGAGCACTCCACCGGCATCACCAGCACGCAGTACCTGGACGCCAACGAGGAGGCGCTGAGCGCCATCGTGGCGTCCGGCAGGTTCCCCATGTACTCCTCCCTCGCCGGACGGCACGACCTGGAGATCGATCTCGACACGATCTTCGAGTTCGGGCTGCGCCGCATGCTCGACGGGATCGAAGTCTTCGTCACGCGGTAGAGCAGCGCCGGCCGTTACCCCTCTTCTCCCTTGCCTCAGGCATCAACGCCCCTTTGTGCCCTGACTCAAGCTCGTCTTTGCATCTGATCGTCGCAATATTGCGCAGACTTATGGACTTGCTGCAGGGGTGCTCGTAGTCTCTCCCACGCCCGGCCGAAACCCCCACGACACACGCCCGCAGCGCGACCGCAACGTGCGCCGCTCGCCCCCCACCTTCGACCTGCAAGGACGTGCCTCTGTGATGCATGCACCCCCAAGTCCCCGCCTCCGGCGCAGTACCACCGCGATCGTCTCCCTCGTCGTCAGCGCGGCCGCCGCGCTGACCGGGGTGGGCCTCGCCACCGCGCCCGCCGCGCACGCGGCGGGCGTCCCCGCACTGTCCCCCCTGAACGTTCCGAACCGCGGCGCGGTCGTGCCGTTCAAGGAGCAGGAGGCGGAGTACGCGGCCACCAACGGCACGGTGATCGGGCCGGACCGGCTCTACGGCAAGCTGCCGTCCGAGGCGCAGGGCCGGCAGGCCGTCACGCTGAACGCGGCCGGGCAGTACGTCGAGTTCACGCTGACCGCCCCGGCGAACGCCATGTCGTTCCGCTACAGCCTGCCGGACACGTCGAACGGCACCGGACGTGACGCGTCCATCGACCTGCAGGTCAACGGCTCCACGCTGAAGAGCGTGCCGGTGACCTCCAAGTACAGCTGGTATTACGGCGGCTACCCGTTCAACAACAACCCCGGCGACACCAACCCGCACCACTTCTACGACGAGACCCGGACCCTGCTCGGCTCGACGCTGCCGGCCGGGACGAAGATCCGGCTACAGGTGGCCTCGACCGCCGCCTCCCCCACCTTCACCATCGACCTGGCCGACTTCGAGCAGGTCGCGGCCCCGATAGCCAAGCCGGCCGGCGCGCTCGACGTGGTCGCCGACTTCGGCGCGGACCCGACCGGCGCCGCCGACTCCACGGCCAAGTTCCAGGCCGCGGTCAACGCCGGCCAGGCGCAGGGCAAGACCGTCTACATCCCGCAGGGCAACTTCACCCTCTTCGACCATGTCGTCGTCGACGGGGTCACCCTGGCCGGCGCGGGACCCTGGTACAGCGTGCTCGGCGGGCGCGACCCGGTGAACCGCAACCGCGCCGCGGGCATCTACGGCAAGTACGTCCCCGGTGGCGGCTACACCGGCGGGGTGCGGCCGCACGAGGCCAACGGGCCGAGCCGCAACGTCACCCTCAAGGACTTCGCCATCATCGGCGACATCCGCGAGCGCTCGGACGACGACCAGGTCAACGCCCTCGGCGGCGCGATGTCCAACTCCGTGGTCGACAACCTGTGGATCCAGCACACCAAGGTCGGTGCCTGGATGGACGGCCCGATGGACAACTTCACCATCAAGAACAGCCGCATCCTGGACCAGACCGCGGACGGCGTGAACTTCCACACCGGGGTGACCAACTCGACCGTCACCAACACCTTCCTGCGCAACCTCGGTGACGACGGGCTGGCATCCTGGCCGGAGCGGGTCGCGAACGTCGGCGACTCCTTCACCCACAACACGGTGATCCTGCCGATCCTGGCGAACAACATCGTCACGTACGGCGGCAAGAACTTCACGATCTCCGACAACGTGATGGCGGACACCATCTCCAACGGCGGCGGCCTGCACATCGCCAACCGCTACCCCGGGGTCACCTCGGGCAACGGCACCGCCGTCGCGGGCACCATCACCGCGGCCCGCAACACCCTGATCAGGACCGGCAACAGCGACTTCAACTGGAACTTCGGAGTCGGCGCGATCTGGTTCGACGGGCTGAACGAGGCCATCACCGGCGCGGTCATCAACATCACCGACACCGACATCCTGGACAGCTCCTACGAGGCCATCCAGACGATCGAGGGCGGCGTCACCGGGGTCAACTTCACCAACGTCAACATCGACGGAGCCGGCACCTACGCCATCCAGGCCCAGGTGCAGGCCAACATGAAGTTCACCAACGTCACGGCCAAGCACATCGCCCAGGCCGCCACCCCCATCCACAACTGCGTCGGCACGAGCTTCGTGATCGTCGACGGCGGCGGGAACTCCGGCTGGAACACCGGTTCCACCTGCACCGGCAACTGGCCCGCACCGATCTGGACCAACGGCGGCATCCCGTCGGACCCCTCGAACCCGCCGACCACCCCGCCCACGACGCCGCCGACCACTCCCCCGACCACCCCGCCGGCCTGTGTCCCCGGCACCGGCAACCTCGCCCAGGGCAAGCCCGTCACCGCCACCAGCGCCAACGCCGGCTACAGCGCGGGCAACGCCGTCGACGGCAACGCGGGCAGCTACTGGGAGAGCAACAACAGCTCCTTCCCGCAGTCGCTGACCGTCGACCTCTGCGCGGCCACCGGCGTCGACAGCGTGACGTTCAAACTGCCGCCGGGCTGGGAGTCGCGCTCGCAGAGCATCGCGGTACTCGGCTCCGCCAACGGAACGGACTTCAGCCAGCTGGCCGCACCGAAGGCGTACGCCTTCGACCAGGGCTCCGGGAACACCGTCACGGCGGGCTTCACCGCCGCGAACGTGCGCTACGTCCGGGTGACCGTCTCGGCCAACACCGGCTGGCCGGCCGCCCAGCTCTCCGAGCTGGAGGTCCGCCACACCGGTACGACGCCGCCGACGACCCCGCCCACCACTCCCCCGACCACCCCGCCGGCCAACACCAACCTGGCCGCGGGCAAGAACATCAGCGCGACCAGCACCAGTGACGTCTATGTGGCCCGCAACGCCAACGACGGCAACTCCGCCAGCTACTGGGAGAGTGCGAGCAGCGCCTTCCCGCAGTCGGTGACCGTCGACCTGGGCGCGGCGACCGCGGCCGGCCGGATCGTGCTCAAGCTCCCGCCGCCGTCGGCCTGGGCCACCCGCACGCAGACCCTGAGCGTGCTCGGCAGCGCCGACAACTCCTCGTGGAGCACCCTGAAGGGCTCCGCGGGCTACACCTTCAACCCGGCGAGCGGCAACAGCGCGTCCATCACGCTGCCCGCCGGAACCACCACCCGCTACCTGCGGCTGACGTTCACGGCGAACACGGGGTGGCCCGCGGGCCAGCTCTCCGAATTCGAGGTGTACGCCTCCTGACCTCCCACAACGCGTGACGGGCCCGGTCGGCATCTCGCCGGCCGGGCCCGCCCGCGTCAGGTGGGCGGCCGCTCCGGGTCACTTCACGTCACGCCGTTCCACGTCCAGGAGGGCGGTGACGCGCTTGCCGCCGTCGACACGCTCGGCGGTGACCTTCCGGCACAGCCGGTCCACGATCTCCATCCCGTGGCCGCCGATCCGCGCGGGGTCGGGCTCGAACCGCCGGGGCAACTCGGCGCTGGAGTCCCGGACGGTCACCTCGACGGCGCCGCCGCAGTAGGTCAGCTCCAGCTCGTAGGGCCCCGGGGCGTAGCGTCCCGCGTTGGTCACCAGCTCGCTCACGACCAGCAGGACCTCCTGCGCGCGCTCCTCCGGTACGGGGGCGGCGCGGTCCGCGGTGAGGTTGTCGAGAAACAGAGCGGCCGCGTCGCGGGCGGCGGCGATGGTGCCGCCTCTGCCCGAGTAACGGATCGACTTCCGCAGAGGCTCCGTCACTGTGGTGAGGACGTCCAGCATGTCGGGTATGCCCCTTCTGCCTCGGCGGTCACTGCTCGTTCACTTCGCCCTCTGCCCCAGCGGCGGTGTTCCATGCGTGCCGGGCGTCTGCGGGCGGTCCGCTTCCGCGTCGCCGACCCCGATGCCCGCCCGGCGGGCCGCGCTCTCCAGGGCGCGCACGGCCAGCCACAGCACACCGATGTCGTCGACGAGAATCGGGTCGGGCAACAGGTCCACCGGGCAGACGAGATAGGCGATCGCGCCCCAGAACATCGCCTTCCCGGTCAGCGGCACATGGGCGGCCACCAGCAGCCGCCGCACCCGGACCAGCCGCACGGCCAGCCGTACGGCGATGACCAGCATGACCACGACGGCCAGTGCGGCCAGGGTCCACAGCAAGGTGGTATCGCTCATCCGGTCCTCCAGTCGACGCGCTGTCCCGGCGGGCGCGCGGTGTGATGTCTGATACCCGCTGCGCCGGCCGGGACCGCCTCAGCGGTTCGTCGAACTTCTGTCCGCGGTCAGCGGCGGCCCCGGCGGCGGGCGGGGACGGACCAGCCGGAGCCGAGTCCCGCCAGGTGGAGGGCGACCAGGACGAGCCCCACGAGCTGCAGGCTGCCGGGTGCGAATACGATGTCGGTCGAGGTTTCGGTCGCGTTGATGATGAAGGCGACCGCAAAGACGACAGCCGCGGCGATGGCGAGCATCCGGACTTCCTTTCCCAAGCTTCTTCCGAACCTCCGGAGCACTCCGGCGGTTCGAACGATGGCTACAACTGTTCGGTCATCCCTGCGTCTTGCCCGCCTTGCGCGCTTCAACCGCCCGAATCCCGGGGGGTCCGGCGCGCACGGTGGGATCCGAAGTCCGGCTGGACCGGCCATTCCCGGGTATCAGACCGACAGATCGGCGCCTCGCCGACTCCGTACCGTTCGCCGGGCACCGTCCCGGCGGACACGGTTCCACCGCGCACGTTCCACCGAGGAGCCGGAATGATCGACGAGCAGGCCGTACTGGCCCTGGGGCCCACCGGCCGCGAGCCCGCGGCGCAGGCCGCCACGGCCGGGCGCCGGCGGCGGATCCTGACAGCGCTGCGCGGCGCGCTCGTCGCGGCGTGGGACCAGGACGCCTCCGAGCGGGCCGCGGCCCTCACGTACTACTCCATGCTCGCCCTGTTCCCCACCCTGCTGGTGACCGTCTCGGTGATCGGCCTGGCCGGAAGCTCGTCGACCGCCGATCTGATCGCGCAGGTCACGGCCGTGGTACCGGCCGAGTCGCGACAGCTCGTCGCGAGCACCATGAAGGACATGTCCCAGGAGCACTCGGCGGCCTGGTTCCTGGCCGTCAGCGGCACGGTGGGGGCGATGTGGTCCGCCACCAGCTACCTCGCCGTCTTCCGGCGGGCGCTGCACTCGATGTACGGCGTGAGCGACCACCGCCCCGCGTGGCGGACAGCGCCCCGCATCGTCATCACCGCACTCGTACTGCTCACCCTCCTCGTGTCCAGCGCGGTCACCTTGATGGTGACGGGTCAGCTGGCCCGGCGTGCCGGGCAGGTGCTGGGTATGGACGAGGCGGCGGTGACCAGCTGGAACGCGCTGAAGTGGCCGCTGCTGCTGTGCCTGGCGACAGTTCTGGTCCTGATCCTGTTCCGCTCGGGACCGGCCAGGTTCCGCCCCGTGCGCGCGATGGCGGCGGGCGGCGCGCTGGCCGTCGTGCTGTGGCTGCTCTCGTCGGTGGGGTTCGCCCTCTACGTCTCCGTCTTCGGGACCTACAACCGGCTGTACGGCTCGCTGGCCGGGACCGTCGTCTTCCTGGTCTGGCTGTGGGTGTCCCACATCGCGCTGCTCATCGGCGCGCATTTCAACGCCGAACTGGCCAAGGGGCGCAGCGCGCGCTCGGTCGCCGGCCCCCGGTCGGATCCGCCGCCGGCACAGGTTTCTGAGGGCGCGTAACCCGCACGGGGTCCTCCGTCCGGCGTCCCGCTCCACCGTATGGAGCAGGTCACCGCGCAGAACGGGCGGAAGGGTTCCTACCGTGATCCCATGACTGTTTTCGGCCCGGGCCGCACCCCGTCCCCCTGGTCCCGTGCGGCGGTGCTCACCGCCGTCTGCCTGACCGTGAGCTGCGCGGGCGCCACGGCGTTCGCCGACGGGGACGCGGCCAACGCGCCCGGCCGCACCGCCGTCGGCGGCGCGGCGCTGGGGCGGCCGGGAGTGCTCGTCCTGCCGAAGTCCGGCTCGCCCGATCTGCCCGCGGGCCTGTCGGCGCTGTCCTGGCTCGTCGCCGACGCGCGTACGGGTCAGGTGCTCGCGGCCAAGAACGCGCACCGCCCGCTGCCGCCGGCCAGCACCCTCAAGACGCTTTTCGCCGTCACCGTCCTGCCCCGCTTCGCGCAGGAGACCGTCCACACCGTGACCGAGGAGGAGCTGTCCGGTGTCGGGGCGGGCAGCAGCAAGGTCGGCGTGCAGGCGGGCCAGCCGTACACGGTGGCCGACCTGTGGCGCGGGGTGTTCCTCAGCTCGGGCAACGACGCGGTCCATGTGCTCGCCCGGATGAACGGTTCGGTGGAGCAGACGGTCTCGCAGATGCAGGCGAAGGCGGAGATGCTCGGCGCCGACGACACCCAGGTGGTCTCACCCGACGGGTACGACGCGCCCGGCCAGGTCTCGTCCGCCTACGACCTGGCGCTCTTCGCCCGCGCCGGGCTCGCCACCCCGTACTTCACCGGCTTCACCTCCACCGCCACCGCGCTGTTCCCCGGCGGCAGGGACTCCAAGGGCCGGGAGGTGCCGCCGTACCAGATCCAGAACACCAACCGCCTGCTGACCGGGGCCGACGGCGTGGGGAGGTACCCGGGGCTCATCGGGGTGAAGAACGGCTACACCACCAATGCGGGCAACACGCTGATCGCCGCCGCCCAGCAGGGCGACCGCACCCTGATCGTCACGGTGATGAACCCGCGGTCCGGCGCCCCCATGGCCGTGTACAAGGAGGCCGGCGCCCTGCTGGAGTGGGGTTTCGAGGCCGCCGGGGTGAACGGCTCCGTCGGCACGCTGAACGCCGGCAACCGCGCCGTGCCCGCCTCGGCGCCGCGCCGGCAGCCGGACTCCGCGCCGGAGGCACTGGGGACGGCGGCGACCGCCGCGCACTCCACCTCGGGGGGCAACTGGGTCTGGTCGGGCGCGGCGGGCGTCCTGGCGACGGCCGCCGGCATCGCCTTCGCCCGCCGCCGCAACCTCCGCTCGAGCTCACCACGTCCGGAAGGCCTGTGAGCCCCGATCTCCCCGACGGCCTTTCCACCGGATTTCCCCGACCACACGAAGCGGCGTGCTACAGTGCGAACAGCACTTGAGTACGCCGCTTTCGGCGCCGGTGCTTGTTCCACCTCTCACCGTGGCGTAATTCCGTCCTTCGGGACCGGCCGCCCGGCAGTGAATCCCCTTCCTCCCCTCGCGGGTCGGCAAGCCAGTGGTGCGTGACACGTCCGCCCCTTGCTCCAAGCCCCCGCCGGGACCTTATCTGGTATGTCCGTGAAAGGACCCAGCATGACCACCACACTCGAACACCCCCCTGTCAGAACCACCCGCTCCACCGTCCCCACGCCGGTCACCGGCGTCCTCGACATCGTCGGCGGCCAGGGCTTCCTGCGCACCGGCGGCTACCACCCGAAGCCCGACGACCCGCAGGTGACAGCGGCTCAGATCCGCAAGTACGGCCTGCGCAAGGGCGACCTCGTCGAAGGCACCACCGAGCGGCCGCGTGCCCTCGGCGGTGTCGAGCGGATCAACGGCCGCGAGGCCGGCGCTCCGGGCGTCCGCCCGCACTTCGGTGACCTCACCCCCGTCCACCCGCGGGCACGACTGCGGCTGGAGACCTCGCCCGGCGCCCTCACCACCCGGCTCGTCGACCTCGTCGCGCCGGTCGGCAAGGGCCAGCGCGGACTCATCGTGGCTCCGCCCAAGACCGGCAAGACCCTGCTCCTGCAGAGCCTGGCCAACGCCGTCGCCGTCAACCACCCCGATGTCCACCTCATGGTCGTCCTCCTGGACGAACGCCCCGAGGAGGTCACCGACATGCGCCGCTCGGTGCGCGGCGAGGTGCTCGCCTCGACGTTCGACCGCCCGGCCAAGGAGCACATCGCCCTCGCCGAACTGGCCGTCGAGCGCGCCAAGCGCCTCGTCGAGCTCGGCCAGGACGTGGTGATACTCCTCGACTCCATCACCCGGCTGTGCCGCGCCCACAACAACGTGGCGCCCGGCAACGGCCGCACCCTGAGCGGCGGCGTCGACTCCGCCGCGGTGCAGGCGCCCAAGCGGCTCTTCGGCGCCGCGCGCTGCGCCGAGGAGGGCGGTTCTCTGACCATCCTCGCGACCGCCCTCGTCGACACCGGTTCCCGTGCCGACGACTACTTCTTCGAGGAGTTGAAGGGCACCGGCAACATGGAACTGCGGCTGGACCGCTCGCTCGCCGAGAAGCGCATCTTTCCGGCCATCGACGTGACCCCATCCGGCACCCGGCGCGAGGAGCTGCTGCTGCCCGCCGCCGAACTGGCGGCCGTGCGCGGCCTGCGCCGGGCCCTGCAGTCCAGGGACACCCAGCAGACCCTCGAAGTCCTGCTCGACCGGATGCGGCAGTCGCCCGACAACGCCACGTTCCTCCAGCAGATCCACCGCACGGTCCCCGGCGCCTGAGCCTCCGGCCGTTCTCGACCGAAAGTCGCTTGGCAGTGAATAATCATTCACCTAATCTGGTGAACGACTATTCACCTCCCTTCACGGCTTTTGGAGCACACTCCGTGGACATCCGGAAACGGCTCATGGTCCCCGTCCTGGCATTCGGCGGAATCCTCATGGCGATCATGCAGACCGTCGTGGTGCCGCTCCTCCCCGATCTGCCGCGCCTGACCGGAGCCTCGCCCGCCGGCGTCTCCTGGATGGTCACCGCGACCCTGCTGGCCGGAGCCGTCCTCACCCCCGTGCTGGGCCGGGCCGGCGACATGTACGGCAAACGCCGCGTGCTGCTGATCGCACTCGGGCTGATGACCTTCGGGTCCCTGCTGTGCTCCCTGACCTCCGACATCCGGCTGCTGATCGCCGCCCGTGCCCTCCAGGGCGCGGCCGCCGCCGTCGTCCCGCTGTCCATCAGCATCCTGCGCGACGAACTGCCCCCGTCCAGGACCGGCTCCGCCGTGGCGATGATGAGCTCCACCGTCGGCATCGGCGCCGCCTTCGGGCTGCCGCTGGCCGCCCTGATCGTGCAGTACGCCGACTGGCACGTCATGTTCTGGGCCACCACCGCCCTGGGCGCGCTCGGCCTCGGGCTGGCCTGGTGGGTCGTGCGCGAGTCGCCCGTCCGCTCCCCCGGCCGCTTCGACTTCACCGGCGCCGCCGGACTGGCGGCCGGACTGGTCTGCCTGCTGCTGGCGGTCTCCCAGGGCGGCCAGTGGGGATGGACCAGCCCGGCCGTGCTGAGCCTGGCCGCGGCCGCCGTCGTGATCCTCACCGGGTGGCGGTGGCAGCAACTGCGCGCCACCAGCCCGCTGGTGGACCTGCGGCTGGCCGCCAGCCCGCGCGTCGCGCTGCCGCACCTGGCGGCGCTTCTCGCCGGCTTCGCCTTCTACGCCAACTCCCTGGTCACGGCGCAACTGGTGCAGGCGCCCGAGGAGACCGGCTACGGGCTGGGGCTGTCCATCGTGGCGAGCGGGCTGTGCCTGCTGCCCAGCGGCATCATCATGCTGCTGCTGTCCCCCGTCTCGGCCCGGATATCGGCGGCCCGCGGCCCGAAGTTCACCCTCGCCGCGGGCGCCGTGCTGCTGACCCTCGGCTATGTGCTGCGCATCGCGGACAGCCGGCAACTGTGGGCGATCATCGTCGGCGCCTCGGTCGTCGCGTCGGGGACCACGCTGGCCTACTCCGCCCTCCCGACGCTGATCCTGCGGGCCGTCCCGGCCGGGCAGACCGCGTCCGCCAGCGGGGTGAACGTCCTCATGCGCACCGTCGGCCAGGCCACCTGCAGCGCCGCGGTCGCGGCGATCCTGATCCACCACACCGCGCCGGTCGGCGGCATGGAGATCCCCACGCTGCACGGCTATCTGATCGCCTTCACCCTGGCGGGCGGGGTCGCGATCCTCGCCTTCCTCGCGGCGGTGTCGATACCCGGCGGCCGGCGCGGCACACCGGAGCGGCCCGCGCCGCGCGCTGAAACGGCCGCGGACCCCGCGCTGGAGGGAGCATGAGTGCCATGACGACAGCCGCTCCCGACAGCCGGCGCCGTGACGCCGACGCCTCCAAGGCCGCGATCCTGCGCGCCGCCCGCACCATGCTGGGCCGACGCTCCTACGGCGACATCACCCTCAAGGCCATCGCGGAACGGGCCGGGGTGAGCGCGCCGCTGATCGTCAAGTACTTCGGCAACAAGGAGAAGCTCTTCGCCCGCGTCATCTCCTTCGAGTCCGACGCGGCAGCACTGCTGGACGCCCCGCTGGGCGAGCTCGGCCGGCACATGGTCACCCAGGTCCTCACCAGCCAGAACGAGCGCGGCATCGATCCCATCCTGCGGATCGTCTTCGCACCGCTGCACTCCGCCGAGGGGCAGGGCGACCTCCTGCGCGCCAACTTCCGCGAACAGGTCATCGCCGGCCTCACCCGCCGGCTGACCGGTCCCGAGGCCGGGCTGCGCGCCGAACTCGCCGTGGGCATGCTGCTCGGCCTCGGCGCCGTCTACGGGATCGCGCGCGGCGAGGCGGTCCGCGCGATGACGGTTCCCGCCCTCGTCGAGCGGTGTGCTCCCGCGCTGCAGGAGCTCATCACTCCGACCGGAAACCCGTTGGCCCCCGCCGCCGGGTAGCGGTGAGGATGGCCGGGTGGACCCTACGACGATCGAGCAGTTCCTCGACAACGGCTTCATCAGGATCGAACGGGCCTTCTCCGAGGAGACCGTGCGGGCCTGCGCGGAACTGCTCTGGGCGGAGACCGGCACCGACCCCGACGACCCGGACTCGTGGACAGAACCGGTGCACTGGGTGTCCGACATGCCGGACGCGCCCTTCGTCGAGGCCGCCAACACCCCGGTGCTGCACGACGCGTTCGATCATCTCGTCGGCCCCGGCCGCTGGGTGCCGCGGCCCTCGCTGGGCTCCTTCCCGCTCCGCTTCCCGCACCCGGACGAACCCGACGACGCCGGCTGGCACATCGAGGGCAGCTACTTTCCCGAGGGCGCGAAGTGGCCGTTCGCCAACCTCCGCTCCGCGGGCCGGGCGCTGCTGATGCTCTTCCTCTTCACCGAGACCGGCCCCGCGGACGCGCCGACCCGGATCCGGGTCGGCTCGCACCTGGACGTGCCTCCGGTCCTGCGGCCGTTCGGCGAGGAGGGGGCGTCGATCCTGGAGATCGCCGCCCGGATCGACGAGGCGAGTGCGCACCGGCCGGTGGCGCTCGCCACCGGCAGCCCCGGGGACGTCTATCTGTGCCATCCCTTCCTGGTGCACGCCGCCCAGCCGCACCACGGCAGCCGCCCCCGGTTCATGGCGCAGCCCCCGCTGTATCCGGCGGTCCACTACGAACTGGAGCGGTCCGACGGCGCCTACTGCCCCGTGGAGACCGCGATCCGCCGGGGCCTGGAAGGCCCCCGCGGCGGGGGCGGCGGCCGGTCCGTTGGGTAGCGTTCGGGGCATGTTGCACGGGCGTACCGAGGAGCGGTCGGCGATCGGGGAGCTGCTGTCCGGCGCCAGGGCGGGCCGCAGCGGAGTGCTGGTGCTGCGCGGTGAGGCGGGCATCGGGAAGACGGCGCTGCTCGACGACACTGTGGACGCAGCGGCCACAGCGGACACAGCCGGCGCGATGACCGTCGTACGTGGCTCCGGCACCGAGTTCGAGGCCGAACTGCCTTTCGCCGGGCTGCAGTTGCTGCTGCGCCCCGCGATGGGTTCGCTGGGCGCGCTGCCCGAGCCCCAACGCCTGGCGCTGGAGGCCGCGTTCGGGATGACCGTCGCCGCGGCACCCGACCCGATGTTCGTCGGGCTCGCCGTGCTGTCCCTGCTCTCCGCCCATGCGGGCGACGGGCCGCTGCTGTGCGTCGTGGACGACGCGCAGTGGCTGGACCGGGTGTCCACCGACGCGCTGATGTTCGCCGCCCGGCGGCTGGACGCCGAGGGCATCGCCCTGGTCTTCGCGGCCCGCGACGGCGAGGGCACGTTCCCCGCGCCCGGCCTTCCCGAACTGCGGTTGCGCGGGCTGACCCCGGTGTCGGCGGCGGCCCTGCTCGCGGTGCACGGCGCCGAGCTCTCCCCCACCGTCCGCCACCGCGTCCTCACCGAGGCCCAGGGCAACCCGCTGGCGCTGCTGGAACTGCCGGTCGCCTTCCAGGCGGAGCGCCCCGATGGCCGCTTCCGGCCGGGCGCGCTGCCGCTCACCAGCCGCCTGCACATGGCGTTCCACGGCCGCGTCAGCCATCTGCCGGCCGCCACCCAACTGCTGCTGCTCGTCGCCGCCGCCGACCACACCGGCGATCTGCGGGCCGTCCTGCGGGCGGCGGAGGCGCTGGGCGCCGGAGCGGCGGACCTGCCGCCCGCGCAGGAGGGCGGCCTGATCCGGCTGGACGACGACCGGCTGCGCTTCCGCCATCCGCTGGTCCGCGCCGCGGTCTACCAGCGCGCTCCGCTGGCCGACCGGCTCACCGCGCACCGGGCACTGGCCGGGATCCTGGACGCCCCGCAGGACGCGGACCGCAGGGCCTGGCACCTCGCGGCCGCCGCGCCCGGCCCCGACGAGGCGACGGCCACCGCGCTGGAGGACACCGCCGGACGGGCCAGGGAACGCAGCGGCTACGCGGCCGCGTCCGTCGCCTTCGAACGGGCCGCCCGTCTCAGCACCGACCCCGGGGCCGGAACCCGGCGGCTCGCCCTGGCGGCCGAGGCCGCCTCCGAGGCCGGTGAGCTCGACCGGGCCCGCGACTTCGCCGAACAGGCCGCGCGCCGGACCGGTGATCCCGCGCTGACGGCCCGGCTCCACCACGTCCGGGCCCTGTCGGACTTCCTCAGCGGCTCGTTCCCCACCGCGCACCGGCTGCTGACCGACGGCGCCGGACACGCGGCCGCCGCCGACCCCGAGCGCGCCGCGCGGATGCTCATGCAGGCCGCGCACACGGCCTGGTACCTCGGCGAACAGGACGTCGCGGACACGGTGGCCCGGCTGGACGCCCTGGAACTGCCCGCGACGAGCCCCGTGACGCCGGTGGCCCGTTTCGTCACCGCCGCGCTCGGGCCGCCCACCGGCGGCGGGCCGCCGGACCTGACCGCCGCCGAGTCCGCGGCCCGGGCCGCCGGGCCGCGCGACCCGCGCGACCTGATGCTGCTGTGCGGCGCCGGGCTGGCCGTCGGGCAGGACGACGAGGCGCACGAACTGGCCGCCGCGCTCGCCGCCGAGAGCCGCGACCTCGGCGCCATCGGCCGGCTGCCGACGGTGCTCTTCTTCATGGCCGAGGCCGAGGTGTTCGCGGGCCGGCACCGGGACGCGCTGGCCACCGCCGAGGAGGCGCTGCGGATCGCCGGGGACACCGGGCAGCAGCAGTGGACCAGCCAGTTCAGCAGCGTGCTGGCGTATCTGGCGGCCGTCGAGGGTGACGAGGAGCGCTGCCGGAAGTACACGGACGACGCGCTCGCCGTCGTCGCCGGGGCCGCGATGCCGCCCGGCGCGCCCTGGTCGTACTGGGCGCAGGGCATGCTCGATCTGGGCCTCGGCCGGGCGCAGTCGGCGCTCGACGGGCTGGAGCGGCTCACGCACGCGCCGCTGCGGCACCACTTCTGCGCCACCCGCAGCACCCCCGACCTCGGCGAGGCGGCCGTCCGGCTCGGACTCGGCGCGCGCGCCGCCGAGCCGTTGGCCCGTTTCGAACGGTGGGCCGCCCGCGCCCGCCAGTCCTGGTCCGACGCGCTGGTGCTGCGCTGCCGGGCGCTGCTCGCCGCCGACTCCGAGGCGGAGGCGTACTTCACGGCCGCGCTGAAGCTCCACGACGAGCACCGCCGGCCGCTGGAGCACGCCCGTACCGCGCTGCTGTACGGCGAGTGGCTGCGCCGCGCGCGCCGCAAGAGCGAGGCGCGCGGCCAGCTGCGGGCGGCGCTCGACGTGTTCGAGCGGCTGGGCTCCCGCCCCTGGGCGGACCGGGCGCGCAGCGAACTCGGGGCGACCGGCGAGGTGGCCCCGCAGAGCCGCGAGCCCGGGGTGCTCGCCGGGCTCACCCCGCAGGAGCTGCAGATCGCACGGTTCGCGGCGCAGGGCATGTCCAACCGGGACATCGCGGCCCGGCTGTTCCTCAGCCCGCGCACCGTCGGCTACCACCTGTACAAGGCGTACCCGAAGCTCGGGATCGCCTCGCGCGGCGAACTCGCCGTCCTTTTCGGGTGATCGCCCCCGGAGAAGGGCCTGCCGGGAGATGCTGAACGGATGAACGCACCTGATCAGGCCCTGCGGGCACCGGGCCGTGTGCTGGCCCTCCGTGTCGATGATGTGCCGACCACCGAGATCGGCCCCGGCATCCTGTTGCGCGAACTGCCGGGCCCGGCCCCGCTCAGCTTCTGGGTGGTGGACTTCGCACCCGGCTCGCAATGGCCCGGCGTCGATGTGCACGAGACCGTCGGCGAGGGCTACTACGTGGCCGAGGGCGAGGTCATCGAGGGCGACCGGCGGCACGGCCCCGGCACCTACGTCCTGCTCGAACAGGGCTCCAGCCACCAGCCGCGCTCCGAGACGGGGGCGCGGGTGTTCGGCTACAACCACCCCGCGGGCCGGCCGCTCGGGCCGCCGGCGCCCTGAACCCCTGACAGCACGGAAGCGCGGAAGCACGGAAGTGCCCGCCCGGACCTGGTCAGTTCAGGTCGGGGCGGGCACTTCCGTCGGTCGGGTCCGACGGATCAGACGCTGACGCCGTGCTCGCTCAGGTACGCGACCGGGTCGATGTCCGAGCCGTAGTCGGGGCCGGTGCGGATCTCGAAGTGCAGGTGCGGGCCGGTCACGTTGCCGGTCGCGCCGGACAGGCCGATCTGCTGGCCCTCGGTGACGGTCTCGCCGGCCGAGACGGACAGCGAGGACAGGTGCGCGTACTGCGAGTACTTGCCGTCGCTGTGCTGGATGATGACCTCGTTGCCGTAGGCGCCGCCGTCGCCCGCGGACACGACGGTGCCGGCGGCTATCGCCTTCACCGTGGTGCCGGTCGAGACGACGAAGTCCACGCCGGTGTGGTAGCCGCTGGACCAGCTGGAGCCCGACTGGTGGTACGGGGTGCCGATGCCGGAACCGTCGACCGGGAGGGTGTAGCCGGAGGAGTTCGCCAAGGAGGCCGTCGAGGACTTCGTGGACGAGTCGCTCTTCGCCTCGGCCTTCTCGGCCGGGGCCTTCTTGGCCGGCGCCTTCTTCGTCTCGGTGGTGGAGGACTTCGAGGACGACTTCGGCGCCGCTTCGGCGGCCGGCGCGGAGTGCTTCGGCGCGGCCTTGGTGCCGAGGGCCAGCGTCTGGCCGGGGTAGATCAGGTCCGGGTCGCCGCCGATGGTCTGCTTGTTGTCGGAGTACAGCTTCTGCCAGCCACCGTCGACGTGCTGGACGTCGGCGATCTTGGAGAGGCTGTCGCCGCCGACCACCTTGTAGGAGGTGTCGGCGCTCTTCGCCGGAGCGGCCTTGGCGACCGGCTGTGCGGCGTGCGTCGCGGCGGGGGCGACGTTCGCGGCGGCGTGGGTGTCGGCGGCGAACGCGTTCGATGACATGGCCAGCGGCAGCGCGAGAGCGGCGCCACCGGTGCCGGCCGCGACGCAGATCCTGGTGAGCCGGCTCATACGGGCAATACGGTGCTTTCCCTTTGCGGGCATGGGGGAGTTCCTCTCCTACGCCGGCGAGGTGAGCTGTCGGGTTCGGGCCGGAGATGCCCGGCCGCGGCACGTAACGGCATTGACGGGACGTGCCGCGTC
>NZ_JAPVLU010000012.1:6325-66853 GCF_027158205.1 Streptomyces sp. H39-S7 | reverse complement strand
CGTTATTTTTGGGTAGGGGCCGCGACTTCACCCCAAGCCGTTCCCGGTTCTCGGGAACGGCACTTACCTGGGTCCCCCGCTCCTGCCGTAGAAGTTTGGTGTGCAGAACACCGGGCAGCGGCAGGACTAGGCGTTCTACCCGGCGGGATCCTGCGAGCATTTGACCCGCAGGAGAGCGAAGCTAAACGAGCATCCGACAATTCGGCAACATTCCCGTGGTGAGCCGCATATCACGTGTGTAAGCGCCCGCTCACATTTGTGACTGTGCGTCGGCCGGCCCGATCCGTGCGTGTGCGATTCCTTTACTTTCCGTGAACGGAAATGCCGAAGCGTCATAAAGCGCACCCCGTGGAAACGCACCGTGGAGAAGGCGGCAGCTCTGCGTGCCCCGCCTGTGAGCCCGGTCACGCGGCATCCCGCCGGTGAGCGCCGTCACGTGCTGAGCGGTGCCCGAACCTCGGCGTTCCGCGGGTCGAGGACGCGGCTGAGACGGTAGGCGGCGACCCGGAAGCCGACCGCGGGCCAGTGCCCCGCCGCCAGCGGCGAGGCGGAGTGCCAGCGCGCCCCGATGTGCCGGTACTCGTGGTCGTACGCCCAGGCCACCGCGGTGGCCAGCAGGATCCGGCTGACGCCCTCGCCCCGTGCGGACGGCTCGACGTACGCCTCGGCCAGCTCCACGCACGCGTCGGGGGTGACCGGGCCCGCGTCCGCCGGGGCGAGCAGCACCATTCCGATCTCCTCGCCCCCGCGGCCGGCGATCCAGGCCGCGCAGCGGGGATCGGAGAGGGTGCCGGTGTACCGGGTGCGCATCGCGGCCAGGGCGGCGTCGGTCTGTGGCAGGAACATCGCCGACCGGCGCTGGTAGCGGGCCGACTCGGCGGCCATCCTGCCGATCTGCGGCAGGTCGCCGGGACCGGCCCGGCGGATGCTCAGCCCGTCCACGCCGCGCGGCTGCCGGCCGCGGGGCTTGACGGCCATCAGCCCGTACATCTCCTCGAACCCGAAGCCCAGTTGGCACCAGTCCATCGCGGCCGTCCCGGACGCGGGCAGTTCGACGTAGTGGACCAGCCGCCGCTGGGCGACGAGCCGGGCGGCGGCCTCGGCGTACAGGGCGAGCAGTACCGCGTTGTCGCGCTGTCCCGGCGCGGGGGCGTGCCCGCCGTGGCGGACCACCGCGGAGCGCGGGTGGGTGCGGAGCGCGGCGGGGGTGTCCTCGGCGAGGTCGAGCGGGGAGGCCGCGAGGTAGCCGGCGGGCCTGCCGCCGCTGTCGCGGGCGAAGTAGGCCTCGGTCTCCGGTTCCGCGAGCAGCTTGCCGAGCAGTTCCCCGCCGGTGGGGGCACCCGGTGGCCTGCCCTTGCGGGAGTGTCCGGACCAGCGGTCGTACAGGGCGGCGGCCTCGGGTATGTGCTCGGCGCTCATCGGCGCGATCGCGAAGGTCATGGTGGGTGGCGACGCTAGCCGTCCGCGCGGTCCGGCGGCAAGGGATGTCCGCTCCACGCCGGGTGCCGGGGGTCGTCGGCGTGCACGAGGACGTCCGCGGCCTCCGCCGGACGGACCTCGTCGGCGTACCGGCCGAAGGCGGGCAGCGTCCAGCGCTCCTCCTCCGGGGTGCGGCGGGCCAGGGCGGCCGGGGAGAGCCGCAGATGGACCGTCAGGTCGAGGCCGAGGCCCTGGCCGAGCAGCAGTTGGCCGTCCAGCAGCAGGACGCCGCCGGGCGGCAGTTCGACGTATCCGGCCCGGGTCGCGCGGTCGGTGGCCGCGTCCCACAGCGAGGGCAGCACCCGGCCGCTGCCGCCGGGCGCCAGCGGGTCGAGGACCTCGCGGCGCAGCGCGCCGGTGTCCAGCCACAGGTCGTAGTACGCGTCGGAGTCCTCGCGGCCGTACTCGAAGCGCAGCGAGGCCGGCCGCCAGAAGTCCGCGGCACGCACCCGCAGGACCCGGTGGCCGCGGGCGGGCAGTTCCGCGGCGAGCGCGTCCGCCAGGCCGGCCGGCCCGGCGGCCGGGGCGCCGTCGACGGCGACCCGCAGCCACGGCACCGCGGCGGTCGGGGTGAAGCCGGCCACCCGGTCGGCGAGGGTCCCGGCCAGCCGGGGCCAGGTGATCGGAGTCAGCCGCATGGGCGGCATCGTCGCATACGCCCCGCCATGCCCTGGCCCTGGATCGCCGAGGTCACTCGGCCGTCCGGGCGACGTGGCAGCGCCATCGGTGTGGCGGCCGGCATGACGGGCGGCCGGTTCGGCAAGGCTCGCGCCGGGGTCGCTCCAGCGGGCTTCCGGAGCACCCATCCAGGGGAAATTTCCTACTAATCACCCGTTTGCCACTTTCCACCACTATCACTTCTGGTGAGCCTGGAAGAACTCATGGTGACCGTCCCCATCACCCAGGAGAAAGTCCAATGATCCTGTCCATCTCAGGTGTCGTCCTTCTCGGCATCATCGCCTTCCTGTTCTTCCGCAAGGACGGACTGAAGATCTCCCACCTTCTCGTCTGCTCCCTCTTCGGCTTCTACCTCGCGGGTACCGGCATCGCCCCGAGCATCAAGGCCGGCGGAGCCAGCCTCGCGGGCCTGCTGGGCGGGATCAAGATCTAGGCCGCGTCCTTCCAGGTCCCCCAGGGGCCCGGGGCCGCATGCCGGCGTCCCCGGGCCCCACCCCGTCACCACGAACCCTCCACCCTCCCGCGAACCCACCCACTGGAGCCATCCGTGGCCAGGCGCCCCCTCCCCAGCATCCTGAGCAGCAGGCCCTCCTTCGCGGCCATCGTGAGCGGCAGGCCGTCGCTCACGCGTGGCCGCGAACTCGCGCGGACCGCCGCCGACAGTGCCACCGACGTGCTCCATCCGCTGATCACGATCGCCAAGGGCATGCGCATGCAGGCCGGCTGGGCCCGCAGCTGGTGGGCCCGCACACCCAAGGACCGGCGCGGCCCCGCGCTGCTGCTCTGCGGCGCCGGGGTCGTCGTCGTCACGCTGATGCCCTACGGCCCCCTGCTGGCGCTGGGGGCGGTGCTGGCCTGCGCCGGCTGGATGGGCCGCGACCGTACCGCGCCGGCGCCGACCGGCCCCAGCGAGGCCGAGGCCGGCAGGCTCCAGGCGCTGTACGAGGCACTGGTGCCGTATCTGTCCGATCCCGACGACCCGGCTCCGCTCTACGCCCGCGACGGCGGCTGGGACAGCGCCTTCAGCGAGTACGCGTTCGAGGAGGGCCGGCTGGCCCGGCTGCACCTGCGCTACCCGGCGTACTTCACCGACGGCGAGGCCACGGCGCGGTCCCGCGTCGAGCAGCTGCTGCACGCCAAGGCGGGGCGCGGCCGCGAGTACCGGTTCGACTGGAACGAGGAGGAGAACCACCTCACGCTCACCGCGCTGCCGCCCCTCTCCACCCGCATCACCGCCCAGCGCTTCGTCACCGCGCCCGGCGAGACCGTCCTCGGCTTCACCGACTCCGAAGCCGTCCGGCGTACCGTCCCGGTCGTCGACGGGGACGAGGTCCGCGACGCCCCGCCCGTCGTCTGGCGGACCGGGCCGCGCGCCACCGAACCGCATCTGCTGGCGCTGGGCCGGCCGGGCTCGGGCCTGACCGGTCTGCTGCGGTCGATCGCCCTGCAGGCGCTGTGCCACGGCGATGTCGTGGTCATCGACGGCACCGGCAGCGGTGAGTACGCCTGCCTCGTGGGACGTCCCGGGGTGCTGGCCGTCGAGAGCGGCCTGGCCGGGACCTGCGCCACCCTCGAATGGGCCGCGCACGAGACGGAACGGCGGCTGATCGCCGTCAACCGGGCGCGTCAGGCCGGGCGTTCGGCGCCGGAGGACACCCGCCGCCCGCTGTGGATCCTGGTCGACCGGCCCACCGCGCTCACCCAACTCGCGCACGCCGAGGGCCGCCCCGACCCGCAGTTGCTGCTCGACGTGCCGCTGCGGCACGGGCGCACCGCCAGTGTGGCGGTGGCCGTCGCCGACCAGATCGACGCCACCGAGGTGCTGACCCCGGCCGTCATCGCCCACACCCGCGCCCGCGTCCTGCTGGGCGCGCTCGACCCCGAGCACGTACGGGCCGTCCTGGGCGCCCCGCAGTGCACCACCTCGGCGGCCGAGGTCCCGGCCGGCCGCGGCTACGCCCGGCTCGGCACCGGCCCGGTGCTGCGACTGCAGGTCCCCGCCACCCCCGACCCGTACGACGAGGAGACCGGCGAGGCCGAGCGCGAGGCCGTGCTCGCCCTGCTGCCGCCGATCGGCTCCCCCGCCGACGCCCTGGAGCAGGAACCGGCTCCGACGCCGGAACCGGAGCCCGGCCGGGTGCCGCTGCCCGAACCGCTGCTCCGTCCGACGGCGGACCTGGAGCGCTGACGCCGCCCGCGGGGCGGGGCCGGGACGTCAGGCCACGAAGAGGCCGGCGCCCTCGGCGTCGGAGCCACCGCCGGAGCGCACGATGTGGGCGGCCGCGGCCAGCCGGGAGACGGCCTCCTCGGCGGTGGCGCCGCCGACCGTGAACGGCAGGCGCACATAGGACTCGAAAGCCCCGTCGACACCGAACCGCGGCCCGGACGGGACGCGGACGCCGAGGCGTTCACCGGCGACCGCGAGCCGGGAACCCGACACGTCACCGGTCCGCACCCACATCGTCATACCGCCGTTCGGCACGGTGAACTCCCAGTCGGGGGTCTGCGCGCGCAGCGCCGCCACCAGGTCGTCCCGGTGGCCGCCGGCGCGGGCGCGGCGGGTGGCGACGGCCTGGTCCCAGCCGCCGCCGCGCAGCAGCCAGGCCACGGCGAGCTGGTCGACGACGGGGGATCCGAGGTCCAGATAGGCGCGGGCGGAGACGAGGCGGCGGACAACGTCGGGCGCCGCCCTGACCCAGCCGATCCGCAGCCCCGCCCAGATCGCCTTGCTCGCGGAGCCGACCGTGATCACCGTGCCGCCGCGGTCGAAGGCGGCCATCGGCCGGGGCATGGGCGTCTCCGCGTCCAGCACCAGCTCCGCCATCGTCTCGTCCGCGACGACCACGGTTCCGGAGGCGCGGGCCGTCTCCACCAGGGCGCGGCGCTGCTCGTCGCCGACCAGGGTGCCGGTCGGGTTGTGGAAGTCGGGCATGACATAGGCCATCCGCGGCGCCGCGTCGCGCAGCACCCGCTGCCAGGCGTCGATGTCCCAGCCGCCCAGCCCGTCGCGCATGGCGACCGGCACCAGCCGGGCGCCGGTCTCGCGGAACAGCTCCAGCACGTTGGCGTAGCTGGGGGATTCGACCGCGACCCGTTCGCCGAGCCCGACGAGCCGGCGGGCCGACGCGGCGATGGCGCCCATGGCACCGGTGGTGACCATGATCTGCTCGGGCATGGTCGGCACCCCGCGGGCGGTGTAGCGGTCGGCGATCGCCTCGCGCAGCACCGGGAGCCCGGCCGGGAAGTCGCCGTGGGTGGCCGCGTAGGCCGGGAGTTCGCCCAGCGCGCCCTCCATCGCCCGGGTCAGCCACGGCTCGGGGGCGGGCAGGGCCGCGCAGCCGAGGTCGATGACGGTGCCCGCGGAATCCGGCGGGAGCGGGTCGAGGATCCGGCTCGGCAGCGCGTGGCCCTCCGGTACGGCGGTCCAGCTGCCGGCGCCCCGCCGGGAGCGGGCGAACCCCTCGGCGCGCAGCGCCTCGTACGCGGCGGCGACGGTGGTACGGCTCACGCCCAGGGCGAGGGCGAGTTCCCGCTCGGCGGGCAGCCGGGCGGCGACCGGCACCCGGCCCTCGAGCACCAGCAGCCGTACACCGTCGGCCAGTCCGCGGTAGGCCGGTACGCGGCGGCCGCCGCCGGGGGCCGGTCGGGGTTCGAGGAGCCGGGCGAGCGGCGCCGCTCCCACCGATGCAGTCCACTGCGACATAAAATTCAGTCCACCTTTCCCGGATTGGCTGTGGCGTTCACCCACATCCATGCCACAGAGTGCCACGTATCCAGCCACCTTCACCAGGGGAACACCATGCGCACCGGTCGTCGCGTCGTCCATCTCTATGTCGGCCTGGTGCTGTACGGCGCCAGCGACGGCCTCCTGGTCGGCGCGGGACTCGGCCTGGACCCCTGGGACGTCTTCCACCAGGGGCTCTCCGAACGTTCCGGGCTGAGCATCGGCCTGATGTCGATCATCGTGGGCGCGGCGGTGCTGCTCCTGTGGTGGCCGCTGCGGCAGCGGCCCGGCCTGGGCACCGTCTCCAACGTCTTCATCGTCGGGCTCGCGATGGACGGCACCTTGCGGCTGCTGCCGGAGGTCCACTCCCTCGCCGTCCGGATCCCGCTGCTGGTGGTGGCGGTCGTGCTCAACGGCCTGGCGACCGGCCTCTACATCACGGCGCGCTTCGGACCCGGCCCGCGCGACGGGCTGATGACGGGACTGCACCGCAGGACGGGACGGTCGATCCGGCTGGTCCGCACCGGCATCGAACTGGCCGTGCTGGCCGTCGGCTTCGCGCTGGGCGGCAGTGTCGGGGTGGGGACCGTGCTGTACGCGGTGGCGATCGGGCCGCTCGCCCAGTACTTCCTGCGGTTCTTCGAGATTCCGCAGCCGGTGGAGGAGCCGGCTGGGGAGCCGGTCGCCCGGCGGGAGCCGAAGCCGGTGGCCGGAGCCGCCCCGGACCCGGCCATACTGCCGTAGGTGAGCGCACCTCCCCCTCCCCCGGTCCACCCGTATCTGGACCATCCGGCACCTCTCGCCTTCGCCCATCGCGGCGGCGCGGCGGACGGGCTGGAGAACACCCTGGCGGCCTTCCGCCGCGCGGTGGACCTCGGCTACCGCTACCTGGAGACCGACGTCCACCTGACGTCGGACGGCGTCCTGGTCGCCTTCCACGACGCGACCCTCGACCGGGTCACCGACGCGCGCGGCGCCATCGCCGCCCTGCCGTGGAGCGAGGTCGCCCGCGCCCGCGTCGCGGGCCGGGAGCCGGTCTCCACGTTCGCGGAGCTGCTGGCGGCTTTTCCGGACGCCCGGTGGAACGTGGACGTGAAGGCGGAGGCGGCCGCCGGCCCGCTGCTCGACGCGGTCCGCGCGGCGGACGCCTGGGACCGGGTGTGCGCCGGATCGTTCTCCGAGGCGCGGGTGGCCCGGCTGCGGGCGCTGGCCGGTCCGCGGCTGGCCACCTCGCTGGGCACCCGGGGCGTGGCGGGCCTGCGGCTGCGCTCGTACGGCGGCCGGCCGCTGGAGCGGCTGCCCGCGCGGCTGCTGAACGCGGCTGTACGGGGCGGCGCCGTCTGCGTCCAGGTGCCGGAGCGCGTCGCGGGCCTGCCGGTGCCCGACCGCAGGTTCATCGACGCCGCACACCGGCGGGGGCTGCAGGTCCACGTCTGGACGGTCAACGACCCGCGGCGGATGGGCGCGCTCCTCGACCTCGGGGTCGATGGCATCATGACCGATCACATCGAGGCACTGCGCACGGTGCTGTCCGAGCGGGGGACCTGGTGGGCACGGCGATAACGGAGGCGGCGGTCGCGGAGCGCGCGGCGGAGCGGCGCCGCGAGCAGCAGGGCTGGTACTTCTACGACTGGGCCAACTCGGTCTTCTCCACGACCGTGATCACGGTCTTCCTCGGCCCCTACCTCACGGACGTCGCGAAGGCCGCCGCCGACGCCGACGGGTATGTGCACCCGCTGGGCATCCCGGTGCGGGCGGGCGCCTACTTCGCCTACACGATCTCCGCCTCGGTGCTGCTGTCGGTGCTGGTGATGCCGCTGGCCGGCGCGATCGCGGACCGCACCGGCCGCAAGAAGCCGCTGATGGGCGCGTTCGCCTATCTGGGCGCGGCGGCGACCATGGGGATGTTCTTCCTGGCCGGCGACCGCTATCTGCTCGGCGGCGCGCTGCTGATCGTGGCGAACGTCTCGTACGCGGCCTCCGTCGTGCTCTACAACGCCTTCCTGTCGCAGATCGCGGAGCCGCACGAGCGGGACGCCGTGTCGTCGAGGGGCTGGGCCTTCGGGTACGCGGCGGGCGCGCTGATGCTGGTGGCGAACCTGGGGCTGTTCCTGGGCCATGACGCTTTCGGCGTCTCCAAGGGGCTGGCGGTGCGCATCTGCCTCGCCTCGGCGGGGCTGTGGTGGGCGGTGTTCACCGTGGTGCCGCTGCGGTGGCTGCGGGACCGCCCGGGGCCGCGCGCCGCCGCCGGCCTGCCCTCCCGCGACGCCGGATCCGGCGCGCTCGGCCAGGGCTTGCGGCAGTTGGCCGCCACCGCGCGGGACATGCGCCGCTATCCGCTGACGCTCGCCTTCCTGCTGGCGTACCTCATCTACAACGACGGCATCCAGACGGTGATCTCGCAGGCGTCGGTGTACGGGTCGGAGGAGCTGGGCCTGGAGCAGGGGACGCTGATCACCGCCATCCTGCTGGTGCAGGTGCTGGCCGTCGTCGGCGCGCTGGCGCTGGGCCGGCTGGCGGCCCGCTACGGCGCCCGGCGAACCGTGCTGGGTTCGCTGGCCGCCTGGACCGTCACCATCGGCGCCGGATATTTCCTCCCCGCGGGTGAACCTGTCTGGTTCTTCGCCCTGGCCGCCGCCATCGGAATGGTCCTCGGCGGCAGCCAGGCGCTGTCCCGATCGCTCTTCTCCCACATGGTGCCGCGCGGCAAGGAGGCCGAGTACTTCTCGGTGTACGAGGTGAGCGACCGGGGTACGAGCTGGCTCGGACCTCTGCTTTTCGGGCTGACCTACCAGCTGACCGGAAGCTACCGCGACGCGATCATCTCGCTGGTGGTCTTCTTCGCCGCGGGGTTCGTGCTGCTGGCCAGGGTGCCGGTGCGCGCGGCCGTGGAGGCCGCCGGAAATCGCGTCCCGGACATAATTTAGGTATTGGGGGTCGCGGGCCGGTAGTGTACGCGGTTGTCCCGCCAGGTTGACCGTTACTGCGCGCCAAAGATACGAAAACGCCGGGTGACATCTGATAACAGATGTGACAAAACGGTCAACGGTGGGTACAAACAGGGGCGGCACGACGGACGACACTTGTCCCACACGGGAATCTTCACCGCCGACCGGACGTTGACCGGATGACGACGACAGCGACACCTGTCCTGTGGGCGACTAAGCCCGGGAGGCACGATTCATGAGTGAGCGAGCTCTCCGCGGTACGCGACTCGGGGCCACTAGCTACGAGACCGACCGTGGTATCGATCTGGCACCTCGCCAGACCGTTGAGTACGCATGCCGGAACGGACATCGTTTTGAGATGCCGTTCTCGGTTGAGGCCGAGATTCCGTCGGAGTGGGAGTGCCGTGCATGCGGCACCATCGCACTTCTGGTGGACGGAGAGGGCCCGGAGAAGAAGGAAACCAAGCCCGCGCGCACGCACTGGGACATGCTCATGGAGCGGCGCACGCTCGAGGAGCTCGAGGAGGTGCTGGCCGAGAGGCTGGCCGTCCTGAGGTCCGGAGCGATGAACATCGCGGTGCATCCGCGCGACAACCGCAAGAGCGCCTGACCAACAGGCATCGGGCCCGTGGTGACACACGGGCCCGCCCAACACTTCCGCCCCGTGGCGGAGCGCTGATCAGCGCTCTGTCCCGGGGTTCTTGCGTTCCGGGTCCACGACCTCGCCCTGGATGACCTCGCCGGGAATGACCTTGCCGTCGGGGCGGTGGATACGGACCTGCTCGTTGACCACCCGCGCCTGCTGGAACAGATCGCCGATGGAGCCGGAGTCGTAGCTCTTGCGGCGCCCCAGGGCGCGGTCCGCCGCCTTGCGCAGCAGCAGGCGGGTCGGCGGGAACAGGCACAGCAGCCCGACGACGTCGGACGCGAAGCCCGGGATCATCAGCAGCAGGCCGCCGAGCATGCCCAGCGCCGCCCCGGTCGCCTCGCTCCCCGGCGGGGCGATCCCCGGCGTTCCGGGCGCGCCCGGGGCCCCGGGCTGCATGGAGACGGTCAGGCTGCGCCAGGCACTGCGCCCGGCCCGCTTCACCACGAGCGCGCCGAGCACGACCCCGGCCGCGAGCAGCAGCAGGACGGCGCCGACGCTGGTGGCCGAGGCCACCACGGTCAGCAGCCAGATCTCCAGGACCACCCAGGCCGCCACCACGAGCGGCGCGAAGGTGCGGACGCGTGAGCGCCGGGGGCGGACCGGGGGCGGGGTGCTGGTAGTCATACGGTCAATTGTGCCTGGGCCCGGATAAAGCCACGATCACCGGCGGACATCGCCGATCACGTTCAGCCGGACTTGCGGCCCAGGGTCCGCTTCACTCGCGAGCCCACACCCCAGGCGGTGACCCGCCACAGCGCCTCGACCACGATGTTGCGGCTCATCTTGCTGTCGCCGCGCTCGCGCTCCACGAAGGTGATGGGGACCTCGACGACGTGGTAGCCGGCCTTGACCGTGCGCCAGGCCAGGTCGACCTGGAAGCAGTAGCCGGCCGAGGCCACCTCCTCCATGCCCAGTCCGGCCAGGGTCTCCTTGCGGAAGGCCCGGTAGCCGCCGGTGACGTCACGGATCGGCACGTCCAGCAGGATCCGCGAGTACGTGCTGCCGCCGCGCGAGAGGAACTCGCGGGACTTGGGCCAGTTCACGACCCGGCCGCCGGGGATCCAGCGGGAGCCGAGGACCAGGTCCGCGCCCTTGAGCGCGGTGAGCAGCCGCGGCAGCTCCTCGGGCTGGTGCGAGCCGTCGGCGTCCATCTCGACGAGGACGCCGTAGCCCTGGTCGATGCCCCAGCGGAAGCCGGCCAGGTAGGCGGCGCCGAGGCCCTCCTTGCCCTGCCGGTGCAGCACGTGGACGTGGTCGTCCGCGGAGGCCAGTTCGTCGGCGAGCTTGCCGGTGCCGTCGGGGCTGTTGTCGTCGGCGACCAGGATGTGCGCCTCGGGCACCGAGGACCGGACCCGGGCCACGATCGGCTGGATGTTCTCGGCTTCGTTGTAGGTCGGGATGATGACCAGAATCGTGCCGAGCGGCCCGAAGTCACGCCCCTGGGTTCCGCCATGGGGAACCCCACCGCCCTCGTTCACTGCTGCCCCTTCGCTTTTGTGGCTTCGCGCCTGCCGAGCGCGATGGCGACAGCGCAGGACAGAATCCCCACCATAGCGAGAGTCCACTCGGGAACCGTACCGACGCGGTCGGCCACCGTGAGCTCGTCGCGCAGCGGGATCCGGGCACTCAGGACATCCCGGGTGAATTCCTTCGTGCGCTGCTCGATGGTGCCGTCGGGGGCCACCACGGCGCTGATGCCGCTGGTCGCGGCGGTGACGATGGCGCGCCCGTGCTCGACGGCCCGCAGCCGCGACATGGCGAGCTGCTGCTCGGGCTGGCCGGTGCGGCCGTACGTCGCGTTGTTGGTCTGGACGATGATCGCGCGGGCCCCGGCCTTCACGGTGTCGTGCACGATCTCGTCGTAGGCGACCTCGAAGCAGATGACGTCGCCGAGCGTGGCGGGCCCGATCTTGAGCACGCCGGTGTTCCTGCCCGGGTAGAAGTCCCGCGGGATCTGGTCGAGCCGCTTGATGACCTTGCTGAGTTCCGCGCGGAAGGGCACGTACTCCCCGAACGGCACCGGGTGCTGCTTGGTGTATGAGGCGCCGGGCCCGGAGACCGGGTCCCAGACGATGCCCTCGTTCTGCACGTGCCGGGCGTCCGGGCCGTCGACCAGCGCGCCGACCAGGATCGGGACGCCCACGGCGCGGACCGCGCCGGTGATCCTGTCGTAGGCCTGCGGGTTGCTGAACGGGTCGAGGTCGGAGGAGTTCTCCGGCCAGATCACCAGATCCGGCCTGGGCGTCCGCTTCGCCTTGATGTCCTTGGCCAGTTGGAGGGTGGCCGCGACATGGTTGTCCAGGATCTGCAGCGGGCGGCCGAGGAAGTGCATCCCGGGCTGCTCCACGTTGCCCTGCACGATGGCCACCCTGACGAATCCGGTGGCGTCGGTCGGCACCGGCACCGCGTACCCGGCGGCGAGCAGGGCGGCCGCGATCGCGGCGGACCCGGCGACGGGCAGCAGCGTCCGGGCGGTGCGCGCGGTCCCCGCGGTGCGCAGGCGCAGGGCGGCGAGCACGGCCGCGGCCAGCAGCGTGCCGGTCAGCGCGACGGCGAAGGTCACCAGCGGGGCCCCGCCGAGGGCCGCCAGCGGCGTGAAGGGCGAGCCGGTGTTGGCGAAGGCCAGCCGGCCCCAGGGGAAGCCGCCGAAGGGCAGCCGGTCCCTGGCCAGTTCCTCGGCCACCCACAGGCAGCCGCCCCACAGCGGCCAGCCCGGCAGCCGCGAGGTGACGGCCAGACCGGCCCCGAGCACGGCGATGAAGAGCGCCTCCAGCACGGACAGCCCGAAGACCGCGTCGTAGCCGACGACCCGCAGCCACAGCAGCAGCCACAGGAAGAAGGGCAGCGCGAAGGCGAAGCCGAGCCAGGCGCCCTGGCGGGCGGACCTGCCGCGGGTGAGGACGGACAGCCCGGCGACCGCGGCGATCGACAGCGGCCACAGGTCGTAGGGCGGGAACGCGGCGGCGAGCGCCAGTCCGCAGAGCACTGCGGCGACGGTGCGCGGGGCGGCGCGGCGGGCGGCCAGCGCGGCACGCCGGCGGCGGCCGGGCCGCTCGGGCACGGGCCCGGCGGGGGCCTGCGGCGTCCCGGGGTCGGCGGCCCGGTCCACGAGCGCCTCCTCGGCGGGCTCCGCGGCCGGTTCTGCGGCTGGGTCCACGGCCGGGGCGGTATCGGGTCGCGGGCGCACGTCGCGGCCTTCCTGCAGGTGGTGAGCTGGTGCAGTGACGGTACAACGTGTTCGCGCCACGGCGGGTCGCGGGTGTGTAAAGGCTCGGCCGCGGTTGCGCGGGGCGTGGTACGGCGGGAGCGCCCGCTGCGGAACGAGCCCGGAACGCCCTTCGGGCCGACCTGGGACCCGCTGGCTGCGAGTCGGCGCCAAGGCCGTTGTCTACTGGGCGTCCGGGCCCTCCCGGGTCACACCTGCCGTCCGGCGGCACTCGCCGTGGAGCGAGCCGCTTTCCGTGCCGCTGACGCTGGACCTGGCTGCCAGTGGCGGCGTGCACGTGCGGCGCGACACCCCATGGCCCAGCGGCGGCCGACGGATTCGCGGAGGGTCCCCGGTCCGACGTCCTGTGGTGGACTCGGCCGAACCTACTCGCCCTCGACCGCTGGCTGTCAATAGCGGCTTGACCTGCGATGATCCTTCAAATCAGCAGGTCAGTGCGGGGCCCGGCGCGTCGGCGCGACAGGCCGAGGGGGCACCGTTCGGCCGCATGTGACCGCCATCGGTCACTCATTCGGCCGTGCGTAGACCGTCCGCCCGGACACGACGGTACGCAGGGCGACCGGAAGGGCACGGTCCGGCGCGACGTCCGGCAGGCCCGGCGTGCCCGAACGCGGGTCGGTCGACCAGTTGGCGACCCGCTCGTCCGGCGCCTGCACCACCAGCTCGCCGCCGCGCCACAGCACGTAGTCGGCGGGCGCGCCCGGCATCAGGACGCCGGTGTCGTCCCGGCCGACCGCGCGCCAGCCGCCCCGGGTGTGGGCGTTGAACGCGGCACGCGCCGAGATGCGGTGCCCGGGAGTGCGGTGGAACGCGGCGGCCCGCACGGCGCCCCAGGGGTCGAGCGGGGTGACGGGGCTGTCGGAGCCGAGGACGAGCGGCACCCCGGCCCGCACCATGGCGGCGTAGGAGTTGAGCGTCCCGGCCCGTTCGGCGCCGAGCCGCTCCGCGTACATGCCGTCCTCGCCGCCCCAGGCCGCGTCGAACGCCGGCTGGACCGACGCGATCAGGCCCAGCTCGGCGAAGCCGGCGATCGTGCCGGGCGTCATCATCTCGGCGTGCTCGACCCGGTGGCGCAGCGCCCGGATCCGTTCGGTGCCGACCCGCTCCGCGGCGGCCCGCACCCCGGCCACGACGGAGGACACGGCGGCGTCCCCGATGGCGTGGAAGCCCGCCTGGACGCCGGCCTCGGTGCAGGCGGCGACGTGGGCGGCGATGGTGTCGGTGTCGAGGAAGGAGGTGCCGTGGTGCGGGGCGTCGGCGTAGGGCGCGTGCAGGCAGGCGGTGCGGGAGCCGAGGGATCCGTCGACGAACAGGTCGCCGCCCGCGCCGACGGCGCCCAGGTCCCGGATCCGGTCGAGCCCCGAGGCGTCCTTGACGGCCTCCGCCCAGTAGCCGAAGACCTGGGGACCGGATTCCGCCGCGGCGAGCGCCAGCAGGCCGGTGAGGTCGTCCTCGGAGGAGATGTCGGGGCCGGCGCACTCGTGCACCGCGCTGATCCCCAGCGAGGCGGCGTGCCGCAGCGCCGCGCGCTGCGCCGCGAGCCGCTGGGCGGGGGTGACGGCCCCGTGCGCGGCGCGGCGTACCGCGTGGTGCGCGTCGCCGGTGAGCGGGCCCTGCGGGTGGTACCCCGGCAGGTCGCGCACCCCGGGGACGAGGTCGAGCAGCGCGGTGGTGACGACGGCGGAGTGCACGTCCACCCGGGTCAGGTAGAGCGGGCGGCCGCCGACCGCCTCGTCCAGTTCCCGGCGTGAGGGGGTCCGCCGCTCGGGCCAGCGCGACTCGTCCCAGCCGTGGCCGAGCAGCACCCGGTCGCCGGGGCGTGCGAGCGAGAACGCGGCGGTGCGGGCGAGCGCGTCGGCGAGGGACGCGGCGGCGCTGAGTTCGAGACCGGTGAGCGCCAGGCCGGTGGCGGTGGTGTGGACGTGCGCGTCGGTGAACGCCGGGGTGACGAGCGCGCCGTCGAGCCGGACCACCTCGTCGACGCCGTCCACGAAGGAGTCGGCGGCGCCCTCGGATCCCACCCAGGCGACGGTGCCGCCCTCCACGACCATGGCCGTGGCGAAGGGGTCGGCGGGGCTGTAGACGGTTCCGCCGCGCAGCAGCACGGTGGTGGAAAGGGTGCGCTCGTTCATGAGGGACAGTCTCTCCCCTGCCCGGGGCGCTCAGATGCGCGGGGGCCGGGCCTCGTACGGAGTCGACAGCACGACGGTGGTGCGGGTGGAGACCCCGGCCAGGGTGCGGATCCGGGCGAGCAGGTGCTCCAGCTCGCCGGGGGTCGCGACGCGGACCTTGAGGATGTAGTTCTCCTCCCCCGCGACGCTGTGGCAGGCCTCGATCTCCGGTACCTCGGCGAGGCGCTCCGCGATGTCGTCGGGCGCGCTCGGATCGAACGGCTTGATCGAGATGAACGCCGTCAGGGACAGTCCGACCGCTTCGGCGTCGACGATCGCGGCGTAGCCGCGGATCACCCCGCGCTGCTCCAGACGGCGCACCCGCTGGTGCACCGCCGAGGTGGACAGGCCCGTGGCCTTGCCCAGGTCGGTGTAGCTCATCCGCCCATCGGCGACGAGAAGTTCCACGATTTGCTGGTCCAGCTCCTCCACGGCGGTCAACCTACTGCCCCGGAGGCACTCCGGCACAGCGGGCATGGGGCACGCCGGGGCGGGAGGGCGTTCTCCGGGGGCGCGCACGCCCCGAACGGCGCCGAATGTGATGAAGGCCACACCGCGTGCACCCCGCGATGGCCGCCGCAGAGGTTATCGACGGCGCTGGACGGGAAGTGCTCGCTATGGCCGTGGCCGTCGCGCCCGGCGGGCCCGTCGAACGGGCGTTCATCCAAGGGGGATCCACCTATGCGCACCCATGTGCGGCCCAGCCGCAGCGATCGTACGCAACCCGTGCCGGCGGAGGACGACGAACGGGCCCAGGCGCTCGAAGCCGCCGCCCTGGACGCCGAGGAGGCGTTCGACGAGGAGATCTACGCCGTCCTGCGGGTGCACTGCCCGGACTGCGCACGGCCGATCGCGCTGTTCGAGGGCGAGGAAGTGCTTCCGGAGCACGCGCTGTGCCCCACGCCGTGGAATCCGTTCGGCCTCACCGTCTGCGCCGGTTCCGGGCGCGCGCTGCGGGACGCGCAGCAGGTGGACGGCATGGAGTACACCGGCGAGGAGCTGGCCACGCTGCTGACGCTGCCGGCCGGACTCGACTGGCGCACCCAGCCGTTCTCGCACGCGTACGGCCCCGAGTCGCGCCCGGTGCGGGTGCCGCGCCAGCGCGCGGCCTGAACCCGCAGGCTGCTCGACCGGCCGTCCGCGCCGCGGTGCCGCGTCCCCGGGGGGCGCGGCACCGCCGCGGGGTTACGGCTTGCTCTCCGGCCCGGCGAGGTGCCGGGCGATGACCATGCGCTGGATCTGGTTGGTGCCCTCGACGATCTGCAGCACCTTGGCCTCGCGCATGTACCGCTCGACGGGGAAGTCGACCGTGTAGCCGTAGCCGCCGAGGAGTTGGACGGCGTCGGTCGTCACCTGCATCGCGGCGTCCGTGCAGAAGAGCTTGGCCATGGCCGCCTGCCGCGAGAAGTCCCGGCCCGCGTCGCGCAGTCGGGCGGCGGCGAGGTAGAGCGCCCGGCCGGCCTCGATCTTGGTGGCCATGTCGGCGAGCATGAAGCGCAGCCCCTGGAAGTCCACCAGCGGACGGCCGAACTGCTTGCGGGCGAGCGTGTAGGCCAGCGCCTCGTCGAGAGCGCCCTGCGCGACGCCGACGGCGCACGCCGCGATGCCGAGCCGGCCCGAGTCGAGCGCGGACAGGGCGATGGAGAAGCCCTGGCCCTCCTCGCCGACCCGCCGGCCGTCCGGGACGCTCACACCGTCGAAGTGCACCTGCGCGGTGGGCGATCCCTTCATCCCCATCTTCCGCTCGGGCTGGGCGGCGGTCAGACCCGGTGAGTCCGCGGGGACCAGGAACGCGGTGATGCCGCGCGGCCCCTCGGCGCCGCTGCGGGCGAGCACGGTGTAGAAGTCGGCGACGCCGCCGTGCGTGATCCACGCCTTGGTGCCGTCGATGGTCCAGTCGCCGTCGCGGAGGACCGCGCGGGTGTTCAGGGACGCGGCGTCCGAGCCCGCGGCGGGCTCCGAGAGGCAGTACGCGCCGAGGAGCGTGCCGCCGAGCATGGCGGGCAGGTGCTCGGCCCGCTGCTCCTTGGTGCCGAAGTGCGCCAGTGCGTGGCAGGCGAGGGTGTGGACACTCACGCCGAGGCCGACGGTGAGCCGGGCGGCCGCCAGCTCCTCCAGTACCTGCAGGTACACCTCGTAGGGCTGTCCTCCGCCGCCGTACTCCTCCGCGTACGGGAGGCCGAGCAGTCCCGCCTCGCCGATGAGGGAGAACGTGTCCCGCGGGAAGTGCCCGGTGTCCTCCTCCTCGGCGGCCCGGGGCAGGATCTCCCGCTGGGCCAGCTCGCGGGTGAGGGCGAGCAGGTCTCGGGCCTCCTCGGTGGGCAAGTGGCGGTCTACCGGTTGCGGGCCGTTGCGGGGCATGGCGGCACGCTCCTCCCTGTCAGGCGCGGCGGCGCCCGCCCAGGGTGTGGCGGCGCCGTACGTCTTGCGGTGCCCAAATGCCGATCGTCCCGCGCCGGGTCTCGGCGCGGCTTGATCAACGGCTGTGGCGCGATGGAGTATGCCCGATCGGGCGCCCCGCGTCACGGGGCGAGGCCCGCTTCCGGTGCGGATCAGGGGTCTTTCGGGGTCGGCGGCCCCGACACCCCGCGCAGCCGGTCGTACGCCGGGGCGCGGCGGACGACGGGCACGGCGGCGTAGCCGCCCGTCATCCGTACGGCCTCTCCCCGGCGGCGGCGGGCGGATCCGCCCGCACACGATGGACGCAGTGCAGGTCCGGACGTACGCGAGGAGCGGCCCATGACATCGACAGCGCGGACCGCCCCTCCGGGACGACCTGCCCCCGGTGCCGCGGACGCGCCGTCCGGTACCGCGTACCGGAACCTGGTCGTCGCCACGATCGGCTTCACGCTGACGTTCTGGGCGTGGGCCCTGGTCGCGCCGCTGGGCAGCGACCTCAAGGACAGTCTGGGGCTCGACTCGTTCTCCCAGTCGGTGCTGGTGGCCGTCCCGGTGATCGTGGGGTCGCTCGGCCGTATCCCGGTCGGCGCGCTGACCGACCGCTACGGCGCCCGGCTGATGTTCCCGCTGGTCTCGGCGCTGACCATCGTGCCGGTCCTGCTGCTGATCCCCGCCAAGGGCTCGTTCGGCGCGCTGCTGGCGGTGGGCTTCCTGCTCGGCCTGGGCGGTACGACGTTCGCCATCGGCATCCCGCTGGTCAACTCCTGGTTCCCGCCCGCCCGCAGGGGGTTGGCGCTGGGCGTCTTCGGGATGGGCATGGGCGGGGTGGCCCTGTCCGGGTACTTCACCCCGCGCCTGTACAAGCACGACGAGGACCTGCCGTTCCTCATCGTGGCGGCCGCACTGGCGGCGTACTCGGTCCTGGCCTGGCTGCTGATCAGGGACCGGCCCGACCGGGCGGTGCCGGCCGCGCCGCTCACGACGCGGCTGGGGCAGGCGGGCAGGCTCCGGGTCACCTGGGAGCTGTCGGCGCTGTACGCGATCGGGTTCGGCGGCATCGTCGCGTTCGGCGTCTACCTGCCCACGTACCTCAAGACCTGGTACGAGCTCAGCCCGACCGACGCGGGAACCAAGGCGGCGGGCTTCGCGCTGGTCACCGTGGTCTTCCGGCCGATCGGCGGTTGGCTCTCCGACCGGGTGCACCCCGCCGTCGTCACCGCCTGGGCGCTGTCCGCGGTCGCGCTGCTGGCGATCGTGCAGGCCTTCGACCCGGCCCTGGACCCGCTGGGGACGATCTGCTTCCTCATCATGGCGGCCGGGCTGGGCGCGGCGAGCGGGTCGGTGTTCGCACTGGTCTCCCGCGTCACCCCACAGCCCCAGGTGGGCAGCGTGACGGGCATCGTCGGCGCGGTGGGCGGCCTCGGCGGCTTCGTGCCGCCGCTGGTCATGGGCGCCATCTACAGCGGCAAGGGCTCGTACTCGATCGGCTTCATGCTGCTGTCCGACCTGGCGCTGGCGGGCTGCGTGTACGCCGCCGGGCGGATGCGCGGCACCGGCGGGCAGCCGGCTGCCTGAAGGCGGGCCCTTGGCTGCCGGGACCGCCGGAGGGCCGTCAGGAGCCCCTCAGGTGCCCGTGAGCCGCAGCATGGCCCACAGCGCCGTCGTGGCGCCCACCAGCGTCAGAGGCACCGTCAGCAGGCCGAGCCGGGTGAAGACGCCCAGCTGGGGGTCCTTGCCGTGGTCGCTGAGGATGCGGCGCCACAGCAGGGTGGCCAGCGAGCCGGCGTAGGTGAGGTTCGGGCCGAGGTTCACCCCGATCAGGACGGCGAGCACGGGGCCCGGCCCGGCCGTCGCGACGAGCGGCAGCAGCGCCAGCACCGCGGGCAGGTTGTTGATCAGGTTGGCGAGCACGGCGGCGAGCGCCGCCACCGCCAGCAGCTCGGGCAGCCCCGCGCCGTCCGGCAGCACCCGGCCCGCCGCGTCGGCCAGACCGTTGTCGACCACGGCCTTCACGACGACGCCCAGCGCGAGCACGAACAGGCAGAACAGCGGGTTCGCGGCGCCCACCAGACCGCGTACGGTCGTCCGCCCGCGGCGCAGCGCCCGCGCCCCCAGCACCAGCGCCCCGGCGAGCGCCGCCCATGCGGGGTCGGCCCCGGCCAGGGAGGTCACGACGAAGCCGAGGAGCGTCAGGGCCACGACGACGAGGGTGAACACCGGGAGCGCCGGCCGCGGCACCGGTTCGGTGCCGCGCGAGGGGGCGGCCAGGTCGGCGGCGAAGAACCGGCGGAGGACCAGGTACTCCAGCCCGATCGCCACCAGCCAGGGCAGCGCCATCACCGCCGCGAAGCGGGTGAAGGAGAGTCCGGCCGCGGCGAAGGCCAGCAGGTTGGTCAGGTTGGAGACCGGCAGCAGCAGCGACGCCGAGTTCGCCAGGTGGGCGCACGCGTAGACGTGCGGCCGGGACCTGGTGCCGGCGCGGGCGGCGGTCACGATGACCACCGGGGTCAGCAGCACCACCGTCGCGTCCAGGCTGAGCACGGCGGTGATCAGCGAGGCCACCGCGAACACCCCGGCCAGCAGCCGGCGGGGCTCGCCCCGGCAGGCGCGGGCCATCGCGTCCCCGGCGGCGGTGAACAGTCCGGCGCCGGCGCAGAGTTCCGCCAGCACCAGCACGGCGGCGAGGAAGCCGACGACGGGCAGCAGCTCCCTCGTCTGCGCCCAGGCGTCCTGCCACGTCACCGCGCCGGTGGCGATCACCAGGGCCGCCGCCGGGACCGCCGCGACCGCCTCGGGCAGGCCGCGCGGGCGGGCGACCGCGAACCCGAGGACCAGCAGGAGCAGGACGACGGACAGGATCTCGGCTGCGGTGCTGCTCAGGGTCGCTCTCCACGGGCCGTGCGGCGGTCGGCCGGCGGAGCCGCTGAGGCGGGCGCGCGCGACCAGGTCAGCAGCCAGCATGCACCACGCCACTGACAGGCCGGGCGGCAGCGGCGGCGAGTCCCCCCGCGCCGTTCGGGCGGGCCGCCCTCAGGCGCTCATCGCGTCGGCCAGGGTCAGGGTGTGCAGGTGGTCCGGCGGACCCGGCCGGGCGTAGTACCAGCCCTGGGCGGTGTCGCAGCCGAGCAGTCCCAGGTGCTCCGCCTGGGTGCGGGTCTCCACGCCCTCGACGGTCACGGTGAGACCGAGCGTGTGTGCGAGGGAGACGATCCCCTCGACGATCTTGAGGTCGACGGGGTCGGCCGGGTGCTGCCGGATGCCCCGGGTGAAGGCCCGGTCGAGCTTGAGGTTGCTGATCGGCAGCCAGCGCAGCGACGACAGGTTGGAGTAGCCGGTTCCGAAGTCGTCGAGGGCTATGTCCACGCCCAGGTCGACCAGCCGGCGCAGCGGCTTGAGGGCGTCCTCGTCGGCGCCGATCAGGGCGCTCTCGGTGACTTCCAGGCAGAGCGCGGTGGGGTCGAGACCGGTCTCGTCGAGTACGGCGGCGACCTCGTCGACCAGCCCCGGGTGGTACAGCTGGCACGGTGACAGGTTGACGTTGACCCGGACCGGGAGGCCGTCGGCGCTCCGGCGCTGCCAGGCGCACGCCTGCCGGGCGGACTCCTGCAGCACCCAGCGGCCGAGCGGGACGATCTGCCCGGTGCTCTCGGCCAGCGGTATGAACTGGTCGGGCCCGAGCACGCCGTGCAGCGGGTGGCACCATCTGACCAGGGCCTCCGCGCCCTGGACGCTGCCGTCGGAGAGCCGGATGAGGGGCTGGTACTCGATGAAGAACTCGCCGCGCTCCAGGGCGGTCGGCAGCCGGTTCGTCAGACCGTGCCGGGTGATCGCGCGGGCGTCGGAGTCCGGGTCCGCGACCTCGTAGCGGTTGCCGCCCGCGGCCTTGGCCCGGTACATCGTGATGTCGGCGCTGCGCAGCACGTCGGCCGCGCCGCGGGTGCCCGTGGGGCCCTCGACGATGCCGATGCTGCCGTGGACGGGCAGCTCACGGCCGTCGAGGCGGACGGTGGTGGACAGCGCGGCCAGGATCCGGTCGGCCAGGTCGGTGACCTCGCCCTGCGTCGCGGGGTCGACGATCAGGGCCGCGAACTCGTCGCCGCCGATACGGGCCACCAGCTGGCCGGGGCCGGTGACACACGCCTGCAGCCGCTCGGCGACCGCGACCAGCAGCCGGTCCCCCACCGCGTGGCCGAGGCTGTCGTTGACGGCCTTGAAGCCGTCGAGGTCGAGGTAGCACAGGCCGAGGCGTTCGGTGCCGGTGCCGGGCGACAGCGCCTGTTCCAGCCGTTCGAAGAAGAGCGCCCGGTTCGGGAGCCCGGTGAGGGTGTCGTGGGTCGCCTCGTGCCGCAGCCGCTCGGTCAGCAGCCGCGCCTCGGTGATGTCCTCCATGAGCGCCAGCTGGTACTGCGGGACCCCCGAGGAGTCCCTGAGCAGCGACACGGACAGGTTGGTCCACAGCGCGGTGCCGTCGGGCCGGTAGTACGGCTTGGTGATCCGGTACTCCTCGCGCTCACCGCGGACCAGCTCCCCGTACAGCCCCCAGACCTCGGCGCCGTCCTCCGGGTGCACGAAGTCGCTGACGTTCCGGTTGCGCACGTGGTGCTCGCCGCCGAACATCTGCGTCAGCGCGCCGTTCAGTTCGAGGATCCGGCCGTCGAGGCCGGCGATCCCGATCCCGATCGCCGCTCCCTCGAAAACAGCGCGAAAACGGGCCTCGCTGGCCTGGAGCGCCGTTTCCGCCTCCGCACGGGCGGCGATCGCCGCCCGCGAGATGGCTTCCTGCTCGTAGCGGGTGCGCTCCACCAGGGCGCGGGCGAACCCGGCCGCGACGGCGTGCTGCAGCCGGGCGCAGCGGGACCGGCTCTCGTCGGCCGGCAGGCCCTCCGGCGGGCAGTAGAGCACCAGGTACGCGTCGACCACCCGCAGGATGCTGGGCAGCACTTCGGGGTCGGTGCAGTGCGCCGCGACCAGCGCGGCTCCGACCTCGAAGGCCGGGCGCGGGTCGAACGGCGTGGCGCACAGCGCCTCGTCGAGTCCGCGGGCCAGCGGGAGCAGGTACTCCTCGAACTCGGAGCGCGTCATCGACGTCGCGGTGGCCGGGTAGATCGCACGGCTCCATATGGTGGCGAACCGCCGCAGGCCGTCGGCCCGTACGTCCAGCTCGGTGTCCCCGGAAGCGTCCTGCCCGATGCCTCCGGCCAGGTGCAGCCCGGGGTCCTCGGTTCCGGCCGGCTCTGAGGTCACGCCTTGAGCCCCACGCCGGCGAAGCCGACGAAGGCGGCGGGGTCCTCTTCGTGACCGGCCGGGGTGTCCGGATGCCAGTCGGGCATCGACACCAGACCGGGCTCCACGATGTCGAAGCCCTCGAAGAACGGGGCCACCTCGGCGCGGGTGCGCATGATCAGCGGGGAGCTGGCCTTGCGGTAGACGCCCTGGACGCCGCCGCCCTGCTCGGCCGAGATGGGGCCGCCCTCGGTCGAGGCGTGGGTGAGCACCAGCAGGCTGCCGGGGGCGAGCGCGTCCCGCAGTTCGGCCACCGCGGTGGCCGGCTCGTCCTCGTCGGGCACGAAGTGGAGGACGGCGACGAGCAGCAGCGCCACCGGCTTGTCGAAGTCGAGCAGCTCGATGGCCTCGGGGCTGGACAGGATGTCCTTGGGCTTGCGCAGGTCGGCGGCGGCGATCCGGGCCGTCGCGTTGCCGTCGAGCACCGCCCGGCTGTGCGCCACGGCCACCGGGTCGCTGTCGACGTAGAGCACCCGGGCGCCGGGGCTGGCGGCCTGGGCGACCTCGTGCACGTTGCCGAAGGTGGGTATGCCGGATCCGATGTCGAGGAACTGGGTGATGCCCTGGTCGACGGCGTAGCGGACCGCCCGGCGCATGAACGCGCGGTTCGCCTGCATGATCTTGGGGAGCCCCGGGAAGATCTCCATGGCCTGGCGCGCGGCCTCGCGGTCCACCTCGAAGTTGTGGGACCCACCGAGGTAGTAGTCGTAGATGCGCGACACACTCGGTACCGAGAGGTCAATACCCTGGGGTGCCCAGGCGGGACGCTCCATCACGGTCTCCAGCTCATCAGATGATCTTGGGTTGACCAAGATACCGGCCTACTCTCCAGCAAAGGCTATCGATCACCTGTGCCAAGCGGAATATCATCCGGAAATGGTCCGTCCGTTTTCGGCGAGAACTCCCGGCATATGCACCTGCCAAAACGCGCCGCTGCGGATTCGCGCACATGTACGGGACCCACCGGCCGACGGCCGGTGGGTCCCGTGCTTCACCGCTGCCCCCGGCGGCCGGTGACACGGCCGGGCCGGGGCTTCGGAGGAAGGTCAGCAGGCGCCTTCGTCCAGCCAGACGCCCCACTCACCGGTGGTGCCGGGCTCCTCGTTCTGGGTCCACCACTTGGCCTTCCACTTGTGGCCCTTGTGGGAGACCTCGTTGGTGTTGACGTATACCGCGGCACTGCTCCACGCCGCCACCGTGCACTGACCCGGCGGGTTGGTCGGAGGCGTGGTGGGCGGGGTCGTCGGAGGGTTGGTGGGAGGGGTCGCTCCGGCGAACTTCACCGAGAACTTGGCGAATTCCCAGGGAGTCTGCGGAACGCTGCTGCAGACTCCGGAAGTGGTGCCGTTGTCGGGCGGGGTGCACTGGCGGTCACGGTTGAGCGACCAGAAGGTGAACCGGCCCATTCCGTGGCTGGTGGCGAAGTCCAGCACCGTCTGGAAGTCGGCCTGGCGGAAGTACTCGCCGGTGTCACTGCGGCCGTTCATCCCGGAGAAGCCCTCGTGGGCGTAGGCGGTGGCCGCGTTCCAGCCGAACGTCGTCTGCAGGATCGCGTTGAAGTTGGTGAGCGCGCTGGTCTGCGCCGCGGCCCCGTTGAAGCCGCCGTCGAACGGCATGATCGAGAAGTTGTTGGGCGTGAAGCCCTGGGCCTTGGCCTCGTTCAGCATCTGCTTGCCGAACCAGCCGGTGCCGTCGGCGGTGCCGGCGGTGGTCACCGAGACGTAGAGACCGGGGTTGTTCTGCTGGAGGATCTTCGCCGCGCCGATCTCGTGGGCGATCGCGGTGGCGTTCTCGTACTCCGGCTCCTCGAGGTCGAAGTCGATCGCCTTCAACTGGTACTTGCTGATGACCTGCTGGTACGCGGCGGCGGTCGCCTCGGAGGTGGAGCAGGCCTGGCCGAGCTTGGTGCCGCCGTAGCCGCCGATGGAGACAGAGACGTCACCGCCCTTGGCGCGGATCCCGCTGATCACCGAGCCGACCGCGGTGTCGGAGGAGACGGGCGCGGTCCCGTCCCAGGTCGGGCTGCAGCCACCGCCGTTGGGGGCGAGGATGAAGGCGAGCTGGAACGCCTTGAGCCCGGTGGCGTCCATGATCGCCCCCGCGTCGGGCGGGTTGTTGTCCCGGGGCATCAGATACGGCGCCGCCGCGTACCAGTTGTTGCCCAGGGCTGCCGCCGAGGTCTCGGCGCCGGACGCCTGGCCGGTGCCGAGCGTGGCGGCGGCGGCGAGTCCGGCTGCCGCGAAGGTGGCTGCCGCCACCCCGGAACAGAGTGCTTTGAGGCGCTTCACGTCATACCTCCTGTGGGGGGAATCGCAGCCAGAATCCAGCCGTGACGCGACCCCGTCAAGGCTTTGGACTAGACCTAGGACTAAACCACTAGAAGCCTCCGACCTGGCGTGCCGTCAGATCTTGAAGAGAGTTGACGCGTTGTCGTGGCACACGGCGCGCAGCCACGCGTCCCCGAGGCCGAGTCGCCGCAGCGACTCCAGGCCATGGGCGTAGGAGTACGGGATGTTCGGGAAATCGCTCCCCCACAGAATCCGGTCGCCGAGGTCCGCGAGCCGCGCGTACTCCCGCCGGGGCAGCGGGGCGGACTCCTCGGAGAAGTCGGTGAACGCCATCGTCGTGTCCAGCAGGACGCCGGGGTGGCGTTCGGCCAGGTCGAGGAAGGCGGTGTAGTCGGGCATCCCCATGTGCGCGACGACCAGCCGCAGCCCGGGATGCCGGTCCAGCACCCGGGCAATCGGCCCCGGGCCGGTGAACCTGCCGGGCACCGGCCCGGACCCGCAGTGCGTCACCACGGGGACGCCCGCCTCGGCCAGCAGCCCCCAGACCGGTCGCAGCCGGGCGTCATCCGGGTCGTAGGCCCCCACCTGGACATGCGCCTTGAAGACCCGGGCGCCGCCCTCGACGGCCGCGCGGACGTAGTCCGCGGCGCCCTCCTCCGGGAAGAAGGTGGCGGTGCTCAGGCAGTCCGGCGTACGGGCGGCGAACTCCGCCGCCCAGCCGTTCAGCCAGCGGGCCATACCCGGCTTGTGCGGGTAGACCATCGAGGTGAACGCCCGGACGCCGAACCCGCGCAGCACCGCGAGCCGTTCGTCCTCCTGGTGGCGGTAGGTGATGGGCCAGTGGCGGCCGACGAGCGGTCCGGCGGCGTCGAAGTACGCCCACACCTTGTCCAGCACGCGCTCCGGCATGAAGTGCGTGTGCACGTCGATCAGCCCCGGCAGCCCGAGGCCGCGCCAGAACGCGGTCACCCGTGCGTCGTCCGCACCCGTCTCCACCATTCGGGGGTCCTCCACCCGTTCCGTACGGTCCCGGCCCGTCCGGTCACTGGGCGTCCGCCCTGTCCCGGCCGTCCGGCACATGATCGCAGAGGGCCCCGGGCCGGTGGCGGCCCGTCGTTCCGGCACGGGCTTTCGGCCCGTGCTTTCGGCCCGGGACCCGGGTCGGGTCGCAATTGTCGGTCGGGCGGCGGATCCTGGCCCTATGGGAAACACCTATCGGGGCTGGGCAACAGTGATCGCGGACGGGGCCGGGACTCCGGTCGAGGCCGATCTCTACGCGATCCAGGAGAAGGGCCGCCTGTCGGCCTGGCACGGCAGTCTCCACACCGCCGCGGGCGGGAGCCGATGGGCGGTGCGCGGGAAGACGCTGGACCTGCGGCTGCCCAACGGGCGGCAGGGAGAGTGCGTCATCACCAAGGTATTTCCGGAGACGGGACGTGCCGAGGTCACCGGGAACGGCCCCGTGCCGTTCGGATCGGAGCACGAGAGGTAGTCGGAACGGGACGGTACCCGGCCGCGCGGCGGCACGGGTCCCCCGCGGCGCGGCCGGAGGGGACCCGCCCCCGTCAGCGGACGCCGACGGAGGCCAGCGCGCGGCGCTGGCCCGGGCTGGGGTGGGCCGGCCAGTACAGGTAGCAGACACCGCCCGTCCCGCTGCTGATGTTGCCCGAGGCGTTGTAGCGCTTGGTCCGCAGCCAGATCGTCTCGAACTGGGCCCGCCGGTAGACGTTGCGCACCGCGTCGTCACCCGAGCTCGCCGGGTCGTTGGCGACCACGTCGCCCTCCGCGGTGAAGCCCGCGACGCACATCAGATGCCCCGCGGTGCCGTAGCCGGCGCCGTCCAGTTCGGTGGCGAGGAAGGACTGGGACGTTATCACCGGGATGCCGGCCCGGATCAGCCGCTCGACGTCGTCCAGCGAGCGCAGGCGCGTGATGACGCCCTGCAGGTCACGGTAGGTCGCGGCGTAGGCGGCGTTGAACGGCCAGTTGCCGCAGCCCTGGTACTGGTAGTCGTACGTGAAGCGGGCGGCGTGGTCGACCTGCGGATCGGCGAAGGCCGGGTCGACCCAGGCGAGGTCGGCCGCGGAGGGCTTGCGGCCCCAGTACTCGATGACCATCTCCGACGAGGTCGGGCTGCACCAGGCCTCGCCGCCGTTGTCGTACTCCGGGTACTGGCCCTTGTGGATGTTCTGCGAGTAGCGCGGCACCGGGAGTTCGATCCCGGCGCCCGCGCCGGGCACCGAGGCCGGGACGGTGAAGCGGTCGGGGATGGTCGAGGCCATCGCGCCCAGCCGCCAGAGCGTCGGGGTGAGCCGGCTGCCGGGCTTGCGGTACAGCGTCGCCCGCAGCCGGTACGAGGCGAGCAGCGGACCGGCCGCCGCGTCGTCGATGGCGAAGGTGTCCGTCCAGATGCTGCTCTTCCCGTCGGTCTGGTCGTCGACCGAGGTGCGCCGGATGTCGCCGTCCCCCGAGGCCCAGCGGCCCAGGACGTAGGCGGGGGTGGCGGTGCCGTCGGTGTAGGTGCCGAGGAGCTCGATCTGGAGCCAGGTGCCGGCGGGGGTACGGGCGTTCCACGAGGCGATCAGTTCGCTCGCGGGGTGCCGCAGGGTGTGCACCGGGGAGGTCCAGGTGGCGGAGTCCCAGGTGGACGTGGTGCCGGTGTGCGGGTCGGGGTAGACCAGCGAACCGTCGGGATGGTCGATGACCAGGCCGGGCCGCGCCCCCGCCACCGGGCGGGTGCCGCCGCGTTCACCGCACCGCCAGTCGGTGTACGAGGTCCAGCCGGTGTACTCCACCGGCGCGCTGTCGGCCGGCGTGCCGTCGGCGGGGGCGCCCGGGTAGGCGACCGCCGCCTCCGGCCTCCCGGCGGCTCGCGGGGCGGCGGCCGCCCGGGTCGCGGGGGCCGCCGCGGTGGCGGCCACGGCGGCGAGCGCGGCGGTCAGGACGGTGCGCCGCGGAGCGGGTCTGGTCATGGCGGTGTTCCCCTCGCTGTGAACGACGGAGTCGGTCCTGCCGCGCCGGCGGGCACGCGGCGGATGCGCCTTACTATCGCGGCTCCCGCGGCCTTTCTGCCAGGGTTTCCGCCGCGCGCCACGGAGCAACATTGGAGCAGACCACTGACGCTCCGCCGGACGAACACGCAGGTCCGGGAAGCCGCCGTGCTATCCGGGCAGCACGACGAGGTCACGGCCCGTCAGGTTCAGCCGTTCGCCGGCGTCCTCGGTGCAGATGGCGATGTCCTCGATCCGCGCGCCGAAGCGGCCGGGGAGGTAGATGCCGGGTTCGATGGAGAAGGCCATGCCCGGCTCCAGCGGGCGGTCGCTGCCCGCCACGATGTACGGCTCCTCGTGTGTCTCCAGGCCGATGCCGTGCCCCGTGCGGTGGATGAAGTGCTCGCCGTAGCCGGCGGCGGCGATGATGTCGCGTCCGACCGCGTCCAGCGCCTCGGCGGTGATCCCCGGGCGCACCGCCTCGACCTGCGCGTGCTGGGCGCGCAGCAGCACGTCGTACAACTCCCGGAAGTCGGCGTGCGGTTCTCCGACGGCGTAGGTGCGCGTCGAGTCGGAGCAGTAGCCGTCCTCGGTGGTACCGCCGATGTCGACCACGACGGGGTCACCGGCACGGACGACGCGGTCGGAGACCTCGTGGTGCGGGCTGGCGCCGTTGGGCCCCGAGGCGACGATGACGAAGTCCACGGTCGCATGGTCCGTCGCGAGGATCGCGTCCGCGATGTCGCGGGCGATCTCCCGCTCGGTGCGGCCGGGCCGCAGCCACTCGCCCATCCTGCGGTGCACCCGGTCGATCGCGGCCCCCGCCCGCCGCAGCGCCGCCACCTCGGCCGGGCTCTTGCGCATCCGCAGCTCCTGCAGCACCCCGCCGGCCAGCACCGCCTCCACCTGCGGCAGCGCGGCGGTGAAGGCGAGAAGCTTCTCGGCCCACATGTGGTTGTCGACGGCGACCCGGCGCACCCCGGCGGGCAGCCGGCCGGCGATCAGCTCGTACGCGTTGTCCGTCTCGGCGAAGCCGGCGATGTCGATGCCGAGGGCGCCGACGGGCGAGGCCAGCGCGGCCGGCCGCTCCAGGGCGGGCACGACGAGGAAGGCGTCGCCCTCGGCGGGCACCACCAGGCACGTGAGGCGCTCCAGCGGCAGCGCCTGGTAGCCGGTGAGGTAGCGCAGGTCGGCGCCGGGCGAGATCAGCAGGGCGTCCAGACCCGCGCCCGCGGCGGCCTTGCGGGCGAGTTCGAGACGCTCGGCCGGGTGCAGCCCGGCGGCAGCGGAGGCGGAAGCGGAGGAGTCGGTCACGCGTCACACCGTAGACGCCTCCGGCGCCCGGCGGAGGGCGCCCGGCAGGACGCGTCGCAGCGCGGCGGCGGCCCGCCGGCAGGACGCGCCGTGCCGTACCGCGGGCTCGCTACGCTGAGCCCGATGAACGATCACGCCGCCGCCCCGGGCGACCCCCTCGCGGAGTTCGCCGCGCACCTGCGGGAGCTGCCGCCGTCGTGCGGCCCGGTCCGGCTCGTCGCGGTGGACGGGCACGCCGGCTCCGGCAAGACCACGTACGCCGCCCGGCTCGCCGGCGCGCTCGGCGGGGCGCCCGTCGTCCATCTGGACGATCTGGCCACCCATGACGAGCTGTTCGAGTGGACCGGCCGGCTGCGGGAGCAGCTCCTGGAGCCGCTGGCGGCCGGCCGGACGGCCCGCCACGGGGTCTACGACTGGACCCGGCGGCGCTTCGACGGCGTCCGCGAGGTGCCCGCCGCGCCCGTGGTCCTCCTGGAGGGCGTGGGGAGCGGACGGTCCGCCCTGCGCCCGCTGCTGGCGCACCTGCTGTGGCTCGAGGTCTCCCGTGAAACCGCCAGGAACCGCGGCCAGTTGCGGGACGGGCCGGAGATGGACGCGTTCTGGTCCTCCTGGATGCGCGCGCAGGACGCGCACTTCGTGTCCGATCCCTCACAGCCGTTCGCCGACCACTTGGTACTGCTGCGACCAGAGGGTTACGCGATGCTGCCGGGGCCCGGGAGGCGCCCCGGAAGAGCATGATCCATCACGGACGGTGACCGCTCACCGTCGGTGCGCTGCCACTTCCCGACGACCTCGACGGAGCCTTCGAGAGCGGCTTGACCGGGGGGGTGTACAGGAATTACGTTCTCAATACGCGGCCAGTGCGGCCCGCTCCCATGATCCGAAGCCCCCGGTTGTTCCCCCGTGACCGGGGGCTTCGCCGCGTCCTGGGCCGGTCCACCGGCCCCCTTGGGCCCCATGACCCTCACCCAGCGTCACCATCCGGAGTCCGTGCGTCGAACGGCGCCGAGCCGAGGGGAGCGCTGCGCCGCTCTACGGCACGCCGGTTATCGCAGGTACGATGCGATCGGGGTGCGGTGGCAGGTGGGGGCACGACTCCCCTGCGCCAACTCCCGTCCCGGTCATCACGGTTGGGACGGGATACAGCAGCAAGCCGCGGGGGAACGGTTGGTGGGGACCTGATGGACTTCGGGACAGAGCGCTCGGGCGCCCCCGCCGGCCTCGCCTGGCTGCGCGCCGTGGACGCCTACACCGTTGGGGCGTACGCGCAGGCGGAGGAGGAGTTCCGCACCGCCGTCCGGCTCGATCCGGGCATGGCGGACGCCTGGCTGGGCCTGCACGCGCTGCGCGCGGACACCTCGACCGCGCTGCTCCAGATGTACCGCCACCGGGACCGCTTCGGCGAGGAGCGCCGCACGCACCGCCGGTCGCTCAACTCCTGGTACTGGCTCGGCTGGTGGGTGCAGCCGGTGCTGGAGTCCGGTCGGGATCTGCTGCTCGCGCACGCCTCGCACTGGCTGGACGGCCGGCACGTCGCCGAGTTGGACCGCGCGCTGGCCGAGTGCCCTCCCGTCGACACCGACCGGCAGGTCCGCTTCCTGCACGCCTGCCGGGCCTATCTGGTCAAGGACTGGGAGCAGTTGGTCCGCAACACCGAGCCGCTGCTGGGCGATCCGGTGCTCGGCATCGAGGCGGGCCTGTTCGGCGGGATGGCCCGGGTCCGGCTGGAGCTGTGCGGGCAGGCCGAACCGCTGCTCGCCGCCGCGCTGATGCGCTGCCGCAGCGAGCAGCCGCAGCGCAAGGAGCTGCGCTACTGGCTGGCCCGCGCCTACGAGGGCACCGGCCGCACCGCCGCGGCACTGCCGCTGTACCGGGCGGTGCACCGGGTGGACCCGGCCTTCATGGACACCGCCGCCCGGCTGGCGGCGATCAACGAGTCCGACGGGCTCGACGAGGGCGCGGGCGCCGGACTGGCGGCCGTCTCGCTCTCCGGCTTCGGCCAGGCCTCCCCCGACGTGCTCGACGGCCCGGACTCCGCCTTACTCACCGGCGAGCCGATGGACGGCCGCGGCCCCGGCACCGAACTGGAGGAGCCCACGCTGACGCTCGGCCCGCCGGACGACGACGTGCGGGAGAAGGCCGGGGTGGCGTCGCCGGCCCTGCCGCCCCCGCTGTCGATGACGGCGCCCGACCCGATGCTGCTCGGCCAGGCGCTCGCCGAACTGGACCGCATGGTGGGCCTGGAGCCGGTGAAGCGGCAGGTGCGGGCGCTGTCGGCGCAGCTGCGGATGGCCCGGCTGCGGGCCGGCCAGGGGCTGCCCGTGCAGCCGCCCAAACGCCACTTCGTCTTCTCCGGACCCTCCGGCACCGGCAAGACGACCGTGGCCCGGATACTCGGCCGGGTCTTCTACGCGCTGGGGCTGCTCGGCGGCGACCATCTCGTCGAGGCCCAACGGTCCGACCTGGTGGGCGAGTTCCTGGGGCAGACCGCGGTCAAGGCCAACGAGCTGATCGATTCCGCGCTCGGCGGGGTGCTCTTCGTGGACGAGGCGTACGCCCTGTCCAACTCCGGCTACTCGAAGGGCGACGCCTACGGCGACGAGGCGCTCCAGGTGCTCCTCAAGCGCGCCGAGGACAACCGCGACCGCCTCGTGGTGATCCTCGCCGGCTACCCGGAGGGCATGGACCGGCTGCTGGCGGTCAACCCCGGGCTCAGCTCCCGCTTCACCACCCGGGTCGACTTCCCCAGCTACCGGCCGCTGGAGCTCACCCGCATCGGCGAGGTCCTGGCCGCGGACAACGGCGACCACTGGGACGAGGAGGCGCTGGAGGAGTTGCGGGCCATCAGCGCCCACGTCGTCGACCAGGGGTGGATAGATGAGCTGGGCAACGGCCGGCTGCTGCGCACTCTGTACGAGAAGAGCTGCGCCTACCGCGATCTGCGGCTGACGGACTACCCGGGCTCGCCCAACCGTGACGATTTGTCGACTCTGCGGCTCCCTGACCTGATGCAGGCGTACGGCGAGGTGCTGTCCGGGCGCGGCCCGGGGGTGCCGCCGGGCGAACCGGCCGAGTAGCGCCGGTCCGCCCGCGGCGATCCGCGGGTCAGGCCCGTCCGGCGATGGTCGGCAGCTGCCGGTGCGCCGGGTCGCGGACCTCGCCGACCAGCATCTCCAGCACGTCCTCCAGCGCGACCAGCCCGATCGGGCGGCCGTCGGCGTCCGCGACCGCCGCGAGGTGCGACGCGGCGCGCCGCATCTGGGTGAGCGCGTCGTCGAGCGGCAGGTCGGCGCGGAGCGTCGCCATCGGGCGCCAGAGCCGCTGCGGCACCGGGTGGCTGCCGTCCTCGACGTCCAGCATGTCCTTGACGTGCAGATAGCCCAGGTAGACGCCGTCGGGGCCGGCCACCGGGAAGCGCGAGTACCCGGTGTGGACGGTGAGTTCCTCGACCTGGCGCGGGGTCACCGACGGATCGACCGTGATCAGCTCGGCGGGGCGCAGCAGTACCTCGGTGACCGGGCGGGTACCCAGCTCCAGGGCGTCCTCCAGGCGTTCCTGCTCGTCGTGGTCGAGCAGCCCGGCCCGCCGGGCGTCCTCGACGAGCACGGTCAGCTCCTCGCTGGTGAAGACGGAGTCGACCTCGTCCTTGGGCTCGACGCGGAACAGCTTCAGGATCAGCCGCGCGCAGCTGCCCAGTACCGTGATCACCGGCCGGAAGACGCGGGCGAAGGCCACGAGTCCCGGGCTGAGCCACAGCGCGGTCTTCTCCGGGGCGGCCATCGCCAGGTTCTTCGGCACCATCTCGCCGATCACCAGGTGCAGTGAGACCACCACGGCCAGCGCCAGCACGTACCCGATGGGGTGCACCAGCCCGTCGGGCACCTGCATGGCCTCGAAGAGCGGTTCCAGCAGGTGGGCGATGGTCGGCTCGGCGACCGCGCCCAGGGTGAGCGAGCAGACGGTGATGCCGAACTGGGCCGCCGCCATCATGCGCGGCAGGTTCTCCAGCCCGTACAGGACGGTACGGGCCCGCCGCTGTTCGGCCGCGAGCGGTTCGATCTGGCTGCGGCGTACCGAGACCAGCGCGAACTCCGCCCCGACGAAGAAGCCGTTGGCAAGCACCAGCAGGCCGGCGAAGAGCAGTTGGAGGACGCTCATCGGGTGGCCTCCCGCTCGTCCTCGGTGCCGGTTCCGGTCCCGGTGCGCACGATGCGGACCCGTTCCGCCCGGTGGTGGGAGACCTCGCGCACCCGCAGCTCCCAGCCGGGCAGCTCCGCGGTGTCACCGGGCTCGGGGATGCGCGCCAGCAGGTCGGCGACGAGCCCGGCGACCGTCTCGTACGGGCCCTCCGGGGCCTGCAGCCCGATCCGGGCGAGCGTGTCCACCCGGCAGCCGCCGTCGGCGTCCCAGGCCGGCAGGCCGTCCTCGGCCGCGGCCTGCGCCAGTTCCGGCAGGTCCACGGCGTCGTGCTCGTCGCGCACCTCGCCGACGAGTTCCTCGATGATGTCCTCCAGGGTCACGACGCCGGCCGTGCCGCCGTACTCGTCGACGACGACGGCGATCGGCTGCTGGCTGCGCAGCAGTTGCAGCAGTTGCCGGCCCGCCAGCGTCTCGGGGACCAGCAGCGGCGAGACCGCGATGCGGCCCACCGGGGTGCGGTCGCGCAGCGGGGCGGCGACAGCGAGCGCGTTCTTGAGGTGGACCATGCCGATGATGTCGTCCAGCCGCTCCCGGTAGACCGGGAAGCGTGACAGGCCCGTGGCCCGGGTGAGGTTCAGGACGTCCGCGGCCGTGGCGGTGTCCTCCAGCGCGCTGACCCGTACCCGCGGCGTCATCACGTTGGCGGCCGTCAGGTCGCCGAGCGACAGGGTGCGGACGAACAGGTCGGCGGTGTCCTGCTCCAGGGTGCCGGCCTGCGCCGAGTGCCGGGCGAGGGAGACCAGTTCGCTGGGGGTGCGGGCCGAGGCCAGCTCGTCGGCGGGCTCGACGCCGAGCATCCGCACCAGCCGGTTGGCGATCCGGTTGAGCACTTCGATGACCGGCCGGAAGGCGGTGGAGAACACCCGCTGCGGGCCGGCCACGAAGCGGGCCACCTGGAGCGGGCGGGAGACCGCCCAGTTCTTCGGGACGAGCTCGCCGACGACCATCTGCACGGCCGAGGCGAGCATCATGCCGATGACGACGCCGACCCCGGGGGCCGCGCCCTCGGGCAGTCCGGCCGCCACGAGCGGGCCGGTGAGCAGTTGGGCGAGGGCCGGTTCGGCGAGCATGCCGACCACCAGCGAGGTGATCGTGATGCCGAGTTGGGTGCCGGAGAGCTGGAACGACAGCTTCCGCAGCGCGGCCACCACGCTCCGGGCCCGGCGGTCGCCCTCGGCGGCGGCGCGTTCCGCGGCCGGCCGGTCGACGGTCACCAGACCGAATTCGGCGGCGACGAAGAAGCCGTTGGCGAGGATCAGGACGAATGCCGCACACAGCAGCAACAACGAGGTGCTCATGCCGCCGCTCCGGGAGTTACGCGAACTCCGCTGGAGGGAGGGGCGGCGCAGGTACTACCAGACGATTTGGACATCGTCGTTTGGGTGTCACTCCTTGGGTCGGTGGGGCCCCGCGCGGCAGTCCCGGAAAGCACTGCCCGACTACCAGAGTAATCAAGTGCGGGGCACGGTCGGCAGCCCTACCTGGTGCCGGGCTGCCCGCTGCCGCGCGCTTCGGCCAGCGCCCGCAACTGGCGGGCGGCGCGGATCGCCTGGTCCCGGCCGCCACCGGGCTGGATGCCCATGGCGGCCAGGCTGGTGCCGTCGGTGAGGTCGAGATAGGCCCACGGGTCACCGGTGCGCAGATTGATCTTGACGATCTCGGCCCAGGCCAGCCGGCGGCGGACGACCAGGTTCACCACGGTGACCCCGGCGTCGTCCGCGACCACCTTGGGCCGGCTGAGCACCGCCAGCAGCGCGAAGATCAGCACCCCGGTGATGATCATGGTGGCCCGGTCCCCCGGGCCCCAGGGCTGCGCCCCGTCGCTCGGCATCATCAGCGCGACGACGGTGAGCACGACAAGCAGCCCCGCCCCGATCGCCAGCAGCGCCACGCGGGTGCGGACCGGACGGAACGTGACCGGCAGCGCCGGCGGGGTCGCGGCGGCGGACGGGCCGGGTTTGCCGGACATCACAGGCGGGCGGCGTGGATGCCGGTGGTGAGGATCGCCCGCGCGCCGAGGTCGTACAGCTCGTCCATGATCCGCTGGGCGTCACGGCTGGGGACCATGGCGCGCACGGCGACCCAGCCCTCGTGGTGCAGCGGCGAGACGGTCGGCGACTCCAGGCCCGGGGTGAGGGCGACGGCCCGCTCGACCTGCTCCACGCGGATGTCGTAGTCCATCATCACGTAGCGCCGGGCGACCAGGACGCCCTGCAGCCGGCGCAGGAACTGCGCGACCTTCGGGTCCTCGCCGTCCACGCCGGTACGCCTGATGACGACCGCCTCGGACTCCATGATCGGCTCGCCGAAGACCGCCAGGCCCGCGTTGCGCAGCGAGGTGCCGGTCTCGACGACGTCCGCGATGACCTGGGCGACGCCCAGCTGGATCGCGGTCTCGACGGCGCCGTCCAGGTGCACGACGGAGGCGGCGATGCCGTTGTCGGCGAGGTGCTTCTCGACGACGCCCTCGTAGGAGGTGGCGACCGTCATGCCCCCGAGGTCCTTGACCGACTCCGCCGTACCCGGCTCCGCGGCGTAGCGGAACGTGGAGCGGGCGAAGCCGAGCTGGAGGATCTCCTCGGCGTCCGCGCCCGAGTCCAGCAGCAGGTCGCGGCCGGTGATGCCGATGTCGAGCCGGCCGGAGCTGACGTAGATCGCGATGTCGCGCGGCCGCAGGTAGAAGAACTCCACCTCGTTGTCGCCGTCGACGAGGACGAGCTCCTTGGACTCCTTGCGCTGCCGGTAGCCGGCCTCATGGAGCATCGCCGACGCAGGCCCGGAGAGTGAACCCTTGTTGGGAACGGCGATGCGCAGCATGAGGACGGCTTCCTTTGCGGTTCGGAGGGTGCGGGAGGCTTGCGGGCTCGGTTCGCGTGCCCGCTCAGAGGTGGGCGTAGACGTCGTCCAGGGAGATTCCCCGGGCGACCATCATCACCTGCAGGTGGTAGAGCAGTTGCGAGATCTCCTCGGCGGTGCGGTCGGCGCCTTCGTACTCGGCGGCCATCCACACCTCGGCGGCCTCTTCGACCACCTTCTTGCCGATCGCGTGCACACCGCTGCCCACCAGCTCGGCGGTGCGGGAGGTGCTGGGGTCGCCGGTGGCGGCCTTGTGCTGGAGCTCGGTGAAGAGCTCCTCGAATGTCTTCTTGGCCATGGTGGCTCACACCCTACGCGGAAGTGCCGGACGCTCAGCGCCAGGGTTCGGATACTGAACGCAGGATGGTCGCGGTGGCCACCGCGGCGGTGACCGCTTCGTGTCCCTTGTCCTCGTTCGATCCGGGCAGGCCGGCCCGGTCCAGCGCCTGCTCCTCGGTGTCGCAGGTCAGCACCCCGAAGCCGACCGGCACCCCGGTGTCCACACTGACCTGGGTGAGGCCGGCGGTGACGCCGTGACTGACGTACTCGAAGTGCGGGGTGCCACCGCGGATGATCACGCCGAGGGCGACGATCGCGTCGTAGCCCCGGCCCGCCAGCACCTTGGCGACGACCGGCAGCTCGAAGCTGCCGGGCACGCGCAGGACGGTCGGCTCGTCGATGCCCAGCTCGCCGAGGGCGCGCAGCGCGCCCTCGACCAGGCCGTCCATGACCTGGGTGTGCCACTGGGCCGCGATCACTGCCACGCGCAGGTCACCGCAGTTCTTCACGGTCAGCTCGGGGGCGCCCTTACCGCTCACGTCTCTCCTCAGTTCCGGTTCTTCTTGTACTGGTCGCACTGGTCGCACTGGTCGCACTGGTCGTCAGGTCGTACGGGGTGCTGCGGGGGTCGTGCGGTGCCTACTGGTTGCCGCAGGGGCTGGTCACGACCGGGTCGAGCCACGGCAGGTCGTGGCCCATCCTGTCCCGCTTGGTGCGCAGGTACCGAAGATTGTGCTCCCCGGCCGCGACGGCCATCGGCTGCCGGGACAGGACCGTCAGGCCGTGGCGGGTGAGCGCGTCGACCTTCTCCGGGTTGTTCGTCAGCAGCCGCACGGACCGCACCCCGAGGTCGGCGAGCATCTGGGCCGCGGCGCCGTAGTCGCGGGCGTCGGCGGGCAGGCCCAGTTCCAGGTTGGCGTCCAGGGTGTCGCGGCCGAGCTCCTGGAGTTCGTACGCGCGCAGTTTCGACAGCAGGCCGATCCCGCGGCCCTCGTGGCCCCGCAGGTAGACGACGACTCCGCGGCCCTCGGAAGCCACCCTTTCGAGCGACGCCTGGAGCTGCGGTCCGCAGTCGCAGCGCTGCGAGCCGAACACGTCGCCGGTGAGGCATTCGGAGTGCACCCGCACCAGGACGTCGTCGCCGTCGGCGAGCGCCCCGTCCGCGTCCAGGTCGCCGGCGATGAGCGCGATGTGCTCGATGCCGTCGGTGGTGCTGCGGTAGCCGTACGCCCGGAAGTCGCCGAAGGCGGTGGGCAGCCGGGTCGCGGCCTCGCGGCGCACGGTGGGCTCGGCGGCGCGGCGGTAGGCGATCAGATCCTCTATGGAGATGATCGACAGGCCGTGCTTGCGCGCGAACGGCACCAGTTCGGGGAGCCGGGCCATGGTGCCGTCCTCGCGGGCGATCTCCACGATCGCGGCGGCCGGCCGCAGTCCCGCCAGCCGCGCCAGGTCGACGCCGGCCTCGGTGTGGCCGTTGCGGACCAGGACGCCGCCCGGCCGTGCGCGCAGCGGGAAGACGTGGCCGGGGCGCACGAAGTCGCCCGCGACGGAGGAGGGGTCGGCGAGCATCCGGATGGTGGTGGCCCGGTCGGCGGCGGAGATGCCGGTGGACACGCCGTGCGCGGCGCTCGCGTCGACCGAGACGGTGAACGCGGTCTTCATCGACTCGGTGTTCGCCTCGACCATCTGCGGCAGTTCCAGCCGGTCGAGCTCCGGGACCTCCATCGGCACGCAGATCAGCCCGCGGCACTCGGTCATCATGAAGGCGACCAGCTCGGGGGTGGCCTTCTCGGCGGCGATGATGAGATCGCCCTCGTTCTCACGGTCCTCGTCGTCGACCACGACGACGGGACGGCCGGCGGCGATGTCGGCGATGGCCCGTTCGACCGGGTCCAGCGCGAGATCACCGTCGTGGTCGGCGTACCAAGTCTGCAGCGCGGTCATGCTGTGGCTCCATCCGGGACGGTCCCGCTCGGCGCCCTGTCCGTCCGGGTCTGCAGCCACCAGGCGCGCAGACCGAGGAGGACCAGGACGAAGTAGATGACATAGACCAGGCCCGAGAAGGCGAGCCCGTTGTTGAAGGCGAGGGGGACGCCGACCACGTCGACGGCGAGCCACGCGAACCAGAACTCCACCCAGCCGCGGGCCTGGGCGACCATGGCGGTCAGCGTGCCGACGAAAATGTACGCGTCGGGCCACGGGTCCCAGGACAGCTTCGGGTAGGCGGTGAAGAGCAGCGCCAGGGCGACGGTGCCCGCGGCGGTGCCGGCCACCAGCCAGGCCCGCTCGGTCCAGGTGGCGAACCGGATGGCGAGCCGGCCCCGGTCGGCTCCGCCGCGCCGCCACTGGGCCCAGCCCCACACGGCGACGGTGATGACCACGAGCTGCTTGCCGATGCCGCCGCTGAGGTGCGCGGAGGCGTAGGCGGCGACCAGCACGAGGCCGGACAGCAGCTGTACCGGCCAGGTCAGCAGGGAACGGCGCCAGCCGAGCGCGAGGGCGCCCAGGCCGAGCAGGTTGCCTGCCATGTCGGACCAGAGGATGTGCTGGTCGAACGCGGTGAACGCCTCGCTGTTGAGCCAGTCGAGCGCACTCATGGCGTGGTCTCCGTCCGGTTCGCGCCGAGCAGCCGCTCGACGTACTTGGCGAGTACGTCCACCTCGAGGTTGACCGGGTCGCCGGGCTGCTTGAAGCCGAGCGTGGTGAGCGCGAGGGTCGTCGGGATGAGGCTGATGGTGAAGTAGTCGGGGCCGGCGTCGACCACGGTGAGGCTGATGCCGTCGACCGTGATCGAGCCCTTCTCGACGACGTAGCGGGTCAGCTCGGCGGGCAGCGAGACCTTGACGATCTCCCAGTGCTCGGCCGGCTTGCGCTCGACGATGGTCCCGGTGCCGTCCACGTGCCCCTGGACGAGGTGGCCGCCGAGGCGTCCGCCGAGCGCCATCGGGCGCTCCAGGTTGACGCGGGAGCCGGCGGCCAGCGCGCCGAGGCTGGAGCGGTTGAGCGTCTCGGCCATCACGTCGGCGGTGAACTCGCCGTCACCGAAGTCCACGACGGTCAGACAGACGCCGTTGACGGCGATCGAGTCGCCGTGCTTGGCGCCTTCGGTGACGACAGGGCCGCGCACCCGGAAGCGGGAGGCTTCGGCCAGCTCCTCGACTGCGGTGATCTCGCCCAGTTCTTCGACGATTCCGGTGAACACTCAGTTCTCCTCGGCGTGCGGGTATGCGGTGATGCGGAGGTCGGGGCCGATGCGGACCGCTTCGGTCACATCGAGCCGCAACGCCTGCGTGATGGTGGTGATTCCGGCGTCGGCCAGCGCGGCCGGTCCGGAGCCGAGCAGGACGGGCGCGAGATAGCCGACGACCTTGTCGACGGCGCCCGCGGCCACGAAGGCGCCGGCCAGGGTGGGGCCGCCCTCCAGGAGCACGGAGCGGACTCCGCGCTCGTACAGGGCGGTGAGCAGGGAAGGGATGTCCAGCCCGGTCCCGGCGGCCGCGCGGGGCAGCCGGACGGTCTCGGCGAGGCCGTCCAGGTGCGCGGTCGCGGTGTCCTGGGCGACGGCGATCAGGGTGGGGGCGGCGGCGTCCAGCACCCGGGCGCCGGGCTTGACGGTCGCGGCGGTGTCGACGACGACCCGCAGCGGCTGGGTGGCGCCGTCCAGGCCGCGCACCGCGAGATGCGGATCGTCGGCGCGCAGGGTGCCGGAGCCGGCGACGACGGCGTCCGCCTCGGCGCGCAGCCGGTGGACGTCGGCGCGGGACTCCGCGGAGGTGATCCAGCGGCTGGTGCCGTCGGCGGCGGCGATCCGGCCGTCGAGGGTGCTCGCGTACTTCCACGCCACGAAGGGGCGGCGGCGGGCGAGGGTGGTCAGCCAGACCTCGTTGCCGCGGGCGGCCTCGGCGGCGAGCAGCCCGCCCTCGACGTCGATCCCGGCGGCGCGCAGGGTGGCGGCGCCGCCGGTGGCGTCGGGGTTCGGGTCGGCGACCGCGTAGACGACGCGGGCGAGGCCGGCCTCGATGAGGGCCTGGGAGCAGGGGCCGGTCCTGCCGGTGTGGTTGCAGGGTTCGAGGGTGACCAGCGCGGTGCCGCCGCGGGCCGCTTCTCCGGCCGCGCGCAGCGCGTGCACCTCGGCGTGCGGGCCGCCGGCCCGCTGGTGCCAGCCCTCGCCGACGGTGCGGCCGGCGGCGTCCAGGACGACGCAGCCGACGACGGGGTTGGGGCTGGTGGAGCCGAGCCCGCGGGCGGCGAGCTCGATGGCTCGGCGCATTGCCGCGATATGGGCCGGAACTGCTGTGGCCACCCGGTCCTCCTGCCTCATAGGGCACGGACTCCGGGGCTGTCACGAGGACAGGAAGCGGGTGGCACCAAGAGACGCCGAGGCCGGGAAACGGTTCGCCCGAAGGACGAGCCGACAGCAGCGGCGCATCGGTGATAGCCCGCCGCGCACTGCCTCCCATCCGGACTTTCACCGTCGGTCCAGGAGTTTCACCTGGTCAACCGGCCGCTGGATGCGGACGGGTCGCGGACTGTAACCGCCGGTTCGGAATTACACCGACCCCGGAGTGCGCAAACGTCACTGATACAGCCCCCAGTCTGCCACGTCCGATCACAGCGCCGGTAGAGGGGTGACCGGGGTCTCACTCACGGGAGGGGGCCGCGCGAGCCCCGTCAGGGGTTCCGGAGGAGCGGCCAGTTCAGGCCACCGGGGCTCACGGCGCGGGGACGAACAGGTCCTCCTGGGCCGCGTCCATCGCGGAGAGCACGGCGCCGCGCAGGACCGCGCTGCCGGTGACCGTTCCGGCCCGTACGTCGGTGCTCAGCGGTGTCATCAGCGGGAGCCGCGCCGCCACCCTTTCCGCCAGCGGGTCGCCGCCGGCCCGGCCGATCTCTCCCGCCAGCACCACGCAGCCGGGGTCGAGGACGGCGCAGACGGCCGCCGTGCCGATCGAGATCCGGTCGGCCAGCTCGTCGAGGAACGCCGGGACGTGCTCCCCGGGGCCGGGTCCGCGGGCCCAGCGGACGGCGGCCTCCGCGGTGTCGACGCCGTCGCCGGGCCCGGCGAAGCCGTGCCGGCGGGCGAGCGCGCAGACCGCGGCGGAGCCGGCCAGGGAGTGGAAGCCGCCCTCGCAGTCGGTGACGGACGGCAGCCGCGAGGTGCCGGGCACCGGAAGGAAGCCGATCTCGCCCGTTCCGCCCGAGGCGCCGCGCCGCAGTTGGCCGTCGAGCACGACGGCCGCCCCGACGCCGGCGCCGAGCCACAGCAGGACGAAGGTTTGCTGGCCGAGGGCGGCGCCGACGCGCTGTTCGGCGACCGCCGCCAGGTTGCACTCGTTCTCCAGCAGGACCGGGATCCCCAGCCGGCCGCGCACCTCGGTCACCAGGTCGCCGTGCCAGGCGGGCAGCGCGCCGGTGGCGCGGAGTTGGCCGGTGGCGGGGTCGACGAGGCCCGGCGCACCGAAGGCGACGGTGTGCAGCGCCTTCGCACCCGCCTCGCGCGCGGTGCGCTCCAGCAGCGCGGTCCCGCGCCGGGTGACCTCGTCCGGGTCGTCGGACGGGCCGACGGGCATGGCAGCGGTGCCGACGGTGCGGCCGAGGAGGTCGGCGACCGTGATGGCGATGCCGGAGGTGCGGACGTCCACGCCGGCGATGTACGCGCGGTCGGCGACGATCGCGTAGAGCCGGGCGTTGGGACCGCGGCGGTCCTCCCCCGCCGTGCCGACGACCTCGATCAGCCCGGCGTCCTGGAGCCGCTCGACCAGGTCGGCGACGCTGGGCCGGGACAGCCCGGTGAGGTTCTTCAGCTGGGCGGCGGTGAGCGGCCCCTCGCTCTGCAGAAGCCCCAGCGCCAGACGGTCGTTGATGACGCGGGCCGTGCGCGGCGAGGCGGTGGGGCCGGAGAGCTGGGGGCCTGCGTGCGCGCGGGTGGCGGTCATGCCGGAATCCTTCCAGACACCGGACGCCGAAAGGGCATCCGTAATGCCATTTCTATCAGGCAGGCTCCCTGATAGTTTACGCGGCATGACAAGTGCAGCGACGCAGCGGGCCGAGCCGGGGCTCCGAAGGGCCCACATAGCCATCGCGACGGTTTTCGCCGTGCACGGCTCGGTGACCGGCAACTTCGCCACCCGGATCCCCTGGATCAAGGACCATCTGGACCTCAGTGCCGGGCAGCTCGGCCTGGCGCTGGTCTTCCCGGCCCTCGGCGCGTCGGTGGCGATGCCGCTGGCCGGCCGGATCATGCACCGGTTCGGTTCCCGGGCGGCGCTGCGCGGCCTGCTGGCCCTGTGGTGCGCGGCGCTCGCGCTGCCCGCCGCGGCGCCCAACCTGGTCTGGCTGTGCGGGCTGCTCTTCGTCTTCGGCGCCACCTCCGGCATGGCCGACGTGGCGATGAACGCGCTGGGCGTCGACGTCGAACAGCGCAAGGGAAAGTCGATCATGTCGGGGCTGCACGGCATGTGGAGCGCGGGCACCCTGGCCGGCTCCGCGATCGGCGTCGCCGCCGCACACGGTGACATCGACGCCCGGCTGCACCTGGCGGTCGTGGCCGCCGTCCTGATCCCGCTCGGCTTCCTCGCCTGCGCGGGCGCTCCCGACCTCCGCCCGGAGTTGGAGACGGAGGCGCCGCCGCGATTCGCCCTGCCGCCTCGTTCCGCCCTGATCATCGGGGCCATCGGCTTCTGCGCGGTCTTCGCCGAGGGCGCCAGCATGGACTGGTGCGCGGTCTACCTGCGCGATGTCACCGGCGCCTCCGCCGGTGTCGCCGCGGCCAGTTACACCGCCTTCGCCTGCACGATGGCCGCGACCCGGCTCGCCGGGGACGCGGTGGTCCGGCGCCTCGGTCCGGTGCTGACCGTACGGATCGGCGGCGTACTGGCCGTCGTGGGCGGCCTGATGGTGGTCGCGGCGGACGCCCAGCCGCTGGCCATCACCGGCTTCGCCCTGCTCGGTGTGGGCATCGCGGTGGTGGTGCCGCTCTGCTTCGCCGCGGCCGGGCACGCCGGCCCGGTCCCCAGCCAGGCGATCGCCGGTGTCGCGACCGTGACGTACACGTCGGGCCTGGTGGCCCCGGCCGCCATCGGGATCATCGCCAACGCCACCTCTCTGACGGTGTCGTTCGGACTCGTGACGCTGCTGGCGGCGGGACTCGTGGTGGGCGCCGGGGTACTGCGCCCGGCCGCCGGACGGGCCGTCTCCGACTCGTCCGGCGCGTGAGCGGTGGACTCAGCCGGTGATCGAGTCCAGTTGCTCGGCCGCGGGGCGCAGCGCCCACAGGTCGCCGCCCGGCGGAGCCTGGAGCGCGGGCACCGCCGCGCGGGCCCGCGCGTCCCCGGCGTCGGCGGCGGCGTGCACGAGGTCGCTCGCCGCGTAGGCCCGGAAGTCCAGTTCCGGGTGCGGCCAGGGCGCCTGGCCGGTCGCCGCGGGCAGCAGGTAGTCGACCGCGGCCGGGAGCCGCTGGCCGGTCGGACCGCGGTAGGACCACAGGTTCACGCCGACGTGCCGGCCGACCGCCGCGAGCCGGGTGAACGCCACCAGGTTGAAGGTGGAGTAGTGCCAGCTGCGGGTGCGGGAGATCTCGCCCGGCTGGCTGCCGTCGGCGGCGATCTGCGGGTCGATCCGCGAGGAGCGCGCCCTCGACACGGTCTGTGCGGCGAGGTCGCGGTGACCGGTGGCGAGTTGGAGCGCAGCCAGCTGCATGTCGAAGAAGGTGCCGTGGTTGTTGGCGGCCGCGGCCTCCTCCGTGCCGAAGGCACCGCCGAGCCAGCCGCGGAAACCCTCGTACCAGGTACGCATCCCGCCGCGGTCGCCCGCGGTCCAGCCGGGGGCTCCGGTGTCGAGGATCGCGGTCGCGTCGAGCACGCTGGTGAAGCCCTGGGAGAAGTCGATGATCCCGATCGCCCGGCCGTCGTACCTGCACGGGATGATCTGCGCGTGGTCGAGGTTCGGGTTCATGCGGGTGGCCGGGTCGGTGAACCAGGTGCGCAGGATCTCGGCGGCGTGGCGCGAGTAGGCCGGGTCGCCGGTGTAGTACCAGGCGAGGCTCAGGGTGTAGGCGGAGGCGAACACCTCCCCGCGCTCGTCGTGGTCGGTGAGTGCGTCGACCTCGGGATTGCGCTGCCCGTCCTTCTGGACGTACGGGCATCCCATCGGGTTGTCCGCCGTCTTCGGCCGGCTCGCCCACCAGTACGGGGCCTGGCTGAGGTAGTCGTGCTTGTCGCCGCCGGGCGGTGTGCGGTCCTTGTCGGTGACGGTCCACGGCCCTCGGCCCAGCCAGCCGTCGGCCTGCGTGCGCAGGTCGGCGACGGCCCGCCGCAGCGCGGGGTCGCCCTTCGCCAGGCGGGTCTTCGCCTGCCGCAGCCGTTCGCCGTCCAGCACCACGGTCCGTGGCGCCTTCGGCGCGGCCCCCGCGGCACGGACGGCCGCCGCCGGTGCGTGACCGGGCGCCGCGGACGCCGGCGATGCCAGGGGGACGAGCAGGGCGGCGATCCCGGCCGCGGTGGCGAGCAGCGCTCCCCGGCCCCTACGTCTTCCGCTCATCAAACACTCCAATCACATACATGAATGGTGTTCACATTGACGACCGGTGTGAGCGTAGGGCAGCCATCGCTGCCTGACAACGCCCTGGGCGGGCTGGAGCCCTCCACGCGCGCTTGCGCTAGATTGCCCTTCCTCGGCACCGCGAGCCCCACCTCGTCGACCGGATCATGCATTCCCCCCTCTCTTTGCTGCGGCCAATACCAAGGAGGCGACCGCGACCGTGCCCGAGAAATGGGTAAGCGTCATCATTCCGGTCTACAACGCTGTCGACTTTCTGGATGAATGCCTGGAATCGATCGTTCAGCAGACGATCGGCATCGACCGCATCGAGGTCGTGGCGGTCGACGACGGATCGACCGACGGCAGCGGCAAGCTGCTCGACACCTGGTCGGCGAAGTACCCGCAGATCCGCGTGATCCACCAGGAGAACTCCGGCGCCCCCGGCGGCCCGCGCAACCGTGCCATCGACGTCGCCACCGGAGAATTCCTCTTCTTCGCCGATCCCGACGACTATCTGGGCACCGAGGCTTTCGAGCGGATGCTCGCGGCGGCCCGCCGCGACGATTCCGATGTCGTACTCGGACGTATCCGCGGAGTCGGTCGCACCGCGGCGGCGGGACCGTTCAAGAAGAACGTCGAGCGGGGCGACATCTACAGCACCAAGGCGGTATGGAGCCTGACCGCGCACAAGCTGTTCCGCCGGTCGCTGGTGGCCGAGCACGGACTGCGCTTCGCGGAGGGTGTCCGGCTGGCCGAGGAGCAGATCTTCATCGTGCCCGCCTATTTCGCCGCCAAGGCGATCTCGGTGGTCGCGGACTACGACTGCTACTACCTCATGATGCGGGAGGGATTCCCGCACCTCACCCAGCAGGGGCCCGACCCCGAGGTCTTCTACGCGGGCATCCGCAAGGTCCTGGAGACGGTGGTCGAGAAGACCGAACCCGGCGCCCGGCGCAACAGCCTGCTCCTGCGCTGGGGCCAGGTGGAGATTCTCGGCAAGTTCGGCCGCAATTTCCCGCGCTGGCCGGAGGAGCAGCAGAAGGCCTACGTGCGGCTGGCGTCGGAGCTCCTCCAGGACTTCATCCCGGAGGAGGTCCTGACGCCGCTCTCCCCGCTCGACCAGGCGCGCGGGCAGTTGCTCCGCCGCGGTCAGCTGGATGAACTGATCGCCCTCGCCCGGTTCGAGCAGTCCGACTGGGCGGACCTCACCGACGTCACCTGGCTGCCCGACAACCGCCGGTTCACCGCCGGCCTGCGCACCCGGCTGCGGGCCACCGGCAGCCCCGCGAAGCTGGAGCACCACTTCGTGCTCCAGCGCGTGGGCGACGGGCACGAGATCGTGGTGCCCGCCGGGGAACCGGGCGGCGACGAGACGGAGTTGACGTTCAAGACCGTCTTCGACGTGCGCCACCTCGGCACCGAGGTCCGCCGGCCGGGAGCGTGGAAGATACTGCTGCGGCTGTCGTACGGCGATCAGTCCAAGGACTTCCCGGTGCGCTTCCCCGGCACGAAGCTCCCGGCGGGCGCGGCGGGCCGCAGGAAGTTCTTCTCCGGGCTCCGCCCGATGCTGGTCTGGCTCTCCCGCGACCGGGAGGGCCAGGTGGAACTGATCGTCACCAACTGGCGCGGCGTGGCCGGGATGGTCAAGCGCAAGATCCGCAAGCGGCTGTCGCGGTGAGGTGAGCGGGACCGGAGCGCCGAGCGGTCAGCCGGGGCCGCTCGGCGTGAGGTCCTGCAGTCCGACCACGCGCAGCAGTCGCAGCCGCTCGTAGGAGTCGGTGCCCGGCCGTGCCGAGCAGACGATCAGCCGCTGGCCGTGCCCGGCGCTCAGCAGGACCTCACGGTCCAACTCCAGCGACCCCACCACGGGATGCCGGAACCGCAGGGCGGAGGATCCATCGACGGCGACGTCGGCAACGTCGGCGACGCCGTGGGCGTCGGGAGCCTCGCACAGCCGGTGTCCCGAGGACAGGTCGCCGACCAGCGCGGCCGCCAGCGCGTTCTGCGCCAGTACGTCGCCGGCGTCGCTCACCACCTGTGCCGGGGTGTCGTGCAACCGGTCGAGGACCAGCAGCAGCGCGGGCCTGACGTGGGCGGAGCCGGCACGGTCGTACGCCGGGTCCCCCCGCCTGCGGGCCGGTGAGGGCTCCTCCCCCGCCAGGTGGAACAGCCGGCCGCGCTCGTCCTCCGTCAGCCGCAGCGCGCGGGCCAGCGCGCCGAGCATCTGCCGGGACGGCCGCGGCCCGCGGGCCTGCTCCAGGCGCGCGTAGTAGTCGGCGGACATCCCCGCCAACCGCGCGACCTCCTCGCGGCGCAGCCCCGGGGTGCGGCGCCGGACGCCCCCGGTGAGGCCGACGTCCGAGGGACTGAGGCGCGCTCGGCCGCGGCGCAGGAAGTCGGCGAGTTCGGTTCCGTCCACCTCACCAGCATGCGGCCGCGGCGGGACGGTATCCAGGGAGTGCTGATCCCCTGATCGACGGTCCCCTGCCCGGCCCGGCCGGGAAGCGGCGCCGGGCCGGCGCGTCACCCGTTTCAGGGAAGCACCGGCGCGCGGCCGTGCCGCGGGCGGGCAGGCTGGGACCCTGGGCCCATGACGACGGTGCGGCGGGCGGTCCCCGGTGACGTGGACGAGGTGGTGGCGCGGATGCGCGCGCTGGGCGCCTCGCTCCCACCGCACGACGGGGTCGCGGTCTTCAACCGGGTCTACCTCTCCGTCACCGAGGAGGTGCGGCGGCTGATCTCGGCCGGTCTCTTCGACGACCCTTACGCCGCCGCCGAGTTGGACGTGCGCTTCGCCGGCCGCTACCTGACGGCGGTCGGCGCGGGAACGTCCCCGCGCCGCGCCCCGGACTGCTGGCGTCCACTGCTGCAACTGCGCGGCCACCGCGGGGTGCGGCCCCTGCAGTTCGCGCTGGCCGGGATCAACGCGCACATCGGCCACGACCTGGCGCTCGCGCTGGTCGACACCTGCCGGGACCTGGACCGTGAACCCGCCACGATGGAGCGGGACTTCGAGCGGATCGGGGACGTGCTGGTGGCCATCGAGGAGCGGGTGCGCGAGGACCTGATGCCGGGGCCCGACCTGCTCGACATCGCCGACCCGCTGACCCACCTGGTCGGAGCCTGGAGCCTGGAACGGGCGCGGGACGCGGCCTGGGCCGCGTCCCGCCTGCTCTGGTCCTTGCGGCACACCGGAGAGGTGTACCGGGAGTGCGTGGACCGGCTCGACGCGGGCGTGGGGCTCGTCGGCCGGTTCCTGCTCACCCCGTTGGCCGGTCGCTGACCGGGGGCGGACCGGAAGGTCAGCCGAACTGCTTGACGGCCTGGTAGTACGTCCAGGCGAGGCTGTTGCAGGCCGCCTTCGTCACGACGTTGTACCCGTGCGAACCGCAGACCCGCTTGAGGTCCTCGTACAGCATGCTGTCCAGCCGGGGCTTGTTGGCGCTGAACTGACCGGCGGCCTTGTAGTTGCGGTAGCCGAAGTCGTGATGCGCACAGGACAGGTTGAACGGGAAGCCCAGCGGGTTGTCGGGCGACGACGAGCAGTAGTCCGTGGACCAGTCGAAGCCGTAGGCGGACCAGGCGCCCTGGTTGTTGCGTGCCGAGATGTAGGAGTTGTAGCTGGAGGCGCTGGTCTGGGTCCAGCTGGACAGGAACTGGGGTTTGTCGGCGGGTGCCGCCGACGCCGGAACGGCGGCTCCGGCGACGGCGATCAGGGCGGCGGCCGGAACGGCCAGGAGAACGGGCAGGCGACGGCTCATGCGCTACCTCCGGGTTGCGGCGGTCCGCGTGGGGCGGACCGCTTACTCGGAGGATTGCACCGCGCGGCGCTGGCGTCCCGCTATACGTCTCCTTAAGCCCTGGTCACGTTACGACGTCTATCGTTTCGGGCGCATACGTGACCGGTTGGGATCAGTTCTCGTCGAGGAAGACCGGCGCGATGTCCTCGTAGACGTCGCCAGGACCGGGGTTGGTCCCGTCGGTGCCGCCGCCGAAGTGGTGCATGACGCCCCACACCGCGTTGAGCGCCGTCTGGACCGCGCCCTCGGCCCAGCCCGCCGTCCAGGAGATGTCGTCGCCCGCGAGGAAGATGCCGCGCTTGTCCTGCGGCAGCGCGTCCTGCATGAAGTGGGTGAACAGCCGCCGCTGGTAGCGGTAGTGGCCGGGCAGGTTCGCCTTGAACGCGCCCATGAAGTAGGGCTCGTTCTCCCACGACACGGTCACCGGGTTGCCGATGATGTGCGAGCGGATGTCGACCTTGGGGTAGATCTCACCGAGGGAGGTGAGCATGACCTCCATGCGCTCGTTGGCGCTCAGCGGCAGCCACTTGAGGCTGTCGTCGCACCAGGTGTACGACAGGCAGATGGTCGCGGGCTTGTCCGGGCCGTCGTCGAGCAGGTACGTGCCGCGCGTCATCCGGTCGGTGAGCGTCATGCTCATCACGTCGCGCCCGGTCTGCTCGTCCTTGTCGAGCCAGAACGGCCGGTCGACGGGCACGAAGAGCTTGGACGACTCCATGTAGTGGGTGCGCTCGATCGCCGTCCAGTGGTCGATCGGGAAGAGCGAGTCGTCGCAGGCGATCTTGGACAGCAGCATCCAGGACTGCGCGGTGAAGACCGCCGCCGGGTACGTCCGGATGTCGCCCGCCGCGTCGGTGACGGTGATGCGGTTGCCCGCGGTGCGGTGCAGCCGGGTGACCGCCGGGCGCGGAGCGCCGCTGTGCAGCGAGGCCAGCGAGGTGCCCCGCTCCCAGTGCACGAGCTTGTCCGGCTCGCGGTCCCACAGGCGCAGCGGCAGCTGCTGGCTGCCGCCGACGATGCCGTGGTGGTCGTCGTCGGCGCCGGTGTAGACGACCCGCAGGATCTCCAGGATGGAGTTGGGGAAGTCGGTGTCCCAGCCGCCGGTGCCGAAGCCGACCTGGCCGAAGATCTCCCGGTGCCGGAAGGACTTGAAGGCCGGGGAGTCGCAGAGGAAGCCGTAGAACGTCTGGTTGTCGAGCTTCTCGACCAGCGCGGACCAGATCGCGCGGATGGCGGGGACGTCGCGCTCGCGCAGGGCGCGCTGCATCGAGGAGAAGTCCGCGCCGTCCTCCAGGCACGCGTTCCACGCGTGCATCACCTGGTGGTAGACCTCGGGCAGGTCGTCGACGGACGTGGCGTAGTGCGACTCGCCCTTGAGGTCGACGACGGTGGAGGGGGTGCCGGGCGCCAGCGGGTTGGGGAACGGCCGGGTCTGCAGGCCGACCAGGTCCACGTAGTACTGGAAGGCGGTGGACGACGGCGGGAAGCGCATCGCGCCCATCTCCGCGGTCAGCCCGGAGTCACAGCCCTCGAAGCCCACGGTGCGCAGCCGGCCACCGATCTTGTCGGCCTCGTAGACGACGGGCTTGAGGCCCATCTTCATCAGCTCGTAGGCCGTGATGATGCCGGACAGGCCGCCGCCGATGACCGCGACCTCGGTGCCGTGCTCGGTCGCCGGTATGGAACCGAGCCCGGCCGGGTGCGCCAGGAAGTCGTCGTAGGCGTAGGGGAAGTCGGGCCCGAACATCGTGATGGGGGGCTCGGCCTGCGCCTGGACGTGCTGCTCGTCATGGACCGCGGTGGGCACGGACGTCATCGGGGGGTGTCTCCTCGCGAAAAACGAAAAAAGGGGTCGGCCGAACGCGTCAGACGAGCGTGCCGTACAACTCGGGCCGCCGGTCGGGCAGGTACGGGGTCTCGTCCCGCGCGGCCCGCAGCAGCTCCGGGTCGGCGTCGGCGATCACCAGCTCCTCACCGGTGCCGGCGCGGGCACGGACCGTGCCGTCGGGGCCGGCCAGACAGCTGAGCCCGGTGAAGTGGAACTCGCCCTCGGCGCCGCTGCGGTTGGCGTAGGCCAGATGCAGCTGGCTTTCGTACGCGCGGGCCGGGACGAGGGTCTGGGCGACGAACTCGTACGGGCGCATCAGCGCCGTGGGGACGACGAGCAGGTCGGTGCCCGCGAGGGCATGGGCCCGGACGTTCTCCGGGAACTCGACGTCGTAGCAGATCAGCAGCCCGATCCGGGTGCCGTCGAGGTCCGCCTGGACCACGGCGGTGTCGCCGGGCGTGAAGTGCTCGCGCTCGAAGCCGCCGAACAGATGGGTCTTGCGGTAGTTCGCCAGCGCGGTGCCGTCCGGGCCGATGAGCTGCGCGGAGTTGAAGACCGCGGTGCCCGCACGCTCGGGATAGCCGTACACGATCGCGATGCCGTGCTCGGCGGCGATCTCCGCGACGCGCCGCGCGCCCGGACCGTCGGCGGCCTCGGCCAGCTCCGGTATCCGGTCGCCGAGCGCGTACCCGGTCAGGTACATCTCGGGGGTGGCGAGCAGCCGGGCGCCGGAGGCCGCCGCGCGCCGCGCGGCGCCGTCCAGCGCGGCCAGGCTGGCGCCGGTGGAATCCGGAACGCCGCCGGGCCCTTGGTACAGCGCGATGCGCAGCGGCGGCATGGATCCTCTTCGTCGCAAGGTGGTCGGTTCGGGGTCTCCTAGACCGTACGTTTCCGGCCACTCGGGCGACAAGATCTGAATATTGCGCACCGACCAGCGATCCGTTGCGTCTCGGAGCGGATCAGCGGCGATCTGTTGCGCGGGCCCGGCCGGCGGGCGTCAGGCGGGCGAACCCGACGTGTAGCGCCGCAGCAGCGGCGACAGCACCAGGACGGACTTGGTCCGCTCGACGAACGGCTCCCCCGCGATCCGCTCCAGGACCCGCTCGAAGTGCCGCACGTCGGAGGCGAAGACCTGGACGAGGGCGTCCGCCTCGCCGGTGACGGTCGAGACGGTCGCGACCTCGGAGTAGCGGGTGAGCCCGCGCAGGATGTCACCGGGCCCGGTGTTGCGCCGGCAGTAGATCTCGACGAACGCCTCGGTCTCCCAGCCGAGCGCCGCCGGGTCCACCCGCACCGTGAAGCCGGTGATGGCGCCGGAGGCCAGCAGCCGGTCCACCCGCCGTTTGACGGCGGGGGCGGAGAGCCCGACCTGGGTGCCGATGTCGGCGTAGGAGCGCCGGGCGTCCTCGGCAAGGGCGTGGACGATGCGTTCGTCGAGATCATTCAGGCGCACAGCGGGTGGTTCACACTTCTTCTCGGGCGAGCTGGGACCGGCGCATGCCGTACGTGAAGTACAGCACGAGTCCGCCGGCCATCCAGATTCCGAACCACTTCCAGGTCTCGGCGCCGAGGCTGGTCATCATCCACCCGCACAGCAGGAACCCGATGGCGGGCGTGACCGGGGAGAACGCGACGCGGAAGGTGCGCGGCAGGTCCGGCCGGGTGCGGCGCAGGATGATCACCGCGACGTTGACCAGGGCGAAGGCGAAGAGCGTGCCGATGCTGGTCGCGTTGGCGAGCTCGCCGAGCGGCACCAGCGTGGCCAGCACGCCGCAGAAGAGCGAGACGATCACGGTGTTGGCACGCGGGGTGCCGGACTTCGGGTCGACCTTCGAGAAGATCTTGGGCACCAGGCCGTCGCGGGACATCGAGAAGAGGATGCGGGTCTGCCCGTACAGCACCGTCAGCACCACGCTGGCGATCGCGATGACGGCGCCCGCGGCGAGCAGCACCGCCCAGACGCTCTGCCCGGTGACCTGGCGGAGGATCAGCGCGAGGGCGGCGTCGGCGTCGCCGAACTGCTGCCACGGCATGGCGCCGACGGCGACCAGCGCCACCAGGCAGTACAGCACCGTGACGATGAGCAGCGACAGGATGATCGCGCGCGGCATGTCGCGCTTGGGGTTCTTGGCCTCCTCACCGGCGGTGGAGGCGGCGTCGAAGCCGATGTACGAGAAGAACAGCGTGGCGCCCGCGGCGCTGACGCCCGCCATGCCCAGCGGCATCAGGGGGCGGAAGTTGCCGGCCCGGATGCCGGTGAAGGCGACCGCGCAGAACAGCACCAGCGAGGCGATCTTCACGACGACCATGACGGTGTTGACACGGGCGCTCTCCCGGGCGCCGCGCAGCAGGAACGCCATGGCGAGCAGCACGACCGCCAGGGCGCAGACGTTGACGACGCCGCCCTCGCCCGGCGGATTGGCCAGCGCGTCGGGGATGGTGTGCCCGATCGTGCCCTGCAGCAGCTCGTTGAGGTACTGGCCCCAGCCGACGGCGACCGCGGCGACCGACACCCCGTACTCCAGGATCAGGCACCAGCCGCAGAGCCAGGCGATGAACTCGCCCATCGTGGCGTAGGTGTAGGAGTACGAGGATCCCGAGACCGGGATGCTGCCCGCCAGTTCGGCGTAGGACAGCGCGGAGAAGAGCGCGGTGAGCCCGGCGATGACGAAGGAGATCACGACCGCGGGGCCGGCCTCGGGGACGGCCTCGCCCAGCACCACGAAGATGCCGGTGCCCAGGGTCGCGCCGATGCTGATCATCGTCAGCTGCCACATGCCGAGTGAACGCTTCAGCTCTCCGCCGTCACCGTGGCCGCCCTCGGCGACGAGCCGGTCGACGGGCTTGCGCCGCATCAGCCTGCCGCCGAAGCCACCGCCGGCGGGGGGTCCGCCCGGGGCCTGGTCCGCCCGGGTCGGGTCGGGGGTGGACGGCGCTGCGCCAGATCGTGCCACTGCGGGGGCTCCTTGGTCGTGCCGGCTCGGACGACGGCGGCGAGGTCGCGGCGGCACCGTACGGGAGTGCGCGTCCCGGCGCACTACCGGTGGGAACCGCCGAGCTGGGGGTCGCCACCGCTCCACGTACAGGGCATGACCTTACGAGGTATGAGGGGAACCCGTAATGCGGGTCCGTTGCGCATCGGCGGATGATCGTTGCGCGAAACCGCCGTGCCGCGCCGAATCATTGCCCCCGGGGTGGCGGGTCGTTGCGTTGTCCGGTTTGTGAGGGGTCGGAACGCGAGAGCGCCGGGCCGGCGGGTTCTCCCACCGGTCCGGCGCTCAGCAGGCGGTTCCGTCAGCTCCAGCTGGCGTGCAGGGCCTTGCCCTCGGCGTAGCCGGCGGCGCTCTGGATGCCGACGATGGCCTTCTCCTCGAACTCGGCGAGCGAGCCCGCGCCCGCGTAGGTGCACGAGCTGCGCACCCCCGCGATGATCGAGTCGATCAGGTCCTCGACGCCCGGGCGTGTCGGGTCGAGGAACATCCGCGAGGTGGAGATGCCCTCCTCGAAGAGCGCCTTGCGGGCCCGGTCGTAGGCCGACTCCTCGCTCGTGCGGTTGCGCACCGCGCGGGCCGAGGCCATGCCGAAGCTCTCCTTGTACAGCCGCCCGTCGGCGCTCTGCTGGAGGTCGCCGGGCGACTCGTACGTACCGGCGAACCAGGAGCCGACCATGACGTTGGACGCGCCCGCGGCCAGCGCCATCGCGACGTCGCGCGGGTGCCGGACGCCGCCGTCGGCCCAGACGTGCTTGCCGTACTTCTTCGCCTCGGCGGCGCACTCCAGGACCGCGGAGAACTGCGGGCGGCCCACGCCGGTCATCATGCGGGTGGTGCACATCGCGCCGGGGCCCACCCCGACCTTGATGATGTCCGCGCCGGCCTCGATGAGGTCGCGCACGCCCTCGGCGGCGACGATGTTGCCCGCCACGATGGGCACCTGCGGGTCGAGCGCGCGTACGGCCCTGACCGCGGCGAGCATCGACTCCTGGTGGCCGTGCGCGGTGTCGACGACGAGCGTGTCCACGCCCGCGTCCAGCAGCTGCTTGGCCTTGACCGCGACGTCGCCGTTGATGCCGACGGCCGCGGCGATGCGCAGCTTGCCGTTCGCGTCGGTGGCGGGCGTGTACAGGGTGGCGCGCAGCGCGGCCTTGCGGGTCAGGATGCCGACCAGCCGGCCGTCCGCGTCCACGGCCGGGGCCAGCTTGCGGTTGGCGGCGTCGAGGCGGTTGAAGGCCTCGCGCGGGTCGATGTCGGCGTCCACCAGCAGCAGGTCGCGCGTCATCACCTCGGACAGCTGGGTGAAGCGGTCGACGCCCGTGAGGTCGTGGTCGGTGACGACGCCCACCGGGCGGCCGTCCTCGACGACGACACCGGCGCCGTGCGCCCGCTTGGGCAGCAGCGACAGCGCGTCCGCGACGGTCTGGGAGGGAGCGAGCGTGATCGGGGTGTCGAGCACCAGGTGGCAGCTCTTGACGTACGCGACGACGTCGGCGACCACGTCGATCGGGATGTCCTGGGGGATGACGACGAGGCCGCCGCGGCGCGCGACCGTCTCGGCCATCCGGCGGCCGGCGATGGCGGTCATGTTCGCGACGACCAGCGGGATGGTGGTGCCGGTGCCGTCGGGGGACGCGAGGTCCACCGCCTGCCGGGACCCGACCGCGGAGCGGCTGGGCACCATGAAGACATCGTCGTAGGTCAGGTCGTAGGGGGGCTTCACGTCGTTCAGGAATTTCATACTGGCTCTCTCACCTGCGGTTGTACGTCTGGGGCGGGTGGGGAGTCAGCACCGAACCAGCACCGTCCAGGCTGCGGCTCCTACGCCATCATCGCCGATGCGACCAAGTTCTGGCGAACCGGTGGCCCCCGTTCTGTGCCTTCCACCAGCGCACTCATTCCGCGTTTGTGGCTTCCTCCACGCTCACGTGGAGGGGGGTGTCGGTGTGCTGCCAGAAGTCGGCGGCGTCCCGCAGGATCTGCGTGACGATGCGCCATTCACGGGGCGAGGCGGCGGCGTACTCCTGCCAGCCGGTGACCCGCAGCCGGCGCGGGGTCGGCGGACACCAGGACAGGTCGGTGAGGCAGTCCGCGAGGGCGTCCCAGTTGCGGCCGAAGTACTCCGGCAGGGACAGCGACCGGGCGCAGCGGTCCATGAACTCGTGCCGGGTGGTGACGCCGGCGAGGTCGAGCACGGTGGCCGTCACCGAAGCACCGCCTTGAAGGTCTCGTAGTGGTCGTCGGTGTAGTAGAGCTCTCCGCCCGCGCCGGTGATGATCCGGCGGGCGCCGCGGTCGCGCGAGCCCGGGGTCGGGACGGTGTACTCGTGGTAGTAGCCCGGCTTCTCGCGGGGCAGTTCCTTCTCGTAGTTGCCGAACACCGCCCCGTCCTTGGGGTACGGGTACGGGCCGCCCCGGTCGATCAGCGCCAGGGTGTCCCGCGCCTCGGCGGGCAGCCGGCCGCCGCCGACCGCCGCCCGCCCGTCGGCCCAGCGCGGGACCTTGGCGGAGGGGCCGGAAGTGGAGGGGCCGGAAGGATCGGAGGCGGTTGTGGACGCCGGGGGGCGCGTCGTGCTCCCCGCACGCGTACTCCCGGAGTGCGCGGAACAGCTGGTGAGGAGCAGGACGAGGCACAGCAGGAGCGCGGCGGCGGCCGCGCGCGTGGCGGACCGCAGCAGCATGCGGCCGATGCTGCCACACGGTCCCGGCCCGAGCACGGTGGCGCGCGGTCGGACGGCGGGCGTGACCTGCGGATCGGTCGCGTCCGGTGGACCGGTTCCGCACGGCGCCGGGGGACGCGCGGCGTCCGGTCCCCTGCGGCGGGTTACGAGCCGTCGGGGTCCGCGCGGACCAGGGCGGGGCGGGGGGCGGCGCCGGTCGCGTACAGCAGGTGGTCGGCGGCGGCGGTGTCCGTCACGAGGCTGGTGACCAGCCCGGAGCGCAGCACGGCATCGATCGCGGCGGCCTTGCGCAGCCCGCCCGCGATGGCCAGCACCTCGGGGATCCGGCGGAGCCGGTCGGCCTCGATGGTGATGCAGCGCTCGCCCAGGTCGCGGCCGACCCGGCGCCCGGCGGCGTCGAACAGGTGCGAGGACATCTCGGCGGCGACGCCGAGCCCCGCGTAGTGCTCGCGCTCGGCGTCGGTCAGCGCGTCATGGACGGTGGAGATGCCGGCCGCCCAGGAGCCGATGGAGACCACCGCGACGGTGACCTTGTCGAAGTACCCCATGGCGGCGGCGATCCCGCTCTGGGCGCGCAGCGTGGCGGCCGTCGCCGGGTCGGGCAGCACCATCGGCGCGTACAGCGGGTGCGCCTCGCCGCCGGAGACCGCGGCGGCGGTCCGCACCGCCTCGACGGAGCCGCGCTCGGCGGTGCCCACGTCGTACACACCGGTGAGCTGGACGACGGTGCACGGCGGCAGCCGGTCCAGGGCGTTGGCCATGGTGATGATGGAGCGGCCCCAGGCCAGGCCGAGCACGTCGCCCTCGGTGACCAGTTCGCCGAGCAGGTCGGCGGCGACCTTGCCCAGGTTCTCCGGGTCGGGTGCGTCGGACTGCTCGGGCGGTGTCTCGACGACGACCGCGTGCCGCAGGCCGTAGCGGGCGCGCAGCGCGTCGGAGCGCTCGGCGTCCAGCTCGGCCGGGACCCGGATCTCGATCCGGACCAGGTCACGTTCGAGGGCGGTCTCCAGCACCCGGGCCACCTTGAAGCGGCTCACGCCGAACTCCTCGGCGATCTGGATCTTGGACTTTCCCTCGAGGTAGAAACGGCGCGCCATCGCTGCGGCCTGGACCATCTCGCCGGGGCCCATGCGCACCTGTGTGCGGCCTGTGGTCACGTTGCTCTCCCCAGTTGCCCATCTGATCGGCTCCGCGCTCATCCTCGCAGATGGCGCGCGTGTTACGGACGCGTAGCCCGATCGTCAGTGGGCACAGGCCGCCGAGGCCAGGTCGCGCAGCCCCCGCACCGCCGCCGCCGGGTCGTCCGCACCGTAGACCGCCGAACCCGCGACGAAGACGTCCGCGCCCGCCTCGGCGCACCGCTCGATGGTCCGCTCCGAGACCCCGCCGTCGATCTGCAGCCACAGCTCGAGGCCGTGCTTGTCGATGAGCTGCCGGGTACGGCGGATCTTGGGCAGCATGATGTCGAGGAACGCCTGACCGCCGAAGCCGGGCTCGACCGTCATGATCAGCAGCATGTCCAGCTCGGGCAGCAGGTCCTCGTACGGCTCGATCGGCGTCGCGGGCCGCAGCGCCATCGACGCCCGCGCGCCCTTCGCCCGGATCTCCCGCGCCAGCCGCACCGGGGCCGCCGCAGCCTCGACGTGGAAGGTGACGGAACCGGCGCCCGCCTCCACGTAGGCGGGGGCCCAGCGATCCGGGTTCTGGATCATCAGGTGGCAGTCGAGCGGGATGTCCGTCGCCCTGCTCAGCGACTCCACGATCGGCACGCCGAGCGTCAGGTTGGGCACGAAGTGGTTGTCCATGACGTCGACATGGAGCCAGTCGGCGCCTTCCACGGCCTTCGCCTCGTCGGCGAGCCGGGCGAAATCGGCGGAAAGGATACTGGGGCTGATCTGCACGCTCATATGCCCAGCAAACCAGATCCCGGGACGTCCCCGACCACTGCCCGCCCAAGGAACGCGCCCGTTCCGTAAAACGGCAGAACGATCTCGAACACCGGTGCCATGCTGGATCACGGACCATCCTCCCCGCAGGGTTCGGGAGGGCTGCCGGCACTGTACGCAACGGGGAACGGGGACTCGTCGTGAGCGGAACCGGACGGTGGGCGCACCTGGTGTGCGGCCGGCGCAGCAAGTGGGTCGTGCTGGTCCTGTGGTTGGTGCTGCTGGTGGTGGTCTCGCCACTGGCGCAGAAACTGACGGACGAGCAGAAGAACGATTCCTCGACATGGCTCCCCGGCAGTGCGGAGTCCACCCAGGTCCTCAACCTGCAGAAGGACTTCCTTCCCGACACCGCCCCCGCGGTCGTCGTGTACGCCCGGCCCGGCGGTCTCACCGCGGCCGACCGCGCCAAGGTCACCCAGGACGCGGCGTCCCTCAGGACCATGACGCAGCACGGCATCCTCGGCTCCCGCACCATCGGTCCGGTGCTGGAGAAGACCGGCACCCCGCGCGCGGCCCAGCTGATCGTCCCGGTCGGTGTGGACGCGGGCGGCTGGAACGGATTGGCCGACGCGGTGAAGGCGATCCGGGCCACCGCCGAGAGGAACGCCGCCGGCCTCGAGGTGCACATCACCGGTCCTGGCGGCTACGCCGCCGACTCCGCCGAGGCGTTCGAAGGACTCGACGGCACCCTGCTGTTCGCCGCGCTCGCGGTGGTCGTGGTGATCCTGCTGCTCACCTACCGCAGCGTGAGCCTGCTCTTCCTGCCGATCATCTCCGTCGTCGGCGCGCTGTTCACCGCCCAGGCGGTGATCTATCTGCTCTCCAAGCACGCCGGCCTGGTGGTCAACGCGCAGAGCGCGGGCATCCTCACCGTCCTCGTCTTCGGCGCCGGCACGGACTACGCGCTGCTGCTCGTCGCCCGCTACCGCGAGGAACTGCGGCGCCACGACGACCGGCACGAGGCGATGGCCCTCGCCCTGCACCGGGCCGGGCCCGCGGTGCTCGCCAGCGCCTCGACGGTCGCGGTCAGCATGCTCTGCCTGATGGCCGCCGAGATGAACTCGACCTCGGGTCTCGGACCGGTCGCCGCCATCGGGGTGGCCGTCGCCCTGCTCGCGATGATCACGCTCTTCCCCGCGCTGCTCGTCATCGTCGGCCGCTGGGTGTTCTGGCCCGCAGTGCCGCACGTGGGCTCCGAGGAGCCGACCCGCAGCGGGGTGTGGGCGCGGCTGGGCGAGCGGATCGCCCAGCGGCCGCGCGCGGTCTGGGTGACCACCGCGGTGGTGCTCGGCGTGCTCTCGCTCGGAGTGATCGGTCTGAAGGCGGACGGTCTGACCACCGCCCAGGGCTTCACCGGCACCCCCGACTCGGTGGTCGGCCAGGAGGTCGCGGGCCGCTACTTCCCGGCGGGCGCCGGGCAGCCGCTCGTCGTCGTCGCGAAGGCCGGGGCCGCGGGCCAGGTGCGTACCGCCCTCGGCTCGGTCCAGGGCGTCGCGCCGGGCTCCGTCACCACCCCGCCGGGCGTTCCCGCCGAGAAGAACGGCCGGGTCTACCTGGAGGCCACGCTGGCGTCGGCGGCGGACAGCGCGCAGGCCAAGCAGACCGTCGACCGGGCCCGTGACACGCTGCACGCGGTGCCGGGCGCCGATGCCAAGGTCGGCGGCGGCACGGCGGTCATCCAGGACGCCAACCGCGCGACCTCGCACGACAACAAGCTCCTGATCCCGATGATCCTCGCCGTCGTGCTGCTGATCCTCGGGCTGCTGCTGCGGGCGGTGGTCGCCCCGCTGGTCCTCATCGCGACCGTCGTGCTCTCCTTCGCGGCGGCGCTCGGGGTGAGCACGTTCGCCTTCCACCACCTGTTCGGGTTCGAGGGCGAGGACACCGCGTTCCCGCTCTTCGTCTTCGTGTTCCTGGTGGCGCTGGGCATCGACTACAACATCTTCCTGATGACCAGGATCCGTGAGGAGACGACCCACTCCGGCACCCGCACCGGTACCCTCACCGGCCTCGCCGCGACCGGCGGCGTGATCACGTCCGCGGGGCTGGTGCTGGCCGGCACGTTCGCCGCCCTGGGCACCCTGCCGCTCGTCGGCTTCGCCGAGATGGGGTTCGCGGTCGCCTTCGGCGTGCTGCTCGACACCTTCGTCGTCCGGTCGGTCCTGGTCTCCGCGATCACCCTCGACCTGGGCCACCACATCTGGTGGCCCAGCGAACTGGACGCCCCAGGATCCCCCCCCCCCCCCCCCCCCCCCCCC
>NZ_JAPVLU010000012.1:0-6237 GCF_027158205.1 Streptomyces sp. H39-S7 | reverse complement strand
GCACTCCTAGGACGCATGCGCCCGCACCGCTCCGATAGCATGATCGGGCTCACGACGATGGCCCTGATCGTCCGTCCTTCACCGGAAGCGCTGCTGAACCAGCACGAAGGGTGAGTTGTTTGACCACCACCTAACACATCGGCCGGACATTGACTTTCATAGCGTCGCAAGCATTTTCGCGAGAAAACCTCAGAGCTGTGCTCACCGCGTGGCGCCGACCGCGGGCGATGCTGTGGACCGCGGTGAGCGTGGTGGCTCTCGGATTCCTCATCGCCCTGGAGATCACCGCGCGCCACTACGGCCTGCGGGGGCCGATCACCAACCAGGTGCGCGAAGTGGCCTTCGCACCCAAGTCCGGGCCGCTGCTCTACGCCGGCATGGCGTTGATGATGCTGGTGCTCAGCTGGCGGCAGCGCCTCATCGGACTCGGGATCGCGCTCGGCATCGACCTCGTCTTCTTCCTGGTGCGATGGGCGTTCGACGCCAAGATGATGTTCGGCAACGGCGCGCTGTGGGTGCTCCTGGCCTACGGGGTCGTCGCCGTCACGCACCGCACCGGCCGCGAACGCGTCCTGCTGCTGAAGAGTGTTGGACTGGGCCTGCTGCTGGTGACCGGCCGCAAGACCGGCGACATCTGGCTGCTCATCACGTCGAAGACCCGCCCGACGGTGCTCGACCCGTACGTCGCGGTCGCCGACCACGCGCTGGGCAACCCGTCGTGGCTGGTGGGCCGGGCGGTCGAGGCCACCGGACCGGTCGGCCACTTCATCCTCGAAGCCGTCTACATCCAGCTCCCGGTGGCCGCGGTCCTCGTCGCGCTCTATCAGCTGCGCAACGTGTCGGCCGAGCGCCGCTTCCCGCGCCACCACCTGGTGCGCACCTTCCTGCTCATCGGCCTGCTCGGTCCCGCCATCTACATGCTCTTCCCGGTGGTCGGCCCGGTCTTCGCCTACGGCACCGGCGGCGCGCAGTGGGCGGTGGCCGACCTGTGGCCCAACACCCCCGTGGCGATCGGCGTCCCGCACCCGGTCCCGTTCGACGGGATCACCCCGCGCAACTGCATGCCCAGCCTGCACACGGCGTGGGCCACCGCGATCTTCATCCACTCCCGCAAGGGCCCGCGCAGCCTGCGGCACGCGGGCACGTTCTGGCTGATCGCCACCCTCGGCGCGACGCTGGGATTCGGTTACCACTACGGCGCGGACATCATCGGCGGCGTCGTGTTCGCCTACACCATCGAGGCCGCGCTGCGCGCGCACGACCTCGGCTGGGAACGGGCGGGGATCAAGCTGGTCGGCTACGGCACGGCGGTCTTCGCCGCGATGCTGGCGTCGTACCGCTGGCTGCCGGTGGAGATGGCCGAGCGCCCGTGGGTGTTCGGGCCGCTCCTGGTCCTGGCAACGGCCTCGGTCGTCTTCTGCTGTGTGCGGACCACCGAGCGGTGGGATGCGGCGGCCGAACCGGCGCACCGGCCGGGACCGCGCCGCCAGGCGCCGCTGCTTCCCGCCCAGGGCGGCCCGGACCGGGCCGGAACGGCCCTCATCGGCGCACGGACCCGCTCCTCCGTCGACTGAACCGGTCGGACGGAGGAGGGCCGGAACCGCCCGGGGTCAGGCGGTGCGGCGCAGCAGGGCCAGATACATGGCGTCGGTGCCGTGCAGGTGCGGCCAGAGCTGGACGTCCGGGCCGTCGCCGACGGCGGGGACCCCGGGCATCAGCGGGCGGGCGTCGATCCACTCGGCGGTGAGCGCCGCGTCAGCGCCGCGACCGCGCAGCACGTCCTCGACGACGGCACGGGTCTCCGCCGGGTGCGGCGAGCAGGTGGCGTAGCCGACGACGCCGCCGACCCGGACGGCGCGCAGTGCCTCGGTGAGCAGCCCGCGCTGGAGCGTCGCGAAGCCCGCGACGTCCTCGGCCTTGCGGCGCCAGCGCGCCTCGGGGCGGCGGCGGAGCGCGCCGAGGCCGGTGCAGGGCACATCGACGAGTACCCGGTCGAAGGAGCCCTCGGCCCAGGCGGGACGGGTGCCGTCCGCGACGATCACCTGGTACGGGCCGGGGTTGCCGGCCAGGGTGCGCTCCACCAGCCGGGCCCGGTGCGGCTGCTTCTCCGACGCGACGAGCAGGGCGCCGCGCTGCGCGGCGAGCGCCGCGAGCAGCGCCGCCTTGCCGCCGGGCCCCGCACAGCCGTCCAGCCAGCGCGCGTCCCGGCCCTCCAGCGGAGCGGCCGCCAGCGCGGCGGCGACCAGCTGACTGCCCTCGTCCTGCACCCCGGCCCGGCCCTCACGGACGGCGTCCACGGCTCCCGGGTCGCCGCCCTCGGCGAGCCGGACGGCGTACGGGGACCAGCGGCCGGGCTCGGTCACCTCCGACGGCAGCGAGGCGGCCACCTCCTCGGCCGTGGAGCGGCCGGGACGCGCCACCAGCGTCACCTCGGGCCGCTCGTTGTCGGCCTCCAGCAGGTCCTCGATACCGGCCCGGCCGCCGCCGAGCGCGTCCCACAGCGCGGAGACGATCCACCGCGGGTGCGAGTGGACGACGGCGAGGTGCGCCTCGGGGTCGTCGTCGTACGGCGGGGCGACCTGGGCGACCCAGGCGTCGAGGTCCTGCGCGGCGATCTTGCGGAGCACGGCGTTGACGAAGCGGGCCCGGCCGTCGCCGAGGACGCAGCGGGCCAGCTCGACGGTGGCCGAGACGGCGGCGTGCGGCGGGATGCGGGTGCCGAGCAGCTGGTGCGCGCCGAGCGCGAGCACGTCCAGCACCGGCGGGTCGACCTCGCGCAGCGGCCGGTCCACGCAGGCGGCGATGACGGCGTCGTAGGTGCCCTGGCGGCGCAGGGTGCCGTAGACCAGCTCGGTGGCGAGGGCGGCGTCGCGGCGGTCGAACTCGCCGCCCTTCTTGACCGCTTCGGCCTCGGCGTTGCGCAGCAGCGAGGGCAGCACGAGGTTGGCGTACGCGTCGCGCTCGTCGACCGCCCGCAGCGCCTCGAAGGCGAGGATGCGGACCGGGTCCCGCTGGGGCCTGCGATAGGGCTTGCCCTTCGGCCTGCCCTGGGACTTGCCCTGCGAGGTGCCCTGCGGTCGGCTGCGCGGCTGGTCGTTCACGATCAATGTGCTCCGGACTCGGTCGGAAAAAACTGCTGCGCCCGCGCGGGCGGAAATGCCCTCTCCCGCGCACAGGGCGTGAACACAGCGTACGGCCGCCGGCCCCACGACCGCCCACCCGGGCGATCGGGGCCGGCGACGACGACGGCAGAGCCTAGGCGCCCAGGCGGGTGCCCGAGGCGAGGCGGACACCGCGCGCCCAGTCGGCGGCGCGCATCAGCTTCTTGCCCTGCTGCTGCACCTCGCCGAGTTCCACGGCGTGGCTGCCGGTGCCCGCGTACACCGCGTTCTTGGCGACGGAGAGCTCACCGGGGGCGAGTTCCGCGAGGTCCTCGCGGCCGGGCAGCAGGGTCACCGGGCCGAGCTTGAACCGTTCGCCGTCGAGCAGCGTCCAGGCGCCGGGTGCCGGGGTGCAGCCGCGGATCAGCCGGTCGACGCGCAGCGCCGGGGCGCTCCAGTCCACCGCCGCGTCCTCGACGGTGATCTTGGGGGCGATGGTGATGCCCTCGGTGGGCTGGGTGCGCGGCACCAGGCGGCCGTCGGCGATGCCGTCCATGGTCGCGGTGAGCAGCCCGGCGCCGCTGTGCGCGAGCCGGGTGAGCAGGTCGCCGCTGGTGTCGTTGGGCCGGACGTCCTCGGTGACGACGCCGTAGACCGGGCCGGAGTCGAGCCCCTGCTCGATGAGGAACGTCGACGCGCCGGTGACCTCGTCACCGGCCATCACCGCGTGCTGCACGGGGGCCGCGCCGCGCCAGGCGGGGAGCAGCGAGAAGTGCAGGTTGACCCAGCCGTGCACGGGGACCTCGAGCGCGACCTTGGGCAGCAGCGCCCCGTACGCGACGACCGGGCAGCAGTCCGGGGCGATCTCCCGGAGCCGGGCGAGGAAGTCCTCGTCCCGCGGCTTCACGGGCTTGAGCACCTCGATGCCGGCCTCCTCGGCCCGCTGGGCGACCGGGCTGGAGACCAGCTTGCGGCCGCGGCCCGCCGTCGCGTCGGGCCGGGTGACGACGGCGACGACCTCGTGCCGGCCGGACGCCAGCAGCGCCTCCAGGGCGGGGACGGCGACCTCGGGGGTGCCTGCGAAGACGAGCCTCATCGTGGGTTCTGTGCCTCTCGTTGGCAGGGGTGACGGCCGTGGACGGCGGCTCGGGCGGCGGGGCTCACTGCGCGCCGCCGAACGTACTGTGCGGGGAGACCTTCACCTGCGGCACGCCCGGATCCGCCCACTCCGCCTCCCGGATCGCCTTCATGGCGGCCTTGCGCTGCTCGGCGTCGAGACGGTCGATGAAGATGATGCCGTCGAGGTGGTCGGTCTCGTGCTGAATGCAGCGTGCCAGCAGCTGGGTGCCCTCGATGGTGACGGGGTCGCCGTACATGTTGAAGCCCTTGGCGACGACACCGTAGGAGCGGACGCAGTTGTAGCTCAGGCCGGGGAGCGACAGGCAGCCCTCGGGTCCGTCCTGCTCCTCCTCGCTCAGCGTGAGGTCCGGGTTGACCAGGTGGCCCAGTTCGCCGTCGACGAAGTACGTGAAGACCCGCAGCGAGACACCCAGCTGCGGGGCCGCGAGGCCGGCGCCGGGCGCCGCCTGCATGGTCTCGGTCAGATCCTGGACGAGGTTGCGGAGTTCCTTGTCGAAGGTGGTGACAGGCCGCGCCGTCATGCGCAGCACCGGGTCGCCGAAGAGGCGGATGGGCGTGACGGACACGGCTGGCGGGCTCCCGCGGTCGGACGGACAAGAGGGCACCCCCCTGCCGGAAGCCGGGGGCCGTCCAATTCTAGGGGCCGGTCCAGGGGCCGGTCTTTTCGGGGGCGCACGCGGTCGTACGAGCCCCCGGAAACATCAGCACGCCCCCTGATGCGTGACTCGATGGCCCGCTGGAGCGTTGGTCAAGAGAGATTGACCGAAAAAGGGGCCGGCACACCACGGACGCGGCCCGATCCCTCATAACGCCGGTTGGAGAGGCTTGTTGATGCCCGACCACGCAACCCATGACGCCCAGGCCCGGGCAAGCCTGCACCTACTGGTGCGGGACATCGAGAGGGTCCGCCGACAGGTGGACGCGCTACGAACCCTGACCGCCCAGCTGGGCAATGTGTACCGACCGCGCCGCAGCGGTCCCGCCGCCGGGTTCGTCGTCTACGGACGCGCCCCCGCACCCACCGTCCGCCTCGCGCAGGAGCTCCGCGACAGTGTGGAGACCCTGGTCACGGCGGCGGTGGAGTTCGACCGTTCGCTGGGATTCTCCTGGGACGCGGTGGGCTCCGCCCTCGGGGTGACGAAACAGGCGGTGCACCGGCGGTACGGGGCGCGCCGCCATGCCGCCAACGGTACCGAGGACGAGTCCTCGCACCCGGACACGACGGGGGTGCACGCCGCGGCGCCCGCTCCCCCGATGGCCGGTGTGCCGGCGGCGCGCTCGATGCCGGACCAGCTGTCCGCACCGATGTCCGGACCCCTGTCCGGGTCGGTGCCCGCGCAACTGCCGCAGCAAGTGCCGCAGCAGCTGCCGGCACACGCTCCGGGACTGGTACCGGTGAGCGCCCGGGAGGACGCCTTCCCCGGCGCACTGCCGGGTCCGCGCAACGGCTGAGCCCCGGCACCACCCGCACCACATCACCCACCCGCACCACGTCACCAGCCGCCCCGCCGCCCGCCACGCCGACAGGTCGGACGCCGGGGCGGCGCCATGTCCCGGCCCGGTCTCCGCCCCGGAGCCGGCCCGGGGTATCACGTCAGCCGATGTCCAGCGGGTCGATGCGCACCAGGACCTGATCGGTCTGCTTGAGCGCCGTACGGGCCACCTGTGCGGCCTTGAGGGCGGCGGCCAGCGCCGCGCCGCTGCCCGGCGGGACCCGGATCAGCATCCGCTCCCAGTGCTCCCCCGGCGGAGGGTCACCGGCCCTGCGCGGCCCGCCCGGCCGGTCGGACGGCACCGGGACCGGCCCCAGCACGGCGGCCCCCTCGGGCAGCCGCGCCAGCTCGATCAGTCCGGCGACCGCCGCCGCGCTCCCGGTCACGGAGGCCATCCGCGAGACGGGCGGGAAGCCCAGCTCGGCCCGCTCGGCCAGTTCGCGGGCCGCGTGCCCGGCCGGGTCCCAGCGCACCAGCGCCTGGACGGGCCGCAGCGTGGGCTC
>NZ_JAPVLU010000129.1 GCF_027158205.1 Streptomyces sp. H39-S7 | reverse complement strand
CTCCTGGACCTCCACCAGATCCTCGTCACGCCCCTCCCCGGGCCAGCCGCCCGCACTCTGGATCAACTACACGCCCGAGCCACTCCCACCGAAGATCGCCCCTGACAGTTATTCAATTACGGGCCCCAGGCAGGATCGAGAACTCCCAAGTCGCCGTCTACCTGGTTTACGCAGGCCAGCGCGGTCATGCCGCCGTGGACCGCGAGCTGTACATCCCGCGCTCCTGGACCGACCAGCCCGACCGCTGCCGTGCGGCCGGACTGGACCCGGACACCGCGTTCGCGACCAAGCCCGAACTGGCCGCCCGCATGATCGCCCGGTTCCTGGACGCCGGCCACCACGCCGCCTGGGTGGCCGGCGACGAGGTCTACGGCGGCAACCCGAAGCTGCGCACCGCCCTGGAGGAACGCGGCACCGGCTACGTGCTCGCGGTGGCCCGCACCCACGAAGTCACCACCCAGGCAAGGAAGTTCCGCGCGGACGCCCTGGCCAGGAAGATCCCCAAGCGGGCCTGGCAGAAGCAGTCCGCCGGGGCTGGTGCCAAGGGGCAACGCTTCTACGACTGGGCCCACATCGACCTGCCCGACGCCGCCCCCGGCCACCGCCACCTGCTGATCCGACGCAACCGCACCACCGGCGAACTTGCCTACTACCGCTGCTACTCACCCCGGCCGGTGCCCCTGGCGACCCTGGTGCGGGTCGCGGGATCAAGGTGGCGAGTCGAGGAGACGTTCCAGTCCGGAAAGGGCCTGGCCGGACTGGACGAGCACCAGGTCCGCCGCTATCCGTCCTGGTCCCGATGGGTCACCCTCGCCATGCTCGCCCACGCGTTCCTCGCCGTCGTCCGCGCCGACGAACACACCTGCCATCCCTCCCCGGACAACCTGATCCCGCTCACCTGCAACGAGATCCAGCGCCTATTCATCACGCTGGTCATCCGGCCCGTCCACGACACGACACACCGGATCCGCTGGTCCCACTGGCGACGCCACCACCAGGCCCGATCCCAAGCAAGCCACTACCACCGCCAGGCCGCACCCCCAGCGTGATCACGATCTACAGCTGGAGTACTAGAGGCCGACACGGCCGTCCACGTAGCCTGACGTGCTACGAACGATCCCGGCCTCGGGGGTCGCGTATCTTCACGCCACGCGTCATGAGCTAGTGGTGCACGGTGTTGGCGCTCATACCCATCCGCTCACTGAGCGTTTTCAGCGTTGTCTCTCCAGGGTGAGGACGGCCTTGGTATTGACGGTCACTGACCCCGGACACGGTGGAGCTGGAGGAGGGCTTCTCCCGTGACATGCGCGGCATCGGTCACCTCGGAACGGGCGACCTGGAGGTGCGGATCTCGTCGGCAGCGGATCTGGAGAAGGCGGGGCCGTTGGTCCGGCGGGCGTTCGAGGCGGCCTGACGAAACAGGATGGGCAGCTGGTGCATCGGTTTGTCGATGCACCAGCCGCCCTGTTGCGTTTGTGGTCACTCGGCCTCGGTCTGGTCGGTCTCATGCTCATGCCTCCGGTCCTGCCAGGTCGAAGTCGTTCTGGGTCAGCTCTGCTCGGAGTCGGCGCTCGGCGACGTTGGCGTAGTGCGAGGACAGCTCGACGCCCACGAACTGCCGGCCTTCGCGCAGGGCGGCGACGCCCGTGGAGCCGCTGCCGGTGAAGGGGTCGAGGACGGTTCCGCCCTCGGGGCAGACCTGGACGAGCTGCTGCATGACCTCGACGGGCTTCTGGGTGATGTGGACCCGGCCCTTGCGGGGCTGGGAGGCGATGTAGTGACCGGGCAGGTAGAGGTTGCGGGTGTTGTCGAGGGAGCCCTTAACACCCCAGATGATGAACTCGGAGTCCTGCTTCGGCCCGCCCTTGCGGGGCCGGCTGGCGGGCTTGATCCACGGGATGGTGCCGCTCCAGGTCCACCCCGCCATCTGCAGGGCGTCGGAGGTGGTCGGCTCCTGGCGCCAGTCGGTGAAGACCATGGCGACCGCGTGCTCGGTCGAGGCCCGGTACGCCTCGGTGAGCAGTTCGGTCAGCCAGGAACGGTAGGAACGCTGGTCGCGGTTCTCGCCGGGGAAGTTCTGCAGGTCGTGCGCGGAATTGCTGGTGACGTACTTGGCGCGCGCAGTACGGCCGGTGCGGTCCGAACTGGTGCGTCCGCCGGAGTTGTACGGCGGGTCGGTGATGACGGCGTGGACGCTCTCGTCGGGCAGGGACTTGAGCACGGTGAGAGCGTCGCCTCGGTGCAGCGTGTAGCTCATGCGCAGGGCCTCTTTCAGCGCATAGGCGGGTGTTTCCCCTGCGAAGGGTGTCCCGACGGATCTCCTTCGGTGTGGGGCTGCGCCGGAGGTTAGCCGGTTTTTCCGGCAGCGCCGTTGAGCGGCCGGGGTCCTTCGAGGGCTCGTTTGGCGCGACCGGAATTCGCGTCTACTGTCTGGCCACGTCATCGAGGCGGAACCCAACTCCACCCCGGTTGACCCAAGGCCGCGAAGTTAACAGGCCGACGGCCCTGTCAAGGCTCTGTGGCTGGAGTTGACGGTTCGACAGCTACGGAAACGGGGCCTCTGGTAGAGGCAAGGAAGTCGACCAAGACGTTCCTGC
>NZ_JAPVLU010000128.1 GCF_027158205.1 Streptomyces sp. H39-S7 | reverse complement strand
GTCTTGCCGGAGCCGACGGGTCCGGCAAGACCGCCACCGTCGCCGCGCTCTGCCGCCTGCTGCGCGACGAGCTGTCGATCGCGGTGGTCACCAACGACATCTACACCCGCGAGGACGCGGAGTTCCTGCTGCGCAACGCCGTCCTGCCGCCCGAGCGCATCAGCGCGGTGGAGACCGGCGCCTGCCCGCACACCGCGATCCGCGACGACATCTCGGCCAACCTCGAAGCCGTCGAGGACCTCGAGGACGCGGTCGGGCCACTGGACCTGGTCCTGGTCGAGTCGGGCGGTGACAACCTCACGGCCACGTTCTCCAAGGGTCTGGTGGACGCGCAGATCTTCGTCATCGACGTCGCGGGCGGCGACAAGATCCCCCGCAAGGGCGGGCCCGGCGTGACCACCTCGGACCTGCTGGTCATCAACAAGACGGACCTCGCCCCGCTGGTCGGCGCCGACCTCGACGTCATGGCCCGCGACGCCAGGGCGCAACGCGGCGACCTCCCGGTGGTCTTCACCGCGCTGACCGCCGAGGGCGGCATCGCCCCGGTCGCCGGCTGGATCCGCGAGCGGCTCGCCGCCTGGACCGCGGTCCCGGCGTGACCGCCGCCGTCGCCGCCGGAGTGCGCGCCGCCGCCCGCATCGTGGCCGCGGCCGACGGGCGCGGCGGCACCGCGCTGCCGGTGCTCGCCGGCCAGGGCCCGTTCGCGCTGCGCCGCACCCGCTCCACCGGCCGCGGCGCGCAGGTCACGGTCATCGGCGCGATGAGCGCCCCGCTGGGCGGTGACCGGCTGGAGCTGTCCGCCGAGGTGGGCGCGGGCGCGGACCTGACGGTGCGCAGCGCCGCCGCGACCCTGTCGCTGCCGGGTGCCGGCGGTGAACCCGCGACGTACGACCTGCGGTTGGGCGTCGAGGAGGACGCGGTGCTGCGCTGGCTGCCCGAGCAGGTCATCGCCGCCGCGGGCAGCGACCTGCGGATGACCGCCTGGATCGAACTCGCCGCGGGGGCCCGGCTCGTCTACCGGGACGAGCAGGTCCTCGGCCGCGCGGGGGAGCCGCCGGGCCGGCTCAGCACCCGGCTGACCGTGCGCCGTGCCGGGGAGGTCCTGCTGGACCAGGAGCTGTCGTTCGGCCCCGGCGTCCCGGGCTGGGACGGTCCCGCGATCCTGCACCGGTACCGGGCCGTCGGCCAACTCCTCCTCGTGTCGCCGGAGTTCGTCCAGGAGCTGCCCCAGGCCGCGATCCTCGCCGCGGACCCCGGCGGTGGTCAGGCCGTCCGCACGCCGCTCGCCGGTCCCGCCGTCCTGGTCACGGCCGTGGCACCCGACGCGCTGTGCCTGCGCCGGCTGCTGGACGCGATGACGCCGCATGCCGACGGCGCCGGTGCCCACCACCCGGCGACCGCCGCGGTCGAAGGCGCTAGCGTGGCCCGATGAGCACTTCGATCAACGACGCAGCGGTACCGGCCCCGTCCCCCGGCCGCGACGGACCGACCGCGACGCGCGAGGCACAGCCCCACGAGGCCGGACCGGTCCGCACGACGTACGCGCCCGACCGCGACGGCGACCCGGACCCCGGCGAGATCGTCTGGACGTGGGTGCCGTTCGAGGAGAACGACGGCCGCGGCAAGGACCGGCCGGTGCTGGTCGTGGCCCGCGAGGCGGCCGGCACGCTGCTGGCCGTCCAGCTGTCCAGCAAGCGGCACGACGCGGACCACGAATGGGTGCCGATCGGCACCGGCTCGTGGGACGCGGCCGGCCGCGAGTCCTGGGTCGACCTCGACCGCGTGCTGCGCGTGCACCCCGACGGGATGCGCCGGGAGGCCTGCGCGCTGGACCGCCCGCGCTTCGACCGCGTGGTGGAACGGCTGACGGAACGCTACGGGTGGAGCTGACCGCCGTGCGGCGGGCTGGTCCCGTGGTGTTCACCCCGGCGCGCTGAGCAGCTCCGTCAGGAGCAGGGCCGTCGGGCCCGGGTCGCCGCGGTGCAGCGACTCCGTACGGTGCACCAGCCGCGGAGCGGACAGGGGCACTCCTGCGGTCCCCGCGACGGATGCCGGCAGCAGCGCCAGCCCGTGCCCGGCGCGTACCAGGGCGAGCACGGCCCGTACGTCCGTGCCGTCGTAACGCGGCCCGGTCCGGAAGCCGTTGCCGCACGCCGCGCGCAGGTCACCCAGCGGGATCGCCGCGTCCGGGGCGTCCAGCCACAGCGCGTCGACCAGGTCGATCAGCCGCAGGCCGTCCCGGGCGGCCAGCGGATGACCGGCCGGCAGGACGACGGCCAGCGGTTCCTCGCCGACGCCGGCCGTGTGCAGCGGGCCGGCGTCGGGCAGCCGCAGCGGGTCGCTGGGCGCCGCCGCGCCGTCCACCAGGCCGAGGTCGAGGTCGCCGCGTGCCACCCCGGCCACGACGGCGGCGCGTTCCAGCAGCCGCACGGTCACGTCCGTGCGCGGCGCCGCCGCCCGGAGCCCGGCGAGGGCGAGGGCCGTCCGGTCGCCGAACGCCAGCGGGGACGCACCGAGCACCAGACGCGCGGCGGGGGAGTGCGCCGCGCGCACCACCTCGGCGCGGGCCGCGTCCATCCGCAGCAGCAGCGGCCCGGCGTGCTCCAGCAGCCGGCTGCCCGCCTCGGTGGGCGCCACCGGCCGGCGGCCCAGCAGTTCCACCCCGAGGTCGGCCTCCAGCGAGGCGATGTGCTGCGAGACGGCGGACTGGGTGTAGCCCAGCTCGCGTGCGGCGGCGGAGAAGGACGCGAGCCGGACGACCGCCGTGAAGGTGCGCAGCAGATGCGGATCCATGAGCATCAGTATTGCTGATGCCACGACAACTCTTCATCGTTGGACGTGATGGAGGAGGTGGCC
>NZ_JAPVLU010000127.1 GCF_027158205.1 Streptomyces sp. H39-S7 | reverse complement strand
CATGAGGCACCTCACTCACCCTCGATGACAACCCGTTGCCACCACAGTGCCACCGCCAGGCCCCAACACCCCAAAAATCATTCACGGATCACCAGGCCCGGCGAACGTTCGTGGACAACGCACTAGCTGGTCCTGCAGCGCGACGATGCGGTAGGCGTCCTCGACGGCCGCGTCCTGGTCTACGAGTATCGCCGGCGAGGCGATCGGCGGATCCGGCCGGGGCTGCGGAGTCCGGTCGGCCAGCGCTCCACCATGGAATCGAACTAGAATCGAACGGTGAGCAGTGAGCAGAGCAGGGACCAAGCGGCGGACCTGCCGACGGCCGATGGGCCGCTGGTGCGGGTGCGGCTGCACGACGGGCAGCTGCTCTACGCCGTGGTGAAGGGCCGGCGCAAGGAACGCGACGGCAGCTGGTGGTACGGCCTGCAGATCCACCTGCCCGCCGCGACCGAGCAGCGCGACCGCCTGGTCGACAAGCCCGCGCCTGTCGACTTCGCCGCGCCAGCGAGCCGGTGCGAGCCGATCGCGGGCCAGGCGTACAACGCCGTGCCCACCTACCGGCACGGCGCCACCCCAGCCTGGCGGATCGAGGAAGCGGTGTATTTCGGCCCCGAGCACGGGCCAGCCCGCATCGTGCACCGCGGCGACTGCCGCGCCGTCCGCGACCTCTCCCACCCCGCCAGAACCGAGCAGGCCCGCGCGACCCTGGCCCAGCCTGACTCCGCCCCCTGCACCGCCTGCCGACCCGACCGGCCCCTGCGAACCACGACGTAACCAACAGCGCCCAGCGTCGACCAGCTCCCCCCGCGCGGCCTGTCCGGATGGCCGGGTAGATCCGCCACTGATGGTGCGGCGCGCCCCTACGGCAGCGAGCGACCGAGTGGCACCACCCGCCGCACCAGGCAAACTTGCTGGCCTTTGTAGCCCCCTCGGGCGTTGCCCATGCCTTGCGGCGGAGGTGTCCGGCTCTCGATCCGGGCGAAGCCGCCAGTTCACGTGCCGGAGGACAGCACGGGGCTTGCTGACGGCGCCGCCTCTCATTTCACTGGGGACAGCGGTCGGCTGAACAGTGGCTTACACGCTGTACGTTTCACCCTCATCGGTGACGTGCTTGCAGCTCATGCAGGACCAGCCGCGGCCGTTCCAGTAGGACGTGTCGGCCTGGCAAGCCGGGCAGTGCTTCCGCTTCACGGGCTTGGTCTGAGTCGTCCCTGGCGCCTGGATACGGAACCGGTCCTGCGCCCAGTACGCCGGATCGGTCTCGCCATACGCTGGGGCCGGAGGCGGTGCGCCTTCCGGCGCCTTGATCCGGAATTTGTCCTGTGCCCAGTAGGCCGGGTCCGTCTCGTCCAGCTTGCCCATCGCTACCCCGCTCGCTTGCCACCGGTCACTGGTTGGTGCACCTCATGCACACGTACTCCCGTCCATTGTTCACCATAGGACCGCCACAGATACCGCACGTGATGGCGTGCACCATGGCAAGCTGTCGAACCTTCGCAATCAGTCTCTTCACGGCGCCTCCTCGGCCGGGGGGTTGATCACAGGGGCTACTTCGTTACCTCATTGCGGGCAGCAACCTGGGCGCTGAGCCGTTCGGCCGCACCAAGGGGTAGGACGCTGCACGGTAGGACGTCCCCCTCCTTTCCCCTTCAATGGGGCGTCCGTGCATGCGCCCGGCAAGGGTGCCCATGATTTCGCCAACCTTGCCGTTGTCGGATCCTTCGCGAGGTCGCCGATTTCCAGCCCGCTCTCCTCGTCACTGCCCAAGACTACGAAGCTTCAAGCGGCAATCACGAGTGGCTAGACACGAACGTAGTAGCTCTCTGGCGGCTCGGCAGGGAGTGCTCAGGTCTGCCGCCCGCCTGTCATCGACGGGCACACCCTCATCGGCATCGTGGCCCAGGCCGATGCCCCGACGGCGAAAGCGACCACGAACAGCGCGGGCCGGCCGAGCCACCCGAGGAGGGTGGCCATGGCGGCGGCGCCCAGGGTGATGGCCCGGCCTGCATCCGCCAGCACCATCACCGGCGGGTGGGCCGCCTGTCCACCCGCGCGCCGACGGCCTACAGCGTCAACGCGGGCTCGATCGACCGGGCTTGTCTCTTCACTCCTCAGGGGCCATTCGCCGCCCCGAACACCGACGCTCGGCGGCTCGTGCCAAAGGCGAATTGTGCCAGCGGCAGACAGCCTCACTCCGGTCCGGGCCGACGCACCTCCGGCCCGGCTTGATGACCACGCCTCACCGAGTATGCGAGGCGAACATGCTCCGACCGTCGGGTCCTCCCGTCGATGGAGCCGACTCGGATACATCACCTTTTGATAACGGGTCTAGTCCATATTTTGAATGCTGTTCACATCGGAGCAGTCGCAGCGCGTCGCACTACGACGTCTACCCCGACATGGCCACCCGCCTGGAGACCGCCGCGCCGAACGCCTCCACCCTGGTCGCCGCCTCCTGGAATCCCGTCGCCGACACGATCTTCGCCAGCAGGACCGACCTGCGCATCCCGGAGAGCGAGAACGACACCAAGACCGCGTCGGACGCAGCCGACTACCTGGCCCACGGCAATCCCGACAGCACGTTCCTGCACTTCGACAAGGTCGACGAGGCCGGCCACTCCTCCGGCGGGGCCAGCCAGCAGTACCTGGACGCCATTCACCAGGCCGACACGCTCGTCGGCCAGGTCGTGAACGCCGTGCGGTCCCGCCCGACGTACGCGACGGAGGACTGGCTGATCGTCCTGACCACCGACCACGGCCACACCGATGTCGGCGGCCACGGCGGGAACACCGCTCAGGAACGTCAGACCTTCGTGATCGCCAACGGGTCCGGCTTCACCCCCGGCTCGACTCGCTACGACGTCAAACTCGTCGACATCGCGCCGACCGTCCTCAAGCACGAAGGCGTCGCCATCGACCCCGTCTGGGGGCTGGACGGCAAGCCGATCAACGAGATCACCCCGGACGCCTTCGACACCCTCCGCGGCTCGCTGCAGACCCGCACCGACGAGACCGGCATCCCGGCCGCCACCAAGGGCTACACGCACCAGCCGCCCACCGGCTGGAGCATCGACAACTCCGCGATGCCGACCGGCGGCGTGACCGAATGGCGCGGCTGGTCGTTCGCCACCGACGAGTTCTGGACGGCCGCGCAGCTGGGCCAGGGGCGCGAGACCAACGTTCG
>NZ_JAPVLU010000126.1 GCF_027158205.1 Streptomyces sp. H39-S7 | reverse complement strand
CCCCCTGGCTGCACCCGCTGGTGGAGTCCACCCGGGCCACGCCCCCTGCCGACCGAGCCGCATCACTCGCCCCCCTCGCACCGGGCGGTCAGGACGGCTTGACGGCGGCTGTCATCATCCTGCGGGAAGCCGTCGGACGGCAGGCCCTGAACACCGACGACGCGCTCCGCGCCGTCCTGGCTGCCCACGACACCTGGAGTTCTTGGCGACAGAACCCCCAGTGGTGGCCCAAGATCCCAGACCCTCAGCACTAGAGGCAGCCGGGCAATGCGGGCGCCGCACACGCGACGGCTGAACGGCACGGAACGGGGCCGGCCGGACACCTCGCAGCGGCCGTGCCCCGCGGGGCCGGCCCGAGCACCTGCCGGCCCGAGGTGACTGCGAGGCCAACTGGGCTGACGGACACAGAACTTACTCGTCGGTCAGACGTATTGACGGTGTCCGGAAGGCATCGGATTGTAGTGCTCATGCCGACTCTCCGGGCACGTCTGCTCGCTGTTCTCGTGGTCCTCTGCGGACTCTGCGGCTTCCTGACGGTGGCGGGCTCCCCGACCGCCACCGCGGCCACCTTCCCCGACTCTCTCTCCTTCGACGGCACGCCGCTCACCGTGTCGGGCGGCCGCTTCCTCGACGCCAACGGCCGCGAGGTCGTGCTGCGCGGCTACAACGTCTCCGGCGAGACCAAACTCGCGGAGAACCAGGGCCTGCCCTTCGCCTCCCTCGCCGACGCCAAGAAGTCCGCCACGGCGCTACGCGCCCTCGGCGGCGGCAACTCCGTGCGCTTCCTGCTCTCCTGGGCCTACGCCGAACCGGTGCGCGGCCAGGTCGACACCGCCTATCTCGCCGCCGCCACCGAACAGCTGCGCGCCTTCCTCGACGCCGGCATCCGCGTCTACCCCGACTTCCACCAGGACCTCTACTCCCGCCACCTGTTCAACACCGGCAGCTGGTACACCGGCGACGGTGCTCCCAAATGGGCCGTAGACCTTGGCGGTTACCCCAATGAGTCCTGCGGTATCTGCCTCCTGTGGGGACAGAACATCACCCAGAACGGCGCGGTGAAGGCCGCCCAGTACGACTTCTGGCACAACAACTACGGTCTGCAGGAATCCTTCCTGGCCACCGCCCAAAAGACCATGGCGTACATCAGGACCAACATCACCACCGAGGAGTTCGCCGGCGTCCTGGGCTTCGATCCCTACAACGAGCCCTACGCCGGCAGCTACGAGTCCGGCCAGACCAGCCGCACCTGGGAACGCGACCTGCTGTGGCCCTTCTACGTCAAGTTCCGGGCCCGGATGGACGCGGCCGGCTGGAGCGACAAGCCCGCCTTCGTCGAGCCGAACCTCTTCTGGAACGGCAACGTCACCAAGGAGGAGGGCGGTCTCCTCGACGCGGGGACGCTCGGCTCCCGCTACGTCTTCAACACGCATTTCTACGACCAGAAGGCCATCTCGGGGATCCTGATGTGGGGCAAGGCAGCGGACGGCCAGTACGTCACCGACCTCGGTACCGTCCGTGACCGGGCCACGGCGGCCGGAACCACGGCCATCGTCAGCGAGTTCGGTCACCCCCTGGCCGGCCTTGTCTCCAACAAGGCGCCGACCGTGCTGAAGGCGATGTACCAGGGCCTGGACTCTCGCGTGAAGGGCGCCAGTTGGTGGACGACTCCGGCGACTTCGGGGCCGGTCCTGTCCGGCTCTCAGTGGCAGTGGGACATCTACTACGGCCGCCACCACGAGCTGATGAACGGCAACCCCGACAAGGTGCGCACGACCGGTGACGGCTGGAACGACGAGGACCTCTCCGCCGCACGCCTGGACGACGGCGGCACGGTGGCACTCCGTCAGGACGCCCGCCTGCTCGACCGGATCTACCCGAGCGCCACCTCCGGCACGACCGTCGCCTTCACCTACGAGGACCGCTCCCGCGACGGCTCCACCACGCTCACGTGGAATCCGGTTCCCAGCTCCTTGCCCAACACGAAGCAACTCGTCGGCTCCGGCCAGTACGGGCTGCTGGTGTGGCGCTCGAACAGCGGCACGGCTCCCACCGATCTGCACCTGCCGGCCTCCTTCCCGACCGCCACGACAACGGTCGTCTCCGACCTCGGCGCGGTGTACGCCCCACCCGCGTACACGACGACCACGAAGATCGCCGCAGCAGCCGAGCCAGGCGGCACGGGCAGCCGACGCCTGCTGCTCAGCGCCCCGGACTCGGGCACCGTGCACTACGCCCTGGTCACCAACGGCTCGACCGCGCCGCCCGCGACCCTATTGGCCGCCGCCCGCACGGAGCTGTCGGCGTGGGTGGCCCAGAAAGTGGGGTGACCGCGCCGGGCACGACAAGGGGATGGGTGGCCCACGAGGAGTCCAGCTGACAGCTTGCTGACCGGCTGCCGGCGGGACAGGCGCCGGGCCTTTGGGTACGCGTACTCATGTGCTCGGCCCCTCATACCGGCGAGGATGGGGGCATGGACCTTCCCATCGCTCCAACGGCGTTCGACGATGGCGCACGGCCTCGTGCTGATCGAGGCGCCGACGTGGGCGCCGCCGTGGGGCTCCTGGTCTTCGAAGCGTTCGCCCTGCTGGTGACCTTCGGCCGCTGGCTGGTGACCGCCATGAGTTTTGATCCGGAGAGGACTGCAACGCCCGACCGGTTGTGGGGCTACCTCGTCGCAGCCGGCGGAATCGGAGCCCTGGCCCTGGTGGCAGCTGTGATCGCATCCCGGTCCCGTGCCGTGGTGACGGTGTCGACCCAATGCTTCATGGCCGTCGTGGTGGGAGTGGGGGTGGTCAGCGGGGTGGCGGTCCAGCGACACGAGGACCGGATCGACCGCCCCGCACCTGCCTTCAGCGGAGAGGTCGGATGCCGCAGCGGTGGCGACATCAGTGAATGCGCGGGTAGCGGCGGCTGAAGCACGACCGGGCGCGGCGGGTCGGCCGGTCCTCGAAGAGATCCCAAGGGGGGTGCCGGCTCCCGCCGGTTCCGCACTGCAGTCGTCTGCGAGCCGGCCTGCACGGGGCCGCGGTGGAGTCAGACGGAACCCGGAGGGCACCCCCCGGGGGCAACCGTCGGCTTGCCACTCCGGTGCCCTGTCCCGCCGGACAGGGCACCGGAGTGGCTCTGCTGCTAGTGCGTTGTCCAGGAACGTTGGCCGGGTGTGATTAGGCGGCTTTGGGTCGTGGTCGGCCCCAGCGTTGTTGGCGTTCGCTGCGGACTTTGGCGCGTTCTCGGCGTTGGGCGGCCAGGACGTCG
>NZ_JAPVLU010000125.1 GCF_027158205.1 Streptomyces sp. H39-S7 | reverse complement strand
GGCTTCGGCGCCGCCTGCCACGCCGGACTGCTCGCCGCGACCGCCGACATCGTCTGCTTCTGCGACTGCGACGCCTCCCTGGATCCCGCCCTGCTGCCGTCCGTCGCGGACCCGGTGCTGCGCGGCGAGTTCGACCTGGTGCTCGGCCGCCGCCGGCCCACCACCAGGGGCGCCTGGCCGCCGCACGCCCGGCTCGCCAACCTCGAACTGGCCCGGCGCGTCCGCCGCCGCACGGGCCTGCGGCTGCACGACCTCGGCCCGATGCGGGCCGCCCGGCGCGACGCACTGCTCGGCCTGGAACTGGCCGACCGCCGGTCCGGCTACCCGCTCGAAATGCTGGTCCGCGCGGCCGACGCCGGCTGGCGGGTCGCCGAGACCGACGTCCCGTACGCGCCCAGGACCGGCCGCTCCAAGGTGACCGGCACCTGGCGCGGGACCTGGCACGCCGTCCGCGACATGAGCGCGGTGCTGCGGCAGTCGGCGGTCGGCACGGCGAGCGACGATCGGCCCGCCACGGTCCCCATCCAGCCCGCTCAACCAGTTCAACCAGGTCAGCCCGCTCCCGCAGGTCAGCTCACCCGGCCCGCCCAAACCGGCCGGGCCGCCCGATGACCGGCGCTCCCGGCGGGACGACGCTGCTGGTGATCGCCAAGGAACCGGTACCGGGACGGGTCAAGACCCGCCTCACCCCGCCGTACTCGCCCCGGCAGGCCGCCGCGCTGGCCGAGGCGGCGCTCGCCGACACCCTCGACGCCGTGCTGCGCGCCCCGGCCCGCCGCCGGGTGCTGGTGCTCGACGGCGCGCCCGGCCCGTGGCTGCCGCCCGGCTTCGACGTCGTCGCCCAGGCGCCCGGCGGCCTGGACGAACGGCTGGCGGCGGCCTTCGCCGGCTGTACGGGGCCCACGCTGCTGGTCGGCATGGACACCCCGCAGCTCACCCCGGCCCTGCTGGAACCGGCGCTGCGGCCCGACGGCTGGCACGGCTGCGACGCGTGGTTCGGCCCGGCGGAAGACGGCGGCTTCTGGGCGGTCGGACTGGCCGAGCCGGACCCTTCACTGTTCCCCGGGGTGCCGATGTCGACGGACCGGACGGGCGAGATCCAGCGCGCCCGTCTCACCGGCGCCGGACTGCGGGTACGTGACCTGCCGGCCCTGCGCGATGTGGACACCGCCGCCGACGCCGCCGAGGTCGCGCCCGACGGCGCCCGCCACAAGCCGACCCAGATCGCGGGCGCGCTGCTGGCCGTCGGGACCAGTGCCGCCCTGCTCCTGGTCCTGCGGCGGCGGGGTGATCCGCGGCGCGCGGCACTGTGGGCGTGGTGTCCTGCGGTGGCCTTCGCGGCGGTCAACGACGCGCACGTCGACACGCTCGGCGTGCTGCTGACCGTGATCGCGCTGGGCACGTCCGTCCTGCCGCGCCGCGGTGCGCTGCTGGGGGCGGCCATCGCCGTCAAGCTGCTGCCCGCGGTGGTCCTGCCGGGCGCGCTGGCCCGCTGGGGCCCGCGGGACGCCGCGCGGATCCTGGTGCCCGCCGTGCTGGTGATCGCACTCGCCTATCTGCCGTACATCCTGACCTCAGGCTTCGACGTCCTCGGCTACCTGCCCGGCTATCTGCAGGAGGAGGGGTACGAATCAGGCAGCGTCCGCCGGTTCGCGCTGCTGCGGCTGTTCCTCCCGGACTCCGTCGCCGCCCCGCTCGCGGTGGCCCTGATCGCGCTGACCGCCCTCTACGTCATGCACCGCGGCGACCAGGACCGGCCGTGGAGCGGCGCGCTGCTCGTCACCGGCACCGCACTGCTCCTGACCTCGCCCTCCTACTACTGGTACGCCCTGCTGGTGGTCGCGCTGGTCGCGCTCGACGGGCGCTGGGAATGGCTCGCCGTCCCCCTCGCGGGCACCGTCCTCTACATCGGCACTGCCATGGCGCTCCCCAGCGAACTACTCCAACCCTGGTCCTACGGGACCGCAGCAATGGCAGTGCTGGCCGGAGCGACACTGCGGGCCCACGGGAAACAGAAACGACAAGAAGCGGCCATGTCACAGCCCACGCCAGCGACGATGTCGAACTAGGACGACCCATTGACGCAGGGGCGGCCGGGACGTCATGCATCCGGCCACAAGTTGCGATGCCGCTGCCAGTCCTATCGGACATTCACGGCTCACACATCGCCCGTTAAAGCCTAATTCTCACAGTTCTTCATTTGGTCATGCGTGATGATTCGAGGCATTTTACCCAGCACCGGAGGCGGCGAGTATGCGCCCTGGGTTGAAGGGCAGCCGCCCATCGAAAGGTGCCCACCGCGTTGCCAGACGGGATCTCTCGTGGCTCGACTCCCTTGAGTTCCGGGGGGGTTTCGGGGCATCGGGTGGCGATGTAGGGGTAGGTCACGGGACACCGACTCCGAGGGCGGGGTGGCTGCGAGGGCGGAATAGATGACCGCACGCATGAAGATCGCGGAACCAACGGCAGCGCCGGTTGCAACGATGCCGTGCGGACGCGGTGGGTGTGTTGCCGTGGATAGCAGAGGGCGCAAGGTCGCCCCGAAAGATGCCCGCCCGCTGTCGAAGGTGTTCTCCGCCCTGCCGCGAGTCCCGCAGGAAGGCACACGGGAGTACCAGTACGCGCGCAACACCCTTACAGCGAAGTCCGAAGTACGGTCTTGGCGGATCATCGTGTCCCGCATCCAGTGAAGTCGGGTGGCCCCGGTCTCACGACCTGCGCACGACCACCTTCAGGGTGGGGACGCCTCACTGGGCGCGCCAGTGTGTACGCCGCCAAGTGTCACAATCACGACAGGCAGCTGAGCCTCTCCACGCTGCTCATGCCGAGATGACGCATTCACGCGTCGGCACGGCTGCGCGCCATAGGCATGTGTCCCCGTCTTTGCAAGAGGCCACTGGTTTAGTCGATGGCGTTGCGGCCGTCGGTGGGCTTGTCCTTCTCGGTGTCCTTGCCGGTGTGCTTCGGCTTCACCGGCTCCGCAGGGCCGCCGGCCGGTTTCAGGTATCCCTGGAGTTCGAGGAGACTGTTGTCCTTGCCCGGACGGGGGTACTCGGTGGAGCCGCTCAGGTTCTTGCGGACCGAGTCCAGGATGGTCAGCCCCTGGCCGACCAGTCCCGCCGCGATCTCGCTGAGCCCGTCGGCGCCGTTGAGGACGTTGACGTTGGCCCCGGCGAGGCCGTTGGCGGCTTCCTTGACGATCAGCGGGAGTTGGTCGATCAGCATCCGGTCCAGTGCCACCCGGTCGTACGAGGCCGCGGCCTCGGCCTGGATCTTCATCCGTTCGGCCTCGGCCACCGCCAGGACCCGGATCCG
>NZ_JAPVLU010000124.1 GCF_027158205.1 Streptomyces sp. H39-S7 | reverse complement strand
ACAACCACATGATCACCAGCACCGTGCCAGCTCTGCTCTCCGGGGTCCCTTGCCCCGCAACGGACATGACGCCACGTCACTCACGAGACCGGCGAACCGGACCAATCCCAACCACGCAATGCCCCTGGCCCTGGGCTGGTCCTGGCCCGCCGCGATCAACGGACTCATCACCCTCGGAAGGGGCTATATCGTGGCTGATGGACGAACTTCAAATCGGTTCGTCCATCAGACCCTCATCTTGGCGAAGTGGGGAATAGTGACACTTGCCGGGATATCGGGGGAAATATGGCGTTCACCTTACAGCAGCGGGCGGGTCGGTAGGGCGGACGCGCCCAGCGACTTCTCCCGCCCGTCACCAGAGCCTGCTTCGACCGTTGCGTATTTTGCGTCAAACGATTGGGTCAATTCGCGGACATTATGTCGGCGTGAATGGACCACCTATCGAGGAGGCCATCTCACACTGCGGATGAATTGCCCCTACTTGTCAGGTCTGACCCTCTGTTGTTCTCCGCATGCTTCGGCAATAATTTCCGTCCCGACGTAAAAAAACTGTTATACATCTACAAAGTCAGGATCAGTGCATGTCATGAGCGTAAAACTTTCAGTCGGCCACCGACGATTTTCGGGCTGGTTGTTCTCTCGGTGGCGGTCGGGGACGACAGCAGTCCTGGTAGCGGCCGCTCTGCTTGCGGGACTTCTCATCGTCGTGCCCGGTGCCGCACCCGCGATCGCGGCACCCCTCGGGCAGACCCCGCTGATCACGTACAACATGCAGGGCGAGTCGGCGGGCAGCGCCTCCAAGTGGACGAACGAGGTCCAGGAGTACGCCAGGTCCACTGAGATCGTCCTGTTGCAGGAAGTCGGGCCCCAGGGGCCATCCGGAGCCACCTTGGAGGTTCCCATCACCACGCCGGAGGGCGTGATCGTCCAGCACCGAACCTGGACTCCGGGTGGTAGCTCCAGGGGGGGCTCGTACCACGTCTACTTCGCCCAGACCGATCGCAACGGCGGCACCAATACGGGCGGGCGGGTAAATATCGCGATCATCACCCGGAATGCGCCGGACGAGGTCCGCGTGGTCGCCAATCCCATCCAGGCAGGCCGGACCGCGCTGGGTGTCCGATTCGGAACCCAATGGTATTTCACGGTCCACGGCCTCTCCCCTGGCGGAGGTGACTCGAACAGTCTTTTGGAAGCGATCGATAGCAGCGTCGACAGATGGACGCCAGGAGGCGTATGGACCGCTGGGGGCGACTTCAACGTCGACCCCCGCGTGCTGCAAAACCGCCCCCTCTTCCCCATGGGCGCAACGGTCTATTCGAGCGGGCAGGCCACCCACCAGGATGGTGGCGAGTACGACTATTACGTCACCTCTGACCGAAGCTCCAGCAATTTTAGGGCAGTTCGCCAAGACGGGGCGAGCTCCGACCACTACGCGGTAAGTCTGGGCGGGCTCGCCGCTGCCGCGGACCCACCGGATTTCAAGGTGATGTCGATCGGCGACAACCTTACGGACGATTACGTCAAGAATGGTTTTCTGACAACTCTGGGCCTGGGAATGGTTGCCATTCTCTCTCTTGTGTCCCGGTCGCCATCAGTAGAGTTTGTGGGCTCCCAGTCCGACGGAACAACCGGCAGCCCCCATTATGAGGGAGGGGCCGGAGAGAACATCAGCGCCATCACAAAACGCTCTGAGACGGCCGTTCCCACTTACCGCCCGAACGTCGTGGTAGTGCAAGCCGGCATGCAGGACATGAAGGACGGCACGACCGACGGAGCCGGAGACCGACTTGCCAAACTGCTCGCCAATATCCACACGCACGATCCCGGCACCGTGATAGTGGTCGCGACCCTCGGCCCCTCCACCAACCCAGCCGTCCAGACTAGGATCACCGCCTACAACGCCGTAATCAAAGCCACAGTCGCCGACCTGCGGGCCATGTCCCGCCCTGTCCAACTCGCCGACATGAGTCCCCTGACCACTGGTGACCTGAACGCCGACGGATCGACGACGAACGACGCCGGCGATGCCAAAATGGGGCAAATTTATAGTGACGCCATTCACCGATCTCTGGTGAACGGATGGCTGGACAGCACACCGTTGAGAATTCTGCCCTTCGGAGATTCCATCACATTCGGCACCGGCAGTTCCACCTCATCCAGCTACCGCAAAACCCTCCAGGCCGAACTCTACGGGCGCGGAAGGAATTCTGACTTCGTCGGTTCCCAGAAATCAGGGGCGATGCCCCAGCCCGCGAACGAAGGTCACCCCGGTTGGCAGATCAGCCAGCTGGCCGATATCGCGCCGTGTGTCATGCGGGACTACGCACCCAACCTCGTCCTTCTACACATCGGTACCAATGACATCAACGCGGGTCTCGACCTCGGTAATGCACCGAACAGACTCCAGCATCTGATCGAAGACCTTAACTCGAAAGTTCCAGGAGTCACCGTCCTAGTGGGCTCCCTGCTGGGTACCACCTGGAGCGCCGCGAGCGCGGCCAATATGAAAACCTTCAACACCCAGAGCAAACTTCAGGTCGCTGCCTTGCGAGACCGGGGCCTCAATGTCAAGTGGGTGGACATGGCGGCGGTGACCACGAACGATATGCAGGACGGCCTGCACCCCAACGATGCCGGATACGCCAAGATGGCCACCGTCTGGGGCACCGCCATCGAAGAGGTGACCGACGCCGGTTGGCTGACCGCGCCGCGATTCGTGAACGGTCCGTCGTCGGGTGACGAAAAGTGTGCCACTCCCCCTCCCGCACCCCCCGCTCCCCCCAGCTCCCCTCGGGGCAGGGCCGACTACATCAACGTCCATCCTGATAGTTCGGTTACCGCGTATCTGAACGGTGGGATCCCGTCGCCGCTGTCTCCTGCTCCGGCAGGGAAAAGCACTATTCCGTGGACGGAGTTGGGGTACGTCGCGTCCGGTGTCGCCGGAGGAGCCCCGGGCGGCCAGATCCAGTTCGCCGACCTCAATGGTGATGGCAGGGCCGACTACATCAACGTCCATCCTGATAGTTCGGTTACCGCGTATCTGAACGGTGGGATCCCGTCGCCGCTGTCTCCTGCTCCGGCAGGGAAAAGCACTATTCCGTGGACGGAGTTGGGGTACATCGCGTCCGGTGTCGCCGGAGGAGCCCCAGGCAGCCACATCCAGTTCGCCGACCTCAACGGCTGACATCCCGGTCGGCCACCACCCATCACGCCAATGAGCTACCGCCGCTACGGCACGGCGGAATCGCCTCGTCGGCGGCCGGCCGGAGCACGCTTGCGGGCATGCTCCGGCCCGTCTTCGTTCGGCCCACGTCTCCCCTCTATCGCCAGGTTGCTGGCCGCCCGGCAGGGGCATTGCGTGGTTGGGATTGGTCCGGTTCGCCGGTCTCGTGAGTGACGTGGCGTCATGTCCGTTGCGGGGCAAGGGACCCCGGAGAGCAGAGCTGGCACGGTGCTGGTGATCATGTGGTTGT
>NZ_JAPVLU010000123.1 GCF_027158205.1 Streptomyces sp. H39-S7 | reverse complement strand
GAAAGCAGCGGGTTCGCAGATTCTGAGAGCTGTCTGAGCACGAACCCGCTGCTGGTTGGGGTGTTGGGGTGGGTGAAGCGGCGGGTTGCCGCTGTTATGCCTGGGTGGGGTCGATCGTGAAGCGTTCGGGGTGGGCGGTGCGGACGTAGTGGATCGCGGTGTAGGAGGTGATCCCGAACAGGCGCATCAGCCGGACCGGGTCGGCGGACTCCCGCGCTTCGTCCAGGAATCGGTCCTGTCGGAGCCGGGTGAAGTTGATGCCGATGCGGTCTCGAAGTGAGCAGAAATTAGCGATGCTGACGGATGGACGATCGATGTGCAGTGCGGTGAGAGGGCTGACGATCAGGTAGGGGTTGGTGCTCAGGGGCCACCTGCGGTGACGTTCGGCCAGCCATTCCTTGACGAGTCGCAGAGCGAAATCGTCAAGGCAGATCACGTGATCGAGCCGGTTCGGCCTGCGGATTCGCAGGCGTCCTGTGGACCGGTCGAGGTCGTCGAGGAGGATCTCGGTGACTTGCTTGGGGCGGACCGCGTAGACAGCCATCAAGACCAGCGCGAGCCGGTCCTTCGTGCCGCCGGCCAGGTTGAGCAGACCTTTCAAGCGGTCCGCGGGGATCGGCCGGGGGACTCTGACCGGGGTAGTGAGGTGCACGTTTCTGGCTGGGTCGCGGAAGACTCGGCGCTCGCGTCGCAGGGCCCGGAACAAGGAGCGCAGTGAGGTGAACACGGAATAGTTGACGGCCGCCGACTTCACTTCCTGCTCGGTCACTTCGCCCAGCGAGGCGAGATGCTCCCAGGTGCTGAGGACTGAGACGACGTGAAGGACGTAACCGCGGATCGTGCCCCAGGGCATGGGCGGTGAGGGCCGTTTTCCGTTGCCCCGGAGCACGGCTATCCAGGCGTGGAGATCAGCCTGGAACTGGGCCGGTGCCTGGTCCACCCATCGGCGAACCGATGCCTCGTGAGTGCCGACGGTGTCTGAGTCGAACGCCAGCATGCCCTTTGCCTGGAGGAATCCGGCGACTCTCACGGTGTTGTAGTGCGGAGAGAGATCACCGACGCCCACGACGTCCTTCTCGGGGATCGTGGTTGCAGTGCCCAGCCAGGCCAGGAGAACCCGCAGGGTGCGAAGGCTCTTCTTTCGGGTGGCGCTCGACCATGCCTGGTCGCGGGCGAGCCGGTCGAGCTCGTCGACGACCGCCTGTGCTGGATCGCTGAGCTTCAGCAGGCCGGGGTGCGCGATGGCCTTCCAGTTCCTCTCCGGTGCCGGGAAGAGTTCGAGCTGGTCGGCGTCGATCAGATGCCGGGGCCAGTAGCGAAGCTCTTCCCGGTGTTGCTGAGCGTGCCGGTCCCTTGCGTTGTTGAGGTCGCGGCCGGTCCTGTTGACGTAGAGATCGATGTCGCCCCCGAACCACAGCTGGTCAGGGATCGGGGGGTTGGCCAGCGTCTGCTCCAGCTCGACGACGCGGCACCGACGGCAGCGTCCCAAGGAGAGCGGAAGCGTCCGGTGACACCGTCGGCAAGGGCCCCTCTGGCTGGAGCGTCGCCAGTTCTTGCAGGCGGAGCAGAGTTTCGCGGTGGTTCCCGACCAGGACAGGCAGTGCCCGCAGCTGACCGCCGACGGCTGGGAGTGAAGCGCGAGATGCCACTGGTTCGGGCGGCGCCGCAGTAGACCCGCGCAACGGAAGATCTCCACCACACGCCCGCGCAACTGGGGCAGTTGAGCGATGTCCTGTTCGCTCACCAGCACCTGGTCGGCCTCCCGGATGGCAAGCGCGAGGCGGGTCATGTGGAGGGCGAGCCTTTCCCAGGCGTCGCTCAGGTTCCGCTCGGCCGCCATCTGCGCGATGACGGGAGTCAGGGACGGCAGTTCCGGGAAGTCCCGGTCCATGATCCGGTGTGCGTGCTCGACTCTCAGTGCCCGCGGCGGTGCCGGCCAGGACATCTGGCCATGCACCTGTGCCGGGCAGACCCGTTGGTCGTCACGGACCAGCGGTGCCTGCGGATCCAGCACCAAGGGCCGCCAGTGGCCGTCCGGGATGGGCAGCTCGGGGAACCGGAAAACTCGCTGACGCCAATGCATCGTCCGCTGGCCTCAGTTGGGCGGAAGGCCGCGCGGACCACGCCCCGTTCCCGGAATCGGCCGGACCGCGGAACCTCGGTCCGGCCTGGCGCCGGCCACCCTGCGGTCCTCCTGCTCCCGGGAGGCGAGGTGCGGCTCTGGCTCGGCCTGCATGAGGTCCGCGACGGTGCAGTCCAGAGCCGCGCAGATCTTGTCCAGATCCTCCAGCCTCACCGTCACGGGCTTCCCGCTCCACAACGCCGCAACCTTGCTCAGCGACGGGGTGAAGCCCACCTCGGCCAGGACGGTCTGCAACTGGGTCGGACGCCAGATGTCCCGTTGGGCAGCGACCATCCGCAGGTTCCATTTCACCCTCAAGCCTCCAAACTCAGACGCCGGACCGCCCGGCGCGCGGACTGCAGACTCGCCAGTTCGGGATCGGCCTGAACGGTCGAAAGGTATCCGACCGTCGTACTGGCCCAGATATGGCCGAGGACCTTCTGCACGTCCCAGAGCGCCATGCCGCTCTCGTAGAGGTGCGTCGCCCTCGCGTGTCGCAGCAGATGCGGGAACAAGCAGGTCACAGGGCCTGGAAGATAGAGACCGCCGGCAGTCTTGAGCGCCTTGCGGAACGCATCAGGACGCACCGGCATGCCCACTGCGATGTTCAGGTCCACCACGGCCTGGGGCCGCCGTTCCGAAGGGAACAGCGGTGCAGCCGGGTCCAGGGCGTCGTCGCTGAACAAGCCACGGACGTCCTCGATGTACCACCACAGCAGTTCGCGTCCCTCCGCGAAGAGGTATGCCTGCCGTTCGCGCTTGCCCGACCCGCCGGCCCCTTTGCCCTGGACCACGAACCGGCCCCACTGACCGAGCTCCCAGTGGATGTCCCCGAGACGGACCGCGCAGAGCTCGCTCGCCCGGACACCGGAGATGTAGGCGATCTTCGCCATCACGTAGTCGCGTACGGCCACCGGATACTTGCGCGCTGACGGAAGCGACGCCCGCCACTTCGAGAAGCACTCGGCCAGGGCCCGCTGCGAAGGAGGAATCCGCAGCCCGAAGTCCCCGCGGTGTACCGGCCTGTTGAACGTATCGACCGGTGACTCCACCCTCGCACCGAAGCGGCGTGCGATCTCCCCTGCGTAACGCTGCTCCAGGAACGCGAAGTAGCTGTCGAGCTTGGTCAGCTTGCTCCGCATCGTCGAACGGGCCCGGCGCCCCGGCCCGGTGTAGAACCGGTCCACATGCCGCGGAGTGAGCCGCCAGGGCACCAAGTCGTAGAACGAACAAAGCTCCAGCACCGGCCTGACCAGATTCTCCAAGGTGCTGGGCGCAAGACCGGCGACGTCGCGGGCCCACAGATACTCCGACACGGTTTCCAGATAGAAGCCCTGCTCATCAACGGCATCGCTCTGTGCGGCAGCCCGCCGCTGGAGTATCTGGACATCGGCCAGACCACGGTCCTCGGCCTCAGCCGAAGGCAGCGCCTCGTCGTCCTCCACTTGCCCAGTCAGCAGCGTCAGACGGCGGCGACTTCCCGAATCCTGCATAGCATCGCAAGTTACCGGCCGTACTCGCAGAATGTGCCAGTTACTGCGAACATCTCACGCGTACCAATCAAGCCTGATAGGAGGGCTCCTACCTCCCCACTTGCACCTCAATCGGCAGGCACATCGCGAAGGAACCCGCGTGAACTCCAGTTG
>NZ_JAPVLU010000122.1:1172-3914 GCF_027158205.1 Streptomyces sp. H39-S7 | reverse complement strand
GTCGGCCGGGAAGTAGTCCGCGAAGCGCTGCTGCAGCTCGCCGACCCCGAGCCCCTCCAGCCAGACGTCGGTCAGCCGGCCGTCCCGCTGGACGATCAGGGCCAGCCCGCCGGCCGCGCTGGAGGAGAGGTACACCAGCGGGCACGGCCCGGCCTCGGCGAGGACGTCCTCGAACGATGACTGCCGCAGGAAGCCGTCGAGGCCGGGCAGGGCCCGGATCTGTGCGCTCACCTCGGCCAGAGCGGTCCGAGCGCGGCGCAGCTGGGCCGCATGGGGAAGGGCGTCCGGGGGTGCGAAGGCATCGCTCAGCACGGCCCGTTCGAGCTCGGTGACCTCACGGGCCGCGGCACGGAAGCGGGCACCGAGCTCGGCCTGGCCCAGTGCGACCGTCTGCTCGAGGTCGGCTTCGTCGCGATCCATGCTCTCCGAAAGCAGCTGTGCTTGTCCCTGTTCGAGGATGGTCACAGCGTCGCGCAACGCGCCTGTTCTGGCACATGCGTAAGCAGCCTCTGCGGGGAGCCCGCTCGCGTCCCGCAGCCATGTCTCCTTGTGTTCCCGCACCACTTGGGTCGCGAACAGCTGACGGGACGCCTGCAGGCCGGGACCGTACAGCTCTGCGGCTTCGGGCCAGGCCCCCCGGTCCGTGGCGTCCCGGCCCCACGATCGGGCGATCTGGAGTGCGGCCGGGCTGCTCAACTGCGGCAGTTCGAGGGCTGTGCGGACGGTGGTGACGGCTTCGGTGAGATCCTTGTGATCTCCCCGTGTCCTGTACCGGGTGCGCAGGCCGTTCGCCAGGTTGTTCAGGAGGCTCGGCAGGTCGGGGGAGCCCCGGGGGGTGAGGGCGACGACCTGCCGCAGGGCCGGTATCGCCTCGTTGAGGTCAGCGGCGTCCCCGCTCAGTCTGAACCGTTCGATCAGTCCCAGCGCGAGGCTGTTGAGTGCTGCCGGGCCCTTCGCGGCGGTGGGCGGCAGCAGGCGGAGGGCCTCGCGCCAGTGCACCAGCGCCTGTTCCAGGTCGTCGAGGTCGCCGGTCAGGTCGTACAGGGCGTTGAGCACCTGCCCGGCGCTGAGCAGGAACATGGGATGGTCCGGGTCGTCTTGCGAACTGCCTTCGAGGGCCTCGCCCGCGGCCTCGAGCATCGCGTGCAGATCGGTGAGCTCGTGGGTCTGTTCATAGCGGCGGCGGACAGCGCTGACCAGGTTGAGCAGAATCTGGGCGCGACGAGAACCCGGGGCTTCCCCGGCGGCGGCTGAGCGCAGCGTCTCAATCGCCTCCGTCAGGTCGTCGAGGCGCCCGTGCCGCTCGTAGCGTGCGCGCAGTAACGCTCCGAGCGCTGGGAACACCTTGCCTTTGGCATGGGGGCTCAGCCCGGCCGCCGACTGCCTGAGCAGGCTGATGCCCCGGTCGAGGTCGTCGACGGTGCTGTGGCTCTCGTAGTGCTCCAGCAGAGCCCAGGCCAGTTCCCCGGTCGCCGTGCGACGGTGCGGCGAGCCTCCGGCGGTCCGCTCGATGGTGCTTGCGAAGGAACCGACCACGAACTCCTCGAGATCGCTTCGGTCTCCGGTCAGCTCGCTCATCGCCCGCAACGCCTCCGCCATGTTCGCCATCAGGGCGGGGCGAAGGACCTCGGTGAGCCCGGGATCGGCCTCCGCGTCCCGCAGGCGGGCGATCGCGCGCTCCAGGTCCGCCGGATCAGCGCCACGACGGAAACGACGGAGCAGCAGCGTGCCGATGTTGATCAGGAGGGTCGGGCGCCCGCCGAGGGTCACCGTGCCCAACTCCAGGGCGTCCTGATAGACGGCCAGCGCCCGCTCCAGATCCTCGGGCCGGTGGACCGAGCTGATCAGCAGGGCATTGCCGAGCACGGTCAGCCTCTCGGCCTGTTGCCCGTCCCCCGGAGTGCCGAAGGCCACCGCGTGTTCCGCGAACTGCACGGCGTCGTCGAGCGCGGCGGGATCTCCGTCCGCTTCGTGTCGCAGCCGCCGCAGTGCCGACAGCTCGGCGGACCACTGGGCACGCTCACCGCGCTCCCGGGTGGCTGACAGGGCCTGTGCCATCGCATCCGTGGCGGTGGTGAGATCGGCGTCGTCCCCGTGCAGGATGTATCGCGCCCGGAATGCTCGGCTGAACGCGGCTCGAAACCTCGGCAGCATGTCAGAGCCCTGCGGTTCGTTCCGGACGGCCTGCGAGGCGAACGTCACGGCCCGATTGAGGTCTTCCTCGCTGCCGGACAGCTCGTAGCGCAGCTGGAGGACTTCGCCGATCTGGTTGCGCGCGATGCGTTCGAGGTGGGGCGCGCCGACGATGAACGGATGGGCGAGGACGGTGTCCCAGGCGGCGACCGCGGTATCGAAGTCGGTGCGCTGCCCTGAGTCGACCGCCCGCTGGAACGCGCCGATCGCCGCGGTCAACTCGGCAGGGAGCTGGTCATGCTGATCGGTCATCGCGGCTTCCTTCGGATCAGCGACGGGCCCGCCCCAGTTTAGCCCGGCGGTTCCGTCGCCAACGGGCTTATACCGGGATGAGAGTGCCAATGCGTTCGAACAGGGCACTGCATGTGGGCTCGCCCTCCTGGTACGCGCACGTGCCGTGGTGCAGCGATGCGGATCGCCGGCGCGGTTCACCCGTTCGGTCGCGACTGACGTGCGGTGCGGGGGGCAGACGTCTGGGTGCACGGGTCGGTCGAAAGATCGTTGCGCTCGGGAAAGTTGCACGCCGTGCCGTGTGGTGGCCGGCAGTGC
>NZ_JAPVLU010000122.1:0-1159 GCF_027158205.1 Streptomyces sp. H39-S7 | reverse complement strand
TTGAGGGGGCGTGTGGGGCGGGGGTGGGGGTGGGAGTGGAACCTGGAGTACTGGTGCACTGCCAGCCGTTGAGGTAGAACGACCCGGGAGTAGTCGCGGTCGCGCCTGCCGTCAGCGAGCCGACGAAGCCGAACGACGTGGCGCCGCCGTGCGGCAGGTTGCCATTGTAGAAGAGGTTCTTTGCCGTCACCTGAGTGCTGTTGCGGGTGACGCCGGCGCCCCAGGCCGCCTTGACTGTCTGACCGGACCCGAAGCTCCAGGTAAGCATCCAACTCGTCACGGGCTGGCCGAGATTGGTCACATCCACTTGAGCCACGAAACCGCCGCTGAAATTGCTCTTGATGGTGTAGTCCACCTTGCATCCGTCATACACCGGGTCGGCGGCGGCCTGCCCCTGCGCGAACCAGGCACTGAGGGCGGTCAGCGCGGCCGAGGCGGCTATGGCGGTCCAGGTACGTCGACGCGAAGTGGTGCCCTTCATGGGGACCTCCAGGGTGGGGCGGGGCGTGGGGGCGGTATCCAGGCTGCGCGCCATTGTGGCGGACGGCGGATCGACGAGCCAGGGGGTACCCGACTTCTCCCTCTACCAGCAGGCGTTGGGCCGCCCGCGGTTTGCCGGGTGACGGGTGCGGGATGAGCCGGCACGTGCTCGCGGCAGGACGTGCCGTCCGGAAGCCCCCGCACCCTCGCGGGCCGGCCGCCGACCGGGCCGTTGCCGCCGGCAGCGGGGGCTGCGGCAACGGCCTGGGCTGTGCTGGGGTGCCCGGGCAGGGGTGGCTACGACTGGAGGGAGACCTGGTCGATGGTCCAGAAGGCGCTGTTGGTGCCGGTGTAGCGGAAGCGCAGCTGTGCGGTGGTGGCACCGGCCGGCACCGGCACGGTGAGGCGCTCGACAGTATTGATGTTGGAGCGGTAGGACTTCACGAGCTGGGGTGTGCCGCCGTTGAAGGAGACGTAGAGGTCACCGGTCTGAGGGCCGTCGATGACGTAGTTCGTCGCGAAGCTCACGGTGGCCTTGGCAGCACCGTGCAACGGATAGAGGGGGCTGACCAGCGTCGAGTCGAACTGCCCTGCCGCATGGGCCGTGTCGTCCCACGCGTCGGAGGCGGCGGCGGCGAAGGCGTTGCGCGCCCGAACGGTGGGCTCGCGCCCCGGGCGC
>NZ_JAPVLU010000121.1 GCF_027158205.1 Streptomyces sp. H39-S7 | reverse complement strand
CCATGCGGCCCTGGACGAAGTAGACCGCCCACAGCCCGACCAGCCCGGCCAGCAACTGCGGCGGTCTGTTGAGGCGTTCGGCCAGAGCGACCGACCTCTCCACTGCCTTCTGCACCTCGGGAGAGGAATAGCCCTGCAACGCGGTGAGCGGCGCGGACATCGCCTGGAGTAGGTCCAGCTCCCGGACGTCGCGGTCGCGCCCCGACAGCCGGGCCGCCAGGACCAGGCAGCGCCGGTAGAGCCGGACGGCTTCGGCGTGGGCGAACATCCCGGCGGCCACTTCGGCGGCCCGGGCGAAGTAGTCCAGTGCGCGGTCCGGGCGGCCGCCCCGGTCGTACTGCTCGGCGAGCGTGGCCGCGACCTCGTCGAGGCCACCGCGGTGGAGGAGTTCGACGCCCTGGGCCAGTCGCCGGTGCAGCAGCCAGCGCCGGGCGGGAGTGACCGACGCGTAGGCCGCGTCGCGGAGCAGGTCGTGGGAGAAGTCGTAGCCGGTGGGCTGCACCCGCAGGATCCGGTGCCGCCAGAGTTCGTCAACCGCCCGCACCAGGGTGTCGGGGCTCGGAGTCATGTCGAGCTCCTGCTCCAGCACCGACGCACACCGGTGATACGTGCTCATCGCGGCGGCCCGGTCCCCGGACTCCATCTGCAGGTCCATCAACCGGCGGTAGCCGGCCTCTTCGTGCGGCTCGAGCCGGATCCTGAACCGGGCGACCTCCACCGCCCGTAACGGGTCCCCGGCATCGAGCCAACCGGTCACGGCCAGGTCGCAGAGATCGACGCATTCCCGCCGCAGGCGCTCCCTCTCGTCGATGATCCAGCTGTCGAAGGACCCCGGCGCGAGGTCCCCGCGGTATTCGCCGATCGCCGCAGCCGCATGGGTGAGAAATCCGATCCGGTCTCCCGTTGCCCGGGCCGACATCGCCGCCGCCCGTTCCGTGCCGAACACCCGGACGTCCACCCGGCACGACGGACTGTCGACCCACCCCAGCGTCGCGGAGCCGATCACCAGCGACGGGTCCGGGCCGAGGAGGATCCGGAGATGGTGGAGCTCGCGCCGGAGGTTGGTCCTCGCCTGGGCCTCCGCGGAATCGGGCCAGAAGACAGCCGCGAGATGCCGCCTGCTCTGTGCCATCCCCGCACGCAGCACCAGGTAGCCCAGCAGCGCGACCGCCCGTGACGATTGCGGCGTGGCGTCGGAGTCCTGGCCGGCAACGATGCGTTGCTCGCCCAGCAGCCGGATCTCCTTCATGGCGCCGACCTCCCCGGCCCGGCCGACCGTGGCCGCCCGACCACACCTGACGCGACGGAACCACTGCCGTCGCGGCCGATACTCCTCACGGTAGTCGCCGCGACCGAGTTCAACGATGGGAATGTGCCGTCCCGTTGAGCCAACGGGCTCCACCACGGTGGCGATCCCCGGGCTCCCGGGGCTCGCGCGTGCCGGGACAGGCCGGGTCATGCGGTTCGCCCGGGCCGGCCGGCCCGCCCGGAGAGCAGCGGACCACAGGGCCCATGCGGTCTGCACCCGCCCAAGAACCCACACTTGATCGGCAGCCAGGACTCGCCGAACGGCCCGATGAACGACAGCCCGCTTTCCGTGGCCGTGGGCCTCGCGAACCCGGGCCATCCCGAAGTCTGGGTGAAGGCACTGGACCCGTGAACCGTGGCAACGTCGCTCGCGGCGCGTGAACCAGCCTCCGTGATCGCGATTTCCGTTGACGATTTTGCTTTAGGGCATTCGGGTGGTGCGGGCGCTGTACTGGAACTGCCCGGGACCTGTGATTGCTCTTGAACGGTGTCAAGCAAGGCACCGATGTGGGAGGTTCGAATGGATTCCTGGCAGCACTCTCCAACGGCGCCGACCGTCGCACACTTCGTTGTCGACCCGTACCGCTGCCCCGGTGCGGACGCGTTCGACGCCTCGGGATCCGCAGCCCCCACAGGTGACGGACTCGGCGGTGGATTCTGGCCCGCTCCTGTCGACGATGACGGGCCGGTCCGACTGGCGCCTCCGGACCCGCGGGAACGCTGGGAGATTCTGCTGCCTCCGGCGGACCGACGCCGCCTGGAGCTGAACGTTCTCCTGACCGCAGCGGGTATCGCCCCGGCACCCGGTGACCGTCAGGCCATCGAAGCCCTTTCGAGCCTCGACGACGCGCCACGAGCCGGGACGCGGAACGCGCCTTCGGCCGGCAGGAGACCGTCAGCCCCACACCGAACCGCAGGCAAGCACACCCGACGCTCGATGGGGCCTCGTAGCGGCGCCGGTCATGTGATCGCCTCCTCGGCGGCACCACCCGGTCCGTCGCAGCTTGAGGACGACTGACGGACTGATCCGGCGAGGGCGTGCGTCACGATGGGCGCAGAGTGGGATTTGGCTGACAATGCCCGGAGGTGTCCGGCACTGTTGCGTGGATGAGTAGATTATCGGGGTGTGCGCGCCGGTGAGCCCGGCCGATCCTGCTGGCCCTGATGCTCACCCTGGGGCTGCTGCGCGACCGGACCCGTGACCCGGACCGGGCCGATCCGGCGCCGGTGCCCTTGCTGCCGTCGGTCTCCACCTGGGACCCGGTCAGCGAGTCGCTGGACGACTGGATCATGGGCACCGTGGCCACCTCGTACTACGGCGGGCGTGAAGACATCCCGCGGCGCCTGCTGATCGCGCGGCTGTTGCTGCCGGTCCTGGACGGCCTCGACGAGATCCCCGAGACGGCCCGCCGCAGCGCGGTGCGCGCCGTCAACCATGCGTGCGGCGATGGCCGCCGCATCGTGGTGACCTGCAGGTCGGCGGAGTACCAGGACGTGATCGAGGGCGGCTCACCGGTGCTGCGGCGCGCGCCGGTGGTGGAGATCGTCCTTGTGTCCCTCAACGACGCCACCGCCTACCTGGCCGACGTCAGCTGGCCTGCTGACGTCGACTGGGGGCCGGTGCACGCCCGGCCGCACGCCGATCCGACCGGCCACCTGGCGGCTGCCCTGTCCACTCCTGTCGGAATCTCAGGTACGTCGCGACAGCGTATGTGCCAGTCGGACAGGGCCCTTGCCTGTGGCACTCGAGGCGCACGGTGACGGGCTCAGAGTCGTGACCATCCCTCACAAACGAACGACACCGTCACGTCTGTGACCATTTCCCAAGATCTGGGCCAGAACCCGACTCACCCCCAAGCCATCCTGTGGAGGCGGCAGGTGGGAAAGCCGATCACGCGTACCAGAGGTGTCCCACTCTTTGACGCGTTCGCAAGGGCAATGTTCTACTCCCTGCCGTGACGACTCCAACGAAACTTTCGCCGGCCCCTGTTATCGACGAGACAGCCCGGCTTCTGACCGAGCATTACGTCTTCCCCGAGATAGCCGAACAGCTCGCCGATCTGCTGCAACGACGCCTCATCGAGGGCGCCTACGACGTCGACGACGCCGAGGAGCTCGCCCGGCTGGTCACCGCGGACCTGCAGTCCGTCAACAGCGACCGACACCTGAGACTGAAGCACCACGCTGACCCGGTGTTCCCGACGCAGGGGGCGGCCACCCTGGACGCCATGCGCCGGGACTTCGACACCTCGCTGGGCGGTGCGCCCCGGGTGCAGTTGCTCGACGGAGGGGTCGCCGTGGTGGAGTTGGCACCGATGCTGTTTCCGTTGGAGTGGGCCGCCGAACCGCTGGGCGCCGCGCTCACCCTGGTCTCCCGCGCCGCGGCGCTGATCGTGGACCTTCGCGCCAACCGTGGCGGCGACCCGGACACGGTCGCCTTCGTCTGCAGCTATCTCCTGGACGAGCGCACCCACCTCAACACCATGTGCTGGCGCGGCGAAAAGCGCAGCGAGCAGTCCTGGAGCCTGCCGCACGTTCCCGGCGCGCGCTTCGGCGGCAGCAAGCCGCTGTATGTGCTGTCCAGCGACAGCACATTCTCTGCCGCTGAGGAACTGGCGTACGACCTCCAGCAGCTCGGCCGCGCCGTAGTCGTCGGCGAGCCCACCCGCGGCGGCGCACACCCGTGCAAGGGCTGGACCGTGCATCCACATCTGGAAGTCACCGTCCCCCTTGGCCGCGCCATCAACCCGGTCTCCAACACGAACTGGGAGGGCGTCGGCGTGCAGCCGGACATCCCTTGCGCTGCTGCCGACTCGCTCGACCGCGCTCACGCGCTGGCCCTCGCCCGACTGGCAGGCTGACCCGGTCCAGCTCAACGACAGCCTCGCGCGCAGCACCTCCCCCTCCCCACGCCGGCGGCCGACTCGGCGCCGGAGAGCCCCGTCTCCGGCGGCCCCCAG
>NZ_JAPVLU010000120.1 GCF_027158205.1 Streptomyces sp. H39-S7 | reverse complement strand
GAATGTGCGGGCGGATGGGGTGCTGCGGGCGAAGGAGGCCGGGCTGCCGCTGCTGATGGTGGAGGTGTACCGGGCCACCGAGCCGGTGCAGCGCGTCGCGGACAAGGTCGCCTCCTACGCCGCGTGCTACCGCCGCCAGGTCAACAACCCGGCCACCCCGGGCACCTGGACCGCGCGCAGCCGGGACGCGGGCGCGGGGAGCGTTCCGTACTGGCAGACCCTCTACCCCGAGACCGGCTTGGCGGGGTGGCCGCCGTTGGCGTTCGTTTTCTCCGGCGCGGGCCCGCGCGCGCTGCACAACCGGATACAGGAACTCGCCGTCCTGACCCGGAAGCACTGGGCAGCCGACGACCGCCGGTTCGACGACGACGACGGCTACCTCGACTTCACCGACAAGGTCCCGCTGGTAGTGACAACCTTGGACCGCTTGCGGGAGCACGGCCCGCACGGGCCCGCCTGGCGGCGCGTTGCGCAGGAGCGGGGTGCGGAGTTCGAGCCGCTGCTGACCGCGCTGACCGACACCCGCACCAAAGCGGCTTACCAGCAGCGGGCAGACAAACGCCGCGCAGCAGCCGAAGCCCGCTGGAAAGCAGAGCAGGCAGCACAGCAAGCCAAGCACGCACAGCGACTGCAGCGCTGGCAGGCCGAGGAAGACGCGGAGCGGGCCCCGGTTGTTCCGCAGTGCGCGACGCCGGACTGCGAGCAGCTGGTGAACGCCGAAGTGGACTGGTACACCGAGATCACCGTTCCACCCCAGGACGGCGTCTACTGCGGGCCCTGCCGCCACGCCCAGGCCTACCGCAACCGCGGGCTGCGCGGCGCGCTGCGCCGGATGCGGAAGCCGTCGGACCAGGCGTAGCTGTCACGGCGGGTGTCACGCTGACTGTCATCGCCCGTCGCAGTCCCAGCGCGGTGTCACCGACAATGCCCGCGCTCTGGCCTGCTCGGCCGTGAACGGCGGCCGTGTCGGCGAGGTGCTGCTTGCCGAACACGACGCGGGCGGTCGGGGTCGCCGGTTGATGAGGCCGGCATCAGCCGTTCTGGCGGCCCTTGCGGTAGCGCAGGCCCTCACGCGCCAGCTGCCAGATCGTAGTGATCTGCAAAACGAAGGCCCAAGCTATCCACCAAACGGACTCCCCGGCGAGAGCCCCCTGGATAGCAGCAGTTAGCAGCATGAGGCTCACCAGGACCGCCACAGTCGAGATGAGCAAGCTGAAACGATCATTCACGCATGAACTATCGCTGAGCCTTCTGCTCCTTGCTAGTGCTGGGGCCGGGAAGGTTCGCCGGGGTTCTCGGGTGGCGAAGACAAACCGGTGAGCGAGCAGTACTACGAAGCTGACGCACCGCCGGGAGAGTACCGACAACAACATCACCGTCCCGCCCGAGGACGGCGTCTACTGCGGGCCCTGCCGCCACGACCAGGCCTACCGCAACCGCGGACTGCGCGGCGTGCTGCGCCGGATGCGGAACCCGTTGTCCGGCTACCACTGAACCTTGACTGCTTGCCACCGAAGTTTGATCGCCGGTGCTGACGCCGGTAGCTCAGACCGCTGTGTCGCCCGGCAGGCCGAAGAGCGGCAGGCAGGACGCGAGGCCGGCGGCGGCGTACGGATCGCGTCGCGGCTGAGCCGTGGTCGCAGGCGAGGGCGGCGATGGACCGGCTCCAGAGGGCGGTGCGGACAGGCGCGCGCCCGGGGCCGTCACTCGAAGACGGGCACGTTCGCGCTGTAGCGGCGCACCGCCGCGATGACCTCGGCGCGCCGCACCCCGTACAGCCTCGTGAACACCACCATCGGCGAGCCGAACCGCCGGGCCAGCCGTCTGCGCCTGCGCCGCGCGTCCATGGCCGGGCTCTTCAGTCCGACCGGCAGCATCGGCAGCGCGGTCTCCGGCGACCATGGGAAGAACACCAGTGCCCCGCGGCGTACTTCGGCCTTCCGCAGCTCCCGCCACGGTACGGTCGGCTCCCCGATAACGGTCAGCCCGGCCGCGTCGATCCGCAGCAGGCACCCTCGTACGTACAGCGCGTACTGCTGCCCGAGGAAGAACGCCGACTGCGCCGCGAGCAGGCAGCCGTAGGCCACGGACCCCCGCGTCACGTGCCCGTCCACCGGATCGAGCACTACCGCGGTGACGACCCCGGCGAGGACCGCAGTCCTCGCGGCCATCCCCCACCCCCAGCGCAGCCGCATCTCGTAGCCGCTCTCCGGCTCATCCAATCCGCCGTCGTCCCCCATCGCGACCATCTCCCCAGACACGTCCCGCCGTGCCAGCGGGCACGGGTCATAGTCCCACTGCGTCTGCCGCCCGCCCGCTGGGGGTGGCGTGGCGTCAGTCACCGTCGAAGACCGGCAGGCCGCCGCTGTAATACCGGGCACGGCGGCAAGGATGCGCTGCGGCGGCAGTCCGTACAGCTTCGGCGCCACGACCAGCGGTATGCCGCACTGCTGCGCCAGCCGCTGCGGCGCCTTGTCCGGATGGCGCGGGTGCTGGCCGGCATGAGCGGCAGCACGTCGATAAGGATCATCACCGAACGCATGTGCCAGTGCCCCGCCAAGTCGCCGAGCCTTGCCCGGTCAAACTTCAGTGGCAGGAAACCCCGTCTCCAAAGTTCAGTGGCAAACGGTCAAGTTTCGGTGGCGCCGAAGTAGGACTGCCCGTCCAGGGTTGCTGTGGGTGGTGGGGCCGGTCATCCTTGGCGTTGCGGCGGGTGCCGCCGTGACCCTGATGCCGGACAGCGCATGGGGCTCCGGGTTGGTGTCTCGCTGCGCGATGTTCTCCGGCATCTACCTGGCGATCAGGCCGGCGATGCCCCTACGCTGCTCCGCACAGCGAGGGGCGCGGGCGACAACGGCCGGAGAAGAGATACCTCACGATCACGATAGGTAGCTCCGCGGCTGCGGCGATCCAACTTCGGTGGCAATCAGTCCAAGTTCATTGTCATCGGGCAGTAGCTGTCACGGCGGGTGTCACGCTGACTGTCACGGCATGTGTCACGCCCCTGCTGACACGTCTCTGACCTTGGCGGATATCCCGCAACGCCCCGTTGCAGCGCGGGGCGTGACAGCGTGACACTCCGGTGTCGACGGCGGCCTGGCGCTCGAGGATGACCGGCCTTGCGGCGATGGCGTGCTGCACTGCTGCGCGCCAGATGTCCCCGGCGGGTGTCACCTGCGCTGCAAGTTCTTCGTACTCGGCCAGGGCAGCGTCTTCGGCTGGGTAGCGGACGGGCTTGGTCGGCAGCATGTCCGGGTGCTTGTCGCGCCAGTCCCGCAGTTTCCCGATCGCGTCGGCGCTGGTGTGCCAGCATGCGGCCAGTACCTGGTTCACCAGTCCGGCCGGCAGCCGGATCGTCACGCGTTCGGGCCAGTCGCCGTCGCGGGTGCCGGGCCACCGGCCCGGGTTCTTCGCCTGCGCGGGCAGTGCCGGCCAGTCCGTTCCAATCGCGCGCCGCCAGCTCGGCCCGCACCCCGAACGCCACCAGCCCGTCCAACGTGTCGGCCAGCTGGCCGTCTCGCGCAGGTGCGCCCGGTACATCGCCCGTTGCGCCCGGTTCGCTGCGGCCTCCCGACAGGGAAGCCCGTCCCAGTCCCACGGTGCCGACGTCGCCAGCGCCCGCGCCCTGGACCGTTCGGCTGTGAACAGGGGCTGCTTGTCGGCGAGCTGCCGCTTGGTGCCGTACGCGACGCGGGCGGTGACGGTGGTGGTGCCTGCCTCGGTCACGCCGGACATCATCGCGCCCCGCCCGTCCCGCCCGCCGCCAAATCACCCCGACGGGGAGGACGCGCAGGCCCGGTTCACAGCAGCACCGCAGAACCCCCTATCCCCAACGCTTTGGGGGATAGGAACCCCTGTTTGCCCAGGTGACGGAGCCCATTGGGGGATTTGGGGTCAGGCCCGACAAGAACCTGTGTTTGTGGCGGGCTTGCCTTCCAGCGGGCGATCGCCCCTGCTGTTCGGGCTGAGCACGAGTCCAGGAGAGATCTGCTGCGGCAGCAGAGGAAAGCACGCGGCAACAACGGGAATCCGCTGGCTGTCTCTACGCACCGCTGCGGCCGGCGGGTGAGGCGGTCAACTCAGTACACCCGCGTACAGCCTCTGCGGGTGCAGTACTCCTGGGCCCGCGCGATGTTGTCCTCGTCCCACGTCGTGATGTAGGCCAGCAGGATGCCGCCCGGCTGCGGGATATTCAGCGCTCCGCTGCAGGACGGGTTCGTCCCGCCTGTCGTTTACCGGCACAGTTGCCGCATCAGTACATTGTTGACCTGGGGTGCGGTAAATCTTTCGGTAGAGCTCAGAGGGCCTGTGAACTGGGGTGATGTAGCCGCGCGCAGTGGGACTACATCACT
>NZ_JAPVLU010000011.1 GCF_027158205.1 Streptomyces sp. H39-S7 | reverse complement strand
GTCCGCGGTCGACCTGTCGATTCTGAGGTCGGCCGCGGACCGCCGGCGGGCCCCGGGGGAGCCGTTACGGGTGGGTCGGGTCGGTGAGCAAGGTCAGGCCGAAGTAGTTGAGGATCGGCCGGATCGGCACATAGACCATCGACGAGAAGCACGTGGTCGGCCCGCTCGTACCGCCGGCAGGGCAGGCGACCTCGTTCTTCCCGCCGATGATGATGCCGCGTGCGGTCATGTTCTCGCCGTACTGGCCATCCGTGGAGGCGACCACGGGGCCGCCGCTGTCCCCTTTGCCCACCGCGATGTCCGCGGCGAAACTCCGCTCGGTCAAGACCACCGGGGAGATGCGGATGCCGTCCTGGACGGTGGAGGTGTCATCGTTGGTGATCTTCAGGTTGCAGCGGATGCCGGTCTGCGAGCCGGAACCACAGACGTAATCGCCGGTCCAGTTCGTCGCGGATCCGTCGATGTACTTACTGGCCTGAGTGTTCCATGGGCCGTCGAAGTAGCGCCAGGAGGAAATGCCGTTCGTGACTCGGATGATCGTGGTGTCGAGCGAGCCCTTCGCGGCCTGGACAGGCCCGATGGTCTCGTTCGCGCCGTCGGAGTACTGCCCCGTGGTCCCGCAGTGGCCCGCGGTGATGAGCAGGTGGCCCGCCGAGGAGGTCGCGCCGAAACCAGCTGTGCAGCCGGTGCCATTGGGATTGGTGAGACGGCCGCCGCCGTACCAGGGCGAGGAGTCGTTGAACCGATTGGTCGCCTGCGGGGCGGCACCGGCTGTCAGTGCGACCGGAACTCCCGTCGCCGCGCGCAGGGATGCTTCGAGCACCGACCGGGAGGGCGCACCGCTTGATGCCGACGACGGACGCCGCTGCGCCCCCGTGTCGTACTGCGCCTGCAGTCCACTGCCGTCCGGCAGAACGGAGACCGTGTGCACGGACCAGTCGTGCGCGGCCAGCGACGTGGCGTTGCGGGCGGTTTCCCCGGCAAAGAGGGTGTCTCGGGCGCGGCTGAGTTCATCCTTCGAGTACGTCGCCGCGCTCAGTTGGGCCTCCACCCCACGAGGAGCCTCGGCGAGCACGCGGGTGATGCGCGCCGGAACGGTGCCCTTCCAGTGCACGACCAACGTGGCGTGCTCGACATCCAGGACTATGCCCGCGAATCCGGGGACGTAGCGCCTGCGGTCCTCGGGGACCGGGACCAGACGATTGGCGAGCTGGTTCAGCGCGACCTGGTTCTGCTGCAGGCGACGGTCTCGTGCCGAGAGAGCTGATGGGTCGTTGTGCTGAGCGATGTGGACCTCGCCCGAGTTCCCCGGGGCCGCGGCCGGGGCCGACGGAGCGCCCACGGTCAGGCCGAGGGACATGGCCGCGGCCAGTGCCGCGGCCATGGACCAGCATGTGTGTGCACGTTTCATGGGCGTACGTCCCCTCCAGCACGGTTACGAACGATGACAACTACCCGCACCAGGGGCTCGCCGTCGAGCCACCTCACGAGGCAGTCCCCGAAGTCTGGCTGGTGTGGGCGAGGCCGGCATTGGTCCTCAGCGCACAGTTCGTTGTCGTCGCGTGCAGCGAAGGACACGAGGTGTCGACGCTGCCCCGCAGCCACGATCTGATCCATGCGTCCTGCCGCGCGTCGGCGTCCGGGTGCGTGAGGTAGGCGGCAAGCGATCCCCGAGGGATTCCTGTCCGCGAACATCTCCGCCGGGAACAACGCATCGCGATGTTCGGCCAGGACACAAACACACTTACCGCCGGGAACAACTCCCGCCAGGTGGACCACACATCGGGCCCGACCGGGGGCCCGACCCACTCACCCTCCATACCGACGAGACTGACCTCGTCCCACCCCGGCCGAGGCCAGAACCCCCAACATCCTCAGTGATCTTCTAGCCCACCCGAGCGGGATGCGGCAGTTGTCGTCAGTCGTTCGGATCGAACGAGATGGTGAACAGGTTGCCGCCCAGCTCGGCGATGACCTCCGCGTCCGGCTCCCCGAACCCGGCGGCCAGGACCTCGCCGATCTCCCAGGGGTTGAACGCCGCGCGGCGCGACAGGATGTGCATGATGCAGGGGATACGGAAGAGCGGGAGCCGGATGTATGTGAAGATTCGGTCCCCGTTGACGTTGGTCCCCTGGATGGCGATGACGACGAGCTCGTCCGGTGTCCCTGGGTCCTCGGGCCCGGGTTCCGCCGGCATCGCTGACCGGACCTCGGCCGCGGCGCGCGTTAGTTCCGCCAGACGTCGCCTCAGATCCGCCCGCCGCCCTGGGGGCACCGTGCTCCAGGAGGCGACGGCGAGCTGTTCGGCGACGGAGTAGAGCGGCAGGAACACGGTCGGGCGGGCCGTGCCTGCCCGACCGGCGATCAGCTCGAGCGTCATGGCGGGTGGCCAAGCCGCCAGCACTTTCCGGGCGCGGCTCCGGACGGAGTGGTCCGCGTCGTCGAGGAGTTCTGCGACCGGGTCGAAGAGGTCTGGATCGGCGGGCTGTTCGGGCAGCAGGGTCAGCACTGCGTGCCTGACCCGGGCGTCGGGGTCGGCCAGCAGTCCCGCGAGCCCGGCAGTCAGGGCACCTCGGGGACGGCGCGCCTCGTGCGGCATTCCGGCGCCGCCCAGGACCGCCACGCGGATCTCGGGATCGGGGTGCGTCATCAGGCCGACCAGGGCATGGGTGACCTCCGGGGTGACGGTCTCACCGAGGGCGAGGACCGCGGCCTGCACCATGGCCGGCCGGTCGTCGGACAGGAGTCCGAGCAGTTCGCGGACGACGACGGGGTCGTTCGTGCCCCGGAGGCGGTTGGCAGCGGCGATCGGGCGGTCGTCGTTGGTGATCGCGGCGAGGAGGGCGTACGGGTCCCGGTCCAGCGGGTCGTTCGGGCGCTCGTCGGTGTCGCGCTTCGAGGGCCTCGGTTCGGCGGAGTGGCCGGCCTCGTCGAGAAGGCGTGCGGCCCACTGGGCAACCGTGCGGCTGGGGTCGGCGGTCAGCGCACGCAGGGCTTCGGCGGCGCGCGGGTCCGGGGCCGTCGCCAGGATCTCCACCGCCGTCATCCGCACCGCGATCTCCTCGTCGGCGGTGGCCGCCCTGACGAGCCCGGTCAGCACCCTGTCGTCGGTATGGAGGTGACGCAGCGCGCACACGGCGTTGAGCCGGACCGGTATCGCCGGATGCTCCAACAGGTCCAGGACTTCCGGCAGTACCAGGTCCACGGCACCGGTGGCCAGCGTGTCGCCCGGACCCGTGACCGTGGCACCATGCGGACCTCGAACCCCTTCCAGCAGGGCCCGGGCCACCCTTTCCCCGGTCCGACCGGCCAGCGCCTGCCAGGCGCCTTCGTTGGCCTCACCAGGGACCAGTCGTTCCACCAGGAACGCCTCGACCTCGTCCGTTCGTACCATGGACAGGCCGTGCCGGGCCGCAGCAGCCACCTGGGGATCGCCCGAGGTGCGGGCCAGGTCCAGCACCGCTGTGGTGACGACGGGCGGCAGGTTGGGCAGCCACCTGCGCAGGAAGTCGGCGGTGGTTGTCCGCTCCGATTCCCGTGTCAGCAGGTCCGTGATGCGCCGGGCCACCTCGGACGCGTGTTCCCGGGGGACGGACCGGTGATCGGGCAGCTCGGTGAGGATCCGGAGGGCGGTGAACAACGCTCCGTGGAAAGGGTCCATGCGGCGGTACAGCAGGTGGTCGACCATCCGCACCACGGTCGCCGTGCGGTCCTGACGGGCGAGGATGCCGCCGGTCATGCCTATCGCGGTCGGCCATTCGTCGTGCAGGCAGCGGTCCTCCGCCAACTCGTCGATGAGGTCTCCGAGGGGCAGCTCGGACAGGTGCACGGCGACGAGGAACACCGCGAAGTACCGGTGGACGAAGAGATACGGTACGTCGGCGCCGGGCCGGTGGTCGGCGGCGGGCGACAGCATGCCGGCATCGACCGAGAACACCCGCAGCGCGCCCGCCGCGTCATAGCCAGCCGCAGTCAACTCCTGGGCGCGTCCCCGCAGGACGGTCAGGATCCGCTGCCCGGACATACGGTCCCGCCAGCCCTCGGGGTCCGAGGCGAAGGCGTGGGCCAGGGGCGCGAGCACACTGATCAGCCGGTCCACCTCGGCCGGTTCGACCACCGGTGTCGCCGGCCAGCGGTTCTCAGCGCCCAGAAACCGGCGCACCACCCGTTCGAGCACGGCGGACGGCTGCGCGGGGAGCTCGTCCTCCTCTTCGGCCAGACCGCACAACAGAGCCGCCATGAGAGGGGCCTCGACCAAGGCCGCGGCAGCGGCGTCGTAGGCCACACGATCCCGAAGGGCCGCGGCGGCCGACGCGGGCAGCCCCCACAGGTCGATCAAGGTGCTGACCTCGGCGCGGCCGATGGGCAGCAGATCGGCCTCGACCGTCGAACGAGCCGATGTCGGCGGACCGGTGTAGTTGGCGGCTCTGCTGGTCGCCACCAGACCGCCGCCGATCCGCTCGCTCCAGTAGGACAAAAGGTGATCCACCCGGCGCCGCTCCGTGCGCCCGGGCAGTTCGTCGAGGGCGTCCACGAGAAGGGTGGCGTGGCCCCCGGCCAGCAGGGCCGCGAGCGCGTTCCTGAGGGAAGGTGGCACCGGATGCCACACGGAGAGTCGATCCACGAGGGCTTCGATGAGACGGTCGTGAGGCAGCGCGGCGAGTTCGTCGGCCCGTACGGGCACTGGAATCTCCGAAGCGGCTGGATTGGCCCCCTCCCTGAGCGACTCCAGAGCCGAACGAGCGCGCCGCGCGGTCTCCGAACGAATCAGCCACGACTTGCCCATCCCCGCGTCTCCCAGGACGACGAGGTGGCGGTATCGGCCGACTGCCTCGGGCCAGCTCACCGGGGTGTGGTCCGCAGCGCGGCGTACCCGTACGAAGCGGGGGAGAGCGAACAGGTCGAGGTCCTCAGGAACGTAGCGCGGACGCCCTTCGTGCCGCGCCCAGTGCTCCAAAGCGACCAGTAAGCCTTCGAGGTAGGTGTGTACGGGGTCGGTGGTCGCCGCCGGCTCCTGAGCCGGCCGCTGCGGTGTGTCGGCCCAGGCGGCGGCGGCCCGTTTGCGGAGGCGTTCCGCGCGGGCCGAGTCGCCGTCGAGGGCTTCCACCACGAGGTAGAGGTTGCCCTGGGAGACCAGACGCCGACCGGTGAAGAACGGTGAGAGGGTGCTGGGGGCCAACCCCACCTGTCGGCCCAGCTCCGTGAAGGAGGGCCGGCCCGCCGTCCGATGGATCTCGTCGAGGTATTCGAGAAGCGCACGGACCGGCCCGTCGGACGGCCAGCGTTGCTTGCCGAACGTCGCCATCCCCGCCCCCTGCCTGGACCATGCCCCGGACACGCCCGCCCTCCCACCGTTCGCGGAACGTACGCGTAGCGGGCCCCGGCGGGCAGGCGCGTGCGCTGGTCAACACCCCTGTGTCAGGCACGCCACGTACACGACGTACGCGTCTCGTCGCCACTTCCTTCCCCGGTATCCGCGCGGCAACACCCTTGATTCAGCGGGCACATCCGCCCGCCAATGCGAGAAGGGGTGTCACCGTGCACGATTGGCAGACGTGGGTACAGACAGCCACTGAAATCATCGGGCTGGTCAACGCGGTCCTGCGGCTCAGCTCCGCGGTCCTGCGTCGGCCCGAAGCCACCCGGAGAGGTTCCGTGCCAGATGGTCCGGTGGACGGTAGAACGGGTGACCTTGCGGGACCCGGGGATTCCCGCCCCGTCCGCCGGACCCGCCTCAGTCGAGGCGGGTCCGGAGTCGGCGCCGGCGGAGCGGGCCGGCGCCTGCTCCGGTGAGGGCCGTCGCCGCTACGCCCGCCGTGGTTCACCCCGTGGCGTCGCCCTCGGCGGGTTCGCGGGGGCCGGGGTGGTTGGGCCCGGGGTCGGGGGTGAGAGGGCTGAGGGGACTGACAGCCAGCGGCTGGGCCGGAGCGGGCTCCACGGCCGGGACGGCGACCGTCCAAGAGCCGGGTGGGTTTCCTGCTGGAGTGTGGCAGCGACCTGGGCGCAGCAGACCTCCTGAGAGGTCGATGTGATGGCCTTTGCCGTGGACGAACAGGTTTTCTTGACTGTGTTGCGCGCAGATCTGGCGAATTCTCAGGCGGCGGCCCAGCTGACAGGCTGGTTCGTCTGGTTGGCACCAGTCTGAGTTGATATCTATCCCATCGGAGTCGGCGTTTCGCATCAATGCCTGCCGTGACCGATGAGTTTTGTGCGCGCGCGTGGTCGATACGGCTGGATCCACCGACAGCGGTGGCCCGTGCTGGGAACGTTCCAGCGCGGGAGGAAGCAGATGGAGGCTGTGATGAGCGTCGACGACTCCGAGCAGGAGCGCACTGTCCGGACTGGTGAGCAGGTGACGCAGGTGAGCGGTCCCAGGGTGTTGGTGGCGGGGGCGAGCATCGCGGGACCCGCGTTGGCTCACTGGCTGCGCCGGCGGGGGGCTGAGGTGACCGTGGTGGAGCGGGCTCCCGAGCTGCGTCCCGGCGGACAGGCGGTGGACGCGCGCGGGGTCGCCAAGGAGGTCATCGGGCGCATGGGGTTGGACGCGGCGGTGCGCGCGGCGTGCACCGACACCGCCGGCGCGCACACCGTGGATGCGGACGGGAAAGTGCTGGAGACCTTCCGCGCCGACGACGACGGGGGCGACGGGTTCATCGCGGACATCGAGATCCTGCGCGGGGACCTGTCCCAGGTGCTCTACGACGATACCCGCGACGGCGTTGAGTACGTCTTCGGCGACCGAATCGCCGAGCTCGCCCAGGACGCGGACGGGGTCGACGTGGTCTTCGCGGGCGGCACCCGGCGGCGCTTCGACTTGGTGGTCGGGGCCGACGGGATGCACTCGGAGCTGCGAGCGATGGTCTTCGGGCCGCATGAGCGGTTCCTCCGCCATCTCGGGCACGTGCTGGCCTTCTACAGTGTGCCCAACGAGTTCGGGCTGGACCGCTGGCTGCTGGAGTACCAGGATCAGGAGTCCGGGCGCTCTGCCCTCCTGCGGCCCATCCAGGACGCTACCCGGGCGATGGCCGTGTTCTACTTCGCCTCGGTCGACTTCGACTTCGACTACCGTGACGTCGCGGCCCAGAAGGTCCTGCTGCGGGAGCGGATGGCGGGCCTGGGCTGGTTGACTCCGGACATCCTCGCGCACCTGGACGACACTCCGGACTTCTACCTCGACCAGGTCGCCCAGGTGGTGATGGACCGCTGGTCGAGTGGACGGGTGGGGTTGCTCGGGGACGCGGCGTTCAGCTCGTCACCGATGTCCGGGCAGGGCACCGGGCTGGCCCTGGTCGGCGCGTACCTGCTGGCCGGAGAGCTGGCCGCTGCCGGATGGGACCCCCACGCCGGGTTCGCCCGCTACGAGGCGCGGATGCGCTCGTTCGTCGAGGCCAACCAGGAGATCGGCCGGTTGAACGCCCACAGCCGCGACCTCCCCGGGCCGGACGCCGAGCCGCTCCCCGATTTCGCCGGGGAATGGTTCACCGAGCTGGTCGGGCGTGCGATCAACGGCGTCGAGCTGCCCGACTACGCGGGAGTGCCGGACTCCGCAGCCCCGGCCGGATCACCGATCACCTCGTCGGCCAAACCGTAGGTGTCACAGTGCAGCTCGCCGACACGGCTTCCCGACACGATGGATGGGAACGGACGGCGCGATCGAGGGCGCTAGGAAGCGAGCGCAGCGACCAGCAGGTCATGTGCCTGCTGGTCGAAGGCCACGAGCCTGATCTGCTCGACGCCGGTCGGCGAGGACCCGAGGGTGGCGACTGCGATCTGCGCGGCCTCCTCAGCCGGGAAGCCGAAGACGCCGGTGGCGACCGCGCGCCTCACTATCGCCTCGACGCACGCCAAAGACAGGCCCCACAGTCGGCCCTTGCGGACTACGTCCGCATCCTCGCGCAGCATCACGGTCACCAGCTTCCCGAAGGCCCGCGGGCTCAGCCCGGTGAACGGGGCTGTCCAAGACGGCTCCGACGCCGTGATCACACCAGCCACGCCGGGATCATCGCACCGGGCGTGCCGCCCCAGCACCCTTCTCCGCCTCAGCGGAACTCGTGGACCACCTGGATCTCGCCGACGATGTGAGCGTTGAAGTCGTCCAGCTCCTCGGCCGGAACCCAGAGCTCGAGGATCGTCTCCCCGCCGGCCTGTTGGACGGGATACCGGCTCGCAAACTCCGACTCGACCTCGAAACGAGTGACGAAGCCGGCACCGTCGTGCTTCACGTTCCAGTCCCGGGCGATCTTGATCGCGTAGTCCTCGTTCAGGACCGGGTAGAAGATCGGCTGCTCGGACAGTCGGGGCGGCTACGCACGCCAGTTCAGCTCCCGAACCAGATCCAGCTCCTTGGGGCCGGTGGGGCGCCACAGGGTCGTCGTTGCTTGCCGGCTGGTCATGTGCATCGCTTCCTGTACGTAGGCCGCTGGTACGGCGGATCGGGAGACCGGACGATACCGGCATCGCGAACTCAGTAGCTACGCAGTTTCCGCACCCGGGGCAGTTCTGTGACCAGCAGCTACGGGACGGCCCTTTGGGCTGGCAGAGTTGAGGCGCTCAGCCACGGCTGCAGCCGCACCGGTCAGGAGATCGGCTAGCTGGGTGAAGGGGGTGGTCGTAAGGGAGCCACGATGCCGGCAACATCGGCGCCCCGCTGGCCCAGCCACGCTCGATCATGGCGAAGGACAACGCCCACGCCTCCTCCTGACGGGTACCGCCGTGCCTTTGGGCGGCTACGGGCGGGGTGCAGGGTGTGGGTGATGGGGCGGTGCCGCGCAAAGTGCGGAGAAGGCGCAGGACCGCAGCCGCGGCCATCCTGTTGAGCCGGGCAAGGGGACCGTTGGGCATCCGCCTGCGGGATGGACGCGCGGCGCTCCGGCAGCCCTGCGGCCGGCCGGAGCCGAAGCCCGGGGGAGGGGAAACGGGTGGCCAGCCCTGTCGACAGCCCATATGCGCGAGGGCCGGGTGAGCGCCGATGGGCGAGAACTCCAGCAGGCCGGCGTCGGACTCGAAGAAGGCCCCCTGACCGTACAGGCGGTGCAGGGCGGTGTCGGGCCGGGGGCTCGGCGGTATGCCGAGCGGCGAGTTCAGGAACTGCCGGCACCGGCCAGGACCTCCGCGCATACGTCGAAGCCCCCCTGCGTCGCCCGCCCTCAGCCGGCCTCCCTCAGGTCATGCCAGTGCCTGGGTGGTGACGTCCCTGCCACCCGCCCATCAGCGGAGGACGATCGAGCTTCAGGTTGATGAGGTCGCCGCTGGTTTGATCTCGATTTCTTCGTGAAGATTTCTCGCTGAAGCTGCTATAAAACAAAGGCCGTGATGGGCAACGGGCGAGTTAATGGCGGCGGTGTACCATTATTTTCTCGAATGCGAGGGATAGGAATGAGACCTCAACGTGGCGACCGTCTCCCTTCCGTGCGACCGGTCGACCGGGAACAGGTCGGCAGGTCTGCGGTCCGCCGCCGAGCCCGGGGCATGACGCACCGTGAAGCGGCCGAGGCGCTTGATCACGCGCAGCTCAGCCGCCGCCAGGACCTGCGCCACGAGGCGTTCGCCGACGACGGTGGCCGGGGTGCCGCGGAAGTAGCGGAATGGGAGCGTATCGGCCAACTCCTCGCACAGGTCGGCGGTGTCTACGACCCGGCCCGCGACGCGGCCGCCCAGGACGAACAGCGCGCCCAAGCCGCGTACGACGCAGCCGACAAGGCCGCGCGGCAGCAGTGGAAGAACACCGCCAGGCGTGCCGACGAACTGGAGCGCCTGGCCCGGGAGGGGGCACTGCAGGAGACAGTGCCGCAGATCGGAGATGAGGTTGCGCGCAACCTACTGGCCCACCATGGGAGTTGGCGGGCCCGCGAGGTCGACGCGTGGCTGGCGCATGCGCTGGCCGCCCGTCGTGGCCACTACGCCGAGCCCGCCATGCGGGCGGCGGCCGACGGGGCCCTGCCCGCTGCGCTGATGGCTCATGCTGCCCTGCTGTCCGCGCTGGCCCTCGCGGGCACTGCAGACGACGACCAACTGCCGTTCGTCGGCCGCCTCGCGCAGGCCGACCCCGGCGCTACCGCGCAACTCGCCGCCTTCCTGAGCCGCGCCCTCGCCGCCGACCCAATTCACACGGATGGTGGCCGTCGTGACCCGCTCGCGGGTCACGGGTGATCGGGTACCTGGGCGGCCGCAACGGCGCTGTCGATCAGCCGCTCGCGTAGCCGACCTGCGGGTGCACGAGTGCGCGGCTGAGCGGTGGGGAGTATGACCCACGCGGCCCACGTGGTCGCGCGCTCGGGCCTGCTCGGCGGATGCGGACGGGACCGGCAGGACCTGCGGCGACCGCGGCTCCGCACGGCCCCGCCCGGCGCTCAACCGCGGTTGGTCGCGGTCGCGGCCGCGTAGGAGCCGATCAGTGTGGCCTCCTCACGGGCGACGTCGCCGGCGAGCCTGCTGTCGAGTTCACGCTGGAACTCCTGGAACGCCGCCAGCTCGGGCAGGCCCGCTCCGTCCACGACGTGGACGAAGGTGACGCCGTCGGCCAGCCGGAAGCTGCTGTACCGCAGCACGGGTGCGGCTGTCGCGAGTTCGGCGTAGACGCCCTCGATCAGGCGCTGGTTCTCGTCGGCGGATTCCGGCGTGGTCCGGTAGCGGATCACCTGCGCTCATCAGATTCTCCTCGGTGCGAACGGTTCGCTCTCACCGGTATCGACAACACGCACACCGGGGACTCATCGCAGCGATGACTCCGAGCCCTCCGGGTTGTCGATATCAGTGACACCGACTTCTGGAGGACCTTTCGTGGACGGCAGGAACCGAACAACCGTCGGGCAGCGCTGGGTGCTGAGCCTGGCTTCGCTCGGAGCGCTGATGGTGGCGCTCGACGCGCTGGTGGTCGCGGCGGCGCTGAGCAGTATCAAGGGGGACCTCGGTGCCTCGATCGAGCAATTGGAATGGACGGTCAACGCGTACAGCCTCAGCTTCGCGATGTGGCTGATGGTCGGGGCGGCGCTGGGCGAGCGCTGGGGCAGGCGGCGGATGTTCGCGGCCGGCCTGGGCTTGTTCTCCGTTGCCTCGGTCGCCTGCGCGCTGGCCCCGTCCATCGAGTGGCTGATCACGGCCCGGGCCGTGCAGGGGATCGGCGCGGCCTTCGTGATGCCCCTGGCGATCGGCCTGATCGGCGCGGCCTTCCCGCCCGAACGCCGGGGCTGGGCGACCGGTGTCTTCAGCGGCCTGACGGGCGTGGGAGTGCTGGCCGGACCGGTCGTCGGCGGCGCCGTGACCCAGGGTCTCGCCTGGCAGTGGATCTTCTGGATCAACGTGCCCGTGGGCGCGGTCGCGGTCACGTGCGTCCTGCTGCGGATCAGTGAGAGCAGGGGCGCGGCCCGCCCTGTGGACCTGCCCGGCGTCGCCCTGATCAGCCTGGCCGTCCTCGGCATCGTCTGGGGGGTGGTCCGGGGAGCGTCGGCCGGCTGGTCCAGCGCCGAGGTGATCGGCTCGCTGTCGGTGGGCGGCCTGGTGCTCCTGGCCTTCCTGGTCTGGGAGAGCCGGGCGCGACAACCGATGGTGCCGCTGTCCTTCTTCCGGTCCAGGACGTTCTCGGCCGGCAACGCGGCGGCCTTCTTCCTCACCGCGGCACTGTTCGGCGCGGTGTTCTTCATGACTCAGTACATGCAGACGGCCTTCTCCTCCGGCCCGCTGGAAGCCGGGCTGCGGTTGCTGCCGTGGACCGGCACACTGTTCCTCGTGTCGCCCCTGGCCGGCCGCCTCGTGGACCGGGTCGGCGAACGCCCCCTGGTCGCGGGGGGTTTGACACTCCAGGCCGCCGGCATGTTCTGGATCAGTCTGGTGAGCGCGGACGCGCCCCACTACGTGAACCTGGTGCCTCCACTGATCCTGGCAGGGTGCGGCGTCTCCATGGCGCTGCCGGCGACGCAGAGCGCGACCATCGGCGCACTGCCCCGCGAGTCGGTCGGGCTCGCGTCCGGTGTCTACAGCATGATGAGGCAGCTCGGTGGAGCCGTCGGCGTGGCCGTCCTGGCCGCGGCGTTCACCTCGGCCGGCGGCTACGGGTCCTTCCCCACCGGATTCACCCGGGCCTTCGCCGCGAGCGGCGTACTGTCGCTGCTGGGAGCCGCGTCGGGACTCTGCGTCAGCGTGCGGCACGGTGGGGAACCGGGCGCGTCCGTCGCCCGCCCGGAACCGGTCAAGGAGCTCCGATGAACCTGGAGGACGAGTTCGCACAGGTCCGCGGCGAGCTGGTTGTGCACTGCTACCGGATGCTCGGTTCACGGCACGACGCGGAGGACGTGGTGCAGGACGTCTATGTGCGCGCCTGGAAGGGTTTCGCGGAGTTCGAGCAGCGCTCCTCGGTCAGGACGTGGCTGTACCGGATCGCCACCCGGCTCTGCCTGAACGCCCTGAAGCACAGCAGCCGCCGTCTGGTGCCTTCGGCGCTGGGCGCGCCCGGAAATGATCCGGACGACCTGGACACGCCGATGACGGAGGCGACGTGGCTCGAACCGCTTCCCGATCACGGGATGAGCGCCGATCCGGCAACCGTCGTGGGGACCCGGCAGAGCCTGCGGCTCGCGATGATCGCGGCCTTGCAACATCTGCCGCCACGGCAGCGCGCGGTGCTGATCCTCCGGGACGTGCTGCTCTGGCCCGCAGCCGAGGTCGCCGCCGCACTCGATACGACCACCGTGGCCGTCAACAGCTCCTTGCAGCGCGCGCGGGCCGAACTCGCCCGGATCGCCCCGTCCGAGGAGCAGGTGAGCGAACCGGACGATCCCTGGCGACGGGATCTGCTCGACCGGTACGCCAGAGCCTTCGAGCGGGCCGACCTGGTGGCCCTCGAGGAACTCCTGACCCAGGACGTCCGCTGGGAGATGCCACCGGTCCCGACCTGGTTCAACGGGCGGCAGGACGTGCTGCGACTATTGGCGGCCAAGTTGACGCCCGGCGACGGACGGCGCGTCATGGTGGAGACGTCCGCCAACGGCCAGCCCGCCTTCGCCCTGTACAGCCGCGGGGACGACGACCGATTCCACGCCCGGTACCTGCAAGTACTGACGTTGTCGGAGGAGGGGGTGACCGCCATCCTCGCTTTCCACCGGGCCGATCTGTTCTCCGCCTTTGGCCTGCCACCCGAACGCCCGGCCTGACCACGCTCGAGGGCCCGCCTGCGGGGAGCGGATCTGACCCCCGTTCTGTGGCGAGTGGCCAACTGCTGTCAATATGTCCTGCGACGTGCAGTCTTGATCATGTAGTCGGGGTGACCGTGGGGCATGACAGGCTGGCAGCGGGTGTGTTGGTGGGGGGTTTGCTCTTTCAGGGGCGGGTGAGGCGGCGGGGGAGCGGGGCGCGATCGTGGCCGGGGAAATGCGGCCGGCTCTTCGACCCGGTACTCCGGGGCGAATCCTCCCACTCCGCTGCCGCACGGTGGTTTGTCAGAGTTGGCGGGTAGTGATGGGGCCATTGTTGCGGGTGGGGACGTCGACGGCTCCCACACCGGCCCGCGCCCACCCCGAGTGCGGCCTGGCGAGCCGAACAGCTCACTTCGCAGTCACGAGCGAGGCACGCCGATGGGCCCGACCGGTCTACCGGTCGGGCCCATCGGCGTTGCGTTGTACGGGTGTTGGTCAGCTACCAGCGGTACCAGCGGCCCCGGCCGCCGCCGGCGTGGGTGCCGCGCATAACGAAGCCGAGCAGCCACACGACCAGAACGACGACGGCGACCCACCAAAGGATCTTCAGGGCGAAGCCGGCACCGAACAAGATGAGCGCGAGCAGTAGAACCAAAAGCAGTGGACCCATGGTTATCAACCTCCTGAGCAGCGCATTCCCCAACCCGCACTGATCATGCGCCCTGGTTTTATGTGGCCTTTATATGCCTGCGCCGGGTGGGGTGCGCGCCGTGGCTCAAGCGCGGGGGGAGCCGACGTTGAGGCCTCCCAGGCTCAGACCGCCCAGTGCATCCGCCGCTTGCGCCCCGCAGGCTCGGCCGGGACATGCCGTCGCCGTTAACGATCCCGAAGCCGCCCAGAACACCCTGCCCGAACCGAATCGCGGTCTTTCGCGGCGTTGGCGGACCTGCCGCATGGTGCGCCGGTGCAGGAAACTGCTGGTCAGCGCATCGATTCCCAAGGTTTCGTGCCGCACAGGTGAAGGCTGGCTTGCTCCGGGGAAGACGAGTCAAGGTCCGAAACTGAAGGAGGCGGTTGTGATGGGAGATCGGATAGGGCTGGCCGATGTGCTGGCAGCAGCGGAGGGCGCCGCGCCCACGGGCTCTCTCCATGTCGTGGCGCGTTACCTGCGCGACCGGTTCGCCGCGCGGTCCGTGTCGTTCCTGTTCGTCGACGTCGTGGGCCGGCGGCTGCTGCGCGTCAGCGACCAGGCGTCCTCGTCCCAGGGGGGCCAGGCCGAGCAGGTGCCGCTCGCCGGCAGCAACGTGTACGACGAAGTCCTGCGCTCCCAGAAACTGGTGCACACGACGGTGAAGGGGGAACAGGGACAGCGGGTGCTTGCCCCGGTGACCAACCGCGGTGACACGGTCGGTGTCCTCGAGCTGTTTCTCAACCGCACTACCCCGGAGGTGCTGGAGCAGGTGGAGGCGGCGGCGCACGCGCTGGCGTACATCATCGTCACCGACCGCCGCTTCACCGACCTCTACCACTGGGGCAACCGCACCACCACGGTGAGTCTGGCCGCGGAGATCCAGCGCCAGCTCCTGCCCTCGGCCTCCTCCTGCGAGGCGGACCAGTTCGCCCTGGCCGGCGGCCTGGTGCCGGCTTCCGACATCGCGGGCGACACCTACGACTACAGCCTGGACAACGACACCCTGCACCTGTCGGTCACCGACGCCATGGGCCACGACGTCGACGCCGCGCTCATGGCCACCCTCGTGGTCAATGCCTCGCGCGGCGCGCGCCGGGCAGGCGCGGACCTGGTCGAACAGGCCCGCCAGACCCACCAGGCCCTCCTCGACCACGGCCGACGCACCTTCGTCACCGGGCAACTGGTGCGCATCGCCCTGGACGGCAGTAGCGCCCAGCTCGTCAACGCCGGCCACCCCGGGCCACTGCGGCTGCGCAACGGCGTGGTCGACGAGCTCACCCTGCGGGTGAACCTGCCCTTCGGCGTCGCCGGACAAGGCCCCTACAAAGTGCAGGATCTCGACCTGCGCCCCGGTGACCGTGTGGTGCTCTACACCGACGGCATGCAGGACCGTGAAGCGGCAACTGTCGACCTGCCGGGCCTGCTCCGCAAGACCGCCGACGAGCACCCGCGCGAAGTCGTGCGCACCTTGGTCGCCGCGGTGGCGGACGCCTACAACGGCCTGCCACCGAAAGACGACGCCACGGTCCTGTGTCTGGACTGGTACGGCTCCCACACCGCCAGCCGTCCCACGAGTACCGGCGGCAGGTAGGACCCGGTGCTGGGCCCGCTGGGCGGCCTTGCCGAAGCCGGGCGCCATGCCCGTGACCGGCCTTGCTCGACGCGGGTGGTGATCCGGCGGAGCCGGTCGATGCCGGCGCGCCCGCCCTACGTCATGGCGACGACGACTTTGCCGGCCTTCGCGCGGCCCTTTTCGACGTACTCCATGGCCTGGAGGGTCTGGTCGAACGGGAAGACGCGGTCGATGACGGGGCGGATCTTCCCGGTGTCGATGAGGGGGGTGAGTTCGCGGAGTTGGTCGCCGCTGGCCTTCATGAACAAGAAGGAGTACGTCACGCCGAGGCGCTTGGCCTGACGTCGGGTCTTGAAACTGAGCACGGTCATGGCCAGGCGGAGGACCGGGTTCACGCCGAGTGCGCGGGCGAAGTCCGGGTCGGGCGGGCCCGCGACGGAGATAGCCGTGCCGCCGGGCTTGAGCACACGCAGGGATTTGGCGAGGTTTTCGCCGCCGAGGCTGTCGAGGACGACGTCGTAGCCGTCGAGGAGGGTGGCGAAGTCCTGCGTGCGGTAGTCGATGACTTCGTCGGCGCCGAGTTCCTTGGCGAGGTCGACGTTGGCGGTGCTGACGGTGGTGGCCACGTGCGCGCCGAGCGCTTTGGCGAGCTGGACGGTGATAGAGCCGAGGCCGCCGGCGCCCGCATGGATGAGGACCTTCTGGCCCGGCTGTACGTGGGCCCGTTCGACCAGGGCCTGCCACGCGGTCAGCGCGACCAGGGGAAGGGAGGCGGCCTCGGTCATGGTGAGGGTGGCGGGTTTGGCCGCCAGGTCGTCGTGGTGGACGGCGAGGATTTCGGCGAAGGTGCCGATGCGCTCCTTGCCGGGCCGGGCGTATACCTCGTCACCCACCGTGAAGCGGGTGACGGACGGTCCGACCCGGACGACGGTCCCCGCGAGGTCGTTGCCCAGGAGGAGCGGCAGACGGTAGGGCATGAACAACTTGAAGTCACCGTTGCGGATCCTGATGTCCAGCGGGTTGACGCCCGCCGCGTGGATCTTGACCAGGACGTCGTCGGGGCCCACCCGCGGGTCGGGTACCTCGGCGGCGCGCATGGTGGTCGCGTCACCGTACTTCTCGACCATGAAAGCCCTCATCGTCGTCTCCGTTCCGTGTTCCGTCCGGGGAGGGGCGGGGTCTTCGCTCGCCCCGGGCGTCTCCCAGTACGAACGAGTCTGTGTTGTCCTTCTGCGTGCGGCGCGGGGCGCACTGCGTCCTCAGCGTTCACCCATCCGGCCACCGGCACGACCGGGGAGGTGATCCGGTCGGCAGCGCCTCCCCGGCGGCGGCCCGTGGAGGCGCCGATCCCCTCGTGGGACACGCCGATCGGCACCGGCTGACCGCGGCCGGCCGGGTGTACTGCTCATCGGTCAGGTGGACGTCGAGGGTGCCGAGGCAGTTGTCGCACGGGAGAGGCTGCGCGGGCCGATGGTCGGGACGAGCGTGACCACGGAATGGGCGGCACGCGCACCCAGGCCACCGCCACCTGGGCGGGCATCACGCCGGTCTCCTCGGAGATCGCCAGGATGGTGTCGACGACGGCCATATTCAGCCCACGTTCTTGCGGCGGTTGCCGGGTTAGGAGATGTCCGGCCGCGACGTGGCGCCCCCCGTTCCGTGGCCGGGACGAGGAAGGCGGTGGCGCCGGGGTGAGGTGGGCGTCAGCCTGCGGTCTACTGGGGTGCCGCGGACAGGCTCTGCTTGACGTACCGGCTGGTGTCGTCGGCGAGGATCTCGGGCAGGCCGGTCTCGATGCCGTACAGGGCCTGGGCTGCGACGTCGGCGGCCGCGACTTTCTGGTCGGCGGGCACGCCGGCGGCCATGTCGGTGTCCATGTAGCCGACGTGCAGCGCCGAGACGGTGATGCCGCGCGGCGCCAGCTCCTCACGGGTCGCGTCGCTCAGCGCCCAGGCGGCGGCCTTGGAGGCCGCGTAGGAGCCGAGGCCGGCCGGGTGGAACCAGGACAGGGCGGACAGGACGTTGAGTACGGAGCCGCCGCCGTTGCTCTCGATGACCGGGGCGAAGGTCCGGGTGGCGGCGAGCAGGCCGAAGAAGTTGGTCTCCATCTCGCGACGTACCTCGTCCAGGTCGCCGCCGATCAGCATCGCGCCGGTGGAGATGCCGGCGTTGTTGATCAGTAGCGTCGCATCGGCGGCGATGCGGGCGGCCTCCCGTATCGACTCGTGGTCCGTCACGTCGAGGCGCAGCGGGGTGACGCCCTGCAGGTCGACTGTTTCGGGGCGGCGGGCCGCCGCATAGACCTTCGCGCCGTGCTCCACGAGCTGGGCGGCCAGATGCCGTCCGAGCCCCCGGTTGGCGCCGGTGACGACCGCGACCGCGTTCTTGAGTTCCATGTCTGCTCCTGGTCCTGGCGGGTGCTGTCAGCTGCCCGCAGCCAATTAGATTATGCATCCAATCTAAACATGGGACTATGATAGATGCCAGTCGACATCCAAACGGGAGGTGGTCATGAGCCGCGTATCGCAGGCACAGGCGGAGGAAAATCGCAGGCGGGTGGTGGATACCGCCTCCCGGCTGTTCCGGGAGCAGGGCACGCAGGTCAGCGTCGCCGACCTGATGAAGGCGGCCGGTCTGACCCACGGCGCCTTCTACAAGCAGTTCGCCTCCAAGGAGGCGCTCGTCGACGAGGCCACAGCCCACGCCTTCGCTGAGCTCGCCCGGCGCTACGCGGTCGAGCTCCAGCAGTACGACGGGCGGCGGGATGCCGCGCAGCGGGCCCTGATCGACGCCTATCTCTCCGTCGAACACCGTGACGACGCGGCAGACGGCTGCCCGGTCGCAGCCCTCGCCGTCGACGTCGCACGCGGGGGCGAGGACCGCGAGGCCCGCCGCGTCTATACGGAGGGCGTGCTCGACTTCGCTGCGTTCCTCGCCCCCGGCGAGGACGAGGAAGGGGGCGAGGGCGGGGACGGTATCGCCCGGCTGTGCACCTTGTTCGGCGCGCTGGTCCTGTCCCGGGCCACCAAGGGCTCCCCGCTCTCCGAGGAAATCCTCACCGCCGCGCACGCGGCCCTGACGCAAGCCCGCTGACCGGGGTCGGGCCCCGACCCCGCACGGCGTGCGCGCGCCGGTCCCGCCCACCGTCGAGCATCGCGGACACCCCGGCGAGGCCGTGAATGCCCGGCGATCGTAGCGCTGCCGGTCGGGGCCTCGCCGGCGGCACGACCGCCAGCTGGTCTTGGATGGCACGCAGGGATCTCGTCGACGCTCGCGATGGCGTTCACGCTCGCCGCCACTGGGAGGAACGGCAAGGCGGACACGACGCGCGCCAGCACCGCGGCATCGCTCTCGCCGGGCCGCCCGGCGCGGCCCCAGGCGGCGGCCTCCTCGGTTCGCGCGGTGATGACCAGGGCCTGGTGCTGGCGGGGCTCTGCGGCGTCACCGAAGACCATCTCGCACAGGTAGACGCGCCCCTTGCCGACAGGGACCCGGTTTGCATGCGACCACCGGTCGGACGATCGCCATCACCGCACCCGGAGCGGCGGGTGGACTCTCGGCGTCCGCCGGCCTTGCTCCAGGCTTCGGCGTACAGGGAGTTCTGGACGAGCAGCAGGAGCGCGCCCGTGGTCTTGGTGTACAGGAACAACGTATCGGTGCCGAAGGGACCTTATCGGCGATCTGCCGGGTGGTGACCTCGTCGACGCCGCGTTCGGCGAACAACTCGCGGGCCGCGGTGGCAGGGCTTCGGCAAAGTCGTGTGACGTCCGTTTCGTGATCATGTGAGGCCAAGGAGTGCGAGGGGTTTATTGGCGTCGCGGGCGTTGCGCCGAAGTCCTGCGGCCATGTTGGTGGTCCCCGCAAGGCGTAGGGCGCCGATGGCGAGGTTGCGCCAGGTGGCGAGGACCCGGGGTGCGTTACCGGTCCGGAGTTGGGATGCGTCCTCGGCGAACGTCGTGTCCCTGATGTGGTGCAGGACCTCGATCTTCCAGTGGCCGCGGACGAGCGCCGCGAGGTGGGCCGGTGCGGCCTGCTCGGCAGTCAGGCTGGTGACGGCGTAGATCGTCTTGATGGTGGCTCTGCCGGTCTTGCGGTTCACGCGGCGACGCTTGAGCTGGACGGCCTGGCGGGCTCCCGGGAACACGAGGTTGTCGACGGTGGCCACCTTGATCCGGCGGATCTCGGAGCGTCCGTGGCCGGTCGACCTCGTGCGGCCCTGTAGCGGGATCTCGCACCAAGGGAGGGACTTGAGCTGCTCACGCAGCTTCTTCTGGTTGTCCTTCGCGATCACGATGTAGTGCGCGCCTCGCACCAGAAGGTAGTTGGCGTGCTCGCGCTGGGTGTGCATGGCATCGCTGGTGACGACCATGCCGGCCAGGTCGGCGACGGCGTCCAGCAGCGGCTGGAAGCAGGTGATCTCGTTCGTCTTCTCCTGCACGTCCAGTTGGGCGAGGACCAGCCCGGTGGTGTGGTCCAGCGCGGCAAGCAGGTGGATTCTCCGGCCGCCGGCCCGGGCGGCTCCGCGCAAGCTCTTGCCGTCCACTGCGAGTCCGCACAGGCCGCTGGTTCGGGGTGTGGCCCGGCGGCGGTCCGCCAGCCAAGCTCCGACGGCCCCATCCAGCGCGTCCCCGTCGACGCGGGCCAGGACGCGGCGGATCGTGGCCTCGTCGGGCACGGGGTGACGCCCGCTCAGGACGTCGAGGCGTCCCCCGAGGGTGGCAAGCACCGGCTGCGGTGCGTCGGAGGCCCACTCGCTGATCGCCAGCAGAGAGGTGGCTCCGGTCAGCACCGCCACGGCCGTCAGTGCCAGGACGTAGACCAGGGCGTGCCGAATCCCGCGCGGGGCTCGTGGGTCGGGCACCTGGGCGAGACGCTCCAGCAGGTCAGGATGCTCGGCCTGCGTGGCTGGCCGCTGATGGCGGAGCTGGTCAAGGGCAGGCAGGATCGGTAATGATGACGCAGCAGACACGGTGTTCCCAAGCGGTCATGTGGCGTAGAGACTTACATGATCTTGGGAACTCGTGCCTGACGCATATCCGGTTCGATGGGCCTCCGTAGAAGCCCGGCAGCGAGCGGTGATCGAACTTCGGTACACCCCCGGGCAACGGGCGCGGTCACAGCTGTGGAAGCGTCACCTCAGCGGCGGGTTCACGACGTTCGATGAGCCAATACAGGTAGCCGCGCAGATACCGCTCCAACGGGCCGTCCACATGCGCGGCGAACTCGTGAAGGGCTGGAACGTCCTCGTGGTCCTGAGCCCTCCCGCTGGCGGAACGCCGTGCGATCTGACGGTGTATCCACTCGCGGACCCGCGCTCGGCCAGCCCACCACTCGCGGACGGAATCCTCGCTCCAGTGGTCGTCGCCGTCCCACGCATAGCCACCCATGGGCTCTCCCCAGGCCACGTCGAGAAGTGTCTCCACCTCCTGAGAGGTTCGCGGCTGCCGGTAGACAAACTCCATGCCCCAGTCGCCGCCGCACAAGACCAGACGGGGAGCGTAGACCGGACCGTTCATGCCGTCGTCGGTCTCCCCGGTGTAGAACGGGCCAGGGACGTTGAGCCAGTTTCGGTCCTCCCACCTTCCCTCTCCGATGGAGAGGCCACCCGCGCCACCGCGCCAGCGCGTCACTATCTCTCGGGCCGCCGGAAGCGGGTTCCAGTAGGCGCTCTCTGCCCCGGCGTAGTCGACATCCATGGCCGCGAGCGTACCGGTGGCGATCACCGAGTTAGCTGAAAACGGCCGCCACTCACCTGCCCCGCGACGGCGGCGCCGTCAGCGCTCCAGATAGCTGATATCGCCATAACACAGACACCCAATGACTTTGCCGAGGCCCTGGCCGCGGTGGTGATGCGGTGCCCAACTCGGAACTCCGGATTTGGTTGTACTGATCCGGTGAGAATTACCTGCCAGATTTCATGACCCGCGACACCTTACGCCGCTTCCCCAGGGCGCCTAGGGTCGCCCCTCCAGGGCATTTTCTGCCCTCGTGACAACGACTGGGGACTGGGGCCTACGATGAAGCGGATTCCTCGCGCCGTGGCGGCGGCAACTGTTGCGGTATTGGGCAGTATCACGCTGCTCGGCACCACCGGCACGGCGACCGCGACCTCGGGTAAGGACCTGGCCTGCAGTGGCGGTGAGCGGTTCGTCTACCTGAAGGTCGCGATCACCGGTCTGTCTCAGGCCAGGCTGAGAGCCGGGGGTGCTCCCCAGGCCGTCGCAATCACCTACTCCAACCCTTCTGGCCCGCAGGTGAAGGATTTTCGGCACGCGCTCTACCTCGGCGTCGAGGGGGGCCGGAGGTATGTCGGTGGATTGACCGTGGAGCGTCAGACATCGACGGGCTGGGTGCTCGAGAAGATCGGCGCGCACCCGGAGATAAAACTGCCGTCCTTTCAACTTGACAAGGGTCAGAAGGTGACGTTCAACCTCCGCATCGGGGCTGCCAAGGAAGCGCCGGTCGATACCTATCTGGCGATCGCCCAAGGTGGCTCTGTAGCCAACCCCGACCCGACCCGTGAAAATGGGTGCGTTGACTTCGGAGGGGACACTGACGTCGATTTCAGGGTCGTCAAAGGCACACCGACTCCGACGCCCGCCCCGACCCCCACAGCCAAGCCCACAGCCAAGCCCACAGCCAAGCCCACAGCGAAGCCCAGCGCGACGGTGAAGCCGACGGTGGCGCCGAGTGCCGGCAAGGACCAGGAACTGGCCGAGTCCGGGGCGTCCCCGGTAATGCCCGCGACGATCGCCGGAGCGCTCCTGCTCGTCGGGGCGGCCGGCGTTCTCGGGGCCCGCCGCCGGAGCCGTCACAACCGCTGACCCCAGCGAGCTGGTCTGGCGGCCGTTGTCGGTGGGTCCGTGGAGTCCGCGAGTTCACCGTGCCGGGGGATCCGACCGGCTGCTGTGTCGACGGCGAAGACCACCTCGCCTACGCCCTGGGCCGACCTGTGTTCCCGACTCTCGAAGGCCGGCTACCGGGACCTGCTCCGCAACCATGAGTTCGCCGACTGCACGGCAGCTTCACGCTGGCGGTGGCCGCGAGCACGTCGTCGGGCTTCGCGCTCGGCACGCTGGTCAACTGTCAGACCAAGTCCCCATTCCTGGCAGCCGAGAGCATGTGGGGCGCCACGTCCGCGACGGTGCTCGGTGCGCTGACGCCGATGTCGGTCGCGGACGGAAATCGTCCGCGCCGGACCCTCGTCACGCTGCAAAGCGTCTCGCTCGTGGGGGTTGCCGCGCAGGCGGTCCCGGGAGTACCGCTCGCATGACGATGCCCCATTGCGCCCGGCTGAGGAGAACTGAAACGTTGCGTTCGGGGAGGATTAATACCTGGGATCGCGACGTAAGGATTTCGTGTGCCATGCGGGGAGCGTTCTTATCGCGATGATCCGAAAAGAATGACTTAATGCACTCCCGGTGACTGCGGCATGCTAGTGTCGACCGCAGTGTAGTGTGATTCCCGAAATTCCAAGCTCCCTTTTACTGAAATCTTCAGCCATTGGGACTGTTTAAATATTTCCGGTCATTTTCCGGAAAGGGCATCATTGTGTTGCTGCGACCCGGTTTCCGCGCATTGTGGGGCGGGCGTAGTGCTCCGAAGGGAATGCGACATGGCGTCTGGCACCGTGAAATGGTTCAACGCAGCAAAGGGTTTCGGCTTCATTGAGCAGGACGGTGGCGGCGCCGACGTGTACGCCCACTTCTCGAACATCGCCACCCAGGGCTCCCTTGGGTTGATCGAGGGCCAGTTGGTGACCTTCGACGTCGCGCCGAGCCGAAAAGGTCCGACGGCAGAGAACATCGCTCCCGCCTGATTGGCGCCAAGTCGTAGCCGGAGCTCGCACGGTTTGCCGCCCTCATCACTCGACAGGGGTGCACCGAGCAGCAGCGGCTGCCCAGGTAGCCCTGACGGCCTGCAACTTGGACCGGCTCTGGACTGCGAGTGCCACTCACGCACGTGTGCGGCGTCAACGCGCACGGCCTTGTGGGAATGAGAGCCATCCACACGCACCACCGATCACCCGGCGCGACTGGACACCTGGTGGTTTACGGCTTCCGCCAGACGAGGGGTCCTCTGAGGGACCGGTACAAGGTACTGGTGGACCAAAGACATCGGCGCGATCACACGGTTCTGGGCGTTCGGGCCAACGACGTCAACTACCAGTTCCCAGCCCGTCGGCAGAGCCTCGTCCAGGCGTGCCCGGTTGACACCTCCGTACGTGTCCAGCAACACCACGGTGACGAACGCAGACAGGTCGGTCGGTATGCAGGGCAATCCAGGCCTCCGCCTCGAAGGCCCCAAGTGGCAGCGTCTGCACGTAGTCGTCCAGGACGCTGACCGCGCTCAGCGGGTCAGCATCGAATGCGAATGCGGCCGATGTGCCACCGATCTGCTCCACCAGCTCCCGGACGTCTGGCCTACGGCCACGCATGGAGTCGTCGATGTCGATCACGGCTCGTGTCCGACATGCGCGCCCAGAGCCAATGCCGCTTACTTGAGGGCGCCCACTTACCGTTTACCAGCTGCGATGCCGCCCACGACATGCTCTGCGAGGCGGCAAACCCACCGGTATTGCGCCTAGAGCCTGTCTCCTGGAGCCGAGCGGTGTACGTCCCGGCGCGCTCTGGCGATCTTGTTGGGGCGTTCCGATCCGGCGGTGAGGAACTCCGGCGGAGGCAGATGGGTATGTGTACCGGCGCGCAGGTGTCGCTGTCCTGTCTCATCGACGTCAGTCGTTCGCGTGCTGCTGACCTGCGTGGACTGGATTGGGTGAGACGCGTGGACTCGGTTCGTTGAGACAGGCTGCGAGTCTTGTGCCTGCCGCATCGCGTGTCGCGGTGTCCCGTCTCCGTCGATATGGTCTGCGTCTCAAGTGGTCTGGTCCGATCCGCCTCTGGTCTCGGGTGATCTGGTACGCCGCGGGGGGAGGGGGGAATGGTCATGCACATAACGTGGATCGGCACACGATGGAGCGCGCGATGCGGAATCCCGCGTCGTTACCGTGGGTTGAGCCGGCCCAGGGGGCACCCCCCCTGGATTCCGGAGGGCGTTACGCCGGAGGGAATCCCTTGTGCCAGAAGATGTCCCACTTGCATCGCCTTGTATCGAGCATTTGACACAAGATCCCGACCGGGGCATCTTGTACCCACCGCTTGATGCAAGATGATCTGGGGGGATCTCTATATGCTCGATACCGTCCCGCTCCAGTCCCGGTTCCTCGAACACGCCGACCACTATGCCCGCTGGTCCGGGCTGGCCATCGGCATCGTGGCCGCACAGCAGACGGCCACGATGGACAGCGGCGACATCCCGATGCCCCTCGTGTTCGCCATCACTGCTTTCGGCCTGTGCGCGGTGGGTGGTGTCCTGCTCGGCGACGCCCTGACCTTGCGTCCCCAGGAAGCCGTACGCACCGCGAGTCTCGCCCCGCGCCTGATCCGAGACCAAGTGCCGCCCCATATGGCGCCCCTGCTTCTTCTGCAGGCGGCGTCCCTCGCCACCCTGCTGGCGATCGGTGCGGTCACGGCCTCCTCCGACCCCGCCCGGATAGGCAGTGCAGGGCGTGTCATCACCGTCACCTGCGAAGGGATGCCCGCTTCCCTCGGCCCCTGGCCCGGCCTGTACTACAGCGGCCCGATGTTCGCCGCCCTCGCGGTCGGAACCCCCGCCTGTGTCTGGGCCCTGCGCCTTATCGCCCACGGCCCGGGAGACGACCAGCAGCGCCGCAACCGCGCGTGGGCGATCACCGGAGCCTGGGGGCTGCTCGTGTCGAGCCAGGTGCTACTCGTCGTCCTGATGATCTTTGTCGCGCTCACCGAGAATGCCTGCGCCGGCCCGCTGGGCGCCGTCACCATCGTGGTGATCTGCCCCCTGGGCCTGCTGAGCCTGTTCACCTTCGGATGGTCCCTGATCACTGTGGTGGCACCCCGGGCGGTCGATGACGAGGCAGCCGACGATGGGACTTTCGAAGATGAGTGACCCCGTCGTCCGCGTCGACACCACTAGCCAGGTACCGCCGTACGAGCAGATCCGCGCCCAGCTGGCCGCGCTGATCCGCACCGGCCGGCTGGCCGAGGGCGAGCGCCTGCCGACCGTGCGCCAGCTCGCCGCCGACCTCGGTCTGGCGCCGGGCACCGTGGCCCGCGCCTACCGCGAGCTGGAGGCCACCGAGCTGATCCGCACCCGCCGTGGCGCGGGCACCCGGGTTGCGGCGCTCCCGTCCGAGCCGCACGCGCACGATGCCGAGCATCTCATCACTCTGGCCCGGGACTTCACCTCCGCCGCCCGAGCGCTCGGCGCCGACACCGAGGACATCCTGACCGCCGTCCGCGACGCCCTGGACCCAGGGCCCGCCTCCTCTTCGGCCACCTCCGACTGCGGAGCGGGTGGCCCCAAGACGGCCGAGGCGTCGGCACAAGTCACAGGCATGAGGAAGAGGCTTGAGCAGCAGGCTAACTGATTGCTTCAGAATGAGATCGGTTTGTTGGTGTGGCAGTTGGGCGTCGGCTCGGCAGGATCTGCGGGGTATCTGTGATCTTGTGCCTGATGACTTGTGGGAGCGGATAGCTCCCCTGCTCCCGGCCCGTCCACCACGGAGACATCGGGTCCCCGGCCGGAAGCCGTGGACGAACGCGTCGCCCTGCTGGGCATCGTCTATGTCCTGTGCAAAGGCGTCAGCTGGAGCGACGTGCCCACCGAGCAGATCGGTGCAGCGGGGTCACCTGCTGGCAGCGCCTGCGGGACTGGACCGAGGCGGGAGTCTGGCCTCGCCTGCACGAAGCACCTCTGGCCGAACTACGGGCGGCCAACCTGCTCGAGATGGATGATGCCGCGATCGCAGCTCGCACGTCATCAGGGTCCTCAAAGTGGGGCGCACACTGGCCCTTCACCGGTCGACCGGGCCGGCCGGGCAGCAAGCACCATGTGATCGTCGACCGGCACGGCACACCACTTGAGGCATATTCCCAACAACGCGCCGTTGAGCCTGACGGTGAACAGTGACGGCCAGCACCACCGCTTCGGGACCGCCGGCTGGGGTGCGCTCGTGAACTTCTGCTACTCGGTGCTTCCGCCCGTGATCTGATCCGTTGGCCGCCCCATGGCTATCTTCAGGCACGCGCCGTGCAGGCTGTCTCCGCACTGCGGTGCCCATCGGGCGTCAACCCCAGTGACGAGCCGCGACGTCGTCATCTACACGAGCCCGAGCTGGTGGAACTCGTGCACGGGTGCCTGGGGCGGCATGTCCGCCAAGAGCCCGCTGTTCGTGGCGCACTGGACCAGCGCGGCAGGCACGCCCATCTCCAGCGGCTTCCCGTACTGGACGTTCTGGCAGTACACCGAGTCCGGTTCGGTGAGCGGCATCTCGGGCGCGGTGGACCGCGAACACTTCAGTGGTGACGGCACCCGCCTGCTGGCCCTCGCCAGCAACACCCCCTGGCCTGCGCCTGGCCCGACGCCCGGACGGACACCGTCCGGGCGTCGAACCGCCGCCCGCACCGGCTGCCGCCCATGCCTGACGGTTACTCAGGACACATCAACAGGTGGGCGCTCCGGCCCGGGCACCGCCGGGATCTCCAGGAGGGCGAGGAAGGCGCCGGCGGCGGGCGTGCGGCCGGTGCGGCTCCAGATGGCGTACTCGACGCGGGCCGGCGCGTCGGTGACTTCGATGGTGCGCACCCCGGTGAGCTGCGCGGCATACGCGGAAGGGAGCAGGGCGATCCCCAGGCCCTGCTCGACCAGGCGGGCCAGGAACTGGGCGTTGGTCACCTCGAACGCGACGTCGCGGTCGAGGCCGGCAGCCGCGAACGCCTGGTCCGACTGGACGCGTCCGGCGGTCTTGGCCGGCAGGTCCACGAAGACCTCGCGGGAGAGCCGCAGCAGGTCGACGACCGGTTCTGCGGCAAGGGGGTGATCCGGCGCGACCACGGCCACGAGCCGGTCACGGGCGAGTGCGCAGGCCGCGACACCCTCGGGTCGCGCGGTGGTCGGCAGCCCGAGGAAAGCCACGTCGAGGCCCCCGTCCCGCACCTGCTCGACGAGCAACTCGCTCGCGCTCACGCGCAGGCTGATGCGCACGTCCGGGTAGCGCTGGTGGAAGGCGCGCAGCGCGCCGGGGATGTCGACGGCGGCGACGCTGGAGATCACGCCCACGGCGAGGCGCCCGCGTATCTGCCCCACGGCCCCGGCGACTTCGGCGGCCGCGCGCTCGGCGGCGTCCAGGCACTGCCGAGCGGCGGGAAGGAACGCGGCTCCGGCGGGGGTCAGCCGTACCCGGCGGCTGGTGCGCTCGAAGAGGCGCGCGCCCAGTTCCTTCTCCAGACGCGCGATCTGGTGACTGAGGGCGGACTGGACGACGAGACATCGCTCGGCGGCCCGGGTGAAGCTGTTCATCTCGGCGACGGCGACGACGTAGCGCATCTGCTGGAGCTCCATGGATGCATCTTCCATCGCGATCGATCGCATGACCAACATGTGTTGGACTCATGGATCACCGTCGGTTGAGACTGCGGACATGACCAGTCCAGCAGCCCCGACCGCCTCCGCCGACGGCATCAGTGAGGCCTCGCGCGGACCTGTACCCCGCACGCTCCTGACCGCGCTCACACCCATGGCGTGGGGCACGACCTATATCGTCACCACCGAACTGCTCCCTGCAGGCCACCCCCTGTTCGCGGGCCTCCTGCGGGCCCTGCCCGGCGGCCTGATCGCCCTGGCGCTCAGCCGGACGCTGCCGCGCGGAGCGTGGTGGGGGAAAGCGGCAGCGCTGGGCGTGCTGAACATCGGTCTGCCTTTCCCGCTGCTGTTCTTCGCAGCCGAACGCCTGCCCGGGGGCGTTGCCGCCACCCTGGCGGCGGCACAGCCCCTCGTCATCGCCCTCCTGGCGGTGACGGTCCTCCGCGAGGCCCTGTCCGCCTGGCGCCTGGCCTGGGGTGTGATCGGCGTGTTCGGCGTCGGCCTGATGGTGATCGGGCCGAACGCGGCCTTCGACCAGCTGGGGATCGCGGCGGCGCTCGGCAGCGCGGTGTCCATGGCCCTGGGGATCACTCTCACCAAGCGGTGGGGACGCCCCGGCGAGGCCGGTCCCACCGCCTTCGCCGGCTGGCAACTCACGGCAGGCGGCCTCTGCCTGCTGCCCGTGACGTTCCTGGCCGAGGGAGCGCCTCCGGTCATCGACGGGACCGGCGCGGTCGGCTATCTCTGGATGGGCCTGATCGGCGGGCTGCTCTCCTACACCCTGTGGTTCCGCGGCGTCACCACGCTGCCCGTCACCGCGGTCGCCGTGCTCCTGCTGCTCTCGCCGCTGGTCGCCACTGCTCTGGGCGCCATCGTCCTCGACCAGCGGTTCGGTCCGCTGCAACTCGCAGGATTTGGCCTCTCGCTCGCCGCCATCGTCGCAGGCCAACTCCCCGCACCCGCCCGCTATCGCAGGTGACCGCCTGCGCGCACGCGGGTGGGGGCGGCCGTTCAGACGGTGCGGAGGCCCTCTACGATGCCTCCCGCGTCGTTCGATCAGCGGAGGACGATGGCGTGTGAGGAAGCAACATGGACAACCCGGTGGGATCGCCGCGGCCGGTACCGGCTCCGGTTCGCAGAACGAACCGAAGAAGGTTGGTCGTCTGGTGTGCGGTGGCGGTAGCCGGAGCGCTGCTGATGCTGGCCGACATCGTCGCGTTCTGGTCGAACACCGAGCTGTTCTCCCAGTCGAGCGACGCGATGCGGCCGACTTTCACCCAGGACAGCACCATCGTCGCGGAGAAGGTGGACGGCTCTGAGGTGGGACGTGGAGATGTGGTCGTGATCCCTCTCCCGGAGTGGGGCATACCCGCTCGCGTCCTCAAGCGCGTGATCGGCATCGGAGGGGACCGGGTCACCTGCACGGGACAGGGCCCGGTGGTGGTGAACGGCAAGCCGCTCGACGAGCCCTATCTCCTGAACGGAATGGTCAATTGGCCGGAGCGGAGCTGCGATGCGTCGGGCCGGCCGCCGGCCTTCACGATCACGGGCGGCCATACCAACGACTGCACCCAGAGAATCGCCGTGATGGAGGCGATCCGCGTGCCGCGGATCGGGCCGGGGCGCCCGCGGGTGCGGCAGCCGGCTGGCTGGGCCTGTCCTTGTGGGTCGTCGAAGAAGGCAACTGTGCCATTCACGTTGACGATGTGACCGTGTTGGGAGCCCGTGCCTTTGGTTGCGGCGACGAATCCGCGGCCACCTGGGTTCTGGAGCAGGGCACCCACTGCCCCCCGTCCCAACCACTGCCCATTGTTCGAGTCGAGTGCGATGGTGTACGCCCGGGTGGATGGGGAGGCCGACCTGGCCCGACTGTCCGGCGCTTTTGAAGGGCAGCGGCGCCGGCGTTTGGCGACGTTGCCCTGGCAGGCGTTTCCTCCGCAGGGGTCGATCGCGGGGCATGATGGGCGCGTGCTCCCTCCTCGACTGCTGTGGCGTGATCCCCGGCCTATCCCTCGGTTCAACCGGCAAGAGCCGGTAACCGTGGTCATCAGCGATCCCGGCTCCTACGAACCGGCTGACGATGACGACTGTGCGGTATTCGGATATGTCTGCCAGGTGCATGACCGCCCCTACCAGTACGAGTCCTGCGGGGAAGGGCCGCACCTCATCGCCTTGGACTGCCAGGAGCACGGGCCGGAGAACATGTGGCCGCAGCCGCGCATGCTGCTGTTCCCGGAAGGGTTCGATCCGACGCTGAGCGACGCACAGTTGGCCTGGGTCCAGGCGGAGTGGGGCGCTTCCTAGGCACAACCTGATAGGGCTGCCGAGTCGTCACCGGTCCATCTTCAGTGGCAAACGGGCACGGTTCACACCGCATATCAGCCGATCAGAGCGTCACGACATAGCCGGGCTTGCGGCCATACGGCAGGCCACAGGTGGCAGACCGATCAGCACGGGCTGTACTTACCGGCTGTTTCACCAACGGGGGGTCCGAGTGCTTCGCCTCGAGCGCGCTGCTGTGCGCACAGGGCGATGCGTGGGCCGGCTGCGGGTTCACGACTGGGCGGTGGGCCCTTGGTCGTCTCCGAGGTCGGGGAGCTCGATCGACAGGAGGAATTCGGCGCCGCCTTCGAGGATCTTGGCGTTCTCGGTGGAGCGCGGGAGCATGGTCTGCTCGTAGGTGCGGACGGCGTCGTCGATGGCGGCGGCCTCGGCCAGGGCCACAGCCAGCTCGCTGGCGTCGAGCATGGCGAGGTTGACGCCGACGCCCAGCGGGGGCATGAGGTGCGCGGCGTCACCGAGCAGGGCGACGGTCGGGTTGTGCTCCCAGGTGTGCGGGACGGCCAGGGTGAAGATCGGCCGCTGGATGTAGGGGCCGTCGTTGTCGGTGATCAGCCGCTGCATCTGGGGCGACCAGTGGGCGTAACGCTCCAACAGCAGAGCGCGGAGGGCATCGGTGTCGTCAGGGGCCAGACCGCACGTGCTTATCCAGTCGACCGGGACCTTCTGAATGAGGTAGACGCGGATGTGGTTGCCGCCGTTGCGCTGGGCGAACATCCCGCGCTCGCCGTCAGCCGCGTGGGCGCCGCCCTGGCCGACCAGCCCGGCGATCTCGGGATGTGCGTTCTCGACGTCGTTGAACCACGCCTCCAGGAAGCTCACCCCGGAGTACTCCGGGACGGCCGGTGACACGGCGGGGCGCACCCGGGAGAAGGCGCCGTCGGCGCCGATGACCAGATCGCTCTGCAGGGTGGTGCCGTCGGTGAAGTGCAGCCGGCGCGGGCCCTTCGCCGGTCCGCTCACCGATGCCAGGTCGCGGCCCCACTGCACGGTTCCCGGCTCCAGGGAGCCCAGCAGCAGGTCGCGCAGCTGGCCGCGGTCGATCTCCGGCTTGAAAAGCTCGTCGGCGTCCGGGACCTGGTGCGAGAGAAGTGCGCCGTCGGGGTTCATCTGACGCATCTCCTGACCCTCGGGGCGGGCCAGTTCGAAGAACTCGTCCAGCAGGCCGGCCTCGCGCAGGGCGATCTGGCCGTTGTCGGCGTGCAGGTCCAGGGTGCCGCCCTGGTTGCGGACATCGGGGCCTGCGTCCCGGTCGTAGACGGTGACGGGGATGCCGCGTCGCTGCAGGATGCGGGCGCAGGTCAGCCCGCCCGGTCCGGCGCCGATGATGCTGATTCTGGCCTGCGTGGGGGCTGCGGGGTTCATGAGGGGGTCCATTCTCGGGCGCCGGTGCGCGGCCGGGTGCCGCCAAGATGTCCAGCACGGCCGGAAAATCTCCAACCGATACAAACATACAACAGTTCCAAATATGTTGCAGTGCGAAAGTCTGGAATAGGATGGACGGCATGGATGAGATGAGCGATCGCCCGGCGCAGGGCGGGCGTCGCGCACGCAAGAAGGCCGCCACCCGTCAGGCGCTGGCCGACACCGCGCTGCGACTGTTCCTGGAGCGCGGATACGACCAGGTGGGCGTCCGCGAGATCGCCGACGTCGCCGACGTGTCAGTGTCGACCCTGTTCAACTACTTCCCCGGCGGTAAAGAGGCCTTGGTCTTCGACGAGGACGCCGACAACGAGGACGCCCTGATCGCCGCGGTCACCGAACGGCCTCCGGGCCAGACGATCCCCGCGGCCTTGCGGGCTCACCTCGCGAGTCTCGTCACCTCGCCCAATACCCGCGACCCGCGCTTCGTGCAGTTCCAGCAGCTCATCCAGCAGACGCCTGCCCTGCGTGAGTACGCTCGCGCGATGGCCCTGCGCCACGAGAACGCCCTGGCCCGGGCCCTGGCCGAGCAGACCAACCGCCCGAGCGACGATCTCCTGTGCGCGGTCTACGCCCGGTTCACCCTGGAAACCCTCGCGTTCGCCGGCTCCCGCGCCGACGCTGCCGACGCCGTGGACCGGGCAAGCCTCCTGCTCGAACAGGGCTGGAGCACAGCCGCTTCATCCAACCCCGAACCCGCCTGACCGGCATCTGCGCGGGACCGGAACGGTCAGTGCTGCTACTGCTGGAGGGCGGGAGGGTCGGGGCAGCCGGCGACAACGCGGCCATGGAGTCCTTCTTCAGCACCGAACCCCCGTGGCGGGTGCGATTGGTGAGGGGGGTGGCGGTGCAGGTTCCGGTGGCCCGGTCCCAGACCCGAAGCGTGCCGTCCTCGCCGGAGTTGGCGAACGTGTCGGTAGGGACCTGGGAGCTGATGCCCCCGATCCGCTCGCGCAGTCCGACCCGGGCGGCTGGGTCCGTCGCGCAGCGTCTAGAGCACTACGGCGTTCCAGGGTCGGAGAGCAGGTCGAAGGCGAGGCGGGCGCGGCAGTCGGCGAGGAAGGCGGTGGCCGTCACCCGTAGGCCGCGCAGCACCTTGCCGCGGGGCGGCAAAGAGATGTCCCGATCGGTGTCAACGACTGGCGGGATCTCGCCGCTGACCGACGCGAGCTTGACGGTGTCGGCCCGTCGGATCGCCCGCTGGGTGTTCGACGTGATCGAGCTTCCGGTGGAGCAGTTGGGCACCGGCGATGTCGTCCGGTGGAGCCGGCGTGGATCAGGGTGCCGGGTGCTGTCCGGCGTAGCGTACGAGCCCGGGCCGAATCGCTGCCAGGCGCCGGGCGCCTGGGAGTTGGCGGCGGAAGGCTTGCGGCGAAGGCGTAGGGCGAGCTGCAGCGGGCGATGTTGCTCATGGCGATATCGCCGGTGCGCAGGATCTCGCGGGCGGGGGCCATCCGCCAGTCGGTCAGGTACTGCATCGGGGTCTGGTCGAGGACCTCGCGGAGGATGCGGGTGAAGGGCGCCCGGGACAGGCCCCTGATCGCGGCGAGCTCGGGGACCGACCAGGGATGGCCGGTGTTCTCGTGCAGGGCCTGGAGCGCGCCGCTCAGCCGGGGATCCGCCGCGGCCCGTCCCGGCCTGCACCGGTGCCCCGCACCCGAGCGTCCTCGGCTCGTCCACTCCCGGCGCGGCGGGCCTGCGCCGTCCGCGGCCGCGGCCGACCCCGCCCAACCGCCTGATCCTGTGCCCGTCCGCCTGACGCCGGCCGCCTCGGGGTGAGGACCCGCGGCTGGGCGGGCGTCCCGGGGCGCACCCGGACGATCGAACTTAGGATGGACACGAACCGTGCGCGGGCGGCTTGCCGCGCCGCGCCGCCGGACCAGGCCACTCGGGGCGGGAGAGGTATGACAGAGGGCGCCGACACCGCGCGGACCGTGATCCTGACCGTGGACGACGATCCGGGAGTTTCCCGCGCCATCGCCCGTGACCTGCGGCGACGCTACGGATCCGGGTACCGGATCGTGCGCGCCGAATCCGGCGAGTCCGCGCTGGAGGCCCTGCGCGAGCTGAAGCTGCGGGGCGACCTGGTCGCCGTGATCCTCGCCGACTACCGCATGCCGCAGATGAACGGCATCGAGTTCCTCGAACAGGCCCTGGCCGTGTATCCGGGCGCGCGGCGCGTGCTGCTGACCGCGTACGCCGACACCAACGCGGCGATCGACGCCATCAACGTCGTCGACCTCGACCACTACCTCCTCAAGCCGTGGGACCCGCCGGAGGAGAAGCTCTACCCGGTCATCGACGACCTCCTCGCCGCCTGGCGCTCCAGCGACCACCGGCCGGTGCCCGCCACCAAGGTGGTCGGCCACCGCTGGTCGGCCCGCTCGTCGGCCGTACGGGAGTTCCTGGCCCGCAACCAGGTGCCTTACCGCTGGTACTCCTCCGAGGAGCCGGAGGCGCAGCGGCTGCTGCAGGCGGCCGGCGCCGACGGACAGCGGCTGCCCGTGGTCATCGCCCCGGGAGGCGGCGTCCTGGTCGAGCCGGACGTCCCCGAGCTGGCCGCGCACGTGGGACTCGCGACCACGCCCACCGCCGACTTCTACGACCTCATCGTGATCGGCGGCGGCCCGGCAGGGCTCGGCTCGGCCCTGTACGGCGCCTCCGAAGGGCTGCGGACCGTCCTGGTCGAGCGCTCGGCGACCGGCGGGCAGGCCGGGCAGAGCTCCCGCATCGAGAACTACCTCGGATTCCCGGACGGCGTGTCGGGCGCACAGCTCACCGACCGGGCCCGCCGCCAGGCCGGCCGGTTCGGAGCCGAGATCCTCACCGCCCGCGAGGTCATGGGGCTGGAGGCCAACGGCGCGGCGCGCGTGGTCCGCTTCTCCGACGGCTCGACGATCGCCGCGCACAGCGTCATCCTGGCCACCGGCGTCTCCTACCGGCAGCTCCAGGCCCCGGGCTGCGAGGACCTGACCGGCTGCGGGGTGTACTACGGCTCCTCGCTCACGGAGGCCGCCGCCTGCCTGGGGCAGGACGTGTACATCGTGGGCGGGGCCAATTCCGCCGGACAGGCGGCGATGTACCTGGCGCGGGGCGCGAAGTCCGTGACGCTGCTGGTCCGCGGGGAATCCCTGACCGCCTCGATGTCGTACTACCTGATCCAGCAGATCGAGGAGGCGCCGAACATCACGGTGCGGACCCGCACCGTGGTCGAGGCGGCGCACGGCGACGGGCACCTGGAGCAGGTCACGCTCCGGGACGTGGACACGGGCGTGAGCGAACTCGTCGACACCCAGTGGATGTTCGTCTTCATCGGTGCGGCCCCGCTCACCGACTGGCTGGACGGTGCGGTGCTGCGCGACGAACACGGCTTCATCCTGGCCGGGCCGGACCTCACCCCGGACGGCAGGCCGCCGGCCGAGTGGGCGCTGGACAGGCCGCCCTACCACCTGGAGACCAACGTGCCCGGCGTGTTCGTGGCGGGCGACGCGCGCGCCCGGTCGGCGAAGCGCGTCGCGTCCGCCGTCGGAGAAGGAGCCATGGCTGTCATGCTCGTCCACCGATACCTGGAGCAGTCGTGAGCGGGCGGGTCATGCCCTGCAGCCCGCAGGAGATTGCCTCGCTGTTCCTCTTCGAGAAGCTCTCCCCGGAGCAGCTCGGCCAGCTCTGCGCCGAGGGGCGCGTGGAGCGGTTCGACGCCGGTCCCGTGTACGCCGAGGGCGCCCCCGCGACCTGCTTCTACGTGATGATCGAGGGCACCGTCGTGCTGTCGCGCCGGGTCGGCGGCGACGACGTGGAGGTGGGCCGGACCTCGCAGCGCGGGGTGTATGCGGGGGCGATGCAGGCCTACCTGGGCGACCGGGTGCCCCAGGTGTACAACAACTCGATGCGAGTGACCGAGTCGACGCGGTTCTTCGTGCTGCCTGCGCAGTCGTTCGCGGACGTCATGCGGGAATGGTTCCCGATGGCCGCCCACCTGCTGGAGGGGCTCTTCTTCGGATCGAGGAGCACCCAGCAGGCCATCGGCCAGCGTGAACGGCTGCTGGCGCTGGGCTCGTTGTCCGCCGGGCTCACCCATGAGCTCAACAACCCGGCCGCCGCGGCGGTCCGGGCCACCGCGACGCTGCGCGAACGGGTCGGCAAGATGCGGCACAAGCTGGCGGTCATCGCCCAGGGCCCCTACTCCCGTGAGGCCCTCGCCGAGCTCATCGAGATCCAGGAGCGCACCGCCGAACTCGTCGCCAAGGCACCGGTGCTGAGCCCTATGGAGGCGTCCGACCGGGAGGACGAACTCGCCGACTGGCTGGAGGACCACGGCATCGCGGAGGGCTGGCGGATCGCACCCGTCTTCGTCCAGGCAGGCCTGGACACGGACTGGCTGGACCACGTGGCGGCGACGGTGGCCGAAGACATCCTGCCGGGGGCCATCGGCTGGCTCAGCTACACGGTGGAGACCGAGCTGTTGATGGACGAGATCGACGACTCCACCACCCGCATCTCGCACCTCGTGGACGCCGCCAAGCAGTACTCGCAGCTCGACCGCGCCTCACACCGGGTCGTCGACGTCCACGAACTCCTCGACAGCACCCTGCTGATGCTCTCCGGCAAGATCGGCCGCGGGATCCGGGTGGTCAAGGAGTACGACCGCTCGGTGCCGGACGTGCCCGCGTACCCGGCGGAGCTCAACCAGGTGTGGACCAACCTCATCGACAACGCCGTCTTCGCCATGGGGAGCACGGGAGGCGAGGGCACGCTCACCGTCCGCACGGCCCGGGCGGGGGACCGGCTGCTGGTGGAGTTCCGGGACACCGGGCCCGGCGTCCCGGCGGACATCCGCAGCCGCATCTTCGACCCCTTCTTCACCACCAAACCGGTCGGCGAGGGCACCGGGCTCGGCCTGGACATCTCCTGGCGGATCGTCGTCAGCAAGCACCACGGCAGCCTCCAGGTCGAATCCGTACCCGGGGACACCCGCTTCCAGGTCCTGCTGCCGCTGACCGCCCCGGAGACCGACACCGAACCGCCCGCCGAACCGGACACCGTGCCGGGAACCCCGAACCACGAGGAGTCTCCATGAGTGCCATCGACGGAGTCGACCTGACCACCCCGCCCAGCGGCCCCGGCTGTGCGGACTGCGACGCGGCGGGCGGCTGGTGGTTCCACCTGCGCCGCTGCGCCCAGTGCGGCCACATCGGCTGCTGCGACTCCTCGCCCGGCCAGCACGCCACCGCCCACTGGAAGGCCACCGGCCATCCGGTGGTGCAGAGCTACGAACCGGGCGAGGACTGGTTCTGGGACTACGCCGCCGACGAGCTGTACGAGTCCGGCCCCGAGCTGACCCCGCCGTTTGGGCACCCGTCGGACCAGCCGGTCCCGGGCCCGGCCGGCCGCGTGCCGGAGGACTGGACGCGCATGCTCCACTCCTGAACGGGCGGCCCCGTGCGGGTCCCGACGCGGGCTCTGCCGGATGCCGGTGCCGTCCTGCCGAACCCCGCGCGGCGGCCGGCCCGAGGCCCATCCGCGCCGCAAGATTGCGGGCCTACCGCCCACCCCGGATGGCACGGACCAGCCGGTGCTACCCGGGGAGGGACCGCCGCCGGAGGGTGCGGGCGAGGAGCGGGAGGCCCCAAATCGTCGACAGGCCCATGGCCGTCGGCGAACCACAGCCGGTACAGCGTGAGGTAGTCGTCACCGTCCACGGCAGGAGGGCTGTCCCGGGCACGGTCCGGCGGGCCGCGCGGCAGATCGGTCGCCCTCGGCATGGTCCAGGCGCTGCTGTTCGCCCTCCTGGTCGTGCCATGCACCGCTGTGACCGCCACCCCCGCCCATGCCTCGCCCCCGGACCAGACCCCGTTCCTGACCTGGAACATGCAGGGGGCGACCACCGTGGGGGTGAACCTGTGGACCGACTACATCCCGTCGGGGCTCCGGGAGGCGGGCTGGCGTAGGCGTCGCCGGACGCTCGGAGTGAACCGTCGGCCCGCTCCAGGTCACCCGGAGGCCAGCTGCTCCGCTATCTCCGCGATCCAACCGGAGCTCTTCGCCGGGTCGTTGAGGGTCTCGGCCCACGCGTCCGGCTCCAGCTTGTGCTTGGCGGGGCCGGATTTGAGGGCGATGAGCAGGGACCTGGCGGACGCCCGCATCTCGGCCGTGGTGTTCCCGGAGATGTCGGGGCCCGCCGCCAGGGCGTAGATCTCGCGCGCCATGGCCTGGCGTTCTCCTTTCGACACCTTCTTCCAGAACTTCATCGCGTGCTTCAGCGACTCCTTGCGGGAGGCGGCCTCTGCCAGGGTCTCGCCCTGCGGCGCCCAGCGCTCGGGGTGGTGGACCTCTTCGTAGCGCTTCGTGGCGGCGCGGAGCGCCTTGTACATGGTGACGCCGAGGACGAGACCGGCCCCGGCCCCGGCGAGGCCCCATCCGACCGGGTTGCTCGCCAGCCCGACCGTTCCCGCCGCGACCGCCGTCACGACGCCGGCTGCGGCTTTGACGGACTCGCCCCCGCCGCCGGCCGTCTCCTTGCCAATCTTGGTGAGCTGCTTCTTCTTCGCGTACTGCTGCACCTTGCTCAGCTTTTCCACGTCGTTCTCGGCGTGCTGGAGGTTCTCGGCGACGTCACGGGCTTCACCCATCGCCTCCCAGGCGGCGTCGATGGCCTCGGAAACGAGCTCCAGCCGTTCCGGGCCCTCATGCTTCCAGTAGGCGTCCAGCGCGACGTAAGCCTCCGCTGCGGCCCAGCCGGCCTGCTCGTGCGACTCGTTCAGCCGTGCCAGTGACCCCGCCTGGACGAGGTGGGGATCTCCCAGCTTTTTGATCTGCTGGTACTTGTTGGCTGCTCCCCCGATGCGGAAGGCGGACCGCATGGCCTTGACCGCGCCGATGGAAGCGCTGGCGATACCGCTTGCTTCGGATGCCACCGCGGCATCCGCCGCCTTCTGGATCTTGGTCACCTCCTTGGCGATGGCAGCGCTGTAGCTTCCCGAGTTGGCGGCGCCGACGACCGTGTCAGCGCCCTTGGTCTTGGCCTTCTTCATTGCCTTGTGGTGGTCGGCCCCGGTCTCGTGCTCCTTGGCGTCCTTCCTGCTTTTGTACGCGTCCATGCCATTGACCACGGTGCCGGCGGCCTCCGTGAGGAGGTTGCCCGACGCTGCGGAGGTCCCCGAGGCGGCGGCGGAGTGCTTGAGGCCCTCGTTGGCCGCGACGGCGCCCTGCTGGGCGAAGGCCGCGTTGGTGGGGGTCTGGAAGCCCTTGATGAAGGTGTCGATGGGTTCGAGATTCTTCTTGAACCTGTCGAGGAGCGCGGCGATCCGGTCGCGATAGTTCTCCCTCTTGGCTGCGGGGGACGCGTCGCCGTTCGCCTCAGCATGCCCTGTCCCGGTGTCCCGCAGGCGCTGCACCGCCGCGGTCGTGGCCCGGTTGCCGGCGCGGGACTGCATCTCCAGGAGGGCGCGCTCCAGTGGGCGTGCGGACGTACTCCCGGTCCGGCTCCCTCCCTCACGGTGCCGGGCCGACGCCAGGAAGGGTGCCGACTGCCGTGTCGAGGTGCGGTGGATCGGCGTGCTCATGGATGTACCTCTCCTGTACCGGACCGGGCGAGGCGAAGGTAGCCGGACCTGGCCAACAGGAGGGGTACGGCGCAGAAATTCCCCACGGACGCTGTGGGGCGCACCAAACGCCGGCGGCGCGCCTGGCCGTTGCGGGCCTGACGCGCCATCGTGTCACGTGCGGGGGGGTCCGGATCCGGGACCGCAGGACACCGTAACCGAGCTCAGCGAGGAGGCCAGGCTGGGGACGACCATCGCGGCGGCGTCCGTGCCGGGCACAACTACAGTCTGCTCGCCGAGCGCTGTGAAGATGTCCTCGACCAAGCGCTCTACCATACGGGGTGCTTCGGAGCGCAGTAGTGTGACCAGTCGACGGAGGCCGGCCTTTCTGAGCTGGGCGGGAGAGCCGAAGCGTTCGAGCATGGCCAGGACGGCAGGGTGGTCGAGCCGCGGGCCCAAGACCTTCTCCAGCGAGGGGTGGATCTGTGTGAGCAGGCCGCGGAGCCGATCCTTGGTCCGGGTCGACTCGGTGGCGAGATCGTCGTCGAAGCCCGCGATCATTTCCAGTTCAGCGACAGTCTCGTCTGCGGCTTCGACGGCCCGAAGGGTGTGCGGCATGGTGCGGACAGCGTCGGCAATGACGAACGCGTCGCGGGCGTCGGTCTTCGCCTCTCCTGGGTAGAGGTCTGTTATGCGGCGCATCGTCAGACCAGGCAGGTAGGCGACGCGACAGCCCAGTGCGGGTCACCCCCAGCGGCAGCGCACCTATGGAGGCGGGCTGGTCGACGACCACCAGCACGGTCCCGTGCTTGGCCTGCAGCTTCGCGAACACCTCGCGCGGTTTCGGCTCGGTGTTGGGCAGGCGCTTGTCCAGGACCGTTTTGCCCGCGGGGGTGAGCGCGGTGGCGTGGTGTTCACCTTTGCCCACGTCCAGGCCGAGGTAGACGTCGATGCCGTCGTTGGTCACGTCCCAGCTCCAGGCTGGTCGACGGCATCCCACCGGTGGCCGGACGGCCCGGCCGACCACGACGGCGCCCCGAGTCCGTCCTCGGAGACGAGGCGTACGACTCGCGATCCGTGCGGCGTGAATTGCGATACCGACGAATCCGCCGGCCATCTCCCGCAAGGGTTCCCCGAACATCAAAGGCCTGGGCAAGTTCCGCTACGTCGTCGAGCAGACCTTCGCCCTGCTCCGCTAGTTCACACGCCTGGCCGTGCGCTGGGAACGGCGAGTTGAGCTCCACGACGCCTTCCGCGTTGGTCTGCAGCATTATCCGGTGGAGGCGACTCAAGAAGGCCAGATCTGATCGCGTCACGAACTGTCCGGGCTGATACGCGCTGGCCTTGCCCTCAGATCGGTCATCGTGTCGCTGTCCTTCTCCGGTCGCCACCTGTCACGTTGGCCAGGCGCTGGTCGTGGCCCAGGGCGGCGAAAGGCGATCCTGCCATTCAGGAAAGTCCACTTGAAGGCCCGAGATCCAGGATGGTCCCGGGCGGAACCGGTCCCTCACCCGCGTAGGTAGTGCTCAGCGGTGCTGCTGGTGCATCGTCCTCGGCGAGCGTCAGGCTGGGCCAAGGCCCGGCGAGGGTTGCATCGTCCAGAGTGATGCCGAGGTGATCGAGTACGAGGGCCACCACCGGCGCCATCCCGGCGCCCTCAGCCTCGTGTGCGGCGAGCGCGTCTTCCACTCGATCCCACCAGGGGCCGAGCGGTTCGGACCGGCTGTGCTCCATGCCGGGCTCGAAGTACTCGACGCACTCGCCGTCGCGCCAGTACTGGAAGACGTCGATTCCCTCGGTAGTCGCCACGCTGTACGTCTCAGTTCCCCGGGACAACTCCGCGAGCGATTCTTCCCCCACAGCCGATGCCGCCGTCCTCCTCGACGCAGAAGGCCCATTGACCGATCCTGCCGGCCCGCAGCAGCGAGACCGTCCCGTCACCCGATTCACCCGAGGGTAGGTCCGAGGCTGCATCCCAGCCGAGCAGGCGCGCCTGCTCCGGATCGGCCCCGTAGCGGGCGAACACCTCCTCGGGGGCGAGACCGCGGGTGAAAGTAGCGCACATCCAGGCCCTCGCCCAGTCCAGCGAACCCGCGTCCGTGTCAGTTTCCATGATCTGCCTCCGTTATTCACACCTGGCATCGCCTGTCAGGGGCGAGCCTTCCAGGCCCTCCGCACTGTGCCAAGCACGGCGAGGAGCCCGGATCATGATGCCTGGTTCATCCGGTGGGATCGGTACCGGGCAGGACGCCCCCGGGGGGGTGCCCGGTGAACTGGATGCAGAAAGGGGCCGCGAGCGGCAGCATCAGCCCCCTGCCACGCTCGACCAGGACACCTCAACAAGACCTTGTTACGAGCTCCTAGCCATGAGGCCATCTGCATGCTCGAAGTCGCCCCGGCCTACCTGTCCCACACTGCGGCCGCGACGTTCTGGCGCTGTGGCGACGCGTGCGGCGAGGGATTCGAGAACGGCCTCGCCGCACGCTGCTAAGCGATGTCCGGCGACTGCCGCGCCCTGAACGGCTCCGTCCTGTTACCGCTGCTGTCCGGTTGCTGCTTTGGGGCACATGCCCGGATTCCCCGGGCGGGCGGTGTGTACTGCAAGACCGGCAGGTATGGGGCGCGGCCGTGCGGCCGCAACCCAGCGCTACCCCCCGACCTGCTGCTCACGATCGTGGATAGCAGTTGCTGCATGGTGGGTTGCTCTGGGTGGAGACCCCTGAGTTCAAGCACGCCGAGGGGGCTGAACGCCGAGTACCGTGCCCTGCTGGAGCAAATCGTCGGCCAAGCTCCGCGAGCTCGCGCCCCATGACCTGTCCGGCCTCTACGTAGCCACGCGCCACGGCGTGCCGCACCTGCCACGGCGTCAGTTCGATCGTCTGAGCGCGCTGGGTCCGTGGAACGGGGAGTCGCTCGGGCATTCTGCGTACCGGTGCCTGTCCCTCTCCCGGCGTTTCTTGTCGAAGGCTGCCGTTGCTGAGCTGACATGGGCAGCGAGATCTGTGTGGACCAGACGTGGATGCTCGTTGCGCGGCTGAGTGCGTTCAGGGTCTGTCGCGCGTTTCTTGCATGCGTCCAGAGGTCGGCTCCGAGTCGGACGGGTCGAAGACCGGCTGTTGCGACGGGCGCCCGGCGGTTCGCGTATGGCGGCAGGGCGGATCGCAGCCCGCCCTGGCCTGGGGGCGGTGTCGGAGGACCTGGCCGGTCACTGTCGTCGAACCGCCTCCGCATATGATGACCAGGCTCCGGAGACCCGGAGCCTGAATGTTTTTGGGGCGGGGAATGCCGAAGCACCGGTTGTCGAAAAAAGGCCGCTACATCGCCCTGGCGACGACAAGCGTCGTCGTCGTAGCCGGTGCCGGGGTCGTGGCGCAGACCTCGATGGCGGCCACGACGTGGCCGGCCCAGAAGACCTACACAGGCCGGGCGTTCGACGCCTGCACCGCCCCCTCCCTCGCCGCGATGAACGCGTGGAAGAAGGACAACTACTACAGCGGTGTCGCGGTCTACATCGGCGGAAAGAACCGCGGGTGCGCCCAGCCCAACCTGACCAAGTCCTGGGTCAAGTCGGTCGACACCGCCGGCTGGCGGGTCATCCCCCTCTACGTCGGCGCTCAGCCGCCCTGCCAGACCAGCGGCAACAAGGAACGGTTCACCGCAGCGACCGCCACCGCTGTCGGGGTCAGCAACGCCAACGACGCGATCGCCAAGGCCGCAGCCCTCGGCATGAAGGCCGGCAGCCCCGTCTACCTCAACATGGAGTCGTACAACACCGCCGACAAGGCCTGCAACGACGCCACCCTCACCTACGTACGGGCCTTCAGCAAGACCCTCCGCACCAAGACCTACCGCGGCGGCCTCTACGGCTTCAGCACCTCCAGCGCCAAGGCCATCGCCACCGCCCAGGACCGTACAGACCTGCCGGGCAACCTCTGGTACGCCCTGTGGAACGGCCAGGAGACCACCACCAAGGACTGGCCCTGGAACCCGAAGCTGTACACCGACCACAGCCGGGCCCACCAGTACCAGGCCAACAGCAAAGAGACCCGCGGCGGCTACACCCTCCCCGTCGACCGCAACGCCTGGGACGCCCCGGTCGCCATCATCGGCTGACCCCACACCGCCCAAGGGGCGCTCTCGAACGCATTGCTCCGTGCCGGTCGATGGCCTTAGGGCTTGCAGGGAATCAAGGTGTTGCTTCCCTGTCTGGGGCTCGTTGAGGTGGTATGGCAATTCCGGACGAGACCCGAGACCAACTCTCGGCGAAGTTCATGGTGTTGTTCCAGCATCTGGACGAGCGGCAGCGACGGCTACTGATGGGGACTGAGGCCCGACTGCTGGGACACGGTGGTGTCCGCGCTGTCGCGAGGGCGGCGGGAGTCAGCGAGACGACAGTCCGCCATGGCGTGTTCGAGCGGGAATCCGGTGAGGAGCCGTTGGGCCGGATCCGGCGTCCTGGCGGGGACGCAAGCGTGTCGTGGTTCTGAATCCGGGGCTGCGGCCGGCACTGCTGGCGCTGGTCGAACCCGATGTGCGAGGTGATCCGATGTCGCCGCTGCGGTGGACGCTGAAATCGACCCGTACTCTCGCGGCAGAGCTGGCTGGGGCCGGGCACAAAGTCAGCGCGGACACTGTCGCCGACCTGCTGCGGGAGGAGGGTTTCAGCCTGCAGGCCAACGTCAAGACCTTGGAGGGGAAACAGCACCCCTACCGCCATGCACCGCACCCTGCTGAAAATCAGGAAACTGCTCGAAGTACGCGGCATCGTCATCTCACCAGCGACCACCCCACCCGCCGCCCTCGCACCCCTCCAGGGACGGGTCCTCACCCAGAGCAGCGAACCCAACAACAAGATCAAGAAGACGTGTTAATGATCTGCAAGCCCTGAGGCTTGTCCCGTAATGCGAGAGTGATGTCCCCCGCAGTAGCGGGACGGCGCTGGCGGCTAGTGTGTCGAGGGGCCGAGGGGTATCGATCTTGGGGGACCAGTGGGTCGCAGCAGCATGCCGATAGAGAACCGGGGCGACACCGAGCTCTGTCTCTTCATCGAGCCGTACTGTGAGGACTACTGGATGAAACCAGGGGAGGCATTCACAGTCCGTTCCGAGGCGGAGGGTGTTGATGTCTGGTTCGACACCTATGTCTCGAAAGGCTGCGTCACCGTGTGGCTATATGAGGACGGCGACCCATACAAGATCGTTGTCGACTACGCAGTCGTCGATGCGAGCGGTACTCGGCTGGATTCCGGACATCGGAGGCCCCGCGGCCAGCGCTGGTCGGCTGCCGGCCCGATAATCGACTGACGGTAGCCAGCCTCCCCTGCGTCATCCACTCAAGGCCAGGTTGTGCAGGCGGGCGATGCCGAGCATTGCGCGGTGGACGCCTTCGCCCCTGATTCGGCAGTCACGCAGGATCTTCCAGGCCTTCATTCGGGGGAAGACGTGCTCGACGCGGGCGCGGACCTGCTTGTGTCCACGATTGTGCTCCACCTGCCACTCGGTGAGCACCCCGTCCTTGGGCCGACGGTGCGGGATGACGAGGCCGGTGCCCGGGTATCCGCCGTCGGCGATGACAGTCGCCATGCCGACGGCCGCCTTGGCGCCAGGCTCTGCCCAGGCCTTACAGTCGTTGAGATTTCCGGGAAGGGGTCTGCCGACCACGACGACCAAGCGGGTGTCGGCATCGATGACGACCTGGTGGTTGGTGGAGTACCTGTAGTTCTTCGACTTCTCCGCGATGGAATGATCACGGGTGGGTACGAGAGTGCCGTCAGCGATCAGGACAGCGTCTTTGGGGAAGCGCCGTCGCTGTTGGAGCGCGAGCAGCGGGCCGACATGATCGATGATGCGGTCGGCCGCAGACTTGGATACACCGAACAGCGGCGCGAGCTGGCGCAGCGTCAGGTTTGTCCGCCAGTAGGCCACGACCAGGAGTTCCCGATCCTCAAGCGGCAACCCCCACGGTGAGCCTGGCCGCACCGTGTCCGCGCCGCCGCGGCGCAGCATCGTGATGAGCTTGCGGAAGTCGCGCGGGCACAGCCGGCTGAACATCAAGGCGGCCAGGCAGCAACGCCAACGCCACAACGCGGACCGGGCCCACCGTGAAGCCGAGCAGGCAGCGCAGCCAGCCAGGTTGCAGCAGTGGGCCGAGGAAGAAGCAGCCGATGCTGAAGCCGCGACCACAGGGCCGTGCGCGACGGCGGACTGCGAGCTGCCCGTGGACTGGCATACCGACATCGACGTCCTGCCCGAGGACGGCCTCTACTGCGGGCCGCGCCGCGTCAACCAGGCCACACGCAACCGCAGCCTGCGCGGGATGCGCACCACCGTTGTCCCGTCTCCCCGAAGGGCGGTCAGTCTCACCGACCCTTGACCACTCGGCTGTTCCCTCATGGGTGAGCCATGCAGGCGGCGTGGTCGCCGCGTCGACGGCGGCACTGACCTCGTCGCCGGGCCGCTGCGGCCTGACGGAGGGCACTTCGGGTTGGCTCCGACGGGCTTCGTCACCACACAGGCGATGCCATCCGCCCGCTCATGGAGTGCAGTCTTCGAGCCAGGCCAGGACCGGCCCGACCATGTCAGCGGGAATCCCTTGTGTCGTCCTCGGCCGGGCCGGGGGCCGCCGTGCTGTCGGCATCCTGACCGGCGGCTCGTTCCGCGCGGAGTTCTTCGGCGACGTCGTAGGCCCGGCCCGGGTCGTAGACGGTGACCGACGTACCTGGGCTGTACATCGCGGATGCCCGGGGCGTGTACTGGTAGCCTTCGACGCCGCGTTGGGCGGCTATGCCGTCGACCTCGCCGACGGGTACCCGCCACAGCTCGGCGGTGTGGGACCGGGTCCACCACTCGTCCGGACGCAGGAAGTTTCGCTCGACCTCCCTCTGACGCTCCACCGCCACCTGAAACTGGCCGAGTTGCTCGGTCAACCAGCCGGTCAGCTCCTGTGCGTCGACCCGAGAGAGCGGCGCGGACGTCGCCGGTTCGCACTCCACCGTCTCGCTGGCGGTATGCAACACCACCTTGATCGACTGTCGCTGCCCCAGACTGAATCGCTCGATGACGACGACTCGCTGCAGATCAGCCATCGCCATGGTCGATGAACGCAGAAAGCGGCCGATCACGACCTGGGCCGGAGTTCCCAGGGGGCGGAGCTCGACCCACCGCACCATCAGGGAGACCGTGACGTACATCATGGCCACGGCGAGCACGATCACTGCGACCACCGCGAGCGCCAGTAGGACCCAGAAACTGCCCCAGAAGAATGAGTTCCCCGAGATCACGGCGGCCACCAGAGCGGCCAGCAGAAGTGGGGCTGCGACAACCGGCGGGACCATGATGCTCCCACCGAGCGCGGCAGCCAGCTCGCGGGCCCTGCTGGGCACGAACAGCAGCCGCCATCCAGCTGTCACGGGTAACACAACTTCCTCAAGCGAGCCGGGATACCGAGTTTCCATGACCCAAAGATACGATCCGGCAGAGGAGTTCGTAAGGCCACAGCGAGCCGCTCCTTCTCGAGGGTCGGCGACGCTTGAATTGGGTTCAGGCACGGATTCCGTGCAGTGGATCGCCGCTTCCTTGCGCCGGTGACGCTCCGTCATCCCGGTTATCATCCTTCGGTCGTGTGAGACCTTGCCGGAGTTGGTGTTCCCGCACCTGGTAACGGTGCTGGTGGAACGCGTGGTGGTGGAGAGTGGCGTGCTGCGGATCGCGGCGAGCACAAAGGGCGGGACGGCGGCCGCGTGTCCGGGGTGCGGGGCATCGTCGATGCGGGTGCACAGCCGCTACGGACGCAGGATCGCCGATGCACCGGTCGGCACCCGGCAGGTACTCATAGAGTTGTCGGTGCGCCGCCTGTTCTGCGACAACAGCGGCTGCGCGAGAGTGACCTTCACCGAACAGGTCGAAGGGTTGACCAGCCGTTACAGTCGGCGAACGCCCGTCCTGCAGCGGATCGTCGGTGCTCTTGCTGTCGTTCTGGCCGCTCGCGCCGTGGTCCGGCTGGGGCTGGTGCTGGGAGTGGATGAGTTCGCGACGAGGAAGGGCCGCCGGTACGGCACGATCCTGATCGACTGCGAGATCCACCAGCCCCTGGACCTGCTGCCCGACCGGGAGGCCGAGACCCTGGGCGCATGGCTGCGCGAGCACTCCGGCGTGGAGATCGTCTGCCGCGACCGCGCGGCGTTCTTCGCCGAAGGCGCCCCGCATCGGTGCCCCGCAGGCCCAGCACTGCGCAGACAAATGGCATGTTTGGCACAACCTCGGCGAAGCCGTCGAACGCCTGGTCTCCCACCACCGCGTCCTCCTCCGCGTCCTCGTCGAGCCGGAGCCTTCGCCCGAACCCAAACCCGAACCGGGGCCTGTGCCGGCCTCCATCGGCCAGGAGCCATCCGAGCCCTACCCCGCGGGATCGTTCCTCGACCGGCTCCGCGACACCTACGCCGCGGTTTGCGCCCAGGTCGAGCAGGGCCTGAGCCCGCGCGAAGTCGCCCACCGGCTCGGACTGGGCCGCACCACGGTCCGCAAGTACGCTCGCGCCGCCAACCCGGAGGCAATGCTGCACGGCCAGTGGCTAGACCAGACCAGCAAACTCGACCGCTACCGGCCCTACTTGGAGCAACGGATTGCCGAGGGCTGCACGAACCTGCCGACCCTCCACCGCGAGCTGCAAGAACGCGGGGCCTGCTGCGCCTAAAGCACCCTGCGCGCCTACGTCCACCCGCTGCGTCCCGGACGCCGGCCCGCAGCCAACCGTCCGCCGATGGCCCGGCCTCCCTTGCCCCGCGAAGCCACCCGCTGGATCATGAGCCACCCCGACCACCTGCGCGACGACGACCAGCTGCGGCTCAAGACGCTGCTGGCCCTTTCGCCCGAGCTCACGGCCGCCATCACCCACGTCCGGACGTTCGCGAGCATCATGACCAACCGTGAAGGAGAACGGCTGCGCGGATGGATCGCCGATGTCTGTGCCGATCAGCAGTGCGGGCTGGCCTCCTTCGCCGCCGGGCTGATCGCCGACCTCGACGCCGTCGTCTTCGGCATGAGCACCGAATGTTTCTCCGGCCCGGTCGAAGGCCGCATCAACGATCTCAAAGCCCTCAAGCGCAGTATGTTCGGCAGAGCGAAACTTCCACTGCTGCGCAAGCGGCTCCTCCTGGCCGCGGCCAGCCGTCGACCCTAACTTCTGGCTCCTCGGGCCTGGCGGTCCAGGTACTCGATGAGTCGGGTCTCCGAACGCAGAAGCCGTTCTCGCTGCTCAAGAGGAAGAGATGCGAGGAGGTCGACCAGGACTCGCTTCTGCGGGACCTGCGCCATGTTGCCGGAGTAGATCCGGCAAGCGGAACACCAGGCGAGCCCGATGCACCGCTCGAACATCGAGGACTCGGGCGGATGGAAACGGTACTGGTAGGAACTGACGGGCGTTCCGCAGTCGGCGCAGACGTGTCGATCACCGTCAGGAACCGTGTCCCAGCTCCCGACCTTTCGCCAATGCTGTCGCCCGGCCGATGCTCTTCAAGTCGTCATGTCGAACATTCTCGCGCACAGAGCTCTGCCCAGCGCAGCGGCCCGAGCAGAAAACCGACCACAGAACGTAACCGACTTTTGGTCACCTTCACGGAATCCGTGCCTGAACCTTGAATTGTGCGCCAGTTCCGACGGGTGGAAACTGATCCCCGGTCCGTCAGTTGATGTTGCTCCTTCCCCGGTGTGGGCGGGGGGAACCCGTCCGAGGTCTCGGCCGCGACATGAGCAACCGGGCGGCCCGATAGGGCACGTTCGACCAGCAGTCGTCTGCCCAAGACGGTCAGCCGGGCGTTACGGTGGGACACGAAGACCTCCGCGTGGTGTGTTTCTGGACAGCTCCACCACACCGGAGGTCTTCGCCATGTTCAAGACCCACAACTGTCAACAGCGCTCGTGATCGATACAGGTAGGCCGTATGACACCGCGAACGGCCACGGCCCACCGGGGCAGGTCAGATACCGCAGCTCGAAGCGGACCAGAAGCGCGAGCCCTGCGAGCCGAGGTGTGCGTGGTCGCTGTGGTCCGGGTAGCCCGGGCCCAGGATCTCGTTGAACCCGTGGTAACGGGCCTCCAGCGCGATCTGGCAGAAACTTGGGGAGCCGATCAGGTCGATCGCCCGGCCGTAGAGATGGTTGCTGCCTGCCGCACCGCCCACGGCGCTGTTGCAGGACGCGGACCGGAAACCGCTGCTGGTGCTCAGCGGGCGGTCGCCCAGCGCGTGCCGGAGCGCCTCCAGCTTCCACATGGCCTGCAGCGCATTGGCCCGTGCCGTCGCGGCGCTCACCGCGCCGCCCGACCAGTCGGAGTTGCAGCGGTTCATCTCCGCGTACGTGAAGTGCGCCGGAGTGCAGTCGTCGTCCTGCAGCGCGTAGATCTCACCGAACGTCTGCGATCCTGCGACGCCGTCGGCCGCGAGGCCGTACGCCTGCTGGAAGCGGATGACGGCCGACTTGGTGGCCGGTCCGAACTGGCCGTCGATCGTCAGTACTCCGCCGTAGCCCGGATACCCGGCGACGCGGATCTGCAGCTGCCGGACGTCCTCGCCGCTGGTGCCCGGGCCGAGGCTGCGCCCCCAGGAGTAGCAGCCGTCGGCGTGCGCAGGGCCGACGGTCAGGGCGGTGCCGAACAGTAGAGTTGACGCAAACATGACAATCGCAAGCAAGGTGCGTGCGGAACGTCTCAGCATCATGTCTCCTCGGGATGGTTCGTGGACGCAACGAGAGTGCCCGAAGTTGTCAACGCGCGTCAACCTCCTCTGATGGGACGCTCGTTGCCCGAATTCGGACCGAGTCGAACCGAAGTCGAGGGCCTTGCGGACGACTCCGACATGCGGCAATTCGTCACGCACGTCGGGATGCCACGCGGCCGGAGCCGGAGCCGCGGAGGCGACCCTCACTGGCGGGCGCTTGGCGGCCGGTAGTTCTTGAGGTCGGTGCGCTCCCGCCTTTCGCTGCCACGGCACGGAGTATCGCGCCGAGCCGCGGGCGTGCGGGGGAGCGTTCAAGGGCCGCACCATCCGTCGGGCGTCGTCGGTGGTCGACGTCGCCTTCGGGGCAGGGGTGGTGCACCTGCGTGAGTCCACGGGGGGAGCTTGCGCTGCTCCTTTGTGTCTGGGGCTGCGCGCTCAGTGCGGGACGGGACTCGGTTCGAGTCCAGGGGCAAGCAATACATAAAGCATGCATATAAAAATGTTATGCTTCACATATGAGCCGTCAAGACGCCACGCGTCGCGCTTCCGCCGCACTTGGGTCAGCCCTCTACGGACTGGCTACCCGGGCCGTGAGGCGTCTTCCCCGTGACCTGAGCCTCACGTCCGCCGCCACCCTGGCCACCTTGGACAGGACCGGTCCACGACGCATCACCGATCTGGCCGGGATCGAGGGTGTCACCCAGCCCGCGATGACCGTCCTGGTGCGGGTGCTGGAGGAGTCCGGGCTGGTCGAGCGCCGAGGCGACCCGTCCGATAAGCGGGTCACGCTGGTGTGCCTGACCGAGGCCGGGACGTCGTACGTCCAGGCGCGGCGCCAGGCGGGCGTCGATGCGTATGGGCGGTTGATCGACAAACTCACCGACGACGAGGTCGAGGCCTTGACGGCAGCCCTTCCGGCGCTGCAGCACCTGGCGGCGCTCGAAAGTCAAGATCGAGAAGGGCCGAAGCAGTGACAGCGTGGTTCGCCCAAGCCGTGGGGGAAGGGGTCCGGACTCGCATCCGTCCCGGCCTGTTCGACCACACCACGACCGGGACCAACCGATGAGCACTACCCCGGAACACTCCCAGACGCGGCTGCTGGTCCCCTCCCTGATGTTCATCGCCCTGGTCGTGGTGGCAGTCGCCAGCCTCGGGACGCCGCTCATCACCAGCGTGGCGACCACGTTCCACGTCTCCCTCGACAGCGCGCAGTGGACGCTGACCATCGCACTGCTGAGCGGCGCCGTCGCCACGCCCGTCCTGGGCCGGCTCGGAGCCGGCCCACACCGACGAGCCACGATTCTTACCACGCTCGCGGTCGTCGTCGCCGGCAGTGCGCTCACCGTGCTACCGCTGCCGTTCGCGTGGCTGCTGGTCGGCAGGGCGGCCCAAGGCGTCGGACTCGGTCTGACGGCGCTGATGATGGGCGTGGCCCGCGACCACCTTCCCGAGGGACGCAGCGCCCCCACGATCGCCCTGATCTCGGTGGTCTCGATCATCGGCGCCGGCGTCGGCTACCCGCTCGCCGGGCTGCTCGCCGAGTACGGCGGGGTGCGGGCCGCCTACGGCCTCGGTCTGTTCGTCACCGCTCTCGCCTTCCTCACCGCGTGGCGCTCCATCCCCAAAGCTCCCGAAGGCCGCTCCGCTCACGTGGACGTAGCCGGCGCGCTCCTCCTGGCGGGCGGACTGTTCCTCGTCCTGTTCCTCGCAAGCCAGACGAATCTATGGAGCCATCACCTCGCCGTGGCGGTGGCCCTCGCCATCGTCGCCGCGCTCTTGCTCTGCATCTGGACCATCGTCGAGCTGCGCAATAAGACGCCCCTGGTCGGTATCCGGGCGGTACGGCACCCGGCGGTCGCCGGGGCGAACATCGCCATGTTCGTCGGCGGGATCGGTATGTACCTCCTGCTCACGCTCATCACCCGGTACGCGCAGACGCCCCATAGCGCCGGCTACGGCTTCGGGCTGACCACCTTCGTCGCCGGGCTGGTCCTTGTCCCGTTCTCCGTGCTGGGGTTCGTCGCCGGCAAGCTCACACCACGGGTTCGCGAACGGGTCGACGCCCCCGTGCTGTTGGCCGGCAGCGCCGTCGTCGTCGGTGGCGGGTTCGTTCTCTTCGCGGCGGCCCGTTCGAACCTGGCTGAACTGTTCGTGGCCGTGGGCGTCCTGGGCTTCGGTGTCGGCAGCTTCTCGGCGACCATGCCCGGCGTCATCCTGGCCGTCACCCCCAAGAGCGAGACATCGAGCGCCATGAGCTTCAACTATGTCGTCCGTAGCGTCGGGTACTCCCTGGGCAGCGCGATAGGCGGACTGGTCCTGGCCGCCGGCACCGACACCGGCCAGCTCTTCCCGAACGACGGCGCCTACACCACAGCAGCGCTGGTCGGCATCGCCGCGATGGCGATCACGGCGATGGCCGGCCTCGCTCTCGCCCGCCAACGCTCTCCCGAGACCAACCCGACCGCAGCCCCGACCGGCCCGCCGGAAGAGCGGCGGCCCGAACAGGAACGAAAAGGAGCCGACAAGTAGATATCCGTCGCACCAGTGCGATGTGATCTGCCATCAACCCCGAGCCGCTGCCACAGATGACGCCAGAACTGGCCGAGCTCTTCGCGGACGGACACCGACGTCGAGGTTCCCGGCTGTTTGCACGCGCTTCCCCAGTGCGATCCGAACAATGGGACCTGGCGGACGCTGAGGCTGACGACGCGCACTTCGGCCTCCCCGGCTCCGGTCGCGGGAAGGGCGCGTTCCCGCAGGCCAGAGTGGCGGGGCTGACGCGTGCGGCACCCACTTCGTGGACACATACGTCACAGCCGAGAGCGTTTGTCGTCAGCGTCCAAGAACACTTCTTGGTCGCAGCCGTGTGCGATGTCGATCAGAAGTAGCAGCGCCAGACCGAGGCAAGGGATGCAGCCGGGGTGGTGTGGGGCCCGGGCGGGATCCACTGGGTATCCCGGGCATGTCAGCCATGCGCCGACCGAAAGAGCTGCTCCGTGCCGTCCCGGTGCTCGTACTCGACGGTCCACGACAGGCCCAGACTGGTGAGCGCCGTCAGAAGGGTGTCGATCCGCGCCGGGTCGACGAACCCGCTGAACGTCACTGGCGCGATGGGGAGAAGTTCGAGCCGAGCGAAGGTGTGCTCGACCTCGAACTCGTCCCAGCTGGAGGCCCGTACACTCCATCCTCCTGCCCGGAAGGTATCGGCTGCGTGCTGGGCGTCCTTCGCCGAGGTGAGAAAGCCGCAGACGTTGTTCCCCAGGTCCTGCGCAGCAATCGCCTGCTGGTCAAGGCGTGGCCCAGGGGCGCCTCCTGAAGTGAAGTTCATGCCGCCCAGTATGCAGATGGCACTGTCAGTCGCGGATGACGGTGCCGCCGGTGGTGGGTTCATCGTGCCTGATCGCGCGGCGCCCGGACTGCCCCCCGCCGGCCGAGCGCGCGATGGCCGCCCGGCGGGTTTCGGCGCTATGCGGAGGGTTCGCGGCGGAGTCGTGCCGCGAGGTGGTGCTGGAGTGGTTGGCCGACCGCTGCCAGGTCGTGGACGAACTCGAGAGTGTCCGCGTCGACCAGGGTGTAGCGACGGCGGGTGGCGGTGACCTGTTTGGCGGTGGGGGCGAGGGCCACCTGGTGGGTGGCGAGGTCGACCACGCCTTCGGCGGCGCCGCCGACCGAGATCTCCGCGACGCCGGTGGGCTGAGTGATCAGGGCCTCGACCCGTCCCTCGGCCTGGATGCGCCACCAGCCGCTCTCCCGGGCCGAGGGCCGCAGCGGGGCGCCGTCCGCGTCGAGCAGCCAGGCGCGCGCCTCGTAGTGCAGGAAGGGCCGTCCGTCATGGCTGAAGGTGACCTCCTGCGCGTAGACGAACTCCTCGCCGATGGTCGGGTATCCGCCGCGGCCCTGGCCGACCCAGGTCCCCAGCAGCCCGCTCACCGGGGTGAGCAGAGGGTGTGGCGCAGGGGCTTCGTCCTGTCCCAGGGCATCGGGAAAGGGGTACTTCTTGGCGGGGTCGGACATGGCGCGCTCTCCTGGGTGGGTCGAGGCCGGCACCGGCCCGGCAGCGACCCAGACTATGCCTTGCGCAGCATGACGAGACGCCTCCCACGGGTATGCGGCCGGTCGGCGCGCCGTCAGTCCGGCTTGCTCAGCAGCCGTGTCACTTCTTCCCCCATCGTCGTGGTGAGGCGCCCCTCGCACTCCACCCCCAGCGCCACCGCCAAGTCCCTGCCGTGCAAGTCCGCCAGCGCTTCGGCGAGTTCCGCGAAGGAGGCAGCCGCCGTGCGACCGCGCGTCACGCCCGTCACCACCGTCGCCGCGCCGACCAGGGCCGCAGGCCACCACCAGACCGACAGCGCGACGTACGCCAGGCCCCATGCCGTGAGGCGGGCCGCCGCGCTCAGGGCCGTGCGCGCGGTGGTCAGCTCGGTGCGCGTGGTGTCGGGCGCGAGGAGCCACAGGTGAGGCCAGGAGAGGGTCAGGTCCAGGCCGTAGGCGCGCCGGACGCGGCGGTCAGGACTGGTGATCCGGTCACCGGTCCAGAACGGGTGCCGTGGTGGGACCGGGGAGATGCGATTGCGGAACGCGTAGCGCGCTTCGGCCTGTTCCGTCAGTACGGCGGCGTCCGCCGTGCCGGCAATGCGGGCGCGGCCCGCGGCGATCAGGGCCGCGCGGTACTCGGCGTCGGCCGCCCCCCAGCGGCGCAGCCGGCGCTCGGACAAGCGGCGGGTCAGCGGGCCGCGCGCGGCCATGAGCCAGACCTTCTCGATCAGAGCCCCGGCGGCCTGCGCGACGGTACCGGTCAGCGCGGCCCCGGTCAGCACGGCGACCGCGGCCACGGCGAGGGCGCCGGCACTGTGGGCGCCGGGGGCGGTCGCCAGCGAGTCCAGCCGTGCCCGGAGCCGTCCGGCGTCGTGCCACCGGCTCTGGCCCAGGGTGACCGCCGCGCCCAGGCTCACCAGGTACATCAGGCCGGGGATCGCCAGCAGCGCCAGCCAGCGCTCGGCGAGTCTCCCACCGAGCGCGTCGAGGAACGCGCTCACGGGCGCAGCCCGACCTCGCGCAGCGGTCCGCCGAAGACGCGGCAGGCCGGCGTCGCACCCTCGGGGGACGCCGGAGCCTCGACGCGGGCGCAGTGCCCGCGCGGGCAGGCGAGGACGTAGAGCCAGGGGTGGCCGGGTCCGCTGCCGGGGAAGCTCCGGTAGGCGGGCGCCGCGTCCGTACGGTAGGAGCCGAGGCCGGCGCTGTAGCCGGCGGCGAGGAGCTGGTCCTCCAGCGCGTCGAAGGCGTCCTCGAGGTCTTCGGGGGAACGGCCCTCGCGCACCTGGGAGATGAGGTGCTCGACGAGGTGATCCCCCTCCGCGCCGAGGCCCGGCATCCCTGATGAGGACGCCAACCGGTGGCAGAGCGCCGCCAGCCGTTCGTGGCCCGGCCCGCCGGTTGTCGCGCTGGTTCCGCCTTCCCCAACACCGTCGCCGGGTTCGCCCACCGTCGCACCTCCGTGGATTGATCAGCCGATCACGCTCGCAGGGCAACGAGCCTTTCGGATAGGTTACTTGGGTAAAATCGGGTATCGGAGTTCCCACCGGCGGCGGTGGAGAGTTCACAGGGAGACGCCCGGGGGGCCGGATGTCGTACGGGGACGGAACGGTCGAGGAGTCCATCAGGCGGGCGGCCGCGCTGATCGGGCAGTTCGGCCGCACGGGCGAGCGCGCTCCGCTGGACACCGCTGTCGCGTTGTGCCGCACGGCCCTGGACAGGGAGTCCACGCACGGGCACCTGCGGACGTCCGGGCTCCAGACCTTGCGTACCGCCCTGGTGATGCGCTGGTGGTCCTTCCGGCACCGGCCCGACCTGGACGAGTCGATCGACGCGGGCCGGCTGTTGGCGGCCGGGAGCGCTCCGCGCGTGCAGGATCTGCGGCTGTTGGGGTGCGTGCTCGCGGACCGCTTCGGCCTGGACCGGAACCCCGCGGACCGGGACACCGCGATCAGGGCCCTGGGGAAGGCCGCCGAGAGGCCCGCGGACGGTACGGAGCAGCAGCCGTTGACCCTTGACTCCCTCGGTTCCCTGCTGGCGGAGCGGGCCGAGGAGACGGGCAGCGCGGCCGAGATGGCGGAGGGGGTGCGGTTGCTGCGCCAGGCACTGAGCCTGCTGCTCGACGAGGACCCACGCAACGCGGCGGACATCGCCGCCGTCCGGAACAACCTGGCGGTGGCCCTCGGCCGCGCCTCATGCGAGAGAGGAACACCGTCAGCCCCGTTCGAAGCCGTGGAACTCCTGCGAGCGGTGGTGGCGGCGACCCCTCCCCACGCGCCGCGATACGCACCGGCCCTGCTGCAACTCGCCGAGGCGCTGCGCAGGAAGGCCGGACTGACGGAGGAGGCGGCCGACCTCAAGGCGATGGTCGCTGTGGCACGGGCGGCGCACGCCGCGACCCCGGCAGGGCATCGTGAACACCCGTGGGGCCTGGCTGTGCTGGGAGTCGCGTTGCGGCTGGCGGCCGAGCACACCGAAGGGACCGGCCTGCTGGACGAGTCGGTCGAACTGCTGCGCGCGTCCGTGCGGTCCACGGACCGGGCGGATCGGTCACGCCCGCACCGGCTGAACAGCCTGGGCAACGCCCTGCACCGGCTCGGCGAGCGCACCGGCGAGATGACGCTGCTGGACGAGGCCGTGGGTCACCTGCGCGAAGCCGTTGAGGAGTCGTCTCCCGACGAGCCGGACCACTTCGGCCGCGTCGCGAACCTGGCGCTCGTCCTGCGCGAGCGCTACCACCAGTCCGGCGACCTCACGACCCTGCGGGAGTCCGCCGGACTGGCGCGGCTGGCCCTGCGCTTCCCCCGTTCGAGCTCGGACTCCGACAGCAAACTCGCCAACCTCGGCGTCATCCTCCAGACCTGGTACGACCGGACGGCGGACGCCGCGGCCGCTTCCGAGGCCGTGGAAGCGGCCCGGCAGGTCCTCGACCGGACCCCCGACGACAGCGCCGACCTCGCCCTGCGGCTGAACCACCTCGGCAACGCCCTGCACAAGCGCTACGAGTCCGAGGCCGACCCGGCCGATCTGGACGAGTCCATCGCCGTCCTCACCCGGGCCGTCGCGGAGACGGCCTACGGCGAACCGGAGCACGCGAGCCACTTGCAGAACCTGGGGCTCGCGCAGCTCACCCGGGCCCGTGCCACCGAGGACGAGTCGCTGCTGAACCGGGCGGTGGCCACGCTCGGGCGCGCGGTGTACGCATCGCCCACCGGTGCCGCCCGCACCGCCGGCTACCTCCAGTCGTACGCCGCCGCGCTCCGCACGCTGCACGCGGCGAACGCAGACCCCGCTGTCCTGCGCGCGGCCGAGGGCGCGTACCGGCAGGTCGCCGTGATCCAGGCGCTCCCGGCCGCGCAACGCATCGGCGCCGCCCGCGACTGGGGCGAGGCCGCCGCTGACGGCGGCCGCTGGGAGGAGGCGGTCGCCGGGTACGAACTGGCCCTCGCGCTGCTGCCGTTCAGCATCACCGGACGACTGCCGCGCGGCGACCAGGAACACCGGCTCGCCGGTGTTCAGGGGCTGGCCGCCGATGCCGCCGCGTGCGCCGTGCGGCTCGGGCGGCCCGACCGCGCCGTGCTGTTGCTGGAGCAGGGACGCGGTGTCCTGCTCGGCCGGACGATCGCCGCGCGCGCCGAACTGAAGCGGTTGCGCGCCGTGCACCCGGAGGCCGCCGGACATCTCGCCCAAGTGCGCGATCGTATTGACGCGTTGGGATCGGAGATCGCCGAGCAGGAGGCCGCGGGGCCCGGCTCCGACGCGCGGCACATCCTGGCGGCGCGATGGGAGCGGCTGGTCGGCGAGATCCGCGCGCTGCCGGGTTTCGAGGGGTTCCTCGGAGCCCCGGCGTACGACGAGGTCCTGGCGTGCGCCGAGGGTGGTCCGGTGGTTCTGGTGTACTCCAGTGCCTACCGCAGCGACGCCCTGGTCCTGCGGCCCGAGGGAGTGTGCGTGGTGCCGTTGCCGCGGGTGACTCCCGAGGCGGTGGCGGAGCAGGTGGCGCGGCTCGAGGCGGCGCTCACCGACGCGACCGCCCCAACGGGGGAGCGGAGCGCGCAGCAGGCGGTCGAGGGGGTGCTCGCCTGGACCTGGGACGCCGTGGCCGAACCGGTCCTCGACCGGCTCGGGCTGCTCGCGATGCCGGCCGACGGCGACTGGCCCCGGCTGTGGTGGTCACCGGTCGGCGCGCTGGCCGCGCTGCCGCTGCACGCGGCCGGGCACCACGGCGAGCCACCGGATCCCCGGCCCCGGACCGTCCTCGACCTGGTGGTCTCGTCGTACACCCCGACGGTCCGCGCACTGGCGTACGCGCGGCAGCGCGCGGTGGGCCGTCAGGCCGACGGTGGGCTGCTGGCCGTGGTCGTGCCCGACGCTCCCGGGACGCGGGCGCTCGGCGGGGTGCGACGGGAGGTGAGGGAACTGAGCGCGCTGCTGCCCACCGAGGTCGTCGCCGGACCACGGGCGACCTTCGCCAACGTCCTGCGCGCGCTGCCCGCCCATCCGTACGTGCATTTCGCCTGCCACGGCGTGAGCGATCCCGGCGACCCGTCCCAGGCCCGCCTCCTGGTCCACGACCACCAGGAGCACCCCCTGACGGTCCAGCACATCTCAGGTCTGGAACTGCCGGACGCCCGCCTCGCCGTGCTGTCCGCGTGCGAGACGGCGCGGGGCTCCGAGCGGCTCGCGGACGAGTCCATCCACATCACCTCCGCCTTCCAGATTGCCGGCTACCCGCACGTGATCGGCACCCTGTGGCCGGTGCACGACGCGGTGGCGGGACGGGTGGCCAGTAGCCTCTACCGCCAGCTGCGCGGTGACAGGACCGCCGGGTCCTGGGGGCTCGACGCCGATCAGGCGGCCCTCGCGCTGCACCGGGCGGTCCGGCAGTGCCGTACCGCTTTCCGGGGCAGCCCCAGCCTGTGGGGCGCGCACGTGCATTCCGGAGCCTGACCAGCCTGACGAGAACGGAGCTGACCGCGAGATGCCTCTCAAGTGGCGCAGGAAACGGGACGACGAGGGACGGCGCGAGCCGCCCCCGCCGCCGGCCGAGCAGGAGCTGCCCGCGGCGGCGGACCTGGTCGTGACGTTGGAAGGAGAGGACGGGCGGGAGGAGGAGATCGTCCGGGTGGGTATCCCGCAGCATGAGCTGCTCGGGATGAAGGCCAACGCCGCTCATCAACGTTGGGGGCCCGACCACCCTGAGACCCTGCTGGCCTTCCGGCAGTACACGCGGGTGCTGGCGCAGATGGAGGGCCGCCGCGAAGAGGCCCGCGAACGGTTCGTGGATCTGGTGCGCCTCCAGTCCGAGGTGCTCGGCTTTGTCCACGAGGACACCCTGACGACCGCCGCCGACCTCGCCGACCTCGTCCGGGTCCTGGGCGACTTCGTGACGGCGGAGGAGATCTGGCGCAGTGTGTGGACCAGCCGGGGTGAACTGCTCGGTGCCGACCACCCGCAGACCCTCGACGCCGCGAGCGGTCTGGCGAGGGTACTGGAGGACCTGCGCCGCGAGGCGGAGGCTGTCGCGCTCCACCGGGACGTGCTGGAGCGCCGGACCCGGCTGCTCGGGCCGGACGATCCGGCGGTGCTGGCCGACGCCGGGCGCCATGCCGCCGCGCTGGGCAGGGGCGACCGCTGGGACGAGGCCGAACCGGCCCTGCGGGAACTCCTCACTTGCCTGGAGCGGCGCGACGAACAGGACGGCCCCCTCGCTCTGTCCGCTCGGGCCAATCTCGGTGCCGCGCTGTGCCGGCTGGACCGCCTCGACGAAGCCGAGGTGGTGATGCGCGATGTGCTCGCCGCCCAGCAGCGCGCCAAGGGCGGGGACCATCCGGAGGCACTCACCTCCCGCAACAACCTCGCCGCCGTACTGCACGCCCAGGAGCGGTACCCGGAGGCGGCGGCGATGCTGCGCGAAGTCCTCGCGGGCGTAGCGAGGAAGCACGGGGACGACCATCCGGAAACCGTGCACGCCCGCGACAACCTGGCCAACGTGCTGATCGACAACGGCGAGCGCGCCGAGGCCGCACAACTCCTCGTCCGCTGCCGTGACGACTACACCCGTGTCTTCGGCCCGCGACATCCCCTGACCCGGAAGGTCGTCGAACGACTCGACTGGCTGCGGGAGAATCCGGCTTTCTAGTGATCCTCGGGATACCCGCCGTCCGCTCCCGGCGCGGACCCCGCCGGAGAGGGCCGGTGAGGATCCGCGCGGATAAGGCGTACCACTCCGCGGAACACCTGAGCCGGCTCCGCGACCGCAACCTCGTCCCGCGGATTGCCCGCCCCGGCATCGACCTGGATGCTCGTGGCGGGGTCCTCGTCGTGACCGGAGCCCGCGTCGTGATGGTGTACTTCCCGCTGGAATTCGCGGGCCACCGCCGCGTTACCGATGCTCCGCCGGAGCGCGTGGAGCGCGGCTGGAGTGCTGCCGGCCCTGGCGAACGCTGCTGGGCTCGCAAGCGGCGAAGCCGTGCGGGACGGCGGGGCTTCGCCTCGTCCGTCGCTCGGCCCGGGTCCCGCGCCCGCATGCGACGAGCCCTTTCCGAGGAACGTGAAGGGGCACCGCCATACGTACGGGACCAACCGGGCCCGCCGGAAGGGAGAAGGGCAGTGCTGCGGCACCTTGAGGGCAGCCGGGCACGTCCGCAGGGACACCGACTGTGTCCCTCGGCCTGCTGACCGGACACCTGCTCTGCCGGTATTTTCGTACGGTGAGCCTATGGACTTCCCTTGATCCGGCGTCAACCACCGTAGACGCGGGCAGTACAGCCACCGTACGACTACGGTTTCGCAACACCGGCGACGTGGTGGACGAGTACCGCTTCGCCCCCGTCGGCGAGATCGCGCCCTACGTCACTGTGGAGCCGCCGACCCTCCGGCTCTACCCGGGCACCACCGGAACCGTCCAACTCACCTTCGCGCCGCCGCGTACCCCGGACGCCACCGCCGGGCCCAACCCGTACGCCGTGCAGATCATTCCGACGGAGCACCCCGAGGCGACTACGGTCCCCGAGGGCAACCTCACTATCACGCCGTTCACCGAGATACGGGCCGAACTCGTCCCGCACACCGTCAAGGGACGCTTCCGGGGACGGACCCAGCTCGCCATCGACAACGTCGGCAACACCACGCTCACCGCGTCCATCACGGGGAACGACAACGGCGACGAACTCTCGTACGACATCCACCCCGCCAACGTACAGATCGAGCCGGGGCGCGCGGCCTTCGTCAACGCGACGCTCAGACCCCGCCGGCTCATCTGGTTGGGCCACAAACAGGAGCGGCCCTACCGCCTGGCCCTACGCCGCTCCGGCACCACGCCCCTCGACATCGACGGCACGTACATCCAGCGCGGATTCCTCCCCCGCTGGCTCGCCACCCTTCTCACCCTGCTGATCGCTCTCGCCGTCATCTTCCTTATCCTCTGGTTCACCAAGGCAGCTGCGGTCACCAGCCAGGCCACCCCGCAGGCCTCGCAGCCCGCCGTCACCACCCTCCCCCTGCCGCCCGCCTCAGTGCCCCCGACGCCCAGCGGCACGCCGTCCCCGACGCCCAGTGGCACGCCGTCCCCGGCACCGACCGAGACGCAAGCCAAGGCCGGAGGCGGTGGAGGAGCGCCGGCCGAGCCCAAGGCAAAGCCCAAGCCGGACACCGCGTCGGTCGCTGTCACCGAGCTGAACGCAAAGGACCCAGGCCGCCACGTCTGCTACCGGGCCTACGTGGCCGGCATCGGCTGGCAGCACTCGGTGTGCGACGGCGACATAGCCGGCACGCAGAACGAGGGCCGCTCCATCGAGGCCGTCAACATCGCCGTCTCCGGCAGCAGAGCCACATCGGGCAACGCGTTCATGGAGACGGTCGGTTTCGCGCCCTCATGGGCGTCCGCCGCGGAGAAGAAGGACCTGACAGTCGGAACCCCCGGCAAGGGACTGCAGTTGGACCAGTTCACCATGAGCCTCAGTGACGGCGTCATCTGCGGCAACGCCTTCATCGAGAGGGACCAGTGGCTGGGAAAGCAGTGTGACCACCCGGGTGGCCCGGGCAATTGGATCAGTGTCGGGGTCACGGACAAGACACTCCACCTCGAAGCCTTCCAGCTCAAGATGGACAACATGGATGCCGTGGGCAACTAGCAGAGCCGTCGGCGGCGCGGGTCGGCAGCCGGCTCCAGCACTCGACTCTCCGCCCTTCGATCATTCAGAAAGGGCGAACAGAGCGGGCTGTCGCTGACGCTCACCAACTGCGGCGCGCTGCCCGCACTGATCATGGAAGCCGTGCTGGTGTCCGAGACCGCCGCCACCGGCCTCAACACCTTCGCCTTCGCGAGGTTCATCCCCCGCCCGCCAGATGCACGGACGCGCAGGCTTCACCCTCGTCCGCCACCGCACCCTCCTCGGACAGCGGTACTCAGCGATGGCGTCAAGATCGTCCTGGCCGACCGTCGACAGGTTCGTCCCCTTGGGCAGGTACTGCCGGAGGTTGTACGCGGACACTGGTGCCCTCAGGTTGGGAAAGATCGACGATTCTTGTGCCGTTGAGGGATGCCTGGTAGGACTGTGGCGCGCCGTCGCCGTCGCATGTTCGATACCGATGGGGGGGGGTTCGCGTGGTCGTCACGGCCGTCACGTCTTCGCCGCGGCGACGCCCGGGTGCTCCGCGCTCGGGCCGGCGGCAGCTTCCCACCGTTGCCAGGCGGGCCACCCAGCACGGGCTGGTGCTGGCTGCTGTCGCGGTGACCGTGCTGCTGTGTGCGACGGCGCTGGCCGCGCTCGCGGCGCTGGCGGGGAGTTCGGTGGAGGCCGGGGCCGTGCGGCGGCTGGCCGGCGACATCGACGCGCAGGTGAACGTCAACGCGTCCTTCCGCGCGGGGGGAATGGCCGCCGCGGACCGGGAGGTGCGGGCCGCCACCGACCGGGTGTTCGCCGAGGTGCCGCAGCGGACCTATGTGGGACTGCTGGGTACATCGCCGGTCCAGGTGACGGGGATCGACGGGGTCGCGGGCCGGCCGCGCGGTCCCGGGGGCAGCGGGCTGCATCCGGTCGCGGTGCAGGACGGTGGCACGTTCGGGCAGTTGGTTGCCGGGCGGTGGCCCTCCGGTACGGCCGCCGCCCCGGCCGCCGCGTTCACCTCGTTGCCCGCTGTCCGGGTCGGCACCGGGTCCACCACCCCGGTCGACGCGGCGCTGCCGGAATCGCTGGCCAGGCGACTGGGCGTCACAGCCGGTGCCAGCCTCCAGGTGCAGGACGCCTTCAGCCGGGCCGTGACCCTGCGGATCATGGGTGTTTTCCGGCCGGCCGGTGCCATCGGGTTCTGGCCTGCGATGGCCGGCGACCTGACTCAGGGGGAGACCGCCAGCCAGGACCTGCTCGTGGTCTCGGCGTCGGACCTCAACGGCAGCGCCGTCCTGAACGGGCATCTGACGGTGCATTGGAGCGTGCAGCCCGGCCTCTCCGGTCTCGACGCGGACAGCCTCGCCGGACTGCACGACCGGCTGCGTGCCTTCTCCGGCAGCCAGAGCCGCGTGTCGGTGTTCCACGGGCGGCAGCCGTCGCTGGACGACCTGACGGTGGTCTCCGGTCTGCCGGGCGCGATCGACGACTTGACGGTGCCGATGGTGGCGGCCCGGTCCTCGCTGTACCTGCCGAGCGTGATGCTGGCGGTTCTCGCGCTGGCCACCCTGGTGCTGGGCGCCCGCCAGTTGACCGTGCGGCGGCGCGGTGAGCTGGCGCTCCAACAGGCCAGAGGCGCCGGCACCCCGCGGTTGCTGCGCGGCGCGGCGGCCGAGTGGGCGCTCACCGGCATCCCGGCCGCCGTCGCCGCGCCCTTCCTGGCCGGGCTGCTGCACCCCGGCACCCGGGGCACCGGCGCGTGGGCGGCGGTGGGTCTGACCCTGCTGGTGCACGCGGCGGCGGTGCTGTTGCCCGTGCTGCCGTCGACGCGGTCGAGGCCGGCCCGCGGCGCGCGGGCCGCTGCCACGCAGCGGTTGGGCGCCGACCTGGCGCTGCTGGTCGTCGCGGTCCTGGGTTACCTGGAGTTGCGGCACCACCACTCGCTGATCGCCGGCGTGGGCACCGCCGGCGCGTCCGCAGACCCGGTGCTGGTCCTGGTGCCGGCCCTGGCGGCCGGCGCCGCCGCGCTCCTGCTGCTGCGGCTGCTGCCGCTGACCTCCCTGCTGCTGGACGCGGTCGGCCGTCGTAGCCGGGGCCTGGTCCTCGCGCTGGCGGGCTGGCAGTTGAGCAGACGGGCCGCGCGCAACGCCGGACCGTTGGTTCTGATGTGCCTGGCCATGTCAATCAGTGCCTTCGCCACCACGGCGCTGGCCTGCCTGGGCGGTCTGGCGTCCCAGCAGGCCGCGTTCACGGTCGGCGCGGACGTGCGGATCGCTCCGACCGCGAGGAGTTACCCCTCCTCCGTACTGGGCGCCGCTTATCGCGCGCTACCGGCGGTGACCGCCGTGACACCGGTGACGCAGGTGACGGTGAACCTGCCCGGCGGTGTCACCGAGGCACTGGTCGGCACGATCGGCGGGCCTGCTCCCCGCACCCCCGCACCAGCAGTCTTCGGGATACCGCTTCCCGGGCGTCCGACCGCGCTGCTGCTGGACGAGCGGCTGCGCAGCGACGGCACCCGGGCGGCGCCGAACCTGGAACTGACCCTGCAGGACGCGGCCGGCCTCAACAGCACCGTGGTGACCTCACTGCCCGCCGCCGACGGAGCCAGGCACACCGTCGTGGTCCCCCTCGACGTGGCGCTGGGCGGCGGTCACCCGCGGGCGTACCCGCTGACGCTGACCGCCGTGAACGTCCTGCCGCAGCCGAACGTGCGTCCCGCGCGACTGGACCTGGAACTGATCCGGGTCGGCGCGCGCGGCACCGCGGACAGTTGGGCCGCTCCGCTGCCCGGCGGGCAGCTCTGGGCCGACGGGACGGTCCGCGCCGCGGACTCCACGGCGGGAGCCTGCGAAGGAAAGCCGGCCAACAGCTATGATCCCGGCACCGCCGGGGTGTGCTCGCTCGTTCCCGGCGGCTCCGCGGTCTTCCGGACCGCCATCAGCACCGGCATCCGGGCCTCCCGGGCGACCGGTGACGTCTTCGCCGGCCTGGCCGACAGCGACTACGACACCCGGGCCGGCAGCCAGGTGCGATTCGTGGCGGCGGGAGCCGGCGAACCGGCTCCGCTTGCGGTGCGTGCCGACGCCTCAGCGCTGCGTGACGCGCACCTGAGCGTGGGCGTCACCACCACACTGGAGCTCGGCGGCAGCCGGGTCACTGCCAGGATCGTGGGCCAGGTCGACGCGCTGCCCGGACTGGACCGCGGGCAGGGGCATCTGATCGCCGACCAGCGCGAGCTCGCCACCGCGATGACGCTGGCAGGTGCCGATCCGGAGGTTCCCGCGTTCTGGTGGCTCAGCAGCACCGACAGCACGCGCACGGCCGCCGGCGCCGAGGCGCAGCCCGCGCTGGGCCGCGTCACCACCACGGCGCGCACCGCCGTGTCCCTGCAGGCCGACCCGTTCCGCAGCGGGCTGCGCCGGGTGCTGGAGCTGGTCCGGTACCTGGCCCCCGGATTCGCGGTCATCGCCTTCACCGTGCACGCGGTGGTCTCCACCCGGCAGCGCGAAAAGGAGTTCGCGCTGCTGCGGGCGATCGGCGTCCGTTCCACGAGCCTGTCCGCGCTGCTGGGCGCCGAGCAGCTGACTCTGGCGCTCTTCGCGGTGGTCCCGGGGGCGCTGATGGGCACGGTGCTGGCCTCGGCGGCGCTCCCGCTGGTCACCGTGGACGACAGCGGACACACCCCCTATCCACCGCTGCCGTTGGTCATACCGTGGGGCACCGTCGCGCTGACCGCGGTGGCGACCGCTCTGGCCATCAGCGCGGTCGTGCTGGCGCTGGCCCGGCTGCTGGCCCGGGTGGACCTGGTCCGCGTGCTGAGAGCCGGTGAGGACCGTTGAGCCGGACTGCCGGAGACGACCGGGAGGGCGGACGGTGACGCGACCCCTGGGCACGGGCGCGGCGATGACGCTGCGTCTGATACGTAAGGAGACCCGCGGCGACCTGCCGCTGCTGGCCTGCCTCGCGGTGCTGGCCCTGGTGCTGACGGCGCTGTGCGCCTGGGCCCCCGCGCTCGCGGGCCGTCAGGAGGACCGGGCCCTGCGGCAACGCGTCGACGCCGCGCAGGCCCAAGCGCCCCTGATCAGCGTGAGCACCACACCGCAGATCTTCGACACCGCGCCGCCCGCCGTGGACATGGCCGCCCTGCTCGACGCCGGACGCACCCTCACCGACCAGCTCAGCGGCCCTGCCGCGCGGCACCTGGCCTTCGCCGGCGGCGGCAGCTACGACTACAACCCGGCGTCCGTGACCTCACCCCCGCCGCCGGGGCCGGCCGACACCAGCGCCAAGCTGGCGGTCGGATACCTGCCGTCCGCGCAGGCCCATCTGCGCTACGTCATCGGCCGCGCGCCGGCCGACCACACACCGTTGGGCACCGCACCACAGATCGGGTTGTCCCAGGCCACCGCGCAGGCGCTGGGCGTTCGGGTCGGTACCCGGTTGACCCTGGAGTTCGCCAAGACACCCGACGTGCAGAACGCACCGCCCAGCGCCCAGCTACTGGTGAGTGGGATCTACCGTACCGTGGCCGCGGCCGACGGCTTCTGGATCGGCCGGGAATCGCTGGACCAGCCGTCGCGCTACCGGGCGGAACGCTCCGCCGGCACGGTGTTGGCCGCCCGCGGCCTGGTCGGCCTCGACGCCGCAGACCTGCTGGCCGCCGCCGGGGTGGGCGGCCCGCGGGTGACCTGGCAGCTGCGCGCCGACCTTTCCGGGGCGGCACTCGACCGGGCCCGCGCACTGGCCGGGCCGATGTCCCAGTACAGCGCGGACCTGAACACCGTCCTGTGCCAGGGGGGAGTCGGCGGGATCACCGGCGAACCCCGCTGCCAGGTCGGCGGGCAGGTCACCGGGTCCTTGCTGGTGACCGACTTCCTGACACCGCTGCTCGCCGAGTTCACCGCGCAGGACCATCAGGCCAGGGCGCTGGCGGCGTTCGCCGTCGATGCGCTGGCCGCGGTCACGCTGGCCACCGTCGCCGTCGCCGTGCGGCTGCTACTGCGCCGAAGGCAGGCGCACTTGAGGTTGCAGCGCGCGCGGGGTGCGTCCACCGCGCGGTTGGTGCTGCTGCGCTGCGCCGTGGCCTGGCCGGTGGTGCTGATCGCAGCCCTGATCGGCTGGGCGGCCGGACGGGCCCTCGCTCCCACCGGCACCTCCGGATCGCCGCAACCGGTGCCCGCCGCCCTCGCTGCCGTGGTGGCGGCGCTGGTGGTGCCACTGATGACCTGGCGTGCGGTCCGCGAGCCGCGCAGGCCCGGCCGGCTGCGGCGCTCGCGCCGGACCACCAGCAACGGCCGGCGTGTGGTCCTGGAGCTGACGGTGCTGCTCGCGGCGGCGGCCGGCGTGGTCGCGCTGCGCTCGCAGGGCCCCGACGGGATCCTGGGCGCGGTACCGGTGCTGGTGGCGCTGGCCGTCGTGCTGATCCTGCTGCGGATCTACCCGCTCGTGCTGCGCATGGTGCTGCGGCAGGCCCGGCGCGGCAGGGGAGCGGTGGGCTTCATCGGGGCGGCCCGGGCCGCCCACGACGCCCCGGCGACCGGGCTGGCCCTGTTCGTCCTGGTTCTGACCCTGGGCACGGCCGTATTCGGCGGCCTGGTGCAGCGCACGATCGGCGACGGCCTGGCCACGGGTGCGGCCTGGACCACCGGCGCCGACGCGAGCGCGACCGTGGCCGGGACGGTGAGTTCCGCCGGGACCACAACCGTCGCACCGGAGACCGGCACCAGCGGGATACTGACCGCTCTCCAGCATCTGCGCACCCTCGACCTGGTGGGACAGTCCGACGGGGCGCTGGTCCCCGCAGTCGCCGTGATCACCGTGGACCCCCGGCAACTGGCGGCCATCGCCCCGAAGTCGCCGCTGGCCCGGACCCTGCTGTCCGGGCTGGCCACCGCGCCGGGAACCCGGGCCGGCGCGGGCGTCCCGCTGCCGTCCTTCCTCTCGTCCGGCCTGCGGGCGCGCGCGGGGGCGGGCGGTTTCACCTCGACCATCGCTGTTTACGGGCAGCCCCCGGTGAAGCTGGTGCTCGCGCCGGTCGGTACCCTCACCGCCGCGGAACTGCGCGACCCCCTCCTGGGACCGGTCACGGCGCAGATCACCGCCGGGACGCCGATGCTGATCACCACTGCCACCGCCGAGCACCTGATGCCCCAGCAGTCCTCGGGCAGCACCGTCCTGCTCCTCAAGGGCGACGGAGCCGCTGCCACGCCCGTGGCACTGCGGTCGGCGGCCGCCGAGGCGCTCGGGCCGCTGGCCCGCATCCGCGTCCACTCCCAGACGCTGAGCGCCCTGCGCGCGGACGGCTTGACGCAGGGACTGGACACGATCTACAGCACCAGCTCGATCCTGGCCGCGCTGGTCGGCCTGCTCGCGATCGCCCTGGAACTGACCCTCACCTCCCACGAGCGCAGCCGCACCGCCTCGTTCCTGCGCACGCTCGGACTCGGCGGCAAGGAAGCCGGGGCGGTGCACTTCCTGCAACTGCTGCCGCTGGCGGTGGCCTCAGCGGTGGGGGGCACGCTGCTCGGACTGCTCGAACCGCGGCTCATGGCCCAGACACTGGACCTGCGGCAGTTCACCGGCGGCCCCGCCCAACCGGCGCTGCGGACCGACTACTCGCTGACCCTCACTCTCGTGGCCGCCGTGACCGCGCTGATCCTGGCCGCCGCGGCCACCGAGACCGTCCTCGCCCGCCGGCGCCGCCTGGGGACCGTACTGCGCCTCACCTGAACGGCCCCGCACGCGGGGACTGCCGGGGGCAGGCACCGGGGGAGCCGCCTACCGCGCTGCCTCCGCGTTCGGGCCGCCACTCGCCGCATCCTGCGTGGTCTTCGCCTTCTCCGCCTCCTCCGCATCGGACTTCGCCCGCCGCGCGGCGTCGTCGGGCCACACGCCGATGTGATCGCTCTCCAGAGCCAGCCGCACGCGCTTGCGCAGGTGGAGGCGCTCGGTGAACTCGCTGGGCAGTTGCAGCCGGCCGCTGCCGTCCAGCACCGCGTACTCCTCGGCGGTGAGCACCTCGGCACCGTCCTCGCCGGTGGCGACCCGGCGCAGCACCTCGGTCGAGGTGCGGCCGTTGCGTATGCGTACGGTCCGCTGGACCTGCTCGGACACCAGCGCGTCGTGCGTTACCACGATCACGGTGACGCCCAGTTCCTCGTTGGCCCGGCGCAGGGCGGCGAAGACATCGTCGCTGGTGGCGGTGTCGAGTTCGCCGGTGGGCTCGTCGGCGAACAGCACCCGGGGCTCGTTCGCGTTGGCGACGGCCACAGCGACCCGCTGCTGCTCGCCGCCGGAGAGCGTGTCAGGAGTACGGTCGCGGCAGTGGCCGACGGACAGCAGGCCGAGCAGCTCCTCGGCCCGGGCCCGGCGCTGCGAGCGCTTGAGCCCGGTGTACGTCATCGGAAGCATGACGTTCTCGGCCGCCGAGAGGTAGGGCAGCAGGTTACGGGAGGTCTGCTGCCAGACGAAGCCCACGGTGCTGCGCCGGTAGCTGAGCCGGTCGCGACGCTTCATCGTCAGCAGGTCGTGTCCGGCGACCTCGGCGGAACCCGCGGTGGGCACGTCCTGGCCGGAGAGTATGCCCAGCAGGGTGGACTTGCCGGAGCCGGAGGCCCCGATCACGGCGACCATCTCTCCCTCGGCCACGGCTAGGTCGAGGCCCTGGAGGGCCTGCACCTCGACGCCCTCGGTCTGGTAGATCCGCACCAGGTTCTCGCAGATGACCAGCCCTCCCTCGCGTTGCGGGGCTGCGGCGGCCCGCCGACGGAGCTCGTCCAGGTCCGGTGCACCGGTCGGCTGTTGCTGAACTGCCACAAGGTCCCCCGAGGTGGTGAAGTCTGCGGATAACACGGTCGGACAGCCGCCAGGGTAATGCGGAAGTCCGTGCGAAGGACGGGACCCACCGGGCCGGCCGCGCCCGGCGCACAGAAGCGGGCCGAGGGATGGCCCGACTGAACCGTTCCGGGTTCGGTAGAGATCTCAGATGTTGGTTGTGACCTGGGATTTAGTGGTGCTGAGGTAGTGATTGGCTTCATCGAGGGATCAGGGAGTGGGGGATACCAGCCCGCAGGGAATCTCCGTGTCCCAGCACGGGAACTGTGTCGACTCGGGGCCACGTTTCCCCTGGTCACATCATTCCGTCGGTGACCCTCCCCGGATCCCGCGATGGCCGCCTGTGCCTCCAGCGCTGCAATCTCGGCGGCCGATTGGGCCAATACGTCACCCACGGCCGTTTCCCGCGCGCGCGGGCTGCAGCTGACCGGTGAGGGTGGGCTGTCGCAGCAGTTGACCAAGCGGGTGCTCGGAGAGCGCTCCAACGTCGCCACCAGCCACGCACGCGAAACGTCGTGCAGCGCGTCGCGCTGCGGGCCAGTGCTGCCACCCGGCCCCGTGGACCACTCGGAGTGGGACCCCTCTACGATGCCTTCCGCGTCGTTCGATCAGCGGAGGGCGTTGGGGGTGAGGAAGCGACGTGGACAACTCGATGGGATCGCCGTGGCCGATGCCGGTGCCGGATCGCCGACCGAATCGGAAAGGGTTGGTCGTCTGGTGTGGGGTGCTGATAGCCGGAGCGCTGCTCCTGGTGGGGGATGTTGTCGCCTTCCGGACGAACGTCGAGTTGCTGTCCCAACCACGCGACTCGATGCGGCCGACCTTCACCGGCGAGAGCACTGTCTTCGCGGAGAGCGTCGACGGCAGTGAGGTGCGACGCGGAGACGTGGTCGTGGTCAGTGTTCCGGAGTGGGGAGGGCCCCGGCGGCCCCTCCTCAGGCGAGTGATCGGCATCGGAGGGGACCGGGTCAGTTGCGCGCGTGAGGGCAAGCTGCTGCTCAACGGCAAGCGGCTCGACGAGCCCTACGTGCTGAACGGTGTGGCCAACGGACTGAGTGAGTTCGACGTGACCGTTCCGCCGGGCCGGCTCTTCCTGCTGGGCGACAATCGATTGAACTCAGTCGACTCCCGGCTCTTTCCCGGCATAGAGGAGGGGACGGCGCCCCTCTCCGCGGTGTCGGGACGGACGACGACGGCCTCCAGCGCGTTGAAGCCCTATGCGGTGCCCTTCGGTGGTGGGTTGCTGATCGCACTGGCCGGGCTGATCGGCGCCCTGATCACCTGGGCGAGGGGTCGGCGGACCTGACCGTGGTCGTTGCTCACCGTGCGGACGACGCCACCCGTGCGGCCTCCTGCTGCCGTTGCAGCAGCCCGGTGACCAGTGCCACCAGCACTGCGGGTGCGGTCGCTGACGTCGAGCTTGGCGAAGATGCGCAGGCGGTGCGTCTTGACCGTGGCCTCGCCGATGAACAGGCGGCGGCCGATCTCCGCGTTGGACAGGCTGTCCGCGACCGCGGTGAGCACCTCCGACTCGCGGGGCCCCATCTCTTTGGTCGAGGTGGATGGGTGCTGTTTGAGGGCAGTCGCGCCGAAGGCGATGCCGGTGGTGTCGGCGAGGTCGGTGCCGGCGCTAGCCTGCGGTGGTGACCGGAACCGAGCTGGATGAGTTGATCGTGGCTGACGGCGCGGCGCTGCGCGCGTGGCTGCTGGACAACCACACCGCCTCTCCGGGCGTGTGGCTCGCCCTGACCAGGAAGGGCGGCTCCGTTACCACGCTGACCTGGCAGCAGGCGGTCGACGAGGCACTGTGCTTCGGCTGGATCGACGGGCAGGCCCGCAAGCGCGACGAGGCGAGTTCCTGGAGGCGGTTCACCCCGCGCCGGGCCCGCAGCATCTGGTCCCAGCGCAACGTCGCCAACGTGGCCCGGTTGGAGGCGGCCGGCCTGATACTTCCGGCCGGTCGCGCCGCAGTGGACGCCGCGAAGGCTGACGGGCGGTGGACGGCCGCCTATGCGCCGTCATCGGAAGCGGAGGTGCCAGCCGACCTGCGAGCCGCGATCGCCGCCGACCCAGCGGCGCAGGCGATGTTCGAGGTGCTCACCAAGACCAACCGCTTCGCCCTCATCAGCCGGGTCAATACCGTCAAGCGGGCCGAGACGCGCACCCGGAAGATCGCCGAGTGCGTGGCGATGCTGGCCCGGCACGAGACGGTCCACCCGCAGCGAGCCAAGCCGGCGGACCCGCCGACGTCGTGACCGGGCGTCTGCCGAAAGTGGATCACGGGGCCGCAGGAGCCGACGAGGCCGCCGCGACAGGCTGTCCTTGGGCTGGTCATGGCGAAGGCCACGCCGTGATGGTCGGTGAGGCGTCCGCGGGTTTCTACCGATCCCGATGCCGTTGATCATGCCGGCCAGGGCGTCGCCCATCACGGGCTCGGAGCTCATGTGGGTTGGATGTCTACGTGATCATCGGGGTTTCGGGACGGTCTCAGCGGTAGCGTTCGACGAGCGCGTCGCCGATCGAGGCCAGGTGGGCTCGCACGGGCGGAGGGCCGGTCACTTCGAGCCATGCGACGAGCCCGGCGAGTTCGCCGGCGAGTGTGTACGCGTCGCGGCCACGGATCACGACCTCGACGCGGCCGTCGGTCGTGGTGCCTCCCACGTCGAGTCGATCGCCGAGTCCGATCCGGAGGATGCCGATGCCGTGGGGTGTGCAGACCGCCTGGATCTCCAGGGGTGTTCGTTTGCGGGCGACCTCGTCGGCGATCTCGCGCCAGCTTGTGGCGAGGTCGAAGTCCTCGGGCCGGTTCACCGGATCGTCGGTCGGGTCGGCGGACGACACCCGGTCGATCCGGAAGGTCCGCCGACCGGCCTCTGTGTGGGCGATGAGGTACCAGGACGGGTCTTTGGCGACGATGCCCAGCGGGTGGACGGTTCTCTTCGTTTCTGCGCCATTGCCGTCGATGTAGCCGAGCCGCACCTGGACACCGCGGATCACCGCGTCCTGGAGCGGGTCGAGGAAGCGGGGCGGTCGGTGCTCGACCCGGCTCGCCCCCCATTGTCGCGGGTCCATGACCAGGGACGACGCCGCTGCCTCTGCCTGCGCCCGGAACGGCTCGGGCAGGGCGTGGACGAGCTTGCGCAGGGCCGCTTTCACGGCCGGTGTCGCGGCCGAGGCCGGGCCGGCGACCAGGAACAGGGCGCGGGCCTCGCTCGCGGTCAACCCCGACAGGTCGGTGCGGGCGCCGCCGACCAGGCGCCAGCCGCCGCCTCGGCCCTGCGTGGCGTACACGGGCACCCCGGCCATGGCCAGGGCATCGAGGTCGCGGCGGGCGGTGCGTTCGGAGACCTCCAGCTCCCGGGCGACCTCCGCCGCCGTCACCTGCTCGCGCCGCTGCAGCATGAGGAGGACGGCCACCAGCCGGTCGGTACGCACGCCCCAAAACTCTCACAGAAAACCGGTCATGAGGTGACCGGTTTTGGGCGACAGGATGGCGGCATGACTTCAACCGGTTTCCCCGAGCCCACCATCATTCCCCTCAACGGTGTGGAACTCGAAGTGTTCGAAGCGGGCCGAGAGAACGTGGGAAGGCCCATCGTGCTCTGCCACGGCTGGCCCGAGCACGCCTTCTCCTGGCGCCACCAGCTGCCCGCCCTCGCCGCCGCCGGCTACCACGTCATCGCCCCGAACCAGCGGGGCTACGGCAACTCCTCCCGCCCGGCCGAAGTGACGGACTACGACATCGAACAACTGTCGGGCGACCTCGTCGCACTCCTGGACCACTACGGATACCAGGACGCCACCTTCGTCGGCCATGACTGGGGCGCGTTCGTCGTCTGGGGACTGACCCTGCTGCGCCCCGACCGCGTCAACAAGGTGATCAACCTGAGCCTGCCCTACCAGGAGCGCGGGAAGCGGCCGTGGATCGAGGTCATGGAAGAGGTGCTCGGCGGCGACTTCTACTTCGTCCACTTCAACCGGCAGCCGGGCGTCGCCGACGCCGTCTTCGACGCCAACACTTTCTCGTTCCTCCGCAACCTGTACCGGAAGAACCAGCCCCCCATGCTGCCGCAGCCGGGCATGGCGCTGATCGATCTCGCCACAGCGGAAACACCCCTCGGCGACCCCATCATGAGCGACAGCGAACTGGCCGTCCTCGTCTCCGCCTTCAAAACATCCGGGTTCACCGGCGGCATCAACTGGTACCGCAACCTCGACCGCAACTGGCACCTCCTGGCGGACGCGGACCCGATCATCCACCAGCCCACCCTCATGATCTACGGCGAGCGGGACCCGATCGCCAGATCCGAGAACCTCACCGATTTCGTTCCCAACGCTGAAGTGGTCAGCCTGGACTGCGGCCACTGGATCCAGCAGGAAAAGCCCGAAGACACCAACCGAGCGATCACGAAATGGCTGGAACAGCAGGACCAGGTCGTGCAGGCGGACCAGCTGGGACAGGGGCGGTAACCGGCGCCTGGGACCCTGCACAGACGTGGTGGCGAAGTGCACCTATGCCGCATCGTGGGTGGGCACGAAGCTGCGCCGGGATCTGGCCGTCGACGACACGGAGCGCCAAGCGCTCGTCGGGCTCGCTGAGGAGTGCCCGACGACCCACGTCGTCTACGAGCCCGCAGCACAGTAGTCACCCAGCTGTGCAAGGAAGGTCGCACCGTCTTGCTGTAAGGCGGCCGCCACGGGATGTGGTCGCGGAGCGGTAGTTGGCCGGCGGGCTATGTAGAGCTCGGGACGCCGGGAGCCGGTGTGGTGGCGGGCAGGGGGATCTTGTCCAGGCGCAGCGACTGGACGACTCCGCCGAGGGTGATGCGAAAGCGCGGATCCCGGGGGTCGTCGACCTCTTCGGGTGCGTCGTCGACGGCCCGCAGCAGGGCCTGCAGGCGTGGGTGGGGGGTTTGGCGGGGCGGCCGACGGTGTGCAGGCGCGGGTCGTTTCGCTCATCACGGGGCCATCCGTGGCGATCGAGGTCTGCCGGCACGATCCGCCGGGGACGGAGACGCCGGCACGCCGACGGAAGTCCGCAAGGATCGGCACTGGTTCGACCTGGGCGTCGGGCTGGACTGGGCAGGCGAACGGCTTCACGAGCGGATCTACGTGTTGGATGGGCCGGACGGCACCGCCGAGCGGTAGAGCGGCAGCGACCCTGCGTGTCGGCGGTCAGACGGATACCTGACGCCGTACGCCCGCGAGGGGGACCCGCCCGAGCCGTCAGGCGCTGGCGCGTCAGGCCCGCCACCTCCGCGGAACCATGCGGGGAACGTGAATGGCACGCGCAATGTCAGCGCTGCCCCGACCGGCAATGCCGGTGACGACATTCTGCTGGTTGCCACCGGCCGCCGGGCACCGACCGACGCGGAGCGGGCCGAACTCGGTGCGCCGGCCGCGAGATCGCCGCTCCCTCTCGGCTGAAACGTCGACGGACAGTCCGCCCCGGCTACAGGAGCCCCGCCGGCTACGGAGCCGCGCGGTCCGCGCTGCGCCACGGTGCACCTCGTCTCGGCAGTCCGGTCCGTCCGCCGCCGGCGTGCCTCCGCGCCGCTTTGCCCGCGACCGCGTGACGTCCGGGATCGGCCCGCCAGGACCTCCTCGCAACACGATCGCGAGAAGTGGGACAGGGGGGCGCGTCGCAGCCGATCTCCTACGGGTCAGAATGGTGGTCGCCGGAGGGCACACGGCGTCGGCGAGCACACCCACCCATGACGAAGGAGTACACGGATGCTGCCATGGTCGGCCGACTTGGCCGGACGGATCGATCAGCAGGTCATCACCAGCCGCCTGCTGCGCGGCAATCATCTGGGCGACCCCTTCGAGCGGCCGGTACACGTGTACCTGCCGCCCGGCTATGACGATGAACCGCAACGCCGCTATCCGTGCGTCTACGTGATCCAGGGATACACCGGCCATCTGGGCATGTGGTACAACCGCACGCCCTTCCGCCAGCCGTTTCCGGAGACGGCCGACGCGCTGTTCGCCGCCGGGACGCCGGCCTCGATCGTCGTCTTCGTCGACGCCTGGACCTCCTACGGGGGCAGCCAGTTCGTCGACTCGCCCGGGACCGGCCGCTACCACTCCTACCTGTGCGAGGAGATCGTTCCCTTCGTCGACGCGCGGTACAGAACGCTCGCCGACCGCGACCACCGGGCGATCTCCGGCAAGTCCAGTGGAGGCTTCGGCGCGATGATCACCCCGATGCTCCGCCCCGACCTGTTCGGCGCACTGGCCACCCACGCGGGCGACGCCCTGTACGAGTACTGCTACATCGCCGAGTTCCCCCAGGTCGTCCGCGCGCTACGTGCGTGGGACGGCGACATCACCGCGTGGTGGGAGGACTTCAAGACCCGGCCGGCCCTGACCCGGCCCGGCGACGACACAGTGCTGTCCGCTCTGGGGGTGGCCGCGTGCTTCTCCGCGGACCCCGACGGCACACCGCGCCTGCCCTTCGACACCCGCACCGGGGAGCTGATCCCCGAGGTGTGGCAGCGCTGGCTGGCCCTGGACCCTGTGCGCATGGTCCCGGAACACGCCGACGCCGTCCGCTCACTGCGCGCGGTGTGGATCGACGCCGGTACCCGCGACGAGTACTACCTCGACGTCGGAGCCGAGGCGTTCCACCGCGCGGTCCGGACCGCTGGACTGCCGGAAGAAGCGATCCACTTCGAACTCTTCGAGGCAGGCCACGGCGGCATCGACTACCGCTACCCCCTCGCCCTGGACTGGCTCGCCCGCCGCATCCAGCCCTGACCATCCGCACACCGGCCGGCCATCGGAACGGCGCCCGTGAGAGGTTTGATCAAGCGCGACATCGACGGAGGATGGCGCAAGAGAGCGGGGCCCGTGGGGCGAAGCGGGCCGCTGGTGCATACCGACAGCAGGGAGCGTCCTTTCCGATGCCCGCACAGCCCGCACGTCCCATACGTCGCGAGCGCACCGGTTCCGCGTCCGCCGCGGACATGGATGTTGCCTCGTTCAAACCTTCCCTCGTCAAGGCGGTGTTCAGGGACGTCACCCCGCTGCACGTCTCGCGGTCGGCAGCTCGGGCCGCCGCGTCGGTGACGCGGACAGTACTGACGGACATCATTGACGGCGCGCTGCGAGCGGCGGAGGAGGAAGCGCGAAAGAAGCTGCTTCCCAAGGACCTCCTGACAGCCATCGACCGGGACGTCGAGCTGGAGGTCGGAGGCAGGTGGTACCACCACAGTCCTACGTTCAAGGGGCTGACCGGCGTCATGTACGACGCCGAGGGTGTCGTCGTACCCGCTCCCAAGCGCAGCAGGTCACGCAAGCCGAGTGCCGTGGTGGGCGCCCACAGGTTCGAGGCCGGGATCAGGAAGCTCCTGCGCAACCGGGGTACGGCAGCTGTCCCGGCGATGGTCCGCGATTTGGACGGGCTCGCGAGCGTGTTCCTGACGGACCTCGCCCGGGACGCGGCCGTGGTCGTCCGGGAGCGCGGGATCAAACGGTTCGGCACCATCCCCCTGATGACGCCGGGCAAACCGGTTGACACGCGGCCGTCGGTGCCGGAGTCCGTCCTGGCTCAGTCCACCCGCACGGGAGGCGGGCGGACCATCGACAGGGACGACGTCCTGGCCGCCACCAGGATCCAGTTGTTCGGCGAAGTCAGGCAGCGAGCCCTCGCCGCGGCCCGCGAAGTGACGGAGACCCGTTCGGACGGCTGAGCGGGGAGACAGGGGTCGCCACTGGACCTGGACGCCGTCATTCGCGCCCTACCGCGTTGGGCGCGCGCACCGCATGGTGCAGTGGGCCGACTCCGGGCATGGCGTGTGTCGGAGGTGCTCTGGGGCGGCCGACATGAGTGGGCGGGGGAGGAGTTATCGCTATGTCGGACCGGACGAGCTGAAGGCAGCGGTCCGGCCGGGTGACGGCGGGCGCCGGATTGGCCCGGGGGCCGACTTCGGTGGCTGGATCGTGGAGCAATCGGCGGTGGAGCTGGCCGAGCCGTTCACCTTCGTGATCGGTGTGGACGGTGTGTTGCGGCTGGCGCCGCGGCGAAGCCGGCCGTCATGTGGGTGAGCTGGTGGGCTTCTGGCCCAGGATGACGCCGAGTCGGTCGACGACCGCACCGTACTCGCGGTCGCCCTTGCTGATCTCTGCCTTGGCCTTGGCGGCCTGTGCGGTGTCCCCGTTGAGGGAGCCGGTGCTGCAGTCGGCTGCGCCCTGCTCCAGGTCCGCGAGGGCCAAGGACCACGACGCCTGGGCCGGGACGTCGGGGATGGGCTCGAAGGTCTTGAGGATGCGGACGTCGTGGGCGAGGTTGTTGCAGGCGCTCCGGATGGTGCCGGCGTCCGAGGTCGCGGTGCCGGAGGTGTAGCTGGCCAGGTCCCCGTCCAAGGACTTCAGGCCCGTGCGATGGCGGGAGTCTTTGAACCAGGCGGCGACGGCGACCGGGTCGGGCCGCGGTGCGGCGCCATGCCGCACGCGAACTACTGGAGGAGACGGGTCTCGACGTCCGCTCCGAGGATCTGCACTTGCTGGCTGTGACCCGCGGCGCGCATCAGAGTGTGGGGCTGGTCTATCTCGCCCCGCGTCAGGCGGAGGTTGTGCTGCTCGAGCGTTTCTCGGCGGCGACGGCCGCTGATGTGGATCAAGGAAGGAACCCGGAGTTGGATCAGATCGCACTGGTGGGTACCCCCGGTGAGCTTAGGGACCTCGAGGGCCCGCACGTGGACTACCTGGAGCCGGTGGTGCGGCGCTTCCTGGAGATGCCGGGGCGGCACGAGGCCTGACCTCGCCCAGTGCTAGAACACGATGAGGGAGCGGTGTCAGGGTCTGGTGAGGAGGTCGCGGGCGCGTTCGTCGAGCTCGGTGGCGCACCGTAGGCCGCGGGCGCGGAATCGTGCGAGGTCGGTGCGCATGCGACCAATAGCCTTGTGCGTGCGTGCCGACCGTACGCCGTCCAGGTGGTCCAGGGCTTGGTGCCAGGTGGTGCAGGCCTGTTCGACATTGCCGCGTTTGAGGTGCATCTCGGCTCCGGCCACCAGGTCCAGCGCGACGATACGGGCGTAGGCGGTGGGGCGGGAGGTGGCGGCGAGGGCGTATTGCCGGGCGGCGGCCTGGTGGTCGCCGAGGGTTTCGTGGACCTTCGCGGTGCGGGAGTACACCGAGGCGGCCGGGGGTCCCCAGGCCAGGGCCCAGAAGGGCACGTCGTCGCCGGGCGCGGTCGTCAGCAGCAGGCGGGCCTGTTCGGCTTCGGCGAGGGCCGCGCGTCGCTTCCCGGTTTTGGCCAGGGTGTGGGCATGAACGACGCGGAACAGGGCCTCGGTCTGCGCGTCGACACGCCCCTTGGCCCGGTCCAGCCCGGTGGAGGCGAGGCTGAGGCAGTGCTCGGGGCGGTGAAGTTTCAGGCCCTGCATGGCCATGGTGCGCATCACGAACCCGTCATGGCCGGTGATGCCGGACTCGGTGGCGAGCTGGAAGGACTGCAGGTAATACCGCTGCGCGAGCCCTTGCTGGCCGGCGTCGTAGCTCTTCCAACCCAGCAGGTGCACACCGCGACTGGCCGCTGACAGCATCTGCTGGCGAGCTTGCTCAGCGCGGAAGCGGGCCCGGCACAAGGGGGCGACATCGTCGCGGAGGTAGGTGACCAGCGCGCTGCGGCCGTGGTGCCCACCGTGGCGTTCGTCGATTTCGGAGAACGCGGCGATCATGTCGCGGACCGCGGCGACCTCGGCCATGCCGACGCTGTGCCCGGTGCGGGCTGCGGCGGCGGTGCGGGCGGCGATCTCCTGAAGGTGCGACAGGGGCAGGGCGGCCGCGGCCGCGGAGTAAGCGGAGCTCGTCAGGAAGTGTCGACGGTCCAACTCATGCCTCCACAGGGGCAGCAGGGAGTCCAGCGGGTCGGCGCCGACGCTGAGACCGATGGTGTCATGATCCGCCTCACCCGCAGGCAGACCCACATCCACAGGGGTTAAGAGGCGCCCTAAGCGCCTGGACAGAGCGACGGCCAGGTACCGGCCGGTGTCCCCTCGGGGCTTGGCGCCGGCGATCCAGTGCTCGATGGCGGACCGGTTGGTCTGCAGGACCGCACCGCACTCCGCGGCCACCGCGCGCACAGCCTTGGCCAGGGATTCGTACGTCAGGCCGGATTCGGCGACGAGTTCGCGGAGCTGATGGTTGGGCGTGCGCGTGGTCATGAGCACCTGCCTGTGTATACGCGAGATACAGCCTGGCCCACCCGCCACCGTACCGCTGTGGCCGCGTGCTGGGTTGACTGTTCCCCAGGCAACAGCGGCCGCAATGCGATCGGCTTGCGGGCGGCCAAGGTAGTCCGACACCAGCTGCCGCGATGCCGCGGCGCGCCTGCTCCCGCGCGGACGCCAGATGCCGCACCCGGCCACTGAACAGGCCGGGTCGCAACTCACGGAGGGCCCATGAAGGAGCAAGAACATCAGCGGATCGTGCGGGTCGCGGCCACTCTCCTGGCTGCGGAACGCTCCCGCGTTCCGACAGCTTCACTGACCGCCCAACCCTGCGGGCTGACCCTTGAGGACGCCTACCGCATCCAAGCGGCCGCTATCGCCATGCGGGTGGCTGACGGAGCACGGGTCGTCGGCCACAAGGTGGGAGTCACCTCGCAAGCGATGCAGGAGCAGATGGGCGTCACCGAGCCCGACTCCGGTGTCCTGCTGGCCGAGATGGTCCTGCCCAGTGGCAGCGCCCTCGTGCGAGGGGAGCTGATGCAGCCGCGGGTGGAGGCAGAGATCGCCTTCCGGCTGGGTCAAGACCTGCAGGGCCCGGACCCCACCTTGGAAGAAGCGAAAGCCGCAGTCGCGGAGGTGTTCCTCGCCATCGAAGTGATCGACACCCGCTTCACCAGCTGGCGGATCTCCCTCGCCGACAGCATCGCGGACAACGCCTCCTGCGCCCGTGTCGTCACGGGGACGATGGTCCCTCTCGATCCGGCATGGGACCTGGCTGCCGAGCAGCTGGTCGTCAGCGTGGACGGCAGGGCCGTGGCTGCGGGTGAGGGACGGGCGGTCCTCGGCGACCCCTTCCGGCCGCTGCTGTGGCTGGCGAGCCGACTGGCCGCCGTGTCCCACTACGGGCTTCGGGCCGGTGATCTCGTGCTGGCCGGCGCAGTCCACGCCAGCCTCCCTCTTGAGCAGAACACCACGGTGCAGGTGACCGCGCCCCACCTGCCTCCAGTTGCGCTCAGGACCACCTGACCTGCTGATATCCGGCTCGAACGCACCGCGACGTGCCGACCGGTGCGCAGGCACCTCAACGATGAAGGAGACAGCGATGACCGGCGGAAGAACAACGTGCGCGGTACTGGGGGCCGGCCTGATCGGAATCGACCTGGCCGAGAAGATTCACCGCTCTGGTTCCCTAGACCTGGCACTGGTAGTGGGCCGCGACCAACAGAGCTTGGGCCTGCGCCGGGCAGCGGAGCTGGGATGCGCCACAGGTGCTGGCGGTCTTGAATCCCTCATCGGCTTCGGGCCCGTCGACGTCGTCTTCGACGCCTCGAACGCCGACTGCCACCCCACGCACTGGTGCCGCCTGCGTGAGACCGGGACGACGGTCATCGACCTCACCCCTGCCGGCCTGGGCACGGCGATCGTGCCCACCATCAACGGCGATCAGGTGTTGGCCCACCGGCATACCAACCTCGTCAGTTGCGGCGGCCAAGCGGCGATCCCGGTGCTGCACGCTCTCGCCCAGTACATGCAGCCGACGTACATCGAGGTCGTCTCCACCGCAGCGAGCGCGAGCGCCGGCCGGGCAACCCGCCTCAACCTCGACCAGTACATCGCCACGACCCAGGACGCCATCCACCAGTTCACCGGTGCGCCGCAGGTGAAGGTGATGGTCAACCTCAGCCCCGCCAAGCCGGAACCACCCTTCCGGGTCGTTGTGACCGCACTGGGCCCCACAGGCCCCCCGGGTCCCCTCCACGCGGCGGTCGCGGCGGTTGCCGCCCAGGTGCGCGCATACGCAGCCGGATTCGTCGTGTCGTCCGTCGCGGTAGACGACCGCCAGGTCCGCGTCGCACTGGAGGTCACCGCCGAGGGCGGCCGCCTTCCCCGCTACGCGGGAAACCTCGACCTCATCAACGGCGCCGCCGTGCAGGTGGCGGAGCAATACGCCGCCGCCCTGCCCTCACAGACCGCCAACCATGCCTAAGGAATCCTTCATGAACCAACCCACGGACATCACGGACGACGGCACGAAACCACAGCCGACCCCCGTGCTGATCCACGACCCCACCCTTCGCGACGGCCACCACGCGGTGCGCCACCAGCTCGACGCCAGACAGTTACGCACCTACGCCGCGGCTGCCAACGCAGCGGGGGTGCCGGTGGTGGAGGTCGGCCACGGCAACGGACTGGGCGCCTCCTCCTTGCAGATCGGCCAGGCCCTTCTGAGCGACACCGAGATGCTGACGGTCGTGCGCACGGCCCTCACCCACTCCCGCATGGGCGTCTTCATGGCCCCGGGCTGGGGCACAGCCGACGACGTACGCCATGCGGTCGCGCTGGGGGCTGACGTGGTGCGCATCGCCGCACACTGCACCGAGGCCGACGTGACCGAACGCCACCTCGGCCTCGCCCGCGACCTCGGAGCCGAAGCACACGGCGTGCTGCTCATGAGCCACATGGCCAGCCCCGACCAGCTGGCAGAACAGTGCGGCCTGCTGGCAACATTCGGCGCGCAGGCTGTCGGTGTCTTCGACTCCGCCGGCCACTACCTCCCCACCGACGTCACGACACGCATCACCGCCATCTGTGCGGCGGTCGACGTACCAGTGATCTTCCACGGGCACAACAACCTCGGCCTGGCCGTCGCGAATTCGATCGCCGCGATCCAAGCCGGGGCCTCGATCATCGACGCCACCGCGCGGGGCTTCGGCGCCGGGGCCGGGAACACCCAGTTGGAAGTCCTCGTGGCCGTGCTGGAACGCATGGGCCATCGCACCGACATCAACCTGCGTGCCCTGCTGAACGCGGCGGACATCGCCGAGGCGCAGCTGATGCAGGCCCCCCAGGTCATCGACTCCGTCAGCCTCGTCAGCGGCCTGGCGGGCGTGTTCTCCGGCTTCAAAAAGCCCGTCCTGGACGCAGCCCATCACGAGGGCGTCGACCCCGTCGACCTGTTCTTCGCACTCGGCCGCCGGCACGTCGTCGCAGGCCAAGAGGACCTGATCGGCGACATCGCCCGCCAGCTGAAGCAGGAGGCGGCATGTTGACCAAGGAAACCCCTGCCGTCGGGGAAGCGGGCGGCAACGCGGCGGTCATGTGCGGCATCGGCGCGGCGCTACCGCCCACCGCTGTCTCCAACGCGGAGCTCTGCGCCCATCTGGACACGACGGACGAATGGATTCACGCCCGCACTGGCATCGCCCAGCGACACATTGCCGGCCCCGACCTGTCCACGCAGGACCTGGCAGTGCGGGCGGCGGCGAAGGCGTTGGCGGGCTACGGACCCGGCCCAGTCCATGCGGTGGTGCTGGCGACAACGACGCCGGATCGGTGCTGCCCCGCCACGGCACCCGCTGTGGCAACGCGCCTGGGGCTGACCGGGGTCCCGGCGTTCGACCTCGCTGCGGGCTGCACCGGCTTCCTCTACGCCCTGGCAACGGCGGCCGGCCTCATCACGTCGCGGGCCGCGGACACGGTCCTTGTCATCGGTGCCGACCGACTCTCGACCCTCCCCGCCCCGAACGACCGCACCACCGTGCCGCTGTTCGGCGACGGCGCCGGAGCCGTGATCCTGCGCCGCGGCGAGGCATCCGAGGACGGTTCGCTTGGCCCAGTGGTGCTGGGCAGCGACGGCACGCACGCCGACCTGATCCGCGCCGCACAACCCGGTGATCTGCGCCTGGAGGGCTCGGAGGTCTTCCGCCACGCAGTGGACCGCATGACCTTCGTGGCCACCCAGGCCGTTGCGGCAGCGAGTTGGCGTATGGACGACGTCGACCGACTGGTGCCGCACCAGGCGAACGCACGGATCACCTCCTTCGTCGCCCGCCAGCTCGCTGTCCCCGATACCCGGCAGCTGCACAACATCGACTCCGTCGGCAACACCGGCGCCGCCTCCATCCCCCTCCTCCTGGCGCAGGCCGCCGCCGACGGCCGCCTCAAAGCCGGCCACCGCGTCCTGCTGACCGCCTTCGGCGCCGGACTGACCTGGGGCGCCACCACCCTCACCTGGCCCGAAATGAGCTCCGACCCACGACCGACGGAGACACCGTGAACGGCGACCTCGCCCACATCCTGCTCCACGACCTCAAACTGCCCGCCCACCAGCTGACCTTGGACGCCACCCTCGACGATGCCGGCTTCGACTCGCTCGCCAGAGTCGAACTGTCCCTCCTGCTGCGCGACCGCTTCAGCATCGACATCAGCGACGACGACATCAAGCGCGCCCCCACCCTGCGACACCTCGACCACCTCATCCAAAACGCCCGCGACGAAAGGTGAACGCCACCATGGAACCCACAACCGCCGCCCGCCCCGGACGCGCCTGGATCATCACACCCGCACTGCGCCCACGCCGCTTCCCCACAGCACACACCTCCGGCGCGGGAGTGGCCCTGGTCGACCTCGAAGACTCCGTGGCCATGCCGGACAAACAGGCCGCCCGCATCGCGGCCCGCGAGTTCTTCGACCGGCCGGACGCGCCGTGCACCCTGGGCGTACGCATCAACGCACCGACGACCTTGGAAGGAGCGCGGGACCTGGTCGCCCTGGCCGCATACCAGCACAAGCCCGACCTCATCCTCATCCCCAAAACCGAATCAGCCAGAGACATCGAACTGGTCGCCAGCGTCCTGGACACCGACGGCTACACCCCCGACATCTGGGCACTGATCGAAACCCCCCGCGCCATCGACAAACTCCCCTCGATCACAAAAGCACACCGACTCGGCGGCGTCGTCTTCGGCTCAGCCGACTACGCCGCGACCCTGCACTGCGCCCTGAACTGGCAATCCCTCCTCTACGCCCGCTGCGCCCTGGTCAACAGCGCGACCGCCGCCGGCATCCCCGCCATCGACGCACCAACCTTCGTCCTGAACGACGTGGACGCGCTGCGCTGCGAAGCGGAGAAGGCCAAGGAACTCGGCTTCCACGGCAAGGGCGCCGTCCACCCCCGACGCGCGGCCCTCATCAACGAAATCTTCGCCCCCAGCATCGAGGAGATCGCCCGCGCGCGGGCCATCGTCGCCGCCGGCGAGCAGAGCGGAAACGGCATCACGGCCGTGGACGGCCAGATGGTCGGCACCCCCTTCTTCGCCGCGGCCCGCGCCCTGGTCCATGAAGTGGACGGCTGAGTCCACGTCCACCGACGCATCGGAGACCCACCATGAGCAGCGCTCTCCCACAGGGCTATCGGCGCATCGCCCCAGGCCGCATCCGCGAGAACGTCGGCCTGGGATACGACGAACTGGTCGTCGGCACGGTGATCGAGCACCGGCCGGGCCGGACGATCACCGAGGTCGACAACCTGCTGGGCACGGCCCTGTCCGGCAACCCGGCGCCCATTCACACCGACGCCCACTACAGCACCACCACCCCATGGGGACGCGTCCTCGTCTGCGGCGGCGTCACGCTGAACCTCCTTGCGGGCATGACCGTCCGCAGCACCAGCGGCCTGACCGTCGCGAACCTCGCACTGGACGACGTGCGGTTCGAAGCCCCGGTCTTCGTGGGCGACACCCTCTACGCGGAGAGCGAGATCCTCAGCCGCCGGCTGTCCGCGAGCCGGCCGCAGCACGGCATCGTGACCTGCCGCACCGCCGGCCGCAATCACCAGGACACCCGCGTGCTGGTCTTCACCCGGACCTTCCTGGTCCCCACCGACCCCGACGCCCTGCGCGACGCCACGAACTACTGAAAGGGCGATCCATGAGCGAACTGTCCTTCACCGCGGCCGACGACAGCCTCTGGCAGCAATACGACGACCTGGCCACCCGGGCCTACGGCCACCGCATCAGCGACATCACCGCCCTGCGCGAGCACGCCGACCTACGGGTAGCAACCCGGGACGGCCGGGTGGTCGCCGGCGGCCTGGGACTCCTGGTCAACCAAAACTTCGGCGGCTCCCCGGTCCCCAGCGCCTGCCTCGCCGCCGGCTGTGTCGCCCCGGAAGAACGCGGCGAACACCTGGCCGCCCGCACCACCACCGAACGACTACGCCCCCTGCAAGAGAAGGGCGCTGTGATCTCCGCGATCTCGACATCCTCCACCGGCTACGCCCGACGGCTCGGCTGGGAGGCACCGGTGCCGGTCTTCGCCTGGGCAGTGACCACCGACGACCTGAAACAGTCCTTCACCTACGACGGCCATCAGATCACCCACGGCGCCACACCCGACGCCCACACACTGCAACGACACCTCGCCCAACTGTGGAACGGCCCCATCGAACGGCCCACCTGGTGGTTCCCCTGGAAACAGAGCAAGAGCAACCTGACGACCTACTGCTTCCACAAACCCGGCCACCCCACGACCGGCACGTTGTCCTTCACCACCCGGCGCCACGAACGCCACGGCGTGACCCTCATCGTCCACGAATTCTGGGCGGCCGACGAAAGCACCACCGCAGCCATGCTCGCCTTCCTCGGCCGCCACAACACACGCGCCAAGACCATCGAATTCCGACGCGGCGCCCTCCCGCCCCACCCCACCCTGCTGCACTCCCTACACCACCACCGGACCACCGCCGAGGCCTGGCACCCCTGGATGCTGCGCATCCTCGACCTCCCCCAGGCCATCCGACTGCGCGGATGGCCTGCAGACCTCACCGCCACCATCCCCGTCCAGATCGAGAACGACAACGGCGGCAGCGCGGACCGGTACATCCTGCAGATAGCCGCCGGCGCAGCAGAGATCCACCCAACGCACATCGAAGGCACGGTGACGCTCACCCGACGACAGCTCGCGGTCTGGTACGCCGGCGGCTACCGCACCACCACCTCCGCCCGCATGGGAGGAGTCCGTGCCACATCGCACAAGGCACTTGCAACCCTCATCGGCACGACGACAGATCTTGAACCCTGGCTACCCGACCACTTCTAAACCGTGGCAGCCGGCACAGCGTGGTGGACACCGCGGCCCACGCGCACAGGGTGTCCACGTGCCGGTCGCAGCTGGCCTACTTCGGACCTCGCCCCCTCGGACCGGGGGAGACACAGCAGGGGCCAGGGCGGCCCGTTGGAGGCCGAGCAACGGAACGAACGACCTAGCGCGCTGACGTCGTTGGTGGTTCGTCGTCAGCTCCTTGCGCCTACCTGCAAACGCCTCGGCTGGTGCTCCATGGTCACGGGTGCTCGGGTACGCGGGCGGATGCAACGGGCGCGCCCCGCCCAGGGTCCGCTTGATACTCTTTAACTTGTTGACAAGTTCATCTCGGGGACTTAACCTGCCTACAAGTTAGATAGTTAAGGGAGTGGAAGTGCTGCAGATCCTTCTTGGTCCCGAACGTGCCGTCGAAGGTGATCCGTTGGGGCGCTCGGCTCTGGGATGGCGTACGGGGATGACCGAGGCGGAGGCCTGGGAGGCCGGTCGGGGCGTGTGGAAGTTCAAGACGGACCGTGCCCTGGCACAGGAGGTGGCGCAGGTCGTCAATGCCCAGGGGACGGTACTCGCGGTCGCCACGATTACCGGGATCTCCAAGCACGGCGACCGGTTCGCGCTCGAAGGGCGCTTGCTTGTCGGCGATGCGCGGGTGGGCCGGCCCACGGCCACACCACACCGCTCGCGCAACAGCATCGCCTATTTCTGACCCGCCCCGACGGGGGCGAAGCCCGACCTGCCGACCCTGCCTGCGGCGGACGCAGGTAGTTCTGCCTCATCGATGTTCGAATGGATCTGGAGGGAGTCCCCTGATGGGGATGGACGCCAAGGCATACACCGCCGGGATCAAGGAACTGCGCGGGGTACGCAATGATCTCGTTGCCGTCACCAAGGAGTTGGCAGCCCTGCAGCGCCACGCGGACCAACTGGCCGCGGTCCGCGACAAGCTGATCGTCGATCTCAGTGGATACGGCAAGGCCAAGGACGACCGCATCGCCACAGCGGCCGGCTTGAGCATCAGCGAAGTCACCGCCATCGCCCCCTCGCTCGCCGTCACCTCCAGCGGGCCTGCCGCATCCCCTGGGGACGAGCCGTCGCAGCCCCCCGCCGTGGCCGCGACGGCTCCGGGAGCTCTGGCCCCCGATCTGCGCCCCCGCCCGGACGAGGGCGCCGAGGTCGGCGCCGATCGACGGGACGTTCCCGCCAGCGCCGACTCCATCGCCACCGGCGATGCGTCCACCCCCACAGCGACACCCTCCCCGCCCAGCGCCGCGGCGGCACCTGCCCCGCCCACCCCCGCGGCGGTACCAGGCGCGGCCGCCGGCGAAGACCGGGCCCTCCCGTCGATCCCGGCCGGTGAGCGCGGGCAGGCGTGGGCGGCCGTGGACCCGAAGTTGAAGTCGACGCGCCCGCAGTTCACCCAGCAGTCTTGGGACACCGCCTTCCTCGACGCCGCCACCGGCTCGCTCGTCTACAAGGACCGCTCCGGCCGCATCGACCTGGGCTCGCGCAGCGCGGCCGACATCCTCACCGCCGTCGCCCACGTCCTGCCCGAATCGGTGCAGCGCGTGTACATCACCGCAGGTGATCCCTGGCACCGGGACACCGACTCGCACCCCTCCCTCAAGGCCGCGGTCGCCTCCTGGCTGAACGCCCCCGTCCCGGGCTGGACCGTCGCCTCCGGCAAGGGGCAGGCCGCGAGCAAGGACCTCCTGGCCGGTCACTTCGTGCACGAGCGACACCCGGTCGGCCGCTGGCAGCGAGACTCCCGCCATCTGGAGCTCGTCAGTATCGGCACCTGGTTCGACCCCGAAGGCGCACACCCGACCGTCGTCCGCGATGCGTTCCTGCTGCTGTGGAAAGAGCTGCGCGAGCACTGGAAGAACGCCAACGAGGTCGTTCTGATGGGATCCCCGGCCCGTACCGGCCGTGACCTGTGGACCCGCACCATCCCCACCAAGGCCAATGCCAAGTGGAACGACGGCTACCCGGTGATGTCCACGGAACTGCGCGAGCTGCTGCACGCCACCGCCGGTCAGGGCCGCACCGAACTGATCACCCCGCCGAACGTCCCGGACGAACTGCCGCAGCTGACCGAGATGGACCGCACGTTCGCCTACGCCAAGCACACCTGGATCAGCGCCGTCGGCGTCCCGCAGCGCGTCACCGCACAGACCTTCGCTTCCTGGTCGGAGGCTGAGCAGATCAAGGCCCTGTACCGGCCCTCGCACTGGCAGGTGCGGGTCACCGTTCCCGACGGCTGGAACCACGTGGGTTTGCTGCCCGCACCGATCACCGGTGAGGCCGCCTGGCACTATCCGAATCAGGGCGGTCGTACGTTCACCACCTGGGCAGGCGGCGCCGAGATCAACCTGGCCCTGCGCAACCACCTCCAGCCGTGGAAGATCGAGATTCTCGACGGCCTGGTCTGGTGGGAGGACGGCGCGCCGCTGAGGATCTGGGCGGGACGCCTCAAGGACGCCTGGGCCGCCCTGCAGAAGCGGGCCGAGGACATCCAGAACGACGACGACACCCGTGCTGCCTCCCATCTGGCTTCCCGCGCCGTGCGCTCCATCCTGCTCTACGGCATCGGCGGTTTCGCGCAACGCCCGCGCACCAACACCGGCTCCGTGCCCGTCGAGCAGGAAGGGCGGGTCCCCCGGGGCGCGGAGATCATCAACAACGACGGGAAGAACATCACCTGGCAGCGCGTCACGTTCTCCCCGGACCCCAACGCGCACCCGGAGTGGTCCGCTGGGGTGTGGTCCGGCGCCCGGGCCGCGCTGCTGTCCACCCGGATGCGGGAGGACGACGTATCGGTCGGCGCCCTGCACCTGCCGCCCGGCTCGATCATCGCCTTCCGAACCGACGCCCTCTACACCACAGCTCCCGTCGACTGGCCCTACCACGGGCAGCCGGGTGACTACCTCATGAAGGGCCACCTCAATTTCCCCGTCACCGCGCCCACGAGCCTCGAGGACCTGATGAGCCTGCGAGACCAGGGCCGCGCCAACCTCGAAGACCTCCACGCGGGACGGCAATGACCACCATCCTGGCCAGATCCGAGGACCCGGCCCACGGGCCGCTCGTGACCCACGGCGCACATGCAGCGACGAACGCGCGAGCGAGCGAGCCGACATCCGCTACCAGCGCCCAGGCGCCATCGACCCGCAGGCCGCCGCACCCGTGCACTTCGTCAACCCGATCAGCCTCCGCAACAATGCCTGCGCCGGGCACAGTCACGGCCACCGCGCACAAGCTCGCGACCACGCCTCCCGCTGGGACGAACGCCGGAAGGACCCCGCCCCCGTGACCCGTACCGCCCCCCACTCAATCCCGGCCAACAGGAGTGAACGGTGACACCGCGCCGCCGCCGGGGCCCTGGCCGCCGAGCCGGAGCGGCCCAGCAGAACGAAGCGGCCCGCTTGACCCAGGAACTCCTCAACGCCGGCTTCACGAAGAAGCAGGTCGCCGAGATCATCGGCCGCAACTCCAGCCTCGTCTCCCAGTTCTTCACCCACCACAAAGGAGCCTCCTTCGTCGAGGCCCTGCGCAACGTCCTGCAAGAAGTCCAAGGCGGCGGCACCCGCGACACCGCCGAACTCAAGCGCCTGGCCGCCCGCGACATCACCCCACGCACCCGCGCGGTACGCCCTGGCGAGACCGTCGCCCGCAAAGCCCGCGTCCGCATCAAGGACGTCACCCAGACCCCCGGCAACTCCTCCATGGCCCGCGCCGGCAAACAGCACATCCGCTCCGGCGCCTCCCGACTGCGCCCGGTCATCCAACGCACCGCCGCCGTCAACGGCCGCATCGCCTTCACCGTGCGAGCAAGGAAGAGCGCCTTCATCCTCGACTCCGGGAGCCGCAAGGACTCACCGGGCCTGCGCCGCGGCGTCGTGCAGCGGCGGGACGGCACCGAAGAGCGTGCCTACGGAAAGAGCCAAGGCGCTGGCCAAGGGCCGGGCGGATACGACGCACAGGAATGGCAGGGCCGAGTCGATGCAGCTCGTGGCGACGTCGCCGCCGCAGTGAAGACCTGGCTGGTCGAAACCGGTCGGCTCCAGCCCGATGCCGTCCTGACCCACTTGGAGATCCGCGGCTGGAAGGCCGAAGACTGAAGCAGGACTCGTCCACGGTGACCCGACGGTCGATCGGAAGAGCCCGTATGTGGACGCTGGCACCAGGGATCACCGGTCTCGGTGCCGATGCTGCGTGGCGCGGCGGCGATGCGAGAACGCACGGGTGACGTGCTGGCACGGTATTTCTTGGGGCAGTTCAGTTATGTCTCACGGAGACGTATCCCGGATCTGGAGCCGATGAGGTTCCGAGGTGTCGTGCAGATGCGGAACTAGGGAGAACGCCGACTGCGCGATCATCAGGCGCAATTAGTCGGCTCTCAAGGGCAGACCGGCCTATACGCCGGACCGGGCGGAACATAGCGTGCCCATTCAGCGGATGTGAGCGAACGCCCTGTTTGCGCACACAATTTCGGAAGCACGTCGAGAACATAGTCCACGTCCCACAGCCGTACCGTCTGGTCGTAGCCGGCGGTGGCCAGGGTCCTGCCGTCCGGACTGAACGCCACCGAAGCGACCGGGTCGGTGTGGCCGGTGAGGGGTTGGCCGATCTGCTGGTGGGCGGTCACGTCCCACAGCCGTACCGTCTGGTCGTAGCCGGCGGTGGCCAGGGTCCTGCCGTCCGGACTGAACACCACCGAATCGACGCCGCCGGTGTGGCCGGTGAAGGGTTGGCCGATCTGTTGGTGGGTGGTGACATCCCACAGCCGTACTGTCTGGTCGGCGCCGGCGGTGGCCAGGGTCTTGGCGTCCGGACTGAACGCCACCGAGGCGACCGCGTCGGTGTGGCCGGTGAGGGGTTGACCGATCTGTTGGTGGGTGGTGACATCCCACAGCCGTACTGTCTGGTCGGCGCCGGCGGTGGCCAGGGTCTTGGCGTCCGGACTGAACGCCACCGAATAGACCGCGCCGGCGTGGCCGGTGAAGGGTTGGCCGATCTGCTGGTGGGTGGTGACATCCCACAGCCGTACTGTCTGGTCGGCGCTGGCGGTGGCCAGGGTCTTGGCGTCCGGACTGAACGCCACCGAATAGACCGAGTCGTTGTGGCCGGTGAGGGGTTGGCCGATCTGTTGGTGGGTGGTGACATCCCACAGCCGTACTGTCTGGTCGGTGCTGGCGGTGGCCAGGGTCCTGCCGTCCGGACTGAACACCACCGAATCGATGCCGCCGGTGTGGCCGGTGAGGGGTTGGCCGATCTGCTGGCGGGATGCCGCTCCCCACAGCCGTACCGTCTGGTCGGTGCTGGCGGTGGCCAGGGTCCTGCCGTCCGGACTGAACACCACCGAATCGATGCCGCCGGTGTGGCCGGTGAGGAGTTGGCCGATCTGCTGGCGGGATGCCACTCCCCACAGCCGCACCGTCTGGTCGTAGCTGGCGGTGGCCAGGGTCCTGCCGTCCGGACTGAACACCACCGAAGCGACCGCGCCGGTGTGGCCGGTGAAGGGTTGGCCGATCTGCTGGTGGATGGTGACATCCCACAGCCGTACTGTCTGGTCGGTGCTGGCGGTGGCCAGGGTCTTGGCGTCCGGACTGAACACCACCGAAGCGATGCCGCCGGTGTGGCCGGTGAGGAGTTGGCCGATCTGTTGGTGGGTGGCCGCTCCCCACAGCCGTACTGTCCGGTCGGCGCTGGCGGTGGCCAGGGTCCTGCCGTCCGGACTGAACACCACCGAAGCGACCGCGCCGGTGTGGCCGGTGAAGGGTTGGCCGATCTGTTGGTGGGTGGTGACATCCCACAGCCGTACTGTCTGGTCGGTGCTGGCGGTGGCCAGGGTCTTGGCGTCCGGACTGAACGCCACCGAGGTGACCGCGCCGGTGTGGCCGGTGAGGGGTTGGCCGATCTGTTGGTGGGTGGTGACATCCCACAGCCGTACTGTCTGGTCGGTGCTGGCGGTGGCCAGGGTCCTGCCGTCCGGACTGAACACCACCGAAGCGATGCCGCCGGTGTGGCCGGTGAGGGGTTGGCCGATCTGTTGGTGGGTGGCCGCTCCCCACAGCCGTACTGTCTGGTCGGTGCTGGCGGTGGCCAGGGTCTTGGCGTCCGGACTGAACACCACCGAAGTGACCCCGCCGGTGTGGCCGGTGAGCGTGGAGATCTCTGGGCGTGTTACGGCGGCGAGCATGGCATAGCGGGCTTGGGCTGAGGGGTTGATTCGCCATGCTGCGAGGCTCTCAAGCTTCGAGATGGTGGGGTCGGTGTTGCTGAGGGCCTCGCTTTGACTGATCAGTTGGCCGGAGACCGCGATGTCCCGCTGGTGGACCGCGTCCTGCCTGGCGCGATAGGCCGTGATTGCGACCGCTGTCAAGCCGATGACCAAGGCCACGAGGAATCCGGTGAAACTCTGCCGTCGGCGCACGCTGCGGCGATGTGCGCGGTCGCTGGCGTGGAGGAAGTCTTGTTCGGCGGGGTTGAAAGGCAGGTGGCGGACCGGGGCGCTGTCGATCCGCGTGGCGGTGGCTTTAGCGGTCTCTAGGAGGCTGCCCTTGTAGAGGTAGGAGGAGTCTTGGCCATCGCGTTTCCATTCGGCTGCTGTGGTGCGCAGTCGGGTGCGGATGATGCGGTCGGTGTGGGTTTCGGTTAGCCACGTGTCGCGTAGCCGTGGCCAGGCGGTCAGCAGTACTTCATGGCTGATCTCCACGGTGTCAACAGCGAGGATGAGGAGCCGGTGTGTTGCGAAGGCCTCAAGTACGGTCTCTACATCGCGCACTTGTGCTGGCGTCCTGCCCTCGAAGAGTTCAGTGCGGGTGACGCGGTCGGCGAGGTTGATCCCGTCTTCTGCTGCTGCGGTCAGACGGACGAAGACCTGGCGGGCCACGATTGTCTGTGCAGGCGTGAGGGTGGCGTAGGCATGCTGGGCACTTTTTGCAATGGCGCCTTCGATCTGACCGGTGCGTACGTAGTCGGCGAGGGTGAGGAGTGTCGGGTCGGCTCGTTGGCGCCAGGCGTTGTCCAGGGCGTGCGACATGTGCGGCAACAACCCTGCCCCGGATGCGGCCGGGAGGCGGGGGTCGTCGAAGGGCGGGGGGGCGTGCGTGCGGATCTCCTCCAGCAGTGCCTCGACCAAGGCGGGAGTGACCGTGGCACAAGCGACGCGGGCCGGTTCGGTCACCGCCGCCCGCAACTGCGGCTCGGTCATCGGCGTCACCAGATACCGGTCCTGGACGGCATCGAGCAACTGCGGGTAGCTGGTGCAGCGGGCCTCGAAGTCCGCGCGGACCCCGATCACCACCAGCGCGGCGGGAGCCTGTTCTTCTCCGTGCGGCACGGTGGCTGCGGCGTGCAGGGCGCTGATGAACGCTCTCCGCTGCCCCTCGTCTGGGCAGCGGGTGAACAGTTGCTCGAATTGGTCGATCACCAGTAGCAGACGTGCCTGCCGCGGCCCGCTCTGCTGTGCTGGGGTTCCGGCCTGGGCTATGGCGGCCTGGCGGGCAGTCAGCGCGAACGACGTCGGGTCCTCGATCAGGTGGCGCCGCACCGCGGCGGCGTCCACGCCGGCCAGCGACGCAACCTGGGTCGCCAGCTCGTCCAGTGGTGCGTGGGACGGGGTGAACAGCTGACAGGGCCACAGCATCGCCTCGGGTGCAGTGGCCAGCCCCTCCCCGCGCAACCTAGGCAGGACCCCGGCCCGAAGCAGTGACGACTTGCCGGCTCCCGACACCCCGGACACCATCAGTAGGCCTGTCCCGCCTAGGCATCGGGACATCCGCTCCAGTACATCCATGGCCGCGTTGTCGCGGCCGAAGAAGAACGGTGCGTCCCGCTCCTCAAACGCGCCCAGCCCTCGATACGGGGATTCGATATCTCCTGAGACGTTGATCAGCGGCGGGGCTCCAGAGCGATCCGTCCACGTGCGGTCGATGAGGGAGTAGGTGATCAGCGTGTTGTTGTTGCCGAACTGGGATCGGTCGATGCTGCCGCCGACGACATACGTGCTGGCCCCATCCTTCTGGGCCTGTGCCTGGTCCCGTGGTACATCCGGCTCTGGTTCTACAACCATCCCGTACCCCCGACGCCGTGGGCGTTCCGAACGTCAAGCGTTGCGCTGGGTGTTGCCGTGGCCGAACTGCGACCTGTCGATCTTGTCTGCGTTGATGACGTAACTGCCCTCGCCAGCTTCCGGGACCTCACGCCTTCCCCCGAGGTGCTCGCCGCCGCCAGCGCTGTCCGTTCCTTCCGTAATAGCCCCGAGATCCGCCTGCCCAGCTGCAGCCCGTCGTTCGGCTGCCCATGCGGCCACGCCCAGTGCCAGCGCGCCGAGTTCGCAGAACCCGACCATTACCCCCGCTAGCCCCGATGCTCTGTCTAGCCCGGCCACGGCGACATCCACGCCCAGGCCGGCTGCGGCCGCTGCGCCAATCCCCACTGCAACCCAAATCAGCAAACGCCATCTCATGTATTGCATCATCGATCTAAAACATGATCAAAGTAGCTGAAAGGCAAAACTGCTTCAGTGGCCTCCGACCTCCTGATGGTCGGAGAGGGCCCAGAAGTCTTCGTTGATCTTCGGGAGGGCCTGCTCGGCGTGTCGAGCTGGACAGCCCTTCTTGATTGCCAATCTAGAACGGGCGTCTTGACAGCCCTTCTAGAAGGGGCATCATGATGGGTATGACCACACCGAAGCTTCCCCGACTGATCCCGACCGGCACGTGCTGGTGCGGATGCGGTGCCGAGACAGGCGTGGGTGCGTTCTTCGCCCGCGGCCACGACAAGGTCGCCGAAGCCGCCCTGCTTGCCGCGGAGTACGGCTCATCCGTCCCGCAAATGCTCCACAAGCACGGCTATGGCCCGGGGCGCTCGGTTACCCACGACGCGGTGGAGAACGGTGCATGGATCCGCTGCGACCACCGCGGGTGCCCCTACGTCGGAGCGCCGGCCAGCGTCCGCAGTCACGCACGCAAGTACCACGGGCCCAACACCACGGAGTAGAGCTGTCGCTGCCGCTCCAGGTGTCTGTGAGGCGCCGACCGCGCCCATCGCCTCACTTCCTTGTGCCGGGCGACTGTCACGACCTGGAGCTGCGGTCCCACGGCATCCAACCCGCCGGGACACGTCCAGGAGACACGCTGATGACGCCGAACCCACCCCCCGCTTCGCCGCCCCAAGCCTTAGGACGGCGAAGTGACGTTCCGCCCGACCGACGTCCGCGTGAGCAATAGCACGGTCGAACCGGGCACCGCAGCGACCCCGTTCGTGACTCCACCTGCGGCCCCTGCAGCACCGGCACTACCGTCGCCCATGACGCGCTGACTCAGGAGTGACCCGTGTCCCTCTCGCTGCCCTTCCGCCGCCATCAACAAATCGCCGTCGATCGCGCCAGCCGTGAGCTGACCCTCGGGCCGGGCCAGAAGGTACCGCCACAAGGGCTGCGTGCGCAGATCGTCTCCCCGACCGGCTCGGGCAAGACGCTCATGGCCGTCGGCGTCGCCGACGAGCTGGCCACCGCCCGCAATCTCGTCCTGGTGCCGAACCTGGACCTGCTGCTCCAGACCGCCACCGAGTGGCGGGCGGCCGGCTTCATCCAACGGATGCTGGGCCTGTGCTCGCTGCGCACCTACGACCCTGCTCTGCTGTCCGCGTGCACCACCGACCCAGACGAACTGGCGGATCGCACCCACGCACTGGATGAGTACACGCTATTCGCCACCTATCAGTCGGTCGGCATGGGGACGCTGCAGCGCGCGCATGAAGCTGGACTTCCGACGTTCTCCCTCATGGTGGTTGACGAAGCCCACCGTGTTTCCGGTGCGGCGGGCAAGCCCTGGGCCGCGGTACTGGACAACGTGCGCATTCCCTCGGACCGGCGGCTGTTCCTGACAGCGACCCCGCGCGTGTGGGAACTGGGCTCAGCGGACAAAGAGACCGGCGATGAGGACACCGCACCGGGACGGGGGTCCGGCTCCGGGCGGTCCGGGGTGCGCCTGATCGCGAGCATGGATGATGTCACCCAATTCGGTAAGCGCGTGTTCGACATGGGACTCGGAGAAGCAGTCGATGAGGGCCACATCGCGCCGTTCCGCATCGTGTGCCAGGAGATCTCCGACCCCGCCTACCAAGAAGCCATCGCCCGCGGCGAAGGCCCACGGTCCGACCACGTCCGGGCCCTGCGACTGGCCGCTGTGCAGGCCGCCACCCTCCGCATCGCCAACCAGTACGAGCTCAGCCGAGTCCTCACCTTCCACGCCCGTGTCGCGGAAGCCAGGGCCTTCGCCGAGGGCCTACCCGACGCGGCCCGCAAGGCCGCAGCCGGAGGCAACAACCTCGACCGGCTGCCCCAGGGACTCGCTGCACGCTGGCTACACGGAGAACACGACCCCCAGTACCGCGCCCAGGTGCTGCGTGATTTCCATGCCGGGATCACCGACGCCGGCAAACCCGTGGAACGGTCGTTCTTGTCCTCCGTGAAAGTCCTCGGAGTCGGTGTCGACACCTGGGCCGATGCCGTCATCATGTGTGACGTCTACGGCTCCATGCCAGACATCATCCAAACCCTGGGCCGAGCCCTCCGGATGCGGCCCGGGGACGGGAAGGTCGCCACGATCGTCGTTCCGATCTTTCTGGGCCCCGGCGAGAGCACCGACCAGATGATCACCTCTCCGGCCTACGACGATTTGGCCCGCTTCATGGAAGCCCTGCGTGCCCACGACGCCAAAGCAGTCGAGATCCTCGCAGCGTCCGCCCTCGAACCGGCACCCGCCAAACCCACACCCGCCTCCGTCGAATCGGCAGATGAGGAAGGCACGCAGGACAGCCAGGACGCCATCGAAGGGGACAGCGACGGCGCCGAGGGCGACCCGGTGCCGGGGCTGTTGAACTTCACCAGCGCCCACACCCGTAGCCAGATCGCCCGGTTCATCAACCTGCGCGTCCTGCAGCCCGAACGCTACGCCTGGCTCCGCGGCCTGGAAGCCAGCCGCACCTACCGCGAAGCGCACCGTGACCTTCGCGTCCCCTACGACTACCGCGACGCCGACAACCTTCCGCTAGGGGTGTGGATTGCCGATCAGCGCCGGGCCCGCAAGACCGGCAGACTCGCCCCAGACCGTACGGACGCCCTGGACGCACTAGGCATGCTGTGGTCCCAATACGACGCCGCCTTCGAGGACGCCCTGACCGCCTGCCGCGCCTACCGCACCGCCCACGACCACCTCCTGCCACCCGTCGACACCATCGAGCCCACCACCACCTACCCCGTCGGCCGGTGGCTGCGCGACCAGCGCCGCGCCGCCCGCGCCGGAACCCTCGCCGCCGACCGCTGCGAAGCCCTCGACGAGATCGACCCTTCCTGGCGCCCCCTGTGGCCGGTCGACTGGCAGCGCGCCTTCCACCAGGCCCGCACCCACCTCGACGCCGGCGGCACCCTCACCGGCCACGCCCCGGGCCGGCTCGTCATCGGGGACGACGACATCGGACGGTGGATCGAGGCCCAAGTCCAGCAGTGGCACACGCTGCAGACCACGCAGCGTTGGATGCTCGAACATGTCTTGCGTCTGTCCCCACCAGCAACCGGCCGCCGGGTGAAGACCGCCCGGGTCAGCCAGGCGGACAAGCGGGCCCGCAACCTTGCCGCCGCCCGGGCCTACCACCTGCGAGAAGGCCACCTGGCCGTCCCTCGCACCCATACCGAGATCGTGGATGGCGAGTCCATCAAGCTAGGCGTCTTCGTCAACAACGCACGCACCCGCCAGGCGACCCTCGCCCCCGAACTGGCCGCGGAACTCACCGCGCTCGGCATGCGGTGGTCATGACGAACTGCGGAACGCACCCTGTCCCGCCAGCCGCTTCCCCAACCTCGCAGGTCAGTAGATCTAGAGCTGTCAGTGCCCGTTGATAACGTGCTTCATCCAGTCGTGGAGTTCATGAAGGGACGGGACGCATGCGGGATGTGACACGCCATCAGGTCAGCGACCAGCGGTTGGCCGAGGCGCTCGACGACATCGACGGGCGGACCTACGCGCGGTGGCACTCGCTGCGGTACGACAGCATCTCGCCGACGCTGATCCGGGCCCTGGCGGACGAACTGCTCGACCATGTCGCCGCGCGAGCGGTGACGGAGCCGGGGCTCGACGCCGCGGCCGGCACGGTCGCCGTCACCGCCACGGAGTGTGTGCACGGAGTGCTGAGCATCATGTGCTTCCCGGACGGGGACCAGGAACTCCGATTCCCCCTCATCGGAGAGCGGATCAGCACGGACCCGGACGACGACAAGTTCGGAGACGGGCCCATCACCTTTCGGGACGTCGTCGATGAGGCGCCCACCGCGCGGACCTGGCTCGACATGTTCGAGACGTGTGTCGTCAGCGGGCATGTGTGGGACTGGGAGCGGGTCACCGGACTGCTGCTGCGCGCCGACTACGCGCCCGCCATCCGTAACGGCGTGCCCTACAACCGGTACACCTCCACCTCCGACCCCGCCGACCTCGCCGCCATGGACGCCCTGTGCCCCTACCTCACCGAGGCGGCCGGGCACCTGCCCCGCGACTGGCCGACCGTTCCACTGCGCAAGCCGGACGCCGCGGAGCGCGCGGAGGCCGCCCGGCGGCTCGACGAGGTCACCGACGCGCTGAGCGCGGACCAGCGGCTGCTCCGCGTACTCCTCGATGACGACCAGCAGACCTTCGAGGACGCCCTCGCCGCCCGGCTGGTCGCGTACCGGGAGAGCATCGAGGCCGATGCCGGTGATCCCGCGCCCCGGTCCCTCCTTCCCCTCGGCACCCTCTCCCTGACCTGCCTCGCCGTCCAGGTCCATGGGTGGGAACTCGGTGTCCGGTCCGGGTATCTGCCGCACGGTCTGCTGGGATCGCCGGACGCGCCGCGCCGGGCGGCGGAGGAGAACCGAAACAACTTGGGCTACTGGGCCGCCAAGTAGGCCACCCGCGGGGTGGGGCATGGATGTGACGGGCGTGATCTTGCGCGAGTACCGCGCCGACAGACGCGCACGGCTGTAGGTGCGCGCGCTCATCGCGCCGACGCTGGCGTGCGGGGTGCTCGAGGTGGTCCCGCCGGACTTGTCGGGCCCGGAGGCGTTGCGGCTGCAGTCGTATGTGGGTCCGCCGGTGGAGGACCCAGACCCTGAGACGGTCGAACGGGCGCTGCGGCGGCTGCCGGCGCAGAAAGGGTGACCTAGTGTGCTGCGGCGAGCTGATAGTGCGCTGTCGCCAGCACGTGCGCTCGGGCTGCCTGCTCGTCGGCCGGCGGCTGTGTCTGCCATTGGACAAGGAGATCGTGGATGCCGGTGCAAACAGCCTTGACCTGCGCTGCCATCGCGGCATCCAGTCCCTGAAATCCGGCATCACCGGGCCCGGTGACCACCGCGGTGCCGTACAGGCCGTAGGGGATCTCGGCCCCGCGCCACTGGCTGGCGAGGGCCCAGGCCGCCACGTTCATTGGTGCCCGCAGTATCGCGCCCTCACCATGAACATGGAGGTACGCCCGGCGGTGAAACACCGCGGCATCCACGGTGCCACCCACCAGATTCCGCAGGAGCAGGAGCTGCGCTCTGTAGTCCTGGGGCAGGGCAATGTCGGTGAGCGTGGCGTCCGGTGCGATGGATAGGGCAGAGAGCGGCATATCGGTCCTCCATCGACAACGCAACCGGGTCGCCCGAACGAGCGTCTGATTTCCACCCTTGCATGCAAGAAGCGGTGGGGGTGGGATTTGAGAGTCGTGAGATCGCACAGTTCCTGCGCTAGACCTTGGCGGGAGGCGGGCCTGCACAAGCTGCGATGAGCCTTTTGCTCTCCGGGGCCGCCGACCCGTTCTGGGAGCTGACCGTTTGCGGATCAGGGGTGATCAGGTACATGGGTAGCTGCAACGGCGCTATCGATCAGCCGTGCGCGTAGTTGATGTGCGAGTCGGGCGGACGCACTCACCGCGTGGATGAGGTTGGCAGACGAAGACACGTCTCCTTGGAGAATCTGCTCCACGTCGTCCAATAGGCGCATCGCCTGGTCGGCCAGCACGTCCAGCTCCGCCTGCTCCTGCGGGTTGAGATAGCCCAGATCTGCGCTAGTGATCGCGGCCATCATGCTGACAAGCGTTTGAGAGGACGCGCGGAGATCTGCGACTGCCGCGCGGTGTTCCTGGGGTTCGTTCATCACAGCAGCGCAACCACAACCGGCGTTCAGCCGTTACGGCTTGACGCCCCAGGCTGGTGCGAGTGGCACCATGGCCGGCGCGGCGGTGTGATGCCACTGTGCCCCGCTGCCTGGCTTACGGGCCTTGGACAGCAGCTCCGATGATCGTAAGTACGGCTCCGACTGCGGCGAGCCAAAGTCCCAGCGCTTCCAGGACCAGCCCATCCGCCATGGCCCAGTCGATGGATAGACGGAACTGCTCCGCCTGCCCCTGGATGGCACTGCCGACGTCGGTAATGGCGACGTGTTGCTCGCTACTCGCTCTCGCCACCGTGTTCCGGATGCCGTCCATCTCGCGTTGGAGCTGTATCACGCGGTCCATAAGGAATCGCTCGCGCTGCTCGGCGGTGGCGTCGACTGGAGGTGCGGCCACCATGGCCGCGCTGAAGGCCGCGGCGGCTGCAGGGGCTGTGGCGGCCATTGTGGCCGTCGCTGCAACTGGTGGTCGCATCTTGAAGAATCGAAGCGCTGCACACCACCACTCTTTGACGTGGCCCCGTGTCCCGAGCCGACCCTGCGCATGCTCGCGCCTGACTCTGCGGACACCGAACCCTGCGGCGCACAGGCCCAAGAGCTGGAGTGCTCCGCCGATGATGGTGAGGACAGTGCCAGCAGTCATGTGTGGACGGTAGGGGCGGAGGATCTATCGGTTCACCGGACACGACGTGAGGGGAGCCGTACGGCTGAACCCGATCAGCCGCGTGCGTACTCGATGTGCCCACGCCTGAAGTCGTCACTCGAAGGGGTCACCCTTCGTCCCGACCTGTTCCCCCTGCGAGTCCAACTGCCGTACCGTCTAGGGCCGCAGCACCGCCCCCTAGGGTGGACGTGAGGCGGGCAGATCGAGGAGAGGACGGCACGAGGTGATCGTGGATGATCAGGCAACCTGGAACACACGAGCTTCCTGCCGCACCGCTGACCCGGAAGAGCTGTTCGTCGATGGCGCCGCCCAACACCGAGCCACAGCCATATGCGAGGGCTGCCCCGTGCGCACCGAATGCCTCGCCCATGCGCTGGACCACCGCATCGAGCACGGCGTCTGGGGCGGCATGACAGACCGGGAACGACGCGCCCTGCTGCGCAGGCGCCCCACCGTGACGTCCTGGAGGAGCTTGTTGGAGGCCGCACGCACGGACCACCGCCAGCAAGTAACTGCTGGAGACGGACAGCGACAGCGGGCAACAGGTTGACCGTCGGCTGCCAGCCAACGTGTGTGGTTCGATCGCGGCGCAGACTACGGGCGAACAGGCAGCGGGGAGCCGCGGAGGCGTACCGGTGCCTGAGCATGGCGGCCGGCAACTCCCGGCGATTGATCGGCTGCGGAGCACCAAAAGCGGCAGGCTGGCACGGGCTGGGTCAGCATGGGATCACACGTATCGGCCAGGCGGCACGACCCTCGGCGCATTCCCGGGGCATGAATCGAGGTGTGATCGGTGGATCTGGACGATGTCGCCGATCAGCTGTACGGGCTGCGGCCGGAAGAGTTCATTGCCGCGCGCAGCGAACACGCCGCCGCTGCGAAGAAGGCCGGCGACCGAGAACTGGCCGGGCAGATCACGGCGCTGCGCCGCCCCTCCCTGTCGGCTTGGGCCAGCAACGTGCTCGTGCGTGAGCAGCCTGACGTGGCGGATCCGCTGGTCGCGCTCGGAGAGCAGCTGCGCCAGGCTCACCAAGACCTGGACGGTGAGCAGCTGCGTGAGCTGGGCCGTCAGCAGCGCCAGCTGGTGGCAGCCCTGGCGCGCCAGGCCCGGCAGCTAGCTTCCCAGGCCGGGCACCAGTTGGGTGACGACGTCCAGCGGGAGATCGAGGAAACGCTGCAGGCGGTCCTGGCCAGTCCCGAGGCCGCCCAGGCGTGGGCTGGCGGCCGCCTGGTCAAAGCGCTGACTAGACCTGCCGGATTTCCCGGGGTAGCACCCGGCGCCACGCCCACACCGCCCAAGCCAGCCGCTGCCGGCAAACCGGCCGCCTCCCGGCCCAAGGCCGACGCCGCACATGACCGCCGCCGCCAAGAGCTGGACCAGGCCCGCCAGGACGCGCGGCAGGCTGCCGAGGTACTGCGTGGTCGACAAGAAGCGGCCGACGACGCCGCGCGCGACGTCGAGGCAGCGGCAAAGGAAGCCGTGGAGCTCAAGGAGCGGGCGGCCGACCTCGCCGAGCAGCTGAAGCAGACGCAGCAGGAGCAGGGCAAGGCGGCCGACCGTGCGCGGCGGGCCAAGGACAGGGCCCGGGAGGCGGACCGGGAGCTGCGCGAGGCCCGACGCCGCGCCCAGCGTGCGGATGCGCGCGTGGAGCGGTTGTCCGACGCTGACGGCCAGGGATCAATGTGAGAGCAGGCGGCGGCAGGCGCGAGCGATCCGGAGCGGTGTCCTGACGTTCGGGTTGGTCTCAGCCGGCCGCGGGTTGGTTGCCTGATCCGAACAGTGGTGCGTCGGCGGGTGAGACGTCGCTCCTGACCCGAAGCCAGCGCACGGGATGTCTCCACTTCCCGGAAGGGTCAAGGGACACGTCTGCAGCAAGCTCGGCCACGAGTTGGGGTTCGACCAATGCCACGCGCAGTTTCTCCTTGGTTCCCCAGCCGGCGGAGAATGACCAGCCTGTCCAGGGGTGTCCTCCGGCCGCGGGGGTGAGTTCCTTGGCCAGAGCCTGGCTGGCCTGCCGTGACAGGACAGTGCTGCGGCCGACGAAGCGCAGTCGCCCGTGAACGTCGAGCCGTCCCAACAGCACGGTCGTGGGCGCAGACAGCGAGCCGCTGACCCCACCAACCAGGGCCTCTGTGGTGGCTCGGGACCGATATTTGCGCCATCCCCGTGCAGCCGGCAGATAGGGCTGCGTCAGGCGCTTGAAGACCAAGCCCTCCATACCCACCGCTGACCAGGACAGCCACTGGGCCGCGGTGTGCGGATCGGTGGTCGAGGGGCTCAGCACCACCGACGGCCCCAGGTCGTGGTCCGCGAACAGGCGCGCCAACGCGGTGCGGCGATCGGTGTAGGACCGGCTCGGAGATCGGTGCTGCCCTGGTGGAGAAGGTCGAAGGCCACGAAGTGGGCCGGCCACTTCGCGACGAGGTCGGCAGTGGCAGCCGCCGTGCGGTTCAGCCGGCCTTGCAGCCGTTCGAACGCCAGCCGGCCGTTCTCCCAGACGATCAGCTCACCGTCGAGCCCGACATCGACCGGCAGCGCGGCTGCGGACGCGGCGATCTCCGGAAAAGCCGCAGTCATGTCCGTGCCGCGCCGGGAGCGGATCACCACGCGCCCGTCCCCGTAGCGGGCCAGGAGCGCCCGGTAGCCGTCCCATTTCGGTTCCGCCGCGGTCTTCGCAGGCAGCACGGCGCTTTCGACGGCGGCGGCGAGCATGGGCTCCGGCAGGATCCAATCCATGATCGATGCCTACCACCGGCCTGAGGCGGCTGCCGACGGATTGGCCCATATGGCTTCCGCGCCGCTTCCGGCGTCAACGCGGGCAGGTCGCGGCACTGGCGCGGCGCAGGCCGAGCAGGGGCGCGGCAAGGAGCGGTGTTCGTTCACCATCACGTCCCGTCTGCTCGCCACCGAAGGCGAAACCGGGCCGGGTGGTTGACCTTCATCTGTGACCAGCTACGGCGGCAGATCCGCACCGGCAAGGGCCGATGCCCCCACCCGGTAACGCTCATCATCGACTCCCAGCCGGCCACGGGCGTCCCAGAAGGGCAGGTCAAACCCGATTGTCAGACCGGAAGGCCAGCATGGAGTCTCCGCAGAGCCGCACGGAGGCATTCCATGGCTAAGCCGAGATCGACGGTCAGGGATCAACAGGACACGCTGAAGGTGCTGGGCGTGCTGAAGGTGGCCACCGCCACGCAGATCCTGCATTTGGTGCGCCCGCACCTGACGGACAACAAGGTGATGCGCAACGCCCTGCTGTCCTTGACGGCGCGGGGCGAGGTGGTCTCGGAGGGCAACACAGCGGGGCCGTCCGGCAGATTCGGGGCACCGGACCGGACGGGGGAGCCGTCGCAGAAACTGTGGAGCCTGACTCCGGCCGGCCTGGAAGCCGCGGGGCGACTGCTGGAACGTGACCCGCAGGAGATGGGCCGTAGGTCCCGGGGGGTTGGACGCGGCGGAGCTCCGCATGCGATGGGCGTCAACCCTACCATCGTCGCGTTCACCCAGGGCGGCATCGGGAACATCACCTCCTGGCGGACCGAGGTCCCCCACGCCCTGACCCCCTCGGGTGAGAACCATGTGCGTGCGGACGCGGTGCTGCGGGCGAAGGAGGCCGGCCTGCCGCTGCTGATGGTCGAGATCGACAGCAGCACCACACCGGTGCAGCGCGTCGCGGACAAGGTCGCCGCCTACGCCGCGTGCTACCGCCGCCGCGTCCACGACCCAGCCACGCCACGCACCTGCGAGGGGTGCGGGGCCGAGGAAGGGACCGTGCCGTACTGGCAAACGCTGTACCCCGACACCGGACTGACCAATTGGCCGCCGCTGGCGTTCGTATTCACCGACGCCGGCCCCCGCGCGTTGGCTCACCGGATCCAGGACCTCACCGACCTCACGCAGACGCACATGACAGCGCATACCCGCTCCTCCCAGCAGGACAGCGACGGCTACCTCGACGTCGCCGGCAAGGTCCCGCTGGTCCTCACCTCCCTGGCACGTCTGCAGCAGCACGGTCCGAACGGACCCACCTGGCGGCGTATCGCACCGGAGCGCGACGGGTTCGAGCCACTGCTGGCGGCACTCGCCAACCCCCGCACCGACAGGGCAGAAGCGGCAGCGCGGTCGTGAGAACTTTCGGCTTTGACGCGCGTCAATGAGGTGAGCAACCCTCCCAGGGCGTCGGGCCCCAGCGGGTCGGTCCCCCTTGGCCGGGCGGCATCGCCCCGTGTTCCGCGAGAGCGGCGCGCCACATGAACCCCGAAGCGGCGGGCAACCCGCACCACAGGTAAGGACCCACAGCAAGAGGAGGCCGAAGGTGCCCCGACTGCCGGCGGAAACCCTTCGTTCCGGAAAGTCTTGGTCATGTGGTGGTGAGGGGTTTGCGCACGTCACGTGATGTTCACCGTCGGGGTCTACTCGCATAGACCTTCCGGGTGGTGTCATGCCCTCAGCCGCCCGAAACCCCCACCGTCGGGCCGAACTTGGGAGTCCCCTCACATGCGTTCTCTGTCCCGTGTCATCGCTGGCGGATCTGCCGTCGCTCTGGCTGCGGCCGGTCTCATCGCCGCTACCGGCACCGCCCACGCCGCGACGTGCTCGCAGTCGTATCTGCCGCTGCCGGACCGCACCTGTACCCCGGGCACCTACAACCCCGATGTCACGCAGGCGAGCATCGGCTCCACGATCTGTGTCTCGGGCTGGACCGCGACCGTGCGGCCGCCCACGTCGTACACCAACGCGCTGAAGGTCCAGCAGATCGCCGAGTACGGCTACACCGACATCAGCACCGCGGACTACGAGGAAGACCACCAGGTCCCCCTCGAGCTGGGCGGCGCCCCGCGGGATCCGAAGAACCTGTGGCCCGAGCCCCGCTATGGTACGAAGACCGCCACCACCAAGGACGGCGTGGAGACGAAACTGAAGAACGCCGTCTGCAAGGGCACCATCACCCTGTCCTCCGCCCGCACCGCCATCGCCACCAACTGGACCACCGCCCTGCAGGTCACCGGCATCGGCTAACGAGCTGGGGAATCATTGCTGCATGATGACGCGCTCGCCCTCGCCGATGGGCTCCTCGAAGTTTGCGAAGTAGCGTTCCAGGAGTTCATCGGAGACGGTGACGCTGTTAGCGCCGGTTCGCTCGTTGCGGGCGGCCAGTCGGCGTCGCAGGGTTTCAAGATCGGCTTTGAGGCGGATCAGTTCCCAGCGGCATCCGTGGCTCTCGATCGCGGCCTTGTATCGGTCCCGGACGGCCCGGCTCCAGAAGCTGTAGTCGATGACGACGGGCACCTTCGCCCCCATCAAGCGGATCAGATATTCCCACTGTTCCTGCTCGACGGCGGACTTGAGCTGCTCGTACTCCGCCGGGTCGAGGTCGGCCGCGTCGTGGCCGATGCGCGCCCACACCACCTCGTCGATCGAAAGTCGGGTGTAGCCGCGGCGTTCGAGTGCTTGCGCGTAGGTGCTCTTGCCCGAGCCGGGCAATCCGCACATCATCACGACGAGGCCGCGCTCCGTCCCGTCCAGATGCGGCAGAAGATCCACTTCTTCCATGCAGGTGAGGCTAACGGGCAGGCGACGGTCGTGCTCGGGGTTTCCTCGGCGCCTCTCTGCCGGGTCCTCGATGTCCACGGGTTGCAGGCGGTAACGAGAGCGGTAGCGGTCGGCCCGTGACGTGAGAGGGCTGCACGGGTTGGACAAGTTGTGACGCTTGCCTGGGCTCTTCCACTTCGGTGCCAGTTCTTCGAGCAACTCGCCGGAGTGTGCACGAGGGGCCCCACGGGAGTCGGCGCTGCGCGAGCGACGCGACGGGGACCGGCGGCGCGCTGCCGGGGCCGGCCGTCGCGCAATTCGCCGTTCCCGACCGGTCCGGTGTCCGGCTGCGGACACTGGAGGACGTGTTCGCCTATGCCGAGGCCGAAGGGGTCAGCCGGCGGATCGACGGCACCGAGACTCACCACGGGCAGCACGACGCCTGGACACCGTCCTGACCGCCCTCGCACCGTTCGGCAACCCTCCCGCAGTGCGTGAGCTCCTGGAGCGCGTCGCATCGTAGGGGGCCGCGCGCCTCTGCAGCCGCGCGGACGTGGTCGCTGACATAATGTGGGGCTTCCCGGTGGTTATGATGCATGCGAGTCCGCCTTCTTCTGTTTCTTGCACAATGCCCATTTCGGAATGTGGCGCCCATCTAGTGGGCTGAATTGCAAATTTGCCAGATTTCCCGTCTCTATGGATTCCGAACACAGCGAATTCAGAACCTGCTATACATCGAGTGACGGCCCGTCAAAGCGCTCTGGGGGCGGGCCGTCACTCCCTCTGACAGATAGGCGAGACCTGATGAGCATGGCCGCCTCCCACCGCCACGTTCCAGAGACCCGTACTGCACCGTCCGTGACCCGCACGGTGATCGACGGGGCGAAGGTGGGGCGCAGCTCGGTCCGCCGTCGCGCCCGTGGCATGACGCACAGCGAGGCTGTGGCCGCGCTCGAGAACGCCCGTTGGCAGGATCGGCAGGATGCACGGGATGAGGATCTGGCCTTCGATGAGCGGGGGCCGGCCGAACTCGCTGAGTGGCAGCGGATCACCCAGCTGCTCGCCACCGTCGGCGGCGTGGACGACCCGGACGACGACATCGTCGTCCAGGACGAGCTCGCGGCAGACGCCGCAGCCATCGCAGCTCGGGACGCCGAACTGCGCGAAGCCGCCCGCACCGCGGCTCGTGCTGACGAACTGCAGACGCTGCGCGAGCAGGGCACCTTGGAGCAGGCGGAGACCCGTGTGGGCGATGAAGCCGCTCGTGATGAGCTGACCCGCCGGGCCGGGTCCTACGTTCAGGCTGACCTCGATGCCTGGCTCGCAAGCGCGCTGGCTGCGCGCCTGGGGCACTACCAGGACTCGGCCGCCCGCGAGGCCGCCGCGGGCCTTCTGCCTGCGCCGGTGCTTGCGCACGCCGCGTTGCTCGCCGAACTCGCACGCCTGGCACCGGGTGTCAGCGCCGACCAGGTCGCGTTCGCGGCTCGGCTGGCCGCCGCCGACACCAATGCCGCCGTCGACCTCGCCGCGTTCCTCACACCGGCTCAGCTGACCTCACCTTGGGTGCGACGTCTGCGAGGTGACGGCACGAGGGGTGGACTGACGGATCACGCGGGGTTCGGGACACCGGGAGCCGGTGTAGTTGCGGGCAGGGGTATCTCGTCCAGGCGCAGCGCTTGGATGACTCCGTCCACCATGATCCGAAAGCGCAGGTCCCGGGCGTCGTCGATCTCCTCTTGCGCGTCGCCGATCACCCGCAGGAGGGCATGCAGCCGCGGGTAAGGGGTTTGGCGGGCGCGGCCGATGACGTCCGGTATACGCAGGGCCAGGATCATCATGGAGGCGAGGTTGACACCGGTGCGGTAGTAAGCGGGCGCGTGCGCGGTGATCCATTCCTGGTCGCGCACGACGTCGGTATACCGGTCGGCAGCGACGGTGTAGAGGAGCCTGCAGTCGCCGCGCTGCACCGCGAACAGCGTGCCCGGCGCCATCAGGCGCCCGGCCTGTGCCGGGGGCTCGGCGGCAATCGTCCGGCCCACCAGCGGGCCCTGTCCCAGCTCCCGCACGGGGGCGAACTGCTCAACGGTGGGGTCGACCACGCGCAGGCAGTCCGGCAGGCCCAGCACACAGTGCCCGTGAAAGATGCTGCCGTCGGCGCTCCACCACGGCTCCTCGGCCGTATCCACCACGGTCTCGCCCTGCCCGTTGCGGACCATGAGGCTCACGGGCTGCAGCTCGCTGCGCAGCCCGAACTGCCCGTACGCGTAGCGCAGGGTGTGGCACGCATCAACGCAGGTGTTCGACGGGATGCCCTCGACGATCGACGCCCACAGATGCGGCATCAACAACTCCACAAGCTGATCGCCGGATAACCGCTCCAACAAGGTGGCCACCGCACCCGGCCGCCCCCGCAGCGGCGAAGACCCCGCGTACCGCGGATCGCTCTGCCAATCCCGGCGAGCCACGGGCGCCGGCACCCGACTTGCCGGGCGCGCGGGCCGCTGCTGAGGCTGACGATGACGACGACCCCGCTGCTCCTTGGACATCCACCGAGCCTAAAAGGCATCCCGCCGAACCGGTAGAGCGCGCGGAGCGTAGGCATTGCCCTCACACAAGCTGGATCTTCTGCAGTCCGTTGTGGACGCTGACATGGTAGTGGTCCCAGCCTGGCCACGGGCCGGGATTGGCGGGCCAGCCGAGTGTGTCGAAGGGCCGCGCTTGGCGTTGCGCGCGGGTGGGCATGAACGCGAGTCCGGTGATCAGGGTCCCTTGACCGCCGCCTTCGCCGTCGGCGACCAAGCGCAGCAGCGCGTCGTGCCCGAATGGCGCAGCTAGTGCTGTGACTGCATAGGTTCGCCGGGTGTGGCCAAGCTTCTCCGTGTGCGGCCGGGAGGCGTTGCGCAGCCTGCTCGGCCGCCCCGACGTCACCGTCCACCGTCAGGGCGAAGCGAGAGTGCAGGGGCCCGCTGCGCCCCGTCTACCGGCAGGGAATGGGCAGACAAAGAGATGGGCATCACTCTTCCATGGGGGGCTTCGGAGTGCAGCCACAACGCAGGCGCCGGAGGGGTCTCTGGCTTTGGGTGGGCATTCTGCTTGTCCTGGCTGGAGTTGCCGGGGTGGTGTGGACGGTACGGGCGGCGCGGAGACCCGAACTCGACACCTCTGGAATCGCTGGGGTTTTGAGCTTCGGTGTAAGCGTGCTTGGCCTGGTGGCCGGGATCGCCTCATTGGCCGTGGCATGGGAGGCATACAAGGCAGACCGCCGGGATGCGGCGGACAGCGTCCAGTTGGCCGGCATCGCCAATGACCTGGCGCGCAAGGTCAGCCAGGTCTGGGAGGCCGAGGCGAAAGTGCGAGGGTTGGACGACGATGGATCTTTGACCGTCTCGTGGCAGCAGGCCCCTGCGGGTTTGACCGAGCCTTGGGCGAGCATCTGTGCGGCGGCCGAGCATTGGCCTACGGGCGGCGCGCCGAATCGGGATGAGTGGGCTGCTGACTCCGCCGGTCTGGGGGGAGCCGGTGCCGAGCGGATCACGGAGGTGTTCTCCAAACAGGTCCCCACACACCGCCTGGTTGTCTTGGGGCGAGAGGGAGCGGGGAAGTCGGTGCTGCTTGTCCAGCTGTTACGGAAACTCCTTGCACTGCGCGGTCAGAACAGCGAGCAGCCTGTCCCGGTTCTCCTCTCCCTGGCGTCCTGGAATCCAGTGGAGGAGGGTGATCTGTTCGCCTGGATGGACCGCAGGCTGTCGATCGACTATGAATTCCTGGGCCTGGCCGCCCCGGCACCGGACGGCTCGATCAGCCGTGCCAGAGCCCTGCTCGACGACAGGCGGATACTTCCTCTGCTGGACGGCTTCGATGAGATCAAACAAGGCTTTCGGATGGAGGCGCTGCGGAGAATCAACGCGGCGCTGCTGGCTGGCCAAGGAATCGTTCTCGCTTGCCGCACCGAGGACTACCAGAACGCCCTGTCGTACGAGCCGGCTGACTCGGGGACCCGGCCGTTACCACTCGTGCAGGCTGCTGGCATCGAACTCCAGGACCTTGACGTAGAGACAGTGCGGGCCCACCTGTGCGCTGGTGCCAGTGACGACTTCCTGTCACAGCTTTGGCGGCCGGTCATGGAAGAGCTATCCGACGCAACCCGGCCCGTCACTCTCGCACTCCGCACCCCCCTCATGGCCTCACTGGCCGCCGACATCTACAGCATCCGTCCTGGTGAGGCCATTGCAGGGCGCCCGTCCCCCGTTGATCTCATCATCGACCCGGCCACCGGCACATCCCGCACCCGCGCCGAAGTCGAGGACCAACTTCTCGCTGGCTTTGTGCCATCCGCATACGACCCGGGTCGCCCGGGTGCGACCCGGTGGACGGCTGAGGAGGCCGAGAAAAGCCTACGATTCCTGGCTGGTCATCTGAAGGACAACGTGAGCGGCACGACCGACATCGAATGGTGGAATCTGCGTCGGGCCGTTCCACGTGTTATCCATGCCGCGGTAATCGGGATGCCGTTCTGGGTGGCGATCGCAGTAGCCACCCCGCTGGCCATCGTTTCTTCCGCGCCTGCCTGGCTGGTCGCCACGGCTGGCGTCGTGGCCGCTGGTTGGGTCCTTGGCGCCCTTTACGCTTTCTTGGAGCCTAAGCCGGAGCCCGCCGCGCGGATCCGTGTTTCTTGGCTGAGCGTCGCGATGGTGCTCGCGATCAGCTGCTTCGCGGCTTACCGGGAAGATGTGGGCACCGGGGTCCTGGTACTTCCTGTAGCCGTAGTGATCGTCTTCTTGGGGTTCGGCCGGAAGGCCACCCAGGAAGCCGACACAGTCGTTGCTATGGACCCTCTCTCCCTCCTGGAGCGCGACCGCAAGACCGCACGCACCATCATCCTTGGCCCTCCGGCCCTGGGCCTGATCGGCATCGCTGGGCTGCTCATCTTCGGGCTCGTGACGCAGGGGCCAGCTGCCTTCGCTGGTGCTTCTGCCGAGCTCCCTTTGACGGAGGTGGCCCTGACGACGTTGGGCCTGATTGGCCTCAGCCTCTACGGGGGCCTTGCGGTGGCCTTCCGGCATACGGCTTCGCCGGCGCTGACGATCACGTGCTGGTACCTGGCCCTCCGCCGCAAGGCACCCCGCAACCTCATGAGCTTCCTCGTCGATGCCCACCAGCAACACGCAGTGCTTCGCCGCGTCGGAGCCGTGTACCAGTTCCGGCACCTCGACCTTCAACGTCACCTAGCCGACCGTCAGTAGAGCCGATGCTGTGCCCTCGTAGGTTCAGGGAGTTGGGTCAGGCTACGGCTTTGAGGGGACGTCCACCCCAGCGGATGCCTTTCTCGCTTCGTATGCGGGCCCGCTCCCTGCGTTCGGCGGCCAGGACGTCGTGATGGCGGGCGTTGGCATTGCGCCAGCGCAGGTAGGCGTGCAGCGCCCGGGTCTGCACAGTGTGGTTGGGGTGGCTGGAGTTGGCGATGGTGAACTGCCTCAAGGGTCCGAAGTGCGCCTCGATCGGGTCCGCCCACGAGGCGTAGGTCGGGGTGAAGCACAACTCGATCTTGTTCTTCTTCGCCCAGCGGCGGAGGGCGGCGCCCTTGTGAGCGGACAGGTTGTCCATGATCACGTAGATCGGTGCGCCGTCGGGCCGGGCGGCGCGGATCGACTTCAGCGCGGCCAGCGTGTTCGCGGCGCTTTTCCTGAGGCGGTTGACGCCCCACAGGGTGTCGTCGCCAACCGAGTAACAGCCGTGGAAGTAGCGCACGCCGTGGGTGCGGCGGTAGGTAGCCGGCACCCGGTCGGGATGTTTCCGTTCGGCCCAGCACAAGCCTGCGGTGGGCCGGATTCCGAACGGCCCGAACTCGTCGAAGGCGAACACTCGGTCCGGAAAGCGGTCCAGGACCTCCTCAATCCGGTCCAGCTTCACCTCGCGGTCCGGGGCGGGGGATTCCTTCCATGTCTTGGTGCGCTGGAAGGTGACACCGCGGCGGGCGAGCAGGCCGCGTAACGTCTCCCGGCCGATCCGGATCACCCGGCTGTCGACTTTCCGCAGGTAGGCGACGAGTTTGCGCAGCGACCAGCGGGTGAAAGGCTGGCCGAGCTTGGTGGGGCGGGTGGTGGCCGCCAGGACCACGAAGTCCTCGTCGTCACGACTGAGCAGGCGAGGACGGCCTCCCGCCCACCGAGGGTCCAGGCAGTCCAGGCCGATCTCGTTGAACCGGTGGATCACATCGCGCACGGTGTCCTCGTCGGCCTGCACCAACTGGGCGATCACCGGTACCCGGTTCCCGCCGGCCGAGGCCAGCAGCATCATCGCGCGCCGATATCGCACCGAACGTGTACTGCCCCGGCGCACGATCTGCTGTAGCCGCTGCCCCTCTTGGTCCGCAAGTCTGCGCACACGGACAGGCTCGGCCACCGCTCCTCCAAGGTCGGATCGGACGTCATCCCACATCCAACCGCCACGACGACCAACCCGGCGAACCTATGCGGTCACAGCACTAGCGAAGGACATCACATTCGCAGGAGCTTCAGGGGCTCACAGGGGCCTCCAGGGATGTTCTGGGCGCTCTGTTCGGAGCAACTACCCATGCTGGTACAGGACGTCGTTCCTCAACGGCCGCTCGGAGGCTGTGGGCGGCCGTCTGACGAGTGCAACTCCCCGACGGAGGCGGTTTTTTGCGACACCTCGCCGTAAGTCGGAGCGTACTTTCGGCGAATCCTCTCCGGTGGCGGGTATGGAATCACTCGTCCAGCCCATCCGGCAGCTTCCAGGGGTCTCCAGGACGCTGTGGCACCGCCGACAGACTCAAGCCAGTCCGGACAAGCGACGCTCGGCAGCGCCAACGGCCCCGAGGTGGCCCTGAGGGCGAAGCTGTCGACGGGACTCCCGGGTTTCCCTGGGCAGACTGACCTTGCCGAGGGCTCTCCGCCGACATCCCCTCCGCGGAGGCCGGTCCGCGCGAGCCACCGTCGAGTGCTTCGGCCGGCACCGCCCCCTTCGGGAGGAGCTTGATCCATGGGCAGGGGGCCAGCCCTGGCTCATGGGATGAATGCGCCGGTGCAGAAGGTTTCATCGCACGCGAGAGTTTGGTAAGTGACGCCTTCCCAGCTGTTGAGTCGGTGGGCGCGGCGCGTTGCTGCTTCAGCGGACAGGTAGGCGCTGACCACGGCCGGACCGCCGGTGGCCAGCATGGTGGTGAGCTGTTGGCGGATGTTGTTGATGGTGCGGTTGGCCTGCGTGGCGAAGAGTTCGGCCAGCTTGAACATGTTGAAGTGGTGTGCTGTTCGGTCGACGAGGACCTGTTCCCATTCGCATGGGGGGTTGACGAAGAAGTCCAGGTAGAGCGGGCTGCAATCCACGATCCGGGCCGCCAGCCATGGGTCGTGTTCGATACGGTCCAGGTAGGGGTGCAGCGGCGTGGTTTCGGCGCATGATGGCAGCCGTTCGCCCTTGGCGTGGTTGCAGTCGGCACAGGCTGGGACGAGGTTCAGGGGGTCCACGCACAGTGCAGGGAACATCTTCTTGGGCAGGAAGTGGTCCAGCGTACGGACCACACCGTGCCCGCACAGTGGGCACCGTTCGTCCGTGGGAGCGGCCATAATCCGGTCGTAGACGGCACGACCCTCCACCGTGTTGACCATGCCGTTCTCGTAGACCCATCGAGTGGCGTCGTTCGCTGCGATGCCCGGCACGACGAATTCTGTGGTCTTCAACTCGTGCAGGGCGCCGCGCTGTGCCGCCTGCCGGAACCGCCCGCCTGCGGCCTCGATGCTGTCACCGGCGGCCAGCAGCAGACTTCGCCGGTGCGGATCCCGCGTGCCGCGGACGCACGCGTCATAGCTGTCTCGGGCTGAAAACTTCGGTGGGTCCAAGGGCCACATCAGCGGTGTCCGTCCGTGTTTCGGTACGCCAGGAGGATCCGGACCAGTCCTTTCGCCTCCCCGCCGAGCTGCCCCTGGAAGCGTTCCAGCACCTGGTCGTAGGTTCCCAGCTCGTCGACGGCCCTGGCGATCTCGGCGTGGAAGCCGGCCCGCCGGGCCTCCAAACCGAAGATCTCATGGGTGAGGACCCCAACGTTCTCCCCGTACGTTTCCAGATCCGGCCGTCGCGGCGGACGACGGTTCCAACGATGAACCTTCCACACGCACAAGCGAGGAACCTCTTGCAGGACCACCGGCGAGTGAGTGCCGATCAACGCGACGCCGTTGCGGTCGGTCAGCAAGTCAGACAAGGCCCTCACAAAGGACGCGAGCAGCGGAGGATGCAGGTGGGCCTCGGGCTCGTCCAACAGCACGAGGGACTGCTCGGCGACGGTCTCCACCAGCCGCGTGATCGTCAGCAGCACGATGGCGTGCCCCGAGCTGAGGCTGGAGAAAATCTCCTGTGCCCTTGCGTCATCCGTCGTGCCGAAGTGTGTGCGCTGTTGCATGGACCGGGCGAAGGCATGGACGGCGGATTCAACTGGTCGTCGCAACACCCTGATCTCGGAGGGGTGCGACGTGGCCACGGCGGACTGGAGTTTGAAGACCAGCGATGTTCCGGAAGGCCAGCGTCGGCAGTGGCGCGCTGACCGTGCGTTGCGGCCGGCGATGCGTTCGCCGGGACGGCCTGATCCGTCTCGGGTAGTGCAGCGCCAGTTCTGGTGACTGATCGCCACGGGGGTCACGACAGTGGAGGCGTCGCTGGCGGTCGGCGTGTCGTGGCCGGTGGGTGCGAGGTGGTTTCGTCACGCTGGCGGCATGCCTCCGATCTCGTTGGCCGAGCCCGCGGGCCGGTACCTCACGTTCGAGGAGCGCGAGGAGATCGCGATCCTCAGTGCGATGAGCAAGGGCGTGCGCGAGATCGCCCGCGCCCTGGGGCGTGACCCCGGGACAATCTCTCGCGAACTGCGCCGCAACGCCGCCACGCGCGGCGGCAAGCAGGAGTACCGCGCGACGGTCGCCCAGTGGAAGGCTCAGCAGGCGGCCAAGCGCCCGAAGAGCGCGAAGCTCCTGGGCAACGACCGGTTGCGTGAGTACGTGCAGGAGCGGCTTTCGGGGAACGTTCACCGGCCTGACGGGACGGTCGTCGCGGGACCGCCCACGCCTCCGTGGAAAGGGCTGAACAAGCCGCACCGGCAAGACAGGCGGTGGGCGACAGCATGGAGCCCGGAACAGATCTCGCACCGGTTGAAGGCCGACTTCCCCGAGGATGAATCCATGCGCATCAGCCACGAGGCGATCTACCAGTCGCTGTTCATCGAGGGCCGTGGTGCGCTCAAGCGGGAGCTGGTCGCCTGCCTGCGCACCGGGCGGGCACTTCGAGAGCCTCGGTCGAGGTCACGGAACAAGCCGCAAGGGCATGTCACCGCGGATGTCCTCCTCAGCGAACGTCCTGCAGAGGCCGCGGACCGCGCGGTCCCGGGGCATTGGGAAGGCGATCTGATCATTGGGACGGGCCGGTCCGCGATCGGCACGCTCGTCGAGCGCAGCAGCCGATCTGCACTCCTGGTGCATCTGCCGAGGATGGAGGGCTGGGGCGAGGTGCCGCCTGTCAAGAACGGCCCGCCATTGGGTGGTTACGGCGCCGTCGCGATGAACACTGCACTGACTGAGTCGATGACGAAGCTACCCGAACAGCTCCGCAAGACCCTCACCTGGGACCGCGGGAAGGAACTTTCCGGGCATGCCCAGTTCGCGCTCGAGACCGGGACGAAGGTGTTCTTCGCCGATCCGCACTCGCCCTGGCAGCGACCCACAAACGAGAACACGAACGGGCTGCTGCGTCAGTACTTCCCGAAGGGCACCGACCTGTCCCGATGGTCGGCCGAGGACCTCGAAGCCGTCGCCCTGGCGATCAATAACCGACCCCGCAAGATCCTCGGCTGGAAGACCCCGGCCGAGGTCTTCGAAGAGCAGCTACGCTCACTACAACAGCCCGGTGTTGCAACGACCGGTTGAACTCGCCCAATACACCTCGGCCGCGTTCGCCCAGGTCTGCGACCGGTACGGCATCCGCAGGAGCATAGGCTGGGTCGGCTCGAGCAATGACAACGCCCTCGCCGAGAGCTTCTGGCAGAGCCTGAAACGAGAAACGATGCACCGGAAGCTGTTCTCGACATTCCGTCAGGCGAGGCTGGAGATCTTCCAGTGGCTCACCTACTACAACGCCCGCCGACGCCACAGCGCGCTGAACTACCTCTCCCCGATGGAGTTCGAACAGCAGCACCACAAGACAGCTAAACTCTCACTCGCAGCATGAACCCTCTGTCCACAATCCGGGGGTCACCTTACTCGGCTACGGGTCCCGAGGGGGATACCAGGGTCATAGCACTCCGCACCCCGGTGGACGCTGGACGCTGGGGCCGTTCGGCCTCTGCCCTGGGCGTTCGAATAGGCAGACGATGGACATGGGTCATGCACGGCGTGGCCGACGACCAGATGCGAGAGCTGTGAGAGGCCCGCCATGAGTGAGCGTGTACTCGTCGCGTACGGAACGAAGAACAACTCGACCGCCGGGATCGCTGAGATGATCGGCGAGGCGTTGCGCGGCGAGGGTCTGCGTGCGGACGTGCTGCCCGCATCGACGGTCGCGGACATCGGCCAGTACGGCCCTGTGATTCTCGGCTGTCGTTTACCGGCACAGTTGCCGCATCAGTACATTGTTGACCTGGGGTGCGGTAAATCTTTCGGTAGAGCTCAGAGGGCCTGTGAACTGGGGTGATGTAGCCGCGCGCAGTGGGACTACATCACTGACCTGTGGTGCGGCAGTTCAATTGGACAGTGTTGCAACTACATAGGTACTTAGCTTGAATTGGAGACGAGTGAGAGCGTGCACACCCGATGCCGGAGGCGCGGTTCATCTGCGTACTGGGGTGCGCACTGAGGATGGAGTGCGACCGCCCCCGCATCGGTGCTGTAGACACTGAGACCCTGCACCAGACGTACGGTGCAGTCGAAGGGCCGGTGCTTGTCTGCAGGCCGCGGCCGGGGGAAATCGACGACGGGGTCGCCCTGATCACCGAGCTGTCGCAGTGGGCCGGCGGCCGCGCGCTGTATGACCCGCGCCACGGTGGTTCGCTGGGGCGCGCGGGGACGTGGCGTTCTCGCCGACAACGTGATGGCGGTCCTGTGCATGAACCAGGCCGGGGGGTGCCCCGGGCGCAAGGTGGGACGAGCACCGGAGAACTTGTCGTCCGTCGGGTCCGGAACGGTGTCGTTGGGCTTGGGCCTCAGACTTTGTTCGGGCTGGTCGCTGCCGTGCGTGCATAGCTGGCGAGTAGGCGGTAGTAAAGGCCGGGCACGTCGTCCAGAGCGGGATCGAGGGCTGTGACGTCTTCCTGGAACGTCAGCAGCCGCGGGGGAGTGCACGCGTTGAGAAGAAGACCGGTGAAGTCTTTCCAGGCCCGTTCTGCTGGCTGGCGACTGATGGCCTCGGCCCGCTCCAGGTAGTCGTTCGTGCGCCGGTTCGACGACCGAATTGCTTCAATGTGTCGTACGTCGGGGTCCTGGATCCCCTCGTTCCGGGCCACGATCAGGGCAGGGGAGGCTTCTACGAAGAGAGCCAGCACGTCGCGGACCGCGCAGATCAACGGGTACTCGATCCGTTCCATACTCTGGATCCGGACTGGGAGTGAGGGCCAGCGGGTGCGGCGGGAAAATGGATTCTCGCCTTCGCTTTCTACCTCTCGGGATGTCTGACTCATCTGCTCGAAGATTTGTGCACCGTACTCGTCGGCGAGTTCCGGCAGCGACATGCTGACTGCCTCCACGATGGCGTCAGCGCCGAAGTTCTCGAAGCCATGCACTGTGGCCACGGCGAAGGTGGCGAGAGCCTGGGCGTCGGCGAGGCTATCGGGCACCGCTGTGCCCGCAGGGTGGCCTTTTTGTTTCGCCTGGCGGTACAGCTTGCGGAAGTAGCGGTGCGCCGCCTCCAAAGCGGCGTTCATGGCCTGGTCGGGGCTGCCCGCGGACCGTACGGCCCTCTCGATGACAGCCAGCGGATGGGAGTCATGCCGGGTCATATACCAAGCCAGAGCGCGTCGAACCGCACGTTCGGGTAGCAGTGCCGGCGCGGCCGCGCAGGTCTGGGGGCGCGTGCTGAACACGTGGAGTACCGCCTGCTCCAGGGGCCTTTTCTTGACGGTGGCCAAAGCCAGGGCCTGAGCCACCGGGAAGGTCTCCGGCAGGAGCTGCGAGGTGGACCCCGAGCCACGCCCCAGGCCCTGCTGTTTCTTCCAGGGGAGCGCGCCGAACTCCCGCCATCGGCGGATCTTTGCCCAGCTCACGGATAGTCCCTGTGCCGCGAGCTGTTCATGCAGTCGCCGTTCGGCGTCGCTGGGCTCTTTCCACACCACCCGGCCAGTGTAGTTAGAACCCCGCGATTGACTGGCACCCTCACCAGGGGGCGGGTTGGCCTACTGAGTCCTACGGCATCCGCCGGCCGTGCGCTGGGCGCACGGCAACCAGCTCAGAGGGGAAAGATCACATGACAAGCCGTTTCCGCAAGGGGCCTCGACACATGCTGCGGGCTGCTGGGTTCGCCATGATTCGAGGCGCCGCGTACGCCGTCGGCAGTGCCGCCGTGACCAGCGGGATCTGGTGGTTCCACTCCCGGTAGTCCGTGCCAACGCGTGCGCATTCGCAGCGCATCGTGAGGTGCGGCCGCCTGTCTCCTGCTTCACGGCACCACCGAAGAGAAAGAGCCTGCACTTGCGAGTAGCTGGGGCTTTGCGCGCCCGGGGGGCCGTTGCTGATGCCCGGTGCGTCCCGGGGCCGCGGCTGCCGCCCTCTGGCGGCGTGACCCGGCCCGCCACCACCAGCCTCTGCGGGACCGCATGCCGGGATTGTGTGCTGACCGCAGGGTCTACCGCTTCACCGCGATGGATCCTTGCGCAGCCATTCCTGCAGGGCGGCTGGTTCGGCGGGGGTGACCAGCTGAACCAAGGTGGTAGTCGGCGTTTCTCCCGCCGTGTACAGATGGGCGGCGAAGGCGGGCAGGCCGAAGTGATCGAGGGCCTGCTCGCGGGTGAGGGCCGGCCGGCCATCGGCGGACTTGGTCTCGAAGGTGTAGCGGCCCTCGGTGACGGTCAGCAGCGCGATTCCGTGCGCCCGGGCGAATGCCACCGCCCCACTTTGATACGGCGCGGTGGACACCATCAGAGCTTTCTGCGCGCCGACGCTCGTGCACTTTTGGTGCAGGACCTGCACGAGTTCCCGCTTGATGGGATGTTGATGGTGTTTGGCCTCGACCAGGACGAGGAAGTCCATGCCGAGGAACGCATAGCGCACGGTCGCATCGATGTCGTAGCCGCCATCGAAGCCCTGGACCGTTTCGTGCAACGTCACCGTGAAGTCCAGACTTGCAGGTTCTCCCGAACGCAGCAGCTCCACCACGAACTCTTCGAACTCCGCAGGCGTCATGTCGGGCTGGGGATAGCGGGCCGTGAACCGGGCGACGCTGTCCTCATTTCTTGGCTGCACGTGCCTCCACCGCCTGCTTCTCGAGGTAGATCAACGGGGCAGCACGAGGCGGCGCCCGAGATGGCCGTGCGCTTGCGGGTACGCCGGCCGTTCACGTTCTATCACGCCCGCCGCAGCTCATCGGGCGAGCAATACCCGTACCGCTGCCGGCGCCCGTGCAACGGTTGGAAACCGGCATGCAAAGCTGCAACAGCAAGGGGGCCAGCCGGATCGTTCGCGCAGACGCGACGGGCCGCCGCACACCTGCCGCGGGCCCTTACTACCTGCCGCGAAGCTCGTCGATCCGACGCTGCTCCCACCAGTCGAAGATCATGTCGAGGCGCCGCACGGACGGCTCGACGCAGCTCAACGCCCGATCCAGGTTGATGAACGGCAGCATCAGCCCCGTGAGCGACGAGGTCTTGGACTTCAACCCCTCCGCCTGCCTCGCCCAGGACGGCAGGTGCCTAGACACCTCGCAGAGATCCTTCAGCATGCGGGCCATATCATCCTCGGGAAGGGAGGCGTCCGCCTCCCCGGAGCTGTTGACACCCAGCAACTGCTGCGCGGTGGCGACTGCTTCGGCAATGGCCTGCACGCGCTGCACCGCGTGGGCGCGGAACCGGCGCGCCATCGCTTTGCGGTCGACGTCCACACCTTCGGTGAGCCGGCCCCGAAGTTGCTGGGGCGTCACGATGGGGGCCGGGTCGGAAGACGCCATCGTCCACGCGATGGGTTGGTGCCGGCCGATGAGTTCGTCGGCCAGCACCCGGTAGGCCAGGACGAGATCGGAGATCAGGTCCGGCTCCAGTGTGTCCCGATGGTAGGCGGCGTTGCGGTACTGGTGCAGACGGTCGAGAACGTCGCGTTCCGGGGTGGCCAGCACGCCCCTGCGCATCAGGAACCGGGTCTTCTCGTGCAGGTGAGCGTCCATGGCCTGGCGGCGATCCGGTCCCACGTGCTCATCGACCAGCCGGTTCAGTTCCTGGCTAAGTTCCCCGCCGCCGTCCCGGAACGCGCGCATCTCTTCGATGCGGCTGTCGGCGATCTGGAAAGCCAGCTGAGCGTTGACCTCACGACCTACGACGACCTCCACCAGGTGGTCGAGGAGGATGAGTGCAAGCCGGTCGTGTGCCTGATCGCCCACGTCGGCGCAGCGCCGGATCTCGGCTATCTCGACCGCGAGCCAGTTCCACTGCTCGGATTGCTGTATTGCGACGCGGTCCCAGTCGGGAGCGAAGGGCTGCATAGGGGGCATGGCACCAGCCTCCCACCCCATGACGGTGCGCTGTGAACTTCAGCCCGCTGTTCCAGCGGGGAAGCAGCGCCGGGAACGCAACGGCATTGCCGGATGCGAAACGGGAGGCCTGGCGTCCTGCAGATGAAGGGGAAAGGCTGGACTCGAGGAGCAGGTCGACCCCCCATTGTCGTCATATTGACGAGAATAGGGGTGGGGTGGCACTCTGAACCCGCGGCGTGTCGGCGCCGCGCCCCGTGCGAGTCACCTCTTCTGGCGGCAACCGTGAACCACTCACACGCTCAGCCCTACGAACATCAGCTGCAAGCGGCCATGGCGCAGATCAGGCCCTGGGGAGCCGTAGCCATCGTCGGGGCAGGCATGTCCTTCGCCGGATATCCCATGACCGCCGGACTCAACCCCTTGCTCTGGCAGGCCCTGGATGCGTGCCCGCCCGCACTGAACGCGACAGCCCACGCCACCGGTCAGCCACCCGCACCGGCCAAAGACCTGATCGGTAACGACCGGGACAGACTGAGCCACGGCTACCAGCAACTGCGCCTGCACCCCGATGCCCGCACTTCCTTCCAGTACGGATTCCAGGCACTCGACCGACAGCGCCGGCCCTCACCCGCACACCAGGCCATGGCACGCCTGATGCACCAGGGCCTGATCGAGCTCACCGTCTCCTTCAACTGGGACACCGCCATTGAACGCGCATGGGGTTCCCAGTACGGCACCCCACTGCCGGCTGCCGCAGCCCAGTTCGTCAAACCCCACGGGGACGCCGCCCATCCCGGGGCCCCATGGATCCTGCCCGACGAGCCAGGCTTCGTCCCATCCGACCTTGCCGAGCGGGTACGCGCCATGCTCACCGAACGCCCCCGCGTCCTGCTCATCGTCGGCTACTCCGAAAGCGATGAGGACGTCGTCACCCAATTGACCGGCCCCATGGGGCAGCACTGGCCCGTCGTGCGCATCGGCCCCTTCGCCACCGGACCACTCGCCGTCACCGCCACGGCCGACGACGCCCTGCCCGACCTCGCATCCCAACTGGTCCCCGAGCCCGAATTGCCCGGCTGGCGCTGGGTCGACTACACCATCCAGCGAGACCTGGGGGCCGCCCTGCGCGGCTACCGGCTCACCTCCCAGGACACCGAAGCCTGCCCGCAAACCCCCGAAGCCGACGATGTGGCCCAGCGGCTGACCGTCGCCAACCTGGCCCGCCTCCAAGCCCCCAGCGGATGCGGCAAGTCCCTCACCGCCTTCCAGGCCGCACGCCAGCTCAACCACGACGGCTGGGAAGTCGTCGAACTCGCCGAGGCCGCAGTCGCCACCCGCGCGACCGTTCAAGCCCTCGCCCACTCGCGCTATCCCACCGTGGCTGTCATCGACGACGCACAAGCCCTGCGTCCCGAGGTCCACACCGATCTGGAACGCCTTGCCTCCAGCCGACTGAAGATCCTGCTCGTCCACACCGACGACGAGAACACCCCCTCGACGGACCCGGCCACCGTGCACCTGCTGCCCGCCCGGGCTGTTCGGCTCCTGGCGGACCACGTCAGCGCCCACCAAAACGACCTCCTACCCGTTCTCTCCCAGCTGGACGACCGCCTAGGCCACAAGCCCTTCACCACCCCCATCGACGAACGGCTCACCCAAGCACGCCACGCCACCCGCCCATGGCAGTTCATGTTCGTCCTGACCGGAGGGGAACGCCGCGCCGCAGAGGAAGTCGCTTTCCTGCGCGAACACCAGCGAGCAGACCTCCTGCTCGCGGTCCTCAGCGCGCAGCAACTCCTTTCCCTCGACGCCGGCATCGACGAGGCGACACTGCTCGCCCTGGCCGCCGAGAATCTCGACCGTTCCCCACGATGGGCCCACGACGCGCTGACCGCCGTCACCGGACGCCGCCTTACACTGCCCGGTGAACGCATTCGCACCACCCACCAACGTTTCGCCGCATACGCACTGCGTGCCGTCCTCACCGCGGACCCCCAGCCCGACGAACAGCTCCTGCAACACCTCCGCAAGCAGCTGACCGATCCGACCACAGCCCTCCAAGGCATCCACTGGCTGCTGGATGACCTTCGTCAAGTCGACCAGCTCCGGCACAGACGACCCCAAGCGCTCATGAACGAGACAACGACTCGAACCTTGGTGGAACGCTGCATCCACGCACCCCGCGAGGAACGAGCGACAGCAGCGATGGTCCTGTGGAACATCACCTGGTGGGGAGAACAAGCCTGCACCCAGGTGCTGGCCTACGACAGCACCATCGCTCGTTGGATCAACGAGGCCACCTCAGCTGAGGCCTATGCGCTGCGCTGGGCCGCCAGCGCACTGCGCTCCCACACCGGCGACAGCGGCAGCTGGGCCAGCACCGCAGGACAGATCACGCCTCGTGAGTTCGCCCACCGCCTGAGCGCCGACTTCACGGCCGGATCCGCCTTCTCCTGGGCCGAGCTGGTGGGCGAGCTGTGGCAGGTAGTGCCCCAGGTGTGGAAGGAGCAATGCGTGCAGGCGCTGGACCGCGCACCCTTGCTGGCCGCGGCCCACGACCTCGACGAATACTCCCTCCACGGCTACACCGAATTCGCGATGTGGTGCGCCGCAGCGGACACCAAGCTGTACTTCGAGATGATGGGCGAGGCCGTTCCAGCCATCAGCCGCGCGCTGACCGCGGCACCGGGGCCGGCCGTCAATGACCTGTTCGAGTTCTTCTTGGCGACCTTCTGGGGCGAGGAGCCCCAGCCCTTGGAGGGGGCCCGGCGTGGGTTCGTCGAAGAGGCCACGATCCTTGTGCAGCGCATCATTGCCGCGACCTCGTGGGAAACCGCAGCTGATGCGGTGAGCAACGGCGACCTGCGCTCATGGGAGAGCCTCGATCTACTAGCCCACTGGCTCCACAGTCACGACCCCGCCGCGTACGCCACGTTCACCGACCACATCGCTCTCACCGCCCTGGATACCCGCACCAAAGGGCTCTGGCATAACATGGCGGAACTTCGATCCATCACGCAGGCCCTCAGCTGCGGCACCACCCGAGAACCGGGCCGCAGCTGGATCACCGCCCACGCAGACGACATCACCACCATGCCGAGTTGGGCCATCGCGATCGCCCCGGAAGCTGCAGTGACCGTCGGTCAGCGCGGTGGAACGCTCTCCTTGGACCTGTCCGGCGGGGCGCACTGGGACTGGGCGGCCGACGCCATCCAATCCCTTGCCGCAACGAACAGGCCTGTAGCTGTGGAACTGCTGCGCCGCAGCCGTCCAGACCTCACCAGCGCACTGGCGAAGGACAGCTTCCACGCTGCCATCGGCTTGACGGAGTTCCTCAACGTGGCGGACGCTTGCGCCCCCGAGACCCTCGACGCCGCCCTCGAGGCCCTCGACCCGACCCAGGCCAGCGACTCTTGGTCGGCAATGCTGGACGGCACAGATGAGCAGCGCATCGCTGCAGCGACACTGATCAGCCGAACCGCACGCGTTACCGGCCCCATGGGAGAGCAAGCTCGACAACTGCAATCGCACCTCCCGTAAGGCGGTCGCCTTCGCCCGGCGAAGCCGACGCATGACTGGTTCCGCTGCGCCGCTGCGCAGTGCTGGATTCCTCAACGGCAGACGGCATAGCCCGCGAGCACGATGGGCCCCGTACCGCGTCACCCGACCCTGCTGGTGCCTTCGGGCCCCGCTCCGTGGCACCAGCGTGAGGAGGTGCGCGCGATGACATCCCACCGCCCGGCACCGCTTGGCGGGCCCTACCGCGACACGGTTAGGGTTTCGCCATGATCGCTGAGGCTGTGCTGCGCGGATACATCCTGGAAGAAGTCCTGGCATGGCTGCTGCGGTCCAGTGGGTACGAAGTCCTCACCGCACGGGACGATCAGGAGAAGGTGCCGTGGAAAGTGCTGGAGGAACGCAACCACGGCCTGGTAGTGCGCGGCCGTGGAGCGTGGCATCAGGCAGACACGCTGGGGCAGTTCCGGTATGTCCCGCCCTTCTCGCTGCCGGTACGCCTGTTCGTCGAGGGGAAGTTCACGCACCCCAAGGTCGGACTCTCCACCGTCCGCAACGGCCACGGAGTCGTGCACGACGTGAACGAAAATGTCATTACCACCGTGGCGACGAGCTCAGGCCCGCGTCGGCCAAGGACCCGCTACCGCTACAGCTACGCGATCTTCTCGACCTCCGGATTCACCCAGGATGCCCAAGAGTTCGCGCTCGCCCACCAGCTGTCCCTGGTGGACCTGTCGGTCCCGGACTTCAAGAAGCTACGGAATTTGGTGAGGACGGCAGCAAAGGATGTCCACGCCGCGATGAAGGCGTTGCCGGCGGCCGACATCCCTGCCACCAACGAGATTCGGAACTATCTGCGGCGGCCACTTCTCGACTTGTGGGAGGAACCGGTCGTCTCCCACCCCTCGCTCACCATTCCTCTCGACGTCCTGGCAGAAAGCCTGCAAAGCCGCTCCACCCTGGGACTGATCCTGGCTTTTCCCGCCGCACCGTTCGTCCTCGGCCTAGCCTCCGACGACCTGTACGCCTTCGTCAACTACGCGCTCGAGCACCCGACACACCTGGTCCGCCTGCGCCGACTCAGGCAGTCGGCACCCCACCATGTGTGGGAAATCCGCGCCCTGGACGCCCCGGACGCTTACAGGCTGACCTTCGGCCTGCCACAACAGGTGGAGGCATGGATCCTCGACCAGAATGCTGGTGCGCCCTCTCGCACCCGCTGGGTGAAAGAAAGCATTCTTTCCGCCATGACCCTGTACTGGATGAACGGCGACCACGCCCATACCTTCCAGCTCCGGTACGAGGCATCCCAATTCCTGGAAGGACTCGGATGACAACTATTGGGCAGACGCCGGCTCCGCCATGTGTGGACAACCGCCCAAATGGCGGGGTCCACGATGCGTTCGAGGTGGCGGCCCCACGTGGGGCAGCGGGCTGGTGCTCTGGGCGGACTGCGCTGACCGATGCATGAGTGGCAGCTGGTTGCTGTACTACGGGCTCAAGGGCGCCGGCCTCACGTTTGCTCCTGACGAGCTGGGGGAGCGTTGAATAGGGCCTGGTATCTGCGGAGTTCATCATCCGTCAGTTCCGGGTCGCCGCTGATGGCGTGCACGGTGGTGTCCCAATCCCGGTACCCGTCGGTACGAGGCGTGAGCAGCACACCCACCGACGTGAGATGTGCGAGATCCGTACTCTCACCGCGTTCGTGATGGCGTAGCTGGAGCCAGGCGGAGAACGCGGTGCGGGTGCGGTCGTTCAAGGCAGAGCAGACGGCGAAGCCGAGCTGGTCTTGATTGGGGCCAGCGCCAAAGGTACGCATCCGCCACGCTGTGTTGCCTGCTTCGGTCTCGGCGACTGTCGCCAAGGCGTCGAGCAGCAACCGGCCCAGATCGGAGCGGTACCCGACAGGCAGACTGTCCAAAGAAGCCAGCGTCCGCTGCCAGGTCTGCCACTCGCCGGGATTCATCGGGCTGGTGGCCACGTCCTCGAGCAGGATACGGACCATGGTGTGGGCTTCGTCATCGTCGCTGCCAGCTGGGGCTGCGGGCAGGAGGGGCACGCTGTGCGGCTGTCCGCCGCGCCGTGTCCAGGACGGGTCGACCTCTCCTGGCACCGCCTCGGCATCCGCGGCCGCGAGCTCGTAGTAGCGCTCCGGCTCGCCGCCCAGCTTGGGCGCCGATACTCCGACACGGTGCAGATAGGCGACGACGGCGTAGGTGGAACGCAGCTGGTTGAACAAGAACTCCCAGTCCCGCCGCAGCAGGGCGATCACCGGAATACTGCCGTGGTGCGCGGCAACAGCCAGGCCCTGCGGGGGATCGGGATGCTCGATAATAATGACACCGACCCAGTCGATGGTGGGGCTGTTGATGTGGACGCTGCGTCCCCGTCCATTGACCATTTGCACGTCCCCGGCTTTCAGCCGGCGCACAGTGCCATGGATCTGCCTGCCCGCTGCCGTCAGCTGTTTGGAGACCCAGGACGTCTCTCGCTCTGCCGTGCCGGGTTCGCCTTCACGGGCCTTGATCTGTACGACGACACCGCAGTCACCGACCACCAACAGTCCGTCGCTGATCTCCCTCACGCCGCGTCCTTTGCGTTCCACGCTCGGGGCCATCACAAAGTCGGGCAGGCCCCAGGTCGCGGCAGCGTCCTGAACGGCTATCTCCGCAGCTGTGCCCCGCCGGTCATGAGCGCGCAAGGGCGTCGCGTGCGGAACGACCCGCTCGTACACCCCGCTTGGCGTGCTGACCATCAGCGTGAGAGCGTCGGAATCCAAGACCCGTCCCAGGCCGATTTCCGATGAGGCCAGCGCCGCCAGTTGCTCGGCAGACCAGTTTCGGGACGAGCGTGCTGCCTCGACCCACGTGCTGTTAGCGTCGGCTCGATCGGCAGATAGCACCTGCCTGCTACCCGGCACTTGGCGGGAGAGCCAGGCGAACGAGACGGCGAACCGGGTGACCGCCTCGATCACCAGTTCCAGTCGCTGCTCGAAGGTGTCCTCATTGCCTGCCGGGTTGAATCCTTCGGTGAAGCACAAGTCGATGTAGGTGTCTGCCAGCGCGTGCACGGCGCATCCCTTGTGGTAAGAGCTCAGCTGGTAGTGGGCCAGGGCACGCTCGTCCTTGCCGAGTGCACAGGGTGCTGCCGCGTGCAGGCTCTCGAGCACGGCAGGCTCCGCGGCATTAATCTGTGGGTCGCCTGGGGTCGCCCAGGCACCCATCGCCGCTCCTGAATCCAGGGCGAGGTTCCACTGCGTCAGATGGGACAGCCCTCGGCGTATCCGGTCGATGACCTCGTCGTCGTCGGTGTTCTGGAACGGCTGGCAATCCTCCACCATCGCCACGTGAGAGCGCAGGGTGCCGTCCATGCAGGATTCGGCCAGCAATGCCCGGAAACCGTCTAGGGAATCGGCGACCGGAAAGAATCGGGGATACTCCGTCCTGCGCGGACGGTGCAGCACGCTGAACGATTCAACCGACTCCGTCACCAGCGAGTCCAGACACGCCCACAGCTCCTCTACACACTCATGGAAGAGCCCGGTCAGTTCCGCCTGCCCGCCGGGCGGCCACGCCAGCCAGGCACCGATGACTCCAGACCCATCCGCATGCGTGACCACGCTCTCCTCGACAAGGCCACCCTCAAGAAGCGTGCTCCACGACGACGCCATCATCGTCTCCGCCTGACGTGCGTTGCGCAGGTGCTGCCATGCCTGTGGGTAGTACTCCTTGATCACAGCATCAACGCTATCGGTGGGTACTGACACTGCCCGGCAACGAGCTACGGCCCGCGGGTGGTGCTGCCTGCATGGCGAGCCGGGCCCCTGGGGGTTTACGCAAGCGAAAAATCAGAGACCGTCAGGAAAGAGCCGCACGTGCCACCACCGCTCCCTGGCGGCGACATGCTTCTGCATCCCGCACGAACTGGGCGGCCTCGCCAGCGGTCCTTTGGGCACTTCCCGGCGGAAGTACCAGGCCATGCGTGCCGGGGGCAGATATGGTCAACAGTTCGGCCATGACATCCAAAATCGCGGGCTTGCCGGTGAAGCCCTTCTACGCCCGTTCTGCGGGCTGGCGGCTAATGGCCTCGGCACGCCTCAAATATTCGTCCGCGCGCCGGTTCGACGTCCGAATTGCCTCAACGTGCCGTTCGTTCAGGGCTTCGATCCCCCCTCTCCGGACCTCAGCCAGGGCAGGGGAGACTTCTTCGAGGAGGGCCAGCGAGGCGGCTGAGGACAGCCGTGCCGGAGCCCGGTCACCGCCGGGTGCGAGGTGACCCGGCTCCGCCAGCGACACCGATCAGGCTTGGCCGACCATCGACCACAGAAACGCCGGATCCAGCTCGGGTGGATCCTCGCCGAAGCGCCAGGGCATACAGGTCAGCTCTTCCAGATGGGCGTCTGTCACCGGTGCCCCGTGCGGATACGTAGCGGGCAGGCGCCGGTACCGCCCTCGGGAGGGGCGCCGGTTCGCCTGCTCCAGGTCACTGCCCGGCGCTCGCCCTCCGGTCGGCGCGCTGTGCTGTGCTGCCCACTGGGACAGGGGCAGAACAGCGTGCGACGACGGCATCTGCCAGTCCTCCAGCCGGCCCCGCAGGCTGTTCAGCCAGCCATCATCGTCGGCATCGGTCCACGAGCCGCGCATCCGGCGCCGTTCGCGGGCCGCCAAAGCCCTGGCGAGGTCCGCCACTTCGGGGTAGGCGACCAGTGCCGCTGCCCGCAGGTCACCACCCCCGCCTGCCTGCAGGCGCGCCTGTCGCTGCCCCCATACCGGCGGGGACAGATGGGGCAGGTTCCACCACAGCGCGGCGATGTGCAGGGCGTCCGCGAACAGCACACGGCCCCCGCCGCCCAGACGCCGCTCAAGCAGCATCCGACCCCGGTGGGCCTCCATCACCTCGGGCACCGCCCGCAGGCACAGCCAGGTCTTGCCTCCTTCGCGCAGGTTGTCGAGCCAGCGGCCGTGGCGGGCGCAGACCCGCCACCGGGTCGTCGAGACCAGATACACCTCGTGCGGCATGCGCAGGGATGCGGTGCACAACTCGCAGGCCCGCACCAGGAACACCCCGCGGGCCTGCCACTGCGGCCACGTCCACCGCGGGCCGCCATCATCGGGCAGCAGGCGGTGCGCGCCCAGACTCGGCAGCGTGTGCTGCAGGACGTCCCGACTGTGGCCCGACACGTCCGCCAACCGTTCCAGTGCGGCTGCGTTGAGGTAGAGCTCGGTGAACTGCGGCTCCATCGCTACGGTGCCGGCTCCGACCACGTCCAGCAACTCGCCGCAGGACATGCCGTGCGCGGCGGCCAGCCGGGACACAAACGAGCCGGTCGACTCCTGCGCGATCAGACGAACCCTGCGGGGATGCGCCGCCACCGGCTTCCAGACCCTGCCGCGGGTACCGGCCTTCTTCGCGACCTTCACCATGGTGCCCGCTCCTTCGTCAACCCGTCTGCGCACTACGTGCCATGCGCAAGAGCCGCCGTAGAACGAAGATCATGCCGGGTCCGGGCTCAACTGCCCTGCGCTCAGGCGGCGATCCGTCCGGCATATCTGGTTCTGACCGCCAAGGAGGCGGTTCCTGCATAGGGTCCAGGATCATAACGCGCTGCGTGCTGGGCGCCGCGAGGCAGATCCTAAGGAATCGTGTGGCTGCTACTCCTCCCGCTCTACGGCCGCATCAGATCGCAGCGGTCCATGCTGCCGTGGCCGCGTTCGAAGCCGGAGAGCGCCGCGCCACCGTGGTGTCAGCGTGCGGAACGGGCAAGACCCGCACCGCTGCGGAGACCGCGCAGCGGCTGGCTGCGAACGGGGCGGTTCTGGTAGCCGTGCCCACCTTGGACCTGCTGACCCAGACGATCCAGCGCTGGCGCCAAGCAGGCCGCCGCGGGCCGGCCCTGGGCATCTCCTCACTGCAGCAGCACCGCAGCGGCCTGACCCGGGACGAGGCCGTGATGAGCAACGAACCCGCCCACGTGGCCGAGATCAGCCGCAGCAGTGCCGGACCGTTCACCGTCTTCGTGACCTATGCCTCCCTGCGCGTCATCCGCCAGGCCCACCACCAGCACGACCTGCCGGCCTGGGACCTGATCGTGATCGACGAAGCGCACCGCACCTGCATGAAGCTGGGGCAGGGCTGGGGCACCATCCACGACGACACCGCCCTGCCCGCCAAACTGCGCCTCTACCTCACCGCCACCCCCCGCATCTGGAACACCCCCGCAGCCTTGAGCACCTTCGCCGACCTGGCGGAGGCCGCACCCACCGCCACCATGGACCGCCTCGACATCTACGGTCCCACCGTCTACCGCCTGGGGCTGGCCGACGCCATCGAACGCGGCATCCTCGCTGACTACCGGGTGGTGATGCCCATCGTCCGCGACCACGACCTGCGCTCCATCCTGACCGCGAAACCAGCCGACAGCGCCCACCACAACGGGCTGCGCGCCGCTGCCCTGCAGGTCGCCGTCCTGCGCGCGATCAGCGAGCACGACCTGCGGCGCGTCCTGGTCTTCCACAACCGCGTCGCCGCCGCAAACGCGTTTGCCGCCTCGCTGCCCGCCACCGCCGCCCAGGCCGTCGGCGACCTGCACATCCCCGACCTGTGGTCGAACTGCGTCTACGGCGCGCAGCCGGCCACCCAGCGCCGCCGGCTAATGGCAGCGTTCGGTGGGGCCGGCCCGCAGGCGGTGCTCAGTAACGTCCGCGTCCTCAACGAAGGCGTCGATATCCCCACGATCGATGCTGTGGTCTTCGCGGCCGCCCGCAAGAGCGTCATCGACGCCATCCAGGCCATCGGCCGGGCCCTGCGCCAAGCCCCGGGCGCCGGCAAGAAGGCGACCTTGGTGGTGCCGGTGTTCCTGCCCGACGGGGCAACCGCCCACCAGGCGCTGCAGCAGTCGCAATTCTCCGGCCTGTGGTCGATCCTGCAGGCCCTGCGCGCCCACGACGACACCTACCTCGACCGTGTCGCCATGCCCCACAGCAGCGGACCCTCCGGGCGCCCGGCCCGCAGCACCTACTACAACGCTCCCGAGCGCGCCCTGGAGATCGCCCTGGCCCTCGGCCTGGAAGTCACGCTGCCCCCCACCGGCGCCTGGGACGAGGCCCTGCCCGCCGCCACCGCCTACCACCACACCCTGGGGCACCTCGACGTGCCCGCCGACTACCGCGACACCGAAGGCTTCGCCCTGGGGGAGTGGGTCAGCAATCAGCGGCTGCGCCACATCGCAGGCCGCCTCGAAGATTCCCACCGCACGGCGCTCGACGCGCTCGGCATGCTCTGGACCACCCCGCAGGGCGACTTCGCCCGCATGCTGGTCCACGCTCGGGCCTATGCCGCCCGGCACGGCCACCTCGGCGCCGCACAGCACGAAGAGATCGGGGGACACCGCATCGGCATCTGGCTGGGGGAGTGCCGGCGAAAGGCCCGCGCCGGACAACTGGACGCGGCCCACGACGAGATCCTGCGCAGTATCGACCCGTGGTGGGACCCGCCCTTCCCGGTCACCTGGCGCCGCACCTACGCCACCGCCACCGCGTACGTGGCCGTCCACGGCACCGGCCACGTCCCCAACGCGTACAAAACCAGCGACGGCACCCCGCTGGGACAGTGGCTCAACCGCCAGCGCAACCACTTCCACACCCTGCACCCCGCGCAGGCCCAACTGCTCCTGAGCATCCACATCGGACCTAACGCGGAAAGTCTCTACCGCGGCGAAGTCGGCACGGACCGGCGCGACGAATTCCGTACATACTTCTGCGCCGCGGCCAACTACCTCGCGCGGGAGGGCAACCTCAACGTTCCCCGCCGGCACCACGAGCCCAGTTGGGGCGAGCAGCTGATCAACCTTGGAGCCTGGATTCACAAAGTCCGCAAGGCTCCTGAAAAGCTCACCGATGAGGAGCGGCGGGCCCTGGAGGGCCTGTACATGGTGTGGGACCCGAAACTCAGCCGCACCGGCTCGTCCAGCGGCCGCCCACCCGCGCACCCCGAGCCCGGGCAAGACAGCCCCCGCCGATAACGCCCGTGCCCTTGCGGATAGCTCCTAGCGGTAGGCGCGGATCAGATGGCGATGGTGCGACCCACGGCGAGGGTGTCCAGCAGCTGTTCGGTGATGCGTTCCTCCTGCGTCAAGATGGCCCGCTGCGCGGCCTGACAGATCAGTTGTGACAGCGCCCGCAGATACCCCTTGCTGCGCAGGTGCAAGACCGGGGCCAGCCGGGTGAGGTCACCGGGCTCGTGGTGGTGCAGCCGAAGGTCCTTGTCGAACTTGTTGACGATGCGGCGGAACTTGTCGCGGCCGGTATCGTCGTAGCCCAGCCGGCTGGTGCACAGCACCGGATGATCGCCCCACGGGTCCTCGTTGTCCTCCAGTTTCGTGGCCCGGTCGCGGGTCATCGGGTCCACGATGGAACGGCTGTTGCGCCCGCAGTACACGAACGTGGCACCGGTCTCGTCGCTGATGTGTTCGAGGAATGCGAAGGTCTGCTGGACATCAGCGCCGGGCTGCAGCCGCTCCATGCCATCAATGAGGACCAGTTGGGTCCGGCAGTGCTTCATCACGTGGCAGATCGACTTGGTCGGGTCGCTGCCCCCGTCCCGCTCCAGACCCAGGAAGTAGGCGAACGCCGCAGCCCAGTTGCGCGCTCCGCCCCGGCCCTGGGCCGGCACGCTGAGCGCGATGACCGGGATGCGGTCCTCGTCCCGCTCGTAGAGCTCGTTCAGTCGCATCTCGTAGTGCCGGCCGATGTACTGCATCAACATGGTCTTGCCGGTGTTCTTGGGCCCGTCGATGATGACGCCGATGCGGCCCGTTTCCCGCCGGGCGTTAGCCTGCAGCTGGGTCCGCACCACGAGCAGGGCCTGGTTGATGGCCGGGGTGGCCACCGGGCGCATGCTGCCGTGGAACAGCAGCCGCGGATCGTCATCGGTGACCGGCAGGCCAAGCGGTGCGCAGTCCGCCAGGTCGGGTGGGTCCAGGACCCGGTCGCAGGAGGCCCGCCAGTTGGGCAGCGTGTCACGCCACTCCGGTTCCGGCGGGCGGCGCCGGGCCGGGCCCTCGACGAGGTCACGGACTACCTCGTCATCGATTTTGCGGCGGCTCATGTCCATCCTTCAGGTCATCGTCGGGTAGGTCGAACCGTTCGGCAGCTGACCCTGCCCCGCTACCAGCGACGCCGGGCAGCAGCAGATCGTCCGTCAGCGTCACCCCGTCCTCTTCCAGGGGAGGCAGCCCGGCGAAGTAGTCGGCCTTGAACGTGTCCATGGCCTCCTGCGTCCAGACCTGCTCACCATGCTGGGCCGCCGGGGAGAACAGCAGCGGATCGTGTCCGTGGCCGCCGCGCCGGGCCAGGTCGGCGGGCCCAGGCAGCGTGTACATGCCGGTGGCGGCCACATCCAGTTCGCTCAGCGGCAGGTCCGTGCCGCCCGGCAGGCTGGCGTATGGATCGAAGGGCGTGCCGGGTGCGGCAGCGGGCAGGACCGGGCCCCAGCCGTCCGGCACGGGCGCCGTCGCGGTCTCGTCCGGCCCTCGCCCGGCCCGCTCCAACAGCTCCGTCAACGCCTGCGCGATGGCCCCGTCGTCGTCCTTGCGACCCCCACGATCGACATGCTCAGCGGTGGCGATATCCCATAGGTACTGCGTCCACGGCGCACCAATGAGGTGCTGGTGGCGGAACATCGCGTCCACCCACCGGTTCTTGTGGTGGTCGTAGAGCCATACCTGTTCCGGTGTGTAGGGGTTGTAGCGTAGCTCCCAGCCGCCCCGCCGTTTTCCGCCCAGCCCCGACCGTTGGTGTCGGTAGTTGTTGAGTTCACCGCGCGGGTTCTCGTACACCCGGTTCCTGAACGTGATGCCCTCATCGCGCACCCCCACCCACGCGGTGGGCAGCAGCCGCAGATAGTCCTCCCGTCCCAGCGGCACCGGCAGGTACCCGGCCGCCTGTACACAGGCGCTGTACATCTGGTTCGGGCTCAGCGGCGGCAGATTCGGGTCGTAGGGGTTGCGGAGCTCGTCGTGTGGATGGTTCTGCCACTCCAGAGCGATCCATTCCTGGACCATGTCGTCGAGTTTGGTGAGGTTCCACAGCCTTTCGCCGTCGAGGGTGCGGCCGCGGTGACTGATGTCGCTGCCGGTGTAGGTGTTCACGAACTGGCTGAACATCGATTTCACCGCGCCGAAGGTCCGCTCGACGATCGCCTTGTCGGTGGGGGTGCGCCGACGGGCCGAACGCACCGAGATCCCCATGTACTGACAGGCGTCTGCGAAGGCCTTCCCGGCGAACACCGACCCGTGGTCGATGACGATGATGTCCGGGATGATGATGGGACGGGCCGCGGCCTGCGCCATCCGCGGGTCGGCTTCCAGTAGATCCTCATAGGGCAGATCGGAGACGCTGGCATGCGCCAGCGGGCTGAAGCCCGGCCGCATCGGGGCCGGCACGAGCCCCTGGGCGAGCAGTAAGCACGCGTCGACGGCCTTGGTGGCCCGTCCGGTGCTGCGGCGGGCGGCGATCAGCGCGTTGCTGTGCTGGCGGATCTTGCGACCCCGGGCGGTCTTGGCCCGCACGACCGCCGCGATCAGCGTGCGGGTGCACACGTCGACCATTGCGGTCAGTTCCGCCGAGGTGGGCTGGCCGTCATCGCCCAGCACCTTCACGTCCAGGTCGGTGGAGTCGATTTGCACCAGTTCACCGGGGGCCAGCGCGGTGCTCACGCCGAACGGCGGATCCGGCCGGTTCGTGCGGTCCAACCGGCGGCGGACGGGGGAGCGCAGATCCTTGACCTTGATGTCCAGCCGCTCCAGCAGCGTGTACAGCGTGGAGTCGGCCGGTACCTTCACCTGCTCCCCGCACGTGGAACGCACCGCCCGCCGCAGCAGACGAAACAGCCCCCGAGCGGTGATCGTGGACTGGCGGGCCCGGTGCTCGACCAGCGCCAGCAAGGTGTCCACCACCCGCGGATCGGTGCGCCCGTGCGGCGATGGCGCCGGCACACGCCGCTTGTCGACCAAACCCCAGATCCCCTGCTGCCGGTACAGCAACCTTTTGCGTTGCACGGTGTGCCACGACACTGCGAGGTCCAGGACCGCATTGAGCTCCTCGGCCTTGGCCTTGTACCGCTCGATCAGCGTGAACTGCTCGGGTGCATAGCCCGGCCGCGGCACACTGCCCTGCGGCCGCCCGGGCAGGACCCCGGTGTCGATCTCGACGATGTGCCGTTCCCACAACCGTGCTTCGACAGCGGCGTCGGGACTGACGCCCTGCAGCAGGGACCAGTCGGGCAGGACCAGGTGGGTCAGGGGCTGGCCGTCCGGGTCCAGGACGGCGAAGTCGTCAGCGGCGGCCAGCGCAGCCAGCGGCGCCGCCACCGGAAGCAGGCCGCTGCCCGGCCGCGGCTGCAGTTGCACCGTGACCCCGTCCAGGCTCGCGACCGTGTAGAGCTCGCCTCGCCAGCGGATCATGTCGCCCGAGGCGAGCACGCCATGATGCGCACGGGTGGCCGCAGGTAGTGCCGAGGGCTGCTCTGTGGGGGTCCGATTCACTGAGCGCTCATAAGAGAATAGGGCTGGAAGGTCGCAGCCGGCGCGGTACGGTCCGAGCGCTGCAACAGTGCGCCAGGCCCCAACGGCAGGCTCCAGTCCATCGACAGATCGCCCCGCCACAGCATGTGAAACAGGCGCGGCAGGGCGAGCAGCCGCGGCACCCCGCAGGCCCGGACGATGTCGCCGAGCGGCCTCGGTGCGGTGACGGCCTGCCACAAGGCCCGTTCCACGGCACGATCGCTGTTGCGGGGCTGCCGATATCGCGAGACCCACCGCAAATTGCTCTGCGCCATCGGGCCGGGGACCCGCGGTTCCCCCAACTGCCAGCCCGCTTCCTGACAGGCCTGCTGCAGTACCTCGCGCTGGTCGTGCCAGCGCTTGCTGGGGCCGGCGGCTGGAGGGCAGTGCACCACAACGGTGGCACCTGTGGCCGTGCGGACGAAGAAGTCCGGAACCAACGTGCGTACCCGGCCTCGTTCCCGCCACTCCAACTGCGCTGCCCACGCGGTGAAGTCCACGACTGCGGGGTTGAAATCCAACAGCATGGCCACCGACAGCCGATCCAACGACCGGCAGCCCACCAGCTCATGAGTGGTAGCCGACCACCACAACGTCGCGATGCTGCGTTCGGAAGGGTGCCGCCCTGGCGTCCATACCGGCTGGCGTTGCGTCAGCGGGGTCTGTCCCGCGTGAGCTGCCGGTATCTTCCGAGTCCTGCCGGACGCGTCCAGATGCACCACCTGCAGGTCCCTGACCACCCATCACCTTTTCGTAGCCCGCCGGACGTTGGCGCTCGCCGCCGGGACGGGTGCATCGGTAAATGTGCACCACCGTACCCGTTGCACGTGACCCGCGGTCGCGAATCGCACCACTCACAACAGACCGGCACCTCCGCCCCACCCCGGTAGGATTCGTGCCTGCGGTCCATGAAAACTTAGGTCCGTGCCTGATGATCCCAGTGACCATGTCTTCGCCGGAGTCGACGCGCTCCTGGCCCAATTGGCCGCCCCGCTACCGCATCCCGACGAACGCCGACGATTACGCCTGGCGGCCGGATTCTCCCTGACCACCCTGGCAAACGCCCTGGGCACTGCCCCGGAACTCGCTGAAGCTTGGGAGAGCGGACTCGTCGAGTCGGCGGGCATCGACCGCGCTGCGTACGCCCGCCTTATGAACGGCCTGCTCACCTGGGAGAGCGCGCAGCCGGCCCCCGTCCCGCCCACGCTGCTGCCCTCCGAGTCCTCGCCCCTGCCCACCCCACTCAGCTCTGTGCCGGCCCGGGTCGCCTCCCGCACCCCATCGCACGGGCCGGGTGCCGGCGCGCCGGCACCCGACGACAGGTTTCCCGCCGGCCCGCTGGCCGTACTGGCCTACACCGATTGCCTGACCGCTCATCTCGCCGACGGCTCCGTCCGCCGCTGCCCGGCCCGCACCTTCCCCGACGTGCTGCACTGGGCCCTTGAGGCGGGTCTCGGTCAGGCGCGTCTCAGTCCCTTTGACCGTGCTGCGGACCCTCTGCTGGTCCTGGTCTCCTCCGCTGCTGACTACCTCGGCCTGCCTCCGGCCCTGGAGGACCGTGCCCGCCTGTGCCTGCCCGACGACCACCCCGTCCTTGCCGCCCTCACCAGCGACCGTTGGAATGTGCCTCGCAGCGGCTTCGGTTCCTGGGCTCGGATCTACCAACCACCCCAGCCCGGGCGCCGCCGCTGCGTCCAGGTAGCTGTCATCCCCTGGGGCGCGTTGTCCGAAGGAGGCTGGAACCCTCCCGCCGATCTCACCCCCAGCGTCCTGGCCCGCCTGCTGGGCACCTACGCCGACCGGGTCCTGACCCCCCGCGGATCCACCGCCGTCTGCGGTCAGCACCTCATGACCGCCCTGCGGCCGCCCACCCGCCCCGTCCGCAGTCAGGACGGCACCTGGCACTCCGACACCAATCCCGCCGGCCTGTGGCAGCCCCTGGACCCGGCCCCGCCCGAAGCCCACGACGCGCACCCCCTCGCGCAAGGCCGCGACCCGCGTGACGCCCTGGACGAAGAGGCCTGGGACTGGAAGCGCCCGTCGACCCCGGACGAAGAGCGCATCTACTCCTACATCGTGGGCATCGACATCAACCTGGCTTTTGCGTCCTCCTCCTCCGGCCTCCTCGTCGGAGCCAACACCCCGCCCGAGCACGTCGTCCGGCCCGCCTTCAGCCCGAAAATCCCCGGCTCCTGGTACTGCGACCTCAGCGGCTGCGAGACAAACCCCGCACTGCCCTCGCCCTTCACCTCCAGCGGCCAACCGCCCACCGGGCCAGCCTGGTACGCCACTCCGACCCTCGCGTACGCCGCCGAACTCGGTATGACCGTGCAGCCCTCGGAGGCGTACCTGCGACCCGACGCCACTCGCTACTTCGACCCTTGGTACGAGCGGCTCCGCGACGCCTACCTCGCCACCATGAAAGACCTCGGCATCACTGTCGGCATGCCCTCTGCCGCCTTCCTCGACGCGATGCACGCCCTCCCCACCGCTGACCCCGCGCTGCGCTCGCTGCTGACCGCGATCAAAGCCACCGGCAAGGGCGGTATCGGCAAACTCCGCGAAGGACCCCGCGACCCACGCCGCGCCCCGTACGAACCGTGGCCCGCCCTGAACACCCCGACTTGGCGACCCGACCTGCGCGCCGCGATCATCTCCCGCTCCCGCGTCAACATGCACCGCAAAATGACCAAGACCGCCCAACTGATCGGCCGCTACCCCCTGGCCGTCCTCACCGACTGCGCCCTGTACCCCGCACACGAACCCACCGCGCTGGACGTGGTCCCCCATGCCAAGGACGGCACACCCGTCGCAGGAGCGTTCCGCCTGGGCGTCAACCCCGGCTGGGTCAAAGAAGAGGGCACCCGGATCTTCGACTGGTACCAGCAGATATTCGACGAAGGAGCCAACCCCGCCCGCTACATCAAGGACCGCTCCCCCTGACCCGCAGATCAGCAAACGGGCCAAGCGCCACCGCCCTCACCCCCGCAGCCCCACACTCGTCATTGGCGACCCCAACCGCCACGGCAGACACGACACCTGCTCCAATGCTCCGAAGGCAGCCACCGACCGATGAGGCTCCAGCATCCGCAGCGGCACACTGCGGTACCCGGCCGGCGGAGCCGGGGCCGCCTGCCTCTCCACTACCGGCACCGTATTGCGGTGCAGCATCAACCACGCTTCCAGCGCCCGGTGCCCGCCCTGCGCCATCTCCTCGCGCATCTCGAGCCGCGCGCCGACCCACTCCACCCACCGGCCCGTCGTCCAGCCTGCCGGACCACCAGCGAAGCTTCGGCCCAAGGCCCGCTGCCGCTCCCGCACCGCCATCGCCTCCGCAACCACCACCGCCTCCGGGTACACCACCAGCGGCACCGCCCACAGCGCGCTGCGGCTCACCCCCAAGGTGTCCTGCCGCGCAGCCCACACTCCCCGCGACCCCATCTGCCGACACTGCCACCAGTAGACGGCTATCTGCAGGGCGTCCGCCATCAGGGCGCGCCCGTACAACCCCGTCCTGCGCTCATAGCGTTGTCTGCGCACCTGCGCCTCCACCACCTCAGGCGCCCGCGCCACCCCCCACTGAAACCGCCCGTCGGCCTCACCCGTCCACTGACCGTGCCGGGTACACACCGTCCACGTGTCGGCACACACCTGCCACACCGGGCACTCCGACTTGCCCGCGATACACAGCGCACACGCCTGCACAGGCCGTCCGGGCTCAGGCCATGCTTCCACCCGCACTTGGCACCGTGCCCTCGCCGTGATCGGGGCCTGGCCCAACGTCGGTAGCACCGCTTCCAGTTGGGCCTGCGGCCTGCGGCAGACTCGGGCCAGCCGGGCGCGTGCCACCGGCCCCAGCCACACCTCCTGCAGCCGAGGATCAGCGTCATTGAGTCCTCGCGGGCCACCCACCCGGCGAGTCAACTCCCCGAACGCCAGATCATTCATCTCCGCCAACCGGCCAAGAAACGAAGCAGTCGTCTCCCGGGCCACCAGGGCGGGCCGGCGAGGCAACGGCACACCAGCATCATCCGTCACCACGCCCCGACCCCTCCACGCCGCTTCACCGGGGCTTCAGCAACCCCCACCTCGTCCACCGAAAGCAGCCCCATGCCCATCACCCTCTACGCCGATACCGTCGAAGAAGCCCTCGATCGCGCGGACTCCCGCCACTGGACACGCCCAGCGCCCCGATCCGCCCGATCCCAGCTCCGCTTTCTCCTGAAACACCACGCCACCGCCGAGGCCCTCGCCGCCCGGCTCAGCGTGAGCGCCACTGTTCTGCAGGAGGTCCTGGCCAGCCACCGCCCACAGACGGATGACCCCCTGCATCGGGCACTGGAGCGGGAGACTATCCGCTGTTGGCAACCCCGCGTCCGCCACAGCGCTCATCGCACCATCCTGGACCAGGGCGGATTGATGACCGTCTCCTTCCGCGCCTGGTTCGGATTCACCTCCGCAGCCGGCTCCACCGACGACCCCCGCCTACGCTTTCTCACCCTCAGCCTGCGCGAACCCCATCCCGAACACCTCTTCGCTGCCCGCCACCGGGCAGCGCCGGAATCGGAACTCAACAAAACCCTGGGCGAAGCCCTGGCCAGCTGCTACTTCCACCGCTCGGGACGGCCCGCTGCCCTTGAAGAGGTCACACTGCAGCAGATTGACTATCTCGAGTTCTACTACTGAACCCCCCGCCTGCAGAGCTGTGGGCACCTGCGGATGCGAGCCGAGCGCGATAGGTGTCATCAAGGCAGGCTTGTTCTCACCAAGATCACGGTCCAGGCCGCTGGCTCAGCTTGCAGATGCTGGCTCCGGACGTCCCCGGCCGCAGGGCTGGGCAGGCTCTAGGCGATGGTGGCGTGGAAGAACAGGATGCCCGCACCGCAGGCGCCTGCGCCGGTCAGCACGGCGCTGGCCGGGTCGGCATCTCCGAGTACGGCCAAGATCCCGGCCCCGATACCCACCAGCACGCCCAGCAGCATGATGAGGGCTGAGCGTTGGCTCAGCAGCGGGTCGTGGTCGTCGTGCAACGACAGCTCCTTGGTCCGTACGCGCAGTGACGGGCGCGGCCGTCACTCAGATGAGATGAGCTGCCCAGGGTAGCAAAAGTGAGGAAAGTGAGAAAGGATGAAATTCTGGCGATGGGCAGGAGGCGCCGATCGCTCATTGGTGGCGGAGCGTTTGGAGGAGTTCGCCGCTGTCGTCGACCGTCCAGAACTCCCAGCCATTGCGGTTGGGCTTCACCTGCGGCTTGAGCGCCTGCAAGACTGCGCTGGCGGCCCCGCTGGGCGTGCGGTACGCGCCGGCCGCCGGACTATCGGTGACGGTGAGGGCCCGGGACGCGGGATCATACAGGCCGGGAACGCGCACTCCGTCGTAAATGGCATGCACAGCCACCCAACTACCTGCGGGGGCCGGGCGGGTGGTGGCGGTGGGGGAGGCGTGCTGGAAATGTTCAACCAGTCGGCGCACCGCCTCGCCGGGTGAGACGTCCCAGGCACGGGCGAGCAGGGCGATCTGAGTATTGGTGACGTCGTCTAGCGTGATGCTCTTGGTCATGCAGGCAGCATACCTCGTATCGAGAGAATGTGAGGAAAAGTGAGGGCGGCCTCTTCTGGTGGGGAAGGCTGCGGGCGGCTGCCGCCTGCAGCCGTCTCTGCTCCTGCCGGATTCGGGGTACCGGCAGGCAGCCGACGGACCCGGTGCGACCGGTACACGATCTCTGATGCTGGCCCCGTGGACGCCCCATCGGAGCCCGCCCTCCGATCGCCCGCCTGCGCTCTCACGAGCCCTTGACTGTCTCTGTTCTCTATTCGTGTACACCCGCAGGGTGGTATCACTTGGCCAGAGTCTTCGGCGCCTGCCGAGTGTTCAGCAGACGAAGGGGGCGCGGGGTGCAGGACCCGCAGGAGACAGCACCGGCGGAGGGAGATCCGCCGCCGCTGACAGTGCTACCCCATACGCTGCGCATGGCACCGGTGCCCTCGCCCAAGCAACTGGTCCCGTTCTACGACCCCGACGAGTTCGAGGTGTTCGTCAAGGAGTGGGTGCCGGCCCTCGACACGAGATACACCCTGGTCGAACGGCACGGCGGCTCAGGGGATCATGGCATCGACGTGGCCGGCTACCTGTCAGCGCACCGATTGGAGGGGCAGTGGCACAACTACCAGTGCAAGCGCTACAGCGCAGCCCTCACCTGGTCAACCGCTGCCCAGGAGATGCGCAAGATGTTCGTGGCCGCCGCGGCCGGGCACTTCACCGTCCCCACGCGCTACGTCTTCGTAGCCCCGAAAATCGCGCGCAGCCTGCCACGTCTGCTGGCCAAGCCCACCGACAGCAAGGAGAGGTTCCTGCAGGACCTGGCCACGGCCAAGGAGAAGGTGATGTCTGACCTCCTGCCCCATGAATTGGCAGCGGTCAAAACCCTCGCCGCAGCCGCAGACTTCTCCATGTTCGAATGCGTCGACCTCGATGAGATGCTCGAGCTCCACAGCACCACCGCGCACTGGGCCGAACGCTTCCCGCACGCCCAGCTCGCCCACGGGCCGCAGGTCATCCTCCCGCCCGACGAGCACGGCGAGAACGAACACCGCTACGTCCAGTGCCTGCTCGACGTCTACCGCGAGAAGTTTCCCGACCAGATCAGCACCCTGCAGCAGGTACCAGACGTCGCGGATGCTGACGAGCATCTGAAACGGCAGCGCGAGGCGTTCTACACCGCTGAGGCCCTGCGCCTGTTCGCCCGCGACGCCACCACCCCCGCCTACTTCGAGCAGGTCAAACAGGACGTCTACGACATCGTCGTCGAAGTGGCGGTCTGCGCCTACCCCAATGGATGGGAGCGCCACGGAGCGGTGACCACCGCTGCCAGCGCCGTTCACCTGACCCCCACGGTTCTCACGCCGTACGTGCAGCCGAAGGCCCGCAAAGGGGTATGCCATCACTTAGCGAACGACAACCGTCTGACCTGGTGCCAGAAGGAGGAGCAGTGAACCCACTCAACAGCCCGTTGGAGATCGGCGTGCGTGCTCTGGTCCTCCTGGCCGAGACCCATCCCGAGCCGTTGGACCTCTCCCAACTGGTGCTGCTGGATCATGTCGTGTTGCACAGCGCTGAGTTCGACGGGCCGCCCAGCCTGCATCCCGACCTTCCCGCGCGGGCAGGAGAACTCGGGGTGAAGCGGAGCGTTTTGGAACAGGCCTTGCTGGTCCTGATCAGGGCCGGGTTAGCGGGTGTCGAGGACCGGAGTGACGGCTTGATGTACACGGCTACCGACCGGGGTCCGGTGTTCGTCGACGTCCTTGAAGCACCCTATGTCGAGTCGCTGCGAGAACGGGCCGAATGGGCGGTGCAGCACTACCTCCCCACTGCGGACGCCCGGGTCGCCACCCGGGAGATCCTTAACCGCGCGTCCGCCGACGGCGCGTGGACGGAGAACAGCCGTGCGTGAACTCCGCCTGACCCACCTGACCTACGCCGGATCCGGTAAGCCGGTAGCGAGCGTGCAGTTCGACGCGGCACTGACGATCATCTACGGAGCGTCGGACACAGGAAAGTCGTTCATCGCGGACTCCATCGGCTACATGCTCGGCGGCGCCCGCCTCGACCTGGTCGCCGAGGCGGACGGCTACAGCCAGATCCTTCTAGGGCTGCTGCTTCCCGACGGCAGCCCGCTGACGCTGCTGCGCGTCCCGGACACCAACACCATCTACCTGCACCACGAGGACCTCAGAGAACTGGTGACCCGGCCCGCCGATGCCACCGTGACGGCCCTACACACCGCACGCAGCAAGAACAGCCTCTCGCAGTTCCTGCTCGGCCAGTTAGACCTGACCGACCACAAATTCCGCAAGAACGACGCCGGCGCCACCCGCAGCCTGGCCCTGGCCGACTTGATCCACCTGTCGGTCATCCCAGAGACACGGATGGTCGACTCCCTGTCCCCGGTGCTCCACTCGGCGGCCGCCAGCGGCAAGACCGCGGCAGCCTCGATCATGCGGCTGCTGCTGACCGGAGACGGCGACCCTGACGTCGAGACCGGACTGAACCCCGGACAGCGCCGCGTCAACAAGGGCAAAATCACCCTCCTGGACCAAATCATCGTCGACCTGCAGATCAAGCTGACCACGCAGGAAAACATCACCCAACTGCGCGCCCGGCAAGCACTCCTGCAAGCCTCCATCGACGAACACACCAGCACCCTGCGCGCCATCACCGACCGCCACCTGCGGGCCGTCACAGCGCGCATGCGGACCGCCGAGGAACTGGCGACCCTGGAATCACGCCTCAACGAAGTCGGCGACCTGGTATCCAGGTTCCTCCTCCTGGAGGAACAGTACCGATCGGACCTTGACCGGCTGGACATGGTCACCGAGGCCGGCAGTCTCCTGGGCTTCTTCCAGGTAGGCACCTGCGTATTTTGCGGCGCCGAGCCACAGCACCAGAACCCGCACCATGGTGAGCTGGAGACCACACAACTGCACCTCGCAGTGCAAAGCGAGGCAACCAAGACCCACGCCCTGCTCGCCGATCTCCTGCCCACGATCCAGGACCTGCGCGAGCAGTTCGATCACCTCAGCGCCCGCCGCAACTCCCTGCTCGACGAGAGCGCCCGGATGGACCGGGAGATCGAGGCGACCGAACAGTCACTAGCCCCCTTGCGCGAGCGTATGGAGGAAAGCCTCCAGGCCCGCTCGGTCATCGAGCGGAATCTGGAACTCCACACACGGATCGACGAACTCGAGGAGCGACGCTCCCGGCTGGACGGACAAGAAGCAGGGCCTGCGGCTCGACCGGCCGGATACATCCCCACCCGCATCCTGTCGAACTTTGACGACACGCTCCGTCACACCTTGGAATCGTGGAAGGTCCCGTCCGTGGATTTCCCGGAATACGACCAGTACGCCATGGACGTCCATGCAGGTGGCCGGCATCGCGCGAACCGTGGCAAGGGAGTCCGCTCCGTGCTGCACTCGGCGTTCACTACCGCACTGGCCCGCTACTGCCGGGACTACTCCCGACCGCACCCTGGATTCGTCGTCCTGGACTCTCCGGTCGTCACCTATCGCGATCCGATCAGCGATCCCGTCGGCGTGGACGTCGACCTCACATCGACCGTAGTGGACCAGTTCTACCGAGAGATGCTCAACTTCCCGGGCCAGGCCATCATCCTCGAAAATGACGACCCGCCCGCCGACGTGATCGACCAAGCCCGCATCTACTGCTTCGACGGGGCCGGGTCCGCAAGGTCAGGATTCTTCCCTGCAGCAGTATCCGCCACCAGAATCGGTAGTGATCAGTTACAGCGTCGCGGTCTGTGAACCGGTGCGCGGCACAAAGCCCGGACAGCGGTGCAACTCCCCGGATCATCGCGCTGAAGACGCCTAAAGTCAGACAGCTTGATGCCCTCGGGGTCGAGTGAGGGCATCGCCGAAAGCGCGCCGGTAGGCGCCTCGCTTGTCGGGGAATTGATCAGGCCCTACGGCGGGCACCTGCATCCACGGGATGTTTGCTGTTGCGGGGACGTTCGGGCGCGGTCGACCTGTCGTGTGCTGAGCCTGTCGATTGTATTCTTGTGGCCTGCATGCAGGACGGGAGTCAGTCTCCTCCTGGAGGCTTCCGCGCGAGGGAGGTCACTCATCCTCGGTGCTGCGGTGGACTCGAGTGATGCGGGGGACGGGGTGAGGGTCTGACCGGGTTCATGTCCGGCGGTCTGGCTGAACTCGCGCCATACCCTGAGGCGGTCGCTGGTACGGGGCTGGCGCTCGACGAACAATCCTAGGACCAGCCGTACACCGAGTGTGTCGAGCCGTTGCTGGAGCGTTCAGCATGGCTGACGATTCAGGGCGGTTGCTGCCCCTCCGGCTCCGGCGTTCTCGGTTGGTGTGGAGTACGGCTAGGACTGGAGCGCCGCGATCATTTCGCTAACTTCTGCTGCTTGCTCGGTTAGACCGAGCTCTTCGAAGATCCTCTGCGCGCGCAGGAAGTGGGTGACCGCCTGGTCTGTTGCGCCTTCCGCGGTGTGCGCCTTGCCGATGCCAGACAGTGCCTCGGCTCGGAGTTCGGTGGCATTGGCCTGTTCGCTTGCCGCCTCTGCTTGCATCAGGTATTCGATCTGCTGTTGCGCGGTGAGGTCATCCAGTTGGGAACAGGTCATCAGGGTTAACGCCTCGACGAGGGGATTCCCCCCAAGGCGAGCGGATGTGAGGGCGCGTCGGCAGGCGGCACGCGCCTCCTCGGGCTTGCCCCATGCCTGCAGGGCGAACGCCGCTGTGCACAAAGCGGTTGCTTCGTTGGCGCTGTCGCCGAGTTGCTGGAAGATGGAAGCGGCCTCTTCCGCCGCCGCGCATGCCTCTGCGTGATCCTCAAGATCTTGATAGGCCAGGGAAAGATTGGTCAAGGCAGCGGCTTGTTCGCGGAGGTCATCCGCGGCACGCTGAATCGAGACGGCTTCCCGGTGGGCCTTCAGCGCTTCGGCAGGCTTCCCGGAGTTCCGCAGGGCCAGGCCGATCCCGTTGAATACTTTGCCCCGTTCGTTGTCATTGCCCAGTGACGTGAACAGGTCGAGCGCCCGATCGTAGGCGCGAAAAGCTTCCTCGTACCGTGAGACCTCGCTCAGCGCGATGCCGAGGTTGTTCCACGCCCCGGCTTCGGCGGCGAGTGCTCCCGACTGATGGGCGCTGCGGCACGCGGTCGTCGTGACGGAGATCAGGTCGTCGTAGTACCCGCGCCAGGTGAGGTAGTCGTAGAGGATCACCGAAAGATGGACAGCGATGCCGTGGTGTCCGGCGTCCGCCGCGGCGGTCACGGACCCCGTCAGGTTGGGCCGCTCGTCGTCAAGCCAGGCCAGTGCCTCCTCTTGGCCGGCGAAATCGCCTGGCGTGGGCGCTGCGGCCTGCACACCGAGCCGCGCACACGCCGAGGCGGCGGTTGTCGCGTAGTGCTCCAGTAGCCGGCGGTGTGAGCGGCCCTGTTCCGTTGCAACCTCCTGGCAAGCTCCTTCGGTGACGGGGTGCTGCAGCGGGTTCGAGACACCGTGGGCGAGTTCGGTGGCGTAGTCCCGCACGAGGTCGTGCATCGACCAGCGCTGGTTCACGCAGTCGAGCAGGTGTGCCTGGACGAGGCTTCGCAGTACGACGCGTACCGCCGGCAAGGGGCGGTCGGCGAGGACAGCCGCCGCGCCGAGCCCGATGTCCGGGCCGGGATTGAGCGCCAGGAGACGCAAGAGCTCGGCATGATCTGGGGGCAGCCGCCGGTAGGAAAGGTCGAAGGAGGCGCATACAGCGCGATCGCCATCGTCCAGGAAGCTGAGCCTTGACTGGGCCGTCACGAGCTCCTGGGCGAGTTCCGTGACTGTTTGGCAAGCCTCCAGGATCAACAGGGCGGCGCTGATGTGCAGCGCCAGCGGCAAGTATCCGCACAGGCTCGCCAGTTCTTCGTGGCCAGCGCCCGCTTGGGTGGCGCGGCGGTCGGTGGGGTCGGCCATCAGCAGCGCGTGACGAAGAAGTTCCACCGCCGCTTGAGGGTCGAGTACACCAAGATCCAGGAGGCGCGCGTTCAGCGTCGCCAAGGTGTGCCGGGACGTGATGAGGAGCCGGTGTGCGCCGTCACCTGGGAGCAGGAGACGAACCTGGTCAGCGCTCGAGGCGTTGTCGGCCACAATCAGCAGGCCTCGTCCTTGCCCGGCCAAAGTAGCCAGCTCGGAACGGTACAGCGCCGCACGCTCCTCCACTGCTGCGGGGATGACGTCGTGGGCGACACCGAGAGCCCGGAGAAACGCCTCCAAGGCCTGACCGGCCTGGACGGGCCTCTCGTCGTACCCGTGCAGGTCGATGAAGAGACTGCCGTCGAAGTAGCCGGCTTTGATGGCGGCATGCCCGGCCGTGACGGCGAGTGCCGTCTTGCCCACGCCGGCGAGACCCCCGATCGACGCCACCAACACGGGGGGAGAGGCATCCTGGCCAGAAGTGGCGGTTGCCGGGACACCTCCCGAGGGATCCGCACCCGGCCTGCGCGATGCGATGGGCCGCAAGGCCGACAGGACCTGGGTAACTTCCGCATGTCGGCCGCTCAGCACCGCGGGCGCAGGAGGGAGGGAAGCAAGCGCGGTAGGCAGCGGTGCCGGTTTGTGCATCGTGACCGTTATGGGGCTGTGGTCGCCTGTGGTGACGGCGCCGATATCCCCGGAGGCCGCAACGGACCGTATCCCCGAGGCCATCGCGGCACCGCCCGATGGCTGGGGAGCGCGCTCAGAGCGCGAGCTGTGCGCAACTGGTGCTGCCTCAGGTTCCTTTCTCCATCGGTTCATCCGTGCACGTCGTCCCCTGTGATCGCCTCGCCGACTCCACCGGCAGCCGCGATGCCGCGCTCACCGCTGGCCTGCGCCGATCCGGGAGCCCCTGCTGCCTGTGGCATTACAGGGCCTGTCGTGAGGCGGGAACGGTCACCGGTAACGGCCCGTCCGACACTGCCGCCGGCCGCGACCGACCGTGTTCCGGTCGCTGTTGCCGCGGGCGCGCCCGCGGGAGAGGCAGGCGGACGCAGCAGGACGTATCCGCTCATGGCGCTAACCGCCAGAGCGCCGATCGACCCTGCCACGGTCGTAAGTTGGGCAGACGTATCGAGGTCGACTATCGCCGCCGCGATGCCCAACCCCAATGCCGCCAGGCCCAGCAGCACCACCAATATCCACATTGCAACCCGCGCCGGTCCTGTCACACGCGCATTATCGCAGGAGGGACGGACACGCCATGGACCAGTCTCGGTTGGTTGACCGCTGTCCGCCACACCGCGCAGGGCCTTGTCGGCCCGCGGATCACTGAGCGCGGTGCCTCAGACCGCGTTTGAGATCTCTGTCGATCACGCTCGCGGTGGGTGCTCTAGGCTCGGCGGGGTGAACGATGAGAGGTTCCCCTTCGTCGGCGACTTCAGAGAATTGCAGCACGGCAGGCCGGACGGCCCGTCGCTTCGGTCCGCCGTCTGCGCCCAGGAGCCACCGCACGCGCTTGAGCTGGTCCAGTACCTGCGCGGTGGCGCGGTAGTGGCTGCCACAGCCAGCACCGTTTTCGACGTTCTCAGCCCAGGCAATGACGTCATCGGTGGGTTGCACCTGCTGACGGACGGCCGTTGGCTCTGGTACTCCGACCTCGCTTACTACGTCGAGAACCATCGCGTTGCACTTGACCCGCGGTTCGTCGTGCACGCGCAAGGCAACGACTGGGTTGCCCCGCAGCTCAGCCGCGCGGACTTGCTCGCGCTGGAGGGCGTACTTCTTGACGTGGCCGAGGACTGACGTGCTCGGTTGGTCTCTGACTACGCGGTCTCGCTACACCGAGATTCGTGTCAGCGGATACGGACCTGGCCGTGATGCCGGGCCACCGCGAGTGAGCCGGCGGACCATGATGCCGATCATTGCCCAGCGAATCATGGTCTCCGAGCGGGCCGGACTGGCTTCGTAGTCCCGGGCGAGGCGCCGGTGGGCGTTGATCCACGAGAACGTGCGCTCTACCGCCCACCGCTTGGGCTGGACTTGGAATCCCCGCTGGTCGGGCGCCTTGCGGACGATCTCCAGTTCGCGGCCAAGGATCGTGGCGGCCCAGTCGACCAGGCGGCCGGCGAAGCCCTGGTCGGCCCAGATCTTCTGGACGCTCGGGTGGTCGAGGCGGGGCCACAGCAGTGAGCGTTTCGCACCGTCGCGGTCCTGGACGTTCGCAGCGACGACATGGACGGCGAGCAGCAGGCCGAGGGTGTCGGTGACGATGAACCTTTTGCGGCCCTTGACCCTCTTGCCCGCGTCGAATCCCCTGGTCGCGGCCGGGACGGTGTCGGCCGTGCGGACGGATTGAGAGTCGATCAGCCCCGCGCTCGGCTCGGCACTTCGCCCGTCGGCCTCGCGGACCCGGCCTCGAAGCGCATCGTGGATCCGCTCGACGGTGCCGTCGTCGTGCCACCAGGTGAAGTACCAGTACACAGTGGGCCAAGGCGCGAAGTCCTTCGGCAGTTGCCGCCAGGCACAGCCGGTCCGCACCACGTAGAAGATCGCGTCCACGATCCGCCGCCGCGGGTGTTTTTCCCGTCGTCCGCCTTTCGGCCCCACCCGTGCCGGCGGGAGCAACGGCTCCACCAGCGCCCACTGGTCATCCGTCAGGTCGGACGGATACCCACCCCGAGAACCACTCACGGAGGGCTCAACGACCGGTCCAGCAACGGGTCACGGCAGATCTCAAACGCGGTCTCAGGGAAACGCACGCGACGATCCGACGTTGACCGCCGCAGGCGGGCGGGCGGGCGGAGGAGTCCGGCACGCCGCCCTTGGGGCCCTCGCCGCTGAGGTGCCTTCGCCCGCACGGCCCGTGGGCGGATGGCCGCCCCGTCCGTCGAGGGATTTTGCGACCGGGGGGCGGACACTGGGTTTCGAGCACACCAACGGGAGCGCCGTGGCGGGCTCTTTGCTCGCTGCAGGACGATGCCACCGGAGGAACTCCAGGGGAGTCCACGCAGTGCGTTTGCGGCGAGGTGGCTGCCCGGTTGACGCGGCAGCCGAAATCGCTGGCGAAGAGCGACAGGCAAGGCGATGTTCCCGGTTCGGCTGCGCAGTCACAGCCGCGCAGTTCCGGGGACCCATAAGCACCACGGCGTCGTTGCCTACATCGCTCTCGCGCGGTGGCTCAAGATCGGCTCAGGAACCTGATGAGGGAGGCGATGACATGATGCGTCCGCGAGGCTAAGGTTTCCCCCTCCACGGAGCGGTTGACCTTCTTGAAGTACTCATCGTCGCTGAGCTGACCGGCCATCCAACGTCGTCCCGATTCGACGACTGTCTCTTCGCTTTTGATCATTTCAGCCCCCAGTGGCGTGGCGGCGACTGCGGCCCGGCCTGCCGGGCCGCAGTCTCCTTGGATCCTGAGCCTTCCCCATTTCTACCCGTTCGCAGCGCTACTCTCACCTGTTTGCAACGAATCGGGAACCGGTCCTCGTTGCTCGCCCACCATCGAGGGTTTGTTCGCTTCGACGACTGTCGCCTGGGTCGCGCCTAGCACACATGCGATGAGACGGACAAAGCTTTCATGCACCTCTGCGAATGCGTCGACATTCGGAGCATCGATGATCAGGACGCCCTGCGCACTGTCTCCTGCATACACGGGTGCAATGATGGCCGAACGGTAATCATCTCCGAGATTAATCCCCAGATTGCCATTGGTATTTTGCGTATCAGGAATGCTGATGATCGTTCTGCGTCTGACGGCGTGCAGCAAGTCTCGACCATCGCGGTCTCCGTCGGTGAAGAATTCAGGAGACTGGCTGATGTCACCGTGCTTGCCCCGCCGTTGAAGCCGGCGGCCGTCGTTCTCCAGAGCGTAGAAGGCGCACCTCGCGTCCGGGCGGACATGCGTAGCCAGCAATGACGTTGCCCTATCGCGGATTTGAGCCTTCAGGTCGCCGTGGTCATCAGGCCCCCCTGCAAGCCGGGCGAGGTGTTCCATGATGGCGGACAATGCCTCTTTGAACTCGATGACTTGGGTATTCATGGACCTCTTCTTGCCGCGTAGTGCGAAGTACGCCAAGGTGCTGGACAGCAGTACTCCGGCGGTGATGGTCAAGGCCCTTGATAATCCGTGCATCTGACTCGCCAGGGCGCCGATGCCGAAGGTGGCACCAGGGAATACAACGGTTGCGGCCGCGATAATAAATACGCGCCACCCCTTGTCTTTCCGTGGATTATGCATTTCCCCCCTCTCGGTGTGCTAATTCTGCGCATGGCTCTGCGGGAAACCCAGAAGGGACATGCGCAGGTGGAGACACGCTAGAGGAACCACTGGTTCCCTACGGCCAGAAGGTTCATCCTGTTCAGCGACTGGGGGGGCGCGCGGAAGCATGGTGCACACTTGGTGGGATGCTCGCGCCCCCTGGTTGCCATGCCGTCTTGGGGCGCCCGCATCGCTATCCAGGCTTGGCGCAACCCAAGTGAGCAAGCAATCCAGTGCATGTCAAGAGCTTCCCGAGCGGCACAGTGCTCTAGCGTTAGGTGCGACTGCATTCGTCATTCTTAATGTGATGATCACCAGGGCGTGCGAAGGCTGTCGGCCCTCGTTGTCGGCACTCGGCCCCTTTGGGCTCATGACCCCCTGGTGGGGGCGCCCGCTCTGCCTCCGCGTCACCGCTCTGCCCGGCCCGGCGCTCGAGCGGACGGTGACGGTGCACCGTCCAGGTGGCGCAGCACCCCGCTCAACTCAGCTCATGCGGTCGGCCCCTGCAGCTGTGCCCGACACACTCAGGACGGCGCCTGATCACCCATCCGAGTCAAGCGCACGCACGCTCTTGCGCTCGGACGAGTGAAGAAGCGGCCGTGCCGCCATGCCTGATGGCGGCTGTAGGCGAACCACTGTCAGCGCCCCCTGGAACACTGGGCGCAGCGCACGAAGGCAAGGAGAGGTTCCGTGGTCCGGAGCGGCAGATTCAAGTCCCACCGGCAGAGCTTCCAGCGGGGAAGACGATGACCACACCCATGCCGCCGGGGCTGTCCGGCCATCCGGAGGCGTTCGGGGAGTGCCCACTCACCGCGCGGGACATCGAGGATGACCACGCGCGCAGGTCCCGCTACCTTCGGCACTTGACCGGCGTGCTGTCCAAGCCCACCACCGCGGCGCCGGTCGCTCCCGTTCCCCGCGTGATCGTCCAGTTCTGGGACGACGGCGCGCACCTGCCCGATGATGTTCAGGAGTGCATGACGAGCTGGGCGACGCTGGAAGACCAGGGTTTCCGGCGGGAGGTCTACGACGACGGCTCAGCGCGCTCGCTCATCGCCTGCCTGTTCGATGACGCGCATACGGCAGCCTTCGACTCCTGTTCCCACCCCGCGATGCGCAGCGACTATTTCCGGCTGTGCTACCTCGCCCGAAACGGCGGCTTCTACGTCGATGCGGACGACGTCTATCAGGGCACCGACGTGACCCACCTGTTCTGCGACGCGCGGCTGCGCGTGCAGGCGCTGTGCTACGACACCGTCACCGACACCATGGTCAACCCGCGGCAGGCCCTCGCGTCCGACGCTCAGGGCGGTACGTTCATCCACTACGTCAACAACAACCCGCTCATCGCGCCTGCCGGGCATCCCGTCGTCGTTGCGGCACTTGAGGCATCCACCGCCGCGCTCCTCGCGCACACCGGCGGTTGCCTGGACGTCCAGTCCGTGACTGGGCCGGGCAACCTTACCGTCGCGCTCGCCCGACACGCCCTGGACCAGCAGCGGTCCAACCAACCGGTCGACGTCGAGATCCTCCTGGACTGGGACACCGTAGCGGTGAGTCGGTGGCCGCTCAGCTACCGCGCTGACGAGCGTAATTGGCGCCTATGGCGCCAGCAGCAGTGACCACGGACCTGGCCCAGTCGAAGACCTTTCGAACAGCAAAGGCAGTGTCCTTCCGCACATGAACATCCATTCCCTGCACGGACTGTCCGCCCCCCTGCGGTATTACGCCCGCTACCGCACCAGGCGCCTGGCCCTCCGACGACGCAGTACCGCGTTCTCGTCCTACCCCGCGACCACGGCGATCGAGCGCATCTACGTGATCAACCTCGACCGCGCCAAGGAGCGGTGGAGCGCGGTCAACCGTGAACTCAAACGGCTGCGGGAAGCGGCAGGCAACCGGCTGCACACCCTCGCCAGACGCTTCCCGGCGGTCGACGCCCGCTACCTCCAAGGCCCGCCCCCGCCAGAACTCCTCGAGCCCACCTACACACTCGCCGAGCAACTCCAGGTCGACCCGCACCCTCACCTGGCCATCGACGACGCCGCACACGCCATCCGCATCGACATGACACCGCAAGAGATCGCGGTAGCCCTCTCCCACATTCACGTCTGGCAGCTCATCGCCGCCGGCGACGCGCCCTACACCCTAGTACTCGAAGACGACGCGTACGTCACACGGACCTGCCTGTCCGTGCTCGAGCACGCCTGGAGCGACATCCAGGCAAGCTCCGATGCCGGCCGCCCCGTCGACCTTCTCTACCTCTCCTACCAGGAGACCGGTGAGCAAGCACCACCGCGACGCCGCAAAGAGGCGCCCCTGCGGCGCCCCACCGGGGGAGTGTGGCAACTATCCGGCTACGTGCTCTCCCAAGCCGGCGCCCGCAAGCTCCTCGACCAACTGCCAGCCCACGGCCCCATCGACCTGTGGATCAACCAGCAGTTTTGCCACCTCCACGTCCGCATGACCCACCGCCCCGTCATCGAACAGCGACCAGGCATCGCCTCCAGCAACTCCTACTCGGTCATGCCGATCCTGGCGAAAATGGGCGCCCTGCGGCGTGAAGCCCCCCAGACCCTTAAGCACCGCCCGACACGAGACCCGATCCTGGTCATCGGCGAGCCCGGCACCGGGCTGTCCACCCTCGCCACGGCCCTGTCCGTCCTGGGATTGCGCTGCGTCAGCGACCTGAGCACGCTGCCCGCCCCCGAACACCAAGCGCTCGTGCGAGGCAGCAGGCACCGCATATTCGACGCGTACGTCAACATCGGCTCCCTCACCCCGCGCGAGGTCGCACGCATCGTCTCCTCGACCCGGGCGCGCCTGATCATGACGAGCACGACCACGACGCAGCCGCCGCCGTTCCAGGAAGCATGGGACCAACAACGACCCCAACGACAACTCCTCCTTGCGGCCGACGACCCGGACCCCTGGCAGACACTCGCCCGATTTCTCGCCTGCGACTACCCCACCCACCCTTGGCCGCGCCGACCTGAACAGGGCCAGCGACACGTCATCACCCGCTCACGCGATGAGGAGTCCACTTCTTCCACTTCCGGACACCCCATGACCTGGGACACCAGCCCCTGGATCGTCCAACATGTGGGATGGTCGGGCATCATGCCCAAGACCTCAACCCCCCAGGACACCGCCCTTCGGGCCTGCCCCCCTGCGAGCACCTGGCATGAAGGCACCCGCCTCGAAGACCGCTACTGGTACCTGCGCGAAGACACCTTCCCCAGCAACAGAGTCCTCTTCCGGCCCGACAACGCAGCGCTGCCGCCCCGCGGCCCCGCCACGCTCACGCTCAAAGAAGAACCGACCGCAGTCCGCGACCTCACCGGGGCCGCCATTGCCAGCCGCTCATCTTTCACCTACGGCACCTTCAACGCACGCCTGCGCGTGCCCTGCGGACCCGGCCTGGTGACGGGACTGTTCCTGCACCGCAACGGCCCCCGTCAAGAGATCGACATCGAGATCCTGGGCCAGGACACCACCCGCATGCTCGTCAACGTCTTCTACAACCCCGGTGCCCCCGGTACGACGTTGGAGTACGGGTACCGGGGCACGCCCACGGTCATCGATCTGGGATTCGACGCGGCGAAGACGTTCCACCACTACGAGATCGACTGGCAGCCCGACTCCATCCGGTGGCGGGTGGACGGGGTCACCGTGCACGAGCGCGCGGTGTGGGACCCCACCCCGATCCCCGACCAGCCCTTGGAGTTCAACGTGAACCTGTGGAGCAGCCAGTCCACCGAATTCGCCGGCCCCCTCGACAGGCAGACCCTGCCCGCTGTCCTGGAGATCGCCTCGCTCGAGGCCCACGGTCTGAGCCCAGCATGACGGGGGCAACGTAGCCGGCATCCCTGACAACACGTGGGCTGCGCCCTACCAGAGTCTGTACGGTCTTCGGGTCTTCCAAGATTTTCGTAGGCGTTGATCAGTGCCGATGACGGTCAGTTGAGCAAGATGAGCTGGCGCAGGAGGGGGTGGCTGGCACGGCCGTACCGCTGACGCTTGAGAAGTTTGATCTTGCAGTTGGCGCCCTCTGTGCGGCCGTTGTGGCGGGGCAGGGTGACGGCGGCATCGACAGCCGCGCGGTCGCGTTCCAGGCCGGTGGCGAAGGAGTGCAGGAATGGCAGGTCAGCGGCGCGGGTCCGGGTGATCCAGGCCGTCAGCTGTTCGGCATTGTCCGCGGACGGGACGAGGAGGCCGGCGAAGGTGCGGATTTGCTCGGCCAGCGCGGTCATCTCAGGGCAGGCGCCGGCGAGCTGGTCACGCAGTGCGCGCTGCGTGTCGTCGAGGTGGTCGGGGTGGCGGGTGAGCAGGCCGGTGACCTTGCGGGGTGAGAGGGCGGCGTGGTCGGCCTCGACGCGGCCCTGGTTGATGTAGCGGACCAGGAGGTTGGCGCTGCCGGTGTAGCCCTGCTCACGGATCTCCGCGAGCAGGTGGGTGACCGGGGCGGCTGGGTCGTCCGTGCGGCGTTTGCACAGGTGGTCGCGGTAGGGGTCGACGAGGCAGGAACGGTAGACGGGGGCGCGGACCATGCGGTCCGGCTCGGCGGCGCGGGCGTAGCGTTTGACGGTGTTCAGCGAGACGCCCAGGCGGCGGGCGCAGGCGAGCAGGCCGACGCCTTGGTCGAGGAGGTCGTGGATGTGTCGCCAGCGCTCCCGTGTGGTGGTAGCACGTTTGCCTTCCGGCAAGGGCGGGCCGAATTTTCCCCAGCATGAGGCGTGCGCTCCGATCTCTTTGCGGGCGCTCTCGGCCAGGCCGTGCCAAAGGTGCCAGCGGTCGCTGACCTGGATGATCGTCGTGTCGGCGTTGGTGATGGCCTGGGCGAATCCGCCGGAACCGTCCCGGCACATGATGCGGATGCCGGGGTGCTCACGTAGCCAGGCGGTGACTGTGACCATCTTGCGGTCGGGCAGAACCTCGACGCGCTGTCCGCTGTCGGCATCGATGATGATCGTCGCGTAGCGCTGGCCTCTGAGCAGGGCAAACTCGTCAATTCCGGCCACCTGCGGCGTCGGTCGTCGCGGCAGCGGGATCCGCATCAGACAGTTCACCACCGTCGCCGAGGACAGGCTCTGGTGCAGTACCGTCAGCAGCCTGGCCGCGGCCGAGCCCGCCAGCACCACCGCGAGGGCCTCGACGATCCGCCGCAGTGCCGGGGTTCTGCGCTGGTAACGCTCGGTCACTCCTGCGACCTGCTCGACGAACGTGGTCTTCGCGCAGTCGGGGTTCTCGCAGTAAAGTCGCCGCACCGAGATCTCGATCAGTACGGGTCTGCCGCCGATCGCCTCGTCGGCCACCCGCCGGACGTAGCGGCTGTGGTCCCAGTCCGATGACCGCCCGCAGCCGGGACAATCCACGGGCACCGCGTCCTCGGTCCGCACCGTGATCCTGACCAGGGCTCCGCCTGCCTCCACCGCCTCGACCAACACCGACGACAGGTGCGGCAGCAGGTCCGTCAGCTCGACATCACACGCAACCACCCTGCCCCAGCGAAGCACCCGGCCGGGCCGAAACCGAGCAGTCGATCAACGTCTACGAAAATCTTGGAAGACCCCGGTCTTCGGTGTAACTCCCGATCATGGAAGTAGCACTTGATGAGCGACGTAGCTGCCTCGGTTGAGGTGGTTGAAGAAGTCCGGTCGGTCGGGGTGTCGGCGGACGTGCTGGACGAGCAGTTGATCGGGCAGTTGGTGGACCAGCCCAAGCTTGGGATCGAGCCGGTGATCCTGGGCGTACTGAGCAGAGACACAGCCAGACCCACCGAGGTCACCCTCGTACGCCGCCCCCCACCGCGCACAACGAGCGAGTAGGTCACCACAAAACGCCAGGGCACGGGCCAGCGCCGTGCCCGCTCGAAGTACCCGTGCTCTGGGCAGTCGATGGGCCGCTGCGGCTTCCCGGTCGGCGGCGGCCTCAGAACGCTGTGTGACCCGGATGCGGCCGGACTGCGCGAGGACGACGGGGTAGGGGTGGGCACCGCTCACGCTGGCTGGGCGGCGAGCTGTCCCCCTTGCCTGGGTCCGGGGGACAGCGTCGCTGAGATCAGGCTTCCTTGAGGGCGGGGGTAGCCGGTGGAGTCGCCGCTCGGCCGGGTGCTGCCGCGCCGCGATCGCGATCTCCATCAGCCACTCGAGCCGGGCCGCGCACCACCACCGCGCCCTTGACCCGCCCGTCGTGGTCAGCCGGCCGCATCCTCAGCGCGGTCAGCTCGCCACGGTGCGCCTCGGGGAGCTTGTGCACCGCCAGTGCTGGTCGCAGGTGAACAGTCGCACGGCACAGCGGGTTCTTGTCCTAACGGTCGGCGTCACCGACGTAGCGGGTGTTACTCGTTGACGGGCAGCCACCCCACCCTCTACCGTAGGTACCCAATCAGATATCAGAGTTTGTATGTAAGGAGGCGTGGTGTTGTTGACGACGGGACAGGCCGCGCAGGAGCTTGGCTGTGCTGTCACGACGTTCCGCCGTCTCGTGCACGCCGGGGTGTTGCCGGGACTGTCCCAGCGAGGCAATCGGGTGATGATCCCGCTGCCCGTGGTCCAGGCCCTCAAGAGCCGGGCGCGGGCCCCGTTGGAGAAGCTGGCGGTACCGGAAATCGCGGTATTGCGGGTGGATACGGCCCGACCGGCCCCCGAGGACGACCGCCGGTGGATCGGTTTCGCGGCCAGCCTGCCGCCCGCCGACCTGCTCGCCGCCTTGCGGGGGCACTGGCGCTGTGATGTGGCGGCCGTCGCGGCCGGGGGAGTCCTGCCGATCACGTTGTCGGGATACGTGGTGGCTGTTTTGACCGGCCTGCAACGCTGGGAGAAGAGCGCGCCGGGCCGCCACGCTTTCCCTGACGCGGTGCTGGCGGGTTACCTCACCGACCTGGTGCGCCCGGTCACCCACCTGACCGCCCCGGACGCCGAAGGCCGGGCTACCGCCGGCCTGCTGTTGGGAGCCCGTCTTGAATCGCACTCGGGCGGAGCCATCGCCTACGTCACGACCCACTCCGCCAGCGGCTATGCCGCCACCTCATCCGCACCGCATCAGGGATCGTGATGGACGCCAAGACCTACACCACCGCTCTGGCCGAGCTGCGGACGCTGCGCGACGACATCAAGAAGGCGCAGGTCGCTCTGGCGAAGCTCGAGGCGGAGCGCGGCCGGCGGATCGTGCTGTTGGCGGGGTATGACAAGGCCAAGGCGGACCGGATCGCCCCGGCCGCCGGATTGAGCCTGTCCGAGATCGTCGCACTGGCCCCCGCCCTCGCGCCGGACACCCTGGCCGCCGCAGGCCCGGCCGCGGCGGCCGAACCGACTGAACCCACCCCCACTGCGCCCGAGGCCGAACCGACTGTTGCGCGGGAGCTGTTGGTGCCCGGCGCCCTGGCTCCGGCGCTTACCCCGGCAGCTTCGGCGGCTGAAGCCGAAGCCCTCTCCACGGTGGAGGGAGCGGTGCCGGCTGAGGCCGTCGTCTCTGAGCCCTTCGCCGGCTCGGCCCCGGCTTCGGCACTCTCGCCAACACCAGCTCTGCAGGAGCAGACCGGCGCTCCCGCCGTGTCCGCTGCCGGGGCCGAGCCGTCCTCGGCAGCCGCCGCCGAGGCCGTGGCCGGCGAGACTCCTGCTGTTGCGGCCTCACCGGCACCGGCTCACGCGCCGAAGGTAACCGTTCCCGCCGCGCCCGAAGCTACCGCGCCGCCCACTACCCTGCCTGCTACCGCCGTTGCACCGTCCGCTGCTGCTCCGACATCGGATCCCGCCCCGCCTGCTGCTCCTGCAACCGCCGGTATCTCGGCAGTGGGGGCGCCTGAGCGGATGGGCCAGCCCCGCCAGCTGCCGTCCTTGCCCGTAGGGCCGGACGGGGACCGGTGGATCGGGCACACTCCGAACCTGGCGTCGGCGCATCCGAACTTCGCCCAGCAGGCCCGGGCCACGGTCTTCCTCGATACCACCACTGGTGTTCTGGTCCACCGGGACCAGGTCACCCGCCTGGAGTTGGGGGCCAGCTCGGTGGGGGAGATCCTGACCGCGGTCTTCGCTACGGTGACCGGTTCGGTGGAGCGGATCTATGTGACGGCCGGGGATCCGTGGCACCGGGACGCGGCCCGCTACCCGTACCTGAAGGACGCGGTCACCGCGTGGCTGAACGCCCCGGCCCAAGGGTGGCGGGCCGATACCGGGCGGGGCCGGGACAAGATGGCCGGGCACTTCGTCCACGCCCGCCACCCGGTGGGCCGCTACCAGCGCGATGGTGGCGAGCAGCATGTGGAGATCCGGTCGGTGGGGGAGTGGTTCGAGCCCGCCGGCGCCTCCCCGGCCGTGGTGCGCGATGCGTTCGTGATGCTGTGGAAGGTGCTGCGCTCGCACTGGTCGGACGCGGTGCTGATGGGCTCGCCCTCGCAGACGGGCCGTGATCTGTGGTCGCGGACCATTCCGGTCAAGGGGCAGTTCGCCGACGGCTACCCGGTGCTGTCGGAGGAGCTGCGCGGTCTGCTGCACGCTACCGCAGGGCAGGGCCGCACCCAGCTCCTGACCCCGCCTGCCGTGCCGGAGCAGCTGCCGGGCCTGGTGGAGTACGACCGGACGTTCGCGTACGCCAAGCACACCTGGAAGTCCGGCGTCGGCCTTCCGCGGCGTATCACCGCCGCCACGTTCGCCGGGTGGAGTGAGAAGGAGCAGACCAAGGCTCTGTTCGGGTGCGGGCACTGGCACCTGCGGGTGACGGTCCCGCACGGCTGGAACCATGTGGGGATCCTGCCCGCCCCCGCCCCCGGTGAGCGTACCTGGCACTACCCCGCCACCCCCGGTACCACCTTCACCACCTGGGCCGGCGGCCCTGAGCTCTACACCGCGCTGTCCAACCCGATCCAGCCCTGGCACATCGAGATCCTCGACGGCCTGCTGTGGGCGGACGGCAAACCCCTCGACGACTGGTCCACGAAACTCAAGGACTGCTGGTCCCGCCTGGCCGCCCAAGCCGACCTGCACGCCGACCCCGAGCAGCGCACCGCAGCCCACCTCGCCTCCCGCGCGGTGCGCGCCATCCTGCTCTACGGGATCGGGGCGTTCGCCCAACGCCCCCGCACCGTCACCGGCACCACCCCCCGCACCCAGGAACGCGACGTCCCCACGGACGCGGAAATCATCGGCTTCGACGAGCAGACCATTACCTGGCAACGCCCCACCGGCTTCGCCCGCGATCCGTTCGCCCACCCTGAATGGGCTGCCGGCGTATGGTCCTCCGCCCGCGCCGCTCTGCTGTCGATGCGCATGCGCGAGGACGACACCTACGTCGGCGCCCTGCACACCCCGCCCGGCACCGTCGTGGCCTTCCGCACCGACGCCGTCTACCTCACTACCCCCCAGCCCTGGCCCTACCACGGCCAGCCCGGCGACTACCTCCGCAAAGGCCATCTCCCTGGACCCGTCCCCGCACCCGCCACCGAGGACGACCTGCTGACCCTGCGCGATAAGGGTCGCACCCACCTGGCCGCCACCCGCACCGGAGCGCGTACCTGATGCCCCCCCGCAACCGCCGACCCACCCCACCCCCCGCAGCCGGCCCGCTCAACGAAGCAGCCCTGATCACCGACCAATTCCTGGCCGCCGGCTACACCAAACGCCACGTCGCCACCATCATCGGCCGCGACCCCTCCCTGGTCTCCCAATTCCACACCCACCACAAAGGCGCCGCCTTCGTCGAAGGCCTGCGCCACGCCCTGACCGCCCTGCACACCGCGGGCATCACCGACCCCACCGAACTCGCCGCGATCGCCGCCCCTCACATCACCCGCCGCACCACCCGCACCGGCACCCAGGCCCGCGTCCGCCACCGCTCCGTCCTCATCACCCCCCAAGGTTCCGGCACCGGCCGCGCCGGCGCCCAAGCCATCGCCTCCGGCGCGACCCGGCTGCGCCCGCTGATCGCCGAGGCCGCCCGCCGCGGTCTGAAGCTCGCCTTCACTGTGCGGATGCCCGCCACCGCCTACACCCTGGCCTCCGGTAGCCGCCTCGACTCACCCGGCGTGCGCCGCGACGTCGTCCAGCGCGCGGACCGCACCGAGGAGCGCTCTTACGGCTCCTCCTCCACCGGCGGCTTCGATGCTGCCGACTTTGCCGGCCGCGTGGATGCCGCGGGTGGCGACGTCAGCGCGGCGGTGCAGCAGTGGTTGTTGGAGACCGACCGGATCCACGAATGGGCACTTATCAGCCACTTGGAGATCCGAACCTGGCGCCCGCGCTGAACGGGCGGGCGGAATTGCGCCTCGTCGACGACGTCCTGCGTCCCGCGAACCGCTGCGTGCTGCCTGGTGCTTTTCCGGTTATTGGTTGGGGGTGGTGGTGAGGGTTCCGGTGGTGGCGGTGGTGGTGGGGTTGGGTGCTGAGGGGTCTGCAGGTTCGGTTTTTCCGGTGGTGGCGTCGACGTAGAGCCGGGTGGCTTGGGGCGGTGAGTTGGTGCTCTGTACGGCGGTGAGCCATGTGGGGGCCCAGTGCCCGTGGCGTTCGACGGCCAGGAGCACCATGCCGGCGACGTGTGCGTCTGGGGTGTGCGGGGAGGCTGCCAGTGCGGCGGTGACGGCTTGCTGTCGCGAGATGGTGGTGGGGGGCAGGTTCTGGGGGTCGTCGATGTGGATGGCGTGGACCTCGCGGATGCGGCCGGTGCGGTCGACGAGGACGTCCAGGCGCATGGGCATGAGGACCCCGTCGCGGGTGCGGCGCCAACTGACGAACCACCCGCCTTCGGCGTTCGGGCCGACAGGTTCGGCGTGGGCTTGGGAACCGGTCAGGCCCCAGGCGTAGCGGTTGGTGGCGTAGGTAGTGGCGATGGTTTCGGCGTCCTGCGTGTTGCGAGGTGTGTTCGCCACTCCGGGTACAGGGAAGAACGCGGCGCCGTCCACGCCGTCGGGCGCCAGGCTGACCTGGAAGTCCCGCTGGTCCGGCCAGGACAGGGTGGCTGATCCCCGGTCAAGGGTGATGAACACGACCCCCGGCATTCCCTGGGTGCCCTTCATGTACTGCGCTGCGCCCGTTCGGTAGTGGTCACCGAAGGCGTTGTGCACGGCTCGCTCGGCAGCCGCGGACTTGTCCGGGGTGGCGAATTGCAGGCTCGTGGAATCCACGACGGCCATGTGGACGAACGCCACCAGGATGATCCCGTTGGCCACGGCGACCGACCCGGCCGAGCGCCACGTGACCGCAGCCCGGTAGGCCATGGGGTGCACGGGTGCATGCGCTGCGACCAGAGCCAGGCAGGTCACGAGGACGCCGACCAGGGCACCGGTCGTGTTCGTCACCAGGTCGCCGGAGTCGCAGCCGCGCGCAATGAAGGGAACCGACGCCTGTAGAACCTCGATCGTCACCGACAGCAGGGGCGCCCCCAGCGCCACTGCCAGGGGCTGGCGGGTGGCGAGGACCCCGAAGACCCCGATGGGCACGAACATCGCGAGGTTGAGCAGCCCCTGCTCGGTGAGGAAGGGCTCGGCGAGGTCCCGGTTGACAGTGCACTGGGCCAGGTGGCCGCCGCGCGAGGGCCACAGCGTCAGGCACGCCACGGCGGTAAGGCTGAAACCGAACGCGGCGTACGGCCAGGGACGCACATTCTTTCCCCGCGCATACAGGAATGTGGCTACGGCGCTGGCCAGGGACAGGGCGGCGATGATCACAGGGATGTACGGGTGTCCCCGAAATACGGCGGAGAACATGTCACCAGTCCGTTCGTGATGGGAGAACGCGGTGCTGCGGGGCGCGCATGCGCGCCCCGCAGCACCGGTGTGTCAGCAGGAGGGCGTGCTCGGTGTTGTATAGGCCAGCGAGTTGCTGCCCTGCACATCCATCCAGCCCGTGGTGGGGCCGCACGAGATGATCAACGCCTCGTGGAAGGCCACGGTGGTGCCGGAAGTCTGGGTGAACCAGCCCGACCAATCGAGGGCACTACCGTGGGAAACACCGAGCCGGGCTGTTATCGCGCTGCCACCCGTCTTGACGTACCAGGTCTTGAGGTCGCCGCCACCGAAGTCCCTGGAGGTGAACAGGGCGCCGTTGCTCAGCGACGTGCACCTCACCAGCGGTGAGACATATCCGTTGCTGGGGCAGCCTGCCGTTTGCACGGAGGTGGGGGACATCGTCGCCTTCCCGGCAGCGCCCGGGGTGTCTGCGGCGAAAGCGGGTGTGGCGGCCGCCGCCGAGATGGCTGCGAAGGCCACGGCGATGCGGGCAATTCGGGTCACGATCGGATGCATGGTGGGTTTCCTCCCCTGTACCTGTGCGGGCGTCTCCCGCCGGGTGTGGGCAGGGGAGAGCGCACGCCATCGCCATGGCCGGCTGCGGGCAGGACCCCCCTGCGAACGGCTCGTACCGGAGCGTGGCTCACGGGTTCGGCCGTGCCCGGGAACCGTAGGCAGGTTCCTTCTGGGGCGCAAGAGCGCCTTGTTGACGATGGGACACAGGCCGCCGCGTCGGCGTACGTAGTGGACCCGCAGTCGCATCGGCTGCGATTGGGGCAAGGCCATCGTGCACCGTCGGGGTCGAACTGCCCTCTGACCAGGAAGACGTGCGTGATGGCCTGCCTGTTCGGGGAATGCTGACCGGCAACAGGCGCCGCACTCTCCGCGTACCTATCAGTGCAGCCGAGAGTCACGATCGACTGCACCGCTTCGCCGGCCGCTGTCGCGAGCACCTTGTAGCGGTACCGCAGGCCGGACGGGACCTTCGTGCTCGCATCCGGTGGTGGCTCGGCGGCTGACGCCCGCATATCCGGAGGCGGTGTTCATGCTGAGGGCCGTTGAGGTGGGTGGGTGCGGCCGGTGCCCGGGAGTGTCGAAGGGACGGGCCGGCCGCACGCTGTCTTTGCCGCCGGTGGGAAGGGTGAGATCCCACACGGGGCAGATCCTCCCAGTGAACATGGCAGTGCGTGACGAGAGTTGGCAAAGAGTATCTAAAGTGATGGTCGGTTAAGCCGATAAAAGGTGCGTTGTGCCGACTGTGTAATCTTCCCTGGCGGCTTGATGGGTCGCAAGACTGTGCGAACTTGTGGTGCGCCAGTGGCAGTTGGGGCGTGCCGAATACACGGGGGGTGTATGCGGTGTTGCGTGCTGTCCTGGCCCGAACGCGGCTGGTCGTGCTGGCGGTCGTGTTGTCAGTGGTGGCGGGGGGCGGCTGGTTGAGTTTCCTGCCGGCCGAATACGCCGCTGCACAGGCCCCTGTGCAACAGGCGGTGGGCCGTGTGCCGCAGCCGGTCAAGCCCCAGAAGCCGATGACGTTGGCGGAGCGTCGCAAGCAGGTCGGGTCGTTACCGGCGCGGACCGTATCGCATGCGCTGCCCCCCGGGCAGGGTGCTGCGGCTACCGCGCAGCAGATCGCGCAGACCAACAAGCGCCTGGCGGGACTGGCCCCAGTGCCGAAGAGGCGGTCGGCCGCCGCGGGGAAGTATTCGGGTCTGGTCTACTGGCAGGTGTCCCAGGATCCGTTCGGGAACACCGCTGCCCAGCAGGGTGGTTGGCTGGCCAGTCTCGGCAACCACATGGGGGCCGCGCTTCCTGGTGAACCGTTTTTGGTGTCCTCCGCGGTGTACCAAACCGGCGGGAGCCCGACCACCGTGGAGTGGCACCCGGTCAAGGTGTACTACCAGATCACGAATTACTGCAACGACGTGCCGGTACCGGACATCGACCTCAACCAGATCGTTTCCGCGCCGAGTTGGGGCTTCCCCGGCGCCAACGCGCCGACCCCGCCGACGGTCAACACCGTCATCACGCTGCCGGCGACCCCGTGCACGCATGCCGATCCCCTGTACTTCGTCCACGAGTGCGTGCGGGTGATGGACGACGCCACGGACACCGGAGACTGCGGTTCGTACAACCACTTCGCCGTCGTCCCCTATCTGCCGATTGACGCGACCCGCGGGTGCATCTGCGGGGATGCCAGCGGCAGCCCCCGCTCGGACGTGCTGCGCGGGGACCCGGTCAACACCGCCACCGGTGCGTTCACCGAATCGTTCGCCGACGCCGCGGTGTCCGCGCCGGGAATCGCGTTCACCGCCAACCGTAGCTACGGCTCGGACGTCACGACCTCGGGGGTGCTGGGCAAGGGCTGGCTGCTGCCCTGGGAGAGCAGCCTGGAGGTCCTCGGCAACGGAAATGTCACCCTGCACGCCGAGGGCGGTGCGGCGCACCCGTTCACCAAAGCCTCCGGTGGGGCGTTCACCGCACCGGGCTGGGCCCGCTCCTCCCTGGTCGTCGACGGGACGGGCTACCGGCTGACCACCCTGGACCACCGCACCCTGACCTACGATAGCGCCGGTCACCTGACAGCGATGAATGACTCCTCCGGGCAGGGGCTGACGCTGGCGTACACCGGCGGCCAGGTCTCCTCGCTCACGGATGCCGCCGGGCGCACGGTGTCCCTGGGCTACACCGGTGGACGGCTGAGCAAGCTCACGCTGGCCGACGGCCGGCACGTGGACTACGGCTACACCGGCACCCAGCTCACCTCCGTCACCGCGCTGGACGGGACCACGAGCACCTACGGATACGACGCCGCCGGACGGTTGAACGCGGTCACCGACGCGCTGGGCCACCGGCAAGTGTTCAACCTCTACGACACCCAGGGCCGGGTGACGTCACAGACGGCGGCGGACGGCGCGACCACCGGCTACGCCTACACCAAGACCGGCGTGTTCGACGAGGTGGACACCACCGCACCGGACGGCGGGGTGTGGACCGACATCTACGCGACGAACATGCTCTTCACTCAGATCGACCCGCTGGGCAACAAGAGCTACTACCGCTACGACGGGCACTACAACCGCGACAACGCCATTGACGGCGAGGGCCGGCAGACCAACTGGACCTACTACGCCAACGGTCTGCTCAAGAACCGCCTCATCGACGGCTACGAGGACTGGACCTACGACAACGCGGGCAACCTGGCCACGTACCGGGACAGCGACTACCACACCACCACGTACGGGTACGACCCGCAGAACCGGCTGATCTCGGCCAAGGATGCCCTGCTGCACGAGACGACCTACACCTACTGGCCCAACGGGCAGCGCAAGACCCAGAAGACACCCCTGGGGCAGATCACCAACTACGCGTACGACGCGGCCGGGAACCTCACCTCGATCATCACCCCCCAGGGACGCAAGACCACCCGCACCTACGACGCGTCGGGCCGGGTGAAAACCTCCGTCGACCCCCGCGGCTACGCCACCGGCGCGGATCCGGCGAAGTTCACCACCACCTACGACTACGACGACGCGGACCGCATCACCGCGGTGACCGACGCCCGCGGGCACCTGACGACCAGCAAGTATGATCTGGCCGGGAACCTCAAGACGGTCACCGACCCGGCGAACCGGGTCACCACGTTCGCCTACGACCCGGCGAACCGGCTGCAGACCACCACCGACCCGGTCGGCAAGACGACCACGGTCGGCTACGACCCGGCAGGCCGCCAGGCCTCGGTGATCGACCGCACCGGTGCGAAAACGACCACCGGGTACGACAGAGCCGGCCGCCTGACCCAGATGATCACTGCCCGCGGCTACGCCCCCGGCGCGAAGGCCGCGGACTACACGTGGACTTACGGGTACGACAAGGTCGGCAACCGCAAGACCACCACCGACCCGCAGGGCCACACCACCGCGTTTGACTACGACGCGAAGAACCAGCCCACCACGACCACGGACGCCCTGGGACACAAGCGCACCGTTACTTATGACCGCGAGGGCAACGCCACCAAGCGGACCGACGCCCTGAACCACGACACGACGTTCGTCTTCGACGCCGCGAACCGACTGACCGCAACGAAGACCAACAACGGCGGGACCACCACCTACGAGTTCGACAACGACGGGAACCTGGCCGCCCAGGTCACCCCGCTGAAGGAACGCACCACCTTCGGGTACGACAAGGACGGCCTGCGCACCAGCAGCACGGACCCGCGCGGCAACGCCACCGGCGCGAGCCCGGCCGACTACACCACGACGGTCACCTACGACGAGGCCGGGCAGCCGGTCGCGGTGACCGACCCGCTCGGAAACGTGCGCAGAACCGGGTACGACGCCGTCGGCAACGTCATCTCCACCACCGACGCCCGCGGCAAGACCGCCACCACCAGCTACGACGTGCTGGACCGGGTCGACTTCACCATCGGTGCGGACGGCGGCAAGACCGTGTACGGCTACAACCCCGCCGGGCAGGCGGAGACCAAGACCGACGCGAACAACCACATCACCACCTACGGGTACGACGCGGAGGGCCGCACCACCTCCATCAAGGACCCGCTCACCCACGTTGTGAAGCTGCTGTACGACCCGGAGGGCAACACCGCCCAGGTCACCAACGGCCGCGGGCAGACCATCACCTCCACGCTGGACGTCCGCAACCTCATCACCAAGACCACGTACTCCGACACCACCCCGGCAGTGTCGTACACCTACGACGCGGCAGGCCGGCCGGCCACCGTGACCGATGCCACCGGCAGCCGCACCCTGGTCTTCGACAACGCCGACAAACTGCTGACCGTCACCTCGCCGGGAGCGGCGAAGCCCTTCACCTACACCTACGACAACGACAACGCCCTCAAGACCCGCGCCTACCCCGACGGCTCGACCACCACCTACGGGTACGACACCGACCAGCGCATCCAGACCACCACGGTCAACGCCAAGACCACCACCTACGGCTACGACCTGGCCGGGAACCTCACCTCCACTGCCCTGCCCACCACCCCGGCGGTCGCTGAGACGCGCACCTACGACCGGGCAGGCCGGCTGGCATCGCTCTCGCAGGGCGCCGGTGCGCGCCAGTACGGGCGGGACGGTGACGGGCGGGTCATCACCGACCGGTACAAGGACGCCACCGCCACCGTCTTCCCGGCCACCCGCTACGACTACGACCCGGCCGGCCGGGTGGCCCGGGCCTGCACCGACACCGGTTCCACCTCGTGCCTGAGCGGCACCGCCGGCGAGAGTTACACCTACGACAAGACCGGCAACCGCGCCACGGCCACCACCGTCGCCGGAACCACCACCACGAAGACCACCAACACCTACGACGCCGCCGATCAGCTGAGCACCGCCGTCACCGGGACCACCACCACCCAGTTCGTCTATGACAACGACGGCAACCAAACCAAGGCCGACGCCACCACCTCCATCTACGACCCGGCCGGACGACTGGCCACCTCCACCACCGGAACCACCACCGCCGCGTTCACCTACGACGCCGACGGCAACCGCACCACCACCAAGAAGAACACCACCCTGGCCGGCACATCGCGCTGGGACATCAACAACCCGATGCCCCAGCTCGCCACCGACACCGACGGCGCCGGCGCCCTGGTCGGGGACTACCACTACGACCCCTTGGGCCAGCCGCAGTCCGTCGACCGGAGCGCCACCAGCAGCTACTCCTACCTGCACGACCGCCAGGGCTCCGTCCGCAGCGTCATCGACGCGGCAGCCAAGGAGACCTACAAGTACACCTACGGCACCTTCGGCGCCACCACTGGCACCGCCACCGTCACCGGCGGTCAGCAGAGCGCCTTCGGGTACACCGGACAGGCCAAGGACTCCGCCCTCCCGGACCGCGTGAACCTGCGCGCCCGCAGCTACGACACCACCACCGGCCGCTTCACCACCCGCGACCCGCTCCCTGCAGGCGTCGGCAGCCCCAACGCCTCCGCCTACGCCTACGCCAACAACGACCCCGTCAACCAGTCCGACCCCTCCGGGGCCTGCCCGCTGTGCATCAGTGCCATCGTCGGTGGCGTCATCGGCGGAACTGTCGGCGCTGGCATCTATGCCTGGCAGCACCGTGATGGCCCGTGGGACTGGACCGACTTCGCCTCTGCCACCGGTAAGGGCACCATCATCGGCATCGGCGCCGGTCTCCTAGCCCCCATCGGCGGCACCTCCGCAGCAGCCCTCGGGTTCGAAGGCACCTCCGCTACCTGGGCCGCTGTTGGCATCAATGCAGCGATCGGCGCGGGCTACAACTGGGCCGTCAACACCGTCCAATGCCAGCCCACCACGCCCACGGACCTGCTCATCGGCGCTGTGGGAGGCGGAGCTTCCACCCTCATCGGCCCTGCCTTTAAGTGGCTCAAGGGCCTGCGTGGGCCGAAGGAATACAACCTGGCGTCTGAACCCGGACCTCTTGGTGGAGGAAAAGACAGTCCCGCCTTGAATTTTGCGGGCGGCAGATACACTCCGCAAGCATTGAAGAGTGACACGGTGTTCTACCGAGGCGGAGCATCCGGTGGTGGTAAGAACGCGCTTGGCCAATGGTTTACTTCTTCTCCGCCATCGTCGTCCACCTACGTGCGCATCGACTCAGCTGTCAAGCCACAATGGATTGACCCCAAGACGGGTGCGCTCTCTGGTTCTTCTCCGCTGGAGTCGGTATATGCTGTGAAGATCCCCAAGGGCACGGTCGTCTACCGCGGTCCCGTTGGATCTCAAGGGGGGATCTACGTGGGCGGGGGCGAGCAATACTACATTCCAGCACCTTGGTCAATTCCCGGTGTCACAGTGATCTCCGAAGGGCCTCTACGGTGAGTAATGAAACATCCCTGAAGCAACGCTTTGCGGCTGCGGTTACCCAAATCGATTGGGTACTGGAAGCTCTGCGAGGCGAGGAGGACTCCTCGGCGTGGATCGCCCAGTTTGCGGATCTCCGTCGACTCTCCGACGGCCAGGCCGAAGCGCCGGACGAGTATTTGCAAGAAGTTCGGGACCGGGTGGCGAGAATGTTCGTCGGGGGAAGGAACCTTGGGGATTTCTTCTTGTGGGATGAAGACTTCGATTTGCGGGAGAGCAAAAACAAAGAATGGAACCGTGTGCTTCAGCGTCTGAGAAACGCATAGAGCCGAGCCGTCGGACTATGTGCAAGTTGCCTTTCAAGTGAGAGGCGATGACTCTCCGGCGAGAAAGCGGCGGCTCACCTCTTCGTAATGGTGGAGGAGGCGAGCCGCCCGAGGTTGACGATTTGCTCGGATTTGTTATTCCTGCCCGAAATGGTGCGACGAGATTGCTGGATGAGCTCGGCGTCCCGGCTGACGGTACCTCCACCGGAGATTTGTCGGGCGGGGAGCGCCAACGGACGGCCGTGGCACGGGCGTTGATAGGGAACCCGGCGCTGATCTTGGCCGACGAGCCGACCGGAGCCCTGGATACCCAGGCTCGCAACCATGTCGCAGATATCTTGTTCGGCATACCCAAAACCCAAGATTGCGCGCTGCTGGTCGTCACCCATGATCACGCGGTGGCGCACCGAGCTGACCGCGTCCTGACCTTGGACGACGGCTTCCTGACGGGCGCGGCGTGAGCGTCGGCCCGGGCCTGGCCCGGCACATGGTGCGTCTGGGCCGCACCGCCGACCGCAACGCCAAGGATGGTGCCGCCCGCTTTTGCGCCCTAGTCCTGGCCACCGCCGTTCTGGCCCTGGCTACCGCCTCATTCGTCATTACCTCGGCGATCTGGCGGGGCCGTGAGGAACGAGGGGCTGCCCGCATTCCCGCCATCGCTGACCCGGGCCAGCAGGCGACCGCGTTGTGGAGCCGCTACTCGGACTCCTACCAGGGCCGCCAGTTCACCGTCGTGGTCATCGCCCCCCTTACGGCGGACGCCCCGCTGCCACCTGGTGTGGTCCGGTGGCCAGGACCCGGGCAGGTGTGGCTGTCGCCGGCCCTGATGCATGACTCCGAGCGCGAGGATTTCAGCCACCGCTACGGCACCATCGCGGACGAAGGGCTCGCGTCGCCCGGCGAGCGTCTGGCCTACGTACGACCGACCTCCGCTCAGCAGGCCGTCACTCATCTCGAGAAAATCACTGGCTACCAGGGCAGTTGGGTGCCCTTCGGCGACCTGCGCATCATCGGCCCCCAGTCCAGCATGTGGGCCATGCTCGCCATACTCCTTGCGCTGCCGGCCCTGGGACTTGTTGCCGCTGCCGCCCGCATGGGCGCCCCCGGCCGCGACCGCCGCAATGCGTTGCTGCACACCCTGGGCGCCCCCTCGAGCCCGCCTGTGGATGGACCTGGGCGCTACCTTGCTCCCCGTCCTGCTGGGCACCACCGTCGCCGCAGCCCTCCTTACTCCGGCCCTCATCGTCAATGTGCGCCTGCCGTGGATCGGCTACACCCTGGCCGCAGGAGACCTACGGGCCGCTGCCCTTCCTTTGGCCATCGCCCTCATCATCGGCAGCAGCACAGCACTGGCAGTGACCGTGCTGCTGCGCCCGGCCTTGGCCCGCTGGGCGTCCTCGACCAGACCCAAACCCTCGGCAGCAGGACCGCTGCGGCTCCTTGCGTTGGGCGCCTTTCCAGCGTTCGTAGCACTCGCTCTGTTCTCCGGCCCGCTGCTGGGCGGCGCGCAACGCTCGGCCTCCACCTACCTCTTCGCCGTGGCCGGGGTATGGATCACCCTGCCCTGGGTCATCGGCTGGTCCGCGGGCCTCATCAGCCACCGGGCAGCAGCATCCCAGCGCCACCGGGCGGACCCCGCCCGCCTGATCGCTGTCCGCACCATGGCAGCACGCCCGGCGATGGTCGTCCGCCTGATCGCGGCCCTAGTTATCGCCATCGGCGTCATCGGCCAAACACAGATCATCACCAGCCTTCTGTCCACCCGTTCTGGCGATGCGTCTCACCTGACCGCAGAAGCCGGACAGAGCATGGTCCTAATCCAGACCACCCGGCGTACCGGACCGTCTCAGGAGTTCGTGAGCGCGCTGCCGCCCGGGGCCCGGATGGTGGCGCTGGGCCAACTCGTCGAGGACAGCGGAAGGGTGACACGTCTCCTTCAGGGCCCATGCCCGGACCTGCAAGGCCTCAAGCTCCCCTGCCCCGGTAGCACGATGGAAGCAGTCGTCCCCTATGCGGGCCTCGATGATCGGCTGCGGGTGTCCGGATCACAGCTCTTCGGAGGAGCTCCGGCCACGGTGCGCACCGGGCCAGTCCTGCCGCTCGTGGCGGATTCCGGTCTGAAACTGCTGGTTTTCACCGGGAACAGCACGCCGATGGATGTCCCGGCCATCAAGCGAGCTGCACACGTGCATCTGTCGATGATGTCGTCGGTGAAACCCATCGGCGAGGACGGCGATACCTCGTTCGCGCTCGGCTACCAGGCCCGGTGGATCCCCTTCCTCGGGACGGTCGGCACTCTCGTCCTCGTCATGGCGATGATCACGGCCTCCTTCTCGGAATTCGTCCGGTTCTCTCAAGCTCTCGCCCCCTTGGCCGTACTAACCGACCGGACCAGAATCTTCCACCGCACCGCCGCATGGGCCCTGGGTATGCCGCTTCTGATCGCCGGCGCGGTCGGAACTGCGATCCACATCGTCCTGGTCCAGCCAGTGCTCGGCGGCACCGACGGAGCGACACTGTCCTGGACCCTGATCGTGTCCCTCCTGGCCGGGACGGCGATCTTGGCAGGTGTCGCGAGTGCTGTCAGCGGTTCCACCGCCGCCCGCCAGGCACGATCCTGGCGTCCGCGAGCCGATTGAGGCCTGCTGCTGATAACCGTCCGGTATCTCCGCGCTTGCGGCTGCCAACGGCCCATGAGGCTCCGGACGGTTTCGATGCCTGAGCATCTGCGATGGAAGGACTTCCCGGTGCTGATCTGCTGAGTGAGAGGGCCCCGGCCTGAGGCGAGGCCGAACGGGATGGGGTCCACCTGCCTGGACGGGCTTCAGAACTCGGTTCCTTCTGTCCACCACGTGTCTTCCTCGGCCCCGGCGCCGTCCTTGCCATCGGCCTCGTCGAAGCCAGCCGGTGGTTCGATCGGCGAGATGGTGGCCAGTTCAGGGACGGTGGCGGAGTAGACCGTGGTGGTTGCGCAGGCCTGGCAGAGGTCTGCCAGGCGCCAGATACTGCCTGCCCGGTTGCGGGTGAGGATGAGCAGGATCGGTCCGTCACAGCCTCGTCGGCGGGGATGCCAGGGGCAGTTCTGGGCACCGCACTGGCAGGTCCGCAGGTAGGGGGCGAGAGGGTTGTCTCGGGCGTGCTGAGCCAGGTGTGCCAGCACGGCGCCGTGTCTGCTGGCTCCGGCTGGGAGCGGGCAGGTTCCGCACTGCGGGCAGCTCAGCACCAGGCCGTGGTGGGTGGCGCGGAGTTGCACAGTCCAGCGCCGGGCCGGCTGCCGGGTGGTGGCAGACCCCATCGGGTGTTGCTCTCCTTGCTGCCGGCCCTGGACACGGACCGTGCCTCCTTGTTGGTTGGCCCGGATGGGCCGCGGCGGCACACGGTAGTGCAGACCCCTGCCCTCTTCGGTTGAGTCCGAAAGGGACAGATAGGGCAGAAGTCTGCACTGACAGGGCAGGGGTCTGCACCGTCGGATGGACGGGTGACGATCTTCCCGCCCGACCCCAACCTCGGAGCACTCCGCCTGGAGCTGTCCCGACTGCGGGCCGCGCGCGGATGGACCTACGACGAGCTCGCCGCCCGTACCGGCCTGGCCCGACGCACCCTCATCGAGATCGAGCAGGGCCGCACCATCGGCAGTCTCAAGACCTGGCACGCTCTCGCCCACGCCCTGGGTGCCCCCCTCGACCAACTCCTGGGAACCCTCTGTGAGGGCCACGAACCGCCAGCCCCACCCCCCGTCTGACGCCCCCTCGGCCCGGCGCGGGCGGCCGACCCGGGCCGGCCGCCGCCACCCGATCCGGTATCGGCAAGCGAACGCATGAACCAGTAGGCGAACGCACGTGCTGGAAATGCCGCCTCCCGGGGGACAACCACAGCTCTGACATCCCGGTGGCGGCGTGTTGCCTGCGACGTTCACCGTATGCGCGCCACCAACAACCCCGCCGCTGACGGCTTCGCCTGGGACGGCACCCCCAAGAACCGCCGCCCCCCGCGCGCCCTGCGCGTCAGCCCCGACAGCCCCACCAAGCTCCTGCGCTCCGGGCAGACCGGTCATTGCACTGCCTGCGGCAATCGCATCGAGTGGTACTACCGCGACAGCGACCGCGCCGTCCCCTTGCACCCCGGCGAACTCCCCACCCAGCTGGTGCCGGACGGCCAGCGCTGGCATGTCCTGTCCGGTGTGGCCCGACCGTCCCAGGACGGTTCGCCCTGGTGCCGGGTACACCACGACGCCCTGTGCCCCGCCACACCCGACCTCGGTATCCCCGGGCTGCAGGAGGCCCGCCGGAACCTGGCGCTCAACACTCGCCGCCTCCTCGACGCCGGCCGCTTCACGCCACGCCAGAACCCGCCCGCCGCCGAATCAACGCCAGCACCTCTCCGCCGCCCCGCGGTCCAACTCCTCCACCTGCTCTACCTCGCCCCCGCACCCGTCGACCAGATCCTCTGCGTGGCCCAGACCCGCACACGCCACCGCTGCACCCTGCCCCTGCTCGCACCACGAACCACACCGGGCACCTGGATCCTCATCCCCACACCCGCCAACCCCGGACACCTGACCGCCCCAGACACCCCCACCGTGATGGCCACCTACGACCTCAGCCAGCAGCCGTACGCCGAACAACTGCGCTGGCGCGCCCAGCGCTGCCCCACACACGCCGCGACACCCTCCGCCGCAGACATCGCCCTGACCGGCTGGGAACCCTTCGACACCTTCCTGCACCACCAACACATCCACCCCCAACCCTTCGACACCCTCCACCACGCCGCAAACAGCCACGCCCTGCCGGAACCTCCGCCACGGCATCCACCACCAACCTGACCGTGCGCAACCGGACACCGCGCCCGCCAGCCCACGCGACCCGGACCACCCCCCTCCAACCCCCACCGGAGCAACCCATGCTGAACCCAACCGACGAACAAGCGGCAGCCGCCGACCTCTTCCACGCCGGCGACCACCTCGCTCTGCAGGCCGGCGCCGGCACCGGCAAGACCAGCACCCTGCTCCTCCTCGCCTCGCGCACCCAACGCCGCGGCCGCTACATCGCCTTCAACAAAGCCATCGCCCTCGACGCGGCCACCCGCTTCCCCCGCACCGTGCAGTGCAAGACCGCCCACGCCCTGGCCTACGCCGCCATCGGCCACCGCTATGCCCCGCGCCTGAACGCCCCCCGCCAGGCGGGCTGGCGCACTGGGGCGGCCCTGGGCCTGATCCAGGCCGTGCGGATCGGGGAACGGGACATCACCGCCAGGACGCTGTCGCACACCGTGCTCCACGCGGTGGCCCGGTACTGTCACTCCGCCGACCGCACCCTGGCCGCCCACCACATCCCGACCCTGCGCGGCTTGGAAGACAAGGACCTCCACGCCGAGCTCGCCGAGCTGCTCCTTCCCTTCGCGCGCAAGGCATGGGCCGACCTCCAACACCCCGAGCAGGGGGTGGTGCGCTTCGATCACGACCACTACCTGAAACTGTGGGCGCTGTCCGACCCGACCATCGACGCCGACTACCTCCTGCTCGATGAAGCACAGGACACCAACCCCGTCCTGGAACAGGTCTTCTGCGCCCAGCGCGAGCATGCGCAGCTCGTCATGGTCGGTGATTCGGCCCAGGCGATCTACGGCTGGCGGGGCGCCCGCGACATCATGACCGGCTTCAACGGAACCGCCCTGACCCTGTCGCAATCCTTCCGCTTCGGCCCCCACCTGGCCGACGAGGCCAACCGGTGGCTGGGCATCGTTGACGCTCCGATCCGCCTGACCGGAACCGAAGCGATCAGCACCGAACTCGGCGAGGTCCACGACCCCGACGCCGTACTGTGCCGTACCAACATCGGCGCGATGACCGAGGTCATGACCCACCTGGCCGCCGGCCAGACCGTGGCCCTGGCCGGCGGAGGGCAAAGCCTGCGCGCCTTGGCTACCGCCGCCCAGGACCTCAAGGAGGGACGCCGCACCGCGCATCCCGAACTGGTGCTCTTTCCCACCTGGGGCGAACTGCAGGAGTACGCCGACCACGACCCCGCCGGCCGCGACCTGAAACCCTTCGTGGAGCTCATCGACCAACACGGCACCGGCGCCGTCCTGGCTGCAGTAGACCAACTCACTGACGAAAACCACGCTCGGATCACCGTCTCCACAGCGCACAAGGCCAAGGGGCGGGAATGGGCCACCGTTCGGATCGCCGACGACTTCACCCCGCCCAAGGACACCGACCTCCAAGACAGCAACGGCCACCCGTTGCCCGGACCCATCGATGACGCGGAGGCGCGCCTGGCCTACGTCGCCGTCACCCGGACCCGCGACCGCCTCGACCTCGGCGGCCTGTCCTGGATCCACCAGCACCCCGACGGAAATCCCGCACCCGGGCCGCGCTGACAGGCAGGCTGCCCCATGGGCGGGGCCGCCACTCCAGACACGCATCGGAGGGGTGCCTCGGCCGTCTGTCACCGGCGCGTGCGGGAGCCACCCGCATTTCCGCACGCCTCGTACCGATCTGCGGGCGGGGCCGCGCCTGCGGCAGCACCCCGTCCGGGGTCCCGGACCCGGACGCGCAGGGCCGAGGCAGGCCAGTCCGTCCCGGTGCCCACGTGACGGTGCAGCACCGGGGTGATCGTCAGCCGGGACCGTGCGCACGCCAGGCGGCGGCGATGGTCTTTTCCAGAGCAGAGTCGGCGGTGCCGGGTGATTCGGTCAGAGCCGCCAAGTGGCGCAGAGTGGTCAGAGCGCCGGCGGCGTCGGGATGTTCGGCGGTGAGGAGGTCGACGAGGTCGCCTTCGGACAGGGGCTCGTCGAGCTCGGACAGGTCGTGCAGGATGCCCTGCAGCGCCGGATCGGTCAGAGCGGCTGCTTCCAGGAGCTGTCCAGCTCCGGCGGGTGTGGCGAGGGTGTCGTGCAGGGTGCGGCAGATGTCGGGGGCGCTGTGCTTCGTGGCGGCCAGGTCTGCGGCTTGATTGAGCAGAATCGGCCAGCCGCCAGTTGTGGTGAAGAGGCGGCGTCGGTTTTCGGGGGCGTTGAAGGCGGTCAGGACCTCGTTGGGGGCAACCCAGCTGCGGATTCCGTCGGCGGTGGCGCGTTGCAGGGGCACGAGGATGTCCTCTTCCGCGTGACGGGACAGGACCTCCAGATGCTCGCGGTTCCCGGCGTTGATGAGGGCGATGACGCAGCGGGTGACACCAGAGGCCGGTTGGCGGGTGATGGCGTCCCGCAGAGCGGTATCGACGGCGTCGGGCTTGAAGGCTCGCATGTCACTGATGATCAGTCGGTGGGGGCCGCGGGCCTTACCTGCGCTCAGGGCCTGGCGGTAGCTGTTGGGGTTGGTCGGTTTGATCAGGGGTGCCAGGTCGCTGGGGGTGCGTTGCTGCTGGTCGGCCAGCGCGGTGATGACGTCGTCGAGGCAGGTGGCGTCGGTACCCAGCACGATGCGCAGCGCGTTGTCGCGGCGCACCAGCCCTGCGATCTGCTGTTCCGTCAGGGGGCTGATGCGGGCGCCGGGAAGGGGGCGCCGGGCCTGGCTGATGGACAGGCGGGTGGGGATGTCGTTGGGGTCGTGGGCATGGAGTTCTTCCTCGATGGCGTCGGGGGTGCCGAGGAGCCGCAGGACGTTGGAGGAGCGTAGGCGCCAGCCGTCGCGTTCGGTGGCCAGGATCCCCAGACCCACCATCTCTTCCAACAGGACCCGGAATTCGTCGGCCGTGTGGTGGGTGAAGCTCTCGGGCCACCAGTCGGCGCACTGCTGGCGCAGGGTGCGGGTGCTGATGTTGTGTTCGACGCCGTGGGTGTGGGCGTTGTGCGCGATGAGCAGGGCAATGACCTTGTAGCGGGGGTCGAGGTTGAGGTTGAGGCGCACGGTGTCGCGGATGCGACGTCGCAGGTCTGGGGAGCCGATGACGCGTTCGAGGATGTCGTTGTCGATGGTCCAGGGCGGTCCGTCAGGTGTGCGGCTGGCCAGTGCTTCGGTGACCAGGGCCTCACCGGCGACCTGCAGGAGTTTGGGGTGGTAGTTGCAGTAGGCCAACAGGCGGTGGATGAGGCTGTCGTGCGCGAAGTTGATCCCCAGGACTTCGGCGGGTTCCTGCAGGAGGCGGTAGGCGGGGCCGGGGGAGAGGGGCCCGATGCCCTGGGCCCTGCCGAAATGTGCCTCAGCGAGTGGCTGGTTGGGTAGGCCGGCGAAGCGCTGGACCTGGTGCAGACCGGCGAAGACCGGCTTGAAGCGGCGTTCGGTGCTGCTCATCAAGTTTCGTAGGCGGGTGGTCTGGGGGAAGCCGGCGTCGGCTTCGGCGTCGAAGAAGGAGTCGCATTCGTCGAGTAGGAGCAGCAGCCGCCGGGTCCGGTCTTGATCGAGCCAGGCAGCGATAGCGTCCCGGACACGCCGATAGGCGGTGGTGGCGTGTTTGCCGGGAGCCAGGCCGATCCCGGCCCGGCCCATCTCGGTGAAGATCATGTCCCAGATCTCCTCTGTGCCCGAGGCCAGACTGCTGGGCAGCGGCAGGTACAGGGCGATATGACCTTCGGTGAGGGCGTGGCGGCGACCGGCGGCTCGCAGGAGCGCCGACTTTCCCAGCCTGCGCCCGCCGTACAGGAGGCTGACTCCGTGCTGGTCGGTGACGGCGGACAGTTCCTCGCCGCGACCGTAAAACATCTCTTCCGGCACGGCTTCGTTGGCATCGGGGGTGTAAGGGTTGATGGCGCTGAACGGGGCCAGGATGCGTTCGGTCAAGGTGAACTGGCCGCTGCCGCGAGAGGCGAGGTAGGCCAGGGCGGCAGCGTCCAGCACCAGGACGGGCTTGGCGGGTCGCTCGGCGCACGCGGCGGCCAGGGCTCGGCGTTGGGCGGGAGACAGGGTGCCGGTGAACGCGATGACGACCGGGATGGAACTGAGGTCTTGTTGGACCCAGGCCAGGAGCTTGGCGGCATCGGTGACCTCGGACGTCATCAGCAGCCGCAGCCGGCCGTCTGCCTGCGTACCAAAGGCCGGCAGGCGCACCTTGCCGATCAGTGTCACCTCGCGCAGATCGACCCATCGGCGCAGGTTCGAGGCGACTGGCAGGCCGGGATCGGCCTCCCATACATACTCGATACCAGCCAGGCGCAGGGCCGGGCGCAGCACGTACTTGTTGGTGCGGACCTGGGCCCACCGGGTAGCGGCGTGGTGCCAGGCGGACAGCGCATCCACAGCGATCCGGCGGTCACCGGGGGACAGGGGCCCGAAGTCCAAAGGACCCAGGCGGCTGCCGTTCTCAGCGGCGGCGATCACTGCGGGTGTGATGCCTTCGGGCAGGGCTTGGGGGACCGCGGGGAAGTAGGCGTTGAAGTCGGCCAGCGCGGTGTGCTGTGCACGCGGTGGGGTGTTCCCCTCGCGGGCCGCCAGCAAGTACTCCTCGGCCGTCGCGAGGTCCCCCTCGACGATCAGCTGCCGTACTTCGTCCGTCAGTTGTGTGGGCGCGTCCGCCTCGTTGAGCTCGACGGTGGCCCGCTCCTGCAAGAACCGGGCGGCCTCGGCGCCCAGGTCGGTGAGCTCCTCGCGAATGGCCTCACATTCGCGGCGGACAGCGCCGAGGGCGTCACCGGCCAGCGCGCTGTGGGCGGCTTCCATCCGGGCGCTGATCCGAGCGCGTCCGGGTTCGGGCACCCGGCCCATCCGGATAGCGGTGTCGATATCCCGGGCCAGTTCGCCGTGCAGGGTTCTGATTGCGCTGCCGCTATGGGCGCGCCGGGTATGCAGCGTGGCACGCAGTTCGTCCGTCAGCGCCGGGGAAGCGGTGTCCGTCTGTTCCAAGGCGTCCAGGGCGATCCGGGCGATGGCGTAGTTCTCCCGGTCGATACTCGTGCGTACCGCCTGGGCCCAGTCAGAGCGGTCGGCAGCTGCGACATCGTCCAGGGTCGGGGCACGGGACGGGGTCAGTTGGGCGTTGAGGTCCAGGTCGGGGGCGCGCAGCAGGTCACTGTTCAGGACAGCGGACGGCTCAGGTTCGGTGCCGGGGAGTGTTCCACCGGCCAACAGCCGCACCGTTGTCTCCAAGCTCGCCAAGCAAGCGCGCGCGGCCGCCGCGGTCAGAGACTTCGGGTCGACCTCGGTCAAGGCGGTCAGCTCGTCGATCATGCGTTGACGATGCGGTTGCACTGCCTCGTACAAGAACGACAGCGGATCGGTCGCACGGGGCTGGGCCTGGGCGATAAGAACCAGCCACTGCTGGACAATGTCGAGGGAGTTGGCCGCGTGCTGCAGGATCCGTGAGCGGGCAGCATTCTGGAGTTTGCGGGACGTGCCGCGGACCGCTTTGTCATCACGGTCCAAGAACACGGACAGGGACCCGGGCGCGCCCAGCTCCCGCAGGTGCTGCCGGGTGGCGGCTGCCAGCTCCCGCCGGTCATCGGCCACCGCGTGGAGCAAAGTCCCGATCCGGCCGTCGGGCGCCCACCACCGATCGGCGAACTGCTTGGCTCGCAGGTTGTTGAGGTTGGGGCCACCGCGCAGCTCGGCGCGGGCGGTGTCGCAGACTACGGCGAGGTCATCGCCGGTGTCGGGCCGGGCGGCCAGGACATTGAGGGTGGTGCGTCCAGACAGCTGACCCCGGGCGGACGCGTGACCGATCGCAGTAGCCACCGCATCCGTTGCGGGCAGGTCGTGCCACTGCGCGGCGATCTTCAAGGCGAACTCGCCACTGTCGGGATCCCCGGCGAGCAGCCCGGACCGTACAGCGGCGGCCAGCATGATCAGCTGATCGGCCAAGGTCCCCGGCACACCCTGCTGCAGTTGATCGGTCACCGCCGCACGCAACTCGTGGGCACAGGCACCGGTGTCCGACCGCATGGCCTCTGCCAAGGCCAGGGCGCGCAGCGCCGAGGCGGTGTCGTGATGGCCGAGGGCGCGAGCCGCGTGGTGGGCCAGGGCCAGCTGTCCCCGTCCCGTCAGATCGGCAAGAACGGGGGAAGCGGTGGGAGCAGGCGGGTCTGCAGGCGCATCATCTGGTTTCCGCGCGGTCGGTGCCACTGCGGTGGGGGCGGTAACGGGCCGCACCGCGATGAGCTGGTCATCGACAGCCACAACGCCGGCCGAGGGCAATGCCGAGGACCGGGCGGCGGGGGAAGAATCGCCGACCGGGGTTTGTTGCACGACGTCGATCTGCCGGGGGAGCGGGATCAGCGCTGCGTCAGCCTCAGGCAGCCGCTCGGCATCGCTGACCAGAGGGGCACCTGATTTTTGCAGGGGCGGGAGTTCGAGGCTGGTCGGCACACGCGGTGCCGGGTCTTGCGTCTGCCCGACTCCTGAACCGTTCGCCTGACCGTTACCGGAGGGAAGGGGCCCAAGAACAGCCTTGCCGCGAAGAATCAAGGTCAGCACCGGCGTGATAGCCGGGGGCAGACTCTGGCGCAGGCGCTCCGTCAGAGCATCGGCGCCGTCGTCATCATCCGACTCCACCGCGTGCGCCAACTCCGCGACTGCTGCCAGATGACCGGCTTCCTGAACCTGCTGCGGGGCCCAACCATCGACGGCCAGCAACGCGTCCACAGCGGCATGCAACTGCGCGACCGCCGGGTGTCCCTCCGGACCGCGTGTTTCCGCCACGTCCCGCAAGGCCTTCCGCAACGCGTGGTCCTGGTCGGCCGCAGCACCCAGCGCCTCCAGTGCCTCCAGCAGGCCCGGCAGATCCGGCCCCGGAAGCGGGCCGAGTGCGTGCCCTGCCCGCACTACGGCCATGTGCACTTCATCGACCACCTGCCGTACCCGCTCGGCAGGGCGCAGCAGCTCAGCGGGCACCACTCGGCCGGCCGCCAGCAAGAGCGCGGCCTCGGCTACCACCTCGGTGCCCGACACAAAGGCACCACGCAACCGCTCGGCCTGAGCTGCACAGGCTGCCGCGCTGCTCAGATCGATAGCGTTGAAGGGACTATCCGGTACCGCAGGCGCCTCACCAGAGCCCGGCTGATCCGCAGGTTCAGACGCCAATTCGACCGGCAGGCTGCCGGCCGGCCGGTTGCGATAGGTTTCCTCGAAGGCCTGGCAGGCCCGCACCACGGCGTCGGCGCTCTCGGCAGGCCACGACGACAGGGGATGGTCGCGCAGCACCAAGTGCAGCAACGGGACTGCCAGATGCGTAACCCGCCACTGCACCAGACCGGTGAGCAGCAGCACGGTCCGGTCCGGCGCCAGCTCCTCCAAACCGGCCAGCTCACGGTCCGCACCCTGCTCCAACCAGGTCGACAGCCCATCTTGCATACCGTCGAGCGTGGGCTGGGTGAGCGTCCCGATGGCGTAGGTCTGCTGAGCCCCCTCACTGCGCCGCAGCGCTGCCAGCGCCTGCCGCACCGCGTGGGTGCTCGGTTGCCCTACGGCCGGAGTACGCAGCTCCTGCAGAACCGCCGTGCGGTTCTTGCGGCTGAGCCGCTCCAGCATCGAGGCGAGCTGCTCCTCGGTGACCAAAGCCAGCACATCCCCGACCGGGTCCGACAGTCCTGCGACGGCCTGTTCCAGGGCCAGGTATTGGGTGCGATGCGGCTCAGCAAGAGTCTGGTGCAAGGTGCGCGGAGTGCGGCGTGCCACAGGATTCCTTTCCATGGTTCAGCGGTGCAGGTGCTGGTGCCAGGCGGGGGCCTGCCCGTGGCCCCGTCGATGGCCGCGTACAAACGTGTGCCCCTCAGACAGTTCGGTGTCGGCGTCCGGGCCGTCGACCTCGAGGCGCCACTGGGCGTAACGAGCCCGTGCAGCGGCGGTGGCGTGGTGCCCGTCAGGCAACCGGCGCTCCCAGGGACGCCGCCAGTGCCGAATCTGCCGTGCGGCGGTATCGGCGCCCTCGGCGGCCCGCTGTGCCTCCCGAGCCTCCTCGGTATCGGGCCACCAGGTGAACACCTCCGGCAGCATCCCACCGTGAGCGACCACCGTGCGGGTGAGGATCCCGACCGCTGCCATGTCCTCACAGGTATGGATCACCGTCCACAGTAAGGGCGGCGTGACCACATCCGGGCCGAACATCGCCGCACCTAGCTGCTGGCCGTCCAACGACCGGGAACGGGCCGGACCGATCCTGCCGTCGCGCACCAACGCCGCCACGATCAATACTTCCAGCGCCGTCACCGGCGGCCGATACCCCCCACTGACCGGCCGCTGCGGCAGCGCTACGAGGCCCACCGGGAGGGCAAGAGCCGGCAAGCCCCACGCCTCGGCCAGCAGTACCGGGTCGAAATCCCAGTCCAACACTGCGTCCCCGACCCGCACGGGATCCGGTAGGAGCGCTGTGGTGGCTATCAACTGCCGACCGGAACGAGCAGCAGCCACAGTGATCTTGATGCCGGGATAGAAGGAATCCGGCCACCGCACCGGTACCAGCCCACCCGGTTCACGCTGCGTCCGCTGCCGGGCCACATCACGGTCCACCAGCTGACCGCTGTGATGCACCTGCAACGTCAACGCCCCCTCGCCCAACAGGGCCAGCACCGGACCTGACAACGGCAGCCGCCCGGCCGACAGGTCCGCCCCCGACAGCGCCACCGACACCACCAGCAGCGCTGCGTCCAGATGCTCCACGTGCACCACCGAGGCGTTCTGCCTACTGCTGGGGCTGCCCGTGCGCGCGCCGGCCTCCGGCCGAAGATGCTCCTGATGCCCCAGGCCGGCCGGGATCAATGGGTCGCAGTCCGCCAACACCACGTCGACCGGAAGGGCTTGCGCCCGCCAGATGCCGCCCTGCTGCCAGCTGTCATCGATCCGCAGGTCCACCTTGCGGCGCAGGCGGCCCCCGGTGGCCTGCGTGGCCAGCACCAGATTGGCATCCACCATCGCGGAGGCCGCCGCGGTGAGCTCCAGCGCGTGCTCATCACCCACCTCGCGTTCCCACCCGGCCAGCACCGGCCAGACCGCGCTGTAGCGCGCAGAACCGTCCGAGGCTGGACGGGTGAACCGATCCACCATCTCCTCGGCCACCGGACCGGACGCGAACTGCCGATGCCGGTCCACCGGCTGCGCGTACAGGTCCCACAGGGCCAACCCTGGAGCCTGGCGCAGTAGCTCCTGCAACGTGCTGAAGCACCCCTGCAGAGCACGCTCTGCCGCCACCGTGTCTGCAGGGTCCTGCAGCAGGGGTCCCAGGGCTCCCGCCGCCAGCAGTCCCCGGGCCGGCCCCAAGAGGAACTGTCGATACAGCCCGCTATGATCCCGCCCCGACACCAGACCGCTCGTGTCGGCGGTCCCCACCACATGGCCCCGCTGGTCCACCACACCCGCAGAGGACCGGCGAATGCGGGCGAGCTCCTTGTGCTCAACGGCCGTCAACGCGCCCAGTGCCTCCCAGTCGATCACCGCACGCGCGAGCGGGGCCTGCGACTCGGCCGTGAACGGCGCCCCCGACACGGAGCCCGGAGCCCATCCGTCTTCGTCGACCTCCAACGAGGCACCGAACGACGCACAGACTTCCCCCCACAAGGAGTGCGCACCACGTTCTATTCGCACAAAGGAACCCACCGGTGGTAGCGGATCCCGGACACCGGAGCCCAAGAGGGTAAACGCCTCGGGGTCAAGGATGTCCGTGCTGTAGGCGCCGGCATCAAGGTCATACCCGAAGTACACGGCGTTGAAGGCAGTGCACAGGTGCAACGGCCCACGGCGCACGTGCGCCACGTCCTCCAAAAAGCAGACCAGTTCCTCCTTCACCTCGCCGGGCAGTGCAGCGCAGCCCAACGTCAGCTCATGGAAGAACAACGGCGCACCCGCGCCCGGCAGCCCTCTCACCGGCGGCTCCACAATCGGCCCACGCTCATGGTCGAGCGACGACGACTGATCCCACACCGAGCGATCGATGCCATGACGCACCCCCGAGCTTTCTGTCCCGTATTGATTTTTAGCGCACCACTCGGACAAGCACCCCCCACTTGGTGTTCTTTTCTGCGAAATGCGACCGCAACGCCCATCTGCGGGATACCTACCGCATGAGGTCAAACCACTGCGGACTCCGGCTGGACGGAACGAGGCACGGCACCGGCTCCGATACCTCACCATCAGCCCTGCTCAGCAGCGGTCAGAGCGGATCGGGCGATCGGACCAGCCGCCTCACCACGGCACCCGGCGTAGCCGGGGAACCCGAAGCCGGGGAATCCTCCACGGCCGGGGTAGCGGCGGTGGCCGTGGTGCTGGTGGCGAGGAGAGGCAGAGCGGAGAGAGCGAGCGCGGGTAGCCCGGCCCGTAACCAGTTGGTGATCATGCTCGGGCTGAAGCCGGAAGCGCGGTTCAGCCGGAAAAGGGCGGCGGGGCAACTCACGTTCCTGGGCGATCGAATTCGCCAGGCGGAACGGTCAAAATCCGGACCGGTACTGTCCAATGCCGACCGAAAGAATCTCGGACACAGCGGCCTGAGCGTGAGCGGAGCTGGGCAATGCCGGGGGAGCACGGTCAGGGCAGGACACCGCGCACATCGTGGTGATCATCGTGAAACGGGCTGGGAGCAGAACCGCCGGGGAGGCTTCTTGGTCCCGCAACCAAGGGGTGCGGGACCGGGGAAGCCTTCGCGCGTTGCCGTCAGGCGATGATCGTGTGGAAGAACAGCACGCCGGCGACGAACGCGCCGCCCCCGGCGAGAAGCCCGTCGGCCAGGGCGCCGCCGGCGAGGACGGTCAGGACCGCCGCGGCGACAGCGGCCAGGACGCCGAGCAGGAAGACCACCGCGGCGCGCTGACTGAGCAGCGAAGGCTCCGGGTTGGGCTGGGACACCGTCAACTCCTGGGATAGGGCGATGCGTCCGTCGTGTCGGACGCATGTGATGCAAGAGGTATAGGCGGACAGCGCCACACTCTCCCCTGTGACGTGGATCACTTTCGGAAACCAAAAATTTCTCGGCTCAACCCGGGGGGAGAATCGTCCGCGGCGTCTAAGACGTATGCGAGGCGTCCACATGGGGCCGCCCAGACCTGCTGCGGATGCTTGGGAGCGAATGTGCCGGAAGCGCTCGAGGGCGGCGACAACATCGCCTGTCCCCCTTTGTGTCCTCTCACACCGGAGGACGTCGAGCTGGTCCCGCACGACCTGGCGCTCCTCGACCGCAACCTGGGCGCAGAAGCAGATGAGCAGACGCGCGCCCGGCGCCGGCAGCTGGACGGCAAGATCGTCGAGAAGCTGCGCGCAGACGGGTTCGAGGGCGAGAACTACCAGAAGGTCGTGCACCGCCTGTCGGAGTACGGCTACCACACCATGACCAAATGGACCGCGAGCGGCGAAGTCTTCGTCAGGGCCCGCGAGGTCGGGCGCCCTGTGCCCACCGACAAGATCAGCGTCGCGTGGACCCGCGAAGACCGGGACGGCGTGGTCGTCGACAGCGTCCTCGGCGGCCTGCATGTCTTCCGCACCTACGGCCTCGTTCAGGGACGCTGGAGCCCCAAGGGCGGCGCAAACTTGGACACTTACTTCATCGGCGCGGTCATCCGAGCCTTCCCCCGGATTTATATTCGCTGGTTCGACAACGACCAGCAGGAGCAGGCTCAGCTGGACTACGCAAGCAGCGACGGCCCCGCCGATCCCTTTGCGCTGGTCCCTGACCAACGGGCCACCGATCCGATCCACGTCGCAGTGACCCACGACTACGTCAGCCGCCTCCTGCCGCTCGTGAAGGACCCGCAGGTTCGCGAGGGACTGGGATGGCGGGCTCTGGGATACACACAGGCCGAGGCCGCACAGCGCGTCGGGCTGACGGAAAAAGCGCTGGAGCGCCGCCTCGGCCGACTGCGGGAGCGTCTCACCAAGCAGGTTCGCCAGCTTGAGCTGGGAGAGGGAGGAGCGCGATGAGCGCTGGGAGTGAAGGGGCCATGGACAACGTCACGGCGCCGGCGGACGACGACGACTTCGACACCCTCCTGGAAGCCTCCAGCCTGGGGGCGCCGCGGGTGATGGCCGCGCTCGGTTCGGCGACCCCGGACGCACGGCGGCGTTTCGCCGAGGCTGCCCGTTGCCCACAAACCGGCAGCGACCAGCACGCAACCCCCGCCGAGAGCACCGACACCCACCGTCCCCTCCTGACAACACGGCCTGTTGAATCGCGGCAGGAACCAGCTCTTGGCTACACGAGGGGCTTTACCGGATCGGGCAAGAGCAGCCTCCGCGTCTGCCTTGCCGAGTTCTTCCAGGCTGCTGCCGAAGCGGGTCTTTGCCCGCTGCTGCGTCAAGAAGCCATCATCGTCGTACCCGATCGCTGGGCAGCGCTGGATGACTGGGTGCGTACTGAGCGGAACGGAGAGAACAACCAGCACCGGCTCCCCAACCTGCAGGACTACACGGTTGCGTTCTTCGAAGGTGTGGCCGGCGCATGGCTAACGCGGGAAGCGACTCTCGTCGATTCCCGCAACCAAACCTGCAGCCTGCTGCGTTCCGCCGAAGCTTTCAGTTTTGGACTGCCCGAACTCATGGAGTATCGAGACTGCAGGCTCAAGGCACACCGGTGCTTCTCTCAACGTCCTGGGGGTGTGACCGAACGTCAGAGGCGGACCGCGGTGAAGCAAGGCGCGGCAGGGCGTGTTGAGACCAAAGAGTCGGGCATCTTGGACGCGCTCGGGAGGCGCCTCCAGGAAGAGTTCCATGAAGACACCTTGACCGCTCGGCTTGCCGTGATCGCTGATGCGCACGCGAAGCGAACGCAGTGGCCGACCATGCGAAGGAACCCAGCTCCGCAGCGGGCGCCCTCCTCGGTATCCGACCGGACCGCCTCCTGGGTCGATCTGACACGCCGCGATGACCGACAGCGGGGGTGGAGTTCGCATATCCACCTGCTCTCTGACATCGCAGCCCACGGCAAGCCAGAGACACCGCAGACATTGGAGGGTTGGCGATTGCAGTTCGCTCACCTTCCTGCCACGTGCGACCTCCTGGAAGCTGTCCTCAGGTGTGAAGAACTTGATGAACTCTTGCATCGGCGGGCGCTCGGAGCCGCGCTCGCCGAGGAGGGGTGGCGGGTGTCGACAGACGGGTACCAACAGGTGAAGGGACTATTCGCACCTGCCGCCGTGGAGCGTTCGTGGGTGCCAGCTCTAGAACTGCGCTGCCTGGGCGTGCCACGAAAGCCGCAGACGCTTCTCTGGAGGCCCGACAGCGGTTGGAAAATCCCGGAAAAAACGGCCGAGGCGGACAGTGCAAATGTCGCGAATCTGCGGGACGAGGCAAGCGGACGAAAGGATGTCCTTTCTCGGCATGCCATCCAAACTGAGATTGTCGGACGGCTCTACCGGGGATCAGACGACAGCAGCAGCACCCTGCCGCTGCCCACACGCCTGCTGTATCGGGCAGCAGATCCTTACGCAGTGGAGGCGGTGTTCAAGTCGCAGCAGGGACACGTCACCTGGACCTTCGGCCGGGATCTGTTGGCAGACGGTCTGTTCGGGAGGTCAGGCAACGGCGATGTGACGATCCGGACCAGCGCGGGCGGCTGCGACGGCGAACCTCAGACTTTCATCGAACTTAGGTCGCCTGAAGGAACAGCATTGGTATCTTTTTCCCGAGCACGTGTAGAGGAGTTCTTGAACCAGACCATCAGCATCGTGCCCAGAGGAACTGAGCACACCCACATCAGTTTCAGCCTGGATGAGCTCGAGACACACCTGAACCAGCTCACCGCATATCCGGGAAGCTGCGAATGACCAACCGACGATTTCTGTCTGCCGCGGCCTGAAGTAGAGCCATCGCTGTTGAGTGTTCCGACGCGTTTCCCGTACCGCGTGAGTGTCTGTAGCGGCTGGTAAGGCGGCGGACACGCTGCCCGTCGGCGCCTGCGGCCTTCCGGCGGTGTTCCCAGCGGAGCCCGGGAGTGGGCTGGAGCTGACGGGCCGCGCAGTTCGGGTCCTGCGCTGCGCTGCCGGAGCGAGGCTTTGGCGGGTACGGTTGCCGTCTGTAGTTGTGCGATCACGGACTTCGAGGTGTCCAGTGGCGGAGATCGACAAGATCATCGGCAAACGCATCGAGAAAGGCAGGAGGCGCAAGGGCTTACTTCAGCACGAACTCGGGGCTGCGGTGGGAAGGTCCGAATCGTGGGTGGGCCAGGTGGAGCGCGGTGTCAGCGCGCTGGACAGCCTGAGCATGGCGGAGCGAATGGCCGGGTCGCTGGGGTTGACTGTTGATCACATCCTGGCGTTCGACGTGCGATACGCCACGGTTCCGTTGGTAACTCCGTCACCCAGATCACACGCGCCTTCCCCGTGTTCACCACACATGATGTCGTCCGATGCGGAAAGCTCAGAGACTGTGCTTCGACGTTCCTTCACCCTCGGCTCGCTGGCCGGTCTGACCGCCGCCATCAAGGGTCTGTCACCCGACGCCCGAGCCCAGGTCAGCTGGCCTTCGGGTGGCAGCGTGGATCAAGCCACTGTGGACGAGCTGCGGTCGATCGGTGCCAGTTACCGCCGGTCCTACAAGTCGTTCCCGGCCTCCAGCCTGGTCCCGGTGGCCCATGACCAGCTCCAGTTGGTCACCTCGCTGCGGCCGAAGGACCAGCCCGTCCACCTGCGGAGCTCGCTTCTGACGCACATGGCGGAGATGGCGGCACTCGCCGCCGTCCTGCTCTCGCTCGACCTGGGCGACCAGGAACAGGCCGACGCCTACATGGACCTCGGCTACCAGATCGCGAAGGAGATCGGCAGTCCGGAGCTGGCCGCGCTGATCCTGGGCGGGCGGGCCTTCCGCACGTCCTACGGCGGCGACCCCGACGGCGGCCTGGACTACGCGCTCGCCGCTGTGGACACCGCCGAGCGCGGGGCCTCGAAGCGGATGCGCGCGTGGACGAATGCGGTCGCCTCCGAGATGTACTCCACCACCGGCGACGATCACGGCTTCCGTTCCTCCTTGGAGGAGTCCCGCACCCTGCTGTCCGGCCCGATGGACGACGATCGTTGGGGCGGCATCGCCTGGTTCGACCTGTCCAAGGCCGATGCCTACGAGGGAAGCGACCTGGTCCGGCTCGGCCGGCATGCCGAAGCCCTGCCGTCCTTGGACAAAGCAATCGAACAGCTATCGCCCGAGATGCTGCGGCACCGGTGCACCGCGTACGTCTCCCGCGCGGAGGCACACGCGGGGGCCAACCACGTCGAGGCCGCCTGCGAGGACGGCCACGCCGCCCTCGAACTGGTCGCCCAGGTTCAACACGGCGAGACTTTTCGCCGCGTCACCGAACTGCACCGCGGCCTGCGGAGCCGCAAGACTGCGGGGACGCGGAGCCTGGGCGAGCACCTGATTGACACCCGAGCTCTGCTCAAGACCATCGGGAGTGCCGCATGAGCCGCCGCACGGGCCTGATCCTCGACTTCGGCGGAGTGTTGACCACGAGCGTGCCCGCCTGCGCTGTCGGCTTCGACCGCCGGGCGGGCCTGCCCGAGGGGACCTTCCTGTCCGTCATCGCCAAGCACCCCGAAGGCGCCGCCCTCTACGCGGACCTGGAGCGTGGGACAATCACCCAGGTTGAGTGGAACGAACGCACGGCCGCCCTGCTCGGCATTGACGGCACCAACCTGCTCGGCCGGGTCCTTCAGGACCTGCACCCGGAGCCGTCGGTGATCGCCGCTGCCCAGGCCGCCCGCGCCACCGGGATCAAGGTTGGGATCTTCTCCAACAGCCTGGGCACCGAACCGCACGACGTCTACGCCGGATACGACTTCGACGGGCTCTACGACACCGTGCTGATCTCTGAGAACTACAAGATGCGCAAGCCCGACCCCGAGATCTACGCGGTTATGCTCGATCTCATGGATCTTCCGGGCGAGGCATGCGTGTTCGTCGACGACACCGCCCGCAACCTTCCGCCTGCCGAAGAACTCGGCATCACCACGATCCTCGCGACGGACCCGGCGGACACGATCCGGCAACTCGAAGCCCTCCTCGATGTGCACCTGACCTAGCGTCATCGACATGAACGAGAACAAGCTCGCCAGTGCTCTGACGTCCGTGGCACAGAGAATGCGGAGCGACTACGAGCAGTCACAGCTCTTCAGGCACCGTGGTGAAGCCGGGACGACCCGCGAGGTCCTCTTCCGCGAGTTCCTCGCCAACCGGTTGCCTGGGCATGTCGACGTCCTCCATAACGCCGAGATCGTCACCGTGACCGGTGACGTGTCAGCGCAGTGCGATATCGCGATCGTCGACCGCAGCACGCCAGCTCTCACCGACCTGCAGGGGTATCGGATCGTCGTCAACGAGTGCGTCTACGGCGTCGCTGAGGTGAAGACCAAGCTGGACAAAGAGAAGTTAATCGACGCCTGCGAGAAGGTCAAAAGGGCCAAGAAACTCTCGAAGACCGCGTACTACCCTGCTCAACCGCAGCGGACCCGCACGGCCTACGGGAAGACCTACCCGTACGTGCCGACAGTGGGCATGATCTTCGCGTTCGACAGCATCGACCTCACCGTCCTCGGAGGCCACTTCGCCGACTGGTGTGCGAACAACGAGCCAGAGGACTGGCCCGACAGCATCTGGATTCTCGGCAAGGGCTTCTACGTCTGGACCGATCCGGCAACCGGGCTCATCAATCCGACGCCCGAGCCGGGTTCAAGCATCCTCGCGATGGAGCCGTGGCATGACGAGAATGTCCTGCTGCCGCTTACGCTTCACCTCAACCAGCACTTCGTCACAGCCTGGATGCCGCCGCTCCGGCTCATTGACTACGCCCAGCAGCATCCGCTCGGAGTGATGCTGCACAAGTGGGACGAGCACGTCACACCGCAAAGCGAGTAACAGCCATAGAAGGCAGCAGGGCACCCTCCCCTGCTGGGCGCGCGCAACAGGTCTAGTCCGGCCCGCAGCCGGGTTGCGGGTCCGCACCCCGGCTGCGGATGTGACGGACGCCGGGGCGGCACTGTGGTCTTCAGGCCGCCCCGGGTGCGACAGGGTTCCCCCGATCCGGGGCGGCCGGCCCAGCCGTAGGCACCCATAGGGTGCCTCATCCGGAACGGAGACCCAGGTGACCACCACCGTCGCAACAACGACGATCACGGTCGAGCTGCCCGAGGCGTTCGACCAGCGTTGGAACCGCCTGCCCGGCATCACCGTGGACGGCAAGCGCATCACCATCGACCCGGAAGCGTACTTCTTCCGCTTCGAGAACAGCTCCTGGCTCGTCATCGACTGGGAGACCGTCACGTCCGGCCTACTGCACGCCGAGGAAACAGAGGAATCGGCCGTCGAGCAGTTAGCCCTCGACTTCGTGAAGGCCCACGGCCGCTCCGCCAGCGACGCCGGCGAGGTCCTGGCCATCGCCTACCAGGTGTACTCCTACCTGTTCCGCGACGAGCACCTGGCCACCCTGGGCCTGCCGAACTTCACCGCCGATCACCTGCGGATGCTCCGCGAGGCCGCGACGTTCATGGCCTTGAACAAGGTCGAGCTGGACGGGCACATCTCCAACGTCGGCCCGTGCTGGTTCTTCCCCTCCGCCACCGGGGTCGTCTTCGACCTCTCCGAGCGGGACGGCCAGATGCTCGACGAGGTCTACCACGGCGGCTGGTTCAACGAGCACCGCCGGATCGAGGGCATCAAGGCCCACACCGCGCTGGGCGGGCGGCTGGTGCACGGCTGCCAGTCCGTCCCCGACCAGTCCGGCGGCGTCGTCGCCGCCTACGGCACCTCGATGGCGAACTTCGCCGTGGAGCTCGCCGGGATGAAGGACGAGTGGATCCAGCGGGTCGAGTCGCACCGCGTGACCGTCGCCTGATTCATGCGTTGACCCACCGGTCCGGGGCGGCAGGCGTCGCCGCCCCGGACCGCCCCCGCCCCGCCTCCAGTCCTCACGTCGTACGGAGCCCGCCCGTGGACACCCAGCTCATCACCGACATCCTGGCCGACATTTGCTCCAGCGTCGGCCTGCCCCAGCCCAGCCGCGACCCGGTACGTGTGTGGTCGCTGTCCGGCGTGGAGCGCATCGCCTTCCCCGACGGCACCACCGCGATCTACAAGTTCGCCGCCGAGCCGTTCACCAGTGAGGACCGGATTCTGCACGCGGCCGGCAAGGCCGCCGTCCCGGTGCCCGCAGTCATCGGCGCGATCGTGCGCGATGACGTCCTGGGCATGGTCATCGAGGACTTGGGCGAGCCCGTCCGGGACGCGGTGGACGCTGACGGCATCGTGGCCGCCGTCGCCCTGCACGACGCCGCCCCGGCGTCGATGCTGCTCGTGCTCGACGACGACGCCCTGACCGCCCTCCCGGCGCTGGCACGCGGCCACCTGCGCCGTTTGCGCGACAAGGGCCGGTGGACGGAGGGCACCGACGACATCGTCGGCATGCTGGACGCCCTTACGGATGCCGCCGCCAAGCGGGCCGACGGCGCCACCACCGCCCCGTGGGGCTGGGTGCACTCCGAGTTCCACCCCACCAGCCTCCACATCGGTAGGGACGGCTGGCGCCTGCTCGATTTCGCCCGCGCGTTCAACGGCCCCGGCCTGATCGACCTCGCCTCCTGGCACGGCACCATCGAGGACGCCGACCCTGTCCGGCTCCGCCGCTTCATCCAGGCGTACGTCACCGCCGGCGGCCACCCCAGCGCGCTGGCCGAGCGCGGCGGCCTCGCCCCGGAGGCGTGGGCACTGGGCTGGCATCGCGTCTGGGCGGTCGAGTGGTTCATGGAGCAAGCGCTGCGCTGGATCAACGACCCGTCCCAGGACGAGGCGTACATCACCGTCGTCCGCCGCCACCTGAAGACGGCCGTGCGGCTCCTGGAACCCTGAGGTGGACCTCTGGGACGCCCACGCCGCCGCCCGGCTCGACCAGCGGCCTGCGGGCCGCCTGGAGCCGCCACCGAGGATGGAGTGGACCCAGCGGCCGGGCATCGGCCCCGGGGCGGAGATCCTGGGCGAGGACCTGACCGGCCGCTGGATCGTGGAGCTCGGCTGCGGAGCCGGCCACAACACCGCCCACCTCGCCGCCGCAGGGGCCACGGTCGTCGGTGTAGACCGCTCGGCCGGCCAGATCCGCCGTGCTGCCGCCCACTACGGGCACACCGGGGCCCAGTTCCTGAACGCCAGCGCGACCGTCCACCTCGGCCGGAGCACCGAGCGCCTGGACGCGGTCGTCTCCGTGTTCGGTGCGGTCGGCATGACCGAGCCGTCCCGGGTCCTGGGCGCGTGCTCCCGCAGGCTCGCCCGACGCGGCGTCCTGGCCTTCTCCCTCCCGCACCCGCAGCGGACCGGCGGTTTCCCCATCAGCCCCCGCACCCGAGAGACCGTAACCCTGCCCGACGGCGCCATCCACAGCGTCGAGCGCTGGGACATGGACCCCGCCGCCTGGTCCCGCGCGCTGAACCGGGCCGGGCTGCTGGTCACCGGTGTCCACCACCTCTACGCGCCGACCGGCACCCGCTGGCCCACCGCCCTCCTGATCACCGCACGGAAGCCCTGACCAACCCCTGGAGGCACCGATGCACCAGATCCCGTTCCTCCTGCTGGACGTAGACGGGGTGCTGATCCCGTTCCCGGCCGAGGACAAGTCCACCCCGGCGACCCACAGCCGCCACCAGGTCCAGGTGACCGGCTACTCCGACCCGGTCTGGGTCTGGCTCAACCCGGAGCACGGCCCGCTGATCGCTGCCGCCATCAACACCGGGCTCGTGCGGCCGGTGTGGTGCACCAGTTGGCGCGTCGACGCTCCGCGCCTGATCGGTCCCCTGCTCGGCCTGCCCGCCTTCGAGCACATCGAGTTGCCCCGCCCCTCGACCACCACCAGCCACCCCGACGGCTATCTGTGGAAGCGCGACCACGTCGAGCGGTGGCTCGCAGATGCCCCGGTCGTGTGGATCGACGACGACTTCACCCCGCTCGACCACCAGTGGGCCGCCGACCGCACCGCCGCCGGACGCGCGACCCTGCTGGTCGAGCCCGACCCGCACGCCGGCCTGCAGCCCGAGCACGTCATGACCGCCCTGGAGTGGGCCATCGCCTCTGTCAGCAGCCCGGAAGCGGCCTGATGAGCGCCCGCCATACGGCACCGGACCGCGACCGGCTCGGCGCCGTCCTGACCGCCAGCTGGGCCGCCCTCCACCTCGCCCGTATCGCCGCCCTCGGCCTAGCGGTCCACCAGCAGCAGATCATCAACGACACCCGAACAGGCCACACCGCCTCCGCCCCGGACACCGAGCCGCCGACCGTGTGACCCAGACAGGCCACCTACCGGCGGGACCGCTTCGGGTCCACCGCGCCCTGACAGGCCAGGTCGTGATGCTCTTCGGATGGGCGAGCGCCTTGCACTGGGATTCGATCCCCCGTGCTGGGCGGCCAGTACCTGGGGCATCGCCCGCGTCACCTGACACCTTTGGGGCGCAGGTCGGGCAGCAGACGGTGTAGTTGGGCTTCTTCGAGCACGGCCAGACGGTGCTGGGCATGACCCCGTGGACACGACTAGTCCGTCAGGCCTTCCTGGTCCATGAACGCGGGGTGCTTTTCGTCCGCGCTCTTGGCTAGGTGGAGCGGAGCGGGGAGGTTGGTACGTCCGTCCCACATGGCTGCTTGTTCGGAGATGCGCGCGGCGAGGCCGACGAGCTGTTCTTCACGCCACCCGCCGGGATGGGCCACGACGTACTCGGTGCGTGTCATCGCGTGGAAGGGTGCGCTCATCTGGGCGATCTGGCCGCTGGGGAGGGTGCGGCGGGTGTGTTGTGTTCCGGTGCGTTGGCCTCCTGCGTGTTGGCGGGATTGGCCGGAGAACAGCCAAGAAGGGGCGCCACCGTGGGGGGAGCGGTAGAGGATCTTCTCCGGCATGGCGGGCTGCTGGGGATTGGTTGGAGCCTTACCTCCTCCACCGGTGCGCCGAGACGGCTGCGGAACTCCCTGACCGTTGCCTACGCGGACGACGGCCAGGTCCAAGCCTTGGTCAATGAGGCTTTGGCCGGGGATCCGTGGGTCACCGAGTCTCTCGTTGGACAGGCCCGGCCAGATCCCCTTGCGTTGCTCGGTGAACACGATGATCGGATAGTGCCTGCCGAGGGTGGCGAGAGCGCGGTCCACATAGTCGCGGACGTTGTCGGGGCCCCCGTGGGCGTCGCGCAGGTGATGACCCTTCTTGCCGATCGGGCCGGCATGGTGCATGGCGCGTGCTGTGGCCAGGCGCCGCCAGCCCTGGTCGCTGTACATCAAGGTGGGCCAGTACTCGTCTGCTCCGGGAGTGATGCGCATGGCGACGAGGGTGATGGCCAGGACGGCAGGGCGCTTGGGTCGCCCGGTGATGGTCTCGAAGCGGTGGTAGCGCGTCCAGAGTCCGACGGCGACTGCGGGGCGGTCGAGGGCGGTGTCTTTGGCGTTGCGGTGGAATGCGGTGGCTGCGAGGCGGTTGTCGATGATGCCCGAGTCGGATTGAAGACTCCCCAGCGCGATCTGTACGGCGTTGTCGTCCTTGTAGGCGACCACGGGTTCAGGCAGTTCTGCTTCGCGGGCCTTGGCGCGTTCGATCCGGTCGCGCATGTTCAACCGGTAGGGGTCCCCTGGATCGGAGTCCATGGTGATGAACTGCGATGGGATACCGCGCTCGGCGAAGAGGGATTTGAGGGCGTGTTTGGCATCGGTGACGTTGTCCTCCTTTTCCTGTCCGGTGAGGTAGCGGGTCTCGCACAGGGCGGTCACCAGACCCTTTTCAGTCGCGGGTTTGAACCAGGGCAGGCTGTTGAGGACCAAGGCCCGGTCGTGGGCTCCGTGGCGGACGAGTTCTGGCAGGCGCAGGGCAATGAGCTCGAATCCGGGCGCAAGCTGAACAAGTTCTTCGTTGGCGACCTCTGCCAGGGCCGGCAGGGCGTAGTCCCGGGCGAGTTGCCCCAGCACTCGCCGTTTCCACTCCGGTGACTCGTACAGCACCACAACGCGCACTGCTTCCAGATCAGCGTTACGAAGGGCGGGGACCATCTTGCCAGCCGGCACGTAGGGAAGGGAGCCCGTTCCGGGTTTGCTGATCTTGATGCCGGTCGCTTCGTACGTGACGGGGTCCTGCTGGAAGACGCTGGCGGCGTGTTCTTCGAGCCTGGCCAGGAACATCGCGCCGACACCTTTGTCGATGGGATGCCGGTCGGTGCGGTGCACGCCTCGCACGTCGGTGAGCTCATCGAGATCGGTCAGGGGCGGCTGCGGCAGACAGCCGACACCGCAGGCCTCGACGATCTGAGCTGTCGCACCGCGGTACTCGACCGCGCGGGGCTGCATGGCACCGTCCGGACCCTTCTCCCACCGCGTCCTGATGGGAGCCCTGAGGATCACACCGGAGTTGACGGGATGCCGTAGGAGGACGTTGCGGACCCCTTTCCAGTGATTGGCGACACGGGAGACACGTGCCGACAGGTGAGCGACAAGGCTCTTTCCGCCGGGGGCCGGCTCCACCTCGATGTGGATACGTTCCATCGCGTAGCCCACGATGCGCCGTCGTCGCCCGGTCTCCTCGTCCGTCCACGTTCTCTCGTGCGTCAGCGGCCAGTCCCAGGCGAGAAGGTCACCTTCGCTATCGAGAACGAAGGGCAGCGGTCCAGGCAGATTCTTGTCGACGGGCATGGGTTGGCCGGCGAGCATGTTCGCCAGTTTCCATCCCGCCACGCGGAACGCCCAGTGCGGTCCCACGATGCGTCCCTGCTCGTCATGGTGCAGCAGCTCCCCGAGCTGGTACGGGCCTGCCGCCTCGTCCAGCTCCAGTGCGGGGGCCAGCGTGCTGCGCCCTTCGTGCTCGGGAATGCGGGTCTCCCACTCCCGAAGCACATTACGGACGACCCTGCCCTCGAGCGGCCCGGGGGTGATGAGCAGAGACCGCTTGGCCCAGGAGCCTTCCAAGGAAGGCCAGTTGGGGTCGGTGAACACCAGACGCTCCCCGGTGACGGCGCGGGCAGCGGTCTGCAGAGAAGCGATCGGCTGAACCGCGTCCTTGCCGCGGGGCTTGGGAAGGCGGCTCCACAGGGACCGGAACTGATCCGACTGCGGATAGATGTACACCTCGCCCAGCAGCCGCTGGTCCATGGGAAAGGACAGCGTGAACAGGCCCTGGTCGTTGTCGTCACTCACCACTGGGGGAACTCCTGTTCGTCGGGGCGGGAAGCACCACGGTCGGCCAGCCCCAGCAGGGCCCCGGTCATGGTGGTGCGGTAAATCTCCTCGATCAGCGGCATCTCACCCCGTTCGCGCCAGTTCGTCCGCAACTGATCCAGGAGCGCGGGCAAAGTGGAATGGGAGGCGGTGTCGGTGAACGCGGCGTCCAGCAGACGCAGCAGGCCAGAGTCTCCGCCTCGGCGGGTGCGGCCCCCGAGCTGGATCAGACGCGTCAGGATCTCGGCGACGACAGCAAGCTTGACGTCCGTGCCCAGCGTCTTGAAGTACCCCTGACCGCTGCGGATGTCATCGAACGTCTGCCCTGCCACGATGCGCAGACGTTCAAGCTCGACGGCTGGTCTAGGTCCTGGCTGAGCGTGGCGGTAGGCGATGGAGTTCACGATGGACAGCAGGACCGGTGGATCCTCCATCATCGGCAGAGGCCGGTTCACCAAACACGCCACGTGCAGCAAAGAACGCCCGGCGCTGTCCACGATGTTCAGACCGCGCTCCACACGGGCCATGGGCGCGATGAGGTAGCGGCACCGGCCGTGACCCACGGCGTAGGGGAACTGCTCCAGCCGGTTGCTGGGGATCGGCACCCAACCAGGAGGGTTGCGCTCATAGGACAGCATGTCTGTCGGCCGCACGGCCACGCAGATCTCAAAGGCGGCGACGCCGGCAGCGATCATTCCCCGGGCGAGCGCCGGACCGGCATCGTACGAGGTCGGGGCCAGCAGCGAGAACGCCCGGTGAGCGGTGGCCGCATCAGCGGCAACGGCAGCGAGCTGCGCGGGAAGATCCCGCCCAAGACTGCGCCCCATGGCCTCGTAAGCGCGCTCACGGCTCTCCCCGTCGGTCCCCGACACCACGACGTTCGCCCCGTTGTCCTGACCTGGTTGCAGCTCCACGGTCAGGCTTCCGTTGACGTCGTCCGGCACGTACCAGGTGGGAGTTTGCAGGATGTGGTGGCGCGGGGCATAGGGCATATAGGCGGTGGCCGACATGCCGATGACGGCGCGCCGGGTCCCGGTTTGGGCCAGTGCGGTCACTTCCCCCAGGTAAGCGATGTGGGTGTGGGGGTCGCCGACGTAGGACTTGAGGTGGAGCGCGGTCTGGTGGCGGTCCGCGGGATCAAAAGTCTCGGAGAACGCGAACAACGGCCGCCCCAGCGGCCCGTAGGGCGCGGCACGCCAGGGAACGTGCGAGGACAAGGCGTCAGCCAAGGCGTTGGTGGCAGAGATCCCGGCTCCCTGCAGCGGGGCGGCGACGCTCACGATGCGGTGGAGGATGCTGCGCATCTCCTCCAGATAGGCGCGGCGCGCCGAGAACAGCGCCAAAGGATGCAGACGCTTCTCGTCCGTCTCGCCGATGATCTTGGAGTACGCGTCCTCGATGAGTTTCAACGTGGCGTGGTTCAGTCTGTCCAACCCACCCGACAGGTCGGTAATGGAGGACAGCAGCGCACGTAGTTCCGTCAGCCCCGAGACAGTATCCGCGAACTCCAGTTTCCCTTCCCGCTGGTAGAGCTGGCTGACCGCATCCATTTGCTGCGCACTGGGGCGTTCACCCGGTGCGAGGCCGAAGATCCGGGAGGCGATCATGGCATCCCAGCGGCGCGGCACGACCATGCTGCGCCGTTCGCGGCCGGGGTGAATGACCCCTCCCACGAGATGGGAGACGTACGACTCCGACAGCCACATCAGATGGGTGATGAGGGGGCGCAGGTGCTGCTCGACGCCCATGTCCAGCCGGTGACCGTGCTGCCGGAACTGGGCATCCAGGTCGCGGACCGGCGTGTGAGACGCACCGTCCCGGGCGAGGAGCACCTGCCGGGCGGCCTGGTCGAAGGCCTGGGACTGCACCGCGTCTACCTCGTCGATGATCACCAAATGGCTGCGGTGGAGCATCAGCTGCTCGGTGGTCATGGTGCGACCGGGGGAGGGGCGCCCGGTCAGTGGGGTGTGGATGTGCCCGGTCAGGAAGTTCGCATGGTTGGTCACCAGGATGTTCGCCTGGGCGGCGGCGCGGTGGTGCCGGAACTTTCCGCAGGATCCGCGCCACGGGCAGGAGTAGGCCTTGCTGCCGGCTCGGCCATTTGCTTTGAGCTGGTCGCACGGCTCGCGGCCAGGAGACCATGAGTCCACAGCCGCCGCGGACACGGTGGCGTGGGCGGTGAGGGGACAGCTGTAGGACATCTCCTGGTACACCCAGGAGCGGAAGGCCAGGTCGTCCTGCGGATTACTCGCCGCCTGTTCGGCCAGATCCTGCATCGAATTCGGGGAGATGATCGGGGTGACCTGCGCGGTGATCTTCAGATCGTCGAGGTCCTGCCGCAGGCGGTGCACGGCATCGAGGACTTGCGCGTTCTGCGGGACGACCAGCGAAATCACCCGATCGTTGTCCGCACACCACAGGGCGATGAGTTCGCTGAGGACGTTCTTGCCCATGCCGGTAGGGGCATGGAAGACCCGCAAGGGGCCGGCCGTTATGTGCAGGGCATCACCCACGCCTGCCGCGTCCCGCCCGCGGGCATGCTGCCTGATATCCGCGACTGCCTTGCTCCGGTAGCTCTGGCCACGCAAGGTGTCCAAGGTATGGGCAATGTGCTCGAGGGCGGCGAACGGGATCACCACCTCGTTCATCACCGGCGGGGCGGCCAGAGCCTGCACCGTGTTCGCTGCGGGGGCGCCCCGATAATCCAGGTCGTAAAACACATCGACGACCCGGCCCGAGGCGCTGAGCGGGTCGTCGATGCGGAGGTCGGAAATGTAGGAGCCCGGCTTAGCCGGCCCGGGGGAGGGGGACCCTTGCGCCGCGTTGTCCTCCAGAGCATCGAGAACCTCCTCGATCCGCGCTTGGGGGTCAGCGCTGGGTAGGACAAGGACGTGGTGCTCCGTGTCGGCCAGGGCGAACTCGGCTGCCCCGCCGTTCTTGAGGAGCGTCGCGGCTTCGTCGAGGAACACCAGACGCGACGCGAGGAACGCCGGGCGCTGGCGGAGCAGGCGGGTGATCCGCACCTGGTCCGCTTCCTGCAAGTCGGGCCACGCATCCCACAGGTGCAATTGCCCTGAGACGAGGAAGTGCGCGTCGCCGAGGTCGACCATGTGCCGCCAGGAAGCCTGTTCCTGCGGAGCTCGGTTGGGAAATGTATGGGCGGCCAGCAACACCGCCGCCCGAATGACGAGCGGCGCGCTCACCGAGTATTTGCGACGCGTTGCGGGCGTCATGCGGCTTCCCCCTTCAGGCGCTTGGACACCGAGGCCTTGAAACGGCTGACGGTGAACACCGTGTACGGCCGGCCATCAGGTGTGCGCACAGCATCAAGCCCGGCTTGGAGCGCGTTGACCTGTGAACGACGGTAGTTGGGGACAACGATGGTCTCACCCGTCGGCGGCCGGTCGATGATGCTCTGAGGATCCTTGTGGTCCTTGACATCGACCCGGCAGATCCACCCGTCCGGCAGGTAGACACCGATATCCCATTCATCCATGTTCTCCCAGCGTGCGACCCGGACGCCCGGCTGCCGCTCGAGCCACTGCATCAGACCCACCTCGATCAGACCCGGGCACGTGATGTAGCGCCAGACCGCCCAGTTCACGCACAGCACACCCTCTGCCGGTACGGCGGTCGTCTTCAGGCGCGGGCTGAGACCAGTGATACGCGGCGGCCTGTCATCGCGCGCGCTGTCGAGCAAGGCACCGAAACGTCCCTGATGCGGCGGGTACTGGCACCTGAGCTGACCGCCACGCAGCACCATGGGATAGCGGCACTCTGGACACGGCCACCACCAGGAAGCATTCCTCCCCTCATGGACGCGATCTCGCGAAAGGGGCTCATACACGTCCATGCGTGGCGCACCACGCCGGGAGTACTCATCGATCAGAGTCTGCTTGGTGCCGCACGGCACCTCGCTGAGCATGGCCCGTGCCGCCTCGTATTCGGCCTGGTTTCCCGAGCGGATCTGCCGGAACGTCGACCGCTCGGTCTGCTCGGCAGTCTGCCGGACCCACGCTGGAAGCCATGCTCCGCCGAGATCGAATTGCCCGTCGTCCCCGTACAAGGCCTCGAGGTAACTCAGCCCCGCCTCAAACGCATCTTCGGTCAGCTCTTCGTGGCCGTTGTCGTTCCTGCCGAGAACGGCGAGCTCGCCCATGGCTGTCGGCAACTGGTGCCAGTCGAGCGGCACCCAGTCCCGCAGCCGGGACGACAAATTGTCGATCATGTCGGACGGTGTCGCCGGTCCGGATCCGATCGGCAGAAATGCCAGGACGACACCATGCATGCGAGATATCTCCCGCCATGCGCGCGGCTCCTCATTCCTGTTGAGCCAGGCTGCGCCGGCCCGCAGGACGGCCGTAATGATCTTTCGTGCAGCGGCGTGTTCGCCGGAGGGCATGACAGATTCCCCTTCCATGCCCCACCAAATGGTTTACGGGGCTAATCCAGACGGGCTAGCAATCGGCACCGTACACGCGTGGTCTGACAATCAGCTCCGAGGTCCGGTGAATTCACCCTAAGGGGCCATCGGAGGACCCTGCGGAGAGGAAGCCTGCAGGCAACCGCACGCGGCCCCTCAGTCCACGGGCGGCACTTCCGCACCGCCAGCCACCAGGGCCGGTCGCGACGCTGGCGCGAATTCACCCCTTTCTTCAACGCCTATCGATTCGACGGCAGGCGACCCAGATGATGTGCTGCGTCGAAAATGCCGGATGGCTGGTCCGCGCGGCATGGTCCCGTTGCTGACGTTCCTGCGTGAGGCCGCGGTGGTGCCCGCACCGCAGGTCAATCTGTCGCCAGCGGGGGTCCTACGGGGGCGGTACCGGTGCTGCATGGAGCCTGAGCGTGGCCTGTCGGCGTCGACTGGCGCTTCGGTTCCGTGCCGCCGGCGATGGCGACTGGCGACATCCAGCGGCTGTTGGAGCAATTGCCCGCAAGGGATCGTCGTCCGCGGCAAGGGACGCCGTGAGGGCCGGCTCCCTTGCCGGCCGACGTCGGGGAAGCCCTGGTCGCGTACTGTCCGGTCCAAGGCCTCGCCTCGGATGCCCGTCACGTGTTCCTGACCTGCACGGATCCGCATAGTCCGATCCGGGCGGACCTGGTCGGCGACGTGGTGGAACGACCCTGCCGGCGAGCCGGGATGCCCAAGGTCGGGCCGCACCGACTACGCCATGCCCTGGCTGCCGACATGCTGTGCCGCGGCGCTGGACTCACCGCGATTGGGCAGGTGCTCCGGCATCAGGACCTGGCCACGACCGAGCTCTACGCGAAGGTCGACTTCATCGCACTGCGCGCGGTCGCGCAGCTGGCATGGCCGATCTTCGCCAAGCCCTCGATCACTACCTGCGGCTTCGCCGTTCGCTGGGGCACCAGATGACCGAAGCGGCGTACCTGCTGCCGGATTTCGTGACTTTCACGGACAACCGCGGCGAACAGACCGACACCGTCGCTGCCGCGCTGGACTGGATGAAGACCCGCGAGCCCGAGGTGGTCACGACGGTCAGTCCCCGGCGGATCACCGCGGTCCGCGGGTTCGCGGGCTATCTGAGTGGGACCGACTCGGCGACCCAGGTGGCGCCACCGGGACTGGTGCCTTGTAACCGGCGCCTCGGTCAGGTCTTCCGCTACTCCGACGCCGACATCGCAGCGATCATGACCGCGGCCAAAGAGACGATCCCTGTCACAGCAGCCCTCCTTGTAGTGGTCAAGCGCGAGAGCGACCCCTTCATCAGCCCCTTCACGCCCACAGCGACGTTGGCCCTAGCTTGACAGGCCGTCAACAGGGAAGGTGGCTTTCGTCATGAAGCACCCAAGTCCCGAAATCGCTCAGAACACGCCCCGGCTGCCCCCGTGGCGTCAGGAGTGGAATGTTTCTTCGCTTATCTGTTCAGTTTGATAGCTAAGCCCGTTTATCAGGAAAGCCGCCCGCACCACCCTTCCGGGCGGTTACCGTCTGCGTGCATGCGGATCTTGCACACCTCGGACTGGCATCTCGGACGTCAACTGCACCGCGTCCCGCTCCTCGCGGAGCAACGCACATTCCTCGAGCATCTGCTGGACACAGTGCGCCGGGAGCACGTCGAGGCTGTGGTCGTTGCGGGCGATGTGTTCGACCGCGCTATCCCACCGCTGGATGCGATTGACCTGTTCAACTGGGTCCTGGGAGAGCTTGCCGACCTCCGGGTCCCGCTCGTGATGATTAGCGGGAACCATGACTCGCCCCGCCGGCTGGGAGTCAATGCCAGGCTCATCGAGCGCGCGGGAATCCACCTGCGGACCAGTGTGCAGGACTGCGCCCGCCCGGCCGTCCTGCACGACGAGCACGGACCGGTTGCCTTCTACGGTCTGCCTTACCTCGAACCAGGACTGGTCCACAAGCACTTCGGGGTCGAGCAGCCCAGCCATCACGCCGTGCTCAGCGCGGCGATGGACACCATCCGTATCGATCTCGCGGCCCGCCCGGAGAACACGCGCTCCGTCGTCTTGGCCCACGCCTTCGTCACCGGAGCGGACACCAGCGAAAGCGAGCGCGACATCACTGCCGGCGGCGTCCCCTCCGTCGGCGCCTCCGTCTTCACCGGAGTCGACTACGTGGCGCTGGGGCACCTGCACCGCTGCCAGCAGATCAGCGAACGCATCCGCTACAGCGGATCTCCGCTGGCCTACTCCTTCTCCGAGGCCTCCCACCCCAAGGCAACCTGGCTGATCGACCTGGACACCGGCTCCGCCCTCACCGCCCGTACGATCCTGTGCCCTGTACCTCGCCGCCTGCATCAGCTGACCGGCACGCTGAACGACCTGCTCACCCAACCCGAGCACACCGAGTACGAAGACTGCTGGCTGCACATCACGCTCACCGACACCGACCGGCCCCACATGGCCATGGAACGCCTGCAGCGGCGCTTCCCCCACGCCTTGAAGCTGAGCTTCCCCCAGCAGCAGCGCTCCGCAGAAGAGTCCTACCGCTCCCGCGTCAACGGCCGCAGTGACCACGAGATCACCCTTGGCTTCCTCGACCATGTCACCGGCATCCCCGCCACCGCCCCGGAGCAGAGCCTGCTGCAAGAAGGACTCGAAAGCGTCCGTACCGCAGCAGCCGCACGAGAGGCCAGCTGATGTACCTCCACCACCTGACCATCCAGGCATTCGGACCCTTCGCCCGCACCGAAGCCGTCGACTTTGACGACTTGACCAGCAACGGCCTGTTCCTGCTGCGCGGGGACACCGGGGCCGGGAAGACCAGCATCCTGGACGCCGTCTGCTTCGCCCTCTACGGCACCGTGCCCGGCATCCGCCCCACCCACCGCCTGCGCAGCGACCACGCCCCCACCGACACGCGCACCCAGGTCATTTTGGAGTTCAGCGCAGCCGGCCGCCGACTGAAGGTCACGCGAAAGCCCAAGCAGTCTTACCCCAGCAAACGTGCGAAGACCGGCACCGCTACCGCCGAAGCCACCGTCGAGCTGCACCAGTGGACCGACACCGACGGTGTCGCGGGGTGGGAGCCGGTCGCCGCCAACCACCAGGACACCGCCCGGGAGATCGAGGCGGCCCTGGGACTGTCCAAGGAACAGTTCTGCCAGGTCGTCCTCCTGCCGCAAGGCGACTTCGCCACCTTCCTGCAGTCCGACGCCAAAGACCGCGCCGTGCTGCTGCGCCGACTCTTCGACACAGGACGCTTCCAGGAACTGCAGGTATGGCTCACCAACCGAAGCAAAGCCACACGAAAGGACCTCGACGAGGTCACCACGGTCCTGCGGCAGCTCAGCGAACGCATCTACCAGGAAGCGGGCCCGCTCCTTCACCACGAGGACACCACTACCGACGGGCCCGCCCGACCCGACGTCCAGCACCCCGCCGGCGTCCTGGCGTGGGCCCAGCACCTCCACACCCTCGCCGCCCAGGCCCACGCCGCGTCACAGACCGATGAAGAACACAGCGACACAGAACACCAGCACGCCAAGACCGAACACCAGCGCACCATCGAGCTCGCCAACCACCAAACCCAACACGCCCAAGCCCAGGCGCGACGCGCAGCTCTCGATGACAAGGCCGCCGACCACCCACGGCTCCGCTCGCAACTGGACCACGGCCGGCGCGCCGAACAACTGCGCCCCCTCCTTAGCACCGTGAAGCACACCTCACTGGCCCTGGGCATGGCCACAACGGCCGAGGACGAAGCCCGCACCCTGCTGGCCGACGAGCACCGTCACACCGGCATTCCCCAGTTGCGGGTCGTCCTCGAACAGCACCACGCCGACCGGGGCCGCCTCGAAGGGCTGCTGCCCGACGAACAGCACCACACGCAGCTCGGCGCCCAGATCACCGAGCTCGACACCAAGGACGAACAGGCACGAGCCGACCTGGAGGAGGCCGGGCAATGGCTGACCGCATGGCCTGCCCTGAAGGCCGAACACACCAGCCGCCTCGAAGACATGTCCAAGGCTGCCGAGCAGGTACCCCAACGCGAGCGGGACATCCGAACACTCAACACCCATCTCAAGGCCGCACGCCTGCGCGACACCCTCAGCACCCAGCTCGCCTCAGCCGCAGAAACCGAAACAAGCCGCGCTGCTGAAGCCCTCCATACCAAAGAGCAATGGCTGGACCTGCGCGAGCGCCGCCTGGACGGAATGGCTGGTGAGCTCGCCGCCGAACTCACCGACGGGATCGCGTGCTCGGTCTGCGGCTCGCCGACCCACCCGGCCCCCGCACAACGCCAACCCGCGCAGCCCACACGCGAGGACGAAGCCAAAGCCCGCACCCTCCACGAGCAGGCCGACACCCTCCACACCCAGGCCAGCCGTCACCGCAACGACCTCGCCACTCAGCACGCCGAAGCAGCCGGAGCAGCAGGACCCACCCCTTGCGGAGAACTCAAGGCACAGCTCAAAACGGCCCAGGAAGCCCACCGGGCCGCGTGCGACGCAGCCGCCGCTCTGCCCCCCGCCCAGGAAGCACTGACCCGATTGCGCACAGAGCACGACATCCGCACCCAGCAGCGCCAGGAAGCACAAGACCGTGTGACGGAATGCCAGGCCCGCACCAAGGCCCTGGCCCAGCAGCAGAGCACCCTCGCCGACACCCTGGCCGCCGCACGCGGCACTGCCACCACGCTGGGCGAGCGCATCACTGAACTCAGCTGCGCCGCCAAAGGGCTGTCCGACGCCATTGACGCCGCCCAGACGGCAGCCGACGCAGCCGACCGCCACTGTGACGCAACGGCCACCGCCACCGATACCGCGCACGACGTCGGCTTCCCGACCCTCGACGAGGCCACCGCCGCCCTGCAAACCGCAGCGCTCCTCGAGAAGTGGGGCCAGGAACTCGATCAATGGGACAAGGACGACGCCGTCGTCATCGATCTCCTCACAGCACCCAACCTGCTCGAAGCCGGCCTCCAACCCGCTGCCGACCCACAAGCCGCAGCCACAACGCTGCTCCAGGCCGAAGACTGTGTGAAGAAGACCGCCGCTGCCCGTCAACAGGCAGCTGACCGTGTCACCGCCCTGACCGCCCTGATCTCCACCCTCGAGGCCTGCCTCCGCGAACTGGAACCCCTGCAAGCCCGCCACGCCCTGGCCGACCGCCTGGCCAGCATCGCCTCAGCAACCACCACCACCAACACCCTCAGTATGGAGCTCGAGGCCTACGTCCTGGCCGCCCGCCTCGAAGAGATCGCCGACGCAGCCAACATCCGACTGCAGGCCATGACCTCGGAGCGCTACCTCCTCCAGCACACGGCCGACAAGGACGCAGGCCGACGCGGACGTCCCAAGTCCGGCCTAGCACTGAGAATCCTCGACACCTGGACCGGCACCGAACGCGAAACCTCCACCCTCTCCGGCGGCGAGACTTTCACCGCCTCCCTCGCCCTCGCCCTCGGCCTGGCCGACGTCGTCACCCAGGAAGCCAGCGGCCGCCCGCTGGGAACCTTGTTCATCGACGAAGGCTTCGGCACCCTCGACGAACAGAACCTGCAAGAAGTCATGGACGTCCTGGACCAACTACGCTCCGGGAACCGGGCCGTGGGCATCGTCAGTCACGTCGCCGAACTCAGCCGCCGAATCCCCAGCCAGCTCAACGTGATGAAACACCGCAACGGCTCCACACTGCGCCCATTGATCAGCGCCGATCTGTAACGTCAGAGCCACCGGGCAGAGGAACACCCACCGCCCCGCCCGGCACCGCATCCGCGGCGCCTGAAAACATCGTCCCGACCAGGAACCGGCCAGGAGAACATGCCGACCGCCGCGATCGAACTCCGACCCCATCAGAAGGAGGCCGTCACCGCCGCGGTCAAAACCCTGCACACCCATGCGCGGGCGAGCGTGATCGCCGCGTGCGGTACCGGCAAGACGCTGATCGCGGCCCGTACCGCCGCCCGCCTCACCCCCCGCGGCCGGGTCCTGGTCCTTCTCCCCACCTTGGACCTGCTCTCCCAGACCGTGCGAGCCTGGCGCGACGCCGGCCGCAAAGGACCGGCCGTGGCCGCCTGCTCCTCCCGCCAGGCACTGGACCACCACCCGGCCGGCGACACGCCCATGACCACCGCACCCGCCGAACTCACCGCCCTGACCACCACCGACGGGCCGGTCACGGTCTACGCCACCTACGCCAGCCTGCCCACCCTCACCGCCGCCCACCGCGACCACCACCTACCCCCCTGGGACCTGGCGGTCATCGACGAGGCCCACCGCACCGCCGGCCGCCTCGGCAAAGCCTGGGCCGCGATCCACCACGACGACCAGGTCCCCGCCAACCGGCGCCTCTACCTCACCGCGACCCCCCGCATCTGGGACCCCGAGGCCGACCGCAGCGACGAACCCCTCGCCTCCATGGACGACCCCGCCCTGTTCGGGCCTATCGCCTACCGCCTGACCCTGTCCGACGCGATCGACCTGGGCCTGCTCGCCGACTACCAGATCCTCGTCCCCGTCATCGACAACACCCAGCTACGCGACTTCCTCGCCACCGGACCCGGCGCCGGCGTCGACGGCCTGCGCCTGGCCGGCCGCCAGATCGCCGTCCTGCGCGCCATCCACGACCACCAGCTACGCCGCGTGCTGACCTTCCACCACCGCGTCGCCGACGCCCGGGCCTTCGCCACCACCCTGACCGACACCGCCACCACCCTCCCACCCGACCTGCGCCCGCCCCACCTGTGGTCGAACTGGATCAGCGGCTCCCACCCACCCCGGGTACGCCGCCGGATCCTGCTGGAATTCGCCCAGCACACCGACCCCCACACCCCCGCCGTCCTCGCCAACGCCCGCGTCCTGGGCGAAGGCATCGACGTCCCCACCATCGACGCCGTCGTCTTCGCCGACCCCAAGAACAGCCCCGTCGACACCGTCCAAGCCGTCGGCCGCGCCCTGCGCCAAAGCCCCGGCGCCGGCAAGAAAGCCACCCTCATCGTCCCGGTCTACCTCGCCCCCGACGAAGACCCCGACGACCTGCTGGGCGCCGACGCCTACACCCCACTGTGGCGCACCGTCCAAGCCCTACGCGCCCACGACGAACGCCTCACCGCCCGCCTCGCCGACCCCCGCACCCACCGCCCCAGCCACCCCAACCACGACCCCGAAGCCTGGCTGCGCTTCGACCGCCCCACCCAAGGCGAAGAAGTCGCCCTCGCCCTGACCCTGCGCGTCCTGGCCCCCAAAAGCGCCGAATGGCGCCGCGGCCTGACCGCCGCCCGCCGCTACCACCGCACCCACCACCACCTCGACGTCCCCCAAGCCTTCACCGACGACACCGACTACCCCCTGGGCACCTGGCTCACCTGGCAACGCCACCTCCACACCACCGCAGCCCTCGACCCCGCACGAACCAACGCCATGGAACGCCTGGGCATCATCTGGAACCCCCGCCAGCAGGCATGGGACCGCGGCCTGGCCCACGCCCGCGCCTACGCGGACCTCCACGGCCACCTCGCCGCACCCGTCACCACCCGCCACGACGGCTTCGCCCTCGGCCGCTGGCTCGCCACCCAACGCACCCAGGCCGACCACCTCACCCCCGCCCGCACCACCGCCCTGCACGCCCTCGACCCGTGGTGGAACCCACCCTGGCCCCTGACCTGGCAACGCGCCTACCACGCCACCCGCCACCACACCGAAACCACTCCCAGCCCCGACACCTCCCGCCACCGCACCACCGATGACGGGCTGCACCTGGGGGAGTGGCTCCACACCCAGCACGCACATCCTGAACGCCTCCACCCCGAACAACTCCGCCTCCTGACCAGCCTGGAACGCGATCGGTGCGCCCCCACAGCCCGCCCACCCCAGGTGGCATCCCCTGACCGGCTATCGGCGCACGAGCGCGCCTTCCAGCGCGGGCTGGCCGCCGCCCACGCCTTCCACGCCCGCGAAGGACACCTCGACGTCCCCCAGCGCCACATCGAAGACCTGAACGGTGACTCCGTGCGCCTGGGCCAATGGCTCAACAACATCCGCCGCCGCAGGGAACGCCTCACCGCCGAACGCATCGCTGCCCTCGAAGCCGTTGACATGCGGTGGACGCCCTAGCCAGTGCCTCCGGAGCCGGGGCCATTCCACCGGGGACAATCGCACGTCAGTTACCGCCGCTGCCGCAGACCGTTCTGATACACCGAGGCATGGCAATGGAGCGGCTCATCGGCATCGACCTCGCCTGGGGCACAGGTGGAGCAGTACGCGGCCCCGTGAGACCGGCATTGCCGTCATCGAGGCCCAGGGCATGGTCATCGACTGCGGCTGGACCCGAGGACTGCCCGAGACCATCGCCTGGGCCACGTTCGTAGAAGGGGGCGACGCCCTGGACAGCCGCCAGCCCGCAGCCGCATCCGCCGGGCCGGCCCAGTACATCGCCAGAGAGCGCACGGAACGATCAGTTCTGGATTGACAGTTCCCAGACCCGTGGACGGATATTGCCAAGAATCTTGGTCCGGTGGGTACCCGTTCCTACCGCTCGCGACCGATGTAGGTGTTGATGCTGTTCACTGACGGATTGTGAGGCCTCAGGTGCTTGATTCGGTAGGGCTTGGAGGCGTGGCCTCGGCGGTCACCAGCCTGCTTGGGTTGGGCGCGCTGGCGATCCGAATCCGAGGACGAGTGGCGCTGGCCCGTGAGCAACGGCGGGCGATGGCCGAAGTGACTGCAGTTCTGGCCGCCAGCGGCCGCCGTGCACACGTGCGGCAGCGGACCCAGACCGGCCAATGGACGATTGACCTGGGTGCGCACGGCTCCGGCGGTGGCAGTGGCGGACACCGTATGCAGGACCCGGGGGGCGGTGACGGGAATCGGTGAGTTACGGACACGCTGATGACCCGCGCAGATCCGCCGACCGGGCGCGGCAGGAGGACATGCGGCACTTCTATGCGTCACACCACTCCCGGTTGCGGGGGTTCGTCAGCCGCCGAATGGCCAGCCGAAGTGCGGATGCCGAAGACGTATGCCAAGAGATCTGGCTGGTGTTCTTCGTGAAGTACGACACCCATGTCGAAAACTACGATGACCCAGTGAAAGTGCTGTTCCCGATCGCACGGTGCCGGCTCGCGGAATACTGGCAGAAGCACAGCAAATCGCGTGAAGCGCCAGTCGAAGGGGATGACCTGACACTCCTAGCCGACGCGTGGACGGCTGCACAGCGTGATGCAGGTGAAGCCGCCTGCCTGCGCATGGATGTGATGGAAGCGCTGGCTGCGCTGACACCCCGCCAGCGCGAGGCGCTTCACTTGCACTATCTCGACGGACTGAAAGTGGATGAAACGGCACCACTGATGGGCATCAGCGAGAACACGGTGAAGAAGCTCCTCAAGACGGCCCGGAACCGACTCCGAGGGTCGGTTCGGCTCGGCTCCTACCAAACCGTGCCTCGACCTGAGGAGGTGGATGAGTGAGCAACGACGACAGCAGCACAGAGAAAGCCGAAACCAGCGAGGGACAGCTCACAGCCGGCTTCGGCATGGTGATGTCCCGCCTGGCTGCTATGAACCCCGAGGAGACCGCTGCGTTGGCCCTCGCCTCGGACCGAGCCGAGGTGGGCCATGCCGCTTATCAGGTGGGCTTGCACTACCTCTTGGAGCGTGACGGCGATCATGAGACAGAGGCAGTGCGCTGGCTGCAGATCGCTGTTCGGTCCGGAGTGCCCAGTGCCCAGCGGGTACTCGCCGAACTCGCCGCCGCACGCCCGTCGAACTCGCTTGCTGGCCGACAGGAGTACCCGACCTCCCCACCCGCGCGGACCCACACACCGTCGGAGCCTCCAGACCTCGCCACGGCCCATCACCCGGACGACAACACCCCAGCCCCCGGCCAACAGGGCAAGATGTTGGCTGGTCGCAAGAAGCTTTCGGCCGGAGCGCCGCTAGCCCTGGCCGAAGAAGATACCGATACCCGATCGGAGCCGTATGTCCGTCTCGCGACCCTGCGTCAGCTGCACCAGGTTGTAACGGATCTCCATGCGCCGCGGAGTGTCGCTGACACCCTGCAGGCTGTGGCCGACGGAGTAGCCCACAGCCTGGGCTACGCGCTAGTCGCAGTCAACATGGTGAGCCCGAACGGCGACCTGATCCTGGCTGCGTTCGCCGGGCGTGCCCCCGCCAGACCCGGCACAGTGACCCCCCGGGAGACCTGGGAGCAACGCCTGACGCAAGGCGAGCGGTGGGGCACTCTGCGCTTCGTTTCCTGGTCTGACCCCAGGCAACCCGACAGCGATGACGCACCGGAGGACTCGCCTGCCCCCTCCCTCGACGGGTGGCACCCCAACGACCGTCTCTACGCCCCGATGTACGCCTCTCGTCCTATCGGAGGCGAGCTGATCGGCGTGATTTCCGTTGGCAAGCCCACCAACGGCCGGCACCCGGGACCATGGGGCCGTGAGGCGCTCCAGATGTACGCGTTCCAGGCGGCCATCGCGATCAACAACGCCCAACTGCGGGCCAAAACCCAGCCCCCTTCGGTCCAGCTGGACCACGATCAGCGGGCGCTGCGTGCCAGCGAGGAGCGCTTCCGGCAGGCGTTCGAATACGCGCCCAGCGGTATGGGCATCGCCGAGATGGGTGGCGACCAGGACGGCAAGTTGCTGCGCGTCAACGACGCGCTGTGCCGGCTGCTGGGGCGGTCCGCATCCACGATGTGGCGCTACTCCCTCTCCGATCTCGTCCACCCCGAGGACAGTGAGCTGCTGCTCACCTTGGCCGAGGGCGGGCGGGCCGAGTTGCGGCTGGCCCGCGGCGACGGCACCTACGTCTGGGTCTCGCTGCGGAACTCGGTAGTCGCGGACACGGTTGACGGGCCGCATTTTCTGATCGCGCACGTCGCGGAGATCGAGGAGCGCGGGGGGCACGAGTTCCAGCTCGCGCCCCCCGCGGCCAGCCTCGACCCCCTCACCGGCCTGCCCAATAGCGCGGAGTTGCGGGCACGGATCCGGGCGCGCCTGTGCCCCGGGCAGCGCAACACAGGCGACGACGCCGCAACCATCCAGGCAACCGAAGAGATGCAGCATCTGCAGGAAGCACATGTCCACGTCGTCCCACCCGATGAGAACAATGAGTCGGTTGGCAAGGGGCTCGCAGTCCTCTTCTGTGACCTGGACGGCTTCAAGTCGATCAACGACCGGTTTGGACACCCCACGGGTGACGCCGTCCTTATCGAGGTGGGTCGTCGGCTCGCCGACACGGCCCGGCACGGCGACACCGTCGCCCGGCTCGGCGGTGACGAATTCGTCGTCCTCGCGGACGGCCTCGCGCCCGCCGACGCAGCCGACCTCGCGGTCCGGCTGCGCAACGCCATCATTCTGCCCATCCGCGTTGACGGCCACAGCATACGAACCGGGGCCAGCTTCGGAATCGGCTGGGCGCGGTGCGGGATGACTCCGGAGGAGATCCTTCACTCGGCAGACCAACAGATGTACGCCCAAAAGAGAGCCACAACAAGGGCTTCAAGCGACACCAAGGCAGGCTAGCGCCTTCCAATCGATCTCTGCGGGCAAATGCCATCGCCGAGACGGCGCGCATGGGCAAGCTCGCCATCCGATCCACCTGGAGTACAGGAGGCCGCTGGAAGCCTGTACCAGCTCGCGGCGACGCGCATCCTGTTCCGATTCGCACCGCTACCTTGAAGACCGGCAGAGCCCATCTTCGACGGGCATCGTCCGGTATTGCACGGAGGGTTGTAGGGGAGGTCCGGGACGTACTCGCGCCATTCGGCGGGGGACAGGGGGGAACCGGCACTGGTGCACACGGTGGAGGCGAGCCGTTCCGCATCGGTGTTCCACAGGTGGATCATGCCGTCGGTGCCTGCGCCGGCCAGGGTGCGGTTGTCGGGGGCGTAGGCGATGGAGTAAATGTGACCGACGGGGCCGGTCAAGGTGGCCAGTAGTTGTGGTGCGGCGGGACGCTCGATGTCCCACAACCAGATGGTGCTGTCGGTACTGTCGGCGGCCAGGGTTCGCCCGTCGGGGCTGAACGCGACAGAGAAGACGTAGCTCGTCGGCCCCGTGAGGGTTGCCTGGGGGATGGGGTGCGCTCGATTGCGGATGTTCCACAGTCGGACGGTGCCGTCATCGTTGCTACTCGCCAGGGTCTGGCCGTTGGGGCTGAAGACGAGCGATTCGGCGTAGCCGGTGGCCGGCCCGGTCAACGGGGCACCGATCCGGATAGCTGACCCGGGGTGGGAGAGGTCCTATAGCGCGATGACACTGGTGCTGTAAGCGGCGGCCAGGGTGTGCCCGTCGGGCTGACCGCCATGGATTCGATCAGGGGACCAGGATGGGGATGGTCTCCACGAGTGCTCGTGTGGTGGTGCTCCATGCCCGCAGCGTGGCGGCCCCCGCCATCAGGGAACGGCCGTCGGAGGTGAAGGCCACGACGTTGACTGGGCTGGTGCCTGGCAGGACCGGGCTGGGTAGGTGCCACAGGCGTACTGCACTGTCGGCCGCGCCGTCGATGAGGACGGTGGGGCTGTACCAGTGGAGGGAGGTGACGGGGCCGGGATGGGGCAGAACGGTGTCTACCTACCGGGTGGTCAGATTCCACAGGCGCACGGTGTCGTCGCTGCCACCGGCGGCCAGGGTGTGCCCGTGCTGGGGTCTTCGTACCGGCCCGCCGACGGACGCGATGCTGTCGGGCGGCACACAGGCACCGGGTGCCGCTGTCGCGGTGACAGGAGCCGTGGCGTTCATCGCTTCGGGATAGCCGAGCAGTGCTTGCTGCAGCGCCTGGATACGGACCAACCGCTCACGCAATTCCCACGAATCCTTACCGGATCGCACGAGGGCTAGCAACTGCTCCTCTTTCGCCATCCAGCACAGTAACTCCTCAGCTCGTTGCTGCAGTCCGTCAGAGGCCCCGGGAGCCGCAGGGAGTGCGGACGGTGGTCGGGCGAGCTGGCCACGGTTCACCACCTCAGTATTCCTGCCAAGAGCCCAGAGGCTCCATGATGACGCCAGCCCGCCCTGCAGAGCGGCACCGGATCCGAGGACATAGCCGAAGCAGCCCCGTGCCGGCGCATAGACGTGCCCCACTCTCTGCCGTCCTGCGGCTACTGCGGTGGTGAGATAGAGGCGTGGTTCTTCTGCGTCAGCGGCGGCCCCGAACTCTCAACGATGACTGCCGTGATGGCCGACAGGTAGACAACGGCCAAGCCTCTACGTACCGCGCACGACAGCAGCCACCTCATCGTGCGATGCCCAGCCACAACGCCGGTATTGAGTGCGGCCCTTGGCGAGTCATGACAGCACCTGAGCTCGTCAGAGCTCAGGTGCTCCATCCACTCGTCCTGAACACCCTTTCCGATGACGCAGGAGCCAAGCCGAAATATGGCCTCAGGGATCAAGTACCAAGCTGGCGCAGCCGGCGAACCTTCGCTAACGACAACCCACCCCATACCCTCCATGAGAACCAACTCCCTCCCCGCCAGGGGAGGGGCCTACTCAAATAACCATGTAGAAAACCAACTTTGACTTCACGCCGAGTGCCGGCAGGCACCGGCCTCCAGCACAGTTCCCACGATTCCCCCGACAGGGGGAATCGCCTCAGCCCAACGGCCGACATCGTCGGCCGCACCAACCAACAGTCACGCCGTCAGGCGTGACGCTCCGTCATCTTACGGGCCGTCAGGCCCGATTGGCCCGTCAGGGCCAAACCAAGAGCCGCCAGGC
>NZ_JAPVLU010000119.1 GCF_027158205.1 Streptomyces sp. H39-S7 | reverse complement strand
CCGCCGCGCTCCAGCGCGGCACGGCCTTCCAGCTCCCCACCACCGCCGAACTCCAGGCTGCGGAGGTGTTCCTGTCCCAGGTCGCCGTCGGCGACGACATGGTGAAGTTCGCCAAGAACGGATCCGACACGGTCGACGGCGCGCTGAAGCTCGCCCGTTACGCCACCGGCCGCACGCTGGTCGCCAAGTGCAGTGAGCACCCGTTCTTCTCCACCGGGGACTGGTTCATCGGCACCACCGCCGCCTGTGGCGGCACCCACCCCGAACCCGGCAGCCGCACCCGTGATTTCCCCTACAACGACACCGCCGCGATCGAGGCCTTGTTCACCGAGCACAGCGGCGACCTGGCCGCGGTCATCCTGGAACCGGTCCGCTTCACCGCCCCCGACCCGGTCTTCTTCGCCCGCCTGCGCGAACTGTGCACCCAGCACGGCACCGTGCTGGTCTTCGACGAAACGGTCAGCGGCCTCAAGTACCGCCTCTGCGCCGCAGGCCCCCTGACCGGCGTGCGCCCGGACCTGACGTGCTGGGGCAAGGGCATCGGCGGCGGGATGCCGCTGTCAGCGCTCACCGGACGCCGCGACCTGATGCAGCTCGGCGACCACGCACGCCCGCGCCCAGGCCAGCCCCCGTTGCTCCTGCTGTCCACCACCCACGGCAGCGACGGCGCAAGCCTGGCCGCGATGGTCGCCACCGTGGGCGAACTCCACTCCACCAACGCCATCCCCCGCGCCCACGCAATCGGCGCCACCCTGCGCAACACCCTGGCAGCCGTCCTCACCGAGTCCGGCCTGGACCGCCTGGTGCGGCTGACGGGCTACGACTGCTTCCTCAACATCGAGACCTTAGGAACCGAACGGCTGACAGCACCGCAGCTCAAAGCACTCTTCCTCAGCGAGACGATCCGCGCCGGCGCCCTGGTACGCGGCATCTTCTACTCCACCACCGTCCACACGGCCGAACACCTGGAACTGACCGCGGCCGCCGTCCGGCACGCCGCGACGGTGTGTGTCCGCGCGCTGAACGGCCAGAACCCCGCGCCGATACCCGTCACCGCGGTCCGTCCGCTGTAACCGCAGGGGCTACGCGCGTGAGGCACTGTAGCCAGCGCCACCGGATGTCAGCAGAACGCTGACACCCCCGTCATACCAAGGCATCCGCTCGTCAGCCACGTCCACCGGCACCCACGCCACCTCCTCCACGTCCGCGTCCAGCCCGTCCGCGAACGGTTCCGCGTCGCCCTCCAACTCGGCGCGGAAGACGTGAAACACGTCATGCACCTCGGCGCCGATCACCTCGGCGACGTGGACCAGTGCTCCGACCCGGACCACGACGTGCGCCTCTTCCTTGGTCTCACGCTGCGCGGCCTCGGGCAGGGTTTCCCCGTCCTCACGCTCGCCACCTGGCAGACTCCAGCCGTCCCGGTTGCGTACCAGCAGGACCTCGCCCACTGCGTTGGTGACCAGGGTGTACACAACATCGACCCGCTTCAACATCCGTCGCCTCCTCCATGACCTGCAGCGAAACGCTGACACCATCTTCCTCGCGATACCGTGCTCAACCCGCCACGTCGGGCCGAGCACAGCGACGGCTCTACTGCGCGGCGTTGAGCTCGTGGTTCTTGCGCGCGTGGCTGCGGACGCAGACCCAAACTGACGAGGAGCGAACGATCCGTCTCCCCATCCCCCTCAGCGCCACGAAGCCTTGATCAAGAGAGTTCTGCACAGCTTCATCCCGCGCTCCCTTCCTCATTCACCGCTACGCGTCCGCCGGTTCGGTCGGTGGTGCGAGGGACCATCAACGGTGCTCGATGGCCGTCGCTGTCCCTGACGGCTGGGGGCGTGCTGCCGGGATGTCAGTGGTTTGAGGTAGGAATGGGTGACGAATTGGGCTGGTCACAGGGGGTAGGGGATGGCGGGGCCACGGCTGATAGCCCGAAACATCTCCCGCCTTGCGGGAGCAGCACGGAGGGGGTCTGGTCGGATACGCCCTGTACAGGCAGGATCACCGCTATGGGGAAGAGCGCATGGGACACCGTGACAGACCACGCGGTTTGGCTGGACGACGACGTGACGGGCTTGCCGGCCGGTCTGGCCGGCGACCGCTACGTCTGCCGGGCATGCTGGGAAACAGTGATTCTCAAGGGCACCAAGGTGGACGCGAAGGTGGCCCCGTACTTTTCGCACAAGAGCGGCTCGGACTGCGCGGATCCCGAGCGGGAAGCGCAGATCGATGAGGACACCGAGGTCGTGATCCGGCTACGGGACACGATCCGTGCGCTCCCCGGCGTGACGGCCACGACCGAGATCCTCGGCGAGGACGGTAAGGATCCTTTGGGACTGCCGCCGATCATCATCGCCTGCTGCGGCGGTACCACCGTGGCGATCGAACGGCCCGGTGTCACCCTGCCCGGCCCGGACATCCTGCGGCGCCGTATCCGAGCGGTACGCGAACGCCACGGCGGAGTCGAGCACGTGTGGTTCCTGAAGAAAGACCCGAATCAGTTCGGCAAGCTCGGCACTCTGAAGGTGCGGCACGGTGGCCAGGACGACGTTCATCACACGCTCGCGCCCAATGAACAGCAGGAAGTCATTCTCGCCTCTGGCGGAAACGTGTACTGGCTCGACGGCAAACTCGTCCTGATCCCCTACGGGGTGCGCTGGTTCCAGCACCCGGTGAAGAAGGACCAGGACTGGAATGCCTGGCCCAGATGGCGAAGCGACCCGCGCAACGACTGGCGGATCAGCAAACCCCGCCCTTCCGCGGACGCGGACTGCTGGGGCCTGGTGCCCATCGAGCTGTCCTCGATGACGAAGACTCAGGCGGTCTTCCGGCCCTCCAAGGCCCATCGCGTCATGGATGAACTCTACGCAGCCCAGGAGCAGCGCCACCGCTGGCGCAACCGCCGGGCCCACGAGCTCTACGCGGAGCGTCACCAGCCTGTACCCGGACCGCCTGTGCGCGCCGACGAACTGCCTGAACAATCCATTCCGCTTGTGCCTGTGCAAGAGACCGAGCGCCGGCCCACACCCCCGGCTCTCCCGCCGAACTCCCCCACACCATCAGCAAGTGAACCCGGCCCGTCGCACGCCCAGGCCACTGACGCTGGCTCCGTCGCGTCGCCCTCCCCTGAGAGTGCCCCGGCCCCAATCCCGCCGCAGCCCCAACACCCGCCCCGGGCCGTCCCCGCGCAGCGCAAGCTGAGGCGCCGGTGGCCGGCGATCTTCCTACCCGGACGCTCCAGGCGCCGCTACAGGTAGGCGGAAGACGCACCGCCAACTCCAGTTCGAGACCGGCGCCCGTCAGCAGTTGCAGGCCGAGGCGTTGTCATGCTGCTGCTGTGGCGCCGCGGCGATTCCCTCGATGATGCCCTGGCCGTACTGCACGGCATCACCCCGAATCCGCACGCCGGAGCCTCGGTGGTGGGTGAACTGGAAATGGCAGAATTACCGGGGAATCCCAAGGTGCCGGCCAGCCGACGACGGGCCTCCGCGACCGAATACGGATCGCTCAACCCCAAACGGGTGCTCCCCGCACGCCAGCGCACAAACCGGCCCGTAGCGTGAAAGGGCGAGGCCACACCCCGAGGGGGCTTCGTGGGTTGCGCCTTCGTTCCGCTTCGCACGCCGACGAAGGCGCGACCACCCCTGACTGAACAGCGCGTATGAGTCCAGACACGGATCGTGGCTGGCGCGAAGCGCCAGCCCCTGGTTCCTGGGCTCCTGGCTGTTCCCGGCGACCGCCGCGATGGTGTGTTTGGGCTCAACCAGCGTGCTGGTCGCCTCCGCGATGGCTGGACGGAAGCTTCCGCTGGGCAAGATCTCCCGGCCCAAGCCCGTGACCGTCCGTGGCGCGTATAGAGCCGCACCGCCGGCCGTTGTTCTCCCACCCACGCGAGATACCGAAGAAATTGTCCGCGCCCATGTCACATCCGGTCCGAGTTGAGGACTTCCCGTAGTTGTACAGCCGGAATCCGTCCGGCTGTCCGAGCTCGGGAGCTTCCTATGCGCCGTTTCCGCCGCACCGCCACCACGCCTCCTCGCCTCGGATGCGAGACGCCGACCTCTGGCCCGGGCCTGTCCACACCGCTGCTCGCTGAGCTGGAAGCTCTCTGCGATCACGCCCGCAACCTTCCGTGGCTTGGCAGCCGGGAACAGCGGCCTGAGGAGTACCGGCGCCTCGCGGGCATTGTTGTGGCGCGTCTCGTGGAGGGCTGGGCTGAGCAGAGCGATGGGCACGGCACGCTCCAGGACCTGCTGGCGCCGCCGCTGTCCTGTGCCGCCGTGCGTAGCGCGAGGGATGCGGTGCCCGTGAAGCGCCCCATATCGAGCGTGGGGGCCGCACTCGCAGAATCGCCGACTCAATCGAATACAAAAGATTGATCATGGAGCGCTGGAGTGAACGTGCCTTGCCTGCAACGCCCTTGGCCGCCAGCGGGC
>NZ_JAPVLU010000118.1:908-4620 GCF_027158205.1 Streptomyces sp. H39-S7 | reverse complement strand
GCATCGACCGCAACAAGAACGACAAGTACGACTTCGATGGGGCCGGTCCGAGCGAGCTCGACCCGAAGCTCCCCCAGGAGGCCACGGCTCCGACCGACTGCGGAATGGTCATGGGCGCGTCCGTGGGATCCATTCCGGTCGGCGGCATCGAGACCGGTGGCGGCTCCCCACAGAGCGCGGCGATGCCGGCGGCAGTGGCCGGAGGCGCGGTATCCGTATCCCTGGCGATGGTCGGCGCGATCGTCGTCGTGAGGCGACGCCGTGCGCTGGCCGCTGTCCTGACGGAATCCACGGGGAGCGCCGCGTGAATCGCGGACGGGCCTCCGCACCGACCGCGCATCCTGCACCAGTCGTGTCCACCGCCCGGCCCCGCGGCCGCGGGGCCACCGGTCCCCTTGCGGCCGCCGCTCTCGCCCTCGCCGTGCTGAGTCTGGCCGGGTGCGCGGGCCAGGGCTCCTCGGAGCCCCCGGCTCGCCAGGCACAGAACGCCGCGCAGGGCGAGACCCCCGGGGGCCCGGCGACCGGCGCGGGATCGCCGAACGGATCGGGTGGGAGCCAGGCCGCGCCCGCCCTTGCCCGGTCGGAGCCGGAGAAGATCACCATCCCGTCCCTCGGCGTCTCCAGCACCCTGGAGACGCTGCGGCAGGACAAGGACGGAGTCATGAAGTCCCCCAAGGACCCTGATCTCGCGGGCTGGTACGAGCCTGGGCCGACGCCCGGCTCCAAGGGTCCGGCCGTGATCGCCGGCCATGTCACCTGGAACGGCGCGGCGGCCGTGTTCGCGAAACTGAAGACGATGAAGGCCGGTGACACCATCGAAGTGGCCCGGCAGGACGGCAAAACGGCCATGTTCACGGTCGAACGGGTCGCCGAATACCCGAAGGCCAAGTTCCCCACGCTCGAGGTTTACAAGAATCTCGACTACGCGGGCCTGCGCCAGGTCACCTGCGGCGGCGAGTTCGACACCAAGAAGCACTACTACGACAGCAATGTGGTGGTGTTCGCCCGCATGACAGGAACCGCATAGCGCGGACGACGGGACAGCGTACCGACGCGCAGCGGGTCGAGCCGAACGAGACGATGCGGACTCGACCCGCTGCCGCAGGCATGCCCCGTGTGCGGGTCAGGACCCGAGGGCCCCGAAGTGCGGCGGACGGCAGACTGATCGGAGCCGTTCGCACGTACTGAGCCGGCGTACCTGCGCCACATGCCCTCGTGCGGCATCCGGGTCCCCGTCCCCGACCGTGCGATGCCTGGCTCGCCAGGGACGCAAGTGCCTCCTCGTACCCGGCGCGGAAGGCCTGTGGCTTCCCGGGGTCCGTTCCGCGGCTGCCCGGGGCGGAAATCAGGGCCCGGCCGACTCGTCGCCGCTCTGCTGGACGGGGGCCGGGGCGGGAGCGGGGGCATGCCAGGCGTGGATCAGCGCGCTCAGGCGGCGGGCTGGTGTGTCGCTGCGAGCGAACAGGACCGCCGTGAGCAGGATCAGGACTTCCCCGGCGAGGAGGGCGGCCGCCCACACGGTGAGGCCCTGGTGCACCGCTGCGAGCACGACTGCTCCGCTCGTTCCCAGCGCGCCCTGCGCTGTGGTCAGGGTGTTGCTCACCACGGGAGGCTGCCTGGGCGGGGGCGGCGCAGGATGAGTGCCAGGTGCGGCATGCGAACGATGATGTGGACGGTGAAGCACATCCGTGCGCGGCAGGTGGGGAGAGCGCCCAGTTCGCCGGTCCACTCCTGCAGCCATCGCGTCCGCGCTGCTGTGGGCAGGAGCAGTGTCGTCACGGCCAGGACCTGGCGGCAGAGCGTGGCGGGACAGTCCGCGGAGGGCAGGGCGGCCGAGGAGAGGCGGCGCAGTTCGCCGCTGAGTTGGTCCAGCCCCAGGGCGTCGGCCACCGGCGCTTGGAGGTCCAAGGTCTGCTGGGCCTTGACGTGCTGTCTGGCGCGGTCCAGAAAGCGCACGGTGCGCATGTTGTGGAGCCGGTCTGCCAGTTTGAGGACCAGGACGGCTCGATCGCGTGCCGAGATCGCTGCGGCCGGCGCTGCGTTGAGGGCGGTCAGGGCCTGTTGTACTGCGGTGGCGTCGGACACTGCGGCGACCAGGTCCGCGATGTCCGGTCCGAATTCACCCGCGAGCCGGTCCGCGGGATATTCGGTGTCTTCCAGGAGGTCGTGCAGCAGGGCGGCGCACACGGTGTGGTGGTCCATGCCGAGGTCGGCGACGATCTGTGCGACCGCGAGCGGGTGGGTGACGTAGGGGTCGCCACTGCGGCGTCGTTGGCCCTGGTGCCACTCGGCGGCCGTTGCGTAGGAACGCTCGATCACCGCTGCGTCCGCGTGGGGATGCCGAACCCGCACGGCACCAAGCACGGGAGCGAGGGTCTCGGACAGGGGGGTACTGGGCCGGGTGTCGCGCCCGCCGGCTAACCGCTGTCGGCGTTTCATGGTGTCCCTCCGCCGGTGGTGGGCTGCGCGGCGACCCAGCCCGCAACGGGGCGCTTGCCGGAGCGGTAAGTACGCGCGAGCGCCTCCCGGGCCTGCTCGGCGCCCTCATGGGTGATTCGGTAGAACCGCCGGCGCGGGCGCCTGGCCGCTTCATGGACAGCCGGGTCCTCCCAGGCGCTCTCCACCCAGCCGAACTCCTCCAGGCGGGCCAGGATCGGATAGATCGTGCCCGACGGCAGTCCCACCAGATCGCACAGCTCCAAGCCGTAACGCTCCTTGGCGGGATGCTCCAGCAGTGCTCGCAGGACCAGTTGGGTCTGCAAGGTCATACGCCGCTTCGTCATTCCCTTAATCTACATAGCCTATATATCGCATGTCTAGGATGTGGGAACCAGGAGTCCCGCGGGACGAGCCACGCCCGAAGACTCGGCCCCTGGGCGGGATCAGCGCTCGGCCCGGCCGGCGAAACTGCCGGGGGCCGACAGACGTCTCACCTCAGGACGGGAGGGCGACCGGATGTCGCCCACCGGATTGTCTGGGGAGTTATGGACGGATGGGTACCGGACCCGATCTCGGCCTGGCTGCGCGGTAGGGCCCGACGGCCCAGCACGATCAGCACGACGGGACCGAAACCATGGGTGCGGGCCGACCCACCGGGGGCGTGTCCGGTGCCGGAGAAGCAACGAGCCTGGACCGAGCGGTGGCTGCGGTGGTGCGTCGAGGAGTTCGGACCCGCGACGCCGCCACGCGAGATCGCGCTCCCCGGGTTCGTCCCGGCGGATTTCACCGGCTCGCAGGAACACGCCGAGCTGCTGGTGCGCCGCGTCGGCGCGGTGATGGGCGCGGACGTCTCCGGTATCGGTGTGCTGCTTGTGGAGTCCCCGGAGGATGTCCAGGACAGGAAGCATCAGGTCGGTGAGTACCGCAGGGTGCTCGGCCGGGCGGTGATCGAGCTGGACCGCCGCGTGGCAGCCCGGCCGGACTCGTTCGCAGGGCTCGTCGCGCACGAATTGGCGCATGCCCGGCTGATCGGCGAGGGGCGCGTCGCCGAGCTGGGCATCTCCCACAGCGAGGAGGAGCGGCTCACCGACCTGGTGACCGTGTACCTCGGCATGGGCGTCTTGTCGGCCAACGCTGCGGATGACTACACAAAGGCGGCCGGGTACTCGGTGATGCCCGTCGGCGAGCTCACCGACCGGATGCTCACCGGCCGCCGGGACGACCCCTGGCACCGGATGGGATACCTGAGCCCCGGCGAGTACGGCTACGCCCT
>NZ_JAPVLU010000118.1:0-898 GCF_027158205.1 Streptomyces sp. H39-S7 | reverse complement strand
GCAACTCCCTCGCCTGCTGGAGCACGATGCGCGGCGAGACCGACCCGCCTTGGGCTCGACACGTGCAGGCGAGCGAGCGGGACTCCCTGATCCGGGGGCTCGAGTACCGGGCAGCGCCACGGCAGGTCGGCGCTGGTTGACCGTCATGTGCGCCGACCACAGCATGTCTGCGGTCACGGGGAAAGCACTTGGGCCTACCGGGTTCCGGAGGCGCTCAGCCACGTAGTAGCGGGCCACCCAGCTCGCTGGCCACGGCGATCCCAAACCAGGGGTATACGTTCCGCAGCGGCCAAGAGGTGGGGTGCCTCGACATCGACGAGGTCGTCATCTCGCTCTGAACCAGTCGGCGCTCACCACACCCCGCCTCACTCACGCGCGACAAGCGGCCTGCGGCTGCCTCCCGCCTGGCCCACGAGACCTCGGCCTGGATCCGCCGCGTAGGGACGACGGGCTGCGGCTGTCCCGGCGCCGCATTGGCTGGAATCAGCACAAAGCGGGATGATGTTCCACAAGAGACCGTCCACGCCGTGGGCTGCGCCCACGACCTGCCGCACGCGACCTTCGAGGTTCTGATGCCTGGCTCCGCGCCCTCCTCCCCCGCGGGCGACGACCGCCCGGCCGGCGCCGCCACCGGCGGCTACGGCAAGGACCTCTTCCCGCCCGAGCGACAGGGCGAGGGCGCCCGGATCGACTATGGCGCGCTGGCCTACGACGATGTGACGTTCCGCCGGCTCGCCGCGCTGGGCGCCGGGCCCGGATGGGCCTGCCTGGACGCGGGCGCGGGCACCGGGACCGTCACGCGCTGGCTGGCCGAGACCGCGGGTGTCGACAGTGTGCTCGCCGTCGATCGCGACACCCGCTTTCTGGCGGTGCCGCCGGGCGGCCGCGTGCGCACCCT
>NZ_JAPVLU010000117.1:0-3187 GCF_027158205.1 Streptomyces sp. H39-S7 | reverse complement strand
GGTGTGGGGGAGGGTTCGTTGCTTGAGAACTACATAGTGGACGCGAGCATCTGTAAGGCAAGTTTTTAAGGGCGCACGGTGGATGCCTTGGCACCAGGAACCGATGAAGGACGCGAGAGGCCGCGATAGGCCCCGGGGAGCTGTCAACTGAGCTGTGATCCGGGGGTGTCCGAATGGGGAAACCCGGCAGTCGTCATGGGCTGTCACCCATACCTGAACACATAGGGTATGTGGAGGGAACGCGGGGAAGTGAAACATCTCAGTACCCGCAGGAAGAGAAAACAACCGTGATTCCGGGAGTAGTGGCGAGCGAAACCGGATGAGGCCAAACCGTATGCGTGTGATACCCGGCAGGGGTTGCGTATGCGGGGTTGTGGGATCGTACTTCAGCAGTCTGCCGACTGTTGGGCGAGTCAGAAACCGTATGGATAGGCGAAGGACATGCGAAAGGTCCGGCGTAGAGGGTAAGACCCCCGTAGCTGAAATCTGTACGGCTTGCTTGTACGACACCCAAGTAGCACGGGGCCCGAGAAATCCCGTGTGAATCTGGCGGGACCACCCGCTAAGCCTAAATATTCCCTGGTGACCGATAGCGGATAGTACCGTGAGGGAATGGTGAAAAGTACCGCGGGAGCGGAGTGAAATAGTACCTGAAACCGTGTGCCTACAAGCCGTGGGAGCGTCGGATCACATGCTTGCATGTGATCTCGTGACTGCGTGCCTTTTGAAGAATGAGCCTGCGAGTTTGCGGTGTGTGGCGAGGTTAACCCGTGTGGGGTAGCCGTAGCGAAAGCGAGTCCGAATAGGGCGGTTGAGTCGCGCGCCCAAGACCCGAAGCGGAGTGATCTAGCCATGGGCAGGTTGAAGCGGAGGTAAGACTTCGTGGAGGACCGAACCCACCAGGGTTGAAAACCTGGGGGATGACCTGTGGTTAGGGGTGAAAGGCCAATCAAACTCCGTGATAGCTGGTTCTCCCCGAAATGCATTTAGGTGCAGCGTCGCGTGTTTCTTGCCGGAGGTAGAGCACTGGATAGGCGATGGGCCCTACCGGGTTACTGACCTTAGCCAAACTCCGAATGCCGGTAAGTGAGAGCGCGGCAGTGAGACTGTGGGGGATAAGCTCCATGGTCGAGAGGGAAACAGCCCAGAGCATCGACTAAGGCCCCTAAGCGTACGCTAAGTGGGAAAGGATGTGGAGTCGCAGAGACAACCAGGAGGTTGGCTTAGAAGCAGCCATCCTTGAAAGAGTGCGTAATAGCTCACTGGTCAAGTGATTCCGCGCCGACAATGTAGCGGGGCTCAAGCGTACCGCCGAAGTCGTGTCATTCCCGTGTGAAGCCCTAACGGGTGCGGGGATGGGTAGGGGAGCGTCGTGTGCCGGGTGAAGCGGCGGCGGAAGCCAGTCGTGGACGGTACACGAGTGAGAATGCAGGCATGAGTAGCGATACACACGTGGGAAACGTGTGCGCCGATTGACTAAGGGTTCCTGGGTCAAGCTGATCTGCCCAGGGTAAGTCGGGACCTAAGGCGAGGCCGACAGGCGTAGTCGATGGACAACCGGTTGATATTCCGGTACCCGCTTTGAAACGCCCAGTATCGAACCCTCTGATGCTAAGGCCGTGAAGCCGTCCTGGAGCCTTCGGGCAAAGGGGAGTGGTGGAGCCGCCGGTCCAAGGTGGTAGTAGGTAAGCGATGGGGTGACGCAGGAAGGTAGTCCAGCCCGGGCGGTGGTTGTCCCGGGGTAAGGGTGTAGGACGTTGCGTAGGCAAATCCGCGCAACATATAGTCTGAGACCTGATGCCGAGCCGATTGTGGTGAAGTGGATGATCCTATGCTGTCGAGAAAAGCCTCTAGCGAGTTTCATGGCGGCCCGTACCCTAAACCGACTCAGGTGGTCAGGTAGAGAATACCGAGGCGTTCGGGTGAACTATGGTTAAGGAACTCGGCAAAATGCCCCCGTAACTTCGGGAGAAGGGGGGCCGTAACTGGTGAGGGGACTTGCTCCCTGAGCTGGGGACGGCCGCAGAGACCAGCGAGAAGCGACTGTTTACTAAAAACACAGGTCCGTGCGAAGCCGTAAGGCGATGTATACGGACTGACGCCTGCCCGGTGCTGGAACGTTAAGGGGACCGGTTAGTCACATTTCGGTGTGGCGAAGCTGAGAACTTAAGCGCCAGTAAACGGCGGTGGTAACTATAACCATCCTAAGGTAGCGAAATTCCTTGTCGGGTAAGTTCCGACCTGCACGAATGGCGTAACGACTTCTCGACTGTCTCAACCATAGGCCCGGTGAAATTGCACTACGAGTAAAGATGCTCGTTTCGCGCAGCAGGACGGAAAGACCCCGGGACCTTTACTATAGCTTGATATTGGTGTTCGGTTCGGCTTGTGTAGGATAGGTGGGAGACTGTGAAGTCATGGCGCCAGCCATGGTGGAGTCGTCGTTGAAATACCACTCTGGTCGTGCTGGATGTCTAACCTCGGTCCGTGATCCGGATCAGGGACAGTGTCTGGTGGGTAGTTTAACTGGGGCGGTTGCCTCCTAAAGAGTAACGGAGGCGCCCAAAGGTTCCCTCAGCCTGGTTGGCAATCAGGTGTTGAGTGTAAGTGCACAAGGGAGCTTGACTGTGAGACTGACGGGTCGAGCAGGGACGAAAGTCGGGACTAGTGATCCGGCGGTGGCTTGTGGAAGCGCCGTCGCTCAACGGATAAAAGGTACCCCGGGGATAACAGGCTGATCTTCCCCAAGAGTCCATATCGACGGGATGGTTTGGCACCTCGATGTCGGCTCGTCGCATCCTGGGGCTGGAGTCGGTCCCAAGGGTTGGGCTGTTCGCCCATTAAAGCGGTACGCGAGCTGGGTTTAGAACGTCGTGAGACAGTTCGGTCCCTATCCGCTGCGCGCGTAGGAATATTGAGAAGGGCTGTCCCTAGTACGAGAGGACCGGGACGGACGAACCTCTGGTGTGCCAGTTGTCCTGCCAAGGGCATGGCTGGTTGGCTACGTTCGGAAAGGATAACCGCTGAAAGCATCTAAGCGGGAAGCCTGCTTCGAGATGAGTATTCCCACCCCCTTTGAGGGGTTAAGGCTCCCAGTAGACGACTGGGTTGATAGGCCAGATGTGGAAGCCCGGTAACGGGTGGAGCTGACTGGTACTAATAGGCCGAGGGCTTGTCTAACTATTTT
>NZ_JAPVLU010000116.1 GCF_027158205.1 Streptomyces sp. H39-S7 | reverse complement strand
GCTTGCCCGCTCTGCCGGTCCGCGACCACCAGGGATTTTGCCGCTCTGCTGCCCCCGGACAGCACGGCGTCGTAGCGGGCCTCCAGGCCGGACGTGCCCTTGCCGCTGACGGGGTCGACGGTGCCGACGAGGCTGTCCGCACGCAGCGGGTCGCCCTTGGCGTCGAGGACATCCGCTCGGGTGTTGCCGCTCTTGAGCGCAAGCGTCTGCCCCGGTTTCAGTTCCGGATGGATCATCGGTGCGGCGAATTCGACCTTCCACGTCCCCGACGTCTCGCTCACCTGGGCGCCGGAGCGCCAGGTGACCTCTCCCGCGCCCGGTACCGTCATGGTCACGGTGAAGGGGAAACGCACGTGTCCCTCCCCTTTCTTCAAGCCCTGCCCGCCGACAATGGTGGTTTTCGAAGGCTTGAGGTTGGTCAGCACCGACGTGAGGAGCGACGCGGCGTCGTCAGGTGTGTCGGTGTAGCTTGCCGCCTTCCGCGCGTCCTGCCCGGCCCACGCCGCGAGGAACGCGGTCAGGGGCTCGTGAGCCGCCGCCACTTGCGCGTCCTCTTCCCGCGGTGCACCGTCCCCGAGGCCGAAGGCGGCGTACCCGCCCCCCGCCAGCAGAAGAAGGGACCCGACGACGACCAGCGGGCGCCGCACGCGCCGCGGCCGTCCCCGCGGGGCGAAACCGTTCTGGCTGTCGGTATGCGTCAAGGTGGTCTCCGTTTCGGATCGGTCGTGATCGGCCTGCCGGATGCAGTCCCGGGCGGAAGCGGCGTCTGGGGCGGGACTCCTCCTCCAGGCCGGCAATGTCCCCTGCGGGAGCCGCGGGGCCGGCTCCTTGGGGAGTCAAGCCCGCCGCCAGGCCGTATGTCGAATATGCTCTCTGCTTCAGGTCTATTCGAAAGTCGTATCGGTGCAGCTAAGAGGTGCAGAGTGCTGACGGAGCGGCATCTGGAAATCTTCGTCGCGTTGGCGGAGGAGGAACACTTCGGAGGCGCGGCACAGCGGGTGGGCATCACCCAGCCGCCGTTGTCGCAGGGCCTGCGCCGGCTGGAGACCCTGCTCGGAGTCCGGTTGTTCGACCGGGACAGAGGAGTTTCCCTCACCGAGGAGGGAGCTCTGCTGCTCCCGCACGCCCGCAGAGCGCTGCTCGCACTCGCGGAGCTCCGCGAGACCGGGGCCCGCGAACGCGCAAACGGTCGACGGCTGCGACTCGGGCTGGCTCCCGAAGTGCCGACGACCCTCGCGGCCGACGTGGCGGCCGCCCCGGTCCGGGCGGGTGAACGGACGCGGATCGCCATGGTGACGGCGTCGACCGCCGCGCTGCTCGGCGACCTGGCGGCCGGGCGGCTGGACATCGCCGTCATCCGGCACCCATCCGTGCTGCACGGTCTCGCTGCCGGCCGCGTCATCCTTCTCCCGACCTGGGTCCTTTCGCCCGCCGAGAGTGCGGACGCGCGGGGTACGACGGCTTCGCGCCTGCCCATCGCCGTACGTCCCCGCGCCGAGGCCCCCGCAGCTCATGACCTGTTCCTCGACACCCTGGCCGGCCGCGGCCGTCGAGTGACGACCGTGGTGGTGTCCGACGAGCGTGCCGCCCTCGCACTTGTCGCGGCAGGACAGGCGGTGATGGTCACGGCGGACAGCGCACTCGCGGCTACCGGGGTCGAGCGGCGAACGGCGGCGGACCCGCCGCTTCCCCTGCGGCTGCGGGTGGCCTGGGACCCACGCCGACCGGGCGCGCAGGAGATCGCCAGGACGGCGCGACTGCTGGAGGACACGCTGACCCGGGAGGTGGCGTCATGAACGCATCGCGGCGCGGCAGCAGCGTGGAGCGAGCCATCCGCGGCATGTTCGACGACGCGGGCGTCCGTGGCTGGATGCACGTGGCAGAACTGGGCCGACCATCAGCGCAGGTCGTCATCGATCCCGACGAACAGCTGCCCATGGGCTCGATCTACAAGGTGCCGGTGATGGTTGCCTTCTGCCGGCTCGCGGACGCGGGGCTGATCGACCCGTGCCGCAGGCTGACGCTGCAACCCCAGCAGCGCGTTCCCGGCCCTACGGGCATCTCCGTCCTGCACGACGCTGTCACCCTGTCGCTGCGCGACCTGGTGGTACTGATGATGACCATCTCCGACAACACCTCGGCCGACGCCGTTCTGCGAGCGGTCGGCCCGGACGTGGTCGACGCCATGTGCCAGGAACTGGGCATGCCCGGCACCCGTATCCACGGGGGCGTCGTCAACACGTTCAGCCGGCTGGTCACCGCAACGGGAGTCGACTCTCTGGAGGCGGCCCTGGCACACGTGGCGAACAACGACACCGTCGTACCGGATGGCGTGTACGACCCGGCGTACACCGCTTCCAGTACGCCGGCGGACATCGCGCGGCTCCTCCGGGCGATCTGGACGGGGCAGGCCGCCTCCGACGACCGCTGCGCCTTCATGCGCAACGTGATGCGTCAACAGCCGTGGACGCACCGCCTCGGCTCGGGATTCCCCTACGACGACGTCACCGTCTACGGCAAGACCGGCAGCCTCGGCGCGCTGCGCCACGAAGCGGGCGTCGTCGAACTCGCCGACGGCAGCACCTACACCGCTGTCGTGTTCACCCGGGCCGCACGGTCCGACAGCAAACTCCCCCGCGCCGACGCCGTGATCGGCGCCGCGGCGCGGGCCGCTGTGGAGGAACTGCAAGGACGCCGGGAAACCTGACACACCCGCAAAGGCACCGCGTTGCCGGGCCCGCTTGCGTGGGCCCTGCCGCCGGTGGGGCGTCGTTCGACGGCGGCCGTGTGATCGAATCGCAGGTATGACGACCACCGAGTTGATCCCCGTCGCCGGCGGAGGCCATATCTGGGCCGAGAGGGCCGGGGCCGGCCCCCCGCTCGTCCTGCTCCACGGATCGGTCCACGACAGCCGCCTGTGGAACCGCGTCTTCGCCGTGCTGGCACGGCACCACACCGTGGTTCGTTACGACGCCAGGGGTCACGGACGCTCGACACCTGCGACCGCGCCGTTCCGCTATGAAGCCGACCTTCTGGCGGTCCTGGACCATTTCGACCTTCAGGCTGCGGAGCTCGCCGGCTTGAGCATGGGAGGAGAGGTCGCACTCGACTTCACCCTGGAACACCCCGAGCGGGTCCGCTCGCTGACGCTGATCGCGGCGTCCGTCGGCGGGCACGAGTGGCCCCGGAGCCCGGACATGGATGCGTACGTCGCGGCGCAGCGCGGATCGGACGCACGCCGCATAGCCGAGCTGGAGCTCACACTCTGGGCGAGCCTGGGCGACCGGGCCCCGGGTTTCGACGTCATCGAATCCATGGTGCGGGAGAACGCCGACGTCAGAGCCCTCGCCGAGAAGGGACTTGCGCTCGACCCCGACGAGGACGCCGTTGACCGGCTGGACCGGATCGAGGCGCCGACCATGGTCATCGTCGGCGATCACGACCACCCCGAGATCGGCGTCATCGCCGGGCGTCTCACCGACGGCATCCCCGGCGCGCGGCTGGAGATGGTCGCCGACGCCGACCACTACCTGCCTCTACGGGCTCCCGGGCGACTTCTCGAGCTCCTCCTCGGCCGCGGCGCTTTCGCGGATCGTCGTGAGGGGCGTTCGTCCGACTGACGGGGGCCTGGCCGGCGGCGCGGGGCTGGGCAGCGGAGAAGCATCGGCGCTGCTTGGGTCACCTGCTGAGAGAGACACGTCGATGCTTTCGGACTCGACCGCGCTTGCTTCGCTGCCGGCGCTGCCGCCGTTCCTTCAGGAATGTGTCACCACGCCGACCCTCACAACCGCCTATCCGACCGAGCGGGTATCGACACGCTCCGCACCCTCGGCCGCACGCCGCCGTCGTACCCAGTAGGCCAACGGCGCGGTAGCGACGGCCGCCAGAGCGCCCGGCCCCTTGAACGTCTCCGGCACCGGAAGTGTCGCCCACCGGTTCACCGGCCAGGCCACCACGAGGGCGCGCCCGACAACGTTGCTGACCGGCACGAAGCCGTCCCCGGATCGCTGCAACTGGTGGAACCGGGAGTCCTGCGAGCCGTTGCGATGGTCCCCCATCACCCACAGCATGCCCTTCGGCACCTTCACGGACCCCACGGGATAGTCCCCGCACGGCGTCGCGCCCGGGAAGATGTAGGGCTCGTCCAGTGCCACCCCGTTGACCTTCACCGGGCCACCCGCGTTGCACTCCACGGTGTCACCGCCCACCGCGATCACCCGCTTGATCAGGTCCTTCTCGTCCGCCGACGGCATCAGCCCGATAAAGCTCAACACCTGCTGCGTCCGCCGCTCCAGGGCGTTCTGCTGCTTGACCGGCTGATCCTTCAGCCAGTCCCCCGGGTCGTGGAATACCACGACCTCCCCGCGCTCAGGCTCGGAGCCGAACCACGGCGTCAACTTGTCGACCAGCACCCGGTCGCCCTCCTGCAAGGTGTTCTGCATCGACCCCGAGGGAATCGAGAACGCCTGCACGAAGAACGTTTTGATCCCCAGCGCCAACACCAACGCCACTCCCACCAACAACGGCCACTCCACCCAAGCCGGCCGCCGCCCACGCCGCGCCCGCGCCGCCGCGCCCGTCGTCGCCACCACTGATCCCCCAACCGCCGCAGCCCAACCCGCTGACTACCCAACGAACGAGAGTTCCCACCGATCGCGCATGAATGCGTGCCCGGTTCCAGCTTGGGTGACGTGCGTGGCCCCCAGAGCCGCCAGGGCCGCCGTTGGTGCGGGACGGGTCCGGGTGCGATCAGGCCATTGTCGCCGCGGCGGTGCCGCACCCCGCGGGGACGTCCGACGGCACTGTCAGTGCGGACCTATAGCCTGCCGGCAGGTTCTGGAAGCGCTTCAGGAAGGCGGAGGAGACGGTGCGCACACCGGTCGAGGGCGAAGTCCATCCCTGATCTTGCGTGGGTACCCCCGGCTTCAGCCGGGGAGGGAAACGCATCCCAAGGCCGCGTGGTGACATGCACCCAGCGTCGTGGGATCGGTTGGGCCGGACCGGAAATGGGGGGGTGGGCTGGGTGATCCGGGCGTATAAGTTCCTCATGCGGCCCACTGCGGGTCAGCAGGTTGCCCTGGGCGAGATGCTCCGTGATCACTGCTCGCTCTACAACGGGGCGTTGCAGGAACGTCGTGACGCCTACCGGCACATCTCGAAGACGTCCGTGAAGTACGGGCAGCAGTCGGCGC
>NZ_JAPVLU010000115.1 GCF_027158205.1 Streptomyces sp. H39-S7 | reverse complement strand
GGAGCGAGACACCGCACAAGGCAGGATGGGACATGGCCGCGCGGGTCTGCTTGATCTTCACACCTCAAGAACCCGCGCGGCCACCGTCATGTCACCGCCCGCTCGGATCAATCGCGGGGCAGACCGTTAGCCTTACAAGGTGACTTTGCGCGCAGGCGCCGCCGCGTGACGGTCCGCCGCAGGCAGGGCCGTTCGGCAGTTTGCGCCACTGCGGAAACCTGGTGGCGTTGGGTGGCGTCACCGACGCCGCCCCTTGAAGGGCGCCGAGCGTACGCAAGCGGGTCAGTTCGACACGCAATCCGGAGGACCAAGAGGCTCGGTGTGGCGCCTCACGCGCTGCCCTGCGCGCGAGGTGACGCAGGTCAATGGCCAATAGTTCGAGTCGGCGGTAGCCCACTCGCAAACGCCCCTGGCGTTCGAACTCCTGGATGACCCGGTTCGCCGTCTGGCGTCCCAGCATGGCGGCGAGTGTGCTCTGCGAGCAGAAAACCGCGCTGTTCCGGGCGCCGCGCAGTGGCAGCCAGGCCACACGGCTCTCCGCGCTGCCATGCAGGGTCCGGTCCCGCACCCCCTGCTCGCGCAGGCACCAGTGGGCCAGTCCGGTGAGCCAGGCCCCGGCCGGCCCAGGGGGAACGCACAAGTGGCAGTGGCAGGTGGCAGCCGCCACCCGTACACAGGAGGCATCCCCCATGCGAAACCGGCGTCTGCGCCGGGCCACGCTCGGCACCGGAGAGAAGCCGCTCCTCTTGGAGAGACCTCTCTCTAGGCGCTCGCCGGGGGCGTCGTGCTGTGCTCCGCGTCGTCGTCCCCGGCACGCGGGGCGCTCAGGAGTGATGCGCCGAACGTGCGCAAGCGGTCCACCGCTTGGCTGTCGGGGTCTGCTCGGCGGGCCAGCGCGTTGTGGATCTCCTGGTAGACGGACGCCTCCAGGCCGCAGCGTCGGCAGTCCTCCAGGTGCGCCGAGACCCGGCGCGCGGTGACCTCGTCGGTTTCGCCGTCGAGGTAGGACTGCAGCACGCGGGCGACCTGCATGCAGTTCATGCGGCGCTCGGCCGCTGCACGCCGCCACCATGGACGCCTCTTCACATCACACCTCGCTTCGGTGCCAGTCCTGCCGTGGCCAGCCGCGCCCGTATCCGTTTGCGTGCCCGGTGCAGCCGGCTCATTACGGTGCCTTCGGGCACGTCCAGCAGGTGGGCGGCCTCGGCATAGGTGAGGCCGTCGATGTCCACCAGTTGCACCACCTGGCGGTGCTTGTCCGGCAGCGCGCACAGGGCCTCGTCCACCACCTCGTCGAACGCCTCCCCCACCACGATCTCTTCCGCCGACCCGCTGGGGCCCGTGGTGCTGAGCCGGTCCAGATCGGTGTCCGGGTCGTCCAGGAGGTGGGGACGGCGGCGGCGGTGCCGGTTGATCTCGGCCCGCCGCATGATCGTCAGAAGCCACGCGCGCGGGTGCTTTCCGTCGAAGCGGTCCACGGCCCGGTAGGCGCGCAGCAGGGTGTCCTGCACGAGGTCCTCGGCGTCTGCCGGCTGCGCGGTCAGCGTCATCGCCACCCGCAGCAGCACTTCCGCCTCCGGCAGCACGTAGGCGGCGAACGCCTGACCCCGAGGGTCCGCGGTGTCAGGCGGCGCTGTCACTTCGTCTTCCACACGGTGGAAACCCCTTCTCCCCTAACCCGCATTCCATCCTCTTCATCCTTCTGCTTTCCGGTCCCCGGCGCCACTGTGGTCAGGGCGAGGTGAGGAGCGTGTGCGGGGGCTGGAATGCCGCGTGCGGCGGGACGGGTTTCCGCTGTATGACATGGCAGCGCGTTCCCGGGCCGGGGCGAGTGTGGGCCGAGTGCCGGGAGAAGATACGGCATGTGCGGCTGCGCGGTGACGTGGAAGCGTACGTCGACGGGCAGCTCACCGGTGCGCACCGCGTGCGGGTGGCCGCCCACATCGCCTGCTGCTGGGGGTGCAGCGGCAGTCTGCAACTGCTGCGGCTGGTCAAGGCGTCCCTGCGGCACTATCCCCAGCGGACGCCCCCGTCTCTCGCTTCGGCCCGGGTACGGCGCTTCGCTCATCACCTCACCACACCGGCGGGGCCGGGACCGGCCCCGCCGCTGAAGGACGCCGAGCCTCACCGATCCCGCGCGAACCCTGGCGGCCCGGCAACACGGCGTGCCGGTCAGCAGCAGCCCGACGGTGCGCCCATGGCCGGCACGGCTGCCCCGTCCACGGGATCGCAGGGGAACAGGCCGAAGTGGTGGCTCTTGTCGCCGGTGACGATGAAGTGGGCCGCGTAGCGGGTGGCGGCGAGCATGTCGGCGGTGTTGCCGCAGACGAGCACCGGCTTACCGGTGCGGAAGCGGTGGTGGTCGTCGAGGTCGAAGGCGTGCGGGTGCTCGGCGACGGTGCCGTGGTAGACGGCGACGTGGCCGTAGTCCTCGCAGCGGTCCTCCAGGGGGAGCTTGAAGGCGCGGACGGTGCGGGAGGTGAAGGCGGCGAAGCCGATCTTCCGGTCGATGTCCGGGTCGCTGATCTCCACCGGGGATTCGCTGACGGTGCGGGCGTCTGGGCAGCCGGCGCGTTCCAGGATCCGGCGGAAGTCCTCGGTGTACAGGGCGCCGGCGAGGCATTCGCCGACGAGGACAGGGTCGTCGAGGAGGGGGGTGGGCAGGCGGCGGTCGGCGAAGATGTCGGAGAAGTACAGCTCACCACCGGGCCTCAGGACGCGGAGGATCTCGGAGAAGACGCGCGGCTTGTTCGGCGAGAGGTTCACCACGCAGTTGGAGACCACGACGTCCACGGAGGCGTCCGGGATGCCGGCCGTGGCCAGGTCTTCGATGTAGCCGTGGCGGAAGTCGGTGTTGGCGTAGCCGAATCGGTCGGCGTGCCAGTCCTGATGGCGGCGCGCCACGGCCAGCTGTTCCTCGGTCATGTCAACGCCGATCACCCGGCCGGTGGGGCCGACCAGTTGGGACAGCACGTAGACGTCCCGCCCGCTGCCGCAGCCCAGGTCGAGCACAGTGGCCCCGTCAAGTCCGGGCGGGATGGGCGAACCGCAGCCGTAGAAACGCTCCATGACCTCGTCGTGGACCTGCGCGAGAGCCGCCGCGATGTGGGGCGGCGGTGCCGTGTCCGTGCAGCAGGCCGAGGTCTTCAGGTCCGCGGAGGAGGCGAGCACCTTTCCGTAGTAGTCCCTGACCGATTCCGCCACGGACGAAAGGGGCGTCTGCTGCCCCGGGGATACGTCAATCGTCGCCATGTCTCTCCCTGGTGGTCCCTCGTGCTCCGGCCGGTGGTTCGCCGGGGCCGCGACGGGAACCCGCTGTGCGGCGGTTGCCATTCCCCCTCCGCTGTGCCGTGATCCGGACGGGTCTCAGGTCAGCGGCGATCAACCACCGGGGTGCAGGGCTGATGCCGCCCACCGCGCTCCGAGGCGCGGTGGGCTACCTCCAACATCAGCACGGACTTCCTGCCTCACGGGACGTTCGCCGGCGGCGTCCTCCGGGCCGTCACCGGCTACCGGCAGCCGCGCCGGCCTCGACGCTGCGGGAGCGGACCAGCCGTGCCGCCCACCAGCCGCCCGCGCTCAGCACGAGCAGAGCGCCCAGCGCGATCCACAGCCCCGGGGAGCCGGGGTCGCCCAGGGAACCGCCGAGCCCGGTGTAGACGACCGTGCCCGGGATGATGCCCAGGGCCGTGGCGGTCACGTAGGAGGAGAAGCGGACACCGGCCACCCCCGCCCCGTAGTTGATCACCGAGAAGGGGAACAGCGGCACCAGCCGCACGAGCAGCACGGCAGCGAACCCACGGCGTGTCAGGTAGGCGTCCAGCCGGGACAGACGCCCCGACCCGGCATAGCGGGCTACGACCGGACGTCCCAGCCAGCGGGCGAGACGGAATGACCGGGCCGCACCCGCCGTGGCTCCCACGAGCACGGCCGCCACCCCCAGCGGCAGCCCGAACAGGGCTCCCGCGGAGGCGGTCAGTACGGAGCCGGCAGCAGTGCCGTCACGGCTAGGGCGTAGCAGACCGCGAAGACGACGGGCCCCCATATGCCGAGCGAGTCGACCCATTGGCGTACCTCGCGCAGCAGGTCCCCGCCTCCAAGTGCCACCCAGGAGCCGAGCGCCACCAGCAGGACCACGAGGAAGGCCAGCCGTATCCACGCCGCGCGCGCCGGCCTTCGCGCCACCCCGTCCGGGCCCGCGCCGGAATCAGGGCCTGTGTCGGGCGGCGTGGGCTCGGTGGCGGAGGAGGGGGTTGCCTGGTGCTTCATGTCGGCTCCTGTGACGGTGGTTCGGCGGGAAGTTCGGCCACCACGCGGCGCAGCGGCAGCTCCAGGCGTCGCCCCGGGGCCGCCCACCGTGCCAGGGAACGCTTGGCGGCCTGGGAGCGGTCGGGTGTCAGACCGGGCAGATACAGGGCGTCGGCCAGCAGGGCGGCCGCGTCGGCCGAGTCGATGGCCAGGGTGAAGACACGTCGCTCGTCTGTGCGGACGCGGAAGCCCGCTGTGCGCAGCGCAGCGGCCAGCCCGTCGCGGGCCTGCGGGTTGGGCCACGGCTGGCGTAGGGCGCGCAGGGCTGCCATTACCCGGAGCCAGGCGAGCATGCCGGACGGGGAGAGCCCGGACTGGGAGGGCACCAGCGCTGCGAGTGTTCCTCCGGGGCGCAGCACGCGCCGGATCTCGCCGAGGACCTGCGGCAGGGGGGTGACGACCGGCAGGCACATGGCCGCGCAGACGGCGCCGACGCTCGCGGAGGCGGCCGGGAGCGCGTCCGCACCGGCGCGGACCAGTGGTCCGCGGGCCCGGCGCGCCGCTTCGGCGAGTTCCGCCGCCGACAGGTCGATCCCGACCCAGTCGGCGTCCGGGAGTTCATCGCGGGTGGGTGCGGACCCGCAGGCCACGTCGAGGACCGTGCCCTCGATACCGCGCAGCGGTTCGGCCAGCCAGGCGTAGGGGGAAGCATCGGCCAGGGAGAACAACTGCTCGGTGATACCGGGGTGCGCCTGGTGGTAGGCGGTGATGAAGCGCCGCCAGTCCGGTTCGTCCATCCAGCTCCTCGTCTCTCTTCCGACGCATGGGGACTGCTCGCCCCCTGCCTTCGCCATCGGGAACCCTGCCGGGCCGGTCCCCCATTCCGTTTCGGACACGCCGGATGCGGACGGATGACGTGGGTCGGCCTTCCTGGCCGTGATCGTGGGGCTGAGAAAAGGGAAGGCTCCGACTGTGTCACCGGGTTTCCCTCGCGTCCCACGATCGCGCACCGGCCGTTGCACGACGGCGCATCGACTGGAGAGAGCCCGAACCATGAACAGGTACGACCTGGTGGTCATCGGCGGCGGCAGCGCCGGGCTGACCGCGGCCCGCACCGCCGGGCGCTTCGGCGCCCGCACGCTGCTCGTCGAGCGGGACCGGCTGGGC
>NZ_JAPVLU010000114.1:1219-5851 GCF_027158205.1 Streptomyces sp. H39-S7 | reverse complement strand
CGCCGGAGGCCCGCCCCCGCCCCGCGACCGTCTGCCGGACCGGGACGCCGGCCAACGACTCCCTCCACGTCCTTCTCCCTCGAGACGGCAGCGGACGCCGATGCCTCTTCATACGCGAGGCCTCCTTCCCGCGAGCACAACCGCACCAGGTCACGACACCCGCCCCGGGCACCGCACGAAGCCTTTCGGCTGCCTTGTCAACCGCACCGCGGCCACCCCGACGGTCGCCTGGGGCCCTGAGAACCGGGTGCGTGGAGGTGGACCCCGCCCCCACGCACCCCGTCATCGATTCGCTGAGGAGCGATCTCCATGAGGAAACCAATCCGCACGCTACTGACCATGGCGGCCCTGGCCCTGACCGTGCCTCTCACCCCTGCCCCTCAAGCTCAAGCGCTCGACAACGGCGTGGCCCGCACCCCGCCGATGGGGTGGAACAGTTGGAACACCTTCGGCTGCAACATCAACGAGGCGCTGATCCGTCAGACCGCCGACACAATGGTCAGCTCCGGCATGCGCGACCTCGGATACCAGTACGTCGTCGTCGACGACTGCTGGTTCAACCCGAGTCGTGACTCCGCAGGCAACCTGCAGGCCAATCCGTCGAGGTTCCCGAGCGGCATGAAGGTCCTCGGCGACTACCTGCACACGCGAGGCCTGAAGTTCGGACTCTACCAAGCACCCCTGGACCGTACCTGCGCCCAGTACTTCGGCTCCTATCCGGGCGCTACCGGCAGTCTCAACCACGAGGTCCAGGACGCCCGGCAATTCGCCGCCTGGGGCGTCGACTATCTCAAGTACGACTGGTGCTCTCCCACCGGCACCATCGACGACCAGGTCCGCACCTTCGGGAAGATGCGCGACGCCCTGGCTGCCACCGGCCGGCCGATCCTCTACAGCATCAATTCCAACAGCATCCACGAGAAGACCGGCCCGCAGCGGAACTGGGGCGACGTCGCCAACATCTGGCGCACGACCGAGGACATCACCAACGTCTGGAACTCCGGTCAGACCAACGGCTACCCGATGGGCATCCAGAACATCGTCGACGTCAACGCGCCCTTGTCCGGCTACGCCAAGCCGGGGCAGTTCAACGACCCCGACATGATGGTGGTCGGCCGGGGCGGCATGACCGACACCGAGATGCGCAGCCACTTCGCCCTCTGGTCGATCATGGCCGCCCCACTGATCGCGGGCAACGACATGCGGAACATGGACGCCGCGACCGCCACGATTATGAAAAACCCGAACCTGATTGCCATCAACCAGGACCCGCTCGGCCTCCAGGCCACCCAGATCAGCAACGACGGCACCCGCCGCATCCTGGCCAGACCACTGAGCAACGGCGACGTGGCGGTCGCACTGTTCAACCAGGGCAGCAGCACGACGACGATCAGCACCACCGCCTCGGCGATCGGCCTGTCCGGCACCTCATTCAGCCTGCATGAAGGCTGGACGAACGCCGTCACCTCGACCACTGGAGCCGTCTCGGCGAGCGTGCCGTCCCACGGCACCGTCGTGTTCCGGGTCAGCGGCGGAACACCCAGTCCCATGTCCGTGATCCAGGGCGTGGGATCAGGAAAGTGCCTCGATGCCGCCGGATCCTCCCGGGCGAACGGAACCCGGGTGGAGATCTGGGACTGCCACGGTCAGATCAACCAGCAGTGGACCTCCACGGCAGCCGGTGAACTGCGGCTCTACGGAGACAAGTGCCTTGACGTCAACAACAACGGCACCGCCGACGGCACCAGCGTCATCCTTTGGGACTGCAACGGCCAGAACAACCAGAAATGGCGCTTCGGCACCGACGGGAGCATCACCGCCCTCAGCGCGAACAAGTGCCTGGACGTGCCCGGCAACGCCACGGCCGACGGCGTCTACCTGCAGATCTGGACATGTAACAATGCCGCCAACCAACGGTGGAACCGCGCCTGACCCAGCAATCCCCTCATGACCCCCGAGCGGGTGGGTGTGCGAGGAGGAACCCCTACCTACTGGACACGTCCAGCCGCTGCCCGGCGGTCTGTTCGTCGGCGACAGGCCCCGATGGCTCTGTACGCGAGAACGGACAGCACTTTGACACCGGTTTGGGAGGCGATAGGGGGCTGGCATCGGGTCGGAATGTTCACGAGTTTCGACAGCACCCCGTTACCCCAGAATGGCTGGGCACTGCACGGTCACCGAGGGATCTGAACTGCGTAGAGCGCGCCAATCCCGGTGGCGAGGGTGCCGAGCAGGAGCCGGAGGGCCGTCTCAGGCAGGTGCGGCTGGAGCCGTGCACCGAGATATCCGCCCAAGAGGCCACCGGCACCGCAGGACAGGCCCAGCAGCCAGTTGGGGGCGACGTCGCCAGTGACGGCGAGGGAGAGCAGCGCGTAGGTGGCCGCGCCAACGATGGAGGTGACAAAGGTGGAGGCTAGGGCGGCGGGTGCGACGGTGGCGACCGGTGTTCCGCGGCCGACGAGGATCGGGCCGAGTAGCGAGCCGCCCCCGATTCCGTAGATGCCGCCGATCACGCCGACGGCCAGGGCCAGCGACGTCGTGGCGCGAGGCGAAGGATGGTCGCGGGTACGGGGTGGGGCCGGGCGTACGGTCCACAGCCACAGCCACAGCCCGAGCGGCAGGAGCAGCGCAGCAATCATGAGCCGGAAGACGCGCGGGCCAGGCACGGCGTAGACACGGATTACGGCACCGATGACGACGCCGGGAACGGTGCCCGCGATCAAGAGCCGGATCAGCGGTCCGCGGAGCTGTCCGGTCCGCCAGTAGCGCAGGAGGGCACCAGGGCCGGCCACAACGTTGTAGAGCAAGTTCGTGGGTGTCACGGCTGGGCTGGGCACTCCCAGCACACTGACCTGGACAGGCAACAGGAAGACCGCTCCGGAGACGCCCACGGGGCCGTGGTGACGGATATCAGGAACCCGGCGGCGAACCCGAGCGTCCCCATCAACCAGTCCACGACGTCCCCCTCGGCACTCTCCAATCGACACCCGGAATAGGCTCCGGATCAGGTGCCTCCCGTTCTCGTGAACATCGACCCCGCCAACGATCCAACCGCCTCCCAAGGCGGTGAACAACTGCCGTCCAAACTCGTGAACAATGTCCTCTGCCACTGAATCTTGACCGTCTGTCACCGAGGTTTGACCGCGCTCTCGGTTCTCGTGCCGGACCGCGAAGGGGTCTTGACAGCGCCGCTGCCTAGAGTGGCCACTGGCATGCGCGGAGATCATGACCTGCGCTCGCAGAGAGGGGTGCACGTCGTGAGTGACGGTATTCAGTGGCTGATAGGGCTTGACGACTGGACGTACAGCGTCATCTTCGCCCGTGGCATAACGCCGGAGGAACTCGCCCTGCGCATGGACGGTGTGTCGGGCTCTGTCCTGTCGCCGATCACGGGCATGGGGGCATGGTCTTTGGTCATGGACCACCGGACGGATGACGAGGATTTGGTACGCATCGGCGCGAGCGAGGGGTGGTCTTTTGCCTTGGAGTACGGGGTCCCTACAGGGAAGGAACGTCTGGCCGAGATCTCACGGGACGGGGTGGAAGTCGTCCATCTGGACCCTCAGCCGGAGCATCCGCCGAAGCAGTTCGCCTACGCCAAGGATGGGGTGGACATCTGTTCCTTCGGCATCTGTGAAGAGGTTTGGCGATGGGGCCAGCAGCCGGACTTCTTGTTGGCCGAACTGGTACGGGCCGGGGTGCTCCACCCGGACGGCGAGTCTGCCCGCCCAGATGACGTTCCCTTCGGGGACGACGAACGTGCCACGCTGGCGATCCTCGAGACCCGGTTCGCCCTCGCCCTGCCCCGTGACGTGGAAGAGCGGCAACTTCCGGCCTTCATAATCCGATAGTCCTCCCCCCTCTGTGACCTCGCTTACCGAGTAGTTGGTCAAACTTCGTTGGCAAACCGTCAAGCATCTGTGTCAAGGGACAAACAAAGCCAGTAGCTGTCGCGCCGGATGTCACGCGGCTTGTCACACCAGGTGTCACGCTGCTCGGCGACAGCCCCCTGACCTGGGCACAGGACCGCCAACGCCCCCTTTGCAGCAGGGGGCGTGACAGCGTGACACTCATGCGTCGACGGCGACGGCCTGGCGCTCGCGAATGACTGGCGCGGCGGCGATCCCGCGCTGCACCGCTGCCCGCCAGATGTCTCCGGCCGGGGTCACCTGCGCCGCCAGTTCCTCGTACTCGGCCAGCGCTTCATCTTCGGACGTGTGGCGGAACGCCTTGGTTGGCAGCATGTCAGGGTGCTTGTCCCGCCAGTCCGGCAACTTTCCGATCGTGTCTTCACTGGTGTGCCAGCACGCCGCCAGCACCTGGCTCACCAGCGGAGCCGGGAGCTGCACCGTCACCCACTCCGGCCAGCGTGCCGGGCCAGCGCCCCAGATTCTTCGCCTGCGCCGGCGGCACCGGCCACGCCCGGTCCCAGCCGCGCGCGGCCAGTTCGGCCCGCACCTCGAATGTCACCAGCACGTCCAACGAGTCGGCCAACTCACCGCTCTCGCGCAGGTGCACCCGGTTCATCGCCCACTGCGCCCGCTTCGCCGGGGCCTCCCGGCCGGGCAGCCCGTCCCAGTCCCCGCGCGATGTCGGCGGCAGTGCCCGTGCCCGTCCCGCTCGGCTTTGAAG
>NZ_JAPVLU010000114.1:0-1209 GCF_027158205.1 Streptomyces sp. H39-S7 | reverse complement strand
GTCCGGATGTCGGCGAGTTGTTCCCCGAGGCCGTACGCGACGCGGGCGGTGCCGGCCTTGGTCATGCCGGACATCATCCCGCTCTGGCCGTCCCGCCCGTCGCCGGATCACCCGGCCGGGTTTCGCGAGGATGCGAGGACGGGTTCACGGCACGGCAGCACCCCCAATCCCCCAAATATTGTGGGGGATAGAACCCCTGTTTGCCCAGGTGGCGGAGTCCAGTGGGGGATTGGGGGTCAGGCCCGGTGAGGACCTGTGTACTGAGGTCTCGGTTTTGCCAGGTGGGCGCGCTGATCTGTGTACCTGTGTCAGGGGTGGCGGTATGGGTTCGTCGGTATGGCTGCTCACTGTTGCAGTCGGTAGAGCAGCGCGTGCCGGAGCGTTTCGTCGGAGGTCATGGCCATCCGGATGAGCTCGCGGAACACTTCGGCTCTGTCCAGCTGTCGCAGGCCGGCCTCGATGCGGAGCTCCAGGATCCATCGATCGATGGCGAGGAGTTCGTGTTGATCGAAGCGGATGGTGCTGGGCACCGAGGTGGAGGTTGGGGGTGCTGGGGGCCTTTTGTAGCGCTGGGGTGTCGTCGCATCCTATGAACGAGCTGCGCGCCAGGGTGTGTCGCCGGTTCGCGGGCAACCGCCGGATCCCCTTAGTACTGCAACCGCATGTGGTGTGACGGTCGGGCGTTTCGCTCGTTGGTCAGACTGTGTGTTGAATCGCTGACGGTGAAGCAGGTCGAGTCGTGGTCCGAGGGGGTAGCCGGGCTCCATGCCCGCTTTGCCCGTCATTTCAGCAGGTCGGAGCCACGTGAGCGGGCTTTGGACTATCTGATGGGATTGCTGGCTCCGTTGGAGAAGAAGAACGGCTGGACGCTGGCCGAGCAGGTCGGTCAGCTCCGCCCCGATGGTGTGCAGCGTCTGTTGAATCACTCCGAATGGGACGAGAACGCCGCCCGTGATGACGTGCGGGACTTCGTCGTGGAGAGCATCGGGTCCCCGGACGGCGTGCTGATCGGTGACGACACCGGCTTCCTGAAGAAAGGCACCAGGTCAGCGGGCGTCCAGCGGCAATATTCCGGCACCGCGGGGGCCCGTACTTCAATAAGTGCACGGCAGTAGGGCAGTTGGTGGGAGCCTGAATCATGGCTTCGCTTCTGGCTGACCGCGTCACTGCCCGCGTGCTACGGGCCAAGTTCGATCAAATATTGCCGCA
>NZ_JAPVLU010000113.1 GCF_027158205.1 Streptomyces sp. H39-S7 | reverse complement strand
GGCGTACGAGCCGTGGCCGTCACCGACAGCCACCAGGCCGGTCGCGCGACCGTCGCCCTCACCCCACCACGCCCTTCTGCCCAGGCGCAGGTGATGGTGACCGCTTTGCAGAACCAGGCCAGCCAACTTCACAACGCCTGACTTCCTATCACGACACGGGGTATCGGCTACTGCTCGTTCACCCTCGTCCTCGTGCCGGCCGGCGTGGTGATCTCCAGCAGTGGGGCCGCACGATCGCGAGGTTCACGGCACTTGGAACAGCTGCCGTGTTCCCTGCGCCGGCGTACGGCGGGTGCTCGCCCGCCGTACGCCGGCGGGGCTCAGCTGTAGATGCCTATCTCGTGGAGGGAGTAACCCCAGGCGGTGCCGCGCGCGGTGAGCTGGAGACGTACGTGGCGGGCGGTGGTGTTGACCGCGATGGTGTCGACATCGCCGTCACCGGCGGTGGTGGAATACACCGAGCGCCAGGTGGCGCCGTCGTCGGAGACCTGGACCTCGTAGGACTTCGCGAAGGCCGGGTCCCACACCAGTTGCAGGGTACGCAGCGGCTTGGCGGAACCCAGGTCGACCTGGATCCACTGCGGGTCGCTCCAGTCACTGGCCCAGCGGGTGGCGTCCTTGCCGTCGACCGCCAAGGCCGGGGCGCAGGGGCAGTCACCGTAGGAGGCCTGGAAGGAGGAGGCGGTGGCGGGGCGGTTGAGCGCCAGGTTGGTGCCGTCGACCGGCGGGGCGACGACCTTGACCGACTTGGTCTCGATGCCGGCGTTGCCGTGCCCGTCCTCGGACTGGATGTAGACCTTCCACACGCCGAGCTTCTGGGGCGCGGTGACCGCGAAGGTGCCGTTGCCGGTGGAGCGCCACGTCGCCTCGACGAGCCGCTTGTCACCGTTGGCGTAGTTCCCGGAAAGGAAGATCTTGTTGGTGATCGCGTCCCCGTCGGGGTCGCGGATTTCGGCGCGGACGGTGAACTCCTTGCCGGCTCCGGCCGAACTCGTGGGGGTGACACTCATGTTGCTGATCACCGGCGGTGTGTTGTTGCCGGCGGTGGAGCCGGTGTACGCCTTCTTCACCGCGTAGTAGGAGAGGCGCTTGAGGCCGTCGGGGATCAGGTTGAACCAGATGCCGCCGAAGTCGTGCTCGGTGCCGTAGTGGAAGAGGGTGGCGCCGAGGGCGACGCCCTGGTGGCCGGTGACGCAGTTCCAGGCTTTGGTGTAGCCGTCGGCCTTCTGCACGTCGGTCGGCTCGTCGGGAATGCCGTTGACGTCGTTCGGCACCTCCCACTCGCCGGCCGGGCCCGTCTCGGTGACGATGTACGGCTTGTTGTAGCCGCCGTCGATCCAGTCCTGACGGATCTTGCAGACGTTGTTGTACGAGTTCATCGCGTACAGGTCGAGGTCCGGGGCGTTGCGCTTGTAGTAGGGCCAGGCGCCGGTCCAGGCGTCGGTGGAGGTGACGGGGTGGTCGGGATCGATGCTGTGGATCTTCTTGGCCACGTCGTTGACGAAGGAGGTGTACGCGTTGCGCTGCGCCTCCAGCTCCGTGCCGCTGTAGCAGTTCTGGAGCCCGAGCACCGACTCGTTGCCGACGTTCCACATGAGTGTCGCCGGGTGGCTCTTGTACGTATCGACCCATTTGGCGAACTCGGTCAGCGAGCTGCTCTTGTACGCCGCGTCCGTCACATAGTTGACACAGCCGCCGGCTCCCGGGCCGCCGCCGGGCTGCAGCCAGAACCCGTTGATCACCCGGATGCCGTTGGCCGCGGCCGAGTCCAGGAGGGGCTTGGTGGAGCCGTCCGTGCCCCAGGTACGGATGGTGTTGACGCCCATGGACTTCACGTCCGGCATGTACTTGGATGCGTCTGCGACCGAGGGGCCCCAGGTCAGGCCCTTGACGACGTAGGGCTGGCCGCCCGCTGTGAGCCGCCAGTTGCCCTGCGAGCCCTCCACCTTCACGGCGCCGGTGCCGCCGCTGGGCGGCGTGCTGCCGCCGTCAGAGCCGTACACCTGGAACTCCCACAGCGAGTACCCGTACCCGCCGGCCCGGGTGACCCCCTGCATCCGCACGTACCGGCCGGTGCCGGAGACGGCGATGTCATCGGTGCCGCCGTCACCGCCTGTGACGCTCTTGATCGTGCGCCAACCACCGCTGCCGGTGTCGGAGACCTGGATGTCGTAGCTCTTGCCGTACGCCGACTCCCAGTTCAGGACGACGCGACTGAGGTCGTGGGAGGCGCCGAGGTCGACCTGGAGCCATTCGCCCTCGCGCCACTGACTGGCCCAGCGGGTGCCGGCGTTGCCGTCAACCGCGGCCGAGGCAGCGAGACCGTCGCCCTCCTGCGAGGAGGCGGTGGCGGGCTTGCCCTGCGAGAGCAGGACCTCGGCAGCTGCCGCAGCGCCGGCGTTCACGCTCGCGTCAGCGGCCTGGGCCACGGGAGCCACGGCGGCGGCGCCGAGGGTCGTGGCGAGCAAGGCCGTGAGCGCAACGAAGGCAGGGAGTGCAGCGCGAGTGGGGCCCCGGCGTGCTGCCAGGGAAGGGGATCTCAACATGTCGGCTCCTTGCGGAAGGGTGCACCGGGCCGTGCGGGCGCACGACCGTAAGGGTTCGGCCCGGCAGAGGGGGATGGGCGCGGCCGGCCTCGACGGCCTACCGGCGTGCGCGATGCTCGGCCGTACGACTCTCGGCACCTACGGCGTCGACGTGCGGCGTTGCGGCCCCTCCGGGCCGGGATGCGGCAGGGAGTTGACTCCCGGCCCGAAGGGGGGAAAGGGGCGGACCTCGTCATGCCGACGGGCCATTGCGAGCCCGAGGACATCCGGGCCGGGGTACGGGCTGACGTGGGATGAGACGGTCGACACGCCGAGGTCGGTGCGCCGAGGGGGTGGATGACGTGCGCGCATCGGACCAGTGGTACCGGTGTTGCTGTCGACCGCCGCAGAAGCTGGAGGGCCGCTGTTCGCGGCACTGACTGCGGTCACGTTCCTGTCCGGCAGGAGCAGCGCGGGGTCCCCGGCCTGCGCGGCCCGGGTGGGCGCGAGGTCGGGGGACATCGCCGTCCACCGGCGCGACGACTGCACGACGCACGGCAGCGCCGATCAGGCCAGTGCCTGCGCCCGAACAGGTGCTGATTCTCATGGCAACGCCACCGGCATTTCGCCATCAGGCATGGAGAGGCTCCTCGAAATCAGACGCGCGGAGCGCCCATTGGGAGAGCGCTCTCCGGAACCATGCCTTCCTCCGCACTCGGGGTCAAGACACCTGTCGCGTCCGGCGCGGCTTGATTTGTGCTCGAACCTGGGACGGGGCCTGGAGTGGGGGCGACGACATCCGGCAGTGTCCGGCAACGAGGTTGGGCTGCGTCGATCAAAGGGACCCAACTCGCGTGCGGAAGCACCCACGGAGACCCCGGAGCGCCTCTACCTAGCGCGCGCGGACCGCGGGGCGGTCGACCTTTCGGCCAGGCTCGAATTCGCCCTGACTGTCGGGGCGCTGTCCGTTCCGCGTGCCAGGAACGGCCGATACGGAACCCTGCCGGAAGCTGTTGCCATCGACCTGCCGGATCAGCCACTTGTTTGACGCGCATCGGGTCCATGTGTCCCCCCAGGCCACACGGTGTTTTGCCGCACTTGCCGATTGCCGCACCAAGCATCAGGCGGTAACAAGCTGTTGACATGCTCTTGTTGGGAGCGGAACACTCCGCAACAGGGAGAGCGCTCTCCCGCTCAACGGGCTGTCGTGGCGCCCGCCTCGCCAGCCCGTCAGGCCCCACATGTAGCAACACCAAGCAGGAGGTCTCCATGGCACGACGGAGGACCCGAACGATCCCAGGGCTGCTCATCGCCCTGTCCCTTGCGGCAACCGGGCTCGGCATCGGCGGCGTCGCGATGACCACCGGAAGCGCGTCAGCGTCCCCGGCACACGACGCGGCCGCGCCCCACGCGGCAAAGGCCGGCTACTCGATGCCCGGCATGCCGGGCATGGCGATGTCGAACCAGGCGTCGGGCGACGATGCGGACGGCGACGGCTACATCATGGCGAACCCGCCGGTCACGGGCGTGACCCCGTCCACGTACGACCCGCCGCACGCGTACTTCCACGAGTTCCAGGCCCAGTGCGCCCCCACGAAGACCGCACCGGACGACCCGATCGTCTACCCGGGCCAGCCCGGCGCCTCGCACGACCACACGTTCATGGGCAACACCGGCACGAACGCGAACTCCACCACGGCCTCGCTGGAGTCCGGGAACACCGCGTGCCTCGCGGTGGGCGACAAGTCCGCCTACTGGATGCCCAGTCTGTTCAAGGGCACCCAGAAGATCCTGCCGATCGGCACGCAGACGATCTACTACAAGTCGGCCATCAACGACTACACCAGCGTGCGGCCCTTCCCCAAGGGTCTGCGCTTCGTGGTCGGCAGTCCGATGCAGACCCAGGACGAGTTCCAGCACCTCAAGGGCACGGTCGAGGGCTGGGAGTGCGGGACGAGTTACCACAACTGGAACTTCCCGGCGACCTGCCCGAACACCCCTGACACCCAGCTCAACATCCGCCTGCAGTCTCCGAGCTGCTGGGACGGCATCCACCTGGACACGCCGGACCACAAGAGCCACATGGCGTACACCGTCGCGTCGGGCAACAACCAGAATGTCTGCCCGGCCGACCACCCGGTCGCCCTGCCGATGATCGAGTTCAAGATGGCCTGGCCGGTCAACGGTGATATGTCGCAGATACACCTGTCCAGTGGCGCCGGCTACTCCTTCCACTACGACTTCTTCAACGCCTGGGACGCTCGGACGCTGGCCGCGATGGTCACGCACTGCGTCAACGGTGGTCTCCAGTGCGACTCGCGTGGTTACGACCAGTCGCAGCCCGGCAAGGGCGCGGTGCTCAACCAGAACTACCAGCTCCCGTAAGCCCGGAGGTCGCGCCCTCCCGCGGACCGAGTTCACTGCCGCCTCGCGGGAGAGCGCTCTCCAAAATCCAGACCTGTCCCCCACCCACAGGTGATCTATGAACTCCCCCGCAACACCCCCTCCCCCCACCTCCGGTTTCTCCCGGCGCGCCGCTCTCGGAGCCCTCGCAGCCGCCCCAGCCCTGGCAGGCACCGTCCTGCCCACACAGCCGGTCCGCAGGACGGCGCAGTGCACCAACGCCCCCGCTCGCGGCGACCGCGCCGGCTGTCGACCGCCTGGCCGTCGCCCAGGCGCCGGCCGCGCACGCGACAGGCTGCACGTCGGCGCGCGCCTCGCGCTACGGGTACTCGCTGTACGCGTTGGGCGGCCACAACTGATGCGCGCGCAACCGCGCGGAGAGGACAGAGCCTCGTGGTGACCGCACGCCTGGACCGGGCGCAGCCATATGCGCTCAGCCTGTTCCGTATCGTCGTCGGACTGCTCTTCACCTGCCACGGGGTGGCTTCACTGTTCGGGGTACTGGGAAGGCCCGAGGTGTCGGCGGGCGCGTGGCCGGGCTGGTACGCGGCCTTGATCCAGCTGGTCGGCGGTGTCCTGGTGCTGCTTGGGCTCGCCACCCGGCCGGCCGCGCTGATCGGCTCGGGGTCGATGGCGTTCGCGTACTTCGACGTGCACCAGAAGCACGCGCTGCTGCCGATCCAGAACGGCGGCGAGGCAGCGGTGTTCTTCTGCTGGGCACTCCTGCTGATCGTCTTCGCGGGTCCCGGCGCGCTGGCCCTGGACCGGATGCTGAGCCGCCGCGCCGTCCCATGGCGCCGGGCGGCGAAGGTGCCGGACGAGAACCAGACAGTCATCCCGGCCTGACAACCGCATCGTGGCCGGCCCCGTCAGTCTCCTCCGGGGCCGGCGCCACGAACGGTCAAGGCCGGGAACAGGTCGAGCCGCCCCATCAAGAGGGCGACCGCCCGGCGGGCGTCCAGCGGCAGTACACCGGCACAGCGGGAATCATCAAGAATACCCAGGTCGGAGTCTCGCCTACGCCTCCGAGCAGGGAGGGAAGCTGATCGACCGCCGGCTCTACCTGCCCGAGCGACCCGAAGGGCGTGTTCGTTGTTCTTCGGCATCGTTACCAGCTCGCCAGCTGTGGTGGGGCCGGCCTTGGACGTCGGTGGTGCGGTACACGATCCGATGGGCCTGCAGGCCGTAGTGGACCTGGGTGGTACTGATATCTGCCTTCTCCAGTCGGGCCGCGGAAATCACCGAACCGCGTACTTCGGGCTGCTGGTGAGCGAGCGCAGCGGTAGGCGGAGAGCAGGGTTGCGGACTTCCGCCCCCCGTCGCTGCCAGTGCGGTCGCGGCGCACACCAGGCGAGCGTGCCTGCGGAGCTCGCTGTGATCGTGCACTGCGGGCCACCCTCCGAGGTCGACCGCGCCTACGGCTGCCGGCCGCCTACGTCTCGCGCCACGCACTCGCCATCGACGGCCCACTCCGCGAGTAATGCCTGCCAGGCAGAAGGCAGGCCACCGAATGGTCCGGACCACAGCATTCCGCTATGGCTGGATCGTTACCATGGACGATGGGGACACAGGGGATGTAGCCGCATATAGGTGACGACATCATCCTTGACGCACCGATCGAATGCCACCATTCTGGCCACCTCCCCCCGCTCCACCCCACGTTCAGGCTGGTATGCCCATGCGCACCCTTCACCTGGCCAGCGCGGCGACCGCGGCTGCTGCAGCTTCCCTGCTGCTCACCCCGGTCGCCTTCGCCGCGCCCCCCGGCGACAACGGCACCATCAAGGTCCACGACACCAAGACCGGCGAGGATCTTGTCAAGAACGAGCCGCACGTCTGCACGTTCTACCTCGACGCGTTCTCCTTCGACGGTCTGCAGCAGGCCGACTGGAAGATCGTCGAGATTCCTCCCACCGGCAAGAACCAGGAGGCGAAGACCGGAGCGATCGCCCTCGACGGCAAGGGACATGGACGCACCGAAGACCTGAGCCTGCCCGACGGCCACTACAAGCTCATCTGGAACTTCGACGGGGAGCACGGCAAGGCCAAGCACAAGGTCTTCTGGACCGACTGCAAGGGCAGCGGCACGCCGGGTGGACCGGGGTCCACCGGCACGCCCACCGGCACGCCCGGTACGCC
>NZ_JAPVLU010000112.1 GCF_027158205.1 Streptomyces sp. H39-S7 | reverse complement strand
TCGAAGCAGGAACGTCTTGGTCGACTTCCTTGCCTCTACCAGAGGCCCCGTTTCCGTAGCTGTCGAACCGTCAACTCCAGCCACAGAGCCTTGACAGGGCCGTCGGCCTGTTAACTTCGCGGCCTTGGGTCATAGGGAGGATGCCATGCTTCCTCGCCCCTGAGACTTCCTCGTCGCCTGGCCGCTGAGCAATCTTTCCATACCGGACAGCCACCTGCCGGTGCTCCCCCGCACCAGCGGACCGTCTGCCGACGGCAGGCTCACGGGCTGCGCGCTGTCCTGCTCGCCGCTCATCCTTCGATTCTGTTCGATTTACGGGCGGAACGCTTGCTGGCGATCAGCTCGGTGGGCGTTCCAGGAATGTCACTACCGTAGACACCTCACGATGCGTAGCTGTCAAGCAGCTTCGGCGATTGAGGCGGGGTAGGCGGCCTGTTCGTCGAACAGTTCGCCGGCCTGGAGGCAGTGGTCGAGCTGGCCGAGCATGCGGTTGAACAGATTCCTCTGGGCAGATGCGTGCCAGTCTCCGGCGGTGCGTCGGCGGCGGGTAGTGGGCGTCGGTGCCGGGAGAGCTCCGCAGGGAGACCCAGCGGCGCGTGATGGACGACTTCTTGCCCGAGGCCCGGGTGATGGGTGAGGACCCGGCGTAGGCATTGAGGCCGCAGGCGTCGGCGAAGCGGGTGTGGTCGTCCCCGATCTCAGCCAGGACCCGGGCGCCGAGCTGGATGCCGAGCCCGGGGAATCTTGGAGAAGAGCGGGCCGCGCAATCCTCCCGACCTGGGCAGATGCCAGTCGGAGACTGGACCGAGGATATCTTGCCTCGACGACCTGGAGACCCTCGCGTCCGTGAGCAGCGGGACTCGGGCGCCCCTGCGGACATGTCGACGGTCCGTCGCCCGCACGGCAGCCGACGTCCAGGGCGCGTCGATGGCCGAGCTGGCGACGGCGGTTGACGAGGCGTTGCGTGGTCTGCGGGATGGCGTGAGCCGCGTGGAGCGTAAGCAGTACCGGGCGTATCAGTGGGACCTCAGCGGAGCAACCTCCTGGTCTACCTGAAGGTCGACCCGAAGCGCGTCGACCTTGCTCCAGGGTTCACCCGGGACGTGTCCGGGCTCGGCCACCACGGGACCGGCGACTTGGAGGTACAACTCCGCACGACGAAGGACGTGGAGCGTGCACAGGACCTGTTCCGTGCGAGCTACGCGGCGGGGTGATCGTTGCGGCGTGGGCGATGCGCGGTGGGTTGTGATCGTCGGATGGCGCCTCTCGCCGTTGGGGTATGTCGTGGCGGTGGACTACTAATGATGCGCGGGATCGCCGGTTTGGCTAACCGGCGATCCCGCGCTATGTTGCCCCGCTTCGACGTGCGGGTGGTCAGCGTGTACGGCTGGCTGCGGGGCTGGCCATGACGGCGGGGACGGCTGGGGGCGTGGTGGCGAGGCTGGTCCTGCGGTCGCGGCCCGTGACCTGGATTTGGCGAGTGCCGGTGCCGTGGGCGAGATTCTCGCTGAGGTTGGCCAGCAGCGAGCTGGGGGTGCGCGGTGATGCGGTGAGGGTCCAGGTGGGATGGTCGGGGTCCGGGCTGGCCCAGACGGTCCAGGTGGTGAGGGTGTGGGTCGGGTGCTGGGCGGCGAAGGCATCGAACTGGATGCCGGCGTCTGCGGCCGGAGATGTCCAGCGGATCCAGCGCCCGTTCACGGTGTGCTTCCATCCGGCTTCGGTGAGGGGCTGTGTGGCGGCGGTGATGGTCTTCTCGTCGACAGGGGCGCCAGCAGTTGTGTCCCAGCCGTCGGCGTAGGCGAGGTGATCCAGTAGGTCCTCCAGCACGGGGGCAGGGGTCGCGCCGGTCGCCGTGAGGACCCATGTGCGGTCGGAGACTGGGGTTTCGTAGGCGGCTACGGTCCAGGCGGTCTCGTGGGCAGGGGCGTCGTGGAGGCGCTCGACGCGGAGCGTCTGGCCCTCGTGGATGGCGTGGGTCGTCTCGTCCGACCAGGTCCTTTCCCTGTCAAGTTCAGCGTGTCTGGCAGCGAAGGTTCATGCAGGTCCCCGGTTGAGCTTCGAGCACAGCATCCGGTATACGACCAGCCGACCGAACCTTTCCCGCAATGGCCTTGACCGAGGGCCCCGCTCTGATGCGCGCCCGCGAGAAGCCGAACATCGCCGTGATCACCCCAACTGGCCTGTTCCTAATCGACTGCCGTACCCGGAAAAGCTGTACGTGCGGGGCCAGCAGCTGCCAGGCAGACCACGTCGGCAGGTCCTCGGGGTCACCGGTCTTCCCGGCGGCTTCTGCTGCGGCCTTCAGCAGGCGGGCGGCCAGTTCCGTAAAAGCCAGCAGGTCCGGGCCAGGTGCCGGGCGGCTGGTGTCGCGTACCAGCGGGTGCAGCCGCGCGACCGGCAGCGCGTCCAGCCCGGCCGCGGAGTGCCAAGTCAGCTTGACACTTCCTCCCGTCGCCGGTCATCGCTGGCTGTGGCGGGGATGGCGTTGTCGATGAGGACGGCGGCGATGGCGGCGGCGGTGGGGAAGGCGTCGGCGTTGAGGACCTGGGTGCGGGCCGCGGCGCCGTCGATGAGCAGCGCGAGCTGCTCGCCGAGCTGTTCAGGGTCGGCGGCGCCGGCTTCGCGGGCGGTGTCGGTGAGCCGCGCGGCGACGGCTTTCTTGTAGTCGCGTGCGTACTGGGATGCGGGGTGCTGGGGGTCGTGGAGTTCGACGGCGGCGGCGATGTAGGGACACAGGGGGGTGGTGGGGGGGATGTCGAAGGCGGCGAGGAGCCGTTCGCGGGGCGTGAGGTCGGTGCGGTCGAACACGCCGGACAGAACGGAGGGGTCGAACCGGCGCAAGTACTCGGCGACGAGTTCGTCCTTGCCGCTGAAGTGCTGGTAGGCCGTGCGCTTGGACACCTCGGCCGCCGCGCAAAGCTGGTCCATGCCGGTGCGGTTGATGCCCTGCTCGCGGAACAGCTGCTGGGACGTGCTGAGGATGCGCTCGCGGGCGCCCCGGCCGCGGCGGCGGCCCGTGGGGCCCTTCTCCAACTCCGTCATGGGTCCATGGTACCCCAGTTGGGTAACGACCGGTGTACATAGTTTGCGTCCCGGCCGCCCGCCCCGTACCGTAAGCACACAGGGCGGTGTACATAACACCGTCTCCCCAGGTGCGCACGGCACCACCGACCCAAGGTAGAGACCATGGGAAAGCTCGACGGCAAGGTTGCGGTCATCACCGGCGGCAGCACCGGTATGGCGCTGGCCGGCGCGAAGCTGTTCGTCGACGAGGGAGCGCACGTCTTCATCACCGGCCGCCGCCAGGACGCCCTGGACGAGGCCGTGCAGCAGATCGGCCGCAACGTCACCGGTGTCCAGGGCGACGCCGCCGATCTGGACGACCTGGACCGCCTGTACGACACCGTCAAGCGGGAAAAGGGCAGCCTCGACGTGCTGTGGGCCAGCGCCGGCGGCGGCGAGCCCGCTCCGCTCGGTGAGATTACCGAGGCTCAGTTCGACACCTGGTTCGGGCTCAACGCCCGCGGCACTCTGTTCACCGTCCAGAAGGCCCTCCCGCTCTTCAACGACGGCGGTTCCATCCTCATGACGGGCTCCAACGCCTCCCTCGGCGCTTTTCCCGGCTGGAGTGTCTACGCCGGCAGTAAGGCAGTCCAGCAGGCATGGGCCCGCGTCTGGCTCAACGAGCTCAAGGACCGCCGCATCCGCGTCAACGTCCTGACCCCCGGCCAGGTCGCCACCGCCAAGCAGGCAGAGCTCTTCGACGAGGCCACCCAGCGCCAGTTCGAGTCCCTCATCCCCCGCGGCCAGATGGGCCGCCCCGACGAAATCGCCACCGCCGCCCTCTTCCTCGCCTCCGACGACTCCAGCTACGTCAACGGCATGGAACTCGTCGCCGACGGCGGCACCACCGCCCTCTGAACCGAACCACCCACAACCAGCACAGGACAGGACATCTCATGAGCAGCATCAGCATCATCGGCACCGGGAACATGGCCCGTACCATCGGCGCGCGGGCGGTAGCGGGCGGCAACGCCGTCGAGGTCATGGGCCGCGATCAGTCCAAGTCCGCTGACCTGGCCAAGGCTCTCGGCGGCGGCGCCACGACCGGAGAATGGGGCACCGCCCCGGCCGGGGACATCGTCATCGTGGCCCTGTTGTACGACGGTGTCGTGCCAGCCGTCGCCCAGTACGGAGACGCTCTCGCGGGCAAGGTCATCGTCGACATCAGCAATCCCTTCAATTCCACGTTCGACGGGCTGGCCCACCGCGAGGAGACCTCGATCGCGCAGGAAGTCGCCAAGGCGGCCCCGGCCGGCGCCAGCGTGGTGAAGGCGTTCAACACCGTCTTCCGTCATGTCCTGGAGAAGGGTCGGCCCGACGTCTTCATCGCTGGCGACAATGCGCAGGCCAAGGCAAGTGTGGAGGCGTTCATCGAGAGCCTCGGGCTGCGCCCGCTGGACGTCGGCGGCCTGCAAATGGCGCACTGGCTGGAAGGAGCGGGCGTGGTCACGGTGGGCCTCGCCAACCACGGGGTGGGGAACCTGGACTTCGCCCTCAGCATCACCGAACTTCCCGTCTGAGCAAACGGTTGACGGAACACCGAAGCACTCGCCAACGAAGCTTGGTTTCACACTTCCCATAGTCGGGCCCGCTATTGAGGGAGGTGTTCGAAGTCTCAACCCACCGGCCAGGTGTGATGCGTGCTCAGCCCGTGAGACCGAGCTCGCGTAGGGCATCGGCCGGGCGGTTTCGGTAGTGGTCGTGTGGGGCGGCGTTGTTCTTCCATCCGGTGAGGTGGGCGCAGGGCGGTTTCAAGTTCCGGGGTTGTGCGGGTTGGTCGAGTGGTGACCGACGAGGGTACGTAGCAGGGCAGGCACGGGCTCCATGATCATTACGGTGTCGAAGCCCAATGAACACAAGGTCGCCCGTGCCTGCCGCTGTATCTTCTCCTATCCCCGCCGTGCTGCTGAAGCTGGGTCCGCTGGACGCCAGCCGCGTCGCTGACCTGCGCCCCTACCTCGACTTGGTGCCCGACCCGCGCTCGCGGCGCGGCCGGTGGTACCCGCTGACGCCGGTCCTGCTGGTGTGCGCCTTCGCTGTCCTGTCGGGCGCCAGGAGCATCGACGAACTCGCCGAGTGGGGCGAGCGTGCCTCGACCACACTGCTGGCGGCCATCGGCATCCGCCATCATCCGCTCAAGTGGCGGCGCTCCCCGTCACCGGCCACTAGCGGGCGCGTCCTGGGGGCAGTCGACGGTGACGTGCTGGACCGGGCCGTGGGTACCTACCTGGCCGACCAGCACCGCACCGCCACCCGGACCGCTACGGGCAAGGCGACGGCGTGTCATCGCCGTCGACGGCAAGGCGCTCAAGGGCTCAGCCCGGCTCACCGCAACGCGCCGGCACCTGCTCTCCGCCGTCACCCACGGCCTCGTGGTCACCCTCGCCCAGACCGAGGTCGGTGCCAAGACCAACGAGACAACGCACTTCCGGCCGCTGCTGGCCCCGCTGGACCTGCCCGACGCCGTCGTCACCTTCGACGCGCTGCACTCGGTCCGGGCGAACATCTCCTGGCTGGTCGAGGCGAAGAACGCGCACTACATCGCCGTGATCAAGACCAACCAGCCCACCACATACGGTCAACTCGCGGCCCTGCCCTGGCACGACATCCCCGTCCAGCACAGCACCTCCGCCACCGGACACGGCCGCCGGGAGTCCCGCTCGATCAAGACCTGCGGCATCGCGGACGAACTCGGCGGGATCGCCTTCCCCCACGCCCGCCTGGCCATCCGCGTCCACCGCCGCCGCAAGCAAACCGGAAAGCGCGAGACCCGCGAGAGCGTCTACGCCGTCACCATCCTCGACGCCCACCAAACCAGCCCCGCCGACCTGGCCACAGCCATCCGCGGACACTGGGCAGTGGAGAACTCCTCGCACCACATCCGAGACGTCACCTTCGACGAAGACGCCTCAACCGTCCATACCGGGACCGCACCGCGCGCCATGGCGACCCTGCGCAACCTCGCCATCGGCGTGCTGAAAACCCTCGGAGCCGACAACATCGCCAAGACCACCCGAGCAATCCGCGACCACCCCGGACGAGCACTCCCACTCCTGGGCATCACCAACAATCCGGACCTCTACGGAACTTGATCAAGCCCTGAGGTGGGCGAGGCTGATCGCCAGGCTGCGGAAGGTGGCGAGGGCTCGGGAAAGGCTGCCGGTGCGGGCCCGGCTGGCGTCTTCGCCGAAGGTCACGTCTCTGACCGTCATCGCCAAAGCCATCCTCACTCTGGAGAGGCAACGCTGAAAACGCTCCCTGTGCGCCAACATCGCCTCCGCCCCCGAGCTCCATGCCTTCACCATTGCTGTGGCCGCGTGCCCCCTGTTGGCGCTGCTGTTGTTAGTCGGACTGCTCAACCGTGCTTTGAAACGGCATCGCTTGCAAGCTGCCACATTTCATAGTTTCCACATTCTGCCGTGATCTCGGCCGTCGCCTGAGCCGCGGTGAAGAAGTCATCGACCACCGGCGAGGTGCGCGATGCCGCCACCGCGAGGCACACCTGGTCGGGTGCCAGATCCGGGATGGGCACATAGCTGACATCTGGATGTGAGTAGAACACGGTCGCCGAACGGGCCAGGAACGAGATGCCCCGGCCGGCCGCGACATGCTCGAGCGTCTCGTCCACCCCGCGCACCAGGTACCCGGCGTTAGGGTGCGGGCGACTGGTGGGCTGCGTACTCGGGTCGGCATGCCAGATGAGCGGTTCGCCGGCCAGGTCGTCCTCGGTGACCTCCTCCTTGCCGGCCAACCGGTGGCCGGCGGGCAGCACCACCACCTGCGGTTCGGTGTACAGCGGGGTGACGCGCAGGCCGGTCTCGTCGATGGGCAGCCGCACATAGCCGACGTCGATGCGGCCGTCGAGCAGCATCGGGGCCTGGTCGTCCCCTTCGATCCGCTGCACGTCCACGACCACGTCCGGATGCCGGGCCTCAAACGCCCGCGCCGCCGGGATGACCGGGATGCCTGCCCGGAAGCCGACCGTCAGCCGCTGGCTGCCGCGGGCGGCCGCGGTCACCCGGCGGCGGACCGCGTGCGCGGAGGCGAGCAGCGGACCGGCGTCGGCCAGCAGTTGTCGGCCCGCGTCGGTCAGCGCTACGCCGTGGCGATCCCTGGTGAACAGCGAGGCGCCGAGATCCTGCTCGAGCGCGCGGATCTGTCGGCTGAGCACCGGCTGCGCGATATGCAGCTCGTCGGCGGCGCGGCCGAAGTGCAACCGGTCGGCCACGGCGACGAAGTAACGCATTTTGCGCAGGTCCAGATCCATGGCGCCTCCCGCTCGGTGATGCCTCCAGGGTATCACCGGGACTAAAAGAGGTCTTGGACACCCACTCAGGCCAATGACAATCTGAGGAGGTACCTGATGGGGCCGAAGCGAATTGGACACAAGAATTCGCCATCGGAACTTGATAGCAGGGACCACGCCCAGAACGAGCACATCCGGAATTGAGTGCCGTCCATCGCGTCATTTCGACAGCGTCGACGACACAACCGTTGACGACCACGGGATGGGCGTGGCGTCCTATCCAGCTCCAGAAAGCAGGCACACTATCAGGGCCTCGGCAAAGTCATTGGGTGTCTGTGTTATGGCGATATCAGCTATCTGGAGCGCTGACGGCGCCGCCGTCGCGGGGCAGGTGAGTGGCGGCCGTTTTCAGCTAACTCGGTGATCGCCACCG
>NZ_JAPVLU010000111.1 GCF_027158205.1 Streptomyces sp. H39-S7 | reverse complement strand
GCCGTTAGGCCCTTCCGACGAGTGAAACTTTAGCGGAACTTCGGCGTCCGATCCAATCGACCGCTTTCCGTTCCCATTCCGAAAACACGCACGAAAACAAAACGACAGCACGTCGTTCGTTCGCATGGTTGTGGTGATCGGAGTGGCTGCCTCGGGACCGACTCGCGTCGGCGTTCACCGGCGGGCAACTCGGAGAACACTACGCACCGGTCCAGCGGGTGTCAACCCCCGCCCTGCGCGGCCCCGGGACCCCGTCAGTCGAGGTCCTCGAGCCGCCCGCCGGCGTCCGGCTGTGCGACCTCCACACGGCGCAGCAGGCGCTGGAGGACTTCACCCAGGACCGCTCGTTCGTCCGTGGAGAGGTCCTGGAGCAGGTCGGCCTCGAAGGCGGCGGCCATGCGCATGGTCTCCAGCCACTTGCCGCGGCCCTCGTCCGTCAGCTCGACGATGACCCGTACCCGGTTGGACTCGTCGCGGTCCCGGGTGACCAGGCCCTCCGTGACCATGCGGTCGATGCGGTGGGTCATGGCGGCCGGGGTGAGGCCGAGCCGCTTGGCGAGGTCGCCGGGGCCGAGGCGGTACGGCTTGCCGACGACCACGAGCGCTTTGAGGACCTCCCACTCGGCGTTGCTGATGCCCAGGGCGGAGAGGTGTCGGCCGTAGCCGACGTTCATACGGCGGTTGAGCCGGCCCAGCGCCGTGACGACCTTCTCGACCTGGGGGTCCACCTCGGGAAACTCGCGCTGGTAGGCCGCGATCTGCTCGTCGAGGTCCAGCTCGTGCGGGGGACTCGCGGGGCCGTCTGCTGCAGGCATGCGCCGAGTATGGCACGTAACCGCTTGGCGCTAAAGCCCTTCTCTGTGTACTCTTTAGCTTCTAACTTTAACTCTGAAGTCTTCAGGACTCAACGACAACCTAGGTAGGTGAGTGTGACCACCGAGATGGGCGCGGCTCTGCGCCGGATCCAGCTGGGCAACGCGCTGAGCGCGTTCGGCAACGGCTTCACGGTCCCGTACCTGTTCATTTACGTGGCGCAGGTACGGGATCTCGGTGCGACGACGGCCGGGGTGGTGCTGGCCGCCTATGCCGTGGCCGCGCTCTGCGTGCTGCCGTTCACCGGCCGGGCCATCGACCGGCGGGGGCCCCTGCCCGTGGCCATGACCGGTGCGGTGCTGGCGTCCATCGGCGCGATGGGGTTCGGGCTCGCCTCGACCGCGGTGACCGTGGTCGCGTCGTCGGCCGTCATGGGCGCTGGCGTCGCGATCATCTCGCCGTCGCTCGCGACGCTCATCGTGTGGTGCTCCACCACGAGGACCCGCTCGCGGGCCTTCGCGACGCAGTTCTTCCTCGCCAACCTCGGTCTGGGCATCGGCGGCCTCATCGGCGGGCTGATGGTCGACACCTCGCGGCCCGGCAGCTTCACGCTGCTGTTCTCGATCGAGGCCGTGATGTTCCTGGTGCTCGGCGCGGTGGTCTGCACCGTGCGGCTGCCGCGGACGTCCCCGATCGAGTGCGCCCCCTCGGACAAGGCCCCGGGCGGGTGGCGGCTGCTGCTCAAGGACCGCTCCATGGTCCAGCTGTGCGTGCTCGGCGGCGTGATGTTCTTCGCCTGCTACGGACAGTTCGAGTCGGGCCTCGCGGCGTTCGCGACCGAGGTCACCCACGTCCGGCCCTCGACGCTCGGCATCGCCCTCGCGGCGAACACGGCCGTCATCGTCGCGGCGCAGTTCCTGGTCCTGAAGACGATCGAGCGGCGGCGGCGCAGCCGGGTGATCGCGGCGGTCGGGCTGGTCTGGTCCGTCGCCTGGGTCGCGGCGGGTGTCTCCGGTCTCATCCACGGGAGCCAGGCGGTGGCGACGGTGACGCTGATCTCCACGTACGCGCTGTTCGGGCTCGGTGAGGCGATGCTGTCGCCGACCGTCGCTCCGCTCGTCGCCGATCTGGCGCCGGCGCGGATGATCGGGCAGTACAACTCGGCGTTCGCGCTGGTGAAGCAGCTCGCGCTTGCGATCGGGCCCGCCGCGGGCGGTGTGATGGCCGGCGCCGGGATGTGGAGTGCCTACATCGGCATGCTGATCGCGTTCTCGCTCGGCATCACCTTCCTGGCGCTGCGGATGGGCCGCGGGCTCACGCCCGCCCAGGACAACCCGCACGCCGTCGTGCCGGCACCGCGTGAGCCGCGTGAGCCGCTGACGGTCGAGCGCCCGCTGGTGACCGGCCGGCCGGTCGAGGCCTCCGTCGGGGGCTGAGCGGCCCGGAAAGCCGAAGGACCGAAGACCGAAGAACGCAGAGCTGCCCCGGCCGGATGGCCGGGGCAGCTGTCGTTCTCAGGTTCGCGGGAGGGCGAACTCGCACCAGACGGCCTTGCCACCGCCCGGCGTCCGGCGGGAGCCCCAGCTGGAGGCGATCGTGGCGATGATCGAGATGCCGCGGCCCGCCTCGTCGGCGGGTTCCGCGCGGCGGCGGCGCGGCAGGTGGTCGTCGCCGTCGGTGACCTCGATGATCAGCCGGCGGTCGGTGCGGCGCAGCCGGAGCCGCATCGGCGGGGTGCCGTGCTGCAGCGAGTTGGCGACCAGTTCGCTGGCGGCGAGGACGCCGAGGTCGCGCAGCTCCGCGGGGAACCGCCAGCTGGACAGGACGCCCGTGGCGAAGGCGCGGGCGCGCGGCGCCGCCTCGATGCCGCCGAGGAGGTCCAGCGAGGCGTTGCGGAAGAGCTCGGCGTCGGTGCCGGTGTGGTCCGGGTACTGCAGGACGAGCACGGCGACGTCGTCGTCGTGCTCGGAGGTCACGCCCAGGGCGCGCAGCAGCCGGTCGCAGATGACCTGCGGGGTGCCGGTCGCGCCGGCGAAGGCGCTCATCAGGGAATCGATGCCGACATCGATGTCCTCGCCGCGCCGCTCGACCAGGCCGTCGGTGTAGAGCACCGCCATGGAGCCGGGGCCGAGCGGGATGGACCCGGAGCTGTGGACCCAGCCGCCGGTGCCCAGGGGCGGCCCGTTCGGCTCGTCCGTGCGGTGCACCCGGCCGTCGGGGTCGCGGACGATGATCGGCAGATGGCCGGCGGTGGCGTACGAGAGCCTGCCCTCGCTGGGGTCGTGGACCGCGTAGACGCAGGTGGCGATCTGGGTGGAGTCGATCTCGGAGGCCAGGCCGTCGAGCAGCTGGATGACCTCGTGCGGCGGGAGGTCGAGCCGGGCGTACGCGCGGACCGCGGTACGGAGCTGGCCCATCACGGCGGCGGCGCGCACGCCGCGGCCCATCACGTCGCCGATGACGAGGGCGGTGCGGCCGGCGCCGAGGGTGATCACGTCGTACCAGTCGCCGCCGACGGCGGCGTCCGTGCCGCCCGGCTGGTACGTGGCGGCGACCCGCAGGTCGTCGGGCTGTTCCAGCTCCTGCGGGAGCAGGCTGCGCTGGAGGGTGACGGCGGTGGCGTGCAGCCGGCGTTCACTCTCCCTGAGGCGCTCGGCCGCCTGCACCTGGTCCGTGACGTCGGCGGCGAAGACGAGGACGCCGCGCTCGTCCTGGGAGCCGTGCTGGGGGCCGCCGGGCCCGGCCGGCCCCCCTCGCCCGGCCGGTGCGCCCACGGAGCCCTGGGCGGGCTGCGCTCCGTCGTGGTGGGCGCCGGTGCGCACCGGCGTGCAGGTGAAGGTGAAGTAGCGGTCCCGGTCGGGGAGGGTGACCTTGCGCGCCTTGACGGTGCGCGGTGTGCCGCTGCGGTGCACCTGGTCCATGAGCGGGAGCAGTCCGAGCTCGTCGAGCTCGGGGAGGCCCTCGCGGGCGGGTTCGCCCGTTCTGCGCGGACCGAAGACGTCGGCGTACGCCTCGTTGACGTACGCGATGCGGTGCGCGGCGCCGTAGGTGATGGCGATGAGCGCCGGGACCTGGCTGAGGACGTCGTAGACCGACAGCGCGTCGACGGCGTACGCCGGTGCTTCCGGGTGCTCGGCGCGGGCCGCGGGCACGGCTCCGCCGCCCGCCGGCGCGCCGGGTACGGCGGATGCGGCGTCGGACGTGCGGCCGGCCGCGGCCGTGCGGCGCTGCGTGCCGGGGAGCCGGGCGCTCCAGCGGGTGAGGTTCACCGGGCTCCACCTCGTGGCGTCGCGTGGCGCAGCCCGGACCGCCTGGCTCTGCGCGGGGGTACGGGGGGTCGCTCCCCGGGAGAATTCAGCAAACGTCCGATTCCTCGTATTTGTCACTCTTTGCAGGTGCTGGCGCACACATGGTCACACGCCCAGTGTGGCCGACCCGCGGCCCGGACGGAATCGCCGGGTTCAGGGCGCGTCCGGTTTCGGGGGCCCTCCCGCGGCCAGTTCGAACTCCGCGCGCGGGTGCTCCAGGGAGCCCAGCGAAACGATTTCCCTCTTGAAGAGACCGGACAGTGTCCACTCGGCGAGCACCCGCGCCTTGCGGTTGAAAGTGGGCACCCGGCTGAGGTGGTAGGCGCGGTGCATGAACCACGCGGGATACCCCTTGAGCTTGCGTCCGTAGACGTGCGCGACGCCCTTGTGCAGGCCGAGGGAGGCAACGGATCCGACGTACTTGTGCCGGTACTCCTTCAGCGGCTGTCCGCGCAGCGACGCGAGGATGTTCTCGGCGAGCACCTTGGTCTGCCGGACGGCGTGCTGGGCGTTGGGGGCGCACTCCTTGCCCGGCTCCTCCGCCGTCAGGTCCGGGACGGCCGCGGCGTCGCCGGCCGCCCAGGCGTTCTCGACCCCGTCGATCATGAGGGTGGCGGTGCCCTTGAGCCGGCCGCGCTCGTTCAGCGGCAGATCGGTGGCGGCGAGGATCGGGTGCGGCTTGACGCCCGCGGTCCAGACGACGGTGCGGGTGGGCAGGCGCGTGCCGTCGGAGAGGACCGCGACCCGGTTCTCGCACGAGTCCAGCCGGGTGCCGAGCCGCAGGTCGATGTTGCGGGCGCGCAGTTCCCGGATGGCGTACTTACCCATCTCCTCACCGACCTCGGGGAGGATCTTCTCGGTCGCCTCGACCAGCACCCACTTCATGTCCTCGGGGCGCAGGTTGTGGTAGTACCGCGACGCGTAGCGGGCCATGTCCTCCAGCTCGGCGAGCGCCTCGACGCCCGCGTAGCCGCCGCCGACGAAGACGAAGGTGAGCGCAGCGTCCCGGACCTCGACGTCACGGGTGGAGGAGGCGATGTCGAGCTGCTCCAGGACGTGGTTGCGCAGGCCGATGGCCTCCTCGACGGTCTTGAAGCCGATGGCGAACTCGGCGAGGCCCGGGATGGGAAGCGTCCGGGAGACGGAGCCCGGGGCGAGGACGAGGTGGTCGTACGGGATCTCGATCGCGGGGCCGCCCTCCTCCTCGGTGGCCAGGGTCGCCACGGTCGCCACGCGCTTGGCGTGGTCGATGCGCGTCGCCTCGCCGACGACCAGCCGGCACCCGCTCAGCACCCGCCGCAGCGGGACCACGACATGGCGGGGCGAGATCGACCCGGCGGCCGCCTCGGGGAGGAACGGCTGGTACGTCATATAGGGCTGCGGGTCGACGACGATCACTTCCGCTTCGCCGCGCTTCAGCTTCCGCTGCAGGCGCAGGGCGGTGTACATACCGACGTATCCTCCACCGATCACGAGAATGCGCGGGCTGGTGCTGGCTCTTGACTGGGCTGCCGACTCCGTCATTGCTCCATGACGCAATGGATGACGGACGTTTGTCCACAGGGCGAACGGCAGTGATTCACTTTTCCGCCGATCCGGCAGGTCAGGGATGTGTCGTTGACCGGGCAAAGCCGGTGAAAGAAGAACACCCGGGCCCGCTACTCCGATCGGGGACGCGCCGGGCGGAACGGACCCCCTTCTTTCTTGACCGGGGCTCAACTATGTTCGTAGTCCATCGGGGTTCGTTCGTCGCGCGCCGATGATCATTACGGGTGGGGAGTCTCCGGGGGGAGACGTCATAACCGGGGGATACACATATGCACATTCAGGACTCTCAATGGACGGTAGCGGCAGGCGCGGAGGGTAACGGCGGCAGCAGCCGCGCGACCCCGCTGCGGGTGGACGCCCAGCGCAATCTGGAACATGTGCTGAGGGCCGCGCGTGAGGTGTTCGGGGAGCTGGGCTACGGGGCGCCGATGGAGGACGTGGCACGCCGTGCGCGCGTCGGCGTCGGCACCGTGTACCGGCGGTTCCCGAGCAAGGACGTACTGGTGCGGCGGATCGCCGAGGAGGAGACCTCCCGGCTGACCGAGCAGGCGAGAACGGCTCTGGGCCAGGAGAACGAGGCGTGGTCGGCGCTCGCGCGCTTCCTGCGGACCTCGGTGGCCTCGGGCGCCGGGCGGCTGCTGCCGCCGCAGGTGCTGCGGGTCAGGACCGGGTCGTCCGGCGGATCCGGCAGTGCCGGCTTCACGGTCGAGGGTGCCGTTCCCGCGCTCTCCGGAGTGCCCGCGCACGCCGGGCCCGCGGGCGAGGCGGCGCGGGTTCCGCAACAGCGGGCGCCGCTGAGCGTGGCGGCGGAGCCGGGCGAGCTGTCGATCGGGGTCACGGGTCCGGCGGGGGCTTCTCCGCCGGTACCGCCGGCCGATGCCCCGACCGGCGCTCCGGTACGGGAAGCCGCCGTCCCCGACGGTGGCGCGGAGCAGGACGATGCCGGAATTCCGGCGCTGCTGGAGGTGGTCGGCCAACTCGTCGACCGGGCACGTGCGGCGGGCGAACTGCGGGGGGACGTCTCGGTGGCCGACGTGCTGCTGGTGATAGCCACCCCGGCGCCCTCGCTGCCCGACCCGGCGCAGCAGGCGGCCGCGTCGGCACGGCTGCTGGACATCCTGCTGGACGGTCTGCGCTCGCGGCCGGCGGCTCCGGCCGCCGAAGCCGCTTCGGCGCCGCCCGCGCTCAGTTGGAGCACCGCACCGGTCGAATAGGCCGGTCAGCGGGGTCGATCGGAGGCGGAGGGGCCGTGGGACCGGTGAGCGAACGCTCCCCGGACGAGTGGTTCCCCCTCGCGGCATATTGCGGGATGCACCAGGTGTGACACCCTGGCGCGGTGGACGAGGCAAACGGCGAGTCGAGCGCTGCTGCGAGTGCGGAAGCGGGCGGCGGACTGCCATCGCGCCGGGTTCCCGTACAGCGCGAACCGGAGTCTCAAGTACCGCTTTCGGACGCCGAACTGGTCGCCCGGGTACGCGGCGGGGACGACACCGCCTACGAGGAGTTGTACCGGCGGCACGCCGACTCGGTCCGCCGGTACGCCCGCAGTTGCTGCCGCGACGCGCACACCGCCGAGGACCTGACCGGCGAGGTCTTCGCCCGCACGCTCCAGGCGGTACGCGGCGGCAGCGGGCCGGACTCGGCGGTGCGCGCCTACCTGTTGACGACGGTACGGCGCGTCGCCGCGTCCTGGGGCAGCACCGCCCGGCGCGAGCAACTCGTCGAGGACTTCGCCCTTTTCGCGGTGACGGCGGCCGGCTCGTCCGCGAACGAGGCCACGCTGGACCTGGGCGCGGACGTCCGCGCCATGCACGAAGCCGAGCAGTCACTGGCCATCCGGGCCTTCCGCACGCTGCCCGAACGGTGGCAGACGGTGCTGTGGCACACCGCCGTCGAGGAGGAGTCGCCGAGCGAGATCGCACCGCTGCTCGGTCTGACGGCCAACGCCACGGCGGTCCTGGCGCACCGGGCCCGCGAGGGCCTGCGGCAGGCCTATCTGCAGGCGCACGTCAGCACCACGCTGACCACCGGGAGCAGTTGCGCGCGGTACGCCGACCGGCTCGGGGCGCACGCGCGCGGCGGTCTGCGGATGCGTGCGGACCGGGAGTTGAGCAAACACCTCAAGGAGTGCGAACGGTGCCGGGCGGCGGCGCTGGAGCTGGCCGACGTCAACTCGGCGCTCAAGGGCCTGCTGCCGGTCGCGGTCATCGGCTGGTTCGCCGCCGCGTACGCGGCGAAGGTGGCCGGCATCGTGGCGGGCGTCGGAGTGGCGAGTGCCGCCGGAGGCGCGGCGGCGGCGGCATCCGGTACCGCGTCGGGTGGCGCCGCCGGAGCCGGGGCCGCGTCGGGTGGCGGCGCCGGGGCCGCGGGAGGTGGCGCCGTGGCCGAGGGGCTCGGCGCGCCCGCGAAGGTCGGGATCGTGGCGGCCGTGGTGGTCGCGGCCGCCGGTATCGCGTTCGCCGCGATGAACACAGGCCATCACGCGCCCGCGCCGAAGCCGCAGGCCAGGCCGGCGGCGGTGGCGCCCGTCACCACACCGCCGCC
>NZ_JAPVLU010000110.1 GCF_027158205.1 Streptomyces sp. H39-S7 | reverse complement strand
CGAAGCAGGAACGTCTTGGTCGACTTCCTTGCCTCTACCAGAGGCCCCGTTTCCGTAGCTGTCGAACCGTCAACTCCAGCCACAGAGCCTTGACAGGGCCGTCGGCCTGTTAACTTCGCGGCCTTGGTTCAACCGGAGCTTCGTTGCGTACGTGACGGGCCCGGCCCGACCGCCTGGCCTGCGGACTCACGTGATCATCCGGACTTTGAAACGCCCCTGCCTCCACCCCTCACCCCAGGGATACCGCGTGATAAAACCGCTTCTCACCTTCCTCCTGACCCTTCCGCTCCTGGCCGCACCCCACCTGACAGCCACCCCCGCCCAAGCCGCCACGACGGCGCCCTCGGCCGCCCGCGTCGCCACGATCACCGCACCCTCGGCCACCAACGACGCCACCACCCTCACCTACCAGTTCACCTACACCGGCAGCCCCGCCTTCGCCCGCGTCTACCTCGACTCCGACCGCAACGCCGCGACCGGCTTCGTACAGGGCGGCGCCGGCGCCGACTACCTCCTGGAGAACGGAACCCTCTACCAGCACACCGGCACCGGCTGGAACTGGACCCCGCTCACCTCGGTGCCCTACTCGAGCGCCGGCGGAACGGCCCGGTGGACCATCCAGCGCGCCGACGTCGGCGAGTCCGCAACCCCCGGGGACGCCGACCTGGTCTTCCAGGTCGAGTCCCCGCTGGAAACCTCGACCAAGCTCACCCAGACCTACAGCGGCGGCACCACCGGCGCGACAGTCACCTACGCCACCACCAACGACACCTTCGCCAACCCCGAGCGCGGCTTCTACCACCACACCGGCGACTGCGACAAGAACCCCTACTCGCTCGCCACTTTGCAGGACTACCGCGCCAACCAGGGCATATCCGTCGTGATGTGCGTCTTCTACCTGGCCGAGTTCAAGAACTCCTCCATCGACCAGGCCACGCTCACCAAACTCCAGAACCAGTTCGCCACCGCCCGCGCCGCCGGGGTCAAGATGATCCTCCGCTTCGCCTACACCACCTCGACCGACGGCGCGGACGCCCCCAAGAGCCGCGTCCTGTCCCACCTCGACCAACTGGCCCCCTACCTGTCGGCGAACGCCGACGTCATCTACCTGATGCAAGCGGGCTTCATCGGAGCCTGGGGCGAGGGGTACTACACCCAGAACTTCGGCAACGCCGGCGTCATCACCGTCGCCAACTGGGCCGACCGCAAGGAGGTCACCGACAAGATCCTCAGCGTGCTCCCCACCACCCGGATGGTCCAGCTCCGCACCCCCAAGTACAAGCGGACCATGTACTCGACCAACCCGCTCCCGCCCGCCCAGGCGTACAACGGCTCCACTCTCGCCCGCCTCGGCCACCACAACGACTGCTTCCTGGCCAGCGCCGACGACTACGGCACGTACACCGACCCCGCGGTCGAGTACCCCTACCTCCAAGCGGAGACCGCATCGGTCGTGATGGGTGGTGAAACCTGCGGAACCAACCCGCCCCGCACGTCCTGCCCGACCGCACTGTCCGAACTCCGCGGCTTCCACTGGTCCTACCTCAACACTGACTACCACCCGAACGTCATCGCCGGCTGGAACTCCGAAGGCTGCCTGCCCGAGATAACCCGCCGCCTCGGCTACCGCTTCGCCCTCAAGACCGGCACCTACCCGGCGACGGCATCCCGCGGTACCGCGTTCCCGGTGACGTTCACCGTCGCCAACGACGGCTTCGCGGCCCCGGTCAACCCCCGCGGCCTGCAACTCGTCCTCCGCAACACCGCTACCGGCGCCCTCTACCGAACCACCCTGACCGCCGACCCGCGCCGCTGGGCCGCAGGCACCACATCCACGGTTACCCAGAACGTCACGCTCCCGGCCGGCGCCCCTGCGGGCTCCTACGCCCTGCTCCTCAACCTGCCCGACCCGCTGCTGTCCACCCGCCCGGAGTACTCCATCCGTCTGGCGAATTCCGCAACATGGGAAGCCGCCACCGGCTTCAACTCCTTGCTGCACACCATCTCGATCAACTGACTCAGCATCGGCACTGTTCTACGGGCGCGCGCTCCTACCGCCGCCCACCTCGGCCCGGCCTCATGCCCTTGGCGTGCGGCCGGGCCGCACGCCGCTCGCGGCCCGGCCGCCCCCACCGGCGGATGACCGTCGAGCACAGCGCGCAGGATTCACGCCACCCCATGGGCTCCGGTTCGGACGTTCGGCGACTGGCCGAGTGCAACATGGTTGAGGAGTCCTACCGAGTTCACCTTCACCGAGCTGGGCTTGCTGAGGGTTTTCCCGAGGCATACTGACCACGAGTTCGCCCCAACCCCCGATGACGCACACTCCCAAAAGCCCAGGGATGTCGCAGGGGCGGCGGTATACAGATCCGCGAATGCTCCCGCACTGTAGAGGCTGGATCGGTTGTTGCCCACGATCACTGCCGCCCGCACGCTGCCCCTGCCTGACGACCCCGGGGCCCCACCCCTCGCGACGGGTTGATCAGTCCTGCGCCACGTTTGCCGCGGTCACATTCTCGATCACACGGCCGAGTTTGGTCTTGGCCCGGGTCAGGTCCTGGATGCGTGCGGCGATGCGGTCGCGTTCGATGATGAGCTGGTCGAGCATGGCGGGGGTCGCGACGCCGGTGCTCACGCACGGCAGGAGTTCGACGACGGTACGGCTGGAGAGGCCGGCCGCGAAGAGGTCCTGGATGAGCTGGACCCGCTCCAGGGCTTCGTCGGGATAGTCACGCTGCCCACCGGACGTCCGCGCCGATTCCAGGAGCCGCTGTTCCTCGTAGTAGCGGAGGGCCCGCACGCTGACCCCTGACCGCCTGGCAAGCTGTCCGATGCGCATGACGCAGGACACTCCCTTCCCGCTCATAGGTCACGTTGACGTCAGGTCGAGGCTAGCAATACCGACTCCGGGGCAGCCCTGGGGGCCGATCGAACCGTTGCCGGCGCCGATATTGATCATGACCCGGTGGCGGACCCGAGCCGTTCACGCGGTTCACGTACGCACGGCAGTCCTCGCGTCGTGCCGGGATCGCCGAGCCCGCCCGAGGGCCCATGGGTGTCGACCGTGACGGGCGGCGTGATCCTCGTAGTGGCGCGGGCCCCCATGCTCACCCCCACCCGCTCGGCAACACCACGCATCCGCGCCTGCCCTCCTCCAGCCTCGCGGCAGTGGCGGCTTGCACCTCACGTCAACGTCAGGTTCTAGAGTGACGAGCGTCGGATGAACACGTCATTCCGACCCGTCAAAGTAAGGCAGACCACTATGCGCGCAGCCCGGTTCCACGAATACGGCGGAGCGGAGATCCTGGTGATCGAGCAGGCCCCCGACCCCCACCCCGGACCCGGTGAGATTCGTGTCCGCGTCGTGGCGGCCAGCGTCAATCCCATCGACTGGAAGCTGCGCTCCGGCGCCCTGCACCAGATCCTCCCCCTGGATCTGCCCGCCATTCCCGGGCGCGACGCCGCCGGTGTGGTCGACGAAATCGGTGACGGGGTGCAGGGGGTGAACATCGGCGACCGCGTCTTCGGGCTGGGCGGCGTCACCGGCGCGACCGCGGAACTGCTCATCCTTTCGGCCTGGGCGCACACCCCCGCCACGTGGAACGACGAGCAGGCCGCGGGCGCCGGTCTCGCGTCCGTGACCGCGCTGGGTGGCTTGAACGCGCTCGGCTCCCTCGCGGGGCGCACCCTCCTCGTCGAGGGCGCCGCCGGAGGCGTGGGCAGCGCGGCAGTCGAGATCGCGGTAGCGCAAGGTGCCACGGTGATCGGGACAGCCAGTGAGCGCAACCATGCGTTCCTCACCTCTCTCGGCGCCGTTCCCACCACCTACGGCCCCGGCCTCGCGCAGCGTCTGTCCGCTCTCGCCCCGCGCGGAGTCGACACAGCGCTCGACACCGCGGCCTCCGGATCGCTGGACGACCTCGTCGCGATCACCGGTGACCCGACGTGCGTCGCGACGGTCGCCGACCATACGGGCGGGCAGCGCCTGGGCACGCATGTGGTCAACGCGGTGAACGATTCCGCTCTCCTGTCCGCGGCGGCGGAACTGGGCGGGCAAGGCCGCTACACACCCCGTATCGAACAGGCCTACCCCCTGGAGCGGATCGCCGACGCCCACGCGCACGCCGAGCGCGGACGCACCCGAGGAAAGATCGTGATCTGCATCTGAACAGGCCCACGAGGTAGGTAACTCGCACCGTGCGGGCCTGCGTGGCGAGCGTGCCCTCGATCGGTACCGGCGAGCGGGCGGTCCGGAGCGAACCGATCTCCATGGCGCCTCGTCAAGCAGGCCGCCCCCACCCGGGCACCGCACGTGGCACATGAGCTGTCCTCCACGGGGCACCAACCTCATCCAGCTTCAGCAGCCCCGTGAGAGGGGTTCAAGTACGGGTTCTCACCGCTCACCGCACCGCGTACCCTCCGCCAGTGGTGCGAGGAGTACCGCGCAGGCTTCAACTGACGCCGCACGAACGGTGAAGTGCCGTGCCCGTGCACGCGCGACGACGCCCTGCTCTCACGGTTACAGGTCTGCCGCGTGGACGCCTGTGTCCCACGAGCCCTGGTGTTGGTGGACGATGGAGATTTCCCGCTGGCGGCCACGAGATGAGCGGCCCCGCGCGGACGCTGCGCCACGCGTTCCGTAGCTGCTGCAGCCGCTCGTGAGGGCGGCGTCCGCGGACAGGTCGGTGAACCTGGTCCGGCCCCACGCCCGGCGCCCGGCGCCCGGCGCTATGCGGTGTCCTGCCACGACCAGCGCGCCGCGGGATCGCCGGAGGGTTCTCGGCCGTAGCGGAAGCGCTCTGTCTGGTTGCCGTGCTCGAAGACCCAGTCGGCGAAGCCGACCGCGGGCAGTCGATCGAGGACAACCCGCACCGCCCGGGTCTGCCCGGTGCCCTCGAGAGCCGTGATCAACCTGGTCGTCTCCCATCCGTCCGTCAACGAGGCTTCGGCAGCGGTGCGCTCGGCCAGTGCGGGGAGATGGTCGCGCAGGCCCAGGCGGGCCAGCAACTCGATCAGCCACGCCACTGTGCCGGTATTGGTGAGCGTGATGTCGACGGCCCGTCGCGCCAGTTTCCGTGCCTGAACGTCCGCACCGACGGCATCGAGGACTCGCAGCAGCTCGGCGACGGCCATCGGGTTGACGAGAGAGATCTCGTCGGCGGGACTTCTCGCCAGCAGCACGGCACACGGGCCGGTGGCGTCCGCCTCATGGAGCGCGTTCATCAGATGCGCAACGCCGCGGCCATCTGCCAGGGGGGCGCGGGCAGCGGCCCGCTGGGCCAGTGCGGCAGCCTCCCGACGCATCCCTCTGCGCTGCAAGTGCCGGAACAGCAAGGCGGCTTCGTACACGCACTCGTCCGGCAGGCGCTCGACCGTCGCCTTCGCAAGGGCGAGGGCGTCCTGGCGCGGTGCGTGCCCCGCCAGAACATCTACCAGCCGGACGGCGTCGCCGGGGTGCTCTTCCACCGCGAGGTCCCGCGCCAGACGACGTCCCAGAACGCTCAGCGATTGCGCGGCACCGGTCGCGTGCAGTGCTTCGAGGAGGCCGACCAGGGCGCCCGGCTCGTCCAGGACGGTCTCCGCGGCGGCGCGGGCGGCCAGCACGCCGGTCTCTTCCAAGCGCCCCGTCTCGTGTAAGGCCGTCAGCAACCCAGTGGTGGCCCGGGGGGAGTCGAGGGTGCTGTCCTGGGCGCAGCGGCGGGCCAGGGTCGTGAGGGCGACGGGGGCGCCGAGCGCGTGGACGGCTCGCAGGAGGGTTGCGGCGCTGCTCAACTCACCGGGGGTGCATTCTTCGGCGGCCCGCCGCACCAGCGTGACGGCCTGTTCCGACGCGTTGACCTCGCCCAGCACGGTCACCAGATGCGCCACCGCTTCCGGGTTGTCCAGACGCGTGCGCGTGGCCTGCCGTGCCGTGAACGCCAGAGCTTCTGCCACGCGGGACGAGCCGGGCGGGGCGGAGGGCGGAACGGCGGGCGGGATATCGGGTGCCGGTTCCAGGCCAGGGCCGCTGTGGGCTGTTTCGGCGTTCGCCGATCGGATGTCGCGAAGGGCACGCAGGACCTGACTGAACGCCCAGGGTTCGTCGGTCGTCCAGGGCTCGGCGGCAATTCGCCCGAGCAGCGTGTCCGCCGCTGGTGACAGCACCTTCGTCAAGCCGGTCAGCAAGTCGGCGACGGGGCGTCCGGCGGCTATGGGCACCTGGCACACCGCGTCCTCGGCAAACCGTTCCGCCAGCCCCGGAAGACCGGTCGCGCGCAAGACGGCGAACAGCTCGAGGACCGCGTCCGGCTCATCTGTGCGGAGCCCGTCGACAACGCGGACGGCGAGCGCAGTGGCCGGTTCTCGCATGCCCGCCCCCGCGAGAGCCTCGATCACCTCGGCCAGCGCGTGCGGGTCCGTGGAGGTAAAGTGCGACGCGATCCGGGTGGCCAGCGTGGGGAGCTGGTCCGTGGCGACACCGTGCAGAGCCCGCAGCAACCGCGCCACGTCGTGGGAGCTGTCAAGCGGGGCGAACAGGGCGGCGCGCTGCGCCAAGCGCGACGTGAGCGGTCCGGGGCCGAACACCTCCAGGAGGACGGCGGTGAAGAAGGGCTTCTCCAGCGGGTCGTCCTCGGAGATCCGCTGGGCCAGATGAGCGGCTGCCTCGACGGCCTTCATCTGGCCGAGTCGACGAAGAAGGTCCGTGACCAGGTGCCCGGCCATACCAGTGTGGGCGAGGGAGACATGCGTGGCGACATGTCGGGCGGCCTCAGGGGTGGGAAAGCGGGCGAGGAGCCTCACCGAGGCCGGCTGGCTGCCGCAGCGCACGGCCTTGCGGTACAGCCGCACCGCGTCGCGGCGCAGCCCCCGCTCCCAGGCGGCGTCTCCCAACGCGGCGAGAGCGCCCGGCGGGGCGTGGCGGGTCGCGGCGGTCCAGAATTCCGGCGGCGGCAGGCGCTCACTGCGGTGGTGGCGTCCGTACTGGTCCAGGTAGTCGGCGAGTTGATGCCACTTCTCCTCCGCCCTCGCGCCGTCACGCGACAGCGCGGTCCCGCGGGCAGGAGGTGACATCAAGGACAGGAGGAGGCGAGGCCTCGTGTCGTTGGCGTGCGCGATGGCCGATTGGAGCTCGTCGTCAGTGGTCCGCGAACGCTCCAGTGCGGTGAGGTAGGCGGGAGCGGCTTCCACAAGCCAGCCCGTCGGAAGGCGGGGCTGGTTGCCCAGGCGGTGGGCGTCCATGGCGGCGTCCAGGAGAGCGCGGGTGATACCGCGTGCCGTCGCGTAGCTGTCCAGCAAAGCGGGGCCTCCCGCGAGGTACTGGATGACTTCCGCGTCCCGGGCGTGGGCGGCGGCTTCCCGCAGCCGGGGATCCGTTCGGGCGCGCTCGGCGAGTTCGCGCAGCTCGACGGCGGTGAGAGCGGTTGGCACGTCCACACGGTGGGAGCCGAGCAACCGGGCTGAATGCCGGGTGTCGGCGGTCAGCGCCTGCCAGCGCTCCGGCCACAGCGTGGCCAGGACCAGCAACGGCCCCCGCGCGTCCTCGGCGAGCAACTGCCGCAGACCTGCCGCGGCCTGCTCACCGGCAGGCCCCGCCGCCAGGAAGTCCTGCGCGTCGTCGAGCCACAGCACGGTGCGGGGCGCCACGCTGTCCAGACCTTGCAGCAGCGCCTCCGGACCTGACGGATACCTGGGATGCCACAACCGCCACGGCGGTGGTAGGTGTTGTACGGCCTCCCAGCAGGCACGTGTCTTCCCGGTGAACGAATCGCCCACCAGCACGGCGAGGCCCCCGGCACCGGCCTCCGCGGCGGCGACCACCTCGCGCAGCCGCGCGTCGAACTCCCTTGGCACGTAGGGCGGAAGGCCGCCGATCGCTGGGGCGGGGCCGGCGTCGAGGGCGGGATGAACGTCCAGGTCCCGCAGCACCAGCCGGTCGTTGAACTCGCCGATGGGCCGGCCTGCCGGCACCGCCATCCGCGCGGCCGTCCAGAGGCTTCGTGCCTGCCGTCCCGCCTCCTGCTCGTCCTGCGCGGCGCGCCGCGCCAGCACGGTGACGACGGCGACGGCGTCCGCCTGGGACGCGGGGAGACCGGGAGCGCTGATGCATCGATGCACCGTGTCGCGTTCCGGCGCCCCGCGCAGGCGGTCATCGCGGGCGATGTCGGCGGTGATGTCGTCCAGCTTCGGCGCGCCCGCGGCCAGATAGAGCTCGTACACCAGGTCCTTGAACTCGCGCAAGGGCCGGGGCCATCCCACCGCCGCCCGCTTCACCACGCGCGGTGCCTGACGCACGGCCTTGCTCCGGGTGCCGTCCGAACTCATCGCACCATCATGCCCCCCCCCCCCCCCCCCCCCCCCCACCCCCCCCCCCCCCCCCCCCCCCCC
>NZ_JAPVLU010000010.1 GCF_027158205.1 Streptomyces sp. H39-S7 | reverse complement strand
GGTTCCGTCCTCCGGAACCCGCACCCCGCGCCGGTGGCTCAGCCCGTCGTCAGCACGATCTTCCCGAACAGCTCGCCGCCCGCCATCTTCTCGAAGCCCTCACGGGCCCGGTCCAGCGGCAGCACCGAGTCGATCACCGGCCGGACGCCGGTGGCCGCGCAGAAGCTGAGCAGATCCTCCAGCTCGTCCTTGGTGCCCATCGTGGAGCCGACGACCTTCAGCTCCAGGAAGAAGATCCGGGTGAGTTCGGCGGCCTCCGGGTTCGAGCCGCTCGTGGCGCCCGAGATCACCAGCGTGCCGCCGGGCCGCAGCGACTTCACCGAATGCGACCACGTCGCCGCGCCCACCGTCTCGATCACCGCGTCGACCCGCCGCGGCAGCCGCGCGCCCGGCTCGAAGGCCGCCTCGGCGCCCAGCTCCACCGCGCGCTCGCGCTTGGCCTTGTCCCGGCTCGTCGCGAACACCCGCAGCCCCGCGGCCTTCGCGAGCACGATCGCCGCGGTCGCGACGCCGCCGCCCGCGCCCTGCACCAGGATGGAATCGCCCGGCCGCACGCCCGCGTTGGTGAAGAGCATCCGGTACGCGGTCAGCCACGCGGTCGGCAGACAGGCCGCCTCCTCGAAGGAGAGCTCCGGCGGTTTGCGCAGCACGTTCCAGGACGGCACCGACTCCCGCTCGGCGAACGTCCCCTGGTACCGCTCGGTGAGGATCGAGCGCGGCTCGTCCGGTCCGACGCCGTGTCCCGACTGGCCGATGACGGAGTGCAGGACGACCTCGTCCCCGTTCTCGTCGACGCCCGCCGCGTCGCAGCCGAGGATCATCGGCAGCCGCTCCTGCCCGAGGCCCACCCCGCGCAGCGACCACAGGTCGTGGTGGTTGAGTGACGCGGCCCGCACCGTGACCGTCGTCCACCCCTCCCGGCGCTCCGGCTCGGGGCGCTCCCCCAGCTCCAGGCCGTTCAGCGGCTGGTCACGGTCGATACGTGCGGCATAGGCAGCGAACATGCAGCAGAAACTATCGGCGTGATCCACGTCCGGTGAAGGGCCCGCCGTACGAAGCGACATACGTCACCCCGAATCCGCCGCCCGGCCGTGCAACCTCCCGCACCCTCCGGCGCACTGACACAGTGACGGGCTGTCCGCCCGGCCGCGGGCGACGGAGGGGACCACATGACGCAGGAGGCCGGTGCCGACCGCACCGATGACGCGCTCGACGCGTTCATCGCCGGCAGACGGTACGCGCTGTTCCGCAGCGCCTACCTGCTGTGCGGCGACCGCGACGAGGCGGACGACCTCGTGCAGACCACGCTGGTGAAGGTCATCCTGGGCTGGCGCCGGCTGGAGCGTCTGGACAACGTCGAGGCGTACGCCCGCAAGACCCTCGTCAACACCTTCATCGCCTCCCGGCGCCGCTTCTGGCACCGGGAGCTCCCGCACGGCGAACTGCCCGAGCGGACGGACCGCGAGACCGACACCGACACGGGTGTGGCCGTACGCGCCGCACTCGCCCGGCTCACGCCGCGGCAGCGCGCCGTGCTCGTCCTGCGGTACTGGGAGGACCTGAGCGTCGAGGCCACCGCCGAGGCGCTCGGCATGCGCGAGAACACCGTCAAGAGCCATGCGGCACGCGGAATGGCGGCGCTGCGCGCCGAGATGCGGGAGGAACGGGTATGAATCAGGACCAAGCGGTCAGGGAGCTGTTGCAGCGGGCCGTCGACGGTGTCGTCCCCGCGCCGAACGGTACGACCGAACGCATCTTCGCCCGGGCCCGAAGCGTGCGGCGGCGCCGCACACGGGCCCGGATCGCCGTTTCCGCACTGGCCCTCGCCGGCACGGTGACCGCCGGCCTGCTGCTCATGCCGGGTGCAGGGGAAGCACGGCGGGTACAGGACGCTGCCGGGTACAGCGGGCCGACGCAGACCGCGCTGCTCAGGAAGCTGCTCCCGCCGGAGGTGGGCAGGATCGAGGAGAACGGCAAGGCCGACCACGGCAAGGACGTCGCGATCGGCGACGGGACGTACCGGGTGACCAAGGGCGGGAAGTACGGCGAGATCTCGATCTACAACTTCGCCCCGGACGGGTCCGGGCCGCACGACGTCTGCGCCGAGTTCGACACGAAGCCCTGGACGGCGGAGTGCGGGAGGACGGAACTGAGCGGCGGCCGCACGCTGTGGACGTGGCGCATCCTGCCCGGCATCCGGTTGCGCGACGAGGACGCCCGCTGGAAGACCATCGCGGGTTACTGCGCCGGCCTGTCCCTTCCCGACGGCCGGTCGATGTTCATCCAGATCCAGGGCGGGGACACGTTGTCCGGCCGCCCCTCCGACCCCGCCTGGATGGCCGAGCCGCCGCTGACCCTGGCGCAGCTCCGCGAGCTCGCGCTGCGCCCGGAGCTGCTCGTACGGCTGCCTGGGCGCTGACCCTGGCGACAGCGGGCCGGCACCCCGTGGGTGCCGGCCCGCCGTACCTCGCTGTCCTGTGACGGTCCGCCCGGAGGCGGTCAGCGGCGGGCGACGCCCTCGGCCCGGGCGGCCGCGGCGACCGCCGCGGTGACGGCAGGGGCGACGCGCGCGTCGAACGGCGACGGGATGACGTGGTCCGCGCTGAGCTCGTCGGCGATGACGGCGGCCAGCGCCTCGGCGGCGGCGATCTTCATGCCCTCGGTGATGCGCGAGGCACGCACCTGGAGGGCGCCGGCGAAGATGCCGGGGAACGCCAGGACGTTGTTGATCTGGTTCGGGAAGTCGCTGCGGCCGGTGGCGACGACGGCCGCGTACTTGTGGGCGACGTCCGGGTGGATCTCCGGGGTCGGGTTGGCCATCGCGAAGATGAAGGCGCCCTCCGCCATGGTGGCCACCGCCTCCTCCCGCACGGTTCCGCCGGAGACGCCGATGAACACGTCGGCCCCCTCCAGGGCGGTCTCCAGCGAACCGGAAAGACCAGCCTTATTGGTGTACGAGGCCAGCTCGCGCTTGACGGAGTTCAGGTCATCACGGCCGCCGTGCACGATCCCCTTGCGGTCGGTGACGGCGACGTCGCCGATTCCCGCCTCGATGAGGATCTTGGCGATCGCGACCCCGGCCGCTCCCGCGCCCGAGATCACCGCGCGCAACTGGCCCAACGACCGGCCGGTGAGCTTGGCGGCGTTGCGCAGCGCGGCGAGCGTCACGACGGCGGTGCCGTGCTGGTCGTCGTGGAAGACCGGGATGTCGAGGCGCTCCTGCAGCTTCCGCTCGATCTCGAAGCAGCGGGGGGCGGAGATGTCCTCCAGGTTGACGCCGCCGAAGGACGGCGCCAACCGCACCACGGTCTCGACGATCTCGTCGACGTCCGTGCAGGCCAGCGCGATGGGGACCGCGTCGACCCCGCCGAACTGCTTGAAGAGGATGGCCTTGCCCTCCATGACCGGCAGGGATGCCTCCGGGCCGATGTCACCGAGTCCGAGCACCGCGGTGCCGTCCGTGACGACGGCCACGACGTTGGACTTCCAGGTGTAGTCGTTCACCAGATCGGGCTGCTCGGCGATGGCCGTGCAGACTTTCGCGACACCCGGCGTGTAGGCGAGGGAGAGATCGTCCGCGTCGCGCACCGGCACGGTCGCGGTCACCTCCATCTTTCCGCCGCGGTGCAGGGCGAAGACCGGATCGATGGGAAATGCGTCCGTATCGGTCCGAGGATTGACGATCTCCGCTGCCACAATTGACCCCTTTGTCTGATTTGGTTTCGAGGGTACTACCTCCAGAAATGGAGATAGGCGGGCTCGGCATCGGTACACCCAGGCACTTGAGTGGTCCTGAAGGCACCGGCGCCAGGCATGCCGCACGCATGCCGTGGGCCCCGGGATGAGGGGTAAGGGTCCGTTCTACCGGAAGACCGATTCCGCTGACGAGTCCAATTCGGGTCCGTCAACAGGGAACGAATCGGAAATAACGGCAGACAGCGCGGCAAAAGACCCGAATGGGGAGAAGCCGCGGATACTGTGTGCGACTGGTCGGCGTGGCCCCACCGCGGTCCGGCCTTGGTGTGCCGGCCCGGTGAGAGCCCGGGGATCGCCCGTTATCCGATTTTGACACAACTGGACCACTGACTGGGTCTGTCCGGATGGCAAGATGCGCACATCACACCGGGTGGCGACACTCGAACAGGGGTCTCCACCCATCGGCTTCCCCACTCCGCCCACATTCCGCAGGAGGAACCAGCAATGACCGCACGCACCACCCTTCGCTCGACCGCCACCTCTCGGATCACAGCGGTCGGCGCGATCGCGGTCGCGGGCACCCTGCTGCTCAGCGGCTGTGGCGACCAGACCAAGAAGGACAGCGGCAGCGACACCTCGACGAAGGGGAACAGCGCTCCGCTCTTCAGCAAGCTGCCCAAGACGATCCAGGACGCCGGCGTCATCACCGTCGGCACGGACGCAACGTACGCCCCGATGGAGCTGAAGCAGGGCGGCACCATCGTCGGCGTCGACCCCGACGTGGCCGCCGCACTCGGCAAGCAGCTCGGCGTGACGTTCAAGTTCACCAGCGGCACCTTCGACGGCCTCCTCGCCGCGATGCAGACCGGCCGCTACAACCTCGTCATGTCCTCCGTGAGCGACACCAAGGCCCGCCAGGAGGGCCTGGACGACAAGGGGCAGAAGACCGGTAAGGGCGTCGACTTCGTCGACTACTTCACCGCGAGCACCGGCATCCTGGTCAAGAAGGGCAACCCGGAGCACATCACCTCCGTCGACGACCTGTGCGGCAAGAAGCTCGCCGTCCAGCGCGGTACGACGTTCGAGCAGGCTGCCAAGGACCTCTCGAAGAAGTGCACGACCGGCGGCAAGTCGGCGATCTCCATCGAGTCCTTCCCGACCGACGCCGAGGCCCAGACCCGCGTCAAGGCCGGCGGAGCCGTCGCTGACCTCAACGACTCCCCGGTCGCCGCGTACATCGCCAAGACCGCGGGTGGCGGCAACGACTTCGAGTCCGTGGCCAACAAGTCCGACGCCGGGCCGTTCGGCATCGCCGTGGACAAGAGCAACACGCAGCTGCGAGACGCCCTCAAGCTGGCGATGGACGCGATCATCGCCGACGGCACGTACAAGGCAGCCCTCGACAAGTGGGGCGCCGGCGACGGCGCGATCATCAAGGCCGCGATCAACAGCGGATCCTGACCCCACGCGCTCCACTGAAGGGCAGTCACCGTGACTGACAAATTCGAGAAGGAACCCGCCGACGCTCCGCCGAGCGGGTCGGCCGGGACCGCCACCGCGGTCCCGGCGGAGGCTATCCGGGCGATCCCCGTACGCCACTACGGGCGCTGGGTGAGCGCTGTCGTGGTCGTGGCCGTGCTGCTCGGGCTCGTGTACTCGTTCTCCCAGGGCGACGTGCGCTGGGCGACCGTGCCGGAGAAGCTGTTCGACCACTCCATCCTGACCGGCCTGTGGCACACCGTCCTCATCAGCGTCCTGTCGATGCTGATGGGTCTGCTGCTGGGCGTGCTCTTCGCCGTCATGCGGCTCTCCAAGAACCCGGTGACGGGCGGCGTCGCCTGGCTCTACATCTGGTTCTTCCGCGGCACCCCGGTCTATGTGCAGCTGCTCATCTGGTTCAACCTGGCGCTGATCTTCCCGGTGCTGAACCTCGGCCCGATCTACAAGAACAACATGGTCGAGGTCATGACCCCGTTCGTGGCCGCCCTGCTGGGGCTCGGTCTGAACGAGGGCGCCTACATGGCCGAGATCGTGCGCGCCGGCATCCAGTCGGTCGACGAGGGCCAGACCGAGGCGTCGCACGCGCTGGGCATGAAGCAGGGCCAGACGATGCGCCGCGTGGTGCTTCCGCAGGCCATGCGGGTGATCATTCCGCCGTCCGGCAACGAGTTCATCAACATGCTCAAGACGTCCTCGCTGGTCGTCGCCGTCCAGTACCAGGACCTGCTGCGCAGCGCCCAGGACATCGCCGCGAGCTCCTTCGCGACCATGGAGATGTTCTTCGTCGCGTCCATCTGGTACCTCGCCCTGACCAGCGTGTTCAGCGTTGGCCAGTACTACCTGGAGCGCCGCTTCGCCCGGGGCTCGCTGCGGAGTCTGCCGCTCACCCCGTGGCAGAAGATCAAGGCGAATCTCAGCACGCTGCGCCGTCCGGAGGTGGCCCGATGACCGTTCAGCCCATGGTCAAGGCCGAGGCCGTGCACAAGTCCTTCGGCCTGGCGCACATCCTCAAGGGGATCGAGCTGGAGGTCGCGCCGCGCGAGGTGTTCTGCCTCGTCGGCCCGTCCGGCTCGGGCAAGTCCACCTTCCTGCGGTGCATCAACCACCTGGAGCAGATCAACGCCGGCCGCCTGTGGGTCGACGGCGAGCTGGTCGGCTACCGGCAGAAGGGCGACAAGCTCTACGAGCTGAAGGACAGCGAGGTCGCGGCGAAGCGGCGGGACATCGGCATGGTGTTCCAGCGCTTCAACCTCTTCCCGCACATGACGGCGATCGAGAACGTCATGGAAGCCCCCATGCAGGTCAAGGGCGAGTCGAAGGCGACCGCCCGGGCCCGCGCGGAACGTCTGCTGGACCGGGTCGGCCTGGCCGACAAGGCGGCCAACTACCCGTCGCAGCTGTCCGGCGGGCAGCAGCAGCGGGTGGCCATCGCCCGCGCGCTGGCGATGGAGCCGAAGCTGATGCTCTTCGACGAGCCGACCTCGGCCCTCGACCCGGAGCTCGTCGGCGACGTCCTCGACGTCATGCGGGGTCTCGCCGAGGACGGCATGACGATGATCGTCGTCACCCATGAGATGGGCTTCGCCCGCGAGGTGGGCGACGCACTGGTCTTCATGGACGACGGCATCGTCGTCGAGGCGGGAAGCCCCCGCGACGTCCTGAACAACCCGCAGCACGAGCGCACCAAGGCATTCCTGTCCAAGGTGCTGTGACCCGAAGGGACGAGGCCGGACGGCCGGGCGAGAAGCCCGGCCGTCCGGCCTCGGCCTGTCCGCGGCGCGCGTGGACGGCGCCGTCGTCGGCGGCGTCGGCGTACCGTCATCGCCGTTCACCGAGCCGTAATACCCTGATAGCTACCTCGGTCATTACTGAGCCTAGAACGCACGGGTAAGGATCACACGTGGAACTGGCCTACTACTCGGACTACGCCGTGCGCCTGGTGAACAGCGAGGAGCCGGAACGCGGGACGGACGGCCTCAGCGGGGTCGACGCCGTCCGTGCGCTCTTCGGCACCAGCACCCAGGCCGCCGCGCGCAGCACCGACGCCGACGTGCCCCGGCTGCGCGCCGTGCGCACCCGGCTGCGCGGGGTCTTCGAGGCCGCCGACGAGGGCGACGAGGTACGCGCGGTGGACCTGCTCAACGCGCTGCTGCTGGAGTTCCCCGTCAGCCCGCAGATCTCCGGGCACGAGCACCTCGACGAGACGGGCCGCCCGGACTGGCACATGCACCTCGCCGACCACGCCGCGACCGCCACCGCCGGATACGCCGCCACCGCCTGCATGGGGCTGGCCTTCCAGCTGACCGAACTCGGCGTGGACCGGCTCGGCATCTGCGAGGCCGCCCCCTGCCGCAACGCCTATGTCGACACATCGACCAACCGGTCCCGGCGCTACTGCTCCGACCGCTGCGCGACCCGCGCGAACGTCGCGGCCTACCGCGCCCGCAAGCGCCTGGAGAACGAACGGTCCGCGCTCAGCGGCCGCACACAGGACGCCGCCCACGACAGCACCCCCGCCACCGACCTCTGAAGCTCCCGCGGCGGCCGGAACCGCACCAGGGCCCGGGCGAGCACCAGCTCGTCCGGCACCGTGCCGAACACGCTGCTGTCCGCGACCGACCCGAACGGGTTGTCGGCCAGCACCCACCAGCCGCCCTCACGGCGCTCGACCGCCCGCTTCACGATGAGCAGATCCTGCTGCAACGGGTGCCGCAGGATCACGACGTCACCCTCCCGGACGTCGGCCGGACCGCTCACGTCTCGCACGAACAGCCGATCGCCCTCGTACAGCGTCGGGACCATCGAAGGGCCGGTCACCTCGACCGCGTAGCCCCGCCGGACTCGCCGCTCCCGCATGCTGTGCCTCCTCGTCCCTTCCTCCACCAGCCCCAGGGTGACACCAGACTTTTGTCCTAAGCCACATGGGGCACCCGAGAAAACGACTCTCCTAGGGAGTAATCTCCCACCTGGAAAGACGATCACAAGGAAGGACAGCCATGTTCTCTCGCCTGTTCGCGCCCAAGGTCAAGGTCAGCGCCCACTGCGACCTGCCCTGCGGCGTATACGACCCGGCCCAGGCCCGCATCGAGGCCGAGTCGGTCAAGGCCGTCCAGGAGAAGTACCAGGCCAACGAGGACCCGGACTTCCGGACCCGGGCGATCATCATCAAGGAGCAGCGCGCGGAGCTCGCCAAGCACCACATCTCGGTGCTGTGGAGCGACTACTTCAAGCCGCCGCACTTCGAGAAGTACCCCGAGCTGCACCAGCTCATCAACGACGCCCTCAAGGCAGGCAGTGCTGCCAAGGCGTCGAACGACCCGAAGACGGGCGAGAAGCTCCTCGAGCTGATCGCCCGGATCGACACCATCTTCTGGGAGACCAAGAAGGCCTGATGCTCTTTTAGGCCTTTCGACCTGCGACGACACCACCGACACAGGTCAACCGTCCGCACCCGGTCCGCAGGGATTCCAGCACGGAGTCCATGACGGGCCGGGTGCGTTCGTCTAACCCTCGCCGTTCGGCGACAGCCGCCGTGTGATCCGGTCGAACAGCTCCGTGAGCGGCTCGCCGACCTCCCGGCCGAACTCGGTCAGCCCGTAGGTGACCTGAGGCGGCGTCGTCGGCTCGACCTCCCGCCAGACCAGGCCGTCCTGCACCAGCGCGCGCAGCGTCTGGGCGAGCATCTTCTCGCTGATGCCCTGGATGCTCTCGCGCAGCTCGTAGAACCGGAGACTGTTGCTCCGCAGAGAGATCAGCACCCAGACGCCCCACCTGCTGGTCACATGGTCGACCACGTCGCGCGCGAGGCAGTCGGTGTGAAACACGTCATACCGCTGCGGAACCTCGGCCTGCCTGGGCTGCACGCTTCCCGTCATGTCATGAGCTTACCTCGGGGTATGTCCTTACTAAAAGTTAGCCGCGCTCCTAACGTCAGGGCCACAGAGGACCTACGACGAGGAGCTCATCATGATCGTGGTAACCGGGGCTACCGGCAATATCGGCCGGCCGTTGACGCAGGCACTGGCCGAGGCGGGGCAGCAGGTGACGGCGGTGTCGCGGAACGCGGCGGCCGTGCCCGACGGCGTCCGCCACATGGTGGCCGACCTGGCCGAGCCGGCCGGCCTCAAGCCCGCACTGGCCGGGGCGAAGGCGCTGTTCCTGCTGCTGTCCGGCGACCTGCACGCCATTGGAGCCAATCCTGCCGACATCATCAGCGAGGCTGCGGCCGCCGGGGTCCGCCGGGTCGTCCTGCTCTCCACGCTGGGCGTGGTGACCAGGCCTTCCGGCCGCACGCGGATCGCGATGCGCGCACTGGAGGACGTGCTGCGGGAGTCCGGCCTGGAGTGGACCATCCTGCGGCCGGGCGGCTTCGCCTCCAATGCCCTGTGGTGGGCGGAGTCCGTGCGCACCCAACAGGTCGTCGCCGCGCCCTTCGGCGACGTCGGGGTGCCGATCATCGACCCGGCGGACATCGCCGAGGTCGCGGCGGCCTGCCTGCTGGAAGACCGGCACACCGGCAGCGTGTACGAACTGACCGGACCGGAGGTGATCACTCCGCGCGGTCAGGCGGCGGCCCTCGCCGCCGCGCTGGGCTCGCCGGTGAGGTTCCACGAACTCACCCGCGACGAGGCCGCCGCCGCGATGACCCGGAGCATGCCGGCAGAGCTCGCGAACGACACCCTGGACATCCTGGGCTCCCCGAACCCGGCCGAGCTGCGCATCAGCCCGGACGTCCAGCAGGTCCTCGGCCGCGCCCCGCGCCCCTTCGCCGACTGGGCCGCCCGCAATGTCGCCGCCTTCCGCTGAGACCGACCACCTGTGACAACACCACGGTCACACACCTGTCCGCCCGTACCCGGTCCGCGTTCGCGGACCCGGTACGGGCGTTCCGGCGTTCCGCGCCGGGGAGTTCAGGAGCGGTCGTGCTCCAGGGCCTGGTGCGTGACCCGCAGCGCATGGTCGGACTTCTCGTAGGTGCGCTGCGCCACGCAGACGAAGAGGCAGTCGACGACGACCAGTTGGCTGATCCGGCTGGCCATCGCGCCGGGCCGGAAGGTGGTCTCGCGGCCCGCCGAGGCCAGCACGAAGTCGGCGAGGCGGGCGGCGGTCGACTGCGGGTGGTTGGTGATGACGACGGTGGTCGCGCCCTGGTCGGCGGCCCGGCGCAGCGGCTCCAGGACGTCGCGGCTCTCGCCGGAGTGCGACACGGCGAGGAAGACGTCACCGGGCCCGAGCAGCACCGCGCTCGTCAGGGCGGACTGGGAGTCGCCGTGGGCGTGGCAGGGCCGCCCTATGCGCTGCAGTTTCTGGTGCAGGTCCTGGGCGACCAGCCCGGACGCGCCGACGCCGGCGATGTGCAGCTGGCCGTCTCCGCAGACCGCGAGCACGGCGCCCAGCAGCTGTCCGGGATCGAGCTGGGTCTCGGTCTCCAGGACCGCCTGGGACTCGGTGTGCACCAGCTTCGCCATCACCTCCGCGGGTGAGTCCTGCCGGGTGATCCCCGAGGTCAGGGTCGAGCGGGGGGCCTGCCGGGCGGCCGAGGCGGCCAGCGCCAGCCGGAGTTCGGGGTAGCCCGAGAAGCCCAGCGCCCTGGCGGTCCTGACGATCGAGGAGTCGCTGGTGCCCGCCAGCGCGCTCAGTTCCGAGATGGTGCTGCGGGCGACCTGGGCGGGGTCCTCGACGATCAGCCGGGCTATGCGTGCGGAGGCGGGCGTGAGGGAGGGCAGCAGCCCGCGTACCGTCGCGGCGAGCCCGTCACCTGGCCCGGTCGGGGACGGCGGGAAGTGCGGGGAATCCCGCTCCCGCTCCCGTTCCAGATCCGGGCCGCCGGAGGGGTCTGTGCCGTTCGTGCCGTCCGTCTTCACCTGAGAAGAATGCACCGGGGGCGGCCCTTTTCGGGAGCTTCTTCCGTGCCCTGAGGGACTTCTGAGGCCATTGCGGCGGTTTGCCGCCCACGAGCCGCCCACCTCGTCCGTGCGGGTGACAATGACGGGGTGACCGCCACCGGCCTGCCGCTCGACGCACTGCGACCCCGGCTGCCCTCACCGCTGGTCGCGATCGAGGACGACCGGCTCGCGCGGCACGGCGTCCGGCTGCTGCTGAAGCGGGACGACCTGATCCATCCGGACCTGCCGGGCAACAAGTGGCGCAAGCTGCGGCTCAACCTCCAGGCCGCCGCCGACGCCGGTCACGACACCCTGCTGACCTTCGGCGGCGCCTACTCCAACCATCTGCGCGCGACCGCCGCCGCCGGCCGTCTGCTGGGCTTCTCGACCGTCGGCGTCGTACGCGGCGACGAGCTCGCCACGCGCCCGCTGAACGCCTCGCTGGTCCGCGCCGCGGCCGATGGCATGCGGCTGGCCTTCATCGACCGGACCACGTACCGCCGCAAGGCGGAGCCGGACGTCGTCGAGGAGCTGCGGGAGCGCTTCGGCCGCTGCTACGTGGTGCCGGAGGGCGGCAGCAACGCCCTGGCGGCCCGCGGCTGCGCCGACCTGGGCGGGGAACTGCGCGGCGCGGCGGACGTCGTCGCGGTCGCCTGCGGCACCGGCGGCACGCTCGCCGGGCTGGCCGCGGGACTGGCGGAGGGGAGCCAGCGCGCGATCGGCTTCCCGGTGCTCAGGGGCGGCTTCCTCGAAGGCGCCGTGCGGCGGCTGCAGGAGGACGCGTTCGGCGGCCGGACGGGCGACTGGCGGCTCGACGACCGCTTCCACCACGGCGGCTACGCCCGCACCACCCCCGAGCTCGACGCCTTCGCCGAGGACTTCGCCGTCCGGCACGGCCTGGTCCCGGACCGCGTCTACGTGGCGAAGATGCTGCACGGCCTGTTCACCCTGGCGGACGAGGGCGCCTTTGCCCCCGGCACCCGCCTCGCGGCCGTCGTGACCGGATGAGACGCCGGCCCTGACGGGTGCCGGCCGTCGCCGAATTCGAGGTGATCTGCGCCACTCCCCCGCCGCCGGCGACGACGTAACCTTGGCTCATGATCAGAGCCGCCACCCCCGCCGACGTCCCGGCGATCCACGCCATGATCCGCGAACTCGCGGAGTACGAAAAGGCGCTGGAGGAGGCCCGCGCGACGCCGGAGCAATTGCACGACGCCCTTTTCGGCGAGCACCCGGCGGTCTTCGCGCTGATCGCGGAAGCGGAATCCGCGGAGGATTCCAGGACGAACTCCGGGGACCGCACGGTGGGATTCGCCCTGTGGTTCCGGAACTTCTCCACCTGGACGGGTACGCACGGGGTCTACCTGGAGGACCTGTACGTACGGCCCGAGGCGCGCGGCGGCGGCCACGGCAAGGCACTGCTGGCCGAACTGGCCTCGATCTGCGTCACCCGCGGCTACGAGCGCTTCGAATGGGCAGTACTGGACTGGAACGATCCCGCGATCGGCTTCTACCGCTCCATCGGCGCCTTCGGACAGGACGGCTGGACCGTGCAACGACTGACCGGCGAACCGCTGCACACCCTCGCCGACCTGGCACTCCACCCGAGCGTGGGCAACGATGCGACATCTCTTTCGAATTGAGACCGCATACCCCTAGCCACGGAGTGTACTCATACGCTTACCATGGGTGACAGTCGTGGGGTGCCGGGTCAGGGCTCACTCATGGCGGCGGCAGTGCTCCGTCCGGGCGACATCGGGGCACAGATCGCGATAGCGTCGCTGGCGAACCAGAGCAATCACTGTGTGCCACCTTGGAGGTGAGGGTGTCCCAGATCGCAGGCGAGCCCGGGACGAAGGACTTCGTTGAGGTCCGGCTGCCCGCGGCGGGGGCCTATCTGTCGGTACTGCGTACGGCTACGGCCGGTCTCGCAGCACGGCTGGACTTCACCCTCGACGAGATCGAAGACCTGCGCATCGCCGTGGACGAGGCGTGCGCCATCCTGCTGCAGCAGGCCGTTCCCGGCAGCGTACTGAGTTGCGTCTTCCGACTCGTCGGGGACGCTCTGTGGGTGAGAGTTTCGGCGCCCACGACCGATGGTCGTGCTCCGGAGCGGGACACCTTCGCCTGGACGGTGCTCTCCGCACTGGCCGGCGAGGTGGATGCCACGGTCGCGGAGGACAAGACCGTCAGCATCAGCCTGCACAAGAAGCGCGGTGCCGGCCCCGGACAGTCGTGAGGTCCCCAGATGCAGGCAGCCCGCAGGCGCGGACCCGAAGCAGGTCAGCGTGTCCCGGTCCCCCGAAGGGCCGGTAACGGTACAACCGTGCACGGAACGGGGAAACGCCATGAGTGCTGATCTATCCCGGGAGGCAGCTCCCGGACCCCCGGCGGACAGCGGCATGCCCGCGGTGCGGGGCCGTCCCGCCGTGCCGGCCCAGGCGTCGCCCGCCGGGGCGGCCGGGCGGTACTCGGCGCGGCAGCACCCCGGGTCCCGTACGGATGCAATGGACGCGGCGGAGCAGGCGGATCCCATGGACCAGCAAGAGCAGCACGACCCGCATGACCGGGCCGGCGCCCGAGCGCTCTTCGTGGAGCTGAGCAAGCTCCCGGACGGCTCACCGGAACGCGCCGAGCTGCGCAACCGGCTGGTGCGTATGCACCTGCCCCTGGTGGAGCACCTGGCGCGGCGTTTCCGCAACCGCGGGGAACCGCTGGACGACCTCACCCAGGTCGCCACCATCGGTCTGATCAAGTCCGTCGACCGTTTCGACGTGGACCGCGGCGTGGAGTTCTCCACGTACGCGACTCCCACGGTCGTCGGTGAGATCAAACGCCACTTCAGGGACAAGGGCTGGGCCGTCCGCGTCCCCCGCAGGCTCCAGGAGCTGCGGCTGGCCCTCACCACCGCCACCGGAGAGCTCTCCCAGCGCTTCGGCCGGGCACCGACCGTGCACGAGCTGGCGGTACAGCTCAAGATCACGGAGGAGGAGGTGCTGGAGGGCCTCGAATCCGCGAACGCCTACAGCACCCTCTCGCTCGACGTCCCGGACACCGACGACGACTCCCCCGCCGTCGCGGACACCCTCGGGGCCATGGACGAGGCCCTCGAAGGCGTCGAGTACCGGGAATCGCTCAAACCGCTCCTGGAGTCGCTGCCGCCCCGGGAGAAGAAGATCCTCATGCTGCGGTTCTTCGGCAACATGACCCAGTCGCAGATCGCCATCGAGGTCGGCATCTCCCAGATGCACGTCTCCCGGCTCCTGGCCCGCACCCTCATGCAGCTCCGCGAGAAGCTCCTCGTCGAGGAGTAACCGGGGAGCAGCCCGTGACGACGACGGCCGGACAGATCCCAGGATCTGTCCGGCCGTCGTGGTTCGAGTCCTGGTTCAGGCCTCGCCGCGTTCGCCGATGCCGAGGGCGGCGGTCGTCGCGGGGTGGACCAGGAGGACCAGCCCGGCCAGGGCGATGAGGGCCAGGGCCACGCCGGCCGCCACGAACGCCGCCGCGGCGTGCAGCAGCGTCCAGGCCACCGGCAGCGCCAGCAGCTGGATGATCAGCGCGGGGCCCCGGCTCCAGCGCCGGGCGTGCAGCAGCCCGTACGCCGCCGCCAGCGGGATCGCGCCGAGGGCGAGGACGGTGACCGCACCCACCACGGCGTTGCGGACGTTGTCGGAGTGCCCGGTCAGCGCCAGCACCAGCAGGACGAGCCCGCAGCCGGCCAGGGCGAGGCCTTCCAGGGCCGCGAGGCCCGCGGCGGCGGTCAGCCGGCGCGGTCGGGGTGACGGGGTCGAGGGGATCTGGCTCACACCGGCCAGCGTAGCCCGGTGTACTTATGGGTAGGTACGCTTCCCCTCATGCGCGCACTTCTCGTGGTCAACCCTGCTGCCACCACCACCAGTGCGCGGGTACGTGACGTTCTGGCCCACGCCCTCGCCAGCGATCTGAAGCTGGACGTGGCGGCCACGGAGTACCGCGGCCACGCCCGGGACCTCGCCCGTCAGGCAGCGGAGGGCGGCGAGATCGAACTGGTCGTCGCACTCGGCGGTGACGGCACGGTCAACGAGGTGGTCAACGGACTGCTGCACAACGGTCCGGATCCGGACCGGCTGCCGCAGCTGGCCGTGGTGCCCGGCGGATCGACCAATGTGTTCGCGCGCGCCCTGGGACTGCCCAACGACGCCGTCGAGGCGACCGGGGCACTGCTGGACGCCCTGCACGACCGGTCGTCGCGCACGGTCGGCCTGGGCCTGGTGAGCGGCACGCCCGGCACGGAGGACGAGGGAGTCCCGTCGCGCTGGTTCACCTTCTGCGCCGGGCTGGGCTTCGACGCCGGCGTGGTCGGCCGGGTCGAACAGCAACGCGACATGGGCAAGCGCTCGACGCACGCGCTCTACATGCGCCAGGTGATGCGCCAGTTCCTGGCGGAGACGCACCGGGGCGTCGGTTCGATCACGCTGGAGCGGCCGGACGAGGACCCCGTCCGAGGGCTGGTGCTGTCGATAGTCTGCAACACCGCTCCGTGGACCTACCTGGGCAATCGTCCGGTGTACGCCTCCCCCGACGCCTCCTTCGACACCGGTCTCGATGTGCTGGGGGTGTCCAAGATGTCGACATCGTCAGCGATGCGCTACGCCACGCAACTGCTCCGTTCGACCCCCGATCGAGGCCCGCACGGCAAGCATGTGGCCTCCTTGCACGACCTGACCGACTTCACCTTGCATTCGCAGGCGCCGCTCCCCTTCCAGGTGGACGGTGACCACCTGGGGCTGCGTACCAGCGCAACCTTCACAGGCGTACGCCGTGCACTGCGTGTGATTGTGTAAGCGGAAGAGCCCAAAGTCCTTTTACTCGAACGTTTAGGCTGCCCTGCACCCCATGGAAGTACGGCTGTGATGCAGGCGACACCGAGGAATCAAAAAAAACTTTCCTGAAAGGGTTGTATCCGCAGCCCAGGTTTGCGAGTCTCTACATGGCGATCGGGACGGCCAACAACCGGAGTCCCTTGAGAGCCCGAATCCACCACCTCACATCAGCGAGACTGCACCAGGAAACTGGGCGTAGTTCCGTGCCCTGTGAGGGGATTCGTGAAAGCGTTCACATTCACAAGCAACGTGCTTGTCACAAAGGAGTTGGAGCAGCCATGGACTGGCGTCATCGCGCCGTTTGCCGCGAGGAAGACCCGGAACTCTTCTTCCCCATCGGCAACACCGGTCCTGCGCTGCTGCAGATCGAGGAAGCCAAGGCCGTCTGCCGCCGCTGCCCCGTCATGGAGCAGTGCCTGCAGTGGGCGCTGGAGAGCGGCCAGGACGCAGGCGTCTGGGGCGGCCTCAGCGAGGACGAGCGTCGCGCAATGAAGCGCCGCGCCGCCCGCAACAGGGCCCGCAACGCCAGCGTCTGACGCCCGCGCCTTACCCCCGAGCCGCAGCGCGCAGCACCCGAATTCGTACGCGCAGCACACAGCATCCAGTAAGCCCCGACCGCCTGGCGGTCGGGGCTTACTGCTGTTCGCCCCCGACGACCGCACCCCAAACGCTAGGCCTCGGCGGGAAGTTCCAGGACGACCCTGGTGCCGCCCTCCGGCGCCGGGACCATGTCGAACGTGCCGGACAGTTCGCCCACCACCAGGGTGCGGACGATCTGCAGCCCGAGATTTCCGGCCCGCTGCGGGTCGAAGCCCTCCGGCAGCCCGCGGCCGTTGTCCTGCACGGTGATGATCAGCTTTTCGCGGCCGACCGTCGCCCCCACCTCGACCGTGCCGCTCTCCCCCGGGCCGAAGCCGTGCTCCAGCGCGTTCTGCAGGAGTTCGGTGAGGACCATCGCCAGCGGGGTGGCGACCTCGGCGGTCAGGATGCCGAACCGGCCGGTGCGGCGGGCGGTGACCCGACCGGGTGAGATCTCGGCGACCATCGCGAGAACCCGGTCGGCGATGTCGTCGAACTCGACGCGTTCGTCCAGGTTCTGGGAGAGCGTCTCGTGCACGATCGCGATCGAGCCGACCCGGCGGACCGCTTCCTCCAGCGCCTCGCGCGCCTTGTCGGAATCCATCCGGCGGGCCTGCAGCCGCAGCAGCGCGGCGACGGTCTGCAGATTGTTCTTCACCCGGTGGTGGATCTCCCGGATGGTGGCGTCCTTGGTCATCAACTCGCGCTCGCGGCGCCGCAGCTCGGTGACGTCGCGCAGCAGGACCAGCGAGCCGATGTGGGTGCCCTTGGGCCGCAGCGGGATGGTGCGCAGCTGGATGACGCCGTCGCCGCCCTCGACCTCGGCCTCACGGGGCGCCCAGCCGCTGGCGAGTTTGACCATCGCCTCGTCCACCGGGCCGCGGGCGGGGGCGAGTTCGGTGGTGGCCTTGCCGAGGTGCAGGCCGACCAGGTCGGCGGCGAGGCCCAGGCGGTGGTACGCGGAGAGCGCGTTGGGGCTGGCGTACTGCACGACGCCGTCCGCGTCGAGCCGGATCAGGCCGTCGCCGGCGCGCGGCGCCGCGTCCATGTCGACCTGCTCGGCGGGGAACGGGAACGATCCCGCGGCGATCATCTGCGCCAGGTCGGAGGCGCTCTGCAGATAGGTCAGCTCGAGCCGGCTGGGGGTGCGGACGGTCAGCAGGTTGGTGTTGCGGGCGATGACGCCCAGCACCCGGCCCTCGCGGCGGACCGGGATCGACTCGACCCGGACCGGGACCTCGTCACGCCATTCGGGGTCGCCCTCGCGGACGATCCGGCCCTCGTCGAGGGCCGCGTCCAGCATGGGGCGGCGGCCGCGCGGGACCAGGTGGCCGACCATGTCGTCCTGGTACGAGGTCGGCCCGGTGTTCGGCCGCATCTGGGCGACCGAGACGTAGCGTGTGCCGTCCAGGGTCGGCACCCACAGGACGAGGTCGGCGAAGGACAGGTCGGAGAGCAGCTGCCACTCCGAGACCAGCAGGTGGAGCCATTCGAGATCGGAGTCGTCCAGGCCGGTGTGCTGGCGTACGAGGTCGTTCATGGAGGGCACGTCTGCGAGCGTACAGGCCAATTCGCGCCATCCGTGCCCGGCCTTTTTTCCACCGATGCCAGCGATGGCATGGACAAGGGAGAATGGTCTAGTCCAGAATGGACCGAACAGACCTCCATCCTCCCCGCACAGGAGGGTGGATCGAGGCCAGGCGTTCTCTGCCCTGACTACGCCGCGGCCTCACCGGTCGGCTCCTGATGGGCCACGGGGAACCGCACACCCCGTCGGCCACGGCGTCGACATCAGCTCCGGGCTGCGGTGCTGGAAGGGCTGAGGGTCCCTTCCCGGCGCCGCGGCCCGTGGCGTTTTCCGGCACCGTTCCGGCCGCCCCCACCGCATACGCAGACCCCCACCGCATGCGGAAGGCCCCGTCGCAGCACGCGACGGGGCCTCTCACGTTCGGTCCGACCCGTGGGGGTCAGTGCGTCTCCGTCACCTTGGCGAGCGCGCGCGGGGCGTCCGGGTCCTGGCCGCGGGCGATGGTGACCTCGTAGGCCAGCATCTGCAGCGGCAGGATCTCCAGGATCGGCTGGACCTCCTCGGCGACGCCCTTCGTCGGCAGGGCGAAGCCCGCGGAGGCGGCGTCCACCTGCGCCTGCGGGCCGATGACCACCAGGTCCGCGCCCCGGCCGCGCAGCCGGTCCAGGACCGGCTGGAGGGCCTCCCCGCCCTTGCCCTCGGTGACGATGGCGATCACCGGCGAGATGTTGTCGACCATGGCCAGCGGGCCGTGCAGCAGGTCCGCACCCGAGTACGCCAGGGCCGGGATGTAGCTGGTCTCCATGAGCTTCAGCGCGGCCTCCCTCGCGGTCGGGTAGCCGTAGCCGCGAGAGGTGATGACCATGCGCTCCGCGAAGCGGTAGCGGCCGGCCAGCGCCTTGACCTCGGCGCCGCGCGCCAGGATCCCCTCGGCGAGGTCCGGCAGGACCGTGGCGGCCCCGCCGTCGCCGCCCCGCAGCCCCTCGACGAACAGGTAGAGGGCCAGCAGCTCGGCGGTGTACGTCTTGGTCGCCGGCAGCGCCTTCTCCGGACCCGCCAGCACGTCGATGTGGAACTCGGAGACCTCGGCGAGCGGGGAGTCCGGGTTGTTCGTCACCGCGACGGTGATCGCACCGGCCTCGCGGGCCGCCCGGGTGGAGGCCACCAGGTCGGGCGAGCCGCCGGACTGGCTGACGGTGATCACCAGGCAGTCCGTGAGGTCCGGCTTGGCGCCGTACGCGGTGGTGGTGGACATGGAGGTCAGCCCCGCGGGCTTGCCGAGCAGCACCTCGATCAGGTACTTCGCGTACAGCGCCGCGTTGTCGGACGTGCCGCGGGCGGTGAGCAGCACGAAGCGCGGGTCGCGCGCCGCGACCTTCGCGGCGACCGCGCGGATCCGGGGCGCCCCCCGCTCCAGGATGCGTCGCAGCACGGCGGGCTGCTCGGCCATCTCGCCGGACATGATCCGGCCCGGCATCAGGATCTGCCGGGCCGGCGTCGGGGCGGACATGCGGTGGGCCTCCAGGCTGTTGCGTGTCGTCCGCGCCGGTCAGACCCCGGCTTCCTTGCCGGCGATGACCTCCGCGGCTGCTTGCCCGCACACACGGGCCGCGCCGTGGGTCGCGATGTGCAGCGCGCCGGACGGCGGCGCCTGGGGCACTCCCATCTCCACCACGACCGTGTCCGGCCGGGCGGCGAGCAGGGCGTCCAGCGCGTCGGCCATCCACGGGTGGCGGTGGACGTCACGAACCACTGCGACGATCCTACGGTCGGACGCGGACTGCAGCACTTTCGCGCGCAGGCCCTCCACTCCGCCGTCCTCGATGTCCGCCACGCGGAAGGTGCCCGTCACGGTGCCGGGCAGCAGCCGCTCCAGTTCCGCCGCCACGCCCCAGGGCGTCTCGGTACCGACGGCGATGTTCGCGACCGGGGTGAAGGCGGCCACGTACGGCGCGGTCGCGACCGGCACGTACTCCTCCGTCCGGGTCACCCGGACGGCCCGGCGGGCCGCGATGAGGCCGACCTCGGGGTCGGGTGCGGTCCCCTCCGCCGCACCCGACCGCTCGGCCGTCCATGCCGCGAGCGAGCGCACCCGGGCGGCGGCGTCGGCGAGCCGCTCCTCGGGCAGATCGCCGTCGCGCACCGCACGCACGATGGCGTCGCGCAGCCGCAGCACGGTCTCCTCGTCGGCGAGACCTCCGCCGACACAGATGGCGTCGGCGCCGGCCAGCAGCGCCATGACGGTGCCGCGCTCGATGCCGTACGTCGCCGCGATGGCCTGCATCTCGATGCCGTCGGTGACGATGACGCCGTCGTAGCCCAGGCCGCCGTCCGCGACGGGCGCGCGCAGCAGCCCGTTGAGCGCGCTGGGGCTGAGCGTGGCCGGCCGGTCCGGGTCGAGGGCCGGCACCAGGATGTGGGCGCTCATCACGGCCTTGGTCCCGGCGGCGACGGCGGCCCGGAAGGGCACCAGTTCACGGTCCTGAAGGGTCTGCAGGCCGACCTCGATGTTGGGCATCGAGTGGTGCGAGTCGACGGCCGTGTCACCGTGGCCGGGGAAGTGCTTGGTGCAGGCCGCCACCCCGGCGGACTGCAGACCGGTGATGTACGCGGCGGTGTTGCGCGCGACCAGGTGCGGGTCGGAGCCGAAGGACCGTACGCCGATCACCGGGTTGCCGGGGTCGGAGTTGACGTCGGCGACCGGCGCCCAGTTGAAGTTGACCCCGCAGGTGCCGAGCCGGCGGCCGAGCTCCGCCGCCACCTCCTGCGTCAGGTCCGCGTCGTCGACCGCGCCGAGCGCGAGGTTGCCGGGGAAGGACGACCCGGTGCGCGCTTCGAGGCGGGTGACGTCGCCGCCCTCCTCGTCGACGGCGACCAGCACGTCCTCCCGTACCGCGCGCAACTGCGCGGTGAGTGCGGACAGCTGCTCGGGAGACTCGATGTTCCGGGCGAAGAGCGCCACGGAGCCGAGCCCCTCGGCGAGCCGGAGCAGCAGCCACTCGGGCGCGGTGGTCCCGATGAACCCCGGCTGCAGGACGGCGAGCGCGTCCCGCGTCAGAGTGTCGGGGGCGGAGTCGGTAGAAATGACGGTCATCCCTTCACCGCCCCGGCGGTCAGACCGGAAGCGACCTTGCGCTGGACCATGACGAAGAAGATCACCACGGGCAGGGCCACCAGGATGGAGCCCGCCATCAGCGCGCCGAAGTCGGTGCCGCGCTGACCGGTGAAGTTCAGCAGCCAAATGCTGAGTGTGTACTTGTCGTTGTCCTGAAGCAGGACGTAGGCGAAAAGATATTCGTTCCACGCCGTCATGAGGGCGTAGATCGAGGCGGCGACCAGCCCGGGGGCCAGCAGCGGGAAGACCACCCGGCGGAAGGCCGCCATCTGGCTGCAGCCGTCGACCATGGCCGACTCCTCCAGCTCCTTGGGGATGTTGACGATGAATCCGCGCAGCATCCACACCGAGAAGGGCAGCGTCGTCGCCGCGTACACGATGATGACGCCCCAGTACTCGTTCAGCCCGCCCATGTCGTTGAGCTGGATGTAGATCGGGATCAGCATCGACGTGCCGGGGATCATCTGGATCAGCAGCAGCGTGATCATCAGTCCGCGGCGGCCCCAGAAGTGGAAGCGGCCCAGCGCGTAGGCGGCGAGCAGTCCGACGCCGATGGCGATCAGGACGGCGAACACCGAGATGATGACGCTGCTCTTCACGTTGTCCCAGAAGTTGGGCATGTCCATCGCCCGGTCGAACTGGTCGAACGTGATCGAGCTCGGCCAGAGCTTCTGGTGGTAGCTGAGGATCTCGGTGCTGGGCCGCAGCGCGGTGATGACCATCCAGTAGACCGGGAAGCCCATGACCACGAAGACGAGCAGGCCGAGGACGTTCCAGCCGGCCCGGTTCTTCTTCTTGCTCTTGTAGGTGACCTTGACGGCGGTAGTCACTCGACCTCTCCGATCTTCATCAGCTGGCGCAGGTAGTAGACGGAGACACCGGACAGCATCACCACGGTGATGATGGAGATCGCGGCACCCCTGCTGAAGGAGTTGCTGGTGAACGCCTGGGTGAAGGAGTAGAGGCCGAGCAGCTGGTAGTCCGGCTCCGGGTGGTTGTTGCGCATCAGCAGCACCTGGCCGAGCACCCCGAAGTCCCAGATGATCGACAGCGTGGTGGTCATGACGAAGACCGGCTTGATCACCGGGAAGGTGACGAACCGGAAGATGCCGAAGCCGCTGGCGCCGTCGATCCTTGCCGCCTCCTCCAGCTCCTTGGGCACCTGGGTGAGCGCCGAGTGCAGGCTGATGGCGATGAAGGGGATGGCCGCCCAGACCACCAGGGCGGCGATGATCGCCAGGCCGGACGTGGGGTTGAGGAACCAGTTGTGCCCGGCGTAGTCGACTCCGGGGAGCTTGCTGAGCAGCTCGTTGACCAGCCCGTAGTCCGAGTCGAACATGAACTTGAAGACCGAGGTGGAGACCAGCAGCGGCATCGCCCAGACGGCGACCATCGCACTCGTGATCATCACTCGGAGCCAGGGCGACACCCGCTGCAGCAGCATGGCTATGAGCAGCCCGAACAGCATGGTGAAGAAGACGCAGACGATGACGAAGACGGCCGTGCGGATGAACACGTGCCAGAACTCGGAGTCCCCGAGGATCTCCGTGTACTGGTCGAAGCCGACCCAGGGGGGCGTCGTTCCGCCCCAGAGGTTGTTGCGGCGCATGTCCTGGAAGGACAGCACCACGGTGTCGATCAGCGGCCAGCCGAGCACACCCGCCATGACCAGCAGGGCCGGGGCGATCAGCAGGTACGGCAGGGTTCTGTTCTGCCGGGTGGCCGGCCGGCGGCGGCCGCCCCGCCCTCGCGCGGGCAGGTCCTGAGCCGATGGCGGGCTCTTCGCGAGACCCCGCTCCAGCGGCTCGGTGGCATGCGTGTCGGCGGCACTCATCTCGCTGACCTTTCTTCGTCGTCCAGGCCGGGTGCGGAGGCGGACGGCCCACGACTGTGGACCGTCCGCCCCTCAGGCCGTTCTCCCCGCCCGCGGGCGGGGCCTGGGATCAGGAGGCGTTGTTGATCAGCGAGTTGATCTTGTCGTCGGCCGCCTTGGTGGCGTCCGCGATGGACTTGCCCTTGATGATGTCGAGCAGCATGTTCTTCAGGATGTTCTGCTTCTCGATGGTGGCCCAGCCCGGAGCGATCGGGGTGAACCAGGCGTCGGGCACCGCGTTGGCGATCGGCGCGGTGGCCGGGTCGGTCTTCAGCGGCTCGAGCTGCTTGGTGTTGTTCGGGAGGATCTTCTTGCTCGCCAGCACGGCTTCGGACTTCTCGCTCGTGAAGGCGGCGATCCACTCCTTGGCGAGGTCCTGGGCCTTGGACTTGCCGACGACGGCGAGGTCCGAGCCACCGATGAAGGACGGCAGCGCCTTGCCGTTCGGGCCGGGCATGCCGGCCGTCTTGATGACGTCCTTCAGCTTCGGGTTGCCGGGCGCCTTGGTGTCGACGACGCTGCCGGACTCCCAGCCGTTGCCGTAGATCAGCGCGGTCTTCTCCTGCGCCATGACCGCGGCGTGGTCGGCCTCGTCCTTCGTCTTGTCACCGTGGTTGTACTTGGTGACCAGCTCGATGAAGTGCTTCAGGCCTTCCTGGGCCTCCGGGGAGGACAGGGTGCCGGTCCACTTGCCGCCGTCGTACTTGGCGATCTGGCCGCCGTACGCCTTGACGTAGGACATGGCCGCGTACCAGTACTCGCCCGGCAGGTAGAGCGGCGAGTACGCCTTGTCCCCGCCCTTCGCGGCCTGGATCTTGTCCAGGGCGGCGGTCAGGTCGGCCTCGGTCTTCGGCAGGTCGGCCGAACCGGTGGCGCTCTTGAAGATGGCGGTGTTGTAGATCGCCACGCGGGCACCGGCGTAGTAGGGCACGCAGTAGAGCTTGCCCTGGTACGAGCAGGTGTCCTCAAGGCCCTTGATCCACGTGGCGGAGTTCTCGAACTTGGTCTTGTCGACCTCGGCGAGGGCACCGTTGAGGATGTAGGTCATGGTCTCGGTGTTGCCGAGCTCGACGACGTCCGGAGCGCTGGAGCCGGAGAGCGCGGCGTCCAGCTTCTGGACCTTGTCACTCCACTGCTGGTACTGCACCTTCACGGTGACGTTCGGGTACTTCGCCTTGAACTCGTCATTGACGCTCTTGACCAGCTCCGGCCAGGTGCTCTGAGCGTCGCTCATGAGCCAGACGGTCACCGTGTCCTTGCGGTCCGCCGGCTTCGCGGCCGCGTCGTCCTTCTTGTCGCTGCCACAGGCCGCGACGCCAGCGATCATGGTCGCGACACCGATTGCCGCGATGAGCTTACGCTTCATGCCACCCTCCTCAGGATGCCCGAAACCACCCCCCACGGCCCGAAATCCGGCTGCCGCGAGACACGACAAATGCCGCGTCCTGCTTGTGGGTCTGGGATTGGTCTTTAATGGTTTAGACCAGTGAGCGCAGCTTGGCCTAGACCTTTAGGGGTGTCAAGGGTGTATAAGAAGCGCTGTTAGGTCTGTTATCGGACCGACACCTGAGGGGGACGTCACCTGCCATCGCCTCCCTCCACCACAGCAGCCCGTGCCACCATGTGAGCCGCGATAGACGGAGGAGCCGGTGACGGCAGCACGACAGCAGTCGGGAGTAGACGTCATGGACAGCGACGGGGGCGGCGGCACGCCGGCATCGGACGTGCCGGAGACGGCGGGCGCCGCCGGGCGCACCGCGCGTGTGCCCAAGTACTACCGCCTCAAGCGACATCTGCTGGACATCACCCAGACGATGCCGCCCGGCACACCGGTCCCGCCCGAGCGCACGCTCGCGGCGGAGTTCGACACCTCCCGCACCACCGTGCGGCAGGCCCTGCAGGAACTGGTGGTCGAAGGGCGGCTCGAACGCATTCAGGGCAAGGGCACCTTCGTCGCCAAGCCGAAGGTCTCCCAGGCACTGCAGCTCACCTCGTACACCGAGGACATGCGCGCCCAGGGCCTGGAGCCCACGTCGCAACTCCTGGACATCGGCTACATCACCGCGGACGACCGGCTCGCCGGCCTCCTCGACATGAAGGCCGGCGGCCGGGTGCTGCGCATCGAGCGGCTGCGGCTCGCCAACAGCGAGCCGATGGCAATCGAGATCACCCACCTGTCGGCGAAGCGCTTCCCCGCGCTGCGCCGCAGTCTCGCCAAGTACACCTCGCTGTACACGGCGCTGGCGGAGGTCTACGACGTGCGGCTGGCGGAGGCCGAGGAGACCATCGAGACCTCGCTGGCCACCCCCCGCGAGGCGGGGCTGCTCGGCACGGACGTCGGCCTGCCGATGCTGATGCTGTCCCGGCACTCCATCGACACCACGGGCGAACCGGTCGAATGGGTGCGTTCCGTCTACCGCGGCGACCGGTACAAGTTCGTCGCCAGGCTGAGCCGCCCCACCGACTGAACGCGGGCCCGACCCGGGCCGGCTCCCGGCCGATAACCGCACCGATCCACCCGATTCCCCCCTCGTCGGGGATCGAGTCCGTACCGATATGCGGACCGCTAGTGACGTGTGGCGGAGTGCTGCCCTAGATTTCCTGCGCATTACGCAGGAGATTCGCTCTAGGGGACGGAGCCGAGAAGATGTCAGCACCACCGGAAACACCGCCTACGCCCAACCGCACACCGGTCGTCACACCTTCGCGTGTGGTGGCCGGTGTATGCCTGGTCATCCCGTTGATCGCGATGCTGTGGGTCAGCTCCTACGCGCGCCTGACGCCGGAGTTCATCGGCATCCCGTTCTTCTACTGGTACCAGATGGCCTGGGTCTTCATCTCGGCCGGACTGACCACGATCGCCTACCTCCTGGTCCGCCGTGAGGAACGCGCACGCAAGGGGGCCTCGTCATGAGTGGTGGCGTCAACGGTGTGGCGCTCGGCGTCTTCATCTTCTTCTTCGTGGCGGTCACCGCCATGGGATTCCTGGCGGCGCGCTGGCGGCGCGCGGAGAACTCGCTGAGCCTCGACGAATGGGGGCTGGGCGGCCGGAGTTTCGGCACCTGGATCACCTGGTTCCTGCTCGGCGGCGACCTCTACACCGCGTACACCTTCGTCGCCGTCCCGGCGGCGATCTACGCGGCGGGCGCGGCCGGCTTCTTCGCGGTGCCGTACACGATCATCACGTACCCGCTGGTCTTCCTCTTCCTGCCGCGGCTCTGGTCGATCTCGCACAAGCACGGCTACATCACGTCCTCGGACTTCATCCGCGGCCGTTTCGGCTCCAAGGGCCTGTCGCTGGCGATGGCCGTCACCGGCATCCTCGCCACGATGCCGTACATCGCGCTGCAGCTCGTCGGGATCCAGGCGGTCCTGGACGTGATGGGCGTGGGCGGCGGTGAGAACGCCAGCTGGTTCATGAAGGACCTCCCGCTGCTGATCGCGTTCGGGGTGCTCGCGGCGTACACGTACTCCTCGGGGCTGCGCGCGCCCGCGATGATCGCGTTCGTCAAGGACGCGCTGATCTACATCGTCATCGCGGTGGCGATCATCTACATCCCGTACAAGCTGGGCGGCTTCGACGACGTCTTCGACAAGGCGGGCAAGGCGTACGCCACCGTCAACCCGGCGACCGGCAAGCCCCGCGGCTCGCTGGTCTCCGGGCCGCAGGCGCAGTGGGCGTACGCGACGCTGGCGCTCGGCTCGGCCATGGCGCTGTTCCTGTATCCGCACTCGGTGACCGCGGTGCTGTCCGGCAAGAGCCGCAACGTCATCCGCCGCAACACCACCATCCTGCCGCTGTACTCCCTGATGCTGGGCCTGCTCGCCATGCTCGGCTTCATGGCGCTGGCGGCCGGCGTCGGCGTCGGGGTGAAGGGGTACAACCCGCAGACGGCGATCCCGCAGCTGTTCGAGAACATGTTCCCCGACTGGTTCGCGGGAGTGGCGTTCGCCGCCATCGGCATCGGCGCACTGGTGCCCGCGGCCATCATGTCGATCGCCGCGGCCAACCTGTTCACCCGCAACATCTACAAGGACTTCATCAAGCCCGACGCGACGCCCGCGCAGGAGACCAAGGTCTCCAAGCTGGTGTCGCTGCTGGTGAAGGTGGGCGCGCTGATATTCGTCCTCACCATGGACAAGACGGTCGCGATCAACTTCCAGCTGCTGGGCGGCATCTGGATCCTGCAGACCGTCCCCGCCATCGTCGGTGGCCTGTTCACCCGGTGGTTCCACCGCTGGGCGCTGCTGGCGGGCTGGGCCGCGGGCATGGCCTACGGCACGTGGAAGGCGTACGAGCAGCACACCCCGGCGCAGAACCACTTCGCCGGCAACGCCGACCTCATCCCGTACATCGGTGAGAAGGGGTACATCGGGCTCACCGCCTTCGTGATCAACATCGTCATCTCGGTCGTCCTGACCTTCGTCCTCAAGGCGCTCAAGGCGCCCGAGGGCGTCGACGAGACGTCCCCGTCCGACTACACGGCGGACTCCGGCGAGCCGGGCGTCAAGGAGGAACTGCCTCTGGCGACCGCCTGAGGCCCGCTTCCCGGGGACCCGGTGTCACGCGCTCGGCGCGGGCACCGGGTCCCTGAACGTCCGGCGGTAGGACTGCGGCGTGGTGCCCACCCACTGGACGAAGTGGTGGCGCAGGGTCGCCGCGCTGCCGAAGCCCGCGCGGGCGGCGATCGCGTCCATCGTCTCGTCCGTCCCCTCCAGCAACTCGCGCGCCAGCAGCACGCGCTGCCCCAGCAGCCAGCGGTACGGGGTGGTGCCCGTCTCCTGCTGGAAGCGGCGCGCGAAGGTGCGCGGCGACATGTGGGCGCGGGTCGCCAGCTCCTCGACGGTGACCTCGCGGTCCAGATGGCGCTCCATCCAGGTCAGCACGGCGCCCACGGTGTCGCACTGGCCGCGCGGCAGCGGCCGGTCCACGTACTGCGCCTGGCCGCCCTCCCGGTGCGGCGGCACCACCATGCGCCGCGCGATGCCGTTGGCGACCGCGCTGCCCTGCTCCTTGCGGACCAGGTGCAGGCAGGCGTCGATGCCCGCCGCCGTGCCGGCCGACGTGATCACCGGGTCGTCGTCCACGTACAGCACGTCCGCCTCGACCCGCGCGAGCGGGAAACGGCGCTCCAGCGCCTCCGTGTGCCGCCAGTGCGTGGTGCAGCTCCGCCCGTCCAGCAGCCCGGCCGCGCCCAGCACGAACGCTCCCGAGCACACGCTGAGCACCCGGCCGCCGCGCTCCACCGCGCCGCGCAGCGCGCGCAGCAGCTCCGGCGGGTACTCCGCCCGATCGGGGAAGTCGCACCCGGCCGGGACGGCGATGAGGTCCGCCTCCTCCAGCCGGTCGACGCCGTAGGGCGCCGTGACGTCCATGCCGTTCTGCAGCCGGACGGGGGAGGCGCCGATCCCGACGACGGCGAAGTCGTAGACGGGCAGCCCCTGCTCGCTGCGGTCGATGCCGAAGACCTCGCAGACGACGCCCAGTTCGAAGGTGTGTCCGCCCTCCATCAGAACCACTGCCACGTTTTCCAGCATGGCCCCAGCATCTCACCCGGCGGTTCCCCTGGGCAGTCTCGGTTGGCAGTAATTTGCGGTAGCGCGTCAGTCCTGCCACTCCCGGTCCGGGGCGGCCCCCGCGAAAATAGATGCATGAACACATTCCTCGGCTTCCTGGCCGCCACCGCCCTGATCCTCCTGGTCGCTCTGCCGTCCCTGATCGCCTTCCGGGCCGAGCTGCGCATCTCCCGTCAGATCCGCGCCGCCCGGGCCGCCGAGCGGCGTCTCGAGGAGCAGTCGGCGACCGCCCGCACTGGGGGCACCCCCGCCCGGAGGGTGGGGGAGGAACTCACCCGCGGCTCCTTCAGCCCGATCGTCTGAACCCCCACGCGCCGCTCCCCACGGGCCGACACGGGCAACCACGGGCCATGCGGCAGACTGCGGGGATGGACATCGTCATCCGCCCCGCGCGAGCGGACGAGCTCGAAGAGGCGGGCCGCATCACCGCCGAGGCCTTCATCGCCGACGGCCACACCTCGCCCGACGGCACCTACGCCCCCAAGCTGCGGGACGCCCGCGCCCGCGCCTCGGCAGCGGAGGTGCTCGTCGCGGTCGACGCGGCGGACGACACGCTCCTCGGCTGTGTGACGTTCGCCCCTCCCGGCAGCCCATGGGGCGACATAGCCCGGGACGGCGAGGCGGAGTTCCGGATGCTCGGCGTCGACCCCGCCGCGCGCGGCCGCGGCGCCGGCGAGGCCCTCGTCCTGGCCTGCGTGGAGCGGGCCCGCGCCCTGGGCGTCCGGCAACTGGTGATGTCCACCCAGCAGTCGATGAGCGGCGCCCACCGCATCTACGAACGGCTCGGGTTCCGGCGCACCCCGGAGCGCGACTGGTCGCCCGTTCCGAACGTCGACCTGTTCACGTACGCCCTGCCGCTGTAGCGCGGCAACGTGCCGGGCACGCCCTCCCCTTGCGACGCATACCGTCCACCGCGCAACACACCAGACACAACATCTGGGGGTAACGCTGCGAGGCGCCACTAGATGTATGCTCAGGACCGCTGTCCACGCAGGGGAAGCCGGTGAGAATCCGGCACTGCCCCGCAACGGTGAGCGGTCGTGCCTGCGCACGCCCGCACAGTCCGGCCACCTGCCGACGGCGCATCCGGTCCTGCCTTCCGGATGCAGTGTTGTCCGGGCCTCGCGGGTTGGGTCGGCGGACGCGACATGGCACACCCCTGCGCTGATGCGGTGTGCCCGAACGCGCCTGCTCCTCCCCTCGCGACGCCGTCGCCGCGTTCGAGGGAGAGAGCACCAACGTGACCATCGCGCCCGCAGCCCCCGCCTCAGCAGGAACCATCCTGCTGCACACCCTGACGGAACTGACCGTCGACCTCCCCGACACCGACCCCGGCCGGGTCGCCGCCGCGGCCCTGCGCGGCCGCAACGCCGGATCGGACGAGGCCGAACTGCGGGCGCTGGCCACGGAGGCCGCCGCCGGGCTCATCTCCGAGGACCCCCAGTACAGCCGGCTCGCGGCCAGGCTGCTGGCCCGCGCCGTCGCCGACGAGGCGGCGGGGCAGGGCGCGGTCTCCTTCTCCGCCTCCATCGCCGTCGGGCACCGCGAAGGCCTGATCGCCGACGCCACGGCCGAGTTCGTCCTGCTGCACGCCGCCCGCCTGGACGCGATGATCGACGACACGGCCGACGACCGCCTCGAGTACTTCGGCCTGCGCACCCTGCACAGCCGCTACCTGCTCCGGCACCCGATCACCCGCCAGGTCATCGAGACCCCGCAGCACTTCCTGCTGCGCGTCGCCTGCGGCCTGGCCGAGGACCACTCGGTGCGCGCCCTCGTCGAGGTCGGCGAGCTCTACGCGCTGACCAGCACGCTCTCCTACCTCCCCAGCTCCCCCACACTCTTCAACTCCGGCACCCGGCACCCGCAGATGTCCTCGTGCTACCTGCTGGACTCCCCGCTCGACGAGCTGGACTCGATCTACGACCGCTACCACCAGGTCGCCCGGCTGTCGAAGCACGCCGGCGGCATCGGCATCCCGTTCAGCCGGATCCGCTCCCGCGGCTCGCTGATCCGCGGCACCAACGGGCACTCCAACGGCATCGTCCCGTTCCTGCGCACCCTCGACGCGTCCGTCGCCGCCGTCAACCAGGGCGGCCGGCGCAAGGGCGCCGCCGCCGTCTACCTGGAGACGTGGCACGCCGACATCGAGGAGTTCCTGGAGCTGCGCGACAACACCGGCGAGGAGGCCAGGCGCACGCACAACCTCAACCTCGCGCACTGGATCCCCGACGAGTTCATGCGCCGGGTGGACGCCGACACGGACTGGTCGCTGTTCTCCCCCGCCGACGTGCCCGAGCTCGTCGACCTGTGGGGCGGCGACTTCGACGCGGCCTACCGCAAGGCCGAGGACGCCGGCCTGGCGATCAAGACCATCCCGGCCCGCCAGCTCTACGCCCGGATGATGCGCACCCTCGCGCAGACCGGCAACGGCTGGCTGAACTTCAAGGACTCCGCCAACCGCACCGCCAACCAGACGGCGCTGCCCGGCAACGTCGTCCACTCCTCGAACCTGTGCACCGAGATCCTGGAGGTCTCCGACGACGGCGAGACCGCCGTCTGCAACCTCGGCTCGGTCAACCTCTCGCAGCACCTCGGTACCGACGGTGAGATGGACTGGCAGAAGCTCGACGCGACGGTCCGCACCGCCGTCACCTTCCTCGACCGCGTGGTGGACATCAACTTCTACCCGACCGAGCAGGCCGGCTCGTCGAACTCCCGCTGGCGGCCGGTGGGCCTGGGCCTGATGGGCCTGCAGGACGTCTTCTTCAAGCTGCGGCTGCCGTTCGACTCCGCCGAGGCGCGGACGCTCTCCACCCGGATCTCCGAGCGGATCATGCTCGCCGCGTACGAGGCGTCCGCCACCCTCGCCGAGCGCCACGGCCCGCACCCCGCCTGGGAGCAGACCCGTACCGCCCAGGGCGTGCTGCACCCCGACCACTACGACACCGCCGACTCGCTCTGGCCGGAGCGCTGGGACGCGCTGCGCGCCCGGATCGCGAAGACCGGCATGCGCAACTCCCTGCTGCTGGCCATCGCGCCGACCGCGACGATCGCCTCGATCGCGGGCGTCTACGAGTGCATCGAGCCGCAGGTCTCCAACCTCTTCAAGCGCGAGACGCTGTCGGGTGAGTTCCTCCAGGTCAACTCCTACCTGGTGAACGAGCTCAAGGAACTCGGCGTCTGGGACGCCCAGTCCCGCGAGGCCCTGCGCGAGTCCAACGGCTCCGTCGAGGGCTTCAGCTGGATCCCGGCCGAGGTGCGGGCCCTGTACCGCACCGCCTGGGAGCTGCCGCAGCGCGCCCTGATCGACATGGCCGCGGCGCGCACCCCGTACCTGGACCAGAGCCAGTCGCTGAACCTCTTCATGGCCTCGCCGACCATCGGCAAGCTCAGCTCGATGTACGCGTACGCCTGGAAGCAGGGCCTGAAGACCACGTACTACCTGCGGTCCCGCCCCGCTACCCGGATCGCCCGCGCCGCCGCGGCGGCCCCGGCGGCACCGGTGGCCGCACCCATCCCCCTCCAGCAGACGACCGACGACGACGCCGTCGCCTGCTCCCTGGAAAACCCCGAGTCCTGCGAGGCCTGCCAGTAATGCCGACCACAACGAACCAAGAGAAGCACCTGCTGGACCCGGGCTTCGAGCTGACCCTGCGCCCCATGCGGTACCCGGAGTTCTACGAGCGCTACCACAACGCGATCAAGAACACCTGGTCCGTCGAGGAGGTCGACCTCCACTCCGACGTCGCGGACCTCGCCAAGCTCTCCCCCGGTGAGCAGCACATGATCGGGCGTCTCGTCGCGTTCTTCGCGACCGGCGACTCGATCGTCTCCAACAACCTCGTGCTCACGCTCTACAAGCACATCAACTCGCCCGAGGCCCGGCTCTACCTGTCCCGCCAGCTCTTCGAGGAGGCCGTGCACGTCCAGTTCTATCTGACGCTGCTCGACACGTACCTCCCCGACCCGGACGACCGGGCCGCCGCGTTCGACGCGGTCGAGAGCATCCCGTCGATCCGCGAGAAGGCGCAGTTCTGCTTCAAGTGGATGGACTCGGTCGAGAAGATCGACCGGCTGGAGTCGAGGGCCGACCGCCGCCGCTTCCTGCTCAACCTCATCTGCTTCGCGGCCTGCATCGAGGGGCTGTTCTTCTACGGCGCCTTCGCCTACGTCTACTGGTTCCGCTCGCGGGGCCTGCTGCACGGCCTGGCGACCGGCACCAACTGGGTCTTCCGGGACGAGACCGGCCACATGGACGCCGCGTTCGCGTTCGTCGACACCGTCCGCGAGGAGGAGCCGGACCTCTTCGACGCGGAACTCGACCAGCAGATCACCGACATGATCCGCGAGGCCGTCGAGGCGGAACTGCAGTTCGGCCGCGACCTGTGCGGTGACGGCCTGCCGGGCATGAACACCGAGTCGATGCGCGAGTACCTCCAGTGCGTCGCCGACCAGCGCCTCGCCCGGCTCGGCATCAAGCCGGTCTACGGCTCCGAGAACCCCTTCTCCTTCATGGAGCTCCAGGGCGTCCAGGAACTGACCAACTTCTTCGAACGCCGCGCCTCCGCCTACCAGGTGGCGGTCGAGGGCACGGTCGCCTTCGACGACGACTTCTAGACGGCGCGCCGGGCAACGCGTAAGGGCCCCGCTCCAGGAGCGGGGCCCTTACGCGTTGCTGAAAGCGGCGGTCAGTCGTTGGGGACCGTTTCGAACTTCGGGGTGGCTTCTTCCATCTGGCGCAGGACGTCCTTGCGGTCGCGCTTGGAGAGGCGGTCGATGTAGAGGCGGCCGTAGAGGTGGTCGGTCTCGTGCTGGAGGCAGCGGGCGAAGTAGCCGGTGCCCTCCAGGGCGATGGGGTTGCCCTGGAGGTCCAGGCCACGGACGATCGCGTAGTCCGGGCGGGCCAGCTCCATGTAGGCGCCGGGCACCGAGAGGCAGCCCTCGTTGGAGTCGTCGAGCACGCGCCGGTCGGCGGGGATCTCGTCGAGGACGGGGTTGCAGATGGCGCCGGTGTGGCGCAGGCCGTCGTCGTCCGGGCAGTCGTAGACGAAGACCTTGAGGTCGACACCGATCTGGTTGGCGGCCAGGCCGACACCCTCGGCGGCCTTCTGGCTCGCGAACATGTCGTCCACGAGGGCGGCCAGCGCGTCGTCGAAGTCCGTGACGTCGCGGCACTCCTTGTGGAGCACCGGGTTGCCCACGACGGTGATCGGGCGGGCCGTCCCGCGCTCGCGGTACGCCAGCTCGCGCGCCTCGGCGTCCGTGACGTCGTCGAGGAACCCCGACGCCTCATCGTGCACGTGGACGTGCCGGTCCTGCTGCTTCTCGGATTCCTGCTGCGACATGTTCCGCCGTACGCCTTCCCAGTTCCGTCATAGACCCGTCAAGCGTACGGGGCCGCGCAAGGTCAGCAGACCTCCTCCAGATCCCGCCAGTCCCGGGTGTCCGGGCTGTCGGCGATCCAGCTGTCGAGAAGGCCCCGTACGAGGGCGGCGGGTGCCGCTATGCCGCACTCACGTTCGGGGACCCACAAGGAGCCCGCGCTGTGGTGGCTGAGATGGCCCGGGTGGCCGGGCTCCCCGTGGTCGTGGGGGTCCCGGGAGGTCGAGGAGCCGTCGTCGGTGGGCATCCGGCTCTCCGAACAGGTACGGCACAGCAGCCGCACGGACGACGACCAGTCCTCGGCGGCGAAGCCCGCGTCGGCGGCCAGCCGCTCCAGGGCGTCCCGGTCGGCAGCGGTGGCGGCCTCCAGCAGGACCAGCCACGTGGGCACCGGCGAGGGCGCCCACAGCTCGATCTCGTCGAACACCGGGTACACCGACTTCGCGGAGCCCTCCGCGGTCGCGCGCTCACCGTGCGGGACGCCGTCGTGCAGCACGACCTCGCCCCAGCGGCGGCCGGAGGACGGCAGCGGGATGCTCAGCACCTCGATGCGCGCCGGATCCAGCCGGCGGCCCCAGACGACCTCGGCCTCGCCCTCCGGCGACAGCCGGACGGCGGCGCTGCCCAGTGCCAGCCGGACCGCCTCCTCGGACGCGGTCTCCGCGGAGCCGGACGGCAGCCGCAGCCCGTACGCCTGCCAGGAGCGGCGGGCCAGCGGCCAGTCCTGGAGGGCCGTGGCCGCGATGCCGAGGTTCCACCAGTCCGGGGCGCCCGCGTCACGGTCCAGCAGGGCCACGGCGCGCAGCCCGGCCGTGCGGGCCTGCTCCCAGTCGTGGCGGAACTTGTGGAGCAGCGCGAGGTTGTACCAGGACTCCGAGAGCCACGGTTCCATGTCGGCGGCACGCGTGAGCAGCGCTCCCGCATCCTCGTAGCGCCCGTCGCCGATGAGCGAGAAGGCGCGGTCGGTGGCCTGCCGCCACGTAGGGGAGGGCCGGTGCCGCACTCTGCCGAAGATCCTCACGATTCCCGCCTGCCTGCTCAGCCGATCACGGCCAGGACGTCGCCTTTCCGCACCACGTCCCCCTCGGACACCTTCAGCCCGGTGACGATTCCCGGCATCTCGGTGAGTACCGGGATTTCCCGCTCCACGGTCTCCAGCATGACGACGCTCCCGTTCCCCCGCAGGTTGTCTCCCCGGTCAGTGACAACCTTCCACATATCGGCCGTGGTCTCAGCCCGGATTCCGGCCCTCACCACTCCTCCTTGCCATCCCCAGCCGCATCCAACCATGCCGGTCGCGGGCACCGCTCATTACCGTCCGTTTCCCCCCGGTGGCCCGCCCGCCCCGCCACGGGCGAGAACCCGGGTCAGCGCGCGCACGACGGCCGGATCGTAGTCCCTGGCGGTGGAGAGCCGCAGCCGCTCCACGGCCGCCAGACGGCGCTCCAGGGCCGCCGACCCGCCGGTGAGGTCCTCGTACGCGTTGACGGCGCGGACGATACGGCCGGCAAGGGGCTGTTCGCGGTACGGGTCGGCCTGGCTCTCGACGATCACGGCGACCTCGGCCGGAACGCCGGTCTGCCGGACTACGACACCGCCCAGCAGCGCGATGCGGCGCTGCTCCCCGGATGCGAGCGGCTCGGTGGCACCGCCCGGTACGGGGTCGACGAGGGAGAGCTGGCCGATGTCGTGCATGAGGGCGGCGTACTCCAGGAGCAGCAGCTCGCGCTGCGCCATCCCCAGCTCCCGGCCGACCTCCCGGCTGAGGGCGGTCACCCGGCGCGCGTGGCCGGCGGGGGTGTAGCCCGCCACCTCGGTGGCGCGGGCGAGGGAGGCGATGGTCTGCCGGTAGGTGGCCCGGATCGCGGCGTGGCGGCGGAACGAGGCCTGGGTGAGGAGCAGCGGGAGGCTGAAGACGGGTAGCGCCCAGAGCCCGGCGACGCCGACCGCCAGGGCCATCACGACACCGCCCGCGCAGACGGCGGAGCCGATGGTGGCCAGCGCGCGCAGCTCGTCTCGCAGGACCGGGGTGAAGGGGTGCCCGGTCCTGGCGGTGGCGAGGACGGCCGCCAGGACGGCGTCGCACAGCGCGGTGAGCGCGAGCAGCGCGAACAGGAACAGCGCGTAGAGCGGGCCGGGGTCGAGGAACCGCACCAGCAGGCCGGAGTTGTGGAGCGGCTGGAAGCAGGTGGCGGCGAAGGCCACGGCGAGGACGCGGCGGGCGGCGTGGTCGGGGGAGCGCGCGTCACCGGCGTCCGCGGCGCGGGGGACGGCCCTGCGGGCGCAGGGCAGGGCACGGGCGAACCGGCCGAGCGCGGCGGCCACCACGACGACCGCGACGACCTGCAGAACGCCGTGCGAGGTCCGGCTGCCATCCGTCTCGCCGAGCAGCGCGTAAGCCAGCGCCCCCGCGGTGGCCAGCGGCGCCGCCTCGCGGTCGCCGGGCAGCGGGATCCGGGTCGCCTCCCCCACCGTGACCAGCGCGCCGAAGGCGGCGGCCGTCGCGGGCTCCGCGACGCCGGTCCACGCCGTCCAGCCGATCGCCACGGCGGTGAGCAGCGTGGTCGCCGCGTAGGCGGCCCCCACGACGGCGGGCGTGCGGGGGCCTCGGGACGTGCCCTGGCCGTGCCGTCCGTGCCGGGGTCTGCCGGCCGGGGGCCATCGGGGTGGCCGGGCGGCGGAATCGTCCCGGGGCGCCGTCATGGGCGGCGGTCCGGTGCGGGGGTGGTGGCGCTGCCCGCGGAGCGCGGCGGCGGGAGGTCGGGAGCGCCGGGGGCGGGCAGGTCGGGCACGTCGGCCGTCGCGGTGGGGGTCCAGACGTGCCGGTCGAGCGCGCTGATGAGGCCGGTGACCATGACCGGGTCGAAATGGCTCCCCGCGCAGCGGCGGAGTTCGGCCAGCGCCTCGCCGACGCCCCTGGCCCGGCGGTAGCTGCGGGTGGACGTCATCGCGTCGAAGGCGTCGGCGACGGCGACGACACGGGCGAACTCGGGGATCTCGTCGCCGGTCAGCCCGAAGGGGTAGCCGCGGCCGTCCATCCGTTCGTGGTGGTGCAGGATCGCGGCGCGGGCCTCGCCGAGGAACGCGATGCCGCGCACCACCTCATGGCCGTACTCCGGGTGCAGTTCGATCACCCGGCGCTCCTCCGGCGTCAGCGGCCCGTTCTTCCGCAGCAGCCGGGTGGGAACGCCGATCTTGCCGATGTCGTGCAGGATCCCGGCGAAGCGCAGCGCGTCGACCCGGTCCTCGGCCATGCCCAGCTCGCGGGCGATGAACACCGAGGCGCGGCCGACGCGTTCGCTGTGGCCGCGCGTGTAGCGGTCCTTGATCTCGACGGCCTGCACGAGGGCCCGGACGGTGGCCCGGTGTGCGGTGTGTTCCCGGTGGACCTGCGCGAAGACCCAGCAGGCGATGTGCATGGGGAGCAGCACCAGGACGGCGGCGAAGGCCCCGTACGAGCCGCGCCACAGCGCCGCCATCATCAGCCCGACCATCCCGTAGGTCAGGTGCGGGGCGATCGATCCCAGCAGCGGGGTGGCCCAGGCGGCACGCGGCGGGCAGCGCTCGGCGGTGACGAGCACGCCGCCCACGAGCGTGGTCGCCACCGCGCAGAAGGTGAGCGCGGCCGCGGCGGCAGGCAGCAGCAGATACGGGAAGTCGAGCTCGCGCAGGGCGCGTTCGCCGTCCAGCAGCCGCTGCGCGTGACCCGCGGCGAAGGTGGCGACGGCGAGTTGGCCGGCCCGCCATAAGCGCCTCAGCCACCGCGGGCTCCGTCCGACCCGGCCGACCAGCGATCCCGGCAGGGCGACGAGCGCGGCGGCGGACGGCGGCAGCATCAGGGCCGCGGCGAGCAGCACGGGGTAGAACGAGCCGATCCCGGCGGGCGCGTCGCCCCCGGTGTCCCGGCCCGCGGCCGGCTGGTCCCCGCGTCCCGCGGGCAGGAAGCCCAGCTCGCAGACCGCGTAGAGGACGGCGAGGACACCGACCGTCGGCCAGGGCGTCCGGCCGTCGAGCGCCGGGGCCGCGCAGAGGGCGGCCCCGAGCAGGACCACCGCGATGTAGCCGCGGGCGATCGGCGGCAGGGTCCGCAGACTCACGCCGATCCTCGACCGCAGGCGGTTCGCCCCGACCGCCGAGCGGCCCGCCAGGATCCTCGAACCCAGCACCCTGCCTCCCAGTGCCTGCGACGGGCGCGGCTCAGCCCCCGATGAGTCCTCGGAGGATAGGGCCGCGCCTGTCGGGCGGGAGACCGATGTGCGGTTTGGGCGGAATGGCGCCGTCGTCAGTCACCCTTACGGGTGAGCTTCGGCTCCGCTCCCGGCGATGATCTCGGGTGCCTGTTCCGGCACCGGCGCGATCTCGCCGGAACGGATCAGCTCGATCCGCATCATGACCTTCGACCTGAGGTCGGTGGGAACGTCGTCATGGCCGCAGCAGCGCTTGACGAGCTTCTTCACCGCCTGCTCGAGGCCGTACTTCTCCAAGCAGGGGTGGCACTCGTCGAAGTGCTCCCTGAACTTGGCGCAGGCGTCGTCGGACATCTCCTCGTCGAGGTACTCGTAGAGGTGGTCGAGCACCTCGGAGCAGTCCGTCTCATGTGCGTTGCCGCAGCTCATGTCCCTGAGCCCTTCTCGTCTCCCGCGCCGGCCGGGACGAGCCCGCGCTCACGGGCGTAGTCCTCGAGCATCGAGCGCAACTGGCGCCGCCCGCGGTGCAGTCGGGACATCACCGTGCCGATGGGTGTCCCCATGATGTCGGCGATCTCCTTGTACGCAAAGCCCTCGACATCCGCGAGATAGACCGCGATGCGGAATTCCTCGGGGATCGCCTGCAGCGCCGACTTCACGTCGGAGTCGGGCAGGTGGTCGAGTGCCTGGGACTCGGCCGAACGCAGGCCGGTCGACATGTGCGACTCGGCTCGTGCGAGCTGCCAGTCCTCGATCTCCTCCGACCCGCTGCGCAGCGGCTCGCGCTGCTTCTTGCGGTAGGAGTTGATGAAACTGTTGGTGAGGATGCGGTAGAGCCACGCCTTGAGGTTCGTGCCCTCGCGGAACTGGTGGAAGGACGCGTACGCCTTCGCGTACGTCTCCTGCACCAGGTCCTCGGCGTCCGCGGGGTTGCGGGTCATCCGCAGCGCGGCCGAGTACATCTGGTCGAGGAACGTGAGGGCGTCGCGCTCGAAACGCTCGTTGCGCTCCGCGGAGCTCTCCTGTGCTTCCTCGCCGGCCGTGCCCGCAGCACCCGCTGTGCCGTCGTCGGTGCCGGTGACCGGAACCACCTCCTCCAAAACGGTCACGGGGCCGAAGCCGGACCCGCTCGGTTCGGAGGATATCCCGCTGGAGATCGGCGTGCCGGGCGTGCCGGTCCCGCCGCCTGTCGCGGGCCACTGGGCCCAGTCCAGGTAAGGTGCCTTCGCCTTCGCGTTCGCGCGTGGCTGGCATGCGGCTGAAACCATGCGGCTGACTTCCTCACTCTGTGTTTTCGTACCGGTGATCCGGACAACGCACGCGTCCCGGCCGTCATTCCCGTCACCCCCGCGCCCGTGTGCGAACAGACGTGTGGCCGAGTCCGGAGAGCCAGGCCCCGACACCGTCCGTGATCACGGTGAGTGCGTCCTCCTGGGAGAGGTCGGCCTTCTTCGGCACGGCGAAGCCGTGGTCCGCGTAGGGAACCGGGACGATCTCCGTCCCGCCGGGGAACTCCTCCGGCGGCCCGAAAGGATCCCGGCCGCCCTGCACCACCAGGGTGGGAACGCCGGCGCCCAGCAGCTCGGCGGCCCGCGACTTCTCCGGCCTGCCCGGCGGGTGCAGCGGGAACGACAGCGCCAGCACGGCGACCGCCCCCAGCTCCACGGCCGTACGGCAGGCGACCCGGGCTCCGGCGCTGCGGCCGCCCGCGATCACCGGCAGGCCGGGCTCCGCCAGGACGGGCCACAGCGCGCGCCACGCCACGTCCAGCGTCTTCGGCGCGGGCGCCACCTTCTTCCCCGCCACCCGCCACGGCTGCTCCACCAGCGCCACGCTCACCCCCAGGGCGGGCAGCGCGGCGGCCAGCGCGACCAGGTCGCGCGCCTCGATCCCACCCCCGGCGCCGTGTCCCAGCGCGAGGACCGCCCGCGCGTCGCGCCCGCCGTCATGCCACGTCACGCGGGCCTCGCCCGCCGGGGTGTCGATCACCCGCCCCATCCTGCCGGTACCGGTCAGAAAAGGGTTTCCTCCTCGGGAGCGGCGAGCGCGTCGATCAGCCGCGGCCCGTTGTTCCTGACGTTGCTGACCTCCGTGCCCACCGGGTACACCCGCATCGCCCCGGCCGGCGGCGGCACGAGCAGGGCGCGCACCGCGTCGGGGTCGGTGCTGGCCGGGTCCAGCCAGGCGTCCCACCGGTCCGGTGTGAGCACCAGCGGCATCCGGGGGTGGATGTCGGCCAGGGAGGCCGGCCCCTCGCCGGTGAATCCGGCGGGCGCGGTCCGCTCCGCCTCGGTCGTGATGACGGTGCAGGTGGACCACCAGGCCTGCGGATGGTCGTCGGGCAGCGTCCGGTCCCGCCAGAACTCGTAGAGGCCGGCCATCGCCATCACCGAGCCGTCGGCGGGGGTCACGAAGTACGGCTGCTTGCGCGCCCGTTTCTTCTTCCCCTGCTCCTCCAGCTGCCGCTCCTCCTTCGCGGTAACCCACTCGTAGTAGCCGTCGGCGGGTATGAGGCAGCGGCGGGCGGTGAAGGGGCGGCGGAAGGACGGCTTCTCGTGCACCGTCTCGGCCCGCGCGTTGATCATCTTCACCCCGACGTCCGGGGTCTTCGCCCAGGACGGCACGAGCCCCCAGCGCAGCCGCCGCAGCTGCCGCACCGGCTCCGGGCTCGGCGCGCCCTTCACCGGTCGCTCCAGCACGACGTGCACCGAGGCGGTCGGCGCCACGTTCCAGCTCGGCGCCGGCTCCTCCTCGGGAGCCTGCTGCCGGACCTCGAAGAGAGCCGCCAGGTCCTCGGGTTGCCGACTCGCCGCATATCGACCGCACATGAGTGCCAGACTGCCACGGCACTCCGACACCACGCCGCACGTTGCAGGGGAACGATGGATATCAAGAGCTTCACGGAACTGTGGGACCGCGTGGTCGGCACCCAGCCCGATCCGTCGGCCTGGCTGGTCGGCGGTACGGCGCTGATAGCACTGGCCGCCGTGCTGCCCGACGGCATATGGCGGCTGAGCCGCAACGCGATCACCATCGCGCACGAGGGCGGCCACGGCCTGCTCGCGCTGCTGACCGGACGCAGCCTGGAGGGCATCCGGCTGCACTCGGACACCTCCGGCCTCACCGTCTCGCGCGGCAAGCCCTCAGGGCTCGGCATGGTGCTGACGGCCGCCGCCGGGTACACCGCGCCGCCCCTGCTGGGCCTGGCCGGGGCCGCGCTGCTGGCCGCCGGGCACATCACGGCACTGCTGTGGGGGGCCACGGCGCTGCTGCTGGCGATGCTGGTCATGATCCGCAACGCCTACGGGGCGCTCACCGTACTGATCACCGGCGCCGCGTTCCTGCTGGTCTCCTGGCTGACCGGGCCGCAGGTGCAGGCGGCCTTCGCGTACCTCGTGGTGTGGTTCCTGCTGCTCGGCGGCTCGCGCCCGGTCTTCGAGCTGCAGCGCACCCGCAGACGCGAACGGTCGAACACCTCGGACGCGGACCAGCTGGGCCGGCTGACACACACGCCGGTGGGGCTGTGGCTACTGCTCTTCTACGCGACGGCCGTCTGCGCGCTCGTCGGCGGGGGGCGCTGGCTGCTCGGCCTGTGAGCCCCACGGGGCCGTGATCGGACTCCGGTACGCCTCCCCGCGGCCGCCGACCCGGCCTCCGCGGGTACGCCTCCCCGCGGCCGCCGGCCCGGCCTCCGCACCCGGAGCGGGTCCGCCGCCAGCCACGGGGCCTGTCCTCACATTGGCGCCTGCCCGGCGCCGCCTGGCACGCACGCCGGCTGCGTTGTCGGGCCCGCCCCAGTACGTCCAGTACAGGGGCGACCCTCCGCCTTGCCATCGCACGCACCGGACGCCGCCGGGCCCGCCCTGCGGGCGGACGCCGCCAATGTGACGACAGGCCCTAGGCTTGGCTCCCATGACCGACAGTTCCCCGCACACCGCTCTCTGGCCCGCCCCCGTCGCCCCCGGCCCCGTCGACGCGACGGTCACTGTGCCCGGATCCAAATCGGTCACCAACCGCGCGCTGGTGCTCGCGGCACACGCGTCGGAGCCCGGCTGGATCCGGCGCCCGCTGCGCAGCCGCGACACCGTACTGATGGCGGACGCGCTGCGCGCCATGGGCGTGCAGATCGACGAGCAGGTGAACACCGTCGGCAGCGGCGAGGTCTGGCGGGTCATCCCGGCCGGCCTGCGCGGCCCGGCACGGGTCGACGTCGGCAACGCCGGCACCGTCATGCGCTTCCTGCCGCCGGTCGCGACGCTGGCCGACGGCCCGGTCCGCTTCGAGGGCGACCCGCGGGCGTACGAGCGGCCGCTGCAGGGCGTCATCGACGCCCTGCGCACGCTGGGGGCCCGGATCGACGACGAGGGACGCGGCGCGATGCCGCTGACCGTGCAGGGCGCCGGCTCGCTGTCCGGCGGGACGGTGGAGGTCGACGCGTCCTCGTCCTCGCAGTTCGTGAGCGCGCTGCTGCTGTCCGGGCCGCGCTTCAACCAGGGCCTCGAGCTGCGGCACACCGGCCGCACCCTCCCCTCCCTCCCCCACATCCGCATGACGATCGACATGCTGCGGCTCGCGGGCGGGAAGGTGGACTCCCCGCAGGACGGCGGCGAGCCGGACGTGTGGCGGGTCGCGCCGAGCGCGCTGCTCGGCCGGGACCTGACGGTGGAGCCGGACCTGTCGAACGCGGCGCCGTTCCTCGCGGCGGCGCTGGTCACCAGCGGCCGGGTCACCGTGCCGGACTGGCCGGAGCGGACCACCCAGCCGGGCGAGGCGCTGCGGGAGATCTTCACCCGCATGGGCGGTACCTGTGAGCTGACCGAGCTGGGCCTGACGTTCACCGGCACCGGCCGGGTCCTGGGGATCACCGCGGACCTGCACGAGGTCGGCGAGCTGACGCCGGTCATCGCGGCGGTCGCCGCGCTCGCCGAGTCGGAGTCCGTGCTCTCCGGGGTCGCGCACCTGCGGCTGCACGAGACGGACCGCCTCGCGGCGCTCGTCACGGAGATCAACGGCCTGGGCGGCGACGTCACCGAGACCGAGGACGGCCTGCGGATCCGGCCCCGGACGCTGCACGGTGGGGTCTTCCACACCTACGAGGACCACCGGCTGGCGACGGCGGCGGCCGTGCTCGGCCTGGCCGTCCCCGGCGTCCAGGTGGAGAACGTCGCCACCACCGCCAAGACCCTCCCGGAGTTCCCGGAGCTGTGGGCCGAGATGCTCGGGGCCTCCTCCGTCACGGCGGGGCGGGGCTGACCGCGCCATGCGCCGCTACGGCAAGAACCCCGACGAGGACGACATCCGGGTCCGCCCGAACACCAAGGGCAACCGTCCCCGCACCAACATCCGGCCCAAGCACGAGGACGCGGCCGAGGGCATGGTCCTCACCGTGGACCGCGGCCGGCTGCACGTACTGATCGGCGACCGGACCATCGTCGCGATGAAGGCCCGTGAACTGGGCCGCAAGAGCGCCGTGGTGGGCGACCGGGTCGCGGTCGTCGGCGACCTGTCCGGCGGCAAGGACACCCTGGCGCGGATCGTGCGGGTCGAGTCGCGCAAGTCCGTGCTGCGGCGCACCGCCGACGACGACGATCCGTACGAGCGCGTGGTCGTCGCCAACGCCGACCAGCTCGCGATCGTCACCGCGCTGGCCGACCCCGAGCCGCGCCCCCGCATGATCGACCGCTGTCTGGTCGCGGCGTATGACGCGGGCCTGGAGCCGCTGCTCGTGCTGACCAAGTCCGATCTGGCCTCGCCGGACAAGCTGCTGGAGACCTACGCCACGCTGGGCGTCTCCTACGTGGTCACCAACCGGGACAACTTCCTGACCGGCGGGGTGGACGCGGTCCGTGAGCGCCTCAAGGGCCGGATCACCGCGTTCGTCGGGCACAGCGGTGTCGGCAAGACGACGTTGGTGAACGCGCTCGTCGAGCGGCAGCGCGCCACCGGCATCGTCAACGCGGTCACCGGCCGCGGCCGGCACACCACCACGTCGGCGCTGGCGCTCCCGCTGCCCGGCGACGACGGCTGGGTCGTGGACACCCCGGGCGTGCGCTCCTTCGGTCTGCACCACATCGACCCGTCACGCGTCATCCTGGCCTTCCCCGAGCTGGTGGCCGGGACCGAGGAGTGCCCGCGCGGCTGCAGCCACGACGAACCCGAGTGCGCGCTGGACGCGTGGGTCGCCGCCGGGCACGCCGATCCGGCCCGGCTCGACTCGCTGCGCCGGCTGCTCGCGACCCGCGAACGCCGCGAGGGCGACTGATCCCCCGCCCGCTCGTCCGTCCGTCCGTTCGCCCGTTTGCCCGTTCATCCGAGGAGCGATGCCGCCATTTCTGGGCATGCTGTGTGATGATCCATCAGTCCGACGGCGGCTCCTCGGACGGCGGGCACGGCGACGGAACGGGAGGCACCCCGAATGGCATGGCTGCTCGTGGTGGTCGCAGGCATCCTGGAGACCGGCTTCGCGGTCTGTCTCAAGCTCTCCCACGGGTTCACCCGCCTGTGGCCGACGATCGCCTTCGCGGTCTTCGCCCTCGGGAGCTTCGGCCTGCTCACGCTCTCCCTGAAGAAGCTCGACGTCGGTCCCGCGTACGCGGTGTGGACGGGAATCGGCGCCTCGGGCACCGCCATCTACGGCATGGTCTTCCTCGGCGACATCGTCTCGACGCTCAAGATCGTCTCGATCTGCCTGGTGCTGGCGGGAGTTGTGGGCCTCCAGCTGTCCGGCTCCTCGCATTGACGCCGGGCCGGAGGCCACGGCTCACCAGCCGCGCGCCAGCAGCCCGCGGACCAGCCGTGCGACCTGCCGGCAGGCGTCCTCGTCGGAGGCCGAAGGGGCCACGACGTGGGCGAGCGTGAGCCGGACCGCGACCTCGCACGCCCAGCCGATGTCGGCCAGGTCCAGTTTCGGGTAACCGTGTTCGAGGGCGCCGACGGCCCGGTCGCGGATCTCCGTGACGAGTTCGGTCGGCGAGGGCGGGGCCGCGGCCGCCGGGGTGCGCGCCCCCGGGGTGTGCGCAGAAGCGGTTCGCCCCGAATGCGGCGAGCGCTGCACCGGGATCCCGGCGACCACCGCGGCGGGGAGCCGGTCGCTGCGGCAGCCCGTCAGCGTGGCACGGACCAGCGGGCTGCGGCGCGCGCTGTGCAGCGTCCAGGCCGTCGCGGCGGCGAAGCAGTCGCCGGCGTCCGCGCCGTGCCGTTCCGCTTCCGCCAGGGCGTTCTCGACCCCCGCCAGGAACACGTCGGCCTCGCGGCGCGCGAGCGCGCGGGCGAGGCCTTCCTTGCTGCTGAACTCGTTGTAGAGGGTCTGCCGGGACACCCCGGCCGACACGGCCACGTCGACCATCCGCACCGCCGCCCAGGGCCGGGCGCCCAGTGCGGCCAGAGCCGCGTCCAGTAATGATTCCCGCGCAGTAGGCATCGATTGCCTCCAAGGCCCCGCATATGCCCCGACAGCGGCCGTGGGCAAAGAATTGACGCGCCGCAGACCCCTGTCAAGGCTCCGCGCACGGTCCGCGTGACCTCGGCCGGTTGCGATCGCTACTGTTCGCGTTATGCCCGACTTCAACGACGACCTGCGCCTCGCCCACATCCTCGCGGATGCCGCCGACGCCACCACCATGGAGCGCTTCAAGGCTCTGGACCTCAAGGTGGAGACCAAGCCCGACATGACGCCGGTCAGCGAGGCGGACAAAGCGGCGGAGGAGCTGATCCGGAGTCAGTTGGGCCGCGCCCGGCCCCGGGACGCGGTGCTCGGCGAGGAGTACGGCAGCCACGGCAACGGGCCGCGCCGGTGGATCGTCGACCCGATCGACGGCACCAAGAACTACGTGCGCGGGGTCCCCGTCTGGGCGACTCTCATCTCGCTGGTGGTGAGCGGCGAGAACGGTGACGAGGGTGTCGTGGGCGTGGTCTCCGCACCGGCGCTCGGGCGGCGCTGGTGGGCCTCCAAGGGCCGGGGCGCGTACACGGGGCGCAGCCTGTCGGCCGCCACGCGACTGCAGGTGTCGAAGATCAACAAGCTGGACGACGCGTCCTTCGCGTACTCCTCGCTGAGCGGCTGGGAGGAGCAGGGCCGCCTCGACGGCTTCCTGCACCTGTCCAGGAACTGCTGGCGCACCCGTGGCTACGGCGATTTCTGGCCGTACATGATGGTCGCCGAGGGCTCGGTCGACATCTGCGCCGAGCCGGAGCTGAGCCTGTGGGACATGGCGGCGCCCGCCGTGATCGTCCAGGAGGCCGGCGGGCGGTACACCAGCCTGGACGGCGTGCCCGGCCCGTTCGGCGGGAACGCGGCGGCGTCGAACGGGCTCCTCCACGAGGAGTTGCTGGGGTACCTCGGGCGCACGGGCTGAACGAACCGCTCCGCGCCCCCTTGCTGCGCGGAGCGGAGCATGTGAACATGAGAATGCCCGAGCTTGTGAACTTGTGAACGCATTCTCTAGGGGTAGCCCATGCTCGTCCGAGACGCCATGAGCACCGTCGTCCTGACCATCGGACCCGCCCACACACTGCGCCAGGCCGCCCGCCTGATGGCCGCCCGACGGATCGGCGCGGCCGTCGTCCTCGACTCCGACACCTGGGGACTCGGCATCCTCACCGAGCGCGACATCCTCAACGCCGTCGGCACCGGACTGGACCCGGACGTCGAGACCGCCCACGACCACACCACCACCGACGTCGTCTTCGCGACGCCCGAGTGGACCCTGGAGGACGCCGCGTCCGCGATGGTGCACGGCGGCTTCCGGCATCTGATCGTGCTCGACGGCCGCGAACCGGTCGGGATCGTGTCGGTCCGCGACATCATCCGCTGCTGGGCCCCGGCCCGCGCCGGCGCCGGAGCCCAGGGCGTGCTGGCCGGCTGAGGACGGCGAAGAGGCCGGAGCCCCGTGGCGTCCGGCCTCTTCGGTCCATGACCCGGGGGGAACCCCCGGGTCGTTACGGCAAGCGTCCGGTCAGCCGCGGAGGGCCTGGACCGCGGCTTCCAGCCGCTTGCCGTAGTCGGGGTCCGCCTGGCGGAAGTTGTTCACCGCGCGGTCGGCGATGTCGTCGCGCGACACCTTGGAGATGAACTGCGCCAGGTTGTCGACCAGGCGCTCCTTCTCGTCCTCGGACAGCGAGCGGTAGAGGTTGCCGGCCTGCACGAAGTCGTTGTCCTCGGCGTGCGAGGGCGCCTCGTGGGCGCCGTCGGTACCGGTGACCGGGATCGGCTGCCAGAGCGGCTCGTCGGTCTGGCGCGGGCCGCCGAAGCTGTTCGGCTCGTAGTTCTTGGTGCCCTTGTGGCGGCCGTCGTACAGGTGGCCGTCACGGCTGTTCGTCCGCGCCACGGTGGCGTGCGGGCGGTTCACCGGCAGGTGGTCGGCGTTGATCCCGACGCGGTAGCGGTGGGCGTCGCCGTACGCGAAGAGCCGGCCCTGGAGCATCTTGTCGGGGGACGGGCCGATGCCGGGCACGAAGTGTGCCGGGGAGAAGATCGACTGCTCGACCTCGGCGAAGATGTTCTCCGGGTTGCGGTTGAGCTCCAGCCTGCCGATCTCGATCGGCGGGTAGTCCGCGTGCGGCCACACCTTGGTGAGGTCGAACGGGTTGAAGCGGTAGTTCGCCGCGTCGGCCGCCGGCATGATCTGGACCTGCACCGTCCAGGACGGGAAGTCGCCGCGCTCGATCGACTCGCGCAGGTCGCGCTGGTGCGAGTCGGGGTCCATGCCGGAGAGCTGGTTGGCGTCGGCCGTCGTCAGGTTCTTGATGCCCTGGTCGGTCTTGAAGTGGTACTTCACCCAGAAGACCTCGCCCGCGGCGTTGTTCCACTGGTAGGTGTGCGAGCCGTAGCCGTTCATGTGGCGCAGCGTCGCCGGGATGCCGCGGTCACCGAAGAGCCAGGTCACCTGGTGCGTCGACTCGGGGCTCAGACCCCAGAAGTCCCATACGTTGTCCGCCTCCTGGGAGCCGGTGTACGGGTCGCGCTTCTGGGTGTGGATGAAGTCGGGGAACTTGATGGCGTCCTTGATGAAGAACACCGGGGTGTTGTTCCCGACGAGGTCGTAGTTGCCGTCCTCGGTGTAGAACTTCAGCGCGAAGCCGCGCGGGTCGCGCACCGCGTCCGCGGATCCCAGGTTGCCCGCCACGGTGGAGAACCGCAGGAAGGTCTCGGTCCGCTTGCCGACCTCGGAGAGGAACTTCGCCCGGGTCCACTGCGAGACGTCGCGGGTCAGCGTGAAGGTGCCGTAGGCGCCGGCGCCGCGGGCGTGCACGATGCGCTCCGGTATGCGCTCCCGGTTGAAGTGCGCGAGCTTCTCCAGCAGCGACTGGTCCTGGATCAGCCCCGGGCCGCCCGGTCCCGCCGTCTGGCTGTTCTGGTTGTCCGCCACCGGCGCGCCGGCCTCGGTGGTCAGCGGGCCCGTTTCCTGAACCGTCACGTACGTCTCCCTGGATCCTGATCGACCTGTCCTCGGCTGTCGCCGGATTCGATCCTACGATAGACAGAGTCTAAGTCAAGAAGAGAACCATCACCAGACTCATTCGGACTCCGGACCGAGCACTGTTAAGCTGGCCCGCATGAGTGACCTACTGGGACGACTGCGCGAACGCGGCTGGCGGCTCACCGCCCAGCGGCGGGTGGTGGCCGAGGTCCTCGACGGCGAGCACGTCCACCTGACCGCCGACGAGGTGCACGCCCGCGCCGCCTCCCGGCTGCCGGAGATCTCCCGGGCGACCGTCTACAACACGCTCGGCGAGATGGTGACCCTCGGCGAGGTCATCGAGGTCGCGACGGACGGCCGCGCCAAGCGGTACGACCCGAACGCGCACCGGCCGCACCAGCACCTGATCTGCTCGCGCTGTGGCACGATCCGCGACGTGCACCCCTCCGGCGACCCGCTCGCGAGCCTTCCGGCGACCGAGCGCTACGGCTTCACCGTCGCCGCGGTCGAGGTCACCTTCCGCGGTCTGTGCCCCGACTGCTCCTGACGGACGCGGCGCCCCCGTCCGGCGCGAGCCGCTCGGCCGCCCTGCGCACCGCGGGCTCGGTACGGGTCAGCCCCGCCCGGACCGTTTCGGCGGGCACCTGCGCCGCCACCCGCGCCAGCGCGTCGAACACCTCCCTGGCCACCCCCGCGTCCGGGTCGGGCGCCAGCGGCGCGAGCAACCGCACCAGATCCTCCGCGGGCGCGAGCCGCCCCAGCGCCCGCACGGCGCAGCGCCGCACCCGCGGCGGCCGGGCGGGCGGCCCCGGCTCGGTGAAGCGCAGCAGCGCCGGAACGTCCGTCCCGTCCCCGCACTCCCCCAGGCCGGTCAGCAGCCCGGCCACCAGCCCCGCCGGAACGCCGGGCGCGCAGCGGGCGAGCTGCCGGCGGTAGACCCGGGCCGGCGGATCACCGCGCCGGTAGAGCTGCCACCGCGCCTGTGCCCGCACCATCCGGGCCGGATCGGCGAGCACGGCCACCAGGCGCGCGGCCGGCACATCGGAGGGCAGCGCGGCCACCGCCAGCTCCCGCACCACCGCGCTGTGCGCCGCGATCAGCTGGCCCGCCTGCTCCGGATCGATCTCCAGCAGCCGTTCCGCGCACAGCCGCCGGCACGCCTGGTCCCGGTCGTGCAGCGCGGTCCTCAACAGGTCGCCGCGTACGTACTCCCCCAGTTCCAAAGCCAGTTCCATGCCGAAGCGGCGGGTCCGCAGGTCGCCGTCGGCGGCCAGCGCCCGTACCGCGCGCCGGTGCCCCGGCTCCGCGAGCACCGCGCGGTACCCGGCCAGGCCGCCCGCCCGGCACCTGCCGGCCAGCCGCAGCAACAGCCGCAGGACGGCCGCGGCTTCGTCGGGCGCGGTCCGCGCGGGCAGCGCCGCCACGGCGCGCTCCCGTACGGCGGGCACCCAGTCGACCGTGCGCAGGGCGAGCGCCGCGGCGGCCAGCGGCCCGCCGACCCCGGCCAGCGCCTCCACCGCGGCCTGCCGCACGTGGCCGTCGCGGTCCAGCGAGGCGAGCAGCAGGCGCAGCGGGTCGGCGCCGCCCGGACGCGGCAGCGGCGTCGTACCGGCCCCGGTCCGCGCACCGCGGTCCAGGTGGGGCAGCAGCTCGGGAGGCGACCGCAGGAGCGCGTCGAGGGCCGCAGCGCGGTCGGGCGGCAGGCCGGTGGCGACCGTGGCCCGCAGGGCGTCCAGCAGTGCTTCCACGGCCTCCGGGCGCCCGGTCGCGGCAGCCCCGCACAGCCCGCCCCAGCGCTCCGCGTGCAGCATCGCGGCCGGTGCCGGCCCGTCACGCCGGCGCAGCACGGTCCGCCCCCACCGTCCGCGCAGCAACCCCGCCTCCTCGCACCGCGTAGAGGACCAGGATCGCGCCGGCGGGGACGGCTTCCAAGGCTGTTTGCGCGCTTTTGCCCGAACGATGTCCGAGGCACTACTCCGGGGCCGCGCGCCCAGGGGAGAACGACGAAGGCCCGGTCCCTGATTTCTCAGGAACCGGGCCTCCGTACTGAAGTAGCGGGGACAGGATTTGAACCTGCGACCTCTGGGTTATGAGCCCAGCGAGCTACCGAGCTGCTCCACCCCGCGCCGTTGTGTCCTCACTGTAGACCAGCCGCGCTGAGCAGTGCAAATCAGTTCCGGCCGGACAGGGGCGGCACGAGGGCGCCGGGGCCGGAGCCGACGCCCTACGCCGTGAGCTCGTGCTTCACGGCGTCGGTGAGCCGCGCGGCGCGCTCGGCGACCTCGGCCGGGCCGCACTCGATGGCGCGCGCGCACCAGCCCTGGGCCTCGGCCAGCTCGCCGTGCCGGGCGGCCAGCAGCGCCATCCGCAGCGCGGCGCGGCCGTGGCCGGCGTCGGCGGCGCGGGTCCACCACAGGGCGGCCTCGGGCTCGCTGCCCTCGCGGGCCAGCAGCAGCCCGAGGTTGAACGCGCCGTTGCGGCTGCCCGCCTCGGCGGCCTCGCGGTACCAGTGCGCCGCGTCCACCACGTCACCGCGCTTGGCGGCGCACATGCCGAGCCGCACCTGGGCGCGTCGGTGTCCCTGCCGGGCGGCGCGGCCGTACCACTCCTCGGCCTCCTCCTCGGCCTCGTCGGTGTCCGCGCGGTCCAGCAGCGCGCCGAGCCGGAAGGCCGCCTCGGGGCTGCCGCCGCCCGCGGCGCACCGCAGGTGGCGCTCGGCGCCGTGGTGGTCGCCCTCGCGCAGCAGCACGATGGCGACCTGCAGCGCGGCCTCGGTGTGGCCGGCCGCGGCGGCGCGCTCGTACCAGCGGCGGGCGGCGGCCTCGTCGCCCCGGTTGGTGTGCAGGATCCCGAGGTTGAAGGCGGCGTCGACGCTGCCGGCCTCGGCCGCCTTGGAGAACCACGGCTCGGCGCCCGCCGCGTCACCGCGCTGCAGCAGCAGTACGGCGAGCGCGTTGGAGGCCTCGCGGTGTCCGGCGTACGCGGCCTTGCGGTACCACTGCTCGGCCTGCGCGGTGCGGCCCTGGCCGGCGCAGAGCAGGCCGAGGTTGAACGCCCCGTTGATGTCGCCCGCGGCCAGCGCGCTGCGGTACCAGCGCTCGGCGGTCTGCGTCTCGCCCTCCTCGGCGTGCAGCGCCCCGAGCGCGTTGGCGGCGTTGCCGTCGCCCGCCTGGGCGGCGCGGCGCCACCATGTGGCGGCGGAGTCCACGTCGCCGGCGTCGCGCAGCAGGAAGGCGAGCGCGCAGGCGGCGCGCGCCTCGCCGTCACGGGCCGCGGTCAGGTACCAGTGGCCCGCTTCCTTGGTCTCGCCGCGCTCCTCCAGGAGCGTGCCGAGGCGCAGCGCGGCGCGGCGGTGCCGGCGCGCGGCGGCCTGCCGGTACCACTGCTCGGCCTCGCGCTCCTCGCCGCGCTCGGCGCAGATCCGTGCGATGCGGTACGAGGCCTCGCGGTGGCCGTGCTCGGCGGCGACCCGGAACCAGCGCTCGGCGCCGACGTCACGCCGGTGGTCCAGCAGGTCGGCCAGGGCGTACGCGCCCAGCGTGTGGCCCGACTCCGCGGCCTGGCGCAGCCAGTACTCGGCACCGGGCTCGTCGCCGCGCTCGCGGTAGTGGCGGCCCAGGGCGTGCGCGGCGGGCGCGGAACCCGCGACGGCGGCGATCCGCCACCAGTTGGCCGCCTCCTCCGGGTAACCGCGCTGGTGCAGCAGCAGGGCGAGGTTGTTGGCGGCGGCGCGGTCGCCGTTCGCGGTCGCGGCGCGCAGGTACGGCTCGGCACCGTCCAGGTCGCCGCGGCGCAGCAGCAGGGTGCCCAGCGCGCTCATGGCGGCGGGGTCGCCGTGGTCGGCGGCGCGGCGGTGCCGCACCTCGATCTCGGCCTCCTCGCGGACGGCGAGGCCCTCCTCGTCGGCGAGTTCGGCGGCCTCCGAGGCCTCGGGCAGATCGGACAGTTCGGTACGGGCGTCGGTCCTGGCAACGGGAAGGGACTCGGCGCGCGGGGCCGGCAGGAGACCGGATACAGCGGGCACGAGCCTGGAAGCGGACGTCGACGTATCACCCGTCGACCCGTGATCATGGATCTGACGAGTATTCAGCAGCCTTGCACCATCCCCCATAAGGTCCATCGTTGCACCACCCGTTACCGCCGTACACCTGGTATACCGCAACCCAATTGGTCACTTCAGCGTTTTGTCGACTTCCCGACTTGACGCCTTACCAAACGCACAGCCTCGCGCGTCCCCCAAATAAGTGAAGAGGCCCGGAGTCTGTTGACTCCGAGCCTCTTCTGCAGTAGCGGGGACAGGATTTGAACCTGCGACCTCTGGGTTATGAGCCCAGCGAGCTACCGAGCTGCTCCACCCCGCGCCGTTGTGTCGCAACAGTACCACGACGCGAGGTGTGTCTGATCAGCCCTTCTTTGCCGTCTTCTGCTCCGCTTCCACTGCCTTCTGGAGTGCCGTGGCGAGCTGCTTCTGCGCCTCGCCGTACTTGGCCCAGTCGCCGGCCTTCATCGCCGCCTGGCTCGCGTCGAGCGCCTTCTGCGCCTCCGCCAGCGCCGCGGCGACCGTCGGATCGGTCGTCGGCTGCGTGGGCTGCCCGGTACTCGGTGGCGGCTGGGTGGTGCTCCCCTGGCTGCTGAACACCTCGTTCAACGCCGCCTCGAGGGTGTCCTGGAAGCCGATCTGGTTCCCATAGGTCACCAGAACCTTCCTGAGCAGCGGGTAGTTGGTGCCCGCGCCCCTGACGTAGACCGGCTCCACGTACAACAGGCCGCCGTTCAACGGGACCGTGAGCAGGTTGCCGTACTCGACCGTCGAGTCGCCCCCGCGTTTGAGCAGGTTGATCTGTGGCGCGACCTTGTTGTCGGAGTTCAGCTTGCTCTGCACCTGTTTGGGCCCGTCCACCGTGGTGTTCGGTGGCAGCTGGAGCATGCGGATCGAGCCGTAGTCCTTGCTCGTCGCATCGGCGTCGACCGCCATGAACGCGCTGAGGTTGTCACGCCCGTTGGGGGTGAACGTGGTCGTCAGCGAGAACGACTGCGCGCTCTGGTCCGGCATCTTCAGGCTCAGGTAGTACGGCGGAACCGCCTTGCCGGTCTTCGCCGCCGGGTCGTCCGGGACCTGCCACACCTCACTGCCGCTGTAGAACGTCGACGCGAGGGTCACGTGGTAGCGGGTCAGCAGCTGTCGCTGCACCTTGAACAGGTCCTGCGGGTACCGCAGGTGCGCCATCAGGTCCGGGCTGATCGCGCTCTTGGCCTTGACCGTGCCGGGGAACGCCTTCATCCAGGTCTTCAGCACCGGGTCCTTCGCGTCCCACTGGTACAGGGAGACGTCACCGGTGTACGCGTCCACGGTCGCCTTGACCGAGTTGCGGATGTAGTTGACCTGGTTCTGCTGTGCGAGCACCGTGCGCTGGCCGTCGGTCAGCGAGTCGGCCGTGGTGTCCCCCAGCGTGGTGCGGGAGGCGTACGGATAGCCGTTCGTGGTCGTGTACGCGTCCACGATCCACTGCACACGGCCGTCGACGACCGACGGGTACGGGTCGCCGTCGATGGTGAGCCACGGCGCGACGGCCTCGACCCGCTCCTTGGGCGTCCGGTTGTAGAGCACCTTGGAGCCCTTGCCGATCGCCCCCGAGTACAGGATCTGCGGCTCGCCGAAGCTCACCGCGTACGCGGCGCGGGTGAGCGGGTTGTCGAGCCCGACCCCGCTCTTGCCGGTGTAGGTGAACGCCTTCTCACCGCTGCCGTCGGTGTAGTCGATCTCCTTCGTCGGCCCGCCGACGATCGAGTACTGCTTGGTCTGCTCGCCGTAGTAGATCCGCTGCTGGTACTCGGGGAGGCTCCCGGTGGCCGGCAGGTCCTTCTCGGTGAAGTCCGGCGAGCCGTCCGCCAGCGCGTTCGTCCCCTTGGCCGCGACCATGCCGTAGCCGTGGGTGTACTTGAAGTGGTCGTTGATCCAGTTGTTCTCGGGGATGCCGTCGACGTTCAGCTCGCGCAGGCCGACGACCGTGTCCTGCTCCTTCTTGTCGGTCGTGTACCGGTCGACGTCGAGCGTGGACGGGAAGGCGTAGTAGCCGCGGGTCTGCTGCAGCTGCTGGAAGGTCGGCGAGACCACGTTCGGGTCCAGCAGGCGCACGCTCGCCGTGGTGTTGGCGTCGGCCCGCAGGATGTCCTTGTTCGGAGTCGTGGGCGCCCCCGGGTACGGGGTCACCTTGCTGTCCTCGATCCCGTACGCCTCGCGCGTGGCATCGATGTTCTTCTGGATGTACGGCGCTTCCTTGGCGGCCTCGTTCGGCTGCACCTGGAACTTCTGCACGATCGCCGGGTACAGCCCGCCGATCAGGATCGCGGAGAGCACCATCAGGCCGAAGCCGATCATCGGCAGCGACCAGGTGCGCCGCCACAGCGTCGCGAAGAACAGCAGCGCGCAGATGATCGCGATGGCGAAGAGGATGTTCTTCGCCGGCAGGTACGCGTTCGCGTCCACGTAGCGCAGGCCGGTCCAGCTGCTGGTGGCCTTGAAGTCGCTCGACTTCACCGCCAGGCCGTACCGGTCCAGCCAGTACGCGACGGCCTTGAGCGAAACGAAGATGCCCAGCAGCACCGACAGGTGTCCGGTGGCCGCCGCCGTGGCGCGGCCGCCGGGCGAGGTGATCCGCAAGCCGCCGTACAGGTAGTGCACGAGCGCGGCCGCCACCAGGCCGAGCACCACGGCCGCGAAGCCGAAGCTCAGCAGGAAGCGGTACCAGGGCAGGTCGAAGGCGTAGAACGCCACGTCCTTGTGGAACTGCGGATCCTTCGTGCCGAACTGCGTGGCGTTCGTGTACAGCAGCCACGTGCGCCACTGGCCGGACGCCGAGCCGCCGGCGATGAGGCCGACCATCGCGCAGACCGCGAGCAGCACCCACTTCTTGTACGGCGCGATGCCCATGCGGTACCGGTCGAGGCTCTGCTGCTCCAGCGACATCGCGCTGAGCGGCGGCCGGAGCCGGTGGGCCAGGAAGATGTTGACACCCACGGCGGCCGCCATCAGCAGGCCGAAGGTGAAGAACAGGCCGATCTTCGTCCACAGGGTGGTGGTGAAGACGGATGAGTAGTGGACCGAGCGGTACCAGAGCCAGTCCGTCCAGAAGCCCGCGAACATGACGAACGCGATGGCGAGCACGATCAGCGCGCCCAGCGTCATCAGGAGCGTCCGCGTGCGCCGGGACGGACGGCCGAGTCTGATCCGGGGCCCGGTCGGACCTCCGCCGCGATCCGGCATCTGGAATACCAAGGTGCGCACCTCGAAGTGTCGGTGTCTATGGGTGTCCCGGGTCGGACCCCCACTGGTGCAACTTATTCACGCTTTACTCGGTTCCCGATTTTGGCCTGGGAACAGGCAGGATATTGACCATGTCCAACATTGCGACCGATGGAGCACCTCTCGCGGCGAGCCCGCTGACCCGTGCCGTACTGGAGATCGACGAATATGCGTCCGGTCTCGGCTGGGACCGGCCCGCGCGGCTGTTCGCCCTGGTCGACACCGCACGCCTGCGCACACAGGAACCGGGCCTGGCCGACCAGCTGGGGCTCGCGGAGAAGAACGCCGGGGCGCTGACCCCCGTCGAGCAGGACGAACTGCCCGAAGGCAAGGCCCTGGACGAGTTTCTCGCCACGATCGCCTGGCCGGATGTGATCGCCGGCTGCGCCATGACGGTGGAGCGGCTGATGCTCCCGCCGTCCGCGGAGGCGGCGATCCCGGAGGGGCTGAACGACGCCAAGCTCGCGAAGTGGGTCGCCGAGCACCCCGAGCGCCAGGAGGTGCGGATGACGGTCGCCGTACTGCGCAACGGGGCCCGCGAATCCGCCATCAGGCTGCGGTCCAAGGACACCGCCACCGAGGTCCTGACCGGCTCCGACCTCGTGCCCGGCCTGGCCGAGGCGCTGGCCGCCACCTTCGAGAGCTGAGCACCGACGGCTGAGCGCCGGCGCGGCGGGCGGGTCCCGCGAGGGTCCGCCCGCCGCCGATCAGTCCTTCGAGCAGCTCGGCAGGGCGGCCGTCCGGCCCGCCTTGATGTTCTCCAGGGCCGTCACGGCCTCGTCCATCGTGCCCACCTTGACGAGGGTGAGGCCGGAGGGGACGTCCTTGGCGGCCTCGGCGCAGTTGTCGGCCGGGGTGAGGAAGTACTGCGCGCCCTGGCCGCGCGCCCCGATCGTCTTGAGCCCGATGCCGCCGATGGGGCCCACCTTGCCGCTGTCGTCGATCGTGCCGGTGCCGGCCACGAACTTCCCGCCGGTCATGTCGCCCGGGGTGAGCTTGTCGACGATGCCGAGGGCGAACATCAGACCCGCGCTCGGGCCGCCGACGTCGGCGAGCTTGATGTCGATGGTGAAGGGGAAGAGGTGCTCGACGCCCGCCTGGATGCCGACGACCGCGCGCGCCTTGCCCTCGTCGGTCGACTTCCGGGTGGTGACGGCGACCTCCTGCGTCTCGCCGTCCTTCTTCTTGGCCGCCGCCTCCGGGATGACGGTGAAGACGACGTTCTGCCCCGGCTGGTGCTTGGTGACGAGCTCGGCGACGTCCCCGGGCTTCTTCACCTCGGTGCCGTCCACCGCCTTGATCACGTCGCCGGCGTGCAGCTTGCCCTCGGAGGCACTGTCCTTGACGACCGCGCCGACGATGATCCGGGAGGAGACCGGGATGTTCAGCTTCTTGAGCGCCGAGACCTTGGCACTGTCCTGGGACTGGGTGAACTCCTCGGCGTTCTGCTGATCGGCCTGCTCGGCGGTCTGGCCCTGCGGGTAGAGGGTGTCGTGCTCGACGACCTTCTCGTCATGGCCGATCCAGCCGACCACGGCCTCCACCAGGTTCATCCGGTAGTCCGCGCCCGTCACCCGCACGGTGGTCATGTTGAGATGACCCGACGTCGGATAGGTCGCGTGCCCGGAAATCTGCAGGACCGGTTCACCCCCGTGGTCACCCAGGGTGTTGACGGTCGGCCCGGGCGACATCTCGGCGTACGGAGCCGGTGTCAGCAGGGCGGCGCACAGCAGCGCTATCAGCGTCAGGGTCGCGGCGATCAGCGTCGCGGTGCGGCGTGGCATTCCACGAATGTACGGGACCGGTCCGACAAACGGCCCGCTGGGCCGGTCCGCGGGGGCCGGGACGTCGGCGGCCCGACTATCCGGAATGGGACTTCTGCATCGCCTCGCGGAACCGCTCGTAGTCCGCGAGCGAGGATCCGTCCCCGGTGACACGGGTGCGCGCCGCCCAACTGCCCCAGACCGTGGCAACGAGCACGGCGACAAGCGGAATGAGCAACCAAGCCAGCGCTGCCATGAAGTACTCCCGACCCGCGAACGCCGATTATGGACCTATGAGCAGATTAACCACCCAGTAGGACAACGGTCGGGGCGGGTCGGGAGTTACGCAACCGGAGGGCATCCGGCGCTGGGCCGAACGGCCCAGCGCACACGGCGCTACGCGCCGACCCGCCCTCCCGTCGCCCGGCCACCACCCCTGCCGGACAGCGCTACGCGCCGACCCACTCCTCTTGGCCATCCGCGAAGGTCTGGTGCTTCCAGATCGGGACCTCGGCCTTGAGCTCGTCGATCAGCTGGCGGCAGGCCGCGAACGCCTCGCCGCGGTGCGGGCACGAGACTGCCACGACCACCGCCAGATCGCCCACCCGGAGGTCACCCACACGGTGTAGGGCCGCCAGTGCCCGCACCGGGAAATCCGCCGCGACCTTCTCCGCGATCCGCCGCATCTCCGCTTCCGCGGTGGGGTGCGAGGAGTAGCCGAGGCCCGTCACCTCCGCGCCGGAACCGCCGTCGTGGTCCCGTACGGTCCCCACGAACAGCGCCGTGCCGCCCGCGGCCTCGTGGCCGACGGCCGCGAAGACCTCGTCCACGGAGAGGGGGGTGTCGCGGATCTCCAGGAGCCGGATCGGGTTCTGCGCGTCAGCGTGCGTCGGTGCCATGCGGCTCATGCTGCCTTATCCGCCCGCGATGCGGAAGTTCGATTCCGCCGGTCGCCCGACCGGCGGTTCCGGCACCGCCCGGCGTCCTCCCCCCTAGATTCCGCGCCGCTTCCGCGCCCTGCGCACCAGGGCCGCCGTGCCCACCAGGGCGACCGTCGCGCCGGCCGCGCCCAGGGTGGTGGCGTCCTTGCGGCCGAGCCGGCGGCCGGCGACGGAGTTGCGGCCCGCGACCTCCTCCAGGAGCTGGGCCAGCACCTCCTCGTTGGTCCACTGGGGCCGCCAGCCCGCCTCGTGCAGCCGGCTGCCGCTGACCACCCACGGGTGCATCGTGTACGCCAGGTCACCGGCCGGGGACGGGGTGAGGCCGAGGCGGTGCAGGCGCGAGGCGGCGCCGAAGGCGATGGCCGGCGGCAGCTCCATCCGGCGGATGCCCGACAGCTCCTCGACCTCCTCCTGCTCCAGCCAGCCGTCGCAGCCGACCGCCATCTCCCCGTCGACCTTCTCCAGGACCGCGTACTCCAGCGCCGACACCAGGTCCTCGACGTGGCAGAACTGCCAGCAGGGCCGGCTGCCCGCCACCACGAGGAGCCGTGGCGACTCGAAGTACCTGGTCAGCGCGGTGTCCGTGCCGCCGACGAGGACGGCGGGGCGCAGGATCGTCACGTTCAGCCCGGGGTGGGCGCGCGGGGCGCGGCGGCCCAGCCGCTCGATCTCCAGCAGGTCGTCGACGAAGCTGGCCTCGGCGGTGGCCCGCAGCGGGGCGTCCTCCGCGAGCGGCACGTCGTTGTCGGCCTGGGCGCCGTAGACCATCGCCGAGGTGCACAGCACCGCACGGCGCACCCCCGCGGCGGCCGCCGCGGTGAGCACCGTCTGGGTGCCGCGCACGTTGAAGGCGGTACGCGCCTTGGGGTCGGACTCCAGATCGAGGTCGAGTCCCAGGTGGACGACGACGTCGACGCCGCGCAGTTTCTCCGCGATGGCGGGGTCGCGCACGTCGAGGACCCGCCAGGTCGCTCCCGGCACGTCCCCGCGGCGTTCGTCGATCGCGACGACCTTCTTGACTTCGTCGGAGTCGACGAGCCGCAGCGCGAGCAGATGGCCGAGGCCGGACGCCGCACCGGTGATCGCCACCACAGGGCCCGTGGGGGCCTTGGACGGGCTCCGCTCTGGGCGAACGTGTGCTTCTGGGGAACTCACCGGGTGTCTCCCACGGTTGTTTCTGGTACGAGGTGCGCACTTGGTACGCAGCCATCCTGCCTGACTGGTGTCTAGGCTGGAGGTACAGCCCACAACACACCGCCCCAGACACAGCCCCCAACACAGAGCCGAGGAAACCCGTGAGCGACCACCCATTCGGATTCGGCGTCCCTCCCGAGGAGCCCGAGGACGGGGACGAGGGCAAGAAGCAGGGCCCCGGCGGACAGGGTGCCGACAACCCCTTCGGCTTCGGTGGCGTGAATCCGTTCGGCGGCGCCGGCGGGGACAACCCCTTCGCCGCGATGTTCGGCTCCCTGAACCCCAATGACCTCGGTGCCGCCTTCCAGCAGCTCGGCCAGATGCTCTCGTACGAGGGCGGCCCGGTGAACTGGGACATGGCCAAGGACATCGCGCGCCAGACCGTCGCGCAGGGCACCGCGGACGGCGTCAAGGACGCCAGCGTCGGCCCGGCCGAGCGTTCCTGGGTCTCCGAGGCCGTCCGGCTCGCCGACCTGTGGCTGGACGGGGCTACGTCGCTGCCCTCCGGCTCGGGCAGCGCCGTGGCATGGAGCCGCGCCGAGTGGGTCGAGGCGACCCTGCCGGCGTGGAAGGAGCTGGTGGACCCGGTCGCGGAGCGGGTCGGCGCCGCCATGGGCGACGTGCTGCCCGAGGAGATGCAGGCCATGTCCGGGCCCCTGCTCGGAATGATGCGCTCCATGGGCGGGGCGATGTTCGGCAGCCAGATCGGCCAGGCGCTGGGCACCCTGGCGGGCGAAGTCGTCGGCTCCACCGACGTGAGCCTCCCGCTCGGCCCGGCCGGCAAGGCCGCGCTGCTCCCCGCGAACGTCGCGGCCTTCGGCGAGGGCCTGGGCGTCCCGCAGGAGGAGGTGCGGCTGTACCTGGCGCTGCGCGAGGCCGCCCACCAGCGGCTCTTCGCCCACGTGCCGTGGCTGCGGGGGCACCTGTTCGGCGCGGTCGAGGGCTACGCGCGGGGCATCAAGGTCGACACGACCAAGCTGGAGGACGCGGTCGGCCAGCTCGACCCGTCGAACCCCGAGGCCATGCAGGAAGCGCTGGCGCAGGGCATGTTCCAGCCCGAGGACACCCCCGAGCAGAAGGTGGCGCTGGCCCGGCTGGAGACGGCGCTCGCGCTCGTCGAGGGCTGGGTGGACGCGGTCGTGCACGCCGCCGCGGCCCCGCACCTGCCGTCCGCCGCCGCGCTGCGCGAGACGCTGCGCCGCCGCCGGGCGACCGGTGGCCCCGCCGAGCAGACGTTCGCGACGCTCATCGGCCTGGAGCTGCGCCCGCGCCGGCTGCGCGACGCCTCCCGGCTGTGGGCCTCGCTCACCGACGCCCGCGGTGTCGACGGCCGGGACGGCCTGTGGGAGCACCCCGACATGCTGCCCACCGCGGAGGACCTGGACGACCCGGACGGCTTCGTGCACCGCGAGACCGCCGACTTCTCCGAGCTCGACAAGATGCTCGGCGAGGCCGCCGAGAAGCGCCTGTCCAAGGGCGATACGGGCAAGACGAACACCACAGACACGACAGACACGACGGACGAGACGAAGGACGACGAAGGCAAGTGAGTCTGCACGCGGACGCGGTGCGCGTCCTGAAGGAGTGGGACGCGCCCGACCCCGGCCAGGAGAAGCTGCGGCTGGAGTACCTCGACCACCTCGACAGCGCTCCCGACGGCATGTGGAAGGCGTCGCAGCCGGGGCACATCACCGCCAGCGCGCTGGTGGTGGACCCGGAAACCGGGCGGGTGCTGCTGACCCTGCACAAGAAGCTGCGGATGTGGCTGCAGATGGGCGGCCACTGCGAGCCGGAGGACGCCACGCTGGCGGCCGCCGCGCTGCGTGAGGCCACCGAGGAGTCCGGCATCGCCGGGCTGACGCTGCTGCGTCCTGAGCCGGTGAACCTGGACCGGCATCCGACGCCCTGCGCCTGGCACCTGGATGTGCAGTACGCGGCGATCGCGCCGGCCGGCGCGGTCGAAGCGATCAGCGAGGAGTCGCTGGACCTGCGCTGGTACGGGTACGACGAGGTCGGCTCGGTCGCCGACGGTTCGGTGGGGACGCTGCTGGCCCGTACCCGCGCGCTGCTCTGAGGCGACGCGCGGGCACGGCCCGTACCGGTGACCGGCTCAGCGGTTGTTGGTCCAGATGTTGCCCTGGTTCTGGGCGTGGGCGCCCTGCTGGCCCACCCCGAACTGAGCGCGCACGCCCTGGCCGATCTGCGCGTTCTGCGGCGGCATCAGCTCGCTGGGCTGCACCAGGACGTATCCCTGGCCCACGAAGTTGAGCTCCCAGCCCTCTCCGGTGTTGCCGCGCCGGCGGTAGACCGAGGAGCTGCTGGTCTGCGCCTGCATCTGGACCCGCAGCGAGGACGACCAGGCGACCACCGCGTCGGCGTCGCAGGAGACGTACTTGTCCGGGGTGACCGGCATCAGCAGCGGCTTGCCCGAGGTCATCAGCGCGACCTTGCCCTGGCCCGAGATGTTCAGGTTGTAGGCGCCGGTGCCGGACAGGCCGAACTGGCTGTCCACGGCGATCACGTCCCAGTGCAGCCCGGAGTCGAGGGCGAGCACGTAGGCGCTGTCCACGGTGAGGCCGTCATGGTCGACGTCCACGACGTGGATGTGCTGGGCCAGGTTGGCGAGGTACACCGTGCCCTGCCCGGAGCAGCGCATCAGGTCCAGGCCCTCGCCGGTGGCCATGCGCGCACCGCGCTGGTTGCGCGACTGGAACTCGCCGTCGAATTCGATCATGCCCTGGTAGGCGACCATCGCGCCCTTGCGGGCGAGGCAGTCACGGCCGGAGTTGCCCTCCAGCTTCACCCGCAACAGGTACGGGTTCTGGAGTGCGTAGAGGTCGTTCGACTGGACCTCGGTGTTCGCGAAAAGTGGGCTCTGCATATCGGTCGCTCCCCCTCAGCCCCGTGCCCGGAGGCGGTCTGTGCTGTCCTCGCTGGGCTGTACGACGACGAAGCCCTGGCCGGAGAACGCGATCTGGAACGCCTCGCCGCTGCCCCGCCCGATCAGGGAGGACGCCTTGAAGCTGCGCTTGGCCTTCATCTTGAGTCCCGACGACCAGGCCACGAGTGCGTCCGGGTCGACGTAGGTCTCGTCGGCGCCGCTTCCGCAGTCGACGACGATCGGTGTGCCGCGGGAGGTGATGGCGACCCAGCCGGTGCCCTTCACCCCCACGTTGAACAGGCCCTGGCCGGCGAACTTGGCGAGCCCCTTGACCCGCTCGACGCCCCACTGGAGGTGCGCGTCGAAGGCGAGCAGGTTGGTGCCGTTGACCGACAGGGACTCGTTGTTGAGGTTGACGCACACCACGTCGGCGCCGTAGTCGGCCAGGTAGAGCAGGCCGTCGCCGGTGCACTTCATCAGCGGCGCGCCCTCACCGGTGAGCCACTGCGAGGCCATCTGCCGGACGGCGGGCGGGTTGGGCTCGTACTGGACGAAGCCCTCGTAGGCGACCATCGAGCCGGTGCGGGCGAACAGGTCCTGGCCGGTCTGCATGGCGACCTTGAGCATCGCCGAGCCGTGGGTGTCCATCCGGGCGGTCACCGGGGTCGGTGCGTAGCCCGCGATCATCTGCTGGTCCATTGCGGGTCACACCTCGTAGGGCTGGACGACGATGAAGTTGCCGGGAGCGCCGCGGAACTGGAGGTTCACGGTCTCTCCGCTGTGGCCGGGGTAGGCGTTCCTGCGCAGCCGGACCTGGCTGGAGATGATCACCTGGGACGCCGCCGACCAGGCGACGATCGCGTTGCAGTCCGCGTACGTGGTCGGGGTGACCGGCAGCACCACGGGGGTGCCGTGGGTCTTGACGATGATCGTTCCGGTGCCCTGGAACTGCATCGTGAAGAGCGCGCCGCCGGGGATGCCGTGGCCCTCGATCCTGCGCACCTCGTACTGCAGGCTCTCGTCGAAGGCGAGCACGTTCTCCGAGGAGACGCAGATGGCGTCGCCCTGGAGTTCGATCGGGTGCAGGTGGGCGCCGTTCTCCGCGAAGAAGACCTGGCCCTGGCCGGAGCAGCGCATCAGCTGCATCTCCTGGCCGGTGGCGCCGCCGACGATGCGGCCGGCGAACCCGGCGCCCTTGTAGCTGTATTCGACCTTGCCCTGGTAGAGCACCATGCTGCCCTGGCGGGCGAGCACCGGCTGGCCGCCGGCCTGCGAGAGGTCGGCCCGCATCATCTTGTTGTTCTGCTGCGTCCACCGCTGGCCGGTGGGCATCTCGCGGAACTTCTGCAGGGCACCGGAGATCCCGCCCGCCGGCGCGCCCGCCTGCGGCTGGCCGTACCCGGCGGGCTGGCCGGGCACCTGGCCGAACTGCGGCTGGCCCGGCGGCTGGCCGAACTGCGGCTGCCCGTACTGCGGCGGGCCGGGGGGCTGGCCGAACTGCTGGCCCGGGGGTGGTCCGGGCGGCGGTACCTGGCCGAACTGCGGCTGGCCGGGAGCCTGCGGCGGGGTCGCCAGCGGCGCGATCATGGTCTGCTGCTGGTGTATCGACGGGTTGCCCGGGGGCGGTGTGAACCCCTGCGCGGCGGCCGGCTGCGGAGCGCCGAACGCGGGCGCGGGCTGCGGCGGGCCGGGCGGCGCACCGAAGGACGGGGCGGGCGCGGCGCCGCCGGGCGGCGGCGCGAAGCCGGGGGCTCCGCCCTGCTGCGGCGGTGCGGCGGCCGGCGCTTCGTCGGCGACCTCGCCGCCGAAGTTGCGCAGCAGCGCGTCCAGCCCGCCGTCGAAGCCCTGGCCGACGGCGGCGAAGCGCCAGACGTCCTTGAGGTAGACGTCGGCGAGCATCACCGCGCGCTCGGTGCTGAACTCGGCGCCGGTGAAGCTGTAGCGCGCGACCTCCTCACCACCGGCGACGATCCGGAGGTAACCCGGGCCCACCTGCGACATCTGGCCGTTGCCGTCGATGGTCGCGGTGAAGGAGAGCTTGCGGATCTTCGGGGGAATCCGGTCGAGCGTCACGCGGAAGGACTCGCTGTCCCCCGCCTGCGCGCCCAGCTGCTGGATGGATTCCTCGGGCGACTTGGGCTGGTTGAAGAAGATGAAGTAACTGTCGTCGGACAGCTGCTCCTTCTCGTCGAGCCCGAAGCAGCTGATGTCGAACGACAGGCCGGGCCCGGCGATCTGCACACCGATGTACAGATCCGTCCCCGCCGTGAGATCACTGATCTTGGCCTTGTGGCCACGTTGGAATTCCCTGGCCATACGAACGACCGTCCCCCATCCCGTAAATACATGTGCGTTGCGACAGGCTAGCCCCTGACCCCGACAGCGGCTATTCCTCGCGGACGGTCGGAAGCTGCGGCAACCGGCCGGCCGCCACCACGCCCTCCAGGTAACCGCGGGCCCGTTCGGTCCGCGGATACGACTCCAGCAGCTTCCAGAAGCTCGGGCCGTGGCCCGGGACCAGCAGGTGCGCGAGTTCGTGGAGCAGAACGTAGTCGATGACGTACTCGGGCATGCCCTGCAGCCGGTGCGAGAGGCGGATGCTGCCCTCGGAGGGGGTGCAGGATCCCCAGCGGGAGTTCTGGTTGGTGACCCAGCGGACGGAGTCCGGTTCGGCACGGGCGCCCAGGTACTGCTCGGAGAGCTGGGCGGCGCGAGTGGACAGCTCGCCGTCGCCGAGGATCCGTTTGCTCTCCTGCGCCGCGAGTTTCTCGAGCATCACCGTCACCCAGCGTTGCTCCTCGGCGACCGACATCCGGGCCGGAATGAGGACCACGGTGCGGTCTCCCTCGCGGTAGGCCGAGACCGTCCGGCGCCTTCGGGCGCTGCGGCGCACTTCGACCTCATCCGTCCGGGAGGTGAGGGACTGCTGGCTGGAGAGGTCATGCGCTGGGTCGGCGGACACGCTCCGACGTTACCGGGTGGGGGTCCGGGAAGTCCCGTCCCCAGGCCGGTTGGCGTGGGAATCCCCTCGCTTCGTGCGCATATTGAACGACTATCCCCCACAACCTGTGGATAACTTTTCGTCACCGTCGGCGTTCCCCTGCATTCTGTGACCACGGCATTACAACGATGCGGAACTGACGCGGATCTTGAATGGATTCGCGCGCGTCCACCGGGGGTGGCCATGCGTCCCATGCTCAAAACCGCGATGCGGCGCAGTTGGCGCGACCGCGAGAGCGTCCAGTTCGGAATTGATCCGGCCCACGCGGTCGTCCTCGACCGGGTCGACGGCGCGGCGGCAGGATTCCTGGACCTGCTGGACGGCACCCGCGGCGCGGCCCTGCTGACCCGGGACGCCGAGGCGCTGGGACTGGGGGCGCAGCAGGTGCGGCAGCTGCTGGGGCTGCTCGCCGAGGGCGGCGTGCTGGACGACGCGGCGGCACATGCCCGGCTCTCCGAGGCGGTCCGGCACCGGACGGCGGCCATCGACCGGCTGCGGCCCGACCTCGCGGCGCTCTCCGTCGTGCACGCGGGCGCCGGCGGCGCGGCCGGCCGGATGCGGGACCGGCGGGCGGCGCGGGTGCGGGTCCGCGGCGCGGGCCGGGTCGGGGCGGCCGTGGCCGCGCTGCTGTCGGCCGCCGGCGTCGGCCGGGTCGAGGTGCTGGACTGCGGCCGGGTGGATCCGTGGGACGTGAGCCCGGCGGGGATCCCGGCCGAGCACATCGGCGAGCGGCGGGACGCGGCCGCCCGCGGGGCGGTGCGCCGGGCCGCGCCCGATCCGCGCGCGGCGGCGCTCGGGCGGCGGGGCCCCCGGGCCGGGCGCGGGCCGGTGTCCGGGCACGGACCCGGGCGGGAGCCGGAGGATCCGCGGCTCTCGCTGGTCGTGGTGGCCCCGCGCGACGGGCTGGCGGCCTACGCCCCGGAGCCCGGGGAGAGTGAGCGATTGCTCACAGCGGGCATCCCGCACCTTTATGCGGGCGTCGTCGAGGGCATGGGAGTGGTGGGTCCGCTCGTCGTTCCGGGCCGCACCGGCTGTGCGGGCTGCCTCGCGCTGCGGCTGGCGGACCGGGATCCGGCCTGGCCGCGGATGCTCGCCCAGCTCAGATCCGGGCGGGCGCCGGGCGTCCCGGCCTGCGACATCGCCCTGGCGACGGTCGTCGCGGGGCTTGCCGCCGCCCATGCGCTGGCCTTCCTGGACGGCGGCACTCCCCCGAGTTCCGGGGCCCGGGTGGAGATCGCGCTGGCCCGGCTGTCCATGGAAGTACGACCGGTGCCTGGTGACATCAGATGCGGCTGCGGCGCGGGAAGCGACGCAAGGGCCGTGCTGCCCGCCGCGCCGCGAGTGCGGAGAGGCACAATGGCCACGTGACCGACGGGAAAGAGGAGCGCATGTCTGATCTTCCTCGTAAGGCGGTGACTCGCACCGCGAAACTGGCCGCGCTCCCCCTGGGGTTCGCGGGCCGCGCCACACTCGGGCTGGGCAAGCGGCTGGGCGGTCGTCCCGCCGAGGTCGTCGCGAGCGAATTGCAGGAGGCCACGGCCGAGCAGCTGTTCAAGGTGCTCGGCGAGCTCAAGGGCGGGGCCATGAAATTCGGCCAGGCGCTGTCGGTGTTCGAGGCCGCGCTGCCCGAGGACGTGGCCGGTCCGTACCGGGCCGCCCTCACCAAACTGCAGGACTCCGCGCCACCGATGCCCGCGAGCACCGTGCGCAAGGTGCTCGCCCAGCGGCTCGGCGCGGACTGGCGGGAGCTCTTCACCGAATTCAACGAGAGCCCGGCCGCCGCGGCCTCGATCGGCCAGGTGCACCGCGCGGTCTGGCACGACGGCCGGACGGTGGCGGTGAAGGTGCAGTACCCGGGCGCCGGAGCCGCCCTCCTCTCCGACCTGGCCCAACTGGGCCGGGTGGCCCGGCTGTTCGGCCCGATGATCCCCGGGATGGACATCAAACCGCTCATCGCCGAGATGCGCGACCGGGTCTCGGAGGAGCTGGACTACGAGCTGGAGGCGCAGGCCCAGCAGGCCCACGCCACGGAGTTCGCCGGCGACCCCGACGTCTCGGTGCCCGGGGTGGTGCACCAGGCCGACCAGGTCCTGGTCACCGAGTGGATGGACGGCGTGCCCATGGCCGAGGTGATCGCCAAGGGCACCCCGGAGCAGCGGGACCGGGCCGGCCAGCTGCTGGCGCGCTTCCTGTTCGCGGGCCCGGCGCGTACCGGGCTGCTGCACGCCGACCCGCACCCGGGAAACTTCCGGCTGCTGGTGGACGACGGCCCCGCCGAGGGCTGGCGGCTGGGCGTGCTGGACTTCGGGACGGTGGACCGGCTGCCCGACGGGCTGCCGCTGCCGATCGGCACCGCGCTGCGGCTGGCGCTGGAGGGCGACGCCGACTCGGTGCACGCGATGCTGCGCCAGGAGGGGTTCGTCCGGCCGACGATCAAGCTGCACCCGGACGCGGTGCTGGACTATCTGCGGCCGATCATCGAGCCGGCCGGATCCGAGGAGTTCACCTTCGTCCGCAGCTGGATGCGCGCCCAGGCGGCACGGATCGCCGATCCGCGCTCGCCCGCCCATCAGTTGGGCAAGCAGCTGAACCTGCCGCCGTCGTACCTGCTGATCCACCGCGTGACGTTGAGCACCATCGGCGTCCTGTGCCAGCTGGGCGCGACGGTGCGGCTGCGTGACGAACTGCTGGAGTGGCTGCCGGGCTTCGACGCCGGTGGGGCGGCGGAGTCGGCGTAACCGTCCTGCGGTCCGCTACCACCACGAGGAGTCGAGACGGCCTTCGATACTGCGGAGGTTCTCCCGGCCGCACCGGTCACAGAAATAGACGCGCCGGCTGTTCTCCACGGAGCAGGTCCAGGTGATCGGCAGACCCTCCTCGACGGCACCGCAGCGCGCGCACGTCGTTGTCTGGGCAGTTCCGACCCGGTTGTGCTGAGTCTTCTGGTCCACTTGGCGACGATACCTCTCCGAGTGCCCGATAATCCGCCGTAACGCACCGCGGGGCCGGTCCTTTCGGACCGGCCCCGCGGTGTTCGCTGTGGCACGGAGTGGTGTTACCCGGCCGCTGGTACGCGGCCGTTGGAGCGTGGCTACCGCTGGTTACTGCATGACGGCCATCGCCAGCGCGCGGCGGGCGCGCAGCGAGACGCGTTCGGCCCGGCGCTGCAGTCGGCGTGCCGACACCAGTCGAAGGGCCTGCCGTTCGTGCTCCGCCTCGTAGAGGCGTTGTTGCATATGGGCACGTGCCAAGGCTTCTGGCATGAGTTGCATTTCGAGGTTCCTGTTCTGGCGGGCGCTGTAGGCGCCGGAAGTGTGGCGGGAAGCTTCGGTGGCGGGCGGCGCCACTTCTGTGGAGGGGTTCATGGGGACCTGCTTCTTCGGGTCGTGCGTCACGGGTCGGTCGACGGTTCCTACGGTGCTGGTGTTCACACCGCTACTGCGTTCTTGCGCGGACGGCCACGGGGACGCTTGCGGGCTACGACGACGCCCTGGATGAAGAGCTCTCCACCCCAGACGCCCCAGGGCTCACGGCGGTCCTTCGCACCGGCGAGGCAGGCCTCGCGGACGGGACAGGTCTGGCACAGCGTCTTGGCGTACTCGACATCGGCCGGGGACTCCGCGAAGAAGACCTCCGGGTCGTAGGTCCGGCAGGGGACGGGTACACCGAGGCGCTCGATTTCGTCATCGAGCTCGGTCAGGGGCAGCAACGGGACCTCCGAGTGGACCGCGGGCGGGGTGAGCTGGTCTGTGGGCGATACGGACGGGGCGTGCGGGGTGGCATGCACGGTCGTGGTGTTCCTCGTCTGTCTTGTCCGGCCGGTGGGCCGGTTGTTCGGCTGGAGAAAACAAAAGGGCCGCGGATCCCGGTCTGGGATTCCGCGGCCCTGGAAGGTGCCGGTCTGATCGTCGATCAGACTGGATCGCTCCAGGGTTCGAGCCCGCGGAAGGCCCACATCGAGAGGTGCTGCTGCTTCTGTCCATTTGTGCTGTGACCGGCACCGCCGGGCGTAAAGACATAGGCCGGGGCCTTCGTCTCCACTACTGCCGGTGCCTTGGTCGCTCGCTCGCTGCGCTCACGGATCGAGAGTTCGGCGAGGGAAGCCAGACGCAGAGCCGGGGCTCCGGACATACCGGTGCCGGGCAGCGGGGCGCCGAGCGTGCAGGTGGCGATGACGACCGGACGATCGGTCAGTTTCACGTTCTTGACGATGCTGGTCACGGGTCTTCGCCTCCTCTCGGCGTCTCGTAGGGCTTGTCGTGCTTACTCAGTACATCACGATCTCCCCGGCTCTTGGAAGAGCCGCAGTGACCGTGCTCCGGAAGGCTATGGGGACTTCCTCACCGGGCGCAAACTATTTTTCGGGTTCTTCTGCAACAGCTTCGTCACCGGGTGCACCGGCCGGTTCTCCGCCGGTGCACAGCGCCAGGACCTCGGCGCCGTACTTGTCCAGCTTTCGGCTGCCGACCCCGGCGATCGCGGAGAGGGCGGCCGCCCCGTCGGGCCGGACCTCGGCGATGGCCAGCAGGGTCTTGTCGGTGAAGACGCAGTACGCGGGCTGGCCCAGCTCCCTGGCCTGCTCCGAGCGCCAGTCGCGCAGCCGCTCGTACAGCCCCTCGTCCAGGTCCGACGGGCAGTCCTCGCACCGCATCAGCTTGATCTCGCCGGCCTCGGACAGGGTGCGGCCGCAGACCCGGCAGCGCACCGGGCCGCGCTTGCGCTTGGCCGCGGCGGCCGCGGCCGCTCCGCGCTCGATGCCGCCGCCAGCGGCCGCGAAGCGGCTGCCGGTGCCGCGCGTCGCGGAACCGGGCCGCAGGCCGTCCAGGAAGCGGGAGGGCTTGCGGGTGGCGCGCCCGCCCGGCGAGCGGGAGAGCGCCCAGGACAGGAAGAGGTGGAGCCGGGCGCGGGTGACGCCGACGTACAGCAGCCGGCGCTCCTCCTCGACCTGCTCGTCGGTCTTGGCGTAGGTGATCGGCATCATGCCCTCGGTCAGGCCGACGAGGAACACCGCGTCCCACTCCAGGCCCTTGGCGGCGTGCAGGGAGGCGAGCGTCACGCCCTCGACCGTCGGGGCGTGCTGGGCGCTCGCCCGCTCGTCCAGTTCCGCGACGAGGTCCGACAAGGTGGCCTCGGGGCGGGCCAGCGCGAAGTCGTCGGCGAGCCGGACCAGCGCGGCCAGCGACTCCCAGCGGTCCCGGACCGCGCCCGATCCCGCGGGGGCCTCGGCCGTCCAGCCACGGGAGCTGAGGACGGCCCTGACGTGGTCGGGCACTTCCGTGCCGGCCATCCCCGGATCGGACCCGGCCCCGGCACGGGCGGCGCCGCGCAGCAGCAGCCCGGCCTCGCGGACCTCGGGACGGTCGAAGAACCGCTCCGCGCCGCGCAGCTGGTACGGCACCCCGGCGTCGGCGAGGGCCTGTTCGTAGACCTCGGACTGGGCGTTGATGCGGTACAGGATGGCGATCTCGCTGGGCCGCACGCCGCCGGCGATGAGCTCCTTGATCCGGCGGGCGGCGCCCTCGGCCTCGGTGGGCTCGTCCACGTACTCGGTGTAGCCGGGCTCGGGGCCCGGCTCGCGCTGCGAGATCAGTTCCAGCCGGTGCTGGGCCGCCTGGCCCTTGGCCTGGGAGAGCAGTCCGTTGGCCAGCTGCACCACCTGCGGGGTGGAGCGGTAGTCGCGGACGAGCTTCACGACGGTGGCTTCCGGGTGCCGGGAGCGGAAGCCGAGCAGGTACTCGGGGGTGGCGCCGGTGAAGGAGTAGATGGTCTGCGAGGCGTCGCCGACGACGCAGATGTTGTCCCGGCCGCCGAGCCACAGGTCCAGCAGCCGCTGCTGGAGCGGGCTGACGTCCTGGTACTCGTCGACGACGAAGTGCTGGTACTGGGAGCGGATGGTGTCCGCGACATCCGGGCGCTCCTGGAGGACGCCCACGGTGAGCAGCAGCACGTCCTCGAAGTCGATGACGCCGCGGTCCCGCTTGAGCTGCTCGTACGCCGTGTAGATCTTGGCGATCTCGGCCGGGTCCCGGGGGACCTCGCGGCCGGACTTGGCGGCGGCCGCCGGGTAGTCCTCGGGAACGGTCTGGGTGACCTTGCACCACTCGATCTCGCCCGTCACGTCCCGCAACTCGTTGCGGTCCAGCCGGATCCGGCAGCGGGCGCCGGCCTCCGCGACGAGCTGGACCTTGCGCTCGACGAGCCGCGGCATCTCGCCGCCGATGGCGCGCGGCCAGAAGTACTGGAGCTGGCGCAGCGCGGCGGAGTGGAACGTACGCGCCTGGACGCCGCCCGCGCCGAGCTGGCGCAGCCGTCCGCGCATCTCGCCCGCCGCGCGGGCGGTGAAGGTGACCGCGAGCACGCTGCCGGGCTGCAGTATCCCCGCCCGCACCCCGTAGGCGATCCGGTGCGTGATCGCCCGGGTCTTGCCCGTGCCGGCCCCGGCGAGCACGCAGACCGGCCCGTTCAGCGCGGTCGCGACCTCGCGCTGTTCGGGGTCGAGCCCGTCGAGCACGGCGTCGGGAGAGTCCGGGACTGCCGGGAAGAGCGAGGTGTGCGTTGGTGCGGTCACCCCGCCATGCTGCCAGGTCCTCGGAGGCGGTCGGGAAAGTTATCCACAGCCGAGGTGTGATGGTCCGACCGCGGACGGTGGGAAACCGGTGGCGGCAGGGGCCGCAGGAATGTCCGGAGCGGGGTAGGCGTTGAGCGATCGACGATTCCACCTGCTTGTGAGGAGCGGACACCCATGTCGGGCACTGTGACGATGTACAGCACCACCTGGTGCGGCTACTGCCGTCGGCTCAAGAGCCAGATGGACCGCGAGGGCATCGGCTACACGGAGATCAACATCGAGAACGACCCGGAGTCCGCGGCGTTCGTCGAGAAGGTCAACAACGGCAACCAGCTGGTCCCCACCGTCCTGTTCCCGGACGGATCCGCGCTCCCGAACCCGTCGCTGGCGCAGGTCAAGCAGAAGCTCGGCGTCTGACGCGGCTGATCCCACCCGCATCCGCCGGGGCGCGACCGCGCCCCGGCGGAGTGCTGTCCGCCCCGGCGCCCTCTCAGCCGGCCGCCGGGAACGGGCCGCCGTACCAGAGCTCCATCAGGCGGGCGGCGATCGAGATGCCGCCCGGCGGCAGGATCTCCCCGGACTCGATGCCCTTGCGCAGGTCCTCGCGGGAGAACCAGCGGGCCTCGTGGATCTCCTCGCCGTCGACCTGGATGTCCGGCGAGGTGGCTCGGGCCATGAACCCGAGCATCAGGCTCGACGGGAACGGCCACGGCTGGCTCGCGACATATGTCACGTCGCCGACCGCCACCCCCGCCTCCTCCGCCGTCTCACGCACCACGGCCTGCTCCAGCGACTCACCCGGCTCCACGAACCCCGCCAGCGTCGAGAAGCGCCCTTCCGGCCAGTGCGCCTGGCGGCCGAGCAGCGCACGGTCCTGGTCGTCCGTCACCAGCATGATCACGGCCGGGTCGGTGCGCGGGTAGTGCTCGGCGCCGCACGCCTGGCAGCGCCTGATGTGGCCGGCCGCGGCGATGACCGTGCGCTCACCGCAGCGGGAGCAGAAGCGGTGCGCCCGCTGCCAGTTCTCCAGCGCGACGGCGTGCACCATCAGGCCCGCCTCCAGCGGAGAGAGCAGCCCGGCCACCTCGCGCAGCCCGGCCGCCCGCGCCACGTCGTCCATCCGGCCCGGCAGCGCGTCCTTCTGCAGCGCGAAGTACCGGATGCCGTCCTCGCCGATGCCGAGGAAGTAGCGGTGGGTCTCGGTCTCGGGCGCGTCGAAGGCCGGGACCATGACCAGCTCGGTGCGGCCGTCCTTCTCCTCGACCAGCACCTGGCCGCCGGAGACCACGAAGACACGGGTGGTGGGATGGCTCCAGGCGGCGGCCAGCCAGGCCTCGTCGAGCCGGTGGTGGGCGGCGCGGTCCACGCCCGCCTGGGCGAGGGCCAGCGGCTGGGTGGACAGGTCGATCTCGGACAAGGCTGCTTCCATCTCCCCGTGCGTACGTGAGGTACGCGGTAGCGCGGTTGTCGTTGTCAGTGACTGGTGTCGGTAGGGCGCGCCGGCGTCACCCGGTGACCTCGGCGGAGGCGGGGCGCCAGTTCTCGGCGAGGTCGCCCCACAGGTAGGCGGCGGTCTCCACACCCTTGAACAGCAGGTCGAGCTCGACCTTCTCGTTCACCGAGTGCCAGCCGTCGGACGGTACGGAGATTCCCAGGAACAGCACCGGCACACCCAGTACGTCCTGCAGATCGGCGGCGGGTCCCGAACCGCCCTCGCGGGTGAAGAGGATCTCCTGCTGGAAGGCCCGGCCCATCGAGCGGACGACCGACTGCAGCGCCGGGTGGTCCAGCGGGGTCAGGCAGGGGCGGGTGGTGCCCCAGAACGTGACCTCGTGGCGGATGCCCTCCGGGAGCCGGGCGGCGACCCAGTCGGTGACGAGCTGCTGCACGGCGCCGGCGTCCTGTCCCGCGACCAGCCGGAAGGACAGCTTCAGGTGCGCGGAGGCCGGGACGATGGTCTTGCCGCCGGGGCCCTGGTAGCCGCCGTGGATGCCGTTGACCTCGGCGGTCGGCCGGGCCCAGATGCGTTCCAGGGTCGTGTGGCCGGCTTCGCCGAGCGCTCCGTGGGACCTGGCGGTCCGCAGCCACCGCGACTCGTCGAACGGCAGCGCCGCGAAGAGCTTCCGCTCGCGGTCGGTCAGCTCGACGACCCCGTCGTAGAACCCCGGGATCGCCACCCGCCGGTCGTCGTCGTGCAGCGCGGCGACCAGCCGGGCGGCCTCGGTGGCGGGGTTGGGCACCGCGCCGCCGAACGAACCCGAGTGGATGTCCTGGTCGGGCCCGTACAGATCGACCTGGCAGTCGGCCAGGCCGCGCATGCCGGTGCAGACGGTCGGGGTGTCCTCCGACCACATCCCGGTGTCGGAGACGATCACCGCGTCGCAGGCCAGCCGGTCGGCACGCCGCTCGATCAGCGCGAGGAAGTTCGGCGAGCCGGACTCCTCCTCACCCTCGATCAGCAGCTTGAGGTTGACGGCGGGCGCGGTCCTGCCGGTCGCGGCGAGGTGGGCGCGCAGGCCCAGCGTGTGGAAGAGGACCTGGCCCTTGTCGTCGGCCGCGCCCCTCGCGTAGATCCGGCCGTCGGCGGTGTGCGGCTCGAACGGGTCGGTGGCCCAGCCGTCCTCGCGGGCGGCGGGCTGCACGTCATGGTGGCCGTAGACCAGCACGGTCGGCGCCTGCGGGTCGCCGGACGGCCACTCCGCGAAGACCGCCGGCAGACCGTCGCTCTCCCAGACCTCGGCGGTCGGGAAGCCGGTCTCCGCCAGCTTCGCCGCCAGCCAGCGCGCACTGCCCAGCACGTCGTCCGCCCGGGCGGGATCCGCCGAGACGGACGGGATCCGCAGCCACTCGACGAGGTCGGCGAGGAACGCGGAGCGGTGGGCGTCGATGTAGGCGTGGACGGCGCTGTCCGGGGCGGTACTCATGACGTCGAGCCTAACCGGCGCGCCGGACACCTCCGGCCGGAGGTGACGGCCGGAGGTTCCGCCGCCCGTGGCGGACGGACGCGGCGGGGGACGCGGCCGCCGGATGGGCCGGAGACGTGGCGGCCCGGGGCGCTCAGCCGGGCTCGTCGAGCAGCAGCCGCTCCAGGGCGGCGCGGTCCGGCAGGGACGCGGGCCTGACGACCTCACCGGTCCGGACGTAGAGGAACGCCGCGGTTACCCGGTGCAGGGGAACCTGGTGCTGCTCGGCCCAGGCGAGGCGGTAGAGGGCCAGCTGGAGCGGGTCGCCGGACCGGGAGCGGCTGGTCTTCCAGTCGACGATCTCGTAGGTGACGCCCTCGCCGGGATCGTCGCCCGCCGTACCCGCGGTGCGGTAGACGGCGTCGATACGGCCGCGGATCATGCGGCCGGCCAGCGCCAACTGGAAGGGCGCCTCGACGCGGTGGGGCGTGCGGTCGGCGTACGGGGTGCCGAGGAACGCCTCCTTGAGGGCGGCGAGGTCCCGCTCGTCGTCGATCTCGTCCCCGCCCTCGACCCCGGGCAGGTCCTCGGGGGCGAAGAGCGGCCGCTCGTCGAAGCGGGACTCGACCCAGGCGTGGAAGCGGGTTCCCCGGCGCGCCGCGGGCTGCGGGGGGCGCGGCATGGGGCGGGCGAGCGCGCGGGCGAACCCGTCCGGGTCGGCGGCCAGCCGCATCAGCTGCGACGCGGTGAGGACGGGCGGCACCGGCACGTCCCGGACGGTCGCGCGGGCGCGCCGCAACTCCCCGGCGAGCGCGTCGAGGTCGCGGTCCCAGGAGGCGACGAGGCGGGACTCCTCGGGGAGCAGGCGCGCCCGTGCGGGGGCTGCGCCCGCGGTGGTGACCTCGGCGGGCGGGTGGCCGGGGTCGACGGGACGCTCGGGGTCCGCGTCGACGTCCGCTTCGGGGTCGGCGGGATGCCCGTGGCCTTCGGGACGCTCCGCCGAGAGCTCGTCCCAGTCGGCGTCCTCCCACTCCTCCCCGTCCGCCCACCCGGGCTCGTCCTCGGCCTCCGGGAAATCCGCCTCGGCGTGCGCGTCGGCGAACGCGTGCTCCTGCGGCGCGTCCAGATACGCGAGCACCGTCCTGGCCGCCTGGCGCCGGCGGTCGAGGGCGGCGGCGTCGAGCGGGAGCGGCCAGGCGTGCTCGACGGAGGTCTCCAGCGCCGGATTGACGGCGTCCTCCGCGGGCGGCTCGGTCCAGTGCTCGATCTCGCCGTGGCCCGCCTCGCAGTGCACGCGCAGCGCGTCCAGGAAGGCGGACGGGCCGTACGGGGTCTTCTGGGTGGGCCCCCACCAGTAGCCGGAACCGAGCAGCAGGGAGCGGGGGCGGGTGAAGGTGACGTAGCCGAGGCGGAGCTCCTCTATCCGGTTGTGCTCCTTCATCGCGTCCCGGAACCGGTCGAGGCCCGCCTTCGACCATGCGTCGACGTCGGGGAGGGTCGCCGCGTCGCCACGCAGCGGGTGCGGCAGCACCTTGGCGTTGGCGGTCCACAGCTCGCGCCCGCGCTCGTTCGGAAAGCCCTTCTTCACCAGTCCCGGGACGGCCACGACGTCCCACTCCAGGCCCTTGGACTTGTGCGCGGTGAGCACCTTCACCGTGTTCTCGCCGCCGGGGAGCGAACTGTCCAGGCCCTTCTCGTACTGGGCGGCGGTGCGCAGGAAGCCGAGGAAGGCGAGGAGGGTCGCCTCGCCGTCGAGGGAGGCGAAGTTGGCCGCTATGTCCAGGAAGGCGTTGAGCGTCTCCTTGCGGCGGGCCGCCAGCGCGTGCGGGGACGCGGACAGCTCGACCTCCAGGCCGGTGACCGCGAGCACCCGGTGCAGGACGTCCATCAGCGGGTCGGCCAGCGCGCGCCGCAGATCCCGTATTTCGGCCGCCAGCCGGGCGAACCGGACCCGCGCCTCGGGCGAGAACGGCAGCTCGTCGCCCGGGTCGCCGTCCAGGAACGTCTCCAGGGCGTCGGCGAGCGAGACCACCTCGGCGGGATCGACCCCTTCGACGGCCGCCGCCAGCCGCCGCTCCGGGTCGTCCTCCGCGCCGCCGGCTCCGAACCGGACGAGGACGCGGGCCCGGCGACCGAGCAGCGCCAGGTCCCGGGCGCCGATGCGCCAGCGGGGGCCGGTGAGCAGCCGGACCAGCGACGCGTTCGCCGTCGGGTCGTGCAGCACCTCGCAGACGGCGACGAGGTCGGCAACCTCGGGCAGGTGGAGCAGCCCGGACAGGCCCACGACCTCGACGGGGATGTCGCGGGCGACCAGCGCGGCGTGGATGTCGGCGAAGTGGCCCGTCGTCCGGCACAGGACGGCGATCTCGCCGGGCTCGGTGCCGGTGCGCACCAGGTGGGCGAGGGAGTCGGCCAGCCACTCGATCTCCTCGGCCTGGCTGGACAGCAGCGCGCAGCGCACCAGCCCGTCGCGCTCGGCGCCGGGGGCGGGGCGCAGCGCCTCGACGCCTTCGTGCCGGGCGCGCAGCTCGGTGGCGAGGCCGTTGGCGAGGTCCAGGAGGCGGCCGCCGCTGCGGCGGTTCTCACTGAGCGAGAACCGGCGGGCGGGCGATCCGTCCGCGTTCGGGAAGTGGGCGGGGAAGTCGTCGAGGTTGGCGACAGAGGCGCCGCGCCAGCCGTAGATCGCCTGGCACGGGTCGCCGACGGCGGTGACCGGATGACCGGTGCCCTCGCCGCCGAACAGCCCGGCGAGCAGCAGCCGCTGGGCGACGGAGGTGTCCTGGTACTCGTCGAGCAGCACCACCTTGTACTGCTCGCGCAGGATCGAGCCGACCTCCGGACGGGTGCGGGCCACCGTCGCCGACAGGGCGATCTGGTCGCCGAAGTCCAGCAGGTCGCGGCGCTGCTTCTGCTCGCGGTAGGCGGCAGCGAGCCCGGTGAGGTCCTGGCGGGCCCGCGCGGTCTCCGGCAGCTTGCGCAGGTCCGCGTTGGTGAGCTTGACGGGGGCCAGGGCGTCGAGCCAGCCGGCGTCGTGGGCGAGCAGCCGGTCCGGCGGAACGAGGTGCTCGTTGAGCTCGCCCTCCAGCGCCAGCAGGTCGCTGACCAGCGAGGGCAGGCTCTTGGTCAGTGCCGGGTACGGGCCCGGCGCGGCCCGCAGCACCTTCGCGGCGAGCTGGTAGCGGGTGGCGTCGGCGAGCAGCCGGGCGGTGGGCTCGAGACCGATGCGCAGCCCGTGTTCCTTGAGCAGCTGGCCGGCGAACGCGTGGTACGTGGAGATCTGCGGCTCACCGGTCGCGCCCTCCCCCTCCCCGGCACCGGGCGGGCCGACCGGATCCGGATCGGTGATCCCGGCCTGGACGAGCGCCCTGCGGACCCGCTCGGCGAGCTCCCCCGCGGCCTTGTTGGTGAACGTCAGGCCGAGCACTTCCTCGGGGGCGACCTGCCCCGTCCCCACCAGCCAGACGACGCGGGCGGCCATCACCGTCGTCTTGCCGGAGCCGGCCCCGGCCACGATCACGTTCGGCGCGAGGGGTGCGGTGACGCACTCCATCTGCTCCGGGGTGAAAGGGATGCCGAGGAGCGCCTTGAGCTGCTCGGGATCCGTGATGCGTGCTGCCACCCCAGTGAGGCTATCCGGCCCCACCGACAACCGACGGCCACCCGGGCGGGCACGCCTGCCGCCGGGGTCGACCCGGCGGGGCGTGCTCGGGCGACCGTCAGACGTTCTTGTTGCCGCCGCCCGTGAACTTGCTGATGTCCACCGTCTGGGAGGCCGGCGGGGCCACCGCCCTGACCGGCTTGTTGAAGTCGGTGAACGTGACGTGGCCCGGCTCGTCGCCACCCGCCTCGACGATCTTCAACGGGTACGGCTCACCCTGCGCCGCCACGTAGATCGTCGTCGTCTCCGCGCTGCCGGTCTTCTTCTGGATGATCGTGACGACCGGCTGCCCGTCGACCGTGGTCGGCGCGCCCTTGGTGAAGGGGCCGTCGTCGTTGTCCGACGACATCTCGTCGGCGAACGAGTCCAGATCGCAGAAGCTCTGCAGGTCCTCGTCCGCGGAGGCGTCGCCCGCCACCTTCATCCACTTGCCGTGCAGCAGCTCGACCATCGCGCTGCCGTCCTTGCCACCGGACTTGCGCCAGAAGCTGTCGTCGGCCTTGACGTACGTGGTGTGGTGCGTGCTGATGAACTGCATCGCCATCTTGTCCTGGCTCATCGCGCCGGCGCACTCGCCACCCTTGGACATGGCCGTCTTGATCTGCATGGGTTTGCCGTCGTCCATCCCCACGGCGTCCACCCGCACCGAGGTGAGGGCTTTGAGCGCCGCTTCGGCCTTGTCCGAGACCTGCTGCGCGGTCAGTGCGTCGAGTCCCGTGGCCGCCGTGGTGCTCGCCGAGGCGGTCGGCCGCAACTTGGACCCGATCACCGCGTCGTCGGACTTGTCACCCCCGCAGCCGGTCAGTACGCCCGCCAGGGCCGCGCAGACCACTGAAGCCGCCACGACGTTCCGCTGTACTGCCACCGGATTTCCCCTCCACCCACACGCACCACACTGATAAGCACAAGATAAACATGCGGACGCAACGGGTTTGCCCCGGGCCGGAACGCTCAGGCGTCGAGGCCCAGCCCGTCGTCCCCACCGAGCCGGCTGATGTCGATCGTCCGGTTCGCGGGCGGGGCCGCGACGTTGACCGGCTTGTCGAAGGATCCGAAGGTCATGGTCAGCCCGGTCTGGTCCGTGAGCTTCAGCAGGTACGAGGGGCCCTGCGCGGCCACGTAGTAGGTGATGGCCCCCGACCGGTCCTTCTTCTTGATGGTGACCACCGACTTGCCGTCGACCGTCGCACGGGCACCCGCCGTGGCCGAGTCGTGCTCCAGTTGCAGGGTCTTGACCACGTTCGCCACATCGCAGCTCCGGGACAGCCGCTTGCCGGGGGCCGAGGTGCCGGGGAACCTGATCCACCGGTCGGCCGCGAGCCCCCCGAGGGTTTTGCCCCTGGCGCCCAGGGACGTCCAGTACGCGGCATCGCCCTTGATGTAGGAAACCTTGTCGGCGGTTCTGATGACCTGCATCGCCCCGCCGTTCAACCGGACCGCGGCCGCGCACGCGCCGCTCCGGGTCGCCGCGATCTTCACCTGTACCTGCCTGCCCTGGAGAACCCCGGACATCCCCATGGTCATGGAGTTGACGCCGTTCATCGTGTCCCACAGCCGGCGGGAGATCTCCGGCGCCGTCAGCCCGTCCAGCGAGCCGTCCGACGCGGCCGGGGCCGCGTTCGCCGACTTCGACGCCGCGTGGACCGTTCTGCCGCGGTCCGCTGTCCCCTGGCAGCCGGCCAGCGCCCCCACGGCCGTGACGCCGGCCACTACGACTGCGACAACTCTGCGCCTCAACGCCACGACGGCCACATTCCCTCAACCCGCGTCCCCGCACACCCACCCCACCGCAGATGCCCCTGTACCGAACTGACGCCCGAACGGCGGGAAGGGTTGCACGAAGGAGACACGGGTCACGTCACCGCTCGCGGAGCGGGCTACTCCACGACGTGCCGGCCCTCCGGCTGGGCGCTGCACGCCGCGCGGAACGCGCAGTGCGTGCAGTGCTGGCCGGTGGCGGGGGTGAAGCGTTCGTCCAGGACGCGGCCGGCCGCACCGGCCAGCAGGTCCTCCACCACCCACTCCCCTTCTTCACCGCTCCCCTCCCGCTTCCCCGCGAGGGGTTGCTGGCGCTGGACGGCCGGCACGGTGTCGCCGCCGTCCTTCTTCGCCGCGCCGAGGCGCAGTTGCACGAGTTCGGCGCCGCCCGGCAGCGGGCGCTCGCCGCCGAAGAGTTCGTCGACCGCGCCCTCGCGGACCGCGAGCTGGTAGACGGCGAGCTGCGGGTGGCGCTCGACCTCCTTCGCCGTCGGCTTGGACTTGCCGGTCTTGAAGTCGACGACGTAGGCGTTGCCGTCCGCGTCGGTCTCGACCCGGTCCATGCTGCCGCGGATCCGGACCTGCACCTCGCCGGCTTCGAGGACGACGTCGAAGCCGTGCTCCGTGGCGACGGAGGTGCGGCCGCGCTCCATCACGTGCCAGTGCAGGAAGCGCTCCAGCGCGTCCCGCGCGTTCCGTTTCTCCTGGAGGGACTTCCAGGGCGCGTCGAAGGCCAGGGCGTCCCAGACCGAGTCCAGCCGGGCCATCAGCACGTCCAGGTCGGCGGGGGTCCGTCCCGAGGCGACCTCGTCGGCCAGCACGTGCACGACGTTGCCGAAGCCCTGCGCGGCGGTCGACGGCGGCTCCGCCTTCACCTCTCGGCCGAGGAACCACTGCAGCGAGCAGGTGTTGGCGAGCTGGTCCAGCGCGCTGCCCGACAGCGCCACCGGCTGGTCGCGGTCGCGCAGCGGAACCGTCGAGCGCGTCGGCTCGTACAGGCCCCACCAGCGGTCGGGGTGCGCGGACGGTACGAGCGCGTGCCCGGCGTCGTTCAGCGAGGCGAGCCGGGCCAGCCGCAGCGCGGCGGCCTCGCGCAGCGCCGGGGACGCGGCCGGGTCGACGGTGGTCGCGCGCAGCTCCGCGACGAGCGCGGAGACGGCCAGCGGACGGCGCGCGCGATGGGTGACGTCCTGCGGCTCGACGCCGAGCTCGGTCAGGAAGCGGGACGGCTGGTCGCCGTCGTCGGCCGCCGCCTTGACCGCGGTGACGACCAGCCGCTCCTTGGCGCGGGTCGCCGCGACGTAGAACAGCCGCCGCTCCTCGGCCAGCAGCGCGGCCGGGGTGAGCGGTTCCGCGAGTCCGTCGCGGCCGATCCGGTCGGCCTCGAGCAGCGAACCCCGGCGGCGCAGGTCGGGCCAGAGGCCCTCCTGCACCCCTGCGACCACCACCAGCCGCCACTCCAGGCCCTTGGACCGGTGCGCGGTCATCAGGCGTACGGCGTCGGTACGGACGGCCCGGCGGCTCAGCGTGTCGGCGGCGATGTCCTGCGCGTCCAGCTCCTCCAGGAAGTTCAGCGCGCCGCGGCCGCCGGTCCGCTCCTCGGCGCGCGCCGCCGTCTCGAACAGCGCGCACACGGCGTCCAGGTCCCGGTCCGCGTTCCGCCCGGCCGTTCCGCCGCGCGTCGCCGACCGTTCCAGCCGCTGCGGCCACGTCGATCCGTCCCACAGCTCCCACAGCGCCTGCTCCGCGGTGCCGCCGCCCGCCAAGAGCTCCCGCGCCTTGCGCAGCAGCAGCCCGAGCCGCTGCGCGCCGCGCGCGTACGCCGGGTCGTGCGCCACCAGTCGCTCCGGCTCCCCCAGCGCCTCCGCGATCAGCAGATCGGAGGGCCGTGGCACGGTGCGGCCCGCGGCCCGCTCCTCCTCCCGCAGGGCCCGCCCGAGGCGGCGCAGGTCGGCGGCGTCCATGCCGCCGAGAGGTGACGTCAGCAGCGTGATCGCGTCCTCGACGCTCACGGAACCGGGGTCGGGGTCGGGGTCGGAGCCGGGGTCGGGCGCGTCGGGCTCCGGGGCCTCGCCGTCTCCGGCCTCCGGGGGTTCGTCCGACTCCGTCGGCTCCTCCAGTTCGCCGGACCGGGTCTGCGCGGGCACGACGGGGCCCTCCTGCGCGCCCGCGGCGGCGACGCGCAGCGCGAGCAGGAGCGGGGCGACGGCGGGTTCGTGCCGGAGGGGCAGGTCGTCACCGTCTATCTCGACGGGGACACCGGCGGAGGTCAGCGCCCGTCGCAGCCCCGGGATGGAGCGCGCGCCCGCGCGGACCAGGACGGCCATGTCGCGCCACGGGACGCCGTCCTCCAGATGGGCGCGGCGCAGCGTGTCGGCGATGCCTTCGAGCTCGGCGCCCGCCAACGGGTACGTGCGGACGGCGACCGTGCCGCCGTCCCGGACCGCCGCCAGCTCGCGGTGGGCGCGGACGGCCGCGGACGGCAGCCGCGGCAGCGACATCCGGCGGGTGACGAGGCGGGTGGCGTCCAGCAGGGCCGCCCCGGCGCGGCGCGAGACGGTGAGGACGTGCACGGGGGCGGGACGTCCGTCACGGCGCGGAAAGGCGTCGGGGAATTCGAGGATGCCGTTCACGTCGGCACCTCGGAAGGCGTAGATCGACTGGTCCGGGTCACCGAAGGCGACGAGGGTGCGGCCCTGGCCGGCCAGCGCGCGCAGCAGCCGGACCTGCGCCGGATCGGTGTCCTGGTACTCGTCGACGAAGACCGCGTCGTACTGCCCGGCCAGGGCTTCGAAGACCTCCGGGCGCTCGGCGAGCAGCACCGCCCGGTGCAGGAGCTCCGCGTAGTCCAGGACGCCCTGGAGGTCGAGCACGTCCAGGTACTCGGCGAGGAAGGACGCCGCCGCCGACCAGTCCGGGCGGCCGATCCGCCGGGCGAAGTCCTGCAGCGCCGCCGGCCCCAGGCCCAGCTCCCGGCTGCGCGCGAGCACGGCGCGCACCTCGTCCGCGAAGCCGCGGGTGGTGCGCGCGGCCCGCAGGTCGTCGGGCCAGCGGATCCGGCCGCGCCCGTCCTTCTCCAGCGCGGTCTGTCCCGTCAGCAGCTCACGGACGACGACGTCCTGCTCGGGCCCGGACAGCAGCCGCAGCGGGTCGGCGAAGAGTTCGGGGTCCTGGTGCGCGCGGAGCAGGGCGTAGCAGAAGGAGTGGAACGTCGTCGCCTGCGCGGTGGCCGTGCCCCCCATGCGGGCGGCCATCCGGTCCCGGAGCTCGACGGCCGCCTTGCGGCTGAACGTCAGGACGAGGATCCGCTCGGGGGCGGTACCGAGCCGTACCCGTTCGGCGACCGCCTCGACGAGGGTCGTGGTCTTGCCGGTGCCCGGTCCCGCGAGGACCAGCAGCGGTCCCGACCGGTGCTCAACCACCGCGCGCTGTGACGCGTCCAGAACAGGAGGCGCGGTCCGCTCGGGCGGGGTCCGCAGCAGACGGTAGGCGCCGGTGCCCGTGTCGATCCCCCGGTGCGGCGCGCGGTGCGCCGGTCGGAGGGAGGAGGAGGTCACGTGGTTCGCCGGTTCCGTCGGTGCTGTGGGTGGCTCGGGTGCTTCGTGTCGAACGGGTGTTCCGCGTGCTCCGAGGGGAGCGGGTTGCCCGGGCGCCGCGGCTGTCCGCTGCTCCGGACGGTGGCGCCGGTGCGGCCGGTGCGGCCGGCTGTCGACGCTACGCCCTCCGGCACACGGGCCGCAGCCAGTCCCACCCGTGTTCGGGCGTGGAGTCGGTCACGTACTCGACCGCATGCCCGCCCACCTCATCCGCGTAGATGTTCACGTACTCCGTACGGACGCCCCACCGCATGTTCCGGGCCGCCATGGCCGAAGCTGGGAAGCGTGAGCATCCGGTCGTCACTTTCCGGCGGGCGCGCCGTCCCACCTGGCCCGCCGCATGTCGACGCGCGGCACATGGCCCTCGGCGGAGCGTGCCGCCTCCCGCAGCGGCGTGCCCTCCTCCCGGTAGTGCGCCAGCGCCCGCAGCTCATGGCCGGGCAGCAGCAGGCCGTCGGAACGCACCACGCGCCACCACGGCACGGCGCCCCCGTACAGCGCCATGATGCGGCCGACCTGCCGCGGCCCTCCCTCGTCGAGCCACTCGGCGACGTCCCCGTACGTCATCACGCGGCCGGGCGGGATGGCCTCGGCGGTTTCGAGCACCCGCTCCGCGTATTCGGAGGGCGCGGCCTCCTCGTCTGTCCGCTCACTCATCCGAGCCATCCTGCCTCAGACCACCGACAACGGGGGGTTCAGCGCGCATCCCCGGACCGCTCATGCCACCATCGTCGGCGGGGTGACAGGTGATAAGCGAGCAGGACGAGGCAGCGGGACAGCACGACCAGGACGCGGCGGCCGCTTCGGCCGGACGCGCCGTCGGCGTGCCGTCGCCCGACGGAGGGACACCGGAAGTCGACGGCGACGCCGAACGGACCAAGGCCGCAGAAGACTCCGTAGACCCCGAAGGCCCCGTAGACCCCGAAACGGCCAAGGCTCGTGAAGCCGACGAAGCCACCGGAGCGGCCGGAGCCGCCGGAGCATCCGCGGCCGCCAAGGCGTCCGCCGGAGCCGCCGAGTCAGAGGTTGTCCACAGCGAAGACGTCTCCAGCGACGAGCCGCTGCTCGCGGCCCGCGTGCACCGCCCCGCCGACCTCATGCGGTTCCTGCTCGGCCTGCTCGGCATCGCCGTCGTCATGGCCATCGCCGGTTTCGCCCATGCCACCACCAACGGTGTCGAGGCGGACATCGCGAAAGGCGCGCGCAACGCGCCCGACGCGCTGAGCACCTTCGCCGGCCTCACCGCGAGCATCGCCGTACTGATCGTCCCGGTCGCCTTCGCGATCGAGCGGCTGATCAAACGGGACGGGCTGCGGATCGCCGACGGCGTGCTCGCCGCCGTCCTCGCCCACGGCGTGGCGCTCGCCACCGACCTGTGGGTGACCAACGCCGCACCCGACCCGATCAGGGCCGCGATGACCCAGATCGCGCCGGGCGGCGGCGGGATCACCGACCCCGTGCACGGCTACCTGGCGCCGGTCATCGCGTACATGACGGCCGTCGGCATGGCCCGGCGACCGCGCTGGCGCGTGCTGCTGTGGTTCGTGCTGCTGCTGGACGCCTTCGCGGTGCTGGTCGGCGGCTACACGACGCCGTTCTCCATCGTCGTGACGGTGCTGATCGGCTGGACCGTCGCCTACGGCACCCTGTACTCGGTCGGCTCACCGAACGTCCGCCCGACCGGCCAGAACCTGCTCGCCGGCCTGCGCCGCGTCGGCTTCGCACCGCTGACCACCCGCCGCGCGGACGACGAGGTCCCGGAGACCCCCGACTCCGAGCGCGGCCGCGGCTACCTCGTCACGCTGGAGGACGGGCCGCCGCTCGACGTCACCGTCGTGGACCGCGAGCAGCAGGCGCACGGCTTCTTCTACCGGGTGTGGCGCCGGATCTCGCTGCGCGGTATCAACCAGCGCCGCAGCCTGCAGTCGCTGCGCCAGGCCCTGGAGCAGGAGGCGCTGCTCGCGTACGCCGCCATCGCCGCGGGGGCCAACGCACCGAAGCTGATCGCCACCTCCGAACTGGGCCCGGACGCCGTCATGCTCGTCTACGAGCACATCGGCGGCCGCCGGCTGGACGCGCTGCCGGACGACGAGCTCACCTACGAGCTGCTGTCCAACGCCTGGCAGCAGGTCAAGGCGCTCCAGTCACGGCGTATCGCGCACCGGCGGCTGATCGGCGAATCCCTCCTGGTGGATCGTTCCGGCAAGGTCTTTCTGACGGACCTGCGCGGCGGTGAGATCGCGGCCGGCGACATCGTGCTGCGGATGGACATCGCGCAGTTGCTGACCACTGTCGCGCTGCGCGTCGGCCCGGAGCGGGCGGTCAAGACGGCCGTCGCCGTCCTCGGCCCCGACGCCGTCGCCAACTCCCTGCCGCTGCTCCAGCCGATCGCACTGAGCCGCTCCACCCGCGCGGAGCTCAAGCAGCTGAACCGCGAGCGGGCGCAGCGCGAGCGGGACGCCGTGCTCGCCGCGTCGGCGGCCGACAAGGAGGCGCGCGTCTCGGCGGCCGAGGCCGCTCCCTCGCGCGGCTCGACCAAGGCGGAGAAGCGGGCGGAGAAACGCGCCATCGAAGTGGCCCAGGACGAGGCCCGCGAGGAGGATCTGCTCTCCAGGATCCGCCAGCAGGTGCTGCTCATCCGGCCGCAGGCCCCCGTGGAGCCGGTCCGCCTGGAGCGGATCAAGCCCCGCACGCTGGTCACCGTCATCGCGGGTGCCTTCGCCGCTTACTTCCTGCTCTCCCAGATCAGCTCGGTGCCGATCGCCGACACGATCTCCCGCGCGAACTGGGGCTGGGCGGCGATCGCCGTCCTCGGCTCGGCGCTCAGTTACGTGGCGGCCGCCTGCGCGCTGGCCGGCTTCGTCCCGGAACGGCTGTCGCTGTTCAGGACGGTCATGGCGCAGATCGCCGGCTCCTTCGTGAAGCTCGTCGCCCCGGCGGCGGTCGGCGGCGTCGCCCTCAACACCCGCTACCTGCAGAAGACCGGCGTACGGCCGGGCCTCGCGGTGGCGAGCGTCGGCGCGTCCCAGCTGGTCGGTCTCGGCTCGCACATCCTGCTGCTGCTGACGTTCGGCTACATCACCGGCACCGAGAAGACGCCGTCCCTGTCACCGTCCCGCACGGTCATGGCCGGACTCCTCACCGCGGGTGTGCTGGTGCTGGTCGGGACGGCGGTCCCCACCCTGCGCAAGTTCGTCTCCACCCGGGTGCGCGCGCTGTTCGCGGGGGTCATCCCGCGCATGCTCGACGTGCTGCAGCGTCCGGCGAAGCTGCTGACGGGCATCGGCGGCACGCTGATGGTCACGGTCACCTTCATCATCTGTCTCGACGCCTGCGTACGCTCCTTCGGCGGCAGCCTCAGCTACTCGACGATCGCGGTCGTCTTCCTCGCGGGCAACGCCCTGGGCTCCGCTGCGCCGACCCCCGGCGGTGTCGGCGCGGTCGAGTTCGCCCTCACCGGTGGCCTGATCGCGGCCGGCCTCCCGGGCACGATCGCCACTCCCGCGGTGCTGCTCTTCCGCCTCCTCACCTTCTGGCTCCCGGTCCTGCCGGGCTGGCTCTCCTTCAACTACCTCAGCCGCCGGGGCGATCTGTAAGGGGCCGGGCCGCAAGGGGCCGGGCCCGCCGGGACATTTGTCCTGCGGAAGCCCGGAGATCCGGCTCTGCCGGGCGAGCCCCCCTCCGCGCGAAGCTCTCCCACAGGAAGTTCTGACGGAGGAGCCCGGGGATGACGCAGGTGCAGCAGGACACGCAGGCCGGGCCGAGGAGCGCGGGGGCCGTCGCGCCGGACCCTGATCCGAGCCCGCTGGTCACGATGGTGAAGCCGCTCGTCCTCGACATCGCCGTACCGCTCGGTTCGTACTACCTGCTGCGCGACGGCTTCGGCGTCGGCCTGGTCCCGTCGCTCATCCTGAGCAGCATCGTCCCCGCCCTCCGCACCGTCGTCGGGGCGGCGCGCGACCGGTCGTTCAACGGGCTGGCCGGCATCATCCTGGTGGTCAACCTCGTGGGCATCGTCCTCAGCTTCGTCACCGGCGACGCGCGCCTGATGATCGTCAAGGACTCGGTCCTCAGCAGCGTCGTGGGCATCTCCGTACTGGCCGCGGCGGCCACCGGAAAGCCGCTGATGTCCGCGGGACTGAAGCCCTTCATGACGAAGGGCAGGCCCGCCAACGTCCGCGCCTGGGACCGGCTGTCCGCCGTGGACGCCCGCTTCCGCCGCGCGGAGCTGCTGTTCAGCACGATCTGGGGCGCCTGCCTGCTGACCGAGTGCGCCGCGCGGGTCGTGCTGGCCTTCGTCCTCCCGGTCTCCACCATGGTCTGGCTGTCGACCGTCCTGCTGATCGGCTCCATCGTCCTCGCTTCGGTGATCGGCAGCGTCGCCACCAACCCGATCGAGCGGATGATCGCGGACGAGGCCGGGGCACCGGCCGACACCGCCGGCCCGAAATCCGAGTGATCCGTGCACGTATCTAGGCCCGGCGACATTAGCTGACGTACCGTCAGTGAATTCTCGACACCGAGGAGGAGACGGCCGTGCCACAACGACCCGTTCCGCTGGACGAGTACCCCGTGCACCAGATCGCCCGATCCATGCGCCATGTCGCCAGCGGCGACCGCAACGCCTACGACCGGTCGATCTTCCAGGTCTTCGACCACGAGGGTGGCGCGCTGCTCATCACCGGCCTCGGCGTCTACCCGAACCTCGGCGTCACCGACGCCTACGCGACGCTCCTGCGGGGCGACCGGATCATCGCCGTCAGGGCCTCGGACGCGCTCGGCGAGGACCGGATGCGGCAGCAGGTCGGCCCCCTGCGCATCGAGGTCCAGGAACCGCTCAAGCGACTGCGGCTGGTGTGCGAGGAGCAGGAGCCGGGCGAGGACGAGGACGAGGCTTCGAGCCTCTCCTTCGACCTGGTCTGGGAGGCTGACTTCCCGGCCGTCGAGGAGCCGCACCACATCCAGTACTCCGGCGACCGGCTCTTCCTCGAGGCCAACCGGTTCTGCCAGGCGGGCAGTTGCCACGGCGTGATCCGTGCCGGCGACCAGGAGATCACCGTGGAGCGCGGCCGCTTCACCGCCACCCGCGACCGCAGCTGGGGCGTCCGCCCCATCCCCGGCGAGGCGCCCGGCCGGGCCGCCGAGGAGTTCCGCACCGAGGGCTTCCACTGGCTGTGGATCCCGATCCGCTTCGAGGACCGCTTCGTCATGGTGATCCTCCAGGAGGACGCCGACGGCTACCGCACCCTCGACAGCGCCGTCCTCGTCCACCCCACCGAAGCCGGCCGCCCCGACCAGCAACTCGGGCGCGCACACGTCGACATCACCTACCGCTCCGGCAGCCGGCACCCCGAGTCGGCCGTCATCCACCTCACCGGAGCCGACCGCAAGCCGATCGAGATCCACGCCGAGCTGCTCGGCGGCAGCCCGCTGGCGGTCGGCGCGGGCTACCCGCCGGCCGGCGACTGGCAGCACGGCGAGTGGAAGGGCCGCGGCTGGCTGGACCGCCGTACGTACGACCTGTCGGACCCGGCGGGTCTGGGGCTGGCGGCGTACGGCGTCATCGACCACGCGGCCCGTTTCACCTGGGACGGCGCGACCGGCTACGGAATCTTCGAACACGGCAGCTTCGGACGGCACGACCCCAGCGGGTTCACCGGCTTCGACTCGATGGCGCCGTAACCCGTGCCACCGGCGCCGCCCAGACCGTCACCTTCCGTTCGTCGAACCATCGCCCGTTGGAGCAGACCCGCGTACTCCCCTCCGATCCCGGCAAGTAATGGGGGGTAGCCGAAGCCCCTGTCCGGCAAGGCCCGCAAGGAGGAACCGTGTCGAGCCCGACCCCGCCCCCCACGCCGCTCCTGACCACCAGCACCCGCGACCCCCGACTCCTGCGGCAGCGGCTCGACGCCTGGCTGCACGCCCGCGAACCCGGCGCGCACACCCGCACCTTCCAGATCCCGTCCTCCAACGGCATGTCCAGCGAGACCGTCCTGTTCGACCTCGCCGTGCCGCACAGAACGGGCACCGCCCGCCAGCAACTGCGCCCCTGCGTCCTGCGGCTGGCCGCCGACCCCGACGCCTACGCGGCCTTTCCCGTCTACGACATGGAGCGCCAGTACCGCACCATCGAGGCCGTCGCCCAGCACAGCAAGGCACCCGTCCCGGCCCTGCTCTGTCTGGAGACCGACCCGGCGCCGCTCGGCGCGCCGTTCTTCGTCATGGAACGCGTCGAGGGGCGCGTACCGCCCGACGTCATGCCGTACACCTACGGCGAGAACTGGCTCTACGACGCCGACCCCGCCGACCGCGAGCACCTCCAGCGCTCCACCGTCGACGTCCTGGCCGAGCTGCACACCGTCCCGGTCGAGTCGGTCGCGTTCCTGGCCGGGCCGTCCGGCGACGCCCTGCGCGACCATGTCGCGGCCCAACGCGACTACTACCACTGGGTCATCGACGGCCGCTCCCGTTCACCGCTCATCGAGCGCGCCTTCGAGCGGCTCGGCGAACTGTGGCCGGCGGACCCCGGCCCCACCGTCCTGAGCTGGGGCGACGCCCGCATCGGCAACATCCTCTACGCGGGCTTCGACCCCGTGGCGGTCCTCGACTGGGAGATGGCCGCGCTGGGCCCCCGCGAACTCGACCTCGGCTGGATGATCTACCTCCACCGGTTCTTCCAGGACCTGACGGAACAGACCGGCTACCCGGGCCTCCCCGACTTCATGACCCGCGACGCCATCGCCGGCCGCTACCGCGACGCGACCGGCCACACCGCCGGCGACCTGGACTTCCACACCCTGTACGCGGCCCTCCGGCACGCCACCGTGATGCTCCGCATCGGCTACCGCCAGATCCACTTCGGCGAACGCGCCCTCCCCGCCGACCCGGATGACCTGATCATGCACCGCGCCACCCTGGAAGCGATGATCGAAGGCCGCTACTGGTGACGCCGCGCCGGCCTCCGGCGCGGGGCGACGACGCCGGGGAGAGCACCGCCTCTCCCCGGCCCCCGCGCCCCGAGTCCCGTGTGCCGTCGGTGACATGAACGTGACGCGTTAGGCACCGACCCTCCCTCGCTTCCTCCCGCGTGGCTTGGGTAACGTCGTAGGTCCTACGTACGGGGACCACGGGGACGTACACAGAGCTGACCCGTCGGTGCCCACTCACCGACCGGGAGCCCCTCACCTCTATGCGAGCCCCCACAGCGCTCACCGCCGCCGCCCTCGCGACCGCGTCCGCCCTTCTGCTCACCGCCTGCGGCGGAAGCGGCGGGTCGAGCGGCAAGTCCGGCACGATCGACGGAGCCCAGACCACGGCACCGTCCGCGCCGGCGACGCCATCGGCATCCGCGCCGCCCACGGCGACCGGCCCGGACCTCACGCTGCCCGCGGATCTGAAGCTGGAGTTCGCGTGGACGGCCCCGTCCGATCATGCCAAGGCCGTCGCGCTGGCCGATGCCGCCCATTTCGTGCAGAGCATCGCGCACGGCGTCGTCAAGCGGAACGCCAACGACCCGGGGCTCACGACCTATTCGCGGGACGCCGCTCTGACGTACGGGAAGTTCCACGTCAAGAACCACCTGACGCACGGCTGGACCCTCACCGGGACCAATCGCTTCTACCGTCCGCAGATCAGGGTCGCCGCCGATGGACAGACCGCCGAGGTGGCGTTCTGCAATGACCAGACCAAGATGTACGGCCGTGAGGTCAAGACCGGCAAGGTCCTCTACACCCAGCCGAGCGACAAGGACCTCTCGTACTACTCCGTCATCATGACCAAGCTGCCGACGAGCCCGGAACTGTGGCAGGCCAAGTCCATTGACGTCAAGGGGAAGGCGACGCAATGCAAGCAGTGACTTCGGGCCGGCTGGTACGACGCGGCCTGGCGATATCCGCGGCCGCGGTGCTGCTGTCGGGAGGTCCCGCCTTCGCGGGCGGACCCGACGACAACACCACCCAGCCTCCGCCCGCGGACGGGGGCGGCCAGAAACACGGCGAGATCTACGCCAAGGTCTCCTTCACTCCCGCCAACGGCCACGACGGCCCGGGCCGCGGCCCGCTCAAGTCCACCGACGTGAGCTGGAGCCCCCCGGCCTGCTGGTACGCGCCGATGTACGGCGCGAAGGAGTACAAGGAGAAGTTCGAGAAGGGCTGGGCCGAGGACTCCGGCAAATGGCACGGTACGGCGGGCAGCGCGATGGCCCAGGTGCGTGACCACTACACGGACGGCCTCTCCTGGCCCGATCACCCCGGCTACAAGGACTTCAACGTGGCCGAGGACGGGAAAGGCATGTTCTGGGGAGGCGTGGAGAATCCCGAATCGACCGACACTCTCGCTCGTGGCTCCTGCTCCGAGATCCCCTTCTGGGTCGAGAACGGCAAGACCCCGCCCATCAAGAACGCGATCTCTCCCGAGCTGTTGTCACAGCTCGCCTACCAGCGGATGCGCGTTCCCGGCACCAACGTCTCCCTGAGTCCGCAGACCAACCAGACCGTCAACCTCCCCACCTGGGTCTGGCTGAGCGGTGCCGAGTACGCGCCCGTCACCGTCAGGGCATCCGTCGCGGGCGGCACCATCTGGGCGGAGACCACGGCCACGCCGGTCAGCGTGCGCATCGATCCCGGCACGCCGGACGCGAACGTCTTCCCCGCCGGCGGGAACTGCCCGATCGGTGCGGACGGCCATGTCGGCACGCCCTACACCAAGGGGTCCACGGGCAGTCCGCCGTGCGGCGTGACCTACCTCCGGTCGACCCCGAACGGCGCCTCGTACCAGCTCACCGTGACCGTGACGTGGAAGGTCAGCTGGCGCGGCTCCGACGGCCCGGCGACGCACGCCCTCCCGGACGGCGTCTTCGGGGCCCCGAATCCCGTCACCGTCCGCGAAATCCAGAGTGTGGTCCGCTGATCGTCCGGAGCTCGAACAGGCACGCGTGCCCACCCGGCGACCCGCGTCGGCCGCGCGCGGAACTATCCGCCCGTATGGGATCATCCGCGCATTGGGAACAACGGGTGGGAGATCCATGAGCAACGCCATGAGCAACGTATGGGTGCGGCGGGACGCGGTGGTCGGTGTCGCGTTGGTCATTGCGCTGGGGGCGGCGGGGTGTACGGGCGGGGATTCCAGGGCCGCGGACGACAAGCCCTCGGCGACGGCGTCGGTGACGGGGAGCAGGACGCCGCCGGCCGGCGGGCCGGGCGCGCTGCCCGGCTCGCTGACCGGGCAGAAGCTGAGCTGGCGGCGGTGCCCGGCGCCGAGTGTGGCGCAGGGGGCGGACAGCAAGGCGCCGGGGAGCGAGTGGCAGTGCTCGACGCTCAAGGCGCCGCTGGACTACGCGCAGCCGGACGGCCCGACCATCGGTCTCGCCATGATCCGCGCCAAGGCGACGGGCGGCGGCCGGATCGGGTCACTGGTCTTCAACTTCGGTGGCCCCGGCGGGTCCGGGGTGGCCGCGCTGCCGTCGTTCAGCAAGGACTACGCGAAGCTGCGTTCGCGCTACGACCTGGTGAGCTTCGATCCGCGCGGCGTCGGTGAGAGCCAGGGCGTGAAGTGCCTGGACGACCGGTCCACGGACGCCTCGCGGTCGATCGACGGGACGCCCGACACGCCCGGCGAGGTGCGGGCGCAGCAGGCCGATCTGGCGAAGCTCGTGGCGGCGTGCGTGAAGAACTCCGGTGCGGTGCTGCCGCACGTGGACACGATCAGCGCGGCCCGCGACATGGATCTGATGCGCCAGGTCCTGGGTGACGAGAAGCTGCACTACTTCGGCATCTCGTACGGGACGGAGCTCGGCGGCGTCTACGCCCATCTGTTCCCGGGCAAGGTGGGCCGCGCGGTCCTCGACGGTGTGGTCGACCCGACGCTCGACCCGGAGCAGGCCGGCCTCGGCCAGGCGAAGGGCTTCCAGCTCGCGCTCGACAACTACATGAGGGACTGCGCGAAGAACACCGCCGACTGCCCGACCGGCCGCAGCCGGCAGGCCGGTGACCAGTGGATCGCCGCGTTCCTGGCGAAGCTCGACGGAAAGCCGCTCCCGACCAACGACGGCCGCGAGGTCACCCAGACCATCGCGACCAACGGGATCGCCGCCACGCTGTACTCGAAGGACGACTGGAAGTACCTGACCATGGCGCTCAACGAGGCCAAGGAGACCGGTCAGGGCAATCTGCTGCTCGCCTTCGCCGACTCGTTCGCCGGCCGGGACCAGAAGGGCCGCTACAACAACCTGATGCCGGCCAACACCGCGGTCAACTGCGCCGACGCCAAGCAGCGTTACACCCAGACGCAGGTGCGGGAGAAGCTGCCGGCGTTCCGTCGGGCCTCGTCCGTCTTCGGTGAGTTCCTGGCCTGGAGCCTCCCGGCGTGCACCGGATGGCCGGTGCCGGGGAACTGGCAGACGCCGGACGTGAGTGCCGCGGGCGCGGCGCCGATGCTCGTCGTCGGCAACACCGGCGACCCCGCCACACCGTACGAGGGCGCCCGCAAGATGGCGACGGGGCTCGGTCCGGACGTCGGGATCGAGATCACGTACCAGGGCGAGGGGCACGGCGCGTACAACAGCGGCAACGCCTGCATGACGAAGACCGTCAACGCCTATCTGCTGGACGGGAAGGTGCCGGCCAAGGGCACCGTCTGCTCGTAGCGCTCGTAGCGCCTGTATCCCGTTGACGCGAAGGGGCCCGCACACCGAGGACGGTGTGCGGGCCCCTTCGCGTGCGCGACTAGTAGACCGGCTTGTGGGGCTCGATCGTGTGCACCCAGCCGATGACGCCGCCGCCGACGTGCACCGCGTCCGCGAAGCCCGCGGACTTCAGGACGGCGAGGACTTCCGCGGAACGGACACCCGTCTTGCAGTGCAGGACGATGCGCTTGTCCTGGGGCAGGTTCTGCAGGGCGGTGCCCATCAGGAACTCGCCCTTGGGGATGAGCTTGGCGCCCGGGATGGAGACGATCTCGTACTCGTTCGGCTCGCGGACATCGATGATCTCGATGTTCTCGCCCTCGTCGATCCACTCCTTGAGCTGCTTCGGCGTGATCGTCGAACCCGCGGCGGCCTCCTGGGCCTCCTCCGAGACGACGCCGCAGAAGGCCTCGTAGTCGATCAGCTCGGTGACGGTCGGGTTCTCACCGCAGACCGCGCACTCCGGGTCCTTGCGGACCTTGACCTGGCGGTAGGTCATCTCCAGGGCGTCGTAGATCATCAGACGGCCGACCAGCGGGTCGCCGATGCCGGCGAGCAGCTTGATCGCCTCGGTGACCTGGATCGCCCCGATGGACGCGCAGAGCACGCCCAGCACGCCGCCCTCGGCGCAGGAGGGGACCATGCCGGGGGGCGGGGGCTCCGGGTACAGGCAGCGGTAGCACGGACCGTGCTCGCTCCAGAAGACGGACGCCTGCCCGTCGAAGCGGTAGATCGAGCCCCAGACGTAGGGCTTGTCCAGCAGCACGCACGCGTCGTTGACCAGGTAGCGGGTCGCGAAGTTGTCCGTGCCGTCGACGATCAGGTCGTACTGGGAGAAGATCTCCATGACGTTCTCGGCCTCGAGGCGCTCCTCGTGGAGAACGACATTCACGTACGGGTTGATGCCGAGGACGGAATCGCGCGCGGACTGGGCCTTGGAACGGCCGATGTCTGCCTGGCTGTGGATGATCTGGCGCTGCAGGTTCGACTCGTCGACCTCGTCGAACTCCACGATGCCGAGCGTGCCGACGCCGGCGGCGGCCAGGTACATGAGGGCCGGCGAGCCGAGGCCGCCGGCGCCGACACACAGCACCTTGGCGTTCTTCAGCCGCTTCTGTCCGTCCATCCCCACATCGGGGATGATCAGGTGGCGCGAGTACCTGCGGACCTCGTCGACGGTGAGCTCGGCAGCCGGCTCGACCAGGGGTGGCAGCGACACGGGGACTCCGGATCGGTAGGCATACGGGTGTACGGGTGGTTCTCTCCGTAACACTGCCACGCCGGTCTTCATTCCGAGACACCCGGTCCGAGGAGCGAGACCGAATGGGCTCAGATACTGGGCGGCGGCTGCTTTCGCAACGTTCGCACCGATTCGTCCCAGTACCCGGCCAGCCCTTCCCACGGGTCGGTGCCGTTCCGGTCCGTGCGGTCCGTGAAGCAGACGGTGGCCGCGCCCTGCCAGCGGGCGATCCGCATCGCCGTCACCAGGTGCGACTGCGGCACCCCGTGAACGAGGTGCGCGAAGCGCTCCGGCGGGTACGCGGCCGTCCACTGCGGCGCCTCGGACCAGCGGTAACGGGTCCAGGGCCCGGAGAACGTCACCAGCTGGTCGGCGATCTCGGCGTAGCCGGGGAACGGGTGTGTGCCGTGCCCCAGCACGATGTGCCCGTCACCACCGCCCTCACCGGCGTCGCTGTTCCCGGCGTCACCGTCGTCCCCCGCCAGCAGCGCCCGCAGCGTCGTCGTGACCCGCCGGCACTCGTTCAGCGCGGTCCGCTCCGTCGGCGCGCGGTCCAGGTAGAAGCCGTCCACCCGGTACCAGTCCAGGTAGTGGGAGGCGTCCTGGACCAGCGCGCCGAACGGCCGCTCGCCGCGCGCGGCGTCCAGATGGCCGAGGACCGGCACCCCCCTCTCCCGGAGCCGCGCCACCGCCTCCGTGTACAGCGGGTCGGGACGGGTACCGGGACCGCCCGCCACGTTCAGCACCACCCAGTGCAACGGCGTCCCCGGGCGGGCGAGTTCACCCCACTCGGCCGGGGCCACCAGCGGATGCGCGTTCACCGGGACGCCGAAGCCGAGCCGGTCCGAACGGTCCTGCCCGCCGGAGCGGTCGCGCAGCCCCGCGCCCCAGAAGTGCGGAGGTGTCAGACGCGACATGCGGCCTCCATCCAGACGTCGGCCAGCGATTCCTCGAGGCCGATGCGGGGCCGCCAGCCCAACCGGTCGCGGGCCGTCCGCACATCCGCCTGCTGCCAGCTGCCGCAGCCGTCGGGGTACGGGGGCGGGCCGGGCGACACCTGCGGCTCGTCCAGTTCGTGCAGCGTGCCGTCGTAACCCGCGACGTGCGCGAGCCCGGCGGCCATGTCACGCATGCGGACCGCCCGTCCCGACCCGATGTTCACCAGGCCCTGCGCGGCGGACAGCGAGGCCGCGTGCACCGCCCGCGAAACGTCACGGACGTCGATGAAGTCGCGCTGCACGGCCAGCCCGCCGAGCTTCAACTCGCCGTCACCGCTCTGCATCGCCCGGCGCAGCGCCTCGGCGACCCGTCCGAGCGGTGAATTCGTCGGCGTGCCGGGGCCGACCGGGCTGAACACCCGCAGCACCACGGCATCGAGACCCGAGCCCAGCACCAGCTCGGACGCGGCGAGCTTGCTCACCCCGTACGGGCCGCCCGGCCGCGGCACCGCGTCCTCGGCGGTGGAGGCGCCGACGGGCGAGGGCCCGTACTCGGCGGCGCACCCCACCTGCACGAGGCGCGCGCCGGTACTGCTGCGCCGCATCGCCTCGCACACGGTCGCCACGGCCACCGTGTTGTGCCGGGTCAGCTCCCGGGCCCCGCCGCGGGTGGCACCCGCGCAGTTGACGACGACGCCCGGGTGCACGGCGTCCAGGAACCGCGCCAGCGCCCCCGGCGCCCCGCTCGCCAGGTCGAACCGCACATCGGCGTCATCGCTGCGCCCCAGGGCGGTCAGCTGTACGGCGGGGTCGGCGAGCAGCCGTTCGGCCACGTGCCGTCCGAGGAAGCCATCGGCTCCGAGCAGCAGCACCCTCATCGCTGGACACCTCCCAGCCGGTGTCCCTGCCGGTGCTCTGTCCCGCGCGGTCGGCGCGGCGAGGTGGTTCGATGCGTGATCAACGTTGCTCCTGGTTGGGGTTGCGGAGGTCTGTCGGACGGGGGCGGGCGGGCGGTCCGGTGCGGGTGGCGGTGGCGTGCGCCGAGGCCCGGGTGAGGACCCGGAAGGCGTGCGCGACGAGGACCGCGGCGGCGCAGCCGCAGGCCAGAACGGGGATCGCGGCCGGGCCGACCCGTTCGACCGGGGCAGAGAGGGCCGCCAGGCCCGGCACGTGGTGCAGTGCGGCCGCGCCGAGCGCGGCCGCCTCGGCGGCGGCCGCCACGCCGGTCCCCCAGGCCGCCGCCCTGGTGAAGCCGTGCACGGCGAGCAGCCGGGCCGTGAACAGCAGCGCCCCCAGGGCACCCGCCCCGGCGACGCCGGCCGGCCCGGCCAGTGCGGCAGCCGCCCACAGGAACGCGCACAGCACCACGAGGTACAGCGCGAGGGTGCCGGCGAGCAGCGGGCGCACCCGGGCGGCGAACTCCCCGAGCCCGCGGCTGGGCGTCAGCTCGGCCCGCGCCCGCAGCGCGAAGCGGTGCGCGCACCAGGCGGCGGGCGCCCGGGTGAGGACCAGTGCCACGAACGGGGCGGTGGCGGGCGGATCGAACGGGGCGTCGAGCAGTCCCGCCAGCAGCGGGCCGCCGCACAGCGCGAACGCCAGCAGCCACCCGGCCGCCGGCGCCCCGCCGGCGTTCCCGGTACGCAGCGGGCCGCGTCGCAGCGCCGCCCAGGTGGCCAGCGCGACGAGCAGCGCGACCACCGCGCCGACGGCCGGCGACCGCACCACGAACGCGGCCGCGGCCGCGCAGCCCGCGCCGGGCACCACGTGCAGCACCCCGACACGTACCGGGCCGACGCGGCCCGGCACGGCGCGCCCGCCCGCGGTGCTGTGCGGGACGCGCCCGTACAGCTCGTCCGCGAGCGAGAACACGTCCCGGTGCCGGAAGCGTCCCGCCACCCGGTCCGTGACCCCGTGCGCCTCCAGCCCGGCGGCAATCTCCAGGACGTCCACCGCCCCGGCACACAGCTCCTCGTGCCGATGCATCATGCTCCGCACCGGATCGGCGGGCCCCCGCCGCCGGGCCGCCGTGGCGGCGAGCCGGGTATCGGACCCGGCCGACCCCGCGACCCGCCGTGCCGCCGGATGCCCGGCCCCGGCTTCGCCCGCCCCAGCAGCCTGCAGTGCCACGTCCGCCGGACCCCCGACGTCACGGGCGGGTCGGTCGACGACCGCGATCTCGTCCGTGGCAGCCCCGTCGAGCGGCTCCGTATCGCCCCCCGGGAGGAGGACCGGCCCCGGGACCACGCTCTCGGCCGCGTCCGGGTCCGCGGCCCGACGGGAGGCCGGATGCCCGGCCTCGGCCTCGGCCGTCGCCGCGTCGTCGGCCGCCTCCGGGGCAGCGCCACCGACCCCGCCGGAGGCCAGGGACTCGACGCAGTCGCTCACGTTCTCGGCCTCGGCCTCGGCCCTCGCCGCGTCGTCGGCCGCCTCCGGCCCTGCGTCACCGGCCCCGCCGGAGGCGGGCCGCTCGACGCAGTCGCTCAGGCCCTCGGCCGCCGCTTCGGCTTCGGCTTCGGCGGTGTCCCGTTCCATTGTCGGCTCATTCACCAGGCCGGAGGCGACGATGCGGGCGAGGAGGGCGGCCTGGGCGGAGCCGTGGGGGGTGGTCATGTGCGGTCACCGCCGTGGAAGGGGAGGCCCGCGGGTTGCGGGCGGCGGGCCCAGGTGGGCGCGGGCAGCACCGGGGTGAGGCGGCCGGGGACGTGGGCCTCGGCGGGTTCGGCGAAGGGGCGCGGCACGCCGTCGGTGTCGCGCAGCGGCTCGCGGCGCACGGGCCAGTGCGCGACAAGTTCCAGGTAGATCTCGCGGAACGCGCCCTCGCACCGCTCGACGGTGAAGAGTTCGAGCGCCCGCTCGCGCGCCGCCGCGCCGAGCCGGGCGGCACGCTCGGGCTCGCGCAGCAGCGCGAGGCACGCGTCGGCGAGCGCCTTGGGATTGCGGGGCGGTACGACGAGCCCCGTGCCGCCGATGACCTCGCGGACGGCGCCCACGTCGGTGGAGACCGTCGCCCGGCCGCAGAACATCGCCTCGACGAGGCTCAGCGGGAAGCCCTCGACGATGCTGGACAGCACGACGACGTCACCGGAGGCGTACGCGTCGGCGAGCTGCGGGGCGCCGGGCGAGCCGATCTCCTCGAAGGTGACGGGGCTCTCGCCGACGGTCACCGCGTCCCGTGCCTCGTCGGGGAAGAGCTGGGCGGCCAGCGTGCGGCAGCCCGCCAGGTACGCGTCGTCGCCGCCGCGGACATGCAGGATCCGGAGCCGTGCGCCCGGTTCCGCCGTGCGTATCGCGTCGAAGGCGTGCAGGAGCGCGATGAGGTCCTTGGCGGGGTCCGGGCGGCCGACCCAGGTGAGGGTGGGGTCGGAGTGCCCGGTGGGGGCGTCCGCGCCGGCCGCTTCCGCGGCTTCGCCGGCGCGGGCGAAGCGGGCGGCCTCCATGCCCGGGTAGACGGTCCGCAGCCGGGAGCGGTCGGCGCCGCACCGTTCCTGCCAGCGGCGGGCGTGGGTGCTGCCCGGGGTGATCAGGGCGGCCTCGCGGTACGACTCGCCGGCGAGCAGCCGGTGGAACGCGGTGAGCAGGACGCGGACCTCGGCGGAGAGACCGGAGGCGCGGTGCGCGAGGAGCGCCTCGCGCAGTCGGACGCCGTACTCGGTGACCAGGAGCGGCGTTCCGAAGAACCGTTTGGCCAGCAGTCCGGGAAGGGTCGCGGGACCTCCGGAGACGGCGTGGCACAGATCGGCGGAGCCGAGCCCGTCCGGTTCGTACCAGGGCGCGGAGAGCGGCCGCAGGGCGCGCTCCAGGAGTTCGGCGGCGGTGAGCAGGTCCACCACGCCGATGCCCGTCAGCAGGGGTCGTGCTCCGGGCGTGCGGCAGACGTCCTCCAGGACGCGCAGGGCGTGCTCGGACCGGAGCAGCCCCGGCAGTCCGCCCTCCTCGCGGGCGAGTTCGGCCAGCCCGTACAGACCGGAGGCGAAACGGTCCGCCCGAGCGCCCCCGTAACCATCGGCTCCCGCGTCGGATATCCCGAGGACGCCAACACCAACACCAACGCCGACGCCGGCTGCGCTGCCCGCACCGCCCGCGGCGGATTCGTCGCCGCCCGCCAGCGCGGCGGCCAGCTCCCGGTAGTGGTGCAGGAAACGGCGGCGGCGCGCCCGGCGGCCCGCACGGGCGCACCGGCCGTCGTCCCGCGGCGGCGCCCCCCACAGGCGCTCGCTGCGTACCCGCCGTACCTGTGCGGGCAGTTCGACCCGCCCGCCGGCCTCCGTCCGCTCGGACCTGCTGAGCGCGTACACCTCGAAGTCGTGGCCCGGAAGCCCGCGCACGAGCCGGTCGCACCAGGCGCCGCCTTCACCACGTGCGTACGGGTAACCACCCTCGGTGAGCAACGCGACGCGCATCTGTACGCCCCCTTCCTTCGCCGATCCGCCAGGAGTCCCGGCCGGGAGGGCGGATGCGTCTGCCCGGCGCGATGACGGTATGCCGGTACGACAGTGGCGCGACGGACGGTTGTCCGCCGCGCCACCGGAAGGGGTGAACGGTCGTAACTTCTCGCACCACAATGCGTTGGCGTCGCTTAAAGTGCGCGAAGCACCACACTTCACTCAGCTGCGGGCCACCGTTCTCAGACCCCGGTGAGCCCCTTGCGGCCCGCGCGCCGGGCTGCCGACTCGACCGGATCGAGCACCGGCACGGCCGCCAGCAGACCCTTGGTGTAGGCGTGCTGGGGCGCGTCGTAGACCGCGTCCGCCGGGCCCTCCTCGACGATCTTCCCGGCGCGCATGACCGCGACCCGGTCGCTGACCTGCCGCACCACCGCCAGGTCGTGCGCGATGAAGACCAGCGAGAGCCCCAGGTCGCGCTGCAACTCCCCGAGCAGCGCCACGACCTGGGCCTGTGTCGTCACGTCCAGCGCCGAGACCGGCTCGTCGCAGACGATCAGCTTCGGGGACGGAGCGAGCGCCCGCGCGATGCCGACCCGCTGCCGCTGGCCGCCGCTGAACTCGTGCGGGTACCGGTGGTACCAGTCCGGTTCCAGCCCGACCCGCTCCAGCAGCTCCCTGACCCGCTCGACGATCGCCTTGTCGCTCATCCCGCCCGTCGCCCGCAGCGGGTCGGCGATCGACTCGCCGATGCTGCGCCGCGGGTTCAGCGAGGAGACCGGATCCTGGAAGACCATCTGCAGGTCGCGGCGGAGCGGGCGCAGCGCCTTGTCGCCGAGTGAGCCGATGTCCCGTCCGTCGTAACGGAGTTCACCGTCCGTGGGGTCGAGCAGCCGCACCAGCATCCGGCCGAGGGTGGTCTTCCCGCTGCCGCTCTCACCGACGATGCCGAGCGTTTCGCCGCGCCGGACGGTCAGCGAGACGCCGTCCACGGCGGTCACGGTGTCGCGGCGCTTCCCGAACTCCCGCCGCAGGCCGACCGCTTCGAGCAGCGGTGCCTCGTTCGCCGGCGGCGCTTCTTCCGCCTCCGGCGCCGTCCGCTGCTTCACCAGGGCCACCGGCCGCGCCGCGTCCACCTGCGGCACCGCGGCGAGCAGCGCCCGGGTGTAGGGCTCGCGCGGGGCGTCCAGTACGGCGCCGACCGCTCCGCGTTCGACGGCGGTGCCGTTCCGCATGACGAGGATGTCGTCGACGCTGCCGGCCACCACTCCCAGGTCGTGGGTGACGAGCAGCAGCCCCATGCCGGTCTCGGCGCGCAGTTCGTGCAGCAGGTCGAGGATCTGCGCCTGGACGGTGACGTCGAGCGCGGTGGTCGGTTCGTCGGCGATCAGCAGCCGCGGTTCGCAGGCCAGCGCCATGGCGATGAGCGCGCGCTGCCGCATGCCGCCGCTGAACTCGTGCGGCCGGGCACGCGAGCGCCGGGCCGCGTCCGGGATGCCGACCCGGTCGAGGACCTGGACGGCCCGCTCGCGGGCGGCCCGCCGGGTGGCCTTCACATGGACCCGGTATACCTCGGCGATCTGGTCGCCGATCGCGTAGTACGGGTCGAGCGAGGAGAGCGGGTCCTGGAAGACCATCGCCGCCCGGCCGCCCCGCAGCCGCCGCAGCTCGGCGTCGTCGGCGGCGAGCACGTCCGTCCCGGCGACGCGCACCGTGCCGGCGGTCCTCGCGCCGGTTCCCCGGTGCAGGTCCAGCAGGGCGTACGCGGTGGCGCTCTTGCCCGAGCCGGACTCGCCGACGATGCCCAGCGCTCCGCCCGCTTCGAGCCGGAAACTGAGGCCGTCGACGGCCCGTACGGTGCCGGACGCGGTCGGAAAGTCGATGACGAGGTCCCGCACCTCCACCAGCGGCTCGGCGAGGCCGGCCGGGGCGGCGGTGTCCACAGCGGAGTCGATGGCCGCGCTCATGCCAGTACCACCCTTCGGTCGGCCAGCGCGTAGAGCACGTCCGCGGCGGCGTTGGCGATGACGACGGCGAAGCCCATGACGAGCACGATGCCGACCACGACGGGCAGGTCCTTGAGCTCGACGGACTGCACGAGCTTCTGGCCGAGCCCCGGCACGTTGAACAGCGACTCGGTCAGCAGGGCGCCGCCGAACATCGAGCCCAGGTCGAGCGCCGACAGCGCGATCACCGGGGTGAGGGCCGCGCGCAGCGCGTGCCGCCCGATGATCGCCCGCTCGCTCACGCCGTAGGCGCGGAAGGTGCGGATGTGGTCCTCCGCGAGCGTCTCCAGCATGGAACTGCGGGTCAGCCGCGCGTACTTGGCGGACTCGACGAGCGCGAGCGCCAGCCAGGGCAGCAGCAGGTTCCAGGCCCACTCCTGCGGGTCGTCGGTGAACGGCACGTAGGTGGGGTAGGGCAGCCACTGCAGCACCGAGCAGAAGAGCATCAGCAGCAGGATGCCGATGATGAACACCGGGGTGGCGGTGCCCGTGAGGGTGAGCCCGGTGAGCAGCCGTTCGGTGGGCCGGCCGCGGCGCAGCGCGGAGAGCACGCCGGTGCCGACGCCGAGGATCAGCCACAGCACCATCGCGCCGAGCGCGAGGGAGGCGGTGGCGGGCAGCTTGGCGACCAGGATGTCGGAGACGAGTTCGCCGGTGCGGTAGGACCGGCCGAAGCAGGGCGCGGAGCAGTGCTCCGTGCCGGTACCGGTGCTGTAGTCGTGACCGGCGACGATGCCCTGCAGGAAGTGCCAGAACTGTACGTACACCGAGTCGTTCAGACCCATCTGCTCACGGATCTGCACGAGTTGGGCGGGCGAGCACTTGGGCCCGCAGGAGAGTTGCGCGGGGTCGCCCGGCGCCAGGTAGAACACGGCGTACAGCACGACGGCCAGCACCAGCAGGACCACGACGGCCGAGACCGTGCGGCGCAGCAGGAAGCGGATCATGACGCGGCCCCCTCACGCTTGCGGCCGGTGCCGACGCGGAGCCGGCTGGCGGCGCGCGGGTCGAGCGCGGTCCTGATGCCGTCGGCGAGGACGGTGAAGGCGAGCACGCTGATGAAGAGCATCGCGGCGGGCAGCAGCACGTACGCGGGATCGGCCTCGTACCAGGTGTTGGCGCTGGAGAGCATCTGGCCCCAGGACGGGGTGGGCGGCTTCACGCCGATGCCGAGGAACGACAGGCCCGACTCGATGACCATGTTCGCCGGGATGAGGAGCGCGGCGTACGTGATGACGGGCGCGACGAGCGACGGCAGCAGTTCACGGCGGGCGATGCGCCAGGTGCCGGAGCCGGCGAGCCGGGAGGCGGCCACGTAGTCCAGCGACTTGAGGCTGAGCACCTGCGCCCTGACGAGTTTGGAGATGCTTCCCCAGGCGACGAAGCCGATGATGAGCGCCAGCAGCAGCGGGCGCGGGAAGCCGTCGGGGACCACGGCCATCAGCGCGATGGCGAAGACCAGCGCGGGCATCGTGATCATGACGTCGGTGACGCGGCTGAGCAGGTTGTCCACGAAGCGGTTGCCGAGCCCGGCGGCGAGGCCGGTGCCGACGCCGACGAGGATCTGGACGGCGGTGGCGCCGAGCGCGACGGCCAGCGATATCTGGGCGCCGTGCACGAGCCGGGAGAACATGTCGCGCCCGGTGCCGGGTTCGACACCGAGCCAGTGGTCGCCGCTGATCCCGCCGAAGGAGCCGATCGGTACGCCGCCGGAGGCGGAGTCGACCAGCTCGGGGTGGTAGGAGGTGGTGTTCTGCCCCTCGATGGCGCTCAGCAGGGGTGCGGCGAGCGCCACCAGGACGAGGAGTGCGATGACGGCGGAGCCGGGGACGGCCGCGCGCTGGGCGCGCAGCCGTCGCCAGACCTGCCGGGCCCCCGGGGCGGGGGCGCCGGGGTTGCCGACCGCCCCCGCCTCGACGGCCGTCAGGTCCTGGGTGGTCACTTGACCGAGACCTGCGAGATGTCCAGGACGCCGGTCCAGTCGCTGATCACGACGTTCTTGATGTCCTTGCCGAACAGCCGCTTGTAGACCGGGTGGAAGAGCGGCACGGTCACGGCCTGCTCACCGATCTTCTTGTCCAGCGCACCCCAGCGGGTCGCCGCGGCCTTGAGGTCGGTCAGCTTGTTGATCTCGTCGATCTCCTGGTTGACCGCCGGGTCGTCGAGCTGCGCGATGTTGAAGTTGTAGCCGTCCTTGACGATCTGCCGGCCGTCGAAGATCGGGCCGAGGAACGGGCCGCCGGACGGCCAGTCCGCGCCCCAGCCGGTGAGGAAGAAGCCCGGCTCGGCCGAGACGTTGTGGATCTTGTCGCCGAACGCCTTGTGCTCCTGGCCGTCGAGCTTGACGGTGATGCCCGCCGCCTTCAGCGCGTCCTGGACGGCCGTGGCGACCTCGGGACCCTGCTCGTCGGCCTTGGTGACGTCATGGGTGAGCGAGACGGTGATCCCGTTCGGGTAGCCGGCCTCCGCCAGCACCTGCTTGGCCTTGGTGGGGTCGCCGGTCTTGCCCGCCGGGAACGGGTCGTAGGGCGTGTAGCCGAAGGACGCCTGCTCCGGCAGGTACGTGGTGGCCTGGTCGGCGAGCGAGGAGCCGCCGACCGCGTTGACCACAGTGGTGCGGTTGACCGCGTACGCGATGGCCTGGCGCACCTTCGGGTTGTCGAACGGCTTCACCTTCGGGTTGAAGGCGATGTAGTCGGTGTAGCCGAAGTGGCCGGTGCCGACCCGGCTCGCGAGCGCCTTGTCGCCGGTGACCTTGGCCAGCTCGGCCGGGCCGAGGTTGGTGTCGGTGGTGACGGCCGCCGCGTCCTTGCCGGACCCCGTGGACAGCCGCTGGTTGATCACGGCCTGGTCGAGACCCGCCTGGACGTCGATGCTGTCCGGGTACGCCTTGCGCTGGTCGTCGGTGGCCTCGGACCAGTTCGGGTTGCGCTCCAGCACCAGGTGCTCGCCGTTGTTCTCGTTCTTGATCACCTTGTACGGGCCCGAGGAGACCGGGTGCTCGGCGTACTTGGTGCCGGTGTCCTTCGCCTTGGGCACCGGGGCGAACGAGGTCTGCGTGGCCAGGAACGGGAACTCGCCCTCGGGCTTGTTCAGGTGGAACACGATCGTCTTGGCGTCGGGCGTCTCCACCGAGGCCAGGCCCTTCGTGTCCTTGTACGGACCCTGGTACGCGGCGCCGCCGACCAGCCAGTCGCGCAGGTAGGGCGCACCGCCGGACAGCTCGGCCGCGAAGGAGCGCTCGATGCCGTACTTGATGTCGGCGGTCGTGATGGCCGTGCCGTCCTCGTACTTCAGGCCGTCCTTGAGGTGGTACGTCCAGACGGTGGCGTCCTTGCTCGGCTCGCCGGTGTTGGTGGCCAGGTCCGCGGCGACCTTCGAGCCCTCGGCGCCGTTGGCCCGGGTGCGGGTGGTCAGCGTGCGGTAGACCAGCGAGGGGACGTTGCCGCCGCCCGAGGTGTACAGGCGGGCCGGGTCGAAGTCCTCCTGTGCCTGGTTGTTCAGCACGTAGAGGGTGCCGCCCTTGGCGGGTTTGGCGTCGGAGGAGTCCTTGGCGGCGCTGTCCTTCGGGCCGCAGGCGGCGGCCCCTCCGGCGAGGGCCAGACCAACGGCTACCGCTGCCACGCGGCGGGATATGAGGGACAGTTGACGCATGAGAGTTCGGCCTTTCACGGCTGCGGGACGGGACGGCAGGATTCAACGAATACCCGCGGGCAGCAGCGGCCGCTCCCCCTCAACGGGGAATTGGCTCGAACTCAGGGGGGTGCGTCTGCCCACGGATGGACAGCTCGGGGCGGAGGCAGGAGCCTCTACGCGACCGAACCGTGGGTCACCGACAGAGGATGTCGGCTACGCAGATTTCGGCCACGCCAATGAGCACCAGCTTGATGCTGGCGTCCTTGGAGGCGTGGCGGAATGACATGTCCAGAAGAGTGAACGAAGATCCCGCCGATGTCAAAAAGCCCCGGGCACCCCCACCAGTGGCTGGGGGTGCCCCGGACCGGCCGGGTCTACGGGAACGGCCAGGCGTTCGGCTTGCAGGTGGGGCCGCCGTCGAGCGACAGGAACTTCGTCTGCTGCATCATCACCGGCGCGAGCTCGCCCGCCTTCGGGCAGCCGACGTGGCCGCGGCCGAGCCGGTGGCCGACCTCGTGGTTGATGAGCATCTGCCGGTACTCGTGCATCCGGGCGGGGCCGAACGTCTCGGCGCCCTGCGCCCACCGGAAAGCGTTGATCATGGTGCGCTCGGTCGACGCCGCGTCACATGACACGTTGTCAACCGTGGTGTCCAGGCCGGATTTCGCACACCACGTCGCGGTGGTCCCGGGGCTGGCGAGAGTAACGACGATGTCGACCGGGCCCGATGAGACCCGCTCGAACGTCTTGATTCCGCCGTGTCCCCAACTCCGGGGGTCGTTCAGGGTCTTGAACACCGTCTGAGTGAAGAGCGCGGCGTCGAGCGGCAGGCCCTTCTCGACGTCCACCCGGAAGCGCACCACCTTTCCCCTGCCGGGCGCGGGGTCGTGTCCCGGCATGGTCTCGAACTGGCCGCTCAGAGCCAGTTTGGCGTCGAGCGGGTACTGCTGGGCCATCAGCTGGTCATAGCTCGCGACGGCCACGGCCGGCGCGTCGGCCTGCGCGACACCGGGCGTCGGACGCTCCTTGGACCGCGAGGCCGCGTCGTTGCCGCCGCGCTTGGCGCTGTCTGAGGATCCCGCCTCGCTGTGCGCGGAGCCACTTCCGCCGACCTGCCCGGCGACGACCACGGCGAGGACCGTGACCACCGCGGCGGCGGCGATCCCGGTGAAGGTGCGGCCCTTGCCGCCGTTCTTCCTGCCCGTGTCGGCGGCCGGGGCCACCGGTATCTCGGAGTCCATGCCGGGCTCCTGCCCGGAAAACGTCTCCTGCTCCGCGCGCGGCCCCGGAATCCGGCGGCCGGCCGGGGCCTCGAAGGCCTGTGGCGGGAGGACGGGCTCGTCGAACGTCTGCCACTGACCGGTGTCGTACGGGTCCGGGACGGAGGGTCCGGGCCGGTCGGCCGTCCGGTGGCCGGACCGGTCGACCGTCTGCCACCGACCGGTGTCGTACGGGTCGGGAGCGGGGAGGACCGGTTCGTCGAACGTCTGCCACTGACCGGTGTCGTACGGGTCCGGGAGCTCGTCCGGCCGGTAACCGGCGCGCCGGCCACGGCCGTTCTCCGCCGCCCACGCGTCCTGGGCGCCCCACGCGGCGTGCTCCCGGTGCTCGGGGTGCGGGCGTGAGTCCGGGTGTTCGCCGACGATGTGTCCGCCGTCGTAGCGGGCGCCCGGCGCCGGCGACTGGGACGGGGTGGAGACGGGAACGCCGACATCACCCCGGCGTCTGCGGCCCTGTCCTGACCGGCCGCCGCCGAGGGTGCTCCCTATGTCGTTGTCGCGACTCTGCCGGCCGCCGCCCGCGCTGTGCTTCCCCACGCCCTGAATCAGCTCCTGCTCGTCGCAGCGCTCGTCTTGTCCTTCATTACGCGCCCGCCCGCCCTGTCGTTCATTTCCCGCCGTCCGTCTGTGCCAGCAGGTCCCGGAAGGCCCGTGCCACCACGTCAGGGTGCTCCATCATCGCGACGTGCCCGCTGTCGGGCAGCGTCACCAGCCGCGAGTCGCGGAACGCCTGGGAGGCCTTCCGCGCCATCCGGAAGGAGACCAGTTTGTCGCGCCCGCCGTAGACCAGCAGCGTCGGGGCCAGTACTCGCTCCGCCTGCCGCCACAGCGAGTGCTGTCCGCCCAAGGTGTACGCGTTGACGATGCCCCGTGTCGAGCGCACCATCGCGTCCCAGAAATACGGCAGCGCGATGCGCCGTTCGTACTCCTCGACCGCCTCCGACCGCGCACGGTCGCCGACCGAGGAGGGGTCGCCGTAACAGAGCGCGAGCAGTTCCTGGGTCCGCCGGTCGGCCGCCCAGCCCCTGGTCGCCCGCAGGTAGAGCGCCGGGATTCCCGGCATCGAGACGAACGCCGTCGGCCACGCGGTGCGCTGCGGCGGAAGCTCCGGCAGCGCCGGCGAGACCAGCGTCAACGTCCTGACCAGGTCGGGACGGGCCGCCGCGACCTTCGTCGCCACCGCGCCGCCCAGCGAGTTCCCGAACAGGTGGACCGGACCCCGGCCGCCCGACTCGATCAGCCGGACCACCGCCCGGGAGTGCCCGGCGATCGTGTAGTCGCCGTCGTCGGGCGGCGGAGAGAAGCCGAAGCCGGGCAGATCCGGTGCCTGGCTGTCGAGCCGGTCGGCCAGCCGGTCCATCAGTTGTGTCCAGTTCTGCGACGAACCGCCCAGTCCGTGCACCAGAACGGCCGGTTCGAGTCCGGCGCGCTCCGAGGTCCGCTCGCGGACCACCAGAGAAAGACCGGGCAGACTCACGTTTCGCTGCGTTTCCCCTGGTCCGAGCCGCGGCCCCTGTGGGGGGACGGCTGCGGGAGCGATCGCAGCGTGGGGAGACTCCGTCGAGGGCATGGGGCAATGTTACGAGACGATCACGCGTGCGCTCGCGTGTTCGCCCTCACAGGCTGCGCTCGGCATCGCCCTCTCCTACGCTCGACAGTGAGGAAGGGAGTCACCGTGTCCGACGAAATCCAGATTTCCGAGGATGAATTCGAGACCGCCGCGGACGACCCGGCCGTCGAGATGGACATCGAAATCCCTGAGGCCGACGCCGCGGAACAGCACACCGAAGTGGTCCCCCGGCACGACTCCCCGGCCGGAAACGATTCCGATGCGCCGGTCGCGTCCGCCGATCCCGTGGACGTGGCGGAACAGCGCCGTGTCGTCGAACTGGACGAGGAGGACTATCGCTGAGGGGTCCCAGGTAGTGAGAATGTGCTCTCGCACCGCGCACAGCCCCGTTACCGAAAAGTACGATGGCACCCGCAGTGTTCCTTCAACAGATTGGGAGGCGGCGTGACAGCCATCGAGCAGACTCAGGCACGCCCGCGCGGCACCCGCCTGCCCCGCCGGGCCCGGCGCGAACAACTCCTGGGCGCGGCCCAGGAAGTGTTCGTCGCCCAGGGTTACCACGCCGCCGCGATGGACGACATCGCCGAGCGGGCCGGCGTCAGCAAGCCGGTCCTGTACCAGCACTTCCCAGGCAAACTGGAGCTGTATCTGGCGCTGCTCGACCAGCACTGCGAGTCACTGCTGCAAGCGGTGCGTACCGCGCTGGCCTCCACCTCCGACAACAAACTGCGCGTCGAGGCGACCATGGACGCCTATTTCGCGTACGTGGAGAACGAGGGCGGCGCCTTCCGGCTGGTCTTCGAGTCGGACCTGACGAACGAGCCCGCGGTACGTGAGCGCGTCGACAAGGTCTCGCTGGAGTGCGCCGAGGCGATCTGCGAGGTCATCGCGGAGGACACCGGGCTGCCCCGCGAGCAGTCGATGCTGCTGGCCGTCGGCCTCGGTGGCGTCTCCCAGGTCGTGGCCCGCTACTGGCTCTCCAGCAAGAGCGAGATCCCGCGGGACACCGCCGTCAACCTGCTCACCTCGCTGGCCTGGCGCGGTATCGCCGGCTTCCCGCTGCACGGCACGGACGGCCACCACTGACGGCCGCCGGCGCGCGTCGACGGCCCTGATCGACGGCCGTCGGCCCGCGCTGGCGGCCGTCGTGGACGGCCACCGCCGGTTATTCCCCGTCGCTGTTCGCTACCGGCGTTCCCCATCTTCGGATTCGGCACCTCCGAGCCCGGCTAGTGTTTCCTGCGTACGGCGCGAAGACGCGCACACCGCCAGACCTGGAGGTACAGAGCCGTGGAGGTCAAGATCGGCGTGCAGCACGCGCCGCGCGAGATCAGCATTGAGAGCGCGCAGTCGGCCGAGGAGGTCGAGAAGGCCGTCGCGGACGCCGTCTCCGGCACCTCGACGCTCCTGAGCCTGGTCGACGAGAACGGCCACAAGGTCCTCATCCCCGCAGACCGGCTCGCGTACGTGGAGATCGGCCAGCCCGCCAGCCGGAAGGTCGGCTTCGGCGCGTCGATGTGACGACGACGGAGGGCCCGCACCCGAAACCGGGTGCGGGCCCTCCGTTTTGTCCGGCGCCCCGAATGGGTAGGACCGTTATGCACGGTCGGCCCCTCGGGAAGGACCCAGTTCATGTGGGAAGCAGTCGCATTCGCCGCGCTCGGTCTCGGCATCGCCTACGCCGCCACGCACTTCTTGCCCACACGCTTCCCGTCCCGCACCCTCGTCCTCGCCACCGGTCCGATCGCGGCCCTGGTCGGGGGCCTGATCACCCGTGCCGTCCTCGGCGGCGGTCACGCGGCCCTCACGCTCCCCGCGTCGGCGCTCGTCGCCGCGGCGCTGCTCAGCCTGCTCATCCGCCCCGCGGACGACCGGCGCTTTCTCCGCCACTCGGTCGCGGGGCGAGCCTGAGGCCTAGCCGGCAGCTCCAGCAGCTCCAGTGATCGTCAGGCGGCGAGTCCCAGTGCCGCCATCCGCTTGGTGTGCGCCTCGGTGATCCGGGTGAACATCCGGCCCGCCTCCGCCAGGTCGAAACCGCCGGCCACTCCCCCGACGAGCATCGTCGACAGCGCGTCACGGTCGGCGACGACGCGCTGCGCCTGCGACAGCGCCTCGCCCATCAGCCGCCGCGCCCACAGCGCGAGCCGGCCGCCGACCCGCGGGTCCGCCTCGATGGCGGCGCGGACCTTCTCGACGGCGAAGCTGGCGTGGCCGGTGTCGTCCAGCACGGCCAGCACGAGCGTGCGGGTGTCGGTGTCGAGCCGTGCCGCGACCTCGCGGTAGAAGTCCGAGGCGATCGAGTCCCCGACGTAGGCCTTGACCAGGCCCTCCAGCCAGTCCGACGGAGCGGTCTGCCGGTGGAACTCGTCCAGCGCCGCGCCGAAGGGCTCCATCGCCTCCTTCGGGGAGGCGCCGATCTCGGAGAGCCGGTCCCGCAGCCGTTCGAAGTGGTGGAATTCGGCCGCCGCCATGGCGGCCAGTTGCGCTTTGTCCTCAAGCTCCGGCGCGAGCTTCGCGTCGTCCGCGAGGCGTTCGAACGCGGCCAGTTCGCCGTAGGCCAGCGCTCCCAGCAGATCCACCACCGCGGCCCGGTAGTGCGGGTCCGCGGAGGCTCCTGCCCAGTCCAGGGCAGCGATTCCGGTGGAAGGTGCGGTCGTCTCGTCAGGCGTCTCCATGCTGCGCACAATAGCCAAGTCCGCGTCCCGCCGGACCACCCCCGTAGTCCCACTCGAAACAATTGATCGGGTGCAGCTGCGTGATTCCGGGGTAGAGTGGTAATGCACCCCGCCGATTTTCGGCAATTTCCTGTGCACTGCACGCAGTAACTGGATGCCCGGTCGGTGGCCCGATCGGCTCCTACACCGACCGCCCTCCTGACAGCAGGAGGGGCCCACTCGCGGCATGTGCGAGGGCAGTGGTCCCGCGCTTCACAGCCACTCACGGCTGGACACCTGCGCGGTCAGCGCCCGGCGTTCTCTTCCGGACGCGGACGCTCGACCCCCCTCACAGCCCAGTGCCGCGTCTCACAGAAGAGGCAAGCATCCTGACCACCACGACTTTCCGCAGCCTCGGAATCCTTTCCGAGACCGCCGAAGCCCTTGAGGCTGTCGGCATCATCAATCCGTTCCCCATCCAGGAGATGACCCTTCCGGTCGCCCTGGCGGGCAATGACATCATCGGCCAGGCCAAGACCGGCACCGGCAAGACGCTGGGCTTCGGCCTGCCGCTGCTGGAGCGCGTCACCGTCGCCGCCGACGTCGAGGCGGGCCGCGCCAAGGCCGAGGACCTCCCCGACGGGCCGCAGGCCCTGATCGTCGTCCCCACCCGTGAGCTGTGCCAGCAGGTCACCAACGACCTGCTGACCGCCGGCAAGGTGCGCAATGTGCGCGTCCTGGCCATCTACGGCGGCCGCGCCTACGAGCCGCAGGTCGAGGCCCTGAAGAAGGGCGTCGACATCGTCGTCGGCACCCCCGGCCGGCTGCTGGACCTGGCGGGGCAGCGCAAGCTGAACCTGAAGTCGGTCCGCGCCCTCGTCCTGGACGAGGCCGACGAGATGCTCGACCTGGGCTTCCTGCCCGACGTCGAGCGGATCATGGCGATGCTGCCGCCGAAGCGCCAGACGATGCTGTTCTCGGCCACCATGCCGGGCGCGGTCATCAATCTGGCCCGTCGCTACATGTCGCAGCCCACGCACATCCGCGCCACCTCGCCGGACGACGAGGGCGCGACTGTCGCGAACATCACGCAGCACATCTTCCGCGCGCACTCCATGGACAAGCCCGAGCTCGTCTCCCGCATCCTGCAGGCCGACGGCCGTGGCCTCGCCATGATCTTCTGCCGCACCAAGCGCACCGCGGCCGACATCGCCGACCAGCTCGCCCAGCGCGGCTTCGCCTCCGGCGCGGTCCACGGCGACCTGGGCCAGGGCGCCCGCGAGCAGGCCCTGCGCGCCTTCCGCAACGGCAAGGTGGACGTGCTGGTCTGCACCGACGTCGCCGCCCGCGGCATCGACGTCGACGGTGTGACGCACGTCATCAACTACCAGTCGCCGGAGGACGAGAAGACGTACCTCCACCGCGTCGGCCGCACCGGCCGCGCCGGCCGGACCGGTATCGCGATCACGCTGGTGGACTGGGACGACATCCCGCGCTGGAAGCTCATCAACAAGGCGCTGGACCTGCCGTTCGACGAGCCGGAGGAGACGTACTCCACCTCCGCGCACCTCTACGAGCTCCTCAACATCCCCGCCGGCACGAAGGGCATACTGCCCCGGGCCGACCGGACCCGTGCCGGCCTCGGCGCGGAGACCGTCGAGGACCTGGGCGAGACCGGTGGCCGCGGCAAGGGCGGAGGGCGCAAGCCCGTCGTCGCCGCCGCGGCGACCGTCACCGAGGAGCGGCCGCCGCGGACGCGCACCCCGCGCCAGCGCACCCGCACCCGTTCCGGCGAGGCCGTCCCCGGTGAGACCGCCGTGGCCGAGACCGCTGCCGCCGAGACCGCCGTCGCGGTCGACGCGGCCGTGACCGAAGCCGTGGCCCCCGCGGGAACCGAGGGCGAGACGAAGGCGGCCCCGCGCCGCCGTCGCCGTACCCGCACCGCGGCTCCGGCCGCCGAGGGCGCTCAGGTGGCCGTGGCCGAGGCCGCTCCGGCCGAAGCTCCCGCCGCCGAGGGCGACGAGGCCAAGCCGGCCCGCCGCCGTCGCCGTACCCGTCCCGCGAAGGCCGAGCCGGCCGACGGCTGACCGGTCCGCAGGACACCCGCAGCAACACCGACGCCCCCGGTCTCTACCGGGGGCGTCGGTATTTGTCGGCAATCCGTTGGCATTCCGTCGGCATTCCGTCGCTGTCCGCAACCTGTCGTACACACGGGTCACGTAATCTCTCGGCATGAGCCGACCTCCGACACTCGAGCTGCCCGAAGGGGCCCGCGCGTACCGCCTCGACACCGCGAGGGGCACGTTCGCGGTGCTGGACGCGGGCACGGCGGTCCTGGGGACCGCTCTGCTGGTGCCCGGGTTCACCGGGAGCAAAGAGGACTTCATCGCGCTGCTCGACCCGCTGGCCCGGGCCGGCTACCGGGTGGTCGCGGTCGACGGCAGAGGGCAGCACGAGTCGGGCGGACCCGCCGAGGAGAGCGCGTACGCGCAGGAGGAACTGGCCGCCGACGTCCTCGCACAGACCGAGGCGCTGGGCGGTACGGGACCCGTGCACGTGCTGGGCCATTCGCTGGGCGGGCTGATCGTGCGGGCCGCCGCGATCGGCGCACCGGAGCTGTCGTGGGCGTCGCTGACGATCATGAGTTCCGGCCCTGCCGCCATCGACGCCGAGCAGCAGGCGCGGACGAGGATGCTCGTCGAGGCGCTGCCCTCCCTGGGGATGGAGGCGGTCTGGCAGGCGATGCGCGCGATGGACGCGGAGAACGCCGACGCGCCGGACGTGCCGCCCGCCGTCGGGGAGTTCCTGTACCGGCGCTGGATGGGCAATGTCCCGGAGCAGCTGATCGCGACCGGCAAGCAGCTGATCGGGGAGCCGGACCGGGTCGCCGAGCTGGCCGCCGTACCGATCCGCATCCTGGTGCTCTCCGGCGCGGTCGACTACGCGTGGCCGCCGGAGTGGCTGGACGACATGGCGCTGCGGCTGGGCGCGCGGCGGGTGGTCGTCAAGGGCGCCGAGCACTCACCGAACGTGGAGCAGCCGGAGGCGACGGCCGAGGCACTGATCGATTTCTGGAGCCCGCAGGACGAGTGAGCGCCGACGCGGCGGGCCGGCCGGCCCGAGCCGTGTCGCGAGTGAGGAGTCAGAGCTGGGCGGTGAGGTGGTCCCAGAAGCCGTCGCGCAGCGCACGTCGCAGGTCGGCGTGGCCGCGCAGCGAGATGCCGAGCAGGCCCTCGGCTTCGACGAGCAGTTCCTGGTCGTAGTTCGGCGGCAGGTACGGCCGGCTGGGCAGCAGTTCCGCGAGGGTGTCGCGGCCCCGGGTGGTGAGCCACTGGCCGGCGATGCGGGCGCCCACGAAGTGCACGTCCACCCGCGAGGGCACCGGCCCGTCGCCGTACTCCTGTGCGGGGCGCCGGGTCACGTACGGCTTGCAGAACTCCAGGTCGAAGGCGCGCTGGCTGTCGACCTCCCAGAGCAGCGGGTCCGCCTGGTTGCGTCCTTCGGTGGCCTCGATGCCCCACAGGTGGACGCGCGCGCCGTACCCCTGGGCCGCCTCGACGGCGGAGACCAGGTCCTCGTCACCGCCGATGAGGACCGCGTCGCTGATGGCGCGGTGCCGGGCGAGCGATTCGAGGTCGGTGCGGATGAGGGAGTCGACGCCCTTCTGCTGGCGGCTGGCGTTGAGGTTGCCGAGCCGGACCTTGACGTCGGGGAGCTCGGCGATGCGCTCCTGCTCGCGGGTGTGGATGCGGCGGCGGGCGCCGTCGTACCAGTACACGCGGAGCAGTCGGCTGTCCGGGAAGAGAGAGCGCGCCTTGTCGATGAACGCCTCGATGATGCCCTCGGCGTCCAGGTCGAAGGTCTGCCGGTCCTCGGTGCCCGCGACGAGGCGGCCCGCGGCGGCGTAGACGTAGCCGGCGTCCACGAACACGGCGTGGGTGGCGGGAGTGGTGGCGACTTCGGCCAGCACCCGCTGGAGGAGCTCGTTGGTGCGCTCGATACCGGCGGCCATGGCGGCCAGCGCGTTGTCGTTGTCCATAGGTCCGCCATTGTCCCGTACTCACGAGTACTTAGGCTCGGAAAAGTTTTCATTAGCGTAGGGAATGTTTTACCGAGGGGGTTCGTTGACTACTCATGGACAGTGCGACGAAGGGAGAAGCACCATGCGCTTCGAGATCATGCGACTCGACGACCGGAACGGCACCGCTGTGGACAGCACAGTCGTGGACGCCGCCGCCGTCAACAAGATCGTCCAGCAGGCCGCGGCCATCGGCCAGCGGATCTACATCCGCCCGGCGATCTAGGACAGCATTCGACGACGGCGCCCCTGTACGAAGGACGTACAGGGGCGCTTTTGCGTCTGCGCGCACCGGACCGGGTCAGCCCTCGCCGTGCACGAACCCCAGCACCCCGTTGGCCACCTGCTGAACGGCGATGGCCGAGAGCAGCATCCCGGAGAGCCGGGTCACCAGCACCACACCGCCCTCCTTGATGAGCCGGATGATCGCCAGCGAGTAGCGCATGACCAGCCACAGCACGACGTGCATGGCGGCGATCGCCAGCCACACCGACGCCTGCTGGCCGAAGCCGTGGGCGTTCTGCACCGCCAGGATCACCGTGACGATCGCACCGGGCCCGGCGAGCAGCGGCATCCCCAGCGGTACCAGCGCGACGTTGACGTCCTTGGTCTGGGTCGGCTCGTCCATCTTGCCGGTGAGCAGGTCGAGCGCGATGAGCAGCAGCAGCAGACCGCCGGCGATCCGCAGCGCGGGGACGGAGACGTGCAGGTAGTCCAGGATCTGATGGCCGAACAGGCCGAAGACGGTGATGACGCCGAAGGCGACGGAAGCCGCCTGCCAGGCCATCCGCCGCTGCACCTTGGTGGCGCGCCCGGAGGTCAGTGCGAGGAAGATCGGGGTGATCCCGGGCGGGTCCATGATCACGAAGAGCGTGACGAAGACCGACCCGAAGAGGGTGACGTCGAGCATGTTCAGTGGGGGCTTTCAGAGATGGTCGGTCCGGCAGAACGAACAGGACGCCGGGCGTCGAGGCCCGCCAGAAGGCGGGAAGGGCGTCAGACGGCGCTGATCGGAACGGCGCCGGTCGCCCGGCGCGCGATCTCCCGGTACACCTCGGGGTCGGTGACCCACTCCCCGAGCCGGCAGGTCTTGCGGCTGCCGTGGTAGTCGCTGGAGCCGGTGGCGAGCAGCCCGGTCTCGGCGGCGAAGCCGCGCAGCCGGGCCCGGGTGGCCTCGTCGTGGTCCATGTGGTCCACCTCGATGCCGTCGAGTCCCGCATCCGCCAGCGCGGCTATGACGCTCTCCGGAACGGTCTCGCCGCGCTTGTGGGCGCCCGGGTGCGCGAAGACGGTGACGCCGCCGGCCGCCTTGACCAGGCGTACGGCGTCGAAGGGGTCGAACTCGTGCTTCTCGACGTGCGCGCGGCCGTCGTTGGCCAGCCACCGCTCGGTGAACGCGTCCGAGACGCTGTCCACGACACCGAGGTCGACGAGCGCGGTCGCGATGTGCGGCCGGCCCACGGAGCCGTCACCGGCGATCGCGGCGACCTGCTCCCAGGTGACCGGGACGCCGAGCTCCTGGAGCTTGCCGACCATGGCCCGCGCACGCGGCACCCGGTCGTCACGGACGAGTTCGCGCTCCCGGAACAGCTCGGGCTCCGCGGGGTCGAAGAGGTACGCCAGCATGTGCATGCTGATGCCGTCGACCTTGCAGGAGAGCTCCGCGCCGGTCACCAGCGTCAGTGACGACCCGAGGTTGTACAGCGCCTTCGCGGCCTCGTCATGGCCGCCGACCGTGTCGTGGTCGGTGAGCGCCACGACGTCGAGACCCGCGGCCGCGGCGTTGCGCACCAGCTCGGCGGGGGTGTCCGTACCGTCGGAGGCCGTCGAGTGGGTGTGCAGGTCGATACGCACGGCGGCTCAGCTCCCAACGGCGACAGGTGGTGGACGGCACAGGCTTTCGGAAAATAAGGATAGCGGGCCGGGGAACCTGCGAATCTCAGGAGAGCAGCCGGGGTGACAGGGCGCCGCACGACAGCAGGTCGATCTCCGCCCCCGCGTCCCGCAGATCGGTGAGCACCAGCTCGTCGTACATCATCAACCCGGTCTGCTCGGGCCACACGATCGCCCAGAGCCACAGCCCGAGCGCCTCCCCCGCGAAGACCGCCCGGTCGCCGGGCGCGTCCTTCACGTGCCACAGCGGGCTGGGCCGGCCCGCGGCCAGCACCTTGGTGTGCGGTGACTGGTCCACGCACATCGAAGGGCCGGGATCGGGTCCGGGGATGCCCGCGTAGCGCGCCCCCAGCCCCACGCCCAGCTCCTCGGCGATCAGCAGCAGCTCGCCGGGACCGCCGAGCGGGCCGGGACCGGAGCAGGCCACGGCGGTCGCCCGCCCGCCGCTGCGGTCGTCGCCAGCGGAGGCCACGCCGGAGAAGAGCCAGCCGACCGGCAGCGGCCAGGGCATCCACACCGGCACCTGCGCGCGGTGCACCACCACCCCGAGCGCCTCGACGCTCGGCGGAACCACCGGCTGCAGCGGATACACGGTTCCGTGCACTCCGCACTGCCAGGCATCGGAGAAGAGGCCGGGCGCTCGCACCCGGCCACCGCACTTCGGGCAACTGGGTTCGCCCCTCATAGGGCCCAACGGTCCTCCCGCGACGTGCCCGCGTCAAGGACGATCACCCGTCCGGCGTCGAGAGATCAGCCGGACGAACGGCGGGCACCCCGCGACGGGCGCCCGGGGATCAGTCGGTGAGCGGTACCGACGCCCGCAGCGGGTCGCGCAGGTCCGTGCCGTACTTCAGCCAGCGCTCCTGCAGCGCGGCGCCGCCGTGGACGCGCTTCCAGGCCGCTTCGTTCTGGGTCATGGGGAGCACGGGGAAGAACCGGACCGGGTCCAACGGGTCCTCCAGGGCGAGGTCCTCGATCAGGCCGCCCGACTCCGCGACCAGCACGGCGGAGAACGGCGCGCCGGTCCACAACGGCCCGCCGACGTCCAGCGAGGCGCCGGGCGCCACCACGACACCCTCGACCTGGGGCGAGGCGGCGAGTACCGCGAGCGGTCGCAGCACCTGGTCGACGGGGGCGAGCCCGGACCGTACCGACAGCACCAGTTCGGCGCGCGGGCCGCGCAGCGGGTCGGCGACGGTGGCCAGGGGATCACTCATCGGCTGACGCGACATCCCGAGCGTCGCGTAGCGCAGCACGTCACCGTCGACGAAGCGCAGCACCTCGATGCGGTCGGTGCCGAGGAAGGTCACCGCCGCCCTGCTGTGCCGCTCACCGAACGTCGAGTGCAGTCGCGCCTCGACCAGCTGAAGAAGATCGCCCATACCGCGGAGCATAGGTCCGCCGCGCCCGCGGCAGGTAGGGGAAACGTAGGGAAGCGTATGGAAGAGGCAAAGCCGGGCAGGAGCGCTCCAGGCGCTTGCTAAGGTGGGGCGTTGGCCGCCGTGAAGTCCGGCGTTGCCATGGGTACACGTCATCCCTCAGCGGGGATCGGCCGGAGGAGGTGGGGTTGACATGGATCATAGTCGACCGTGCAGTCCTGCCCGCTCTTCCTTCCGCCGCCTCGCCGGCTGAACCCTCGCGTTCCATACCCGGCACTGTCGCCGGGAAACACGGAAGTCCCAGAGTTCCGACTTCCTCCCTGGATCAACGCCTGCCGCGGGCACCGCGCCGGAAGAGCGCCCTGAACTGCCTTGTGATCACCCTGCCTTGATCAGCATTTCAGTGCGGCCTCCGTGCCGTCGGCCAGTCCGTGAAGGAGCTTGCCATGTCGATGATCCGTGACCTGCGTGCAGTGGTCCGTCCCTCCCTGCGCAAGAGCGCCGTTTCATACGACTACGGCGCGACCCGTACGCCCAGCGCGACGAGCGCGGTCGTGGACTGCGCCGTCTACCGTGACGGCGCCCGCTGCAGCGACCACATCGACCCCGCCGCCGCCCTGGAGAAGGTGCGCAGCGGCAGCCGCAGCGAGGGGTTCGTCTGGATCGGGCTGCACGAGCCCACGGAGCAGGAGTTCGCCGGCATCGCCGAGGTGTTCGGGCTGCACCCGCTGGCCGTCGAGGACGCGGTCCACGCCCACCAGCGCCCCAAGCTGGAGCGCTACGACGACATCCTGTTCACCGTCTTCAAGACCATCAGGTACGTCGAGCACACCGAACTCACCGCGACCAGCGAGGTGGTGGAGAGCGGCGAGGTCATGGTCTTCACCGGCCGGCACTTCGTCATCACCGTCCGGCACGGCGGCCACGGCTCGCTGCGCGCGCTGCGGCACCGGCTGGAGGAGGACCCCGAGCTGCTCGCCAAGGGCCCCTCGGCGGTGCTGCACGCCATCGCCGACCAGGTGGTCGACGACTACCTCGCCGTCACCGAGGCGGTGCAGGACGACATCGACGACGTGGAGATCGACGTGTTCTCCGCCGCGCAGGGCAAGTCCGCGCGCGGTGGCGACGCCGGCCGGATCTACCAGCTCAAGCGCGAGGTGCTGGAGTTCAAGCGGGCGGTCTCGCCGCTGCTGCGGCCGATGCAGCTGCTCAGCGAGCGGCCGATGCGGCTGATCGACCCGGAGATCCAGAAGTACTTCCGTGACGTCGCCGACCACGTGGCGCGCGTCCACGAGCAGGTGGTCGGCTTCGACGACCTGCTCAACTCGATCCTCCAGGCGAACCTGGCGCAGGCGACCGTCGCGCAGAACGAGGACATGCGCAAGATCACCGCATGGGCGGCGATCCTCGCCGTCCCGACGATGATCACCGGCGTGTACGGGATGAACTTCGATCACATGCCGGAGCTGCACTGGAGGTACGGGTACCCCATGGTGCTGTGCGCGACCGTCGCCATCTGTTTCAGCATCCACCGCGGATTCCGGCGCAACGGCTGGCTGTAGCCGGCCCGACGTGGCCTCAGACGCCGGCCGGGCCGGGTGGGGGACGGCGGTCCGCGAGGATGACCAGGGCCAGGCCGGCGAGGATGACGCCCAGGGCCGGGTAGGCCATGGCCGGGGGCGTCTGGCCCAGCCAGAGCGCCGCGATGAGGGCCGCGCCCGGTGTCTCCAGGAGGATCGCCGTCGAGGTGGTGGACGGGCCGAGGCCGTGCACCACCCGGTTCAGCAGCGAGTGGCCCAGCAGTTGCGCGGCGACCGTGAGCGCGACGAGCTGGAGCCACGTCTCCCCGCTGTACCCGCCCAGCGAGGCGCCGGAGACCAGGCACGCCACGAGCAGCGCCGCCGCGGTCGTCGAGTAGCAGATGTAGGTGTACGCGGTGGTGCTGGCGCTCCTGCGGACCTCGGCGCCCAGCAGCACGTACGCGGCCGCCGCCATGCCCGCGCCCAGCGCGAGCGCGTCGCCGCCCAGCGCGCGGGTGTCGGTCGACATGTCGATGCCGGTCAGGATGACGACGCCGACCACAGCCAGCAGCGTGCCCGCCCAGACCAGGCGGGGCGGCCGGTGGCCGCGCATCCGCAGGATGATCGTGGTCCAGATCGGGGTCGTGGTGCACAGCGCGGTCGAGGTGGCGACCGACGTCATCGACAGGCTCGGCAGCCACAGGCCGAAGTGCAGCGCGAGGGTCGCGCCCGCCGCCACCGACAACAGCAGCGAGCGGCGGCCCATCCGGCGCAGTTCGCCGAGGTTGTGGCGGAGCACGAACGGGGTGAGCACCCCTATCGCCATCGCGTTCCGCCAGAACGCGATGGCCAGCGCCGGGGCGGCGGTCGCCGCGATCAGCGGGGCGGAGAACGAGACGCCGGCGATGGCGACGGCCAGCAGCGTGAGGTCCAGCGGCCGGTGCGCGACGGCTGCCGCGGGTGACACGGCGGCAGGCGGGGCGACGGTGCGCGGCTCGGCGGACACGGGTTCTCCTCGGTCGGAAGGGTCATCGACCAGCGTAAGGCCCGTGACAAGAGCATGCTCCTGTCGTCCGACGCTCGGACCGCGCTGGAGGGCCCGCACGGGACGCCGGGAGGGGCCCCGCCCGGAAGGGCTCACCCCATAAGGTGAGCCCCATGACGGAAACCGCCGAACAGACGGCCCTCGTCGAGGAGGCCACCAAGAAGTCCGGCCTGGTCTGGGTCCAGGCCCCGACCGGCCGCCCGCCGCAGGCGGTGTGGCACGCGTGGGTGGACGGCGCGATGTGCGTCGTCGGCGGCGGCCCCGGAGAGCAGCCGCTGGGCGGGCTGGCCGACGGCGGCACCGCGGTCGTGACGGTGCGCAGCAAGGACAAGGGCGGCCGGCTGGTCGCGTGGCCCGCCGCCGTCTCCGTGCTCGCCCCCGACAGCGACGAGTGGACCGCCGCCGTCGAGGAGCTCAAGGGCAAGCGGCTGAACGCGCCGGACGCGGAGACGATGACCGCCCGCTGGGCGCGGGAGTGCCAGGTGCTGCGGCTCGTACCGTCGGGACCGCCGGGCGAGCAGCCCGGCGCCATGCCGGACGGCTCGGGCGCCGCCGGTCCCGTCCCCTCCCCCGCCACGACCCGGCAGCCGATGCCGGAGGCGCTGCCGCGGCTGCTGGCGCGCCGCAAGAAGCGCGCCTGACGGCACGACCCGTACGGACCGGGCGGTGTCAGCCGCCCGAGGTGCCCGTCACGGACTTGCCGTAGTCGACGACATGCGCGGGGTCCGGCGCCGCGAGGGCGAAGTCCTTGCCCCAGTCGGCCATGGTCAGGGTGCCGGAGCCGCCCGCCCGCTCGTACCGCAGCGGGTAGGGGCTGCCTTCGAGCGACACGTCGAGGGTGCCGCCTCCCCCGCCGTCCGCGGCGAGGGCGATGGTGCGGACGCCGTTGACCTTGCGGTGGTCGCCGGTGGACAGCTCGCCGTTGAGCGCGAAGAGCGCGTCGAGCAGCACCTTCTTGTCCGTGAAGCCGCTGAACTGCTGGTAGGCGGAGTCACCGGCCGGCACCTTGACGTACTTGTCCTTCAGCTTCGCCGCGGCGGCCTGGCTGTCCTTGCCGGCCCCGGCGTCGCCGTAGAAGTCGGCGCCCGCCTTCAGGTACAGGTCGGCGCCGACCCGCAGCAGCTGGAACGTGCTGCTCTGCGTCGTGACGTCCCCGACGCCGCCGTTGGCGCGCAGCCGCATGTCGAGCTTGTACGTCTTCCCCTTGCTGACCACGGTGCCGGAGAGCCGTACGGTCGGCGCCGCCGCGGCGGCGTCGCGGGCCCGCTGCTCGATCGTCTTGGGGGGCAGCTTGGCGACCCCGTTCGTTCCCGCGTCCGGATCGCCGCCGCCGCCGCAGCCGGCGAGCGCCAGTCCGGCGCACAGCGCCCCGACGAGGACAGCGGATCGGCGGCCGGGAAACACGTCTTCTCTTCCTCCAGCGGCAGGGGAACGGGGGTGGGGGACCCGAAGCTACCGCAGCGTACAGCTCCCTGCCGAGACCCGGACCGAACCGTTCCGCGCCGGACGGCACCCTCCGGCCTCCCCGTCACCTTCGCGTCGCCCTCGCGCGGAGCGACGCGCACCGGTGCGCGGCAGCGCGGAGCAGCACCGTGCGGCAGCCAAGATCCCGGCGGGTTAGCCTGACAGCGACGAACCGTGACCGGCACGACGCCAGGAGGCACCGCATGGCCGCAGGTGCCCCGCGCGTGTTCATCTCGCACATCTCGGGCGTCGCGGTCTTCGACCCGGGCGGCGACCAGGTCGGCCGGGTCCGGGACCTCGTGGTGATGCTGCGGGTCGGCGGGAAGCCGCCGCGGGTGCTGGGGCTGGTCGTCGAGGTGGTCAGCCGGCGGCGGATCTTCCTGCCGATGACCCGGGTGACGGGCGTCGAGTCCGGGCAGGTGATCACCACCGGCGTCGTGAACATGCGGCGCTTCGAGCAGCGGCCGACCGAGACCCTCGTCCTCGGCGAACTGCTCGACCGACGGGTCAAGATCGTCGCGACCGGCGAGGAGGTGACCGTGCTGGACATCTCGATGGTGCAGCTGCCGGCCCGCCGTGAATGGGAGATCGACAAGGTCTTCGTCCGCCGCGGCAAGGGCGGCGCCCTTCGCCGGCGCGGGGAAACCCTGACCCTGGACTGGTCGGCCGTGACCGGCTTCTCGCTGGAGGAGCACGGGCAGGGCGCCGAGAACCTGCTCGCCACCTTCGAGCGGCTGCGCCCCGCCGACCTCGCGAACGTCCTGCACCACCTGTCGCCCAAGCGCCGCGGCGAGGTCGCCGCCGCCCTGGACGACGACCGGCTCGCCGACGTCCTGGAGGAGCTGCCGGACGACGACCAGGTCGAGATCCTCGGCAAGCTCAAGGAGGAGCGCGCCGCCGACGTCCTGGAGGCGATGGACCCGGACGACGCGGCCGACCTGCTCTCCGAGCTCCCGGAGGTCGACCAGGAGCGCCTGCTGACGCTGATGCAGCCGCAGGACGCGGCCGATGTGCGGCGGCTGCTCTCCTACGAGGAGCGTACGGCCGGCGGTCTGATGACGACCGAGCCCATCGTGCTGCGGCCGGACGCGACGATCGCCGACGCGCTCGCCCGGGTCCGCAACCCGGACCTCTCCCCCGCGCTCGCCGCCCAGGTCTATGTGTGCCGCCCGCCCGACGAGACCCCGACCGGCAAGTACCTGGGCCTGGTGCACTTCCAGCGGCTGCTGCGCGACCCGCCGTTCACCCTCGTCGGCTCCATCGTCGACACCGACCTGCTGCCGCTGCCGCCCGGCACCCCGCTGTCCGCGGTGACCAGCTACCTCGCCACGTACAACCTGATCTCGGCGCCCGTCGTGGACGAGAGCGGATCGCTGCTCGGCGCGGTGACGGTCGACGACGTGCTGGACCATCTGCTGCCCGACGACTGGCGCGAGACCGACCTGCACGGTGCCACGGCCGCCTACCACGTGGGCGACACGCGCGCGGACGAGAGCGGGCCCGACGATGCCCGCTGACGTGGAGCGCGAGCGCGCGAAGTCCTCGGCCGGCTCCGGCAGCCCGCCGCGGCCGCGGGTGCGCCTGGACCAGCCCCGTCCCACCCGGCGGCGGCTGCTGCCGGCCTACGACCCGGAGGAGTTCGGCCGGTTCTCGGAGCGCATCGCGCGCTTCCTGGGCACCGGGCGCTTCATCGTCTGGATGACCGTCCTCATCATCCTGTGGGTGCTGTGGAACATCTTCGCCCCGGACTCGATGCGCTGGGACCGGTACCCGTTCATCTTCCTGACGCTGATGCTCTCGCTCCAGGCGTCGTACGCGGCCCCGCTGATCCTGCTCGCGCAGAACCGGCAGGACGACCGCGACCGCGTCACCCACGAGCAGGACCGCAAGCAGAACGAGCGCAGCATCGCCGACACCGAGTACCTGACGCGGGAGGTGGCGTCGCTGCGGATGAATCTCGGGGAGGTCGCCACCCGCGACTGGATCCGTTCCGAGCTCCAGGATCTGCTGAAGGAGCTCGAGGAGCGGCGTGACGAAGGCGACGGCGGAACAGACCGGTAAGCGCCGTACCATCGACCGTATGGCTACCGACACACACGGATCCGCTCCGACCGCCGACGCCGTGCGCGCGGCGCTCGCGACGGTGAACGACCCGGAGATCCACAAGCCGATCACTGATCTGGGCATGGTCAAATCCGTGGACATCGCGGACGACGGGACCGTGAAGGTCGCCGTCTACCTGACGGTGTCGGGCTGTCCGATGCGCGAGACCATCACCACGAACGTCACCACGGCCGTCGAGGGCGTCCCGGGCGTCACCGGTGTCACCGTCGAACTCGACGTCATGAGCGACGAGCAGCGCAAGGAGCTCGCCGGCGCCCTGCGCGGCGGCACCGCCGAGCGCGAGGTGCCCTTCGCCCAGCCCGGCTCGCTGACCCGGGTCTACGCGGTCGCCTCCGGCAAGGGCGGCGTCGGCAAGTCCTCGGTGACGGTGAACCTGGCGGCGGCGATGGCCGCCGACGGCCTCAAGGTCGGCGTCGTGGACGCGGACATCTACGGCCACTCGGTACCGCGCATGCTCGGGGTCGAGGGCCGGCCGACGCAGGTCGAGAACATGATCATGCCGCCGTCGTCGCACGGCGTGAAGGTCATCTCCATCGGCATGTTCACCCCGGGCAACGCGCCCGTGGTGTGGCGCGGACCGATGCTGCACCGTGCGCTGCAGCAGTTCCTCGCCGACGTGTACTGGGGCGACCTGGACGTCCTGCTGCTGGACCTGCCGCCGGGCACCGGCGACATCGCGATCTCCGTCGCGCAGCTCGTGCCGAACGCCGAGATCCTCGTGGTGACGACGCCTCAGCAGGCGGCGGCCGAGGTCGCGGAGCGCGCCGGTTCCATCGCGGTGCAGACCCACCAGAAGATCGTCGGCGTCGTGGAGAACATGTCCGGGATGCCGTGCCCGCACTGCGACGAGATCGTCGACGTCTTCGGCAGCGGTGGCGGCGAGCGGGTCGCCGAGGGCCTGACCAGGACCACGGGCGCGACGGTGCCGGTGCTGGGCCAGATCCCGATCGACGTGCGGCTGCGCGAGGGCGGCGACGACGGCCGTCCGGTCGTCCTGAGCCACCCGGACTCCGCCGCGGCGCTCGCCCTGAAGTCGATCGCGGGCAAGCTCGGCGGCCGGGCCCGCGGCCTGGCGGGCATGTCACTGGGGATCACCCCGCGCAACAAGTTCTGAGCACATGACGGTGCCCCCGGCCGCAGGGCGGTCGGGGGCACCGTCATGTGCACGCTCAGCCGTCGTACGTCGTGACGTCCTTCACCACGGCCAGCCCCAGGCCGTAGGCGCTCATGCCGCGCCCGTACGCGCCCAGGTGGGCGCCGCGCGCGGAGCCCGCCAGGACCCAGCCGTACTCCGACTCCCGGTAGTGGAACGCGGTGGGCTCGCCGTCCACCGGGAGCGTCAGGGTCGACCAGTGGGGGCCGCCCAGGTCGTCGGCCAGATCCCAGGCGGTCGCGATCTGCTGGTCGAGCCAGTCCTGGCGCAGGGCGCGCTCCATGTGGGTCGGCCAGGTGCAGGACAGCAGGCCTGAGCCCGCCAGCCAGGCCGCGGAGGACACCGAGGTGGCCTCCAGTACGCCGGTGCCGTCCGCGCTGCGGCGGCCGGGACGCCGGGCGACCGTGACGACCACGGCGAAGCGCTGGGCGTCGGGGTCGGTGGTCTCCGCCTTGATGGACGGTTCATCGCCATGCCCTATCGAGCCGTGCTCCACGGTTCCGTCCGCGCTGGTGCCCACCGCGGTGAGCCAGCGGCGTCCGGTGAACGCCTCGTCCAGCCCGTACCACGGGAAGTCGGCCATCAAGTAGCCGTCGACCGCTCGATCCGCTGTGCCGGTCTTCGTCTCCATCGGGGTGGCGCCTCCTCCATGCCCTTTTGGGCGACTCGCCATCTTGCCGGACCGGAGCCGGGCCCGGGGGCCAAAACGGCGCACGGTGATGGCGAACACATGGAGAATAGCCACCCCAAGGGGTGGATCGGGACAAACGGGTTGACTCAGGTCGCGTCGGAATCGAACGGCGGGGGCTCGTCCTTGTCCAGCGCCTCGCGCTTGCGGAGCCGGTCCGGAGTGCTTGTGGGGGCGCTCGCGGCACCCGCGGCACCCGCGGAGGCGGCCGCGGCCGTGGTGTCGGTGCCGTTCACGGCATCGGTGACCTCGGCCATCTCCTTGCGGAAGTCGAATCCGTTGCGCAGGTCCTGGAGACCGAGCTCCTCGTTCTCCAGGATGTTCTTGCGGATGTACGTCTTCGGGTTCAGGTCCTCGAACTCGAAGTCCTTGAACTCGGGGCCCAGCTCCTTGCGGATGTCCTCCTTGGCGCTGTCCGAGAAGGCCCGCACCTTTCGGATGAACGACATCGTGTCCTGGATGACCTTCGGCAGCTTGTCCGGGCCGAAGACGAGCACCGCAAGGATGACGAGCGCGATCATCTCCATCGGGCCTATGTCGAAGAACACCTTGCAGCTCCTTGGGACGTCCACAGCCGGGTGGGCAGGGTCCGGGTCCGCTTACCGTACCCGGCCGCGCGGTCAGCGCGGGAGTGGCTTGGGCCAACAGTACGTCGCCACCAGGTAAAGGGTCAGTCCCCGGTGGCCGAACCCAAGGTCAGCTCGACCGTACGTTCCGATCCGGCACGCAGCAGGGTGAGGGTGAGGCGGTCACCCGGCCGGTGGCTGCGGATCTTGACGATCAGCTCCTCGCCGCGGTGCACCCGCTCCCCGTCGACCGCCGTGATGACGTCGCCGGCCTTGATGCCGGCCCGGTCGCCCGGACCACCGGGGGCCACGGCGGCGGTGTCCGCCTTGCCGCCGACCTGGGCGCCGTCCCCCTCGTAGGCCATGTCGACGCTCACCCCGATCACCGGATGGGTGGCCTTCCCCGTGTTGATCAGTTCCTCGGCGACCCGCTTGGCCTGGTTGGCCGGGATCGCGAAGCCGAGCCCGATGCTGCCGCCCTGGCCGCCCGCCGGGCCGCCGTCGTCGGCCGCCCGGATCGCGCTGTTGATGCCGATCACCTTCCCCTGCCCGTCGACGAGCGGGCCCCCGGAGTTGCCGGGGTTGATCGGTGCGTCGGTCTGCAGCGCGTCCACGTAGCTGACGTCGGTGGCGTCGGTGCTGCCGGCGGCGGTGACGGGCCGGCGGGTGGCGCTGATGATGCCGGCGGTGACGGTGCCCTCGAGGCCGTACGGGGCGCCGATGGCGACGACCGGATCACCGACGCGCACCGAGTCGGAGTTGCCGAAGACGAGCGGCCGCAGTCCCGACACCCCGCTGACCTCGACGACCGCGAGGTCGTAGCCGCTGTCCACGCCGACCACCTTCGCCTTGCTCCGCTGACCGCCGGTGAAGGTGACCTCTATGTCAGCGCCCTTGCCGGCGGAGGCGACGACATGGTTGTTGGTGATGATGTGGCCCTTGGTGTCCAGCACGAACCCGGTGCCGGTGTCCTCGCCCGCGGAGCCCTTCACATGGATGTAGACGACGCCCGGCAGCGTCCGGGCCGCGATCCCCGCGACGCTGTCGCTCGCGCGGTCGGCAATGACCTCGGAGGCCTGGGGCAGCGTCACCGGTTCGCTCGGCTGGGCGCTGTGCCGCTCGGCGTAGACGCCGGCCGCTCCGCCGATCCCGCCGGCGAGCAGCGCGATCAGCGCCGCACCCGCGATCAGCGGGGCCGCCCGGCCGCCACGGGGACGAACCGGCTCGCGGGGAGCGGGTCCGGGGTGGCCGCCGGGCATGCGGTTCTGCAGGTACGGGTCGGGGAACGCCTCGCCCGCGGCGGGTCCTGGCGCCGCCGCACCACTCGCGCCGGGCACCGGGCCGCCCGGGTGACTCCACCACTGCGGCCGGTCGGCCTCATCGCTCATCCTTCGAGCCTGCGGGCGGTGTGCGGATGTCCGCAAGTGCCACGCGGCCGGATGGCGTCAGCCGTACCCGTCAGGAGTGCCCGTGCGGGTCAGCGGTGGGCGGCAGGTCCGGGAGTGGCCGCCGGGGTCGACGGCGCGGCCGATGCGAAAGCGGTGACCGCCAGGGGCGCCGTCAGCTGACGGGTCACCGAGGCCGGGGTCACGCTCGTCAGCGGGGGGTGCCGGAGATAGCGGTCCTGCGCCGAGCTCACCAGGTCGTTCCGCAGCGGCTTGAGGTCGACGACCGGGTCGGCGACGCCGAGCGGGGCGACCGCGGGGCCCTGCTCCTCGGGTCGGGCGCCGCTGTCCATCGCCGCGTCCATCGGGAGCGCTCCGCCGAGCGCGATGGCCGCCATGGAGAACGCGCCGGCCGCCGCGAAGGCGAACCGCCGGCCGCGCGAGGCCGGACCGGGCCCGGACGCGGACCGCTCGACCTCATGGATCCGGAAGCCGCGGGAGCGCACATCGGTCGGTGCGGTGAGGTCGGGTCCCGGGGACAGGAAGGAGAAGTCCTCCGCCGTGCTCTGCCCGAAGACGTCACCACCGCCGAAGAGGCCGCCGTCGAACGGGCCTCTTCCGTCGTCGTCACCACCACCCGGCAGACCCTGGAGCCGGGCCAGCAGGCCTGCGGACAGGGCCGGCGGGGCCGTGGTCGCCACGACCTTCTTCAGCCGGCGCTGTTCATCGGCGGCTGTCTTGCACTGGGGACACGTCACCAGATGCGCGAGCACCCGGTCCCGGGTGTCGTCGGGCAACTCGCCGTCGACGAACGCGGCGAGCCGGTCGCCGAGATGCTGCTCGGCACATGCGACGTGTTGCTGGCCGGTACCGCTACTGCTCACGTTCTCCCGCCCTCCAGGCCCGGTTTCGGAATGGCGGCGGCCAGCGCGCGACCCGGACGGGCCGCGGGGGAACGGTGCTCAAGGGCCTTGCGCAGGTGGGAACGACCGCGGTGGATCCGACTCCGGACCGTGCCGAGCTTCACGCCGAGGGTGGCGGCGATCTCCTCGTACGACAACCCCTCGATGTCACAGAGCACGACCGCGGCACGGAACTCCGGCGCGAGGGTGTCCAGGGCTTGCTGGACGTCCGCGTCGAAGTGCGTGTCGTTGAAGTGCTGTGCGGGGGACGGCTCGCGGCTCGGGAGCCGCTCCGCCGCGTCGTCGCCGAGCGCGTCGAACCTGATTCGCTGACGTCGCCGCACCATGTCCAGGAAGAGATTGGTGGTGATGCGGTGCAGCCAGCCCTCGAAGGTGCCGGGCGTGTACGTGGACAGGGAACGGAAGACACGGACGAAGACCTCTTGGGTAAGATCCTCGGCATCGTGCTGGTTGCCCGTCAGGCGGTACGCCAGGCGGTAGACGCGGGCACTGTGCGTGCTGACGATCTCCTCCCAGGAAGGAGGCGTCCACGCCTGGTTCTCCCCGTCGTTGGCGAACGTCGCGTTGGCGGGTACGTCATTGCGTGAACGGTCAGCAGTGTTGGTCACGGATTTCGGCTGTCCGGAAGACCTGGGAATATGCCAAAGCACGCCCCGATCACCGGCCGCAGCCGCACCTCCCCTGTCGGCTCTGGTGGTCTCCAGTAGAGCCACTACCATATCCACCTCGCCCGTTAGCTCCGGATAAGTGCGCTGTCTCGCCGGGGACCTGGTCCGGACGGCTGCACGGAGGCACTTCCCGCGTACCGCACGTTCTCGGTCCCGCCCTACTAACGCGTAATCTCCTCAACGGGTTCCCGGGCCTGGGGGCACCACCCAGCGGTAGCTGGGGGCGGATACAGTCGCCGGGCGGGCCGCATCACCGACGGGGACAGGGAGAGGGCCATTACCGGCAACCGGCAGGCGAGCTGGGCGTTCGCCGACGCCTTCGTCGCCGAAGACGACGCCCTGATACGAGCCCGGCGCCGCGCCCACGAGTCCGGTCTGCGCCCTGTGTCCCCCGGAACCGGCGCGACACTGCGGCTGCTGGCCGCGGCCTCGGACGCCAAGGCCGTCGTCGAGATCGGCACGGGCACCGGCGTGTCCGGTATCCACCTGCTGCTCGGGATGCGGCCGGACGGAGTGCTGACCACCGTCGATTCGGAACCCGACCGCCAGCAACTGGCCCGCGAGGCCTACCGCGACGCCGGCTTCGCCGCCAACCGCGCCCGGTTCATCCCCGGCCGCGCACTGGAGGTCCTGCCGCGCCTGGCGGACGGCGGCTACGACCTCGTCTTCTGCGACGGGGACCGTCTGGAGTACCTGGACTACCTCGACGAATCGTTGCGCCTACTGCGTCCGGGCGGACTGGTCTGTTTCGAGGGGACCTTCGCCCAGGGCCGCACCCTGGACGCGGCACACCAGGACGCCGAGGCCGTGAGGCTGCGCGAGCTGATGCGCGCGGTCCGGGACAGCCGGGCGTTCGCACCGGTCCTGCTGCCCACCGACGACGGCCTGCTGTGCGCGGTCCGCCGCGGCGAGTAGCCGCCCGGGGCCCGCACCGCCGTCGTGGCGAGCGTCCTGTGAACACGGCAGCGGCCCCGGTTCCTGACCTGGAACGGTCAGGAACCGGGGCCGTGACGTTTATCGGGAACGCGCTCGTGTCAGGCGATGGCCTTCTTCAGCGCGTCGCCGAGGGCATCCGCCTCGTCAGGAGTCAGCTCGACAACAAGCCGTCCGCCGCCCTCGAGCGGAACGCGCATGATGATGCTCCGCCCCTCCTTGGTGACCTCGAGCGGGCCATCACCCGTCCGCGGCTTCATGGCCGCCATGCTCGTTCCCCTTCCTGAAACCAGCTCGGACTCGAACACATTGGTTCTCGACCATTATCCCGCATGTCCCGACCCGATGACCAACATCGGTTCCCATCCGTTCGAGAAACCCCTCCCACAAATCCGGCCAATTCGGTGACGAGCCCGCGATACCCGACCCCCGCGCTCCCGTTCCGTGCCGCATTCGCCCCGTTGAATGTTTGACGTACGTCACATGTTCGCCTGTGGCGATGTCCGGCATGCTGGCCAGGACCGGAGCCGCGACGAAGGGGATCATCCATGTCCGACAGCGTGCTGTACGAGGTGAGCGACGGGCTCGCGACCATCACCTTGAACCGTCCCGACGCCATGAACGCCCTGAACGTCGAGACCAAGGTGGCACTCCGCGAGGCCGTCCGCGGCGCGGCGGCGGACTCCCAGGTCAGGGCGGTTCTGCTGACCGGGACCGGGCGCGCCTTCTGCGTCGGCCAGGACCTCAAGGAGCATGTCGGCCTGCTGATGGAGGACCGCAAGTCCGGCACCGGCGCCACGATGTCGACGGTCCGCGAGCACTACAACCCCATCGTCACCGCCCTCGCGACGATGCCGAAACCGGTGGTGGCGGGGATCAACGGCGTCGCCGCGGGTGCCGGGGCGGGGCTGGCGTTCGCCTCGGACTACCGGGTGGTCGCCGACACCGCGAGTTTCAACACGTCCTTCGCCGGAGTGGCACTGACCGCGGACTCGGGCGCGTCGTGGACCCTCCCCCGGCTGATCGGCCACGGCCGCGCCGCCGAGCTGCTGCTCTTCCCCCGCAAGGTGACCGCCCAGGAGGCCCTGGAGCTCGGAATCGCCAACAAGGTCGTCCCGGCCGCCGAGCTGGCCGCGGAGGCCCTGGCGGTGGCACGGAGCCTCGCGGCGGGGCCGACGGTGGCGTACGCGGCGATCAAGGCGTCGCTGGCCTACGGGACGGACCACTCGCTCCTGGAGACGCTGGAAAAGGAGGACGAGCTCCAGACGGTCGCGGGCGCGTCCGAGGACCACCGGATCGCCGTGGAGGCGTTCCTCAAGAAGGAGTCCCCGCGCTACCTGGGCCGCTGACCGCCCCAGGTCCGCCGGCGCCCGTCCTGACGTGGCAGTCGGCCAGGTGGTCGTCGACCAGGCCGCAGGCCTGCATCATCGCGTAGGCCGTGGTCGGCCCGACGAAACGGAAACCGGCCTTCTTGAGGTCCTTGGCGAGCGCCACCGACTCGGGCGTGGTCGCCGGCACGTCGTCGAGCGTGCGCGGCACCGGCCGGCCCGCCGGGTCCGGCGCGTGGGACCAGATCAGCTCGTCGAGGCCGCCGGCGCCCAGGCCGGCGGCCACGTGGGCGTTGGCGAGGCACGCGTCGATCTTGGCGCGGTTGCGGATGATGCCGGGATCGGCGAGCAGCCGGGCCCGGTCCTCCCCGGTGAACTCCGCGACCGCCTTGACGGAGAAGTCCGCGAAGGCGGCGCGGAAGTTCTCGCGGCGGCGCAGGATCGTGATCCAGGAGAGCCCGGACTGGAACGCCTCCAGGCACAGCCGCTCGTAGAGCGCGTCGTCGCCGTGCACCGGGCGGCCCCACTCGCCGTCGTGGTACTCCACGTACTCCGGCGCCGACAGCCCCCACGGGCAGCGCGCCAGGCCGTCGTCGCCGGTGATCGCCGAGCGCTCACTCATGGGGGTGGTCCTCCGGCTGCTCCTTGTGCAGCGAGGGCGGCGCGTCCGGGCGCAGGGGCGGCTGGTCCAGGACCGACAGCGAGAGCGGCGGGTCCAGCAGCGACGGCGTGGCCAGGGCGGTCGCCTGGGCGCCGGCCAGGGTGGCCTCCAGGTCCGCGATGCGCGCGTCCCGCTCGGCGAGCTCCGCCGCGAGGCGGTCGAGTACCTCGTCCGCGTCGAGCATGCGGTAGCCGCGCATGGCCACCGGCAGCCGCAGCGCGTCGATGTCGGAGCGGACCAGCGGGCGGTCGGCGGGCAGCCGGTCGTCGATCCGGTCCGGATCCGCGTCGCGGAGCGTCCCGCCGTCGCCGAGTACGGCCAGTGCCACTGCGGCGACGACCGCGACCAGCGCGATGAGCATGAACCAGAACAAGACCGTCTCCCGGGGGCGCGCGATGTGTTTGCACGATGGTGCCATGTCCGGCCCGCGCCGGGCCCTCCCGCCGGCGGCCCGCGGGCTCCTTGCGGCTATCGTCGCCGGCAGGCGACCTACAGGGAGGCACACGCAGATGCTGCGGCTGGGCGGGCGGGAGTTCGGCGACGACGAGCTCCTCATCATGGCGATCGTGAACCGGACACCCGATTCGTTCTACGACCAGGGCGCCACGTTCACCGATGAACCGGCCCTGCTGCGCGTGGAGCGGGCGGTGTCCGAGGGCGCCGCGATCATCGACATCGGCGGCGTCAAGGCCGGGCCCGGCGAGGACGTCTCCGCCGAGGAGGAGATCCGCCGTACGGTCGCCTTCGTCGCCGAGGTGCGGCGGCGGCACCCGGACGTCGTGATCAGCGTCGACACCTGGCGGCACGAGGTGGGCGAGGCGGTCTGCGCGGTCGGCGCGGATCTGCTGAACGACGCCTGGGGCGGCGTCGACCCGAAGCTGGCCGAGGTGGCCGCCCGCCACGACGTCGGGCTGGTCTGCACCCACGCGGGCGGCGCCGAGCCGCGCACCCGCCCGCACCGGGCGGGGTACGAGGACGTCATGGCGGACATCCTGCGGGTCACCGTGGGCCTCGCGGAGCGGGCCGTCGCGCTCGGGGTGCGGCGCGACGCCGTCCTCATCGACCCCGGTCACGACTTCGGCAAGAACACCCGGCACTCGCTGGAGGCGACCCGTCGGCTCCCGGAGATGACGGAGACCGGGTGGCCGGTGCTGGTGTCGCTCTCCAACAAGGACTTCGTGGGCGAGACGCTCGACCGCCCGGTCAGGGAGCGGCTGATCGGGACACTGGCGACCACCGCGGTGTCGGCCTGGCTCGGCGCCCGCGTGTACCGCGTCCACGAGGTCGCCGAGACCCGCCAGGTCCTCGACATGGTGGCCTCCATCGCGGGCCACCGCCCGCCCGCGGTCGCCCGCCGCGGGCTGGCGTAGGGCCGGTCCGAGACCGGGCTCAGCCCTGGCTCTCCTTCGTCACCAGGGCCACGGCCTCGCCGATGTCGTCGGTCAGGTGGAACAGGTCGAGGTCGGCCGCCGAGGCCTTGCCGCCCTCGATGAGCGTGCCGCGGACCCAGTCGACGAGGCCGCTCCAGTACGCGGTGCCGAACAGGACGATCGGGAACCGGGTGACCTTCTTCGTCTGGACGAGGGTGATCGCCTCGAACAGCTCGTCCAGGGTGCCGAATCCGCCGGGGAGCACGACGAACCCGCGCGCGTACTTCACGAACATCGTCTTGCGCACGAAGAAGTAGCGGAAGTTCACGCCGATGTCGACATAGGGGTTGAGGCCCTGCTCGAAGGGGAGCTCGATGCCGAGCCCGACGGACACCCCGCCCGCCTCGCCCGCGCCCTTGTTGGCGGCTTCCATCGCGCCGGGGCCGCCACCGGTGATCACCGCGAAGCCGGCCTCGGCAAGCGCCCGGCCGATCTCGAGGCCCGCCGCGTACTCCACGGAGTCCACGGGGGTGCGGGCGGAGCCGAACACACTGACGGCGGGGCCGAGTTCCGCCAGGGTGCCGAACCCCTCGACGAACTCGGACTGGATGCGCATGACCCGCCAGGGATCGCCGTGCACCCATTCCGCGGGGTCGCGGCTGTCCAGCAGCCGCTGGTCGGTGGTGCCGGCCTGTACCTGGCCGCGCCGCCTGACCACCGGTCCGGTGTGCCGCTCCGGCCAGCCCTGTCCCTGCGGAGAAGAGCGCTCGGCCGCCTCGTTGGCCGCCGCTGCCGCCTCCTGCGCGTTGCCCGTGTCCCTGCGTGCGGTACTCATGCGAGCAGCGTACGACGCATCACGGTGCGTCAGGGCTGGCCAGCGGCACAACGCGCGGCGCCTCCAGATGGCTGCTCACCCACGTGAGCGCTTCAGGGACCATCCGCCCCCACGTCTTCCAGTTGTGGCCACCGGTGTCCAGCAGCATGGGGGTGACCGTCGTCGGCGTGTGGACCGCGTGCCCGAGCCAGTCGGCGAACCGCGGCGGGCTCTCGGGGTCCTGCGTGCTCGATCCCACCAGGAGGTCCACGTTCGGCTGGGTGTTGTGCGCCAGCCACAGCGGCGAGCGGGGGCCCTCGGCGGGGTTGTCGGGGGCCAGCGCGGCGCCCGCCACGTACCGCTTGGGGTAGTCCAGGGTGAGCCGCGCGGCGCAGTAGCCGCCGGTCGATATGCCCATCACCGCCCAGCCGCTCGGGGCGGGCAGCGTACGGAAGTTGTGCGCGACCACGTCGGGGACGTCCTGGGCGAGCCAGGTGCCGCCCTTGCCCCGGTTCGGCGCGTCGGTGCAGCCGGCCTTGGCGCCCTTCGGCGTGATCGTCGGCAGCACGAGGATGGCGGGCTCGGCCTTGCCCTCGGCGATCTGGCGCTCCATGATCTGGCCGAGCCGCATCGCGCGCAGGAAGCTGCGCGGGCTGCCGGGCAGGCCGTGCAGCACCACGATCACCGGGAAGCGGGTGTTCGCGTACTCCTTCTTGTCGTACTGCGGCGGCGTCCAGACCATGACGTCCCCCGACGCGCCGGACTTCGAGCCGTGCACGTCCGCCTTGCGGAACCCCTGCGCGTACGCGTCGAACTTCACCGTCAGCTGCGCCGGTCCCGGCGGCGGCGCCTTGTGCTTCGCGTTGGTGTTCATGCTGCCGCTGCCGCCGCCCAGCAGGTCGTCCCAGGAGGCGTAGAAGCCGTACTGGTTGTTCACCCCGGCCATCACCACGAAGACGGCCGTCAGCTGGCACACCACGATCATCCCGACGCGGGCGGGCAGCCGGATCAGCCGGGGGCCGGGCACGCGTCCCCAGAGCAGCACGGCCCCCGCCACGGCCGCCACGGCCGCGACGATGAGCACCACGAAGAACAGCGGACTGGTCAGTCCCATGGAACGGCCTTCTTTCCCCCCGCACGATCGGTCATCCGATCACACCATGGCGGGAACATCACGCCGATTACGGCCCGCGCGGTTCCCGTGGGCCCCCGCCCCCGGCCGGGCCGTCAGGCGGTGAGCCAGGCCCGCAGCCGCTCCTCGGCCTCCAGGACGGCGGCCACCGACACGTTCTCCTCGCGGGTGTGGGCCAGCTTGGGATTGCCGGGGCCGTAGTTCACCGCCGGGATGCCCAGCGCGGAGAAGCGGGCCACGTCGGTCCAGGATTCCTTGCCGAAGGGCTCGGTTCCGATGGCCGCGACGAACGCGGCGGCGGCCGGCTGGGAGAGACCGGGCAGCGCGCCGGGCGCGCTGTCGGTGGGCACGACCTCGAATCCCTCGAAGACCTCGTTGACGTGCGCGAGCGCCTCGGCCTCGGTCTGATCGGGCGAGAACCGGTAGTTGACGATCACCGCGCACGTGTCGGGAATCACATTCCCGGCGTGCCCGCCCTCGATCATCACCGCGTTCAGGCCCTCGGGGTAGACCAGCCCGTCGATGACGACCCGGCGGGGCTCGTACGCCGCCAGCCGGGCGAGGATCGGCGCGGCCTTGTGGATGGCGTTCTCACCGAGCCAGCTGCGCGCGGAGTGCGCCCGGCGGCCGGTGGTCTGCACCCTGACCCGCAGGGTGCCCTGGCAGCCGCCGTGCACCTGGGCGTCGGTGGGCTCCAGGAGCACCGCGAAGTCGCCGGCCAGCCACTCGGGGTGCTTCTCCACGAGCCGCTTGAGGCCGTTGAACTGGGCGGCGATCTCCTCGGCGTCGTAGAAGACGAAGGTGAGGTCGCGGTTGGGCTCCGGCAGGGTCGCGGCGAGGCGCAACTGGACGGCGAGGCCGGACTTCATGTCGGTGGTGCCGCAGCCCCACAGCAGTCCGTCGGCGTCGAGCCGGGAGGGCAGGTTGTCCGCGATCGGCACCGTGTCCAGGTGCCCGGCGAGCACCACCCGCTCGGCGCGGCCCAGGTGGGTCCGCGCCACCACCGCGTCCCCGTCCCGGTCCACGGTCAGGTGCGGAAGGGCGCGCAGCGCCTCGTCCACGATGTCGGCCAGCGCCTTCTCGGCGAGGCTGACGGAGGGGATGTCCACGAGCTGCGCCGTGACGGCGGCGGCATCCTGGCTGAGGTCGAGCGGGCTTGCGGTCATGGCCCCGACCCTACCGGCGGTACCGCCGCCGGCCCGCGACGTGTGCGCGTCCGGTGCAGACGTTCGAGGCTCCGGAGCGGTGTTTGGGTACGGTGGGCGTCATGTCCGAGCCCTCGCCGACCCCGGAGCGGCACCCTCGCCGGCACGGCCGCCGACTCCGGCTGGCCGTCGCGGGCCTCGTCCTGCTCGGGATCGCCGGGTACGGCGCCTACTACGTCGTCGAGAACCGCGCGCAGCACGCCGGGTGCACGGTCGAGGCGGACGGCAACACCCTGGACCTCGAACCGCAGCAAGCGGCGAACGCCTCGACGATCGCCGCGGTCGCGACGTCCAGGAGCCTGCCGGAGCGGGCGCTGACGATAGCGCTGGCCACGTCGATGCAGGAGTCGATGCTCCGCAATCTCGATCACGGCGACCGGGATTCGCTCGGCCTGTTCCAGCAGCGGCCCTCGCAGGGCTGGGGCACCCCGCAGCAGATCATGGACCCGGTGCACGCCACGAACGAGTTCTTCGACGGGCTGGTGAAGATCGAGGGCTACTCGCGGCTGCCGCTGACCGTGGCCGCCCAGCGGGTGCAGAAGAGCGGCTTCCCCCAGGCGTACGCGAAGCACGAGACGGACGCGGCCCTGCTGACCTCGGCGCTGACCGGCCGGCAGCCCGGCGCGCTCAACTGCACCCGGGCCTCGGGCGAGGCCGTCGCGACGGGCGACACCGCGCAGGTCCGCAAGCAGCTGGCCCGCGAGTTCGGACCGCAGGTCGCCCCGCGCCCGGCCGAGGGCAGGGCCGGCGGCGGCACGGCGCGCGAGCGGACCGTCCAGGTGCCGTCGGCCCCTGCCGGGGGCACGGCGGAGGGGGACGGGAAGCGCCGCGGCTGGGAGTTGGCGCAGTGGGCGGTGGCGCACTCCACCGACCTGAAGGTCGAGAAGGTCTCGTTCCAGGACAAGCAGTGGCGCGCGGCCGATTCCGGCAAGGGCTGGCAGAAGTCCGACACCAGTGCGGCCGAGCGGGCCGACGGAGACGTGCGGATCACGGTCGCGCAATAGTGCGGCGCGTCACCCGCAGGGGCATGGCCACCGCGCCGAACCCCGAGGGCGGGCAATTCCCTCGACCGGTCGCCAATTCCCTTGCCGCGCCCGCGATGTGACGTTTCTTCACCCGTTCTCGACGTGACCGGAATGGCCGCTTTTGCCGGAGCACTATTATGCGACGCATTACCAACTCTTTACCTCGAACGACCGCAACTTTCGGGCTCCTGGAGCGGTAGTCAGCACGTCCGCCAGCGGACAGGCCCCCTCCCCCCTCCGTAAAAGGAGCACTATGTCCCTCCCCCTTTCGCGTCGGATCGCCCGTGCCGCCCTCCTGATCGGCGCGGCCGCGGCTCCCCTGCTGGGCGCCGGCGCCGCTTCGGCCGCCGGGCTGCCGCAGACGGCTGACCTGGGTGGACTGACCAACCTTGACGGCGCGAGCCTCGGCAACGCCCTCGACGGCGCCTCCCAGCAGGCCAGCGGCGCGGCCACCGAGGCCGGCAGCAAGACCGTGCGGACGGCCGTCCCGGCCGCGGGCAGGACCGTCGGCGGCACCGGCAGGACCGCTGCCCCGGCCGCCCAGAAGGTCACGGGCGACGCCGCGGGCTCCACCGGCGACCTCCTCGGCTCGACCGCCAAGTCCGTGGGCGACGCCGGCCTGCCCGGCGCCGAGACCCTCCCGGTCTCCAGCCTGCCCGGCGGCCCCTCGCTCCCGTCGACGAGCGCCCTCCCGGTCAGCTCCCTCCCGACGAACGCGCTGCCGACCAGCGGACTGCCGCTCAACGGCCTGCCCATCGGCTGATCACGGCGCCGGCATGGGAAGGGCCCCGGGGAGCGCGCGCTCCCCGGGGCCCTTCCCGCTGTCCGGGAATGCCGGGCCGGCTCAGGCCAGCCGGCGTACCGCGGCGTCCACCCGCTCGTCGAGCGCGGTGAACGCGACCCGTACGAAGGACGCGCCCTTCGGCCCGTAGAACTCGCCCGGCGCGACCAGGATGCCCTGCTTGGCCAGGTCGCCGACGGTGTCCCAGCAGGACTCCCCCCGGGTGGCCCACAGGTAGAGGCTGGCCTCGCTGTGCTCGATGCGGAATCCGGCGGCCTCGAAGGCGGTCCGCAGCACGGCCCGCCGCCGGGCGTAGCGCTCCTTCTGCACCTCGGCGTGCTCGGTGTCGCCGAGCGCGGCGATCATCGCGGCCTGCACCGGCGCCGGGACGATCATGCCGGTGTGCTTGCGCACCCCCAGCAGCTCCTTGACGACGCCCGCGTCCCCGGCCAGGAACGCACCCCGGTACCCGGCGAAGTTCGAGCGCTTGGAGAGCGAGTGGACGGCGACCAGCCCGTCGTGGCTGCCACCGCACACGTCGGGGTGCAGGACCGAGACCGGGGCGGCGTCCCAGCCCAGCTCGATGTAGCACTCGTCGGAGACGACGAGGATGCCGTGCTCGCGCGCCCACTCCACGATGCGGCGCAGCTCAGCGGCGTCCAGCACCCGGCCGGTCGGGTTCGACGGCGTGTTGAGCCAGAGCAGCCGGACGCGCGCCGGGTCGAGATCGGCGACCGGGTCGGCGTACGTCACGGGCTCGGCGCGGGCGACGAGCGCCCCGATCTCGTACGTCGGGTAGGCCAGCTCCGGGTAGGCGACCTGGTCGCCCTCGCGCAGCCCCAGCAGCGTCGGCAGCCAGCCCACCAGCTCCTTGGAGCCGATCAGCGGCAGCACGTTCGCCGGCTGTGCGCCCGCGATGCCGAGCCGGTCCCGCAGGTACTCCGCGATGGCGTCCCGCAGCGGTCCGGTGCCGTACGTCAGCGGGTAGCCGGGGCTGTCCGCCGCCGCGGACAGCGCCCTGCGGATCACGGCCGGGACCGGGTCCACGGGGGTGCCCACCGACAGGTCGACGATGCCGTCGGCGTGTGCGGCGGCCGCGGCCTTGTACGGCTCTAGCCGGTCCCAGGGGAAAACGGGGAGACGGTCGGAGACTGGCGCCACGCTGGTGCTCACTTTCCTGGACTGGAGAACGACACCGGTCCCGTACGGAAGCCTCCCCGTACGGGACCGAAGCGTCGTGCGGTCGTGATCAGCCGGGCTGGTTCTGCGGTTCCAGCGCGGCGATGAAGGGGTGGTCACGCTCGATCAGGCCGAGCTTCGAGGCGCCACCGGGCGATCCGAGCTCGTCGAAGAACTCCACATTCGCCTTGTAGTAGTCCTTCCACTCCTCCGGGGTGTCGTCCTCGTAGAAGATGGCCTCAACCGGGCAGACCGGCTCACAGGCGCCGCAGTCGACGCATTCGTCCGGGTGGATGTACAAGGACCTGGAGCCCTCGTAGATGCAGTCGACCGGGCACTCTTCGATACACGCCTTGTCCTTGACGTCGACACAAGGCTGCGCGATGACGTAGGTCACGCTGTCGTTCCTCCTCGGTAGGGCTCATCTCGCGCGGGAGCGCGGCGTCGTCGATGCCCGCCCCTAGTATCTCCGTTCCTGGGCATGAGACGAACAAGAGGGGCACTGATGACTATGGATTTTGCCGCCACAGGACGGCTCGTGGTCCGCATCAGCCCTGCTGACGTGGGAAAACGCGTGTCGGTACGGCGGGTACTGGAGATCGCTGACGGGCAGCCTACGTTCAGCGACACTCTCGGTGTTCTCGCATCGTGGGATCGCGGCGTGGTGTGCGTCACTCGGCGGGACGGCGAAACCGTCCGGATCGAGGAGTCCGCGCTGGTCGCAGGCAAAGTGGTGCCCCCCGCTCCGGTTCGCCGCAGCGCCCGGGCCGGCCCGGCGGAACTCCAGGAGGTGGCGTCGCGCGCCTGGCCGGCGACGGAGCAGGAACGGCTCGGCGAGTGGACGCTCCGGTCGACGGAGGAGCAGGTGCGCGGAGCGCTTCCCCGGAAGGGTGGTGGCGGGCGACGGGAGGGCTTCACCCGGCGCGCCAACTCCGTGCTCGCGCACGGTGACCCCCAGGTGCCGCTGGGCGAGGCGCTGGAGTTCGTCGTGCGCTGGTACGGCGAACGCGGCACGACGCCGTACCTCCAGATCCCCGACGACGCGCCGCTCGCCGCGGAGCTGGACCGCCGCGGCTGGCTCCGGGAGGCCGACACCCTGGTCCGCACCGCGCCCCTCGCCCCGCTCGCGGAACTGCCCGGCGCGGACGCCGTCACGCTGACCCGGGAGCCCGGGGATACCTGGCTCGCGTCGTACCACCGCACGGGTGACCTGGCGGAGCAGGCGCTCGCCGTCGTGCTCGGCGGGCCCTCCGTCTGGTTCGCCACCGCTCCCGGCGCGATCGGGCGCGGCGTGGTGGACGGCCGGTGGGCGCTGTTCGGGGCCGTCGAGGTCGAACCGGCGTTCCGGCGGCAGGGGCTCGCCACCGCGGTCATGGCCGCACTGGCCCGCCGGGCGGTCGAGGAGGGCGCGTCGTTCGGGTACCTCCAGGTCGAGGCGGACAACGACGCCGCGCGGGTGCTGTACGACCGGATGGGGTTCACCACCCACCACGGCTACCACTACCGCCGGCCGTCGCCGTGACGGGCCAGTGGCGTGAGCGCTTCGCGGAGGCGGCCCGCGAGGAGCGGCCCGACCTCGCGGAGCTGTGCCTGCTGATCGGCGCGGAGGCCGACCCGGAGTTCGGCCAGAACGGACTGGACGCGGCGCAGATCGAACTCGACCGGCTGGCCGGGATGCTGCCCTACGGCCTCGGGACGCCCGATGACTGGGCCCGCGCGCTGTCCGCGCTCCTCGGCGGCACCTGCGGCTTCGCCGGCCTGCCCGCCGACTACGGGCGGCTGGAGTCCTCGCTGCTGCACGAGGTGCTGCGGCGGCGGCGCGGTCTGCCGATCCTGCTGTCGGTGGTCTGGATCGAGGTCGGCCGGCGGGCCGGCGCGCCGGTGTACGGGGTGGCGCTGCCCGGCCACTTCGTCGTGGGGCTGGGTGATCCCGCCGGGCACTTCGTGCTCGCCGACCCGTTCCGCGGCGGCCGGGTGCTCACCTCCGACGACACCGAGCTGCTCGTCGCGGGTGCGACCGGCGCCCCGCTGACGCCGGGGATGCTGGTGCCCGCCGACCCGCTCGACATCGTGCTGCGGGTGCTCAACAACATCCGCGCCTGGGCGGCCGCCCGGCCGGAGGAGACCGGCGTGCAGCTGTGGGCCGTGGAACTCGCCCTGCTGCTCCCCCGGCACCCGGCCCGGCTGCGCTACGAGCGCGCCCAGCTCCTCGTGCGGCGGGGCGACTTCCTGCGGGGAGCGTCCGAGATGGAGGCCTACGCGGACATGCTGCACATCATCGACCCGCAGACCTCGGAGAGCATCCAGCGCCAGGCCAGATCGGCGCGCGCCCAGCTGAACTGAGACGCCACTTCGAGGAGGGAGTGGCTACAGCCAGCCCTTCTCGCGGGCGATGCGCACCGCTTCCGCCCGGTTGCGGGCGCCCGTCTTCTGGATCGCCGTCGAGAGGTAGTTGCGGACCGTGCCCTCGGACAGTCGCAGGCTCCGCGCGACCTCCGCGTTCACCGAACCGTCCGCCGCCGCCCGCAGCACGTCCCGCTCCCGGGCGGTCAGCGGGTCCGCCCCGTCGGCCAGGGCCGCCGCCGCGAGCGTCGGGTCGATGACGCGCTCCCCGCGCAGCACCCGCCGCACCGCGTCGGCCAGCTGGGACGCCGGGGCGTCCTTGACGAGGAACGCCTCGGCGCCGGACTCCATCGCGCGGCGCAGGTACCCGGGGCGGCCGAACGTCGTCACGATCACGATCCTGATGTCCGGCAGCGCCTGGCGCAGGCGCGCCGCCGCCTCGATCCCGGTCAGGCCGGGCATCTCGATGTCGAGCAGCGCCACGTCGGGCCGGTGCGCGCGGGCCGCCGCCAGCACCTCGTCGCCGCGGGCGACCTGGGCGACCACCTCGATGTCGTCCTCCAGGCCCAGCAGCGTGGCCAGCGCTTCCCGCACCATCGACTGGTCGTCGGCGAGGAGGACTCGTACGTTCCGCGCGGGGGGCTCGCCACTGGCCTGGGTCATACCGTCAGAGTAGGGCCGCTCCGCCGTCAGGCCGCCGCCGTGCCCTCGGCGTTCACGTGCGGCAGGACCCGGTCGAGCCAGCGCGGCATCCACCACGCGTGCCGGCCGAGCAGCGTCATGACCGCCGGCACCAGCAGGAGCCGGACGATGGTGGCGTCGATCAGCACGCTCACCGCCAGGCCCAGCCCCAGCATCTTGATCACGATGTTGTCGCTGAGGATGAACGCGGCGAAGACGCTCACCATGATCAGCGCGGCGCAGGTGATCACCCGGGCGGTGATCTCCAGACCGTGCGCGACGCTGCCCTTGCTGTCGCCGGTGCGCTCCCACGCCTCGTGCACCCGCGAGAGCAGGAACACCTCGTAGTCCATGCTGAGCCCGAAGACGATGGCGAACATCATCATCGGGACGTAGCTCTCGATCGGGACCGTGCCGTTGACCCCGAGCGCCGGACCGCCCCAGCCCCACTGGAACACGGCGACCACCACCCCGTACGAGGCGGCGATCGACAGCAGGTTGAGCGCGGCGGCCTTGAGCGCGACCAGCAGACCGCGGAACACGGTCAGGATGATGAGGAAGGCCAGCCCCACCACCACCGCGATGATCAGCGGCAGCCGTGCGGAGATGAGGTCCAGGAAGTCCACCTGGGCGGCGGTCGTCCCGGTCAGGTACGCGGCGGCGGCGGTGCCCGAGACCGCCTTCGGCAGCACGTCGTCCGTGAGCCGGTTGGCGAGATCGGTGGTGCCCGCGTCCTGCGGGGCGGTCTGGGAGATCGCGGTGGAGATCAGCACCTGCCCGTTGCTGGTGGGCTGCGGGGGGCTGATGCTGGCCGCGCCGGGCACGCCGGTGAGCGCCTTCTGCACCGAGGTGGCCAGCGCCGCCCGGTCGGCGGCCGGAACGTCGGTCTGGTCGACCACGACGGTCAGCGGGCCGTTGGCACCGGGCCCGAAGCCCTCGCTGATCAGGTCGAACGCCCGCCGGTCGGTGAAGGAGGTCGGATCGGCGCCGTCGTCGATATGGCCGAGCCGGATCGACAGCAGCGGGATCGCCAGGATCGCGATCACCACCACCCCGCCGAGCAGGAACCACCAGGGGCGGCGTTCCACCCGCTGGGCGTACCGGTGCCAGCCGCCCTGCGCCTCGCCGTCGAGACCCTCGGTGCCCTCCGCGACGGCTTTGCGGACGGTGAAGCGGTCGATCCGGCGGCCGATCAGTCCGAGCAGCGCCGGGACCAGGGTGAGCGCGCCGATCACCGCCGTGACCACCGTCACGGCTGCCGCCACGCCCAGCTTGCCGATGAAGCCGACCCGCGACACGTACAGGCCGGCCAGCGCGACGATCACCGTGCAGCCGGAGACCAGGACCGCCCGGCCGCTGGTGGCCACGGCCCGGCCCGCCGCGGTGGGGGGATCGTCGCCGTCCATCACCAGCTGGCGGTAGCGGGTGATCAGGAACAGCGCGTAGTCGATGCCCACGCCGAGCCCGATCATCGTGGCCAGGGTCGGCGAGACGCTCGCGAAGGTGAAGGCGGCCGCCAGCAGGCTCAGGCAGCTCAGCCCGACGATCACCGCGATCAGCGCGCTGAGGAGCGGCAGGCCGGCGGCGATGGCGCTGCCGAAGCCCACCAGCAGGACGACCACCGCGACGGCGAACCCGATGGCCTCGCTGGTGAAGTCCTTGGTGTCGGGCCGGGCGGCCTCACCGAGGGGGCCGCCGTACTCGACGTCCACGCCCGCGGCCCGCAGCGGGGCGACCGCGCCGTCGACGTTGTCGATGAGGGACTCGCCCAGCGACGTGGGATTGCTGTCGAAGCGGACCGTGATGTAGCCGATCGTCCCGCTCTGGGAGATCGCGCCGGTCGGCGGTGCGGACGGCGAGGCCGACAGCGGACTCACCACGGAGGTCACGTGCGGGACCTTCTGCAGAGCGGTGACGGTCTGGTCGATCTGGTCCGAGACACCGGTCAGCGGGCCCTTGGAGTCGTGCAGGACCACCTGGCCGGCGGTGCCGCTGGAGGCCGGGGCGTTCTTCTGCAGCACCTGCTGGCCGGTGTTCGACTGGGTGCCCGGCAGCGAGAAGTCGTCCGAGTAGGTGCCGCCGACCGTGTTCTGCAGGACGTGCAGTCCGGCCAGGGCGACCAGCCAGACGATGATGACCACGACGAAATGCCGGGCGCACCACTCACCGAGCCTGCGCAACGCTCCCGCTCGCGCGGCGCCGGGCCCCGGGCCGGCGTTCGTGGCACGTGGTGAAGCCATGCGTTCTCCCTGGAACCTGGGATGCGAACGGCGATCGGCGATCGGCGACCTCGCGCCCGGCCGACGCGGTCCTCGGCGGGAGATAGGTAGCCGACGGAGCCCCGGGGGAAACCGGCGCACGGCCGAACGGGGGGTACCCCGCAGCCGCGCGCCAGGTCAGGCGAGAGGTGGGAGCGTCACCACGGGCGAGCGGCGCGGCACGCTCGCGCTGAGCGTGAAGCCGCCGGGGGCCGCCGGGCCGGTGGAGAGGCCGCCGCCCGCGAGCAGCAGGCGCTCCTCCAGCCCGGAGAGGCCGTTGCCGGGGCCGCCGGGACCGTCGGCGGGCCCGTGGCCGTTGTCCGTGACGGTGAGGACGAACGTGCCGGCGCCGCCGTCGGACCGCTCGGCGAGGGCGATCACGCAGCGGGTGGCGCCGCTGTGCCGGATGACGTTGGTGATCGCTTCGCGAAGTGCCCAGGCCAGCGCGGACTCGGTGTCCGGGGCGAGTGACGGCGGGGTCGGGCCGTCGGCCGGCGCGGCCGCGGTGGGCGGCAGCTCGACGGGGAACTCCGCGACGATCCCGGCGGCGGCCAGCGCGATGCGGGCGCCGGCCAGTTCGGTCGCCAGCGTCGGGCGGCGGTAGCCGCTCACCGCCTCCCGGACGTCGACGAGCGCCTGGCGGCTGACCTTCTCGATGTCGGCGACCTGCTGCGCGGCGTCCTCCGGCCGGTCCGGCAGCATCCGGCCGGCCAGCTCGCTCTTGAGCGTGATCAAGGACAGCGAGTGGCCGAGCAGATCGTGCAGATCGCGGGCGAGCCGCAGCCGCTCCTCGGTCGCGGCGAGCTGCGCCACGGTCTCCCGCGCCTCGCGCAGCGCGCGCATCGTCTGGACGAGGTGCCGGATGCCCACCATCGCGAACCCGCCGAGGAGGCAGGGGATCAGCAGTGCGGGAAAGAGGTCCCCCGCGGTGTCGACGAAGGAGCCGACGAGGGCGAGGGCGCCCGTGGTGGCCGGGATCAGCCAGCGGGACCACGTCGACGGCAGCACCGCCCCGCACACCACCGAGACGTAGACGAAGAGCACCAGCCAGGGCTTGCCCAGGGTGGCCGAGGTCACCAGCGCCAGAACGGCGAGGACGCCCAGCACCCAGTGGACCCAGCGCTCCTGCTCCTCGGTGTTGGTGCGCAGGAAGACCAGCGCCAGATAGGCGATGACGAAGCCCGCGAGGCCCAGCGAGGCCGGCACGACCACGACGGCCCCGTGGCCGCCGTGCACCAGATCGTCCAGCGGGGCGCCCAGGTAGAGCATCCAGATGGAGATCCACAGCAGCTTGACCACCGCCTGCCGGCGGTTGTCGGGCACGCGGCCCATGGAGGTGGAGTCCGCGGCCTCCAGTTCCTCGCGCCACGCGGCGCGGGCGCCGTCCGGACCGTTCACGGGCTTCACGATGTCACGCCTTCTGGGTGTCCTTGCGGTACAGGTAGGCCGCGCCGCCCGCGAAGACCAGCAGGTAGACCAGCAGGATCGCGATGTCCTTCAGGTGCGGGGCGTCGCCGAGCTCGACGGCCTGGCCGAGCGCCGCGTAGGGGCGGGCCGGCAGGTACTGCGCGATGTCCTGCATCCACTGCGGGAAGGACGAGAAGGGCACCCACAGGCCGCCGAGCAGCGCCAGCGCGAAGTAGGCGATCATCGAGATCGGCCGGGCGACGTCCGCGGACGCGACATAGCCGATGGCCACCCCGAGCGCCGCGAAGACGAAGCTGCCGGCCCAGCTGCACAGCAGGATCGCGATCCACTGCCAGGCGTCGAGCCGCACCTGCTTCACGGCAGCGCCGACGATCATGACGAGCAGGATCGACGGCAGGCTGATGGTGGCCGCCGAGGCGATCTTGGCGGTGACGTACCCCCGGCCGGGCAGCGCGGTCAGCCGCAACTGGCGCACCCAGCCCTTCTCGCGCTCCCGGGCGATCCGCTCGGCGTTGCCCATCAGGACGGCCGTCATGGCGCCGAACGCGGACATCGCGACCATGAAGTACGCGACCATCGACAGGTCGGTGCCGGGCACCTTCGACTCCGGATCGGTACCCGCCGTGATGATCAGGAAGAGCAGCGGCGGATAGATCACCGAGAAGAACATGAACTTCTTGTTGCGGAGGACGCGCAGGATCTCCAGCTTGATCAGGGTCTTCATCGCTCTTCCGCCCCCTCGGCGGACGCCGCGTCGGTGATGGCCAGGAACGCCTGCTCCAGGCCGAGCCCCGCGACTTCGAGGTTGCGGGGATAGAGCCCCAGGCCGTAGACCGCGTGCATCGTCGCGTCGGCGTCGTCGGAACGGATACGGACGGTGGCCCCCGACACCTCGACGCCCACCAGGTGCGGCAGCGCCCCGAGGGCCGGCTCGTCGATCGTCCCCTGGAGGTCGAAGGTGATCCGGCGGGCGCCGGCCCGTGCCTTGATCTCGGCCGCGGTGCCGTCGGCGATGAGCCGCCCGCGGTGCAGCACCAGGACGCGGTCCGCGATCGCGTCCGCCTCCTCCAGGTAGTGGGTGGCGAAGAGCACCGTGCGCCCCTCGTCGACCCGGCGGCGCATCGTCGCCCAGAACGCCTGTCGGGCGGTGACGTCCATCCCGACGGTCGGCTCGTCGAGCACGATCAGGTCGTTGTCGCCCGCGGTGGCGAGGGCGAAGCGGACCCGCTGCTCCTGGCCGCCGGAGAGCTTGTTGACCTTGCGCCCGGAGATGTCGGAGATGTCGGCGGTGGCCAGCACCTCGTCCACCGGGTAGGCGCGGGGGTGCAGCGCGCAGGCGAGGGAGATGATCTCCCGGACCGTCACGTCCTCCATGAGGCCGCCGCTCTGCAGCATCGCGCCGACCCGGCCCCGTGCGATGGCCTGCGCCGGGGTGGTGCCGAAGACCTCGACGGTGCCGGAGTCGGGGTTGCGCAGCCCGAGGAGCAGGTCCAGGGCCGAGGACTTGCCGGCCCCGTTGGGACCGAGCAGGGCCACGGTCTCGCCGGGGTGCAGGGTCAGGGTGAGGTCGGCGACGGCGTGCACAGGGCCGAAGCTCTTGTTCACGCCGCTGAACCCGACCACGGGTCCGCCGGTGGCGGGCCCGCCGGGCGCGGTCTGTACGGCTGGTGCGGTCATGGCATCAGCCTCGCGGAGCGGCGGGGCCTCCCGGCAGTGCCGGACCTCGTGTCTTCCGCATGACAGATGTCATGCGGACGACCCGCTCGAGGTGCTCGAGGTGCTACTTCACCACGTGCGGGATCACCACGGTCTTCTTCGACTGGTCCGGCGAGTTCAGCGCCGGCAGCATCGCGTCGGCGACGTCCTTCGGGGTGACGGCGGTCTTCATGCCGGTGTCCCGCAAGATCAGCTCGCCGTTGAACGCCTTGCCGTACAGGTCCTTGAGCACGGCCAGGTCGAAGGAGGGCTGGAGCTTGCCGTCCGCGTCCGCGACCATCGTCAGGAACTTGGGCAGCGACTTGTTCGGGCCGAACGGGACCTTGTGCGAGCCGTCGGTCTTCACGGTGACGGTCCCGGCCATCGCGGTCTTGCCGAAGCCGGCGATCGCCTCGTCGAGCTGCGCCTTGGTGACCTTGGGCTGCACCGTCGTGGAGGTCAGCTCCACCGGCTGGTCGCGGCCCGTCTCGGCGCGCGTCCGGTACGCCTCGATGATCTTCTTCATCGAGCTGTCGACGTCGACCGCCTGCCGGGGGGTGCCCGGTACGCCGACGGCCTTGCCGTTGACGAACTTCACCATGCCCTCGGAGCCGGATCCGCCGCCCGCCTGCTTGGACAGGTTCTGCAGCGCGGACTTCAGCTTCTCGTCGTCCTCGATCATCACCGGTTCCGCCGGCCGCGCCCCGCCGAGCAGCGAGCCGATCACCGAGACCGGGTTGTAGTCGGTGTGCGCGACGGAGCGGACGGTGGCCAGGTTGTCGATCGACAGGCCCGCCACGGAGGGCTTGAGCTCCAGCGTCCGGCCGCCGACCTTCACCTTGATCGGGGCGGTGACGCGGGAGCCGAGCTTCGCGTCGAGCGCCTTGACGGCCTCGTCACGGGACTTCCCGCCGATGTCGACGCCGAGGACGGTGGTGCCCTTGGGCACTTCCGCGTGGTTCATCAGCAGGCCCGCGCCGTAGGCGACGCCCGCGAGGAAGACCAGGAGGCCGCCTGTCAGGAGCACCTTGGAGCGGCCCTTGGGCGCCGGGGTGCTGTCCGCCTCGAAGCGGTACGAGTCCTCGCCCGCGGCCGGCGGCTTCGGTGTCCTGGGGCCGGCGGGCACCGTCGGGATACCGCTGACCAGCGTGTCACCCGACACCCGGCCACCGGGGGAACCGGGGGCCGCGGGAGCACCGGGGGCCGCGCCGGGAGCGGCCTGGCCCGCGAGCGGCAGCCGTGCCGCGCCGGTCACCGGGCCGGTGGTGGGTCCCGCCGGGCCCTGCGGGGACTGGCCCGCGGGCGGCTGGTAGGCGGGGAAGGGCGCGGTGCGGCCGCCCTCGCCGGGCGCTCCGCCCGGTCCGAACGGCGGGCCGTTGAACTCCGGGTCGGCGTAGCCGGGATTGGAGTAGGACGGGTCGCTGAACACGGGGTCCTGCGGCGTCAGCGGGTTGGTGCCGGGCCACGGGGTGTCGTCGCGGTTCGCGGACGCCGCTCCCGCGCCGCCCAGCGGGGTGCCCATCGGCGGCGCCAGGTACGGGCCCGCCGTCGGCTGCCCGCCGGCGTCGGGGCGGGGCCCCGGGCGGGGCTCCCGGCCGTCGTCGGGGAACTGCAGCTCCGAGAGGTTCATCGGCTGGGTGCCGTCCGGCGCCGGGGGCGGCGCCGCCGCGGAGGCCTTGCGGGGGGCGAACCAGTCGCTGGTCCGCTCCGCCCCGGGGGCCGCGTCCGGCTCGGGTTCCCCGGCCGGCTCGGCGGCCGGCCCGGGCGCCGGCACGGCGTTCCAACTGGACGCCGGACGGCCCGGGTCGGCCTCGCCGGACGGTGCCGGGGCCGGCGTGCGGTCCTCGACGGGGGTGCGCATGACCAGCGGCGGGATCGGCCGGGACCCGGGGATGTTGATCCGGATCCGGGTGGTCATCGTGGTCTCGGTCCTGGGCTCCTCGGCAGCCGGCGGTGCCGGTGCCTCGGGCGCGGCGTCGCCGTCCTGCGACCCCTCCTGCGGGTGCAGCGACGGAAACGGGCGGGTTCCGTACGGCGGAGTTCCCGACGGGTACGCGGCTCCGCCGCGCCCCCCCTGGTTCCCGGAGGACGAACTGTCAGTTTCACGACTCAAAGCAGGCTCTCCCGGTTAGCTTCGCCACCTCACGGCCATCCTCAGGCGGCTCGCCAGCGCGCACCACCATACTGGGCGACGCCGGAGCGATCCCCGTGACCGGGGAACGCTCGCCCCTCAGCAGACCATGGAGAGCGGGTCAGCCGCCAAGTCGGGCGCTATTAGCCACGGATGAGGGCAATTGCGGCAAAATGGAGCAGACCACTCCTGTCAGCACTCCCCCCAACAGGTAGATGTACGGGCCGATACCGGCCGCGAAGAGGAAGTCGCCCTCGGGCCTGGCGGAGCTCAGCAGCATCACGGTGACGATCCACACGGCGCCGGGAACCGCCACCCCCAACCGGGTGCCGGTGAGCTTCACCCCGCCGTAGAACAGCCCCGCGACGCCCGCCAGCGCGAGCAGCAGCCCGCCGGGGAACCAGCCGTCCTGGACGAGTGCGCCCGCTCCGCCGACCAGCGCGCCGAGCACCCCGAGCCCGAGGTACGACACGATCCGCGACGTGCGGCCCATCCCCGCCTCCGCGGCGGCACCCTTGCCCGCGCTCATCCCCGCACCCCGGCGAACAGGTCGTCCTCGCGTTCCGCGCCCGCGGTCCCGCGCACCAGCGTGTAGTACTCGGCGGCGAAGAGCGGCTGCCCGAGGTCGTTGGAGAGGGCGAAGAACGGGCCGTCCACGGCGATCTGGGTGACGTGCGCGCGCATCGCGGCGGCCTTGCGCTCCCCGTAGCCGGTCCCGTCGATCGCGGCCGTCACCTGTGCGTCGTCCACCACACCCGGTACGTCGTCGGGCGAGGCGATCCCCTCGAAGGGGCCGCCCTCGCTGCTGAGAAGGGCCTTCCCGGCCGCCTGGAGAGCGGCGAAGCCCTCCTCGATCACGGAACGCGGCACGCAGTTCCAGTAGATCTTCTCGATGCCGAACCCCTCGGCCTCGGCCAGCTCCGCCGCCCGCATCGCGACGCGGTGCGCCTGGATGTGGTCGGGGTGCCCGTAGCCGCCGTCCGGGTCGTAGGCGACCAGGACCTGCGGCCGGATCTCGCGGATGACGTCCACGAGATGGCCGGCGGCCTCGTCCAGGTCGGCCCGCCAGAAGCAGTCCGGGTTCTCGTTCTGGACGACGCCCATCATCCCCGAGTCGCGGTAACGGCCGGGCCCGCCCAGGAAGCGGTGATCGGTGACACCCAGTTCCCTCATCGCGTCGGCGAGTTCTCCGATGCGATGCCGGCCGAGGGTGTCGTCCCGGTCCGCGGCCAGGTGCGCGAGATCGGTCGGGATGACCTCGCCCTCCTCGCCGAGAGTGCAGGTCACGAGCGTGACCTGGGCACCCTCTGCCGCGTACTTGGCCATCGTCGCGCCATTGTTGATCGACTCGTCGTCCGGGTGGGCGTGGACGAGCAGCAGTCGCCGGGGAGGGAGATCGCTCATGGAGAGAGCGTAAGCCTCAGAACTTGAAGCCCCCGATCATGCCCGCGACACTCGTCGTGAACTGCTGGATCGTCGGGGCCGCGGAAGAGCTCGCCAGGTAGAAGCCGAGCAGGACACAGACCACCGCGTGACCGCCTTTGAGCCCAGACTTCTTGACCAGCAGGGCCACGACGATCAGCAGCAGCAGCACCGCCGAAATCGAAAGCGCCACAACGGCTCACCTCCCAGGTACGCAGGGGCACGACGACACTTGCCAGTTGCTACTAACCCTTACCCACACAGGGCGACTGATCATAACTTTCCGTGCCACCGCATATCTCGGTGCACAGAAGCACGCGGGGGCGCATAGCCGGTTTTTCGCCAGACCCGGTGAGCCCCTCGTACGGGCCCCTAGGTTGATGCCATGACTGAAGAGCTCTCGTTTCCCCGTCAGCACGCCCGCACCCAGCGCTTCACCCTGGGCTCGCCCCGGGCGTTCACCGTCTCGCCGGACGGGGAGCGCGTGGTGTTCCTGCGGTCCCGGTCCGGGACCGACGCGTCGAACCTGCTGTGGGTCCTGGACCCCGCATCGGGTCAGGAGCGGATCGCCGCCGATCCGGCGGCGCTGCTGGCGGGGGCCGGCGAGGAGCTCTCCGCGCAGGAGCGGGCGCGCCGCGAGCGCAGCCGTGAGGGGTCGTCGGGGGTGGTCGGCTACGCGGTGGACCAGGCCGTGGATCTGGCGGCGTTCGCGCTCTCCGGGCGGCTGTTCGTGGCGGAGCTGCGGGCCGGGACGGCGCGCGAGCTGTCCACCGCGGGGCCCGTCGTCGACCCCCGGCCGTCGCCCGACGGCCGCCGGGTCGCGTACGTGGCGGAGGGGGCGCTCCGGGTCGTCGACGCCGACGGCGGCAACGACCGGCCGCTCGCGGAGCCGGACGGCGACGAGGTGACGTGGGGGCTGGCGGAGTTCATCGCGCAGGAGGAGATGTCCCGCAGCCGCGGCTTCTGGTGGTCGCCGGACGGTGAGCGGCTGCTGGCCGCCCGGGTCGACGAGTCCCCCGTGCAGCGCTGGTGGATCGCCGACCCGGCGCACCCGGACCGCCGGCCGGCCGAGATCGCCTACCCGGCGGCCGGGACGGCCAACGCCGTGGTGACCCTGGCGCTGGTCGGCCTCGACGGCTCCCGGGTGGACGTGGAGTGGGACCGGGAGGGCTACCCGTACCTCGCGCAGGTGCACTGGTCGGCGGTCGGCCCGCCCGTCCTGCTCGTCCAGGCCCGTGACCAGCGCAGTCAGCTCTTCCTCAGCGTCGACCTCGGCTCCGGCCACACCCACCCGGTGCACGCGGAGGAAGATCAGGATTGGCTTGATCTTTTCGCTGGGGTGCCGGCCTGGACGCCGAGCGGGAAGCTGGTCCGGATCGCGGAGGAGGCGGGGGCGCGCGTCCTGGTCGTCGGCGACCGGCCGCTGACCGGCGCACAGCTGCACATCCGGGCGGTGCTCGACATCGCCGCGGACGACGTACTCGTCTCCGCGTCGGCCGGCGCCACGGCGGAGCACCCCGAGATCGGGGAGATCCACGTGTACCGGGTGGGCGAACACGGCGTCGCCCGGGTGTCGGACGAGCCGGGCGTGCACTCCGCGGTCCGCTCCGGGGCGCTGACGGTGCTCTCCTCCGCGACGCTGGAGACCGCCGGCGCCCGGGTACGGGTCCTGCGGGACGACAAGCCCGCCGGCGTCATCACCTCGCACGCCCAGCAGCCGGCGCTGCGGGCGGCCGTCCGGCTGACCGAGGCGGGAGAGCGCCGGATCCCGGCGGCGGTCCTGCTGCCGACCGGCTACCGGGAGGGCGACGGTCCGCTGCCCGTCCTGATGGACCCCTACGGCGGCCCGCACGGCCAGCGCGTGGTCTCCGCGCACAACGCCCACCTGGTCTCCCAGTGGTTCGCCGACCAGGGCTTCGCGGTGATCGTCGCGGACGGCCGCGGCACCCCCGGCCGCTCCCCCGCCTGGGAGAAGTCCGTCGTCCGCGATCTCGCCGCGGTGACGCTGAACGACCAGGTCGAGGCGTTGCACGCGCTGGCCGGTTCGTACCCGCTGGACCTGGACCGGGTCGGCATCCGCGGCTGGTCGTACGGCGGTTACCTCGCCGCGCTCGCCGTGCTGCGCCGCCCCGACGTCTTCCACGCGGGGGTCGTCGGCGCGCCCGTCACCGATCTGCGGCTGTACGACACGCACTACCAGGAGCGCTACCTCGGCCACCCGGACGAGCAGCCCGAGGTGTACGCCCGCAACTCCGTCGTCACCGACGAGGGGTTGTCGGGCGCGGCGGACCAGGCCCGGCCGATGATGATCATCCACGGCCTCGCGGACGACAACGTCCTGGTGGCGCACTCGCTGCGGCTGTCCTCCGCGCTGCTGGCGGCCGGCCGGCCGCACGAGGTGCTGCCGCTCTCCGGGGTCACGCACATGACCCCGCAGGAGGAGGTCGCGGAGAACCTGCTGCTGCTCCAGGTGGCGTTCCTCAAGCGGACGCTGGGCGTCGCGTAACCCCGCCCCTGGCACCGTGCCCGGCCCGCGCCCGCGGCGCCGCCCCTACCAACCGGGCGGTGACTGCGGGCGCGGTGGCGCGTTCGGCGGGTACTCCGGCGGCAGCGGCGGCGGGCTGCCGAACGGCGACCGGCCGTACGGGGCGTCGTTGTACGGGGCGGGGGCGGGCGGTGTCCCCCAGGCGCCGTACTGGCCGCCCGGCGCCCCCCAGGCACCCGGCACCGGCGGGCGCTGTCTGCCGCGCAGGGCGAGGAGCACGATGACCACGAGCCCCCCGGCGGCCTCCGCGAGGGAGGTGAGCTGCTGCAGTATGTCGGGCGTCCCGATGTCGTCGAACTCGAAGAGCAGCTCCTGCTTGGCGTAGACGTTCAGCGTGTAGACCGCGTACGCGGCCAGCACCCAGCCGAGCACGATGCCCAGCGGGCGCGCCATCGGCTTCCTGGCGAACGCCTGCACCGCGGCGACCATGCACAGCACGGCCGTTGACCAGTCGATCCAGAAACCCGGCGGGGCGAGCAGGACCCCGGACGGCCGCTGCCCGCTGAACTGGCGCCAGTACGAGAAGGGCCCCATCCGCTCCGAGGTGAACCGGTCGATGTAGTACGCCTCCCAGGCGACGGCCGCCAGCGCGAAGAGCGTCAGCAGCAGCCCTGCGAACACCGCGGGACCGGAACGCGGCGGGGCGGGCGGTTCGCCGTCGGCCGGCGAGACCGCCGGGCGGCGGCCGGCGGCCGCGATGACGATGAGCGCCACGGACGCGATGACGGCGCCGAGCGCGGTGTACAGCGCCCGGTCCCGCAGCGGCAGCCCCTCGGTGATGTCCTCGTTCATGATCCACAGCAGTGGGAGCCGGTAGAAGAACGTGAGCAGACCGACCGTCACGAAGGCGCCGGCGGCCGCCGGCTTCGTGACGGCCACCAGCGCGCCCAGATAGACGACCAGCAGAATCAGGTCCGTGATGGAGGTACCGAGGGGCGCGTGCCCCTGACCGGCGAATATCCGACCGATCCAGGTCAGAAATGTGTCTTTGACGCCCGCATTGCCGATGTCACGGGCGATCCAAATGATCTCTGTAGCAATAAGGACAACAAGAATGATCCCGCCCGCGACTCGCGCTCCCCGCGCAAGCACATTGCCCTGATACAAGGCCATCTCCCCCCAGGCACACCGTTCCCATAGATATACCCGCACATCAAGGAGGGGAACAGCCTTTCCCCGAATGCCGTCGAACGGTTCCGGTGATCACCTCGGGCCGGGACGCCCTTTCGGCCGTACGCTGTCCAGAGTGCTACGTCCGTATATCGGTGTGGCGACAGTCAAGTTGCCGACGTGTAAAAGAGATTGGTCCCGGTTCGCCCATAATTGCCTCAGGCAAACGGAGCTTGTCAAGCACGCGGGCGCGGCAATCTGCAAAATCTTCACTCAAGAAGCACGCCTCAAGAATTTCTCCCCCCGTCGCCCTCTTGACTGGACGATGAATCCATTGCCAAAGTCCGCTCAACCCGTGACGCACTTCACCGTCGCGCAAACAGACTCTTGGTGCGGGGGCATTCGTAATGACGAGTCCAACCCAAGCTGCCGGCGTGCAGCCCGATCCGGCTCCGGCCGATGGGGTTGAAACGACGGCTGACAGAACCACGGTGGCGCGCGAGTTCGTCGGACGCTCCCCAGGTCAGCTTGCCTGGATCCGCTTCAAACGTGACCGCAGCGGCATCGCGTGCGCCGTGGTGGTCCTCGGCTTCATCCTCGTGGCGGCGGCTGCTCCCCTGATCGCCAAGCTGTACGGCAAGAACCCGTACGACCTGTACGGGCAGGACCAGGGCCTGCTGAACAGCTACGGCCTGCCGCTCAAGCCGAACGGCGGCGTGGACGGCAGCTTCTGGTTCGGCATCGAACCGCAGCTGGGCCGCGACGTCTTCACCCTGCTGATCTACGGCATCCGTACGTCATTGATCATCGCAGCCTGTGTGACGGTCGCGTCGGTCGTGGTCGGCGTCCTCATCGGCCTCCTGCAGGGCTACCTCGGCGGCCGGTCGGACTACACCATCGGCCGGGTCTCGGACTTCTTCCTGGCCTTCCCCAGCCAGCTGTTCTTCATCGTCTTCACCCCGGTCGTGGTCTCCCTGTTCGTCACGACCAATGAGGAAGAACCCACCTACGTCAGGTTCTTCGCATTGATCATCGTCCAGTCGGTCCTCGGCTGGATGAGCATCGGGCGGCTGGTACGAGCGCAGGTCCTCTCACTGCGTGAACGCGAGTTCGTAGAAGCGGCGCGGATCAGCGGTGCCTCCTCCTGGCGGATCATCCGCAAGGAACTGCTGCCGAACATCTGGAGCACGATTCTCGTCCAATCGACGCTGCTGCTCCCGGTTTACGTCACCACGGAGGCAGGCCTTTCCTTCCTCGGTGTCGGCATTCTCCCGCCCACGCCGGACTGGGGCCTCATGTTCCAGACCGCCGCGAACTACTACGAGAACGACGTCACGTTCATGTTCTTCCCCGGCATCGCGATGGTTCTCTTCGTGGTCGCCTTCAACCTGCTCGGGGATTCGGTCCGGGACGCGCTCGATCCCAAGACCATTCGTTGATCGTCCAGGTCGTCGGACCGGACCGCACCCGCGGAAACCGGCACGTCGGCATCGGTGGCAGTTCCGTTCTGTGACAGGCAGGAATCCATGAGATCTCGCAAGGCTCGCTTCGCCTCCGCGTGCATGGCGGTGGGGGCTCTGACGCTCGCTGCGGCGTGCAGCAGCGGCAGTAGCAATGACACCGGAAGCAAGGACGGCACCAGCGGCACGAAGGCCACCGCGTCGAACTTCGGGCTCGGTACCGCCGCCGACTCCACCGGCCCCGCGCCCGAGATCGACGGCGCCAAGAAGGGCGGCACGGTCCATGACCTGGAGCAGGACGGCTTCGACTACCTCGACCCGGGCCAGCAGTACGTCAGCGACCAGATGTCGGTCTCGCTGCTCTACAACCGCACGCTGACCGGTTACAAGATCGACGCCAAGACGAAGAAGACCGTCCTGGTGGGTGACCTGGCCACCGACACCGGTGTCCTGTCGGACGGCGCCAAGACCTGGACGTACAAGCTCAAGAGCGGCCTGAAGTTCGAGGACGGGACCCCGATCACGTCCAAGGACGTGAAGTACGGCATCGAGCGGCTCTTCGCCGGATACCAGACGCAGGGGCCGCAGTACGTACAGAAGTGGCTTCTCGGCCCCGACTACCGCAAGGCCTACACCGGCCCGTACGAGGGCAAGGAGCTCCCCGCGAGCGTCCTGGACGCCCCGGACGACTCGACGCTGGTCTTCCACTTCAAGGAAGCGCACCCGGACGCCCCGTACGCCATGGCGATGCCGAACATCTCGCCGGTACCGAAAGCCAAGGACGACAAGGACAAGTACAACAACCACCCGGTCTCCTCGGGCCCGTACAAGATCGCCAGCTACAAGGCGGGCAAGTCGCTGGTCTTCGTCCGGAACACCAACTGGGACCCGAAGACCGACCCGATCCGCAACGCCTACCCGGACAGCTGGAACTTCTCGCTGGGTATCGCGCAGCCTGGTCTCACCGACCGCCTGATGGCCGGCTCCGGCGACGACCGGACCGGTATCGACCTGTCCGGCGCCGCGGCACCGGAGAAGATGCAGACCCTGTCGACGAACCCGCAGTACAAGGCGCGGACGGTCAACGAGTACCAGCCATACGTCGAGGTCCTGAACATCAACACCAAGCGGATCACCGACGCCAAGGTTCGTCAGGCCATCGCGTACGCGTTCCCGATGACCCAGGTGCAGACCGCGTTCGGCGGCGCCGCCCAGGGCGAGCTCGGCACCACGCTCATCAGCCCGACGGTCGCCGGCTGGAAGGCGTTCGACCCGTTCGGCAAGCTCTCCGCGCCGACCGGTGACATCGAGAAGGCCAAGCAGCTGCTGAAGGAGGCCGGACAGGAGCACCCGAAGCTGTCCTACGCCTACTCCAACACCACGCGCTGGCAGAACATCTCGCTGATCGTCGCCAACTCGCTGCAGAAGGCGGGCTTCCAGGTCACCCGTAAGGCGATCGACCCGACCAGCTACTACACGGTCGTCGGCAAGGTCGACACCCCGTACGACCTGTACCGCACCGGTTGGGGCGCCGACTGGCCGAACGCCTCCACCGTGGTCCCGCCGACCCTGGACGGCCGCAACCTGGCGGACGGCACCAACAACTACTCGTTCCTCAACGACCCGAAGGTCAACTCCGAGATCGACCGGATCCAGCAGATCACCGATCTCACCAAGCAGGCCGACGAGTGGCGCACTCTGTCGGAGTACGTCCTGAAGACCGACACCTCCCAGGTGCCGTTCCTCTTCGACAAGTTCTTCGGCGTCTACGGCGAGGGCCTTGGCGGCATCACCTACAACCAGGTGGTCGGCGTCATCAACCCCAGCACCGTCTTCGTCAAGTAGTCCCAGCGCATGGCGCCGGCCCCGGTCTCACCACCGGGGCCGGCCGCCCCGACTGAACCGCGCGGCGCCGCCGGTCGCGCCCCTACGGAAGAGCTTGTCCGATGCTCCGTTTCCTCGTTCGACGTGTACTCGGTGCCGCCGTCATCCTCCTGGCCATCAGCGCTGTCACGTACTTTCTCTTCTTCGTTCTTCCCACGGATCCGGCCATGCTCTCCTGCGGAAAGCAGTGCGACCCGCAGAACGTCGCCCAGATCCGCAAGAACCTGGGCCTGGACCAACCGGTCTACCTGCAGTACTGGCACTACATGAAGGGCATCGTCGTAGGACGGTCCTTCGAGATCGGCCCCTGCCCGGCCCCCTGCTTCGGCTACTCCTTCGCCGACCGCCAGCCGATCTGGCCCACGCTCACCGACCGCTTCCCGACGACCCTGTCGCTGGCCATCGGCGGAGCGGCCACCTTCCTCACCGTCGGTGTCGGCCTGGGCCTGCTCTCCGCCTGGCAGCAGGGCAAGACCTTCGACCGCATCGCCAGCTCCATCTCGCTGGTGGGCAACTCGGTCCAGATCTACTTCATCGGCCCGCTGGCCATCCTGCTGTTCTCCACCAACCTCGGATGGCTGAACCGCGGCCATGACCCCGACTGGACATCGGACCCCGTGGGTTCGGTCACCGGTCTGATCCTGCCCTGCCTGATCATGTCGGTGATCTTCTGGTCCAACTACAGCCGCCAGACCCGGTCGCTGATGGTGGAGCAGATGTCGGAGGACCATGTCAGGACCGCCCGCGCCAAGGGCATGTCCTCGCGCTACGTCTTCTTCAGATACGCGATGCGCGGCACCGCGGCCTCCATCATCACCATCTTCGGTATCGACCTCGGATCGGTGCTCGGCGGCGCGATCATCACCGAGGCCACCTTCGGGCTGCACGGTTTCGGAACGCTCTCCGTGGCTGCCGTGCTGCAGGCCAACCTCCCGCTGGAGATGGCCGTGATGCTGGTCGGTGCCACCGCCATCGTGCTGTCGAACATCGTCGTCGACGCCTGTTACGCCCTCATCGACCCGCGGATCCGGCTCGCATGACCGCCGTGAGCCGTCGCCGCCCCGAACGCCGCACGACCCGGCAGGAGAACCGTCCGTGACCATCCTCACCAAGGCCGAGGCGGAGCCCGCACGCGAGGTCCCCCCGCCTTTCCTCTCGGTCCGCGACCTGTACGTCCAGTTCGCCACCGAGGACGGCGTCGTCAAGGCCGTCGACGGGCTGTCCTTCGATCTGGAACGCGGCAAAACCCTGGGCATCGTGGGTGAGTCGGGCTCCGGCAAGTCCGTCACCAACATGGCGGTCCTGGGTCTGCACAACCCGCGCAACACCACCGTCAGAGGCTCGATCACCCTCGACGGCCAGGAGCTGACCGGAGCCTCCGAGCACACGCTGGAGAAGCTCCGCGGCAAGAAGATGGCCATGATCTTCCAGGACTCGCTGACCGCGCTCTCGCCGTACTACACCATCGGCCGGCAGATCGCCGAGCCCTACATGAAGCACATGGGCGCCTCCCGGAAGGCGGCCCGCGCGCGGGCCGTCGAGATGCTGGACAAGGTCGGCATCCCGCAGGCCAGAACCCGGGTGGACGACTACCCGCACCAGTTCTCGGGCGGCATGCGGCAGCGCGCGATGATCGCCATGTCGCTGGTCTGCGATCCCGCCCTGATCATCGCCGACGAGCCGACGACCGCGCTGGATGTCACCGTGCAGGCGCAGATCCTCGACCTGCTCAAGGAACTCCAGCGCGAGACCGGCACCGCGATCATCCTGATCACCCACGACCTGGGTGTGATCGCCAGCACCGCCGACGACGTGGTCGTCATGTACGCGGGACGCGCGGTGGAGCGCGGCACCGTCCGCGAGATCCTCAAAGAACCCCAGCACCCCTACGCCTGGGGCCTGCTGGGCTCCATTCCCCGGCTGTCCGCCTCGGTGGACGTACCGCTGTCGCCCATCCCGGGCAGCCCGCCCAGCCTGCTCGACCCGCCGTCCGGCTGCCCCTTCCACCCACGCTGCGCCTTCACGGAGCAGGTCGGCGGAGACCGGTGCTCGCAGGAGCGGCCGGAGATCCCGGAGGGCGAGCGCCGCGGCGCGGCCTGCCATCTCCCGGCGGATCAGAAGCAGAGCATCTTCATCGAGCAGATCCAGCCGCGGCTGCGCTGATCACGAGTCGAGGAAACCACTATGAGTGAACAGCAGACCCTGGCCGAGGTGCCCGCCCCCCGGTCCGATTCCGGCGCACCGCTGCTCGAGGTGTCGGGCCTGGGCAAGTACTTCCCGATCCGCGGCGGCTTCCTCGTCAGACGCCATGTCGGGGACGTACGGGCCGTTGACGGTGTCGACTTCCACATCGGCGAGGGTGAGGCCCTCGGCCTCGTCGGGGAGTCCGGCTGCGGCAAGTCCACCACCGGGCGGCTGGTGACCCGGCTGCTGGAACCGACCGCCGGGAACATCAGCTACCGGGGCCAGGACATCACGCACGCGTCGCGCAAGGAACTGGCGCCGATCCGCTCCGAGATCCAGATGATCTTCCAGGACCCGTACGCCTCGCTGAACCCGCGGCAGACGGTCGGCAACATCGTCTCCGGGCCCATGGAGATCAACAACATCAATCCGCCCGGCGGCCGGGCCGCCCGGGTGCGGGAGCTGCTGGAGATCGTCGGCCTCAACCCCGAGCACTACAACCGCTTCCCGCACGAGTTCTCCGGAGGCCAGCGGCAGCGCATCGGCGTGGCCCGCGCCCTCGCCCTGGAGCCCAAGCTGATCGTCGCGGACGAGCCGGTCTCCGCGCTCGACGTCTCCATCCAGGCGCAGGTCGTCAATCTGCTGCAGAAGGTGCAGCAGGAGCTGGGCATCGCGTTCCTCTTCATCGCCCACGACCTGGCCATCGTGCGGCACTTCTCGCAGCGGGTCGCCGTCATGTACCTCGGCAAGATCGTCGAGGTCGGCTCCCGGAAGGACATCTACGAGCGGCCGCGCCACCCCTACACGCACGCGCTGCTGTCCGCCTCTCCCGAGGCGGACCCGGACGACGACCAGCGCGAGCGCATCCGCCTCGCCGGTGACGTCCCCTCACCCATCAATCCCCCGTCCGGTTGCCGCTTCCGCACGCGTTGCTGGAAGGCGCAGGACCAGTGCGCGGCGGAGGAGCCGCCGCTGGTCCGCATCAGCGGCAACCTGGACGGCCACCTCACGGCGTGTCACTTCCCCGAAGAACCGACGATCGCGGCGAGGGAAGAGGACATCGTCCTCGACCCGGCGCTGGTCGCGATCGAGGAGGCGGCCGAAAAGACCCTTTGACCCGGGCTCCCGTCTTCCGTTCGGCCCGTGGTCCGTACCCGGCCACCCCAGCACCACCCGGGTACGGGCCGCGGCGTACGCCTGCCCGGGCGGGCGCCCCGCGGACCGGCTCAGTCCTCGGTCGGGACCACCCGCTTCTCCTCCGCGAAGTGGCAGGCGCTGTCGTGCGCGGCGGGTGTGTCGAGCCCGCGGAAGACCGCGGGGACGGCCAGCAGCGGCTCCTCCAGCGTGCAGCGCTCCTGCGCCTTCCAGCAGCGGGTGCGGAACCGGCAGCCGGACGGCGGGTTGGCCGGGGACGGCACGTCTCCGACGAGGATGATCCGCTCACGGCGGTCGCGGGCGTCCGGGTCGGGAACGGGGACGGCGGAGAGCAGCGCCTGGGTGTACGGGTGGGTCGGGTGCTCGTAGATCTCCTCGTCGCCCCCGATCTCGACGATCTTGCCGAGGTACATCACGCCGACCCGGTCCGAGATGTGCCGGACGATCGACAGGTCGTGGGCGATGAACATGTACGAGAGGTTGAACTCGTCCTGCAGCCGCCCCATCAGGTTCACCACCTGCGCCTGCACCGACACGTCCAGCGCGGAGACCGGCTCGTCCGCCACGATGATCTCCGGGCGCAGCGCCAGACCGCGGGCGATGCCGATGCGCTGGCGCTGACCGCCGGAGAACTGGTGCGGATAGCGGTTGATGTACTCCGGGTTGAGGCCGACGACGTCGAGCAGGTCCTCGACCGCCTTGCGGCGATCGCCCTTCGGGGCGACCTCCGGGTGGATCTCGTAGGGCTCCCCGATGATGTCGCCCACCGTCATGCGCGGGTTGAGCGACGTGTACGGGTCCTGGAACACCATCTGGATGTTGCGGCGGACGCTTTTGAGGGCCTTCCCCGACAGCTTGCTGATGTCCTCGCCCTTGTACAGCACCTGGCCGGCCGTCACCGTCTCCAGGTTCATCAGGAGCCGGGCGACGGTGGACTTGCCGCAGCCGGACTCGCCGACGATGCCGAGCGTCTCGCCGCGGTAGAGGTCGAAGGAGACCCCGTCGACCGCCTTCACGGCGCCGACCTGCTTGCGGAAGAGGATGCCCTGGGTCAGCGGGAAGTGCTTGACCAGGTCGCGGACCTGCAGGATCGGCTCCTTGGCGGGCGCGGTGGCGGGCACCTTCGCCAAGTGGGTCGTGGGCTCACTCACCGATGGTCTCCTTCCAGAAGTGGCAGGCGCTGGCCCGCGTCTCGCTGACGTCGTACAGCGGCGGCACATCGGTCCGGCAGACGGACTGCGCCATCGGGCAGCGCGGGTTGAAGGCGCAGCCGGGCGGGATGTGCAGCAGGTTCGGCGGCAGACCCTTGATCGCGTAGAGCTCCTGGCCCTTCTGGTCCAGCCGGGGGATCGAGTTCAGCAGGCCCTTGGTGTACGGGTGGGCCGGCTTGCGGTAGATGTCGTGCACGGGCGCGGTCTCGACGATCCGGCCCGCGTACATCACCGCGATCTTGTCGGCGACGTCCGCGACCACCCCGAGGTCGTGGGTGATCAGGATCAGACCCATCTGGAGCTCGCGCTGGAGGTCCGCGAGGAGCTCCATCACCTGGGCCTGGACCGTGACGTCCAGTGCGGTGGTGGGCTCGTCGGCGATGATCAGGTCGGGCTCCAGGGCCATCGCCATCGCGATCATGATGCGCTGGCGCATACCGCCGGAGAACTGGTGCGGGAAGTCGCCCACCCGCTGCTTGGCCGCGGGGATGCGCACCCGCTCCATCAGCTCGATCGCCTTGATCTTGGCGTCCTTGCGCGACATCCCCCGGTGGACGATGAACATCTCGCCGAGCTGCTCGCCAACGCTCAGCACCGGGTTCAGCGAGGACAGCGCGTCCTGGAAGATCATCGCCATCCGCTCGCCGCGCACCTTGCGGCGGTCCTCCTTGCCCATCGTCAGCAGGTCCTGGCCCTGGAAGACGATCTCGCCCTGGGTGATGAAGCCGGGCGGCGAGTCCAGGATGCCCATGACCGCCTGCGCGGTCACCGACTTCCCCGAGCCGGACTCGCCGAGCACCGCGAGCGTCTCGCCCGCGCTCACGGTGTAGTCGACCCCGTTGACGGCCTTGGCGACCCCGTCGCGGGTACGGAATTCGACGTGCAGGTCCCGCACTTCCAGCAGGACGCCCTGCGGGACCCGTGGATCCTGCTCCGCCTGCGTGATCAGGCTGGTCATGGAACGCCTCCGTCAGCGCAGCTTGGGGTCGAGGGCGTCGCGCACCGCGTCGCCGAGCATGATGAACGCGAGCACGGTGATGCTCAGCGCGCCCGCGGGCCACAGCAGCATGTGCGGTGCGTTGCGGATCTGGGTGGACGCCGCCGAGATGTCGATGCCCCAGGAGACCGTCGGCGGTTTGAGGCCCACCCCGAGCCAGGACAGCGTCGCCTCCAGCGCGATGTACGTGCCGAGGGCGATGGTCGCGACCACGATCACCGGGGCGACCGCGTTCGGCGCGATGTGCCGCAGCAGGATGCGGGAGTGGTTGGCCCCCAGCGCCTTGGCCGCCTGCACGTAGTCGTTCTGTTTGGCGGTGATCACGGAACCGCGCGCGATGCGGGCGATCTGCGGCCAGCCGAGCAGCACCATGAAGCCGATGACCGGCCACACCGTGGAGTTGGTGACGACCGACAGGAAGACCAGACCGCCGAGGATGATCGGGATGGCGAAGAAGATGTCACTGATCCGGGAGAGCACCGCGTCCGACGTGCCGCCGAAGTAGCCGGCGAGACCGCCCAGGATGCCGCCCAGCAGTGCGACGCCGGCAGTGGCGCAGACGCCGACGGTCACCGACGCGCGGGCCCCGTACACGGTGCGGGTGTAGACGTCGCAGCCCTGGTTGTCGTACCCGAAGGGGTGGCCGGACGACGAGCCCTGCTGCGACTTGGACAGGTCGCACGAGAGCGGGTTGCCGCTCGCGATCAGCGACGGCCACAGCGAGATGACGATCAGGAAGAGGATCAGCAGCGCGGAGATGATGAAGATCGGGTTGCGCCGCAGGTCGTGCCAGGCGTCGGACCACAGGCTGCGGGGCTTGCCCGTCGGGCCGCCCGCCTGCTGTCCGTGACCGGGCCCATGGTCCAGCGTCTGGGCCTCGGAGGACGCCAGGTCCATCGATCCGCCCATGCCGGTGGGGGCGACGGACTCGTTCGATCGGTCGTACTCGTCAGGCATACCGAATCCTCGGGTCCAGGACCGCGTAGAGCAGGTCGACGAGCAGGTTCGCCAGCAGGAAGACGATCACCAGGATGGTGACGAAGCCGACCACCGTCGCTGAGTTGTGCCGGAGGATGCCCTGGTAGAGCTGGTAGCCGACACCTTGGATGTTGAAGATCCGCTCGGTGACGATCGCGCCGCCCATGAGGCCGCCGATGTCCGTCCCGATGAAGGTGATCACCGGGATGAGCGAGTTGCGCAGCAGGTGCCGCAGGATGACGCGGCGCCGGGGCAGCCCCTTGGCGACGGCGGTGCGGACGTAGTCGGCGCGGGTGTTCTCGGCGATGGACGTCCGGGTCAGCCGGGTGACGTACGCCAGCGAGACCAGGGCCAGCACGATGCCGGGCAGGATCAGTTCGTTGAGCGGCGCCTCCGGCGACACCGACGGCTCGCCGATGCCCCACTGCACCGCGACCACGTACTGCAGCACGTAGCCGAGCACGAAGACCGGGATGGAGATGACGACCAGCGTCATCAGCAGCACCGAGGTGTCGATGGGCCGGCCGCGGCGCATGCCGGTGATCACGCCGAAGGTGATGCCGATGACGATCTCGAAGAAGATCGCGACGAGCGTCAGCCGCAGGGTCACCGGGAAGGCGCTCTTCATCAGCTCGGTGACGGGCTGCCCGTTGAACGCGGTCCCGAAGTCACCGGTGAAGATGTTCTTCATGTATTCGAGGTACTGATGCCACAGCGGCTTGTCGAGGCCGTACTGGTGCCTGATCTGCGCGGCCGTGGCGGGGTCGGGGGCGCGGTCGCCGAAGAACGCGGCCACCGGGTCTCCGAGCGCGTAGACCATCACGAAGATCAGGAACGTGGCGCCGATGAACACCGGGATCATCTGCAGCAGGCGCCGGATCACATAGCGTCCCATGGGGCCTCCCCCGAAGTCGGGCGGGGGGGGGCGGGGGGGGGGGAGGCGGGCGGGGGCCCGGCGCGGTTTCACCGCGCCGGGCCACCGCGCGGGTCAGCTGACCTTGATCTCGTTGTAGACCGGGACGCTGAACTGGTTCAGCGCGACGTTCGAGATCTTGGTCGAGTAGCCCCCGGTGCCGTTCTGGTACCAGAGCGGGATGGCCGGCATGTCGGTGGCGAGCTGCTTCTCGGAGTCCTGGAAGAGCGAGATGGCCTTCGCGGTGTCCGGCTCGGCGTTCGCCTCGTTGATGAGCTTGTCGAAGTTCGCGTTCGTGTAGTGCGAGTCGTTCGACGACGCGTTGGTGTAGTAGATCGGCTGCAGGAAGTTCTGGATCAGCGGGTAGTCCATCTGCCAGCCGGTCCTGAACATCCCGGTCATCTGCTTGTTCGTCACCTTCGAGCGGAAGTCCGCGAAGGTGCCGATCGGGTTGAAGACGCAGGCCTTGTCGTTGCCGAGCGCGTTGTTGATGCTGTTGCAGACCGCGTCGGCCCAGTCCTTGTGGGAACCGGTGTCCACGTTGGACGTCAGGGTGACCTGCCCGCCGGGCAGGCCGCCGGCCTCCGTGATGAGCTTCTTGGCCTCGGCCGGGTTGTACGTGCAGGCGTCGCCGCACAGCCCCGCCTTGAAGCCGCCCGCGTCGCCGAGCACCGGCGAGGTCCAGTCGCTGGCGGGCTCGCGGGTCTTCTGGAAGATCTGCTCGGTGATCTGCGCGCGGTTGATCGCCATCGACAGACCTTGGCGGATCTTCGCCGCGTTCGCGCCCGACCACTTCGGGTCGTACAGCGGGAACGAGACGGTCTGGATGATGCCGGCCGGCTGGTTGATGAACCGGTCGCCGAGGTCCGACTTCGCGTTCTTCAGCTGCGACGCGGGGATGTCGTCGACCAGGTCGATGTTGCCGGCCTGGAGGTCGGTGTACGCGGTGTTGTTGTCGGTGTAGACCCGGAGGTCGATGCCGCCGTTCTGGGCCGCGTCCGGACCCTTGTACCCGGCCCACTTGCGCATCTTCATGGTCTGGCCCTTGGTGTAGGAGTCCACCGTGTAGGGGCCGTTGCCGACCGGCTTGTTCAGCCAGGCGGCGTGGTTGGCGAAGAACGACTTCGGCAGCGGGTAGTACGCCGAGTAGCCGAGCGTGTCGGGCCAGGTGGAGAACTTGGCGCCGAGCTTCACGGTGAAGTTCAGGTCGTCGACCTTCTTCAGCCCGCCGAGCGTCTGGGCGGTGGAGGCCGCCCCCTCCTTCTCCGGGTGCACCGCGTCGTAGCCGTCGATGAAGCGGAAGAAGCTCGCGTTCTTCTGGGCGTTCTTCAGCAGCGCGCCGTAGTTCCAGGCGTTGATGAAGGAGTCGGACGTGACCGGGTCGCCGTCGCTGAAGGTCCAGCCGGGGTTCAGCTTGATCGCGAAGTTCTGCGAGTCGGAGGTGGTGACCGACGCGGCGACCATGTTCTCGGCCTTGCCGGACTTCGGGTTGTACTTCTTCAGACCGCGGAAGAGCATGTCCAGCACCTTGCCGCCCTGCACCTCATTGGTGTTGGCCGGCTCCAGCGGGCTCTGCGGGTCTCCCCACGAGGCGCTGACGATCCCGGAGGCGCCGCCTCCACCACCGCTGTCGCTGCCCCCTCCGCCACAGGCGGTGGCCGCCAGGGCGACGACCGTCGCACAGACGGCCCACTTCAAGCGCGTGGCTCCGCGCATCGCGTGCCTCCTCATGGGTCGCAAATGACACTTAGTCCCTCATGACACCGCAAACCCGTCACTGGCGCACCTCTAGCGCACCCGTGTCGCCCCACGAACCGTCGGCCGACACCCCGCGTGGGCCAACGCCTCACTCAACGGGGTTGGTCCCACGAGGGCCAGAAGGGCGAGGAGACCCCCCCGGGAAGAATCGTTCCGTCCCGCCCGTGGCGCCGAACCCACTCGTCCGCGCCCCTCCACGTGCCCCAACCTCCCCGCGCCCCGCCCGGGGGGCGGCAATCCGCACTTCCACACCCCGGGGGAAGGTCAGGGCCGCTCGCCAAATCTGACAGGTGCACGACGCCTGGCCCCGCTGACCGCCACCTTTGAACGCCGCCACCAGCCGAGAGACCCGCGCCCGTATTCCGCCATCTCCCAACGACTACTTTGACGCGCGCGTTCCCATAGGGCGGTGATATGGGCGGGAACATCCGTTTCGCGAATGAACTTCACCTTCGAGAAAATCTGAGCCAGAGACCCTCTTGCACATCCGGTAAAACTCAGCAAAGATCATTAAGTCCAGCGGCGAGCGAAAGCGGAATGGCTGAATCCTATTCGCTGCCCAGCAAGTGGTTCCGCATGAAAATTAATCGAAAGAGGGAAACAAATGTCAAATATGACGCTTGATCTCAATGAGCCGGCCGAGCTGCTCAACCTCGATTTCGAGACCACCATGACGAACCTCTGGGAACCTGCTTCGATGAGCGAGAACCCCATTGGCTGTTCGACGAACACCAGCAGCCTTTGCTGTATCAGTGCCCGTCACCACAGCGGCTGCTGATCCAAGACCACGCCTGAAGTGACATGACGCCCGGGGGGTGTCGATGGCTTGCACGTCCCAAGAGACTCGGCACTCCCCGGAGTCAATCGTGTGATGACTCGCCGCTGCCCAGACGAAAAGAAGAAGAACATGAAGACGTTGGACTCCGACATTCAATCCTGCGTCGCCGAACTTGCTGTCCAGCTCGCCGATCCTGACGTAGTGCTCGCGCATACGACTCGCATAAACAGCGAGGCCGGGCTGCGCGTCCGGGACAGCAGGCTGATCTGGAGTCCAACATCCCTCGGGTCCGGCTATCCGGGAATATCGCTCTTCTATTCTGAACTGAGCCACCACGACGATTACTACCGGGCCATTTCGGACCAGTATCTGAAGCTCGCCTTCGCCGCACTGCAGCCAGATACGACTCAAGGTCTCTACAGTGGCCTGACTGCCGTCGCGTTCGCGACCCGCGCTGCGTCCAAGAATGGACAGGAATACAGCACAGCCCTGCTTCGCCTTGATGATTTTATTGAGACTTATGTACACCAGGTACTTGCATTCGAAAAATCACGCCGCCTGGCGCAGGCCGGTCCTACCTCCTTCTCTGCATATGATGTGATCACTGGCGTCGCTGGGATAGGGCGTTATCTGCTGTCGCCCGGGGTTCGACGGCCCGAACTTCTGAGAGAAGTGCTCGCCTACCTGGTGGAACTCACCGAGCCCGTCGAATACGAGGGAAATCTGCTGCCCGGATGGTGGGTGGCCCACTCTTCCGAACTGGGAGAGAAGACAGGCGAAAGCCATGTGAATTTTGGTATGTCGCACGGAATATCGGGCGTTCTCGCCCTGCTCTCCCTGTCGTGGGAAGCCGAGGAACGGGTAGCCGGCCAAGAAGAGGCAATCGGCCGGATAGTCGACTGGCTGCTCGAACAGAGCGTGCACGACGAGTTCGGCATGCGTTGGCCGGCCACCCTGTCACGGTCCGAGTACCTGAGCGGCCATGTCGTTCCAGCACGCAACAGGCCGTCCTGGTGCTATGGGTCACCGAGCATCGCCCGTGCCCTGCAGCTTGCCGGGCAGGCAGTGGCAGAAACTTCATGGCAGGACCGAGCTACGGTAGCCGTCGTGGCAGCGCTTTCGAGACTGGAAAGCCACCGGGACATCGAGGAGCCAGGTCTGTGTCATGGCTGGGCGGGCATCATGCACACCGTCGGCACGATGAACCGGACACTCAATCTCGACACCCTCGCGACGAAGCGCGACGAGATGCTGGTCAGGGTTCTTGAGACGAGAATCAGCGACGCACCATTCTCCTTCAGAAACAACTCGAATGCAGGCAGTAACCTCGACGCTCCCGGATTTTCCGAGGGGGCGGCCGGAGTGGCCCTGTCACTGCTGGCCGGGAGCGCAAACCATGCGCCCATGACCTCTTGGGATCAAGCCTTGCTCCTGACGTAGAGGCACATCAGGACCAAGGTTTTCACGCTGGCCAACCAAGAAAGGCAAGAATTTGTTGCTCTCGAAGATAGATCTCCCGGATCTTGCGCGTTCTCTGTATCGCGAAGACCAACTTCCCGCCCTGGTCAGCGACGCAGCGGAAGAGCGAGCCTGGGTACCGGCCTACGCGACGAAGGTCGCACCTCTCGGATAGTTCGCGGACTCGTTACCGCGACTAGCCGGCCATGAAGGTTCCGGGCCGTCTCCACGCCTACCGGCGTGGTGGCGGCCCGGTCCTCTCCGAAACCGAAAAAGGAGTGCAGAGTTATTCGCTCGCCAGGTGCCAAGAATCTGCAGACCTCTGACATAGCTCACCTGGACAACATGCTCGTTTCCGACAGGTACTTCGGCGACTCGCGTGCCATCGAAATGAGGAATCTGGCACGCTTCCGAGTCGGTTTGAAACTACTGGCGTCGAAGGAACCACATCTCGGTGCGGCACTCCAGGCGGCGTCCGCCCTGGACGACGAGGCCATACGTCCCCTCTTGTACGATCCTGTCCTTCGCAATTGCTTCGAAGACGACATCGCACGGATGGAGCACGGGCAGTCCCCCAGCGGAGCACTGGCGGATCACCTTGAACACTGCCTCAAGGACGGGCCGGCCGGCCTGGGACCGTGTGCGCAGATCTCCAACCCCCGTCGGAAGGCCTGGCCGGCGCACGGAAGCGCGTGGATCTGGGGTGAGCTGCAGCCGCAGGAGCCCAGCGACGTGCGGCTCGCCGCGCGACTGATGGAGCTCTACCGCGGGTCCTTCGAGGATGCGGCGTCCTCGGAACCCATCGTGCCCACCGATGAGATGTCGCGTTCATTGGGCCTGGGAGCCGAATTGCTCAATGCGCTTCTTCCGAAGACGGGGGCGAGCGTACTGAGCCATGTCTCGGTGGTCGGGTTCACGAGGGGCGACAGTCCGGAAGGCCCGCTCCAGTCGCTCTCCGGCGGAGACCCCCTTCCCTCCGCGATCCTCATGGCACCGGAACGGCTCAGGGACTCGTGGGTTGCGGCAGAAACGCTCCTGCACGAAAGTGCGCACCTCAAGCTCTTTGATGCCTTGCGTTCGGCAGCAGTGACGATCACGCCCAACCTTCTTGTCGAGATACCTTGGCGCAGAAGCAAGTGGAAGCTCATCCGCGTTATCGTCGCCTTGCACTTCTATACGCATTTTCTCCTCTTCCAAGCGGCCGTGGACCATGCCGGCGATCACCTCAAGGAGGTCTTCGGCGAGCCGTCCGCCGCGGACAGCGTGGACGAACCGAGTCCGGATACGCCCGCAGCATGGGACGGCACCTATCGCACCACTGCGGAGAGGGTCCGCTACCTGGCGGAAACCGCGATATCCCTGTCTGCCGAACTGACGCCCCACGGGCGCAGGTTGGTGGAGTGGCTGCTGTCGGTCCTTCAGATGGCCATGACCGATCCGCCTCGGATGCCTGCGGCCGAGTACCCCGGTGATTCTTCTGGCCCGGCGGCTCAGAGAGTCCCCGCCGCAACAGAGCACGAGACGCTGTACACGAGGAATGAGCCAGTGGAAGCGTACGCACTCGCCGACCTCGGACAGCTCGTCGTAGGCGATCCTCGAACCGGTCGCCTCCACTGGCTCAACGCTCACTCCTGGGTCCTCTACGCACTGTGCGATGGCCGGTCACTCGAGTCTGTGGAGAGTGCTTACAGCGAGCATGTGGGGACCACGATGCCACCGGCCGAGGTCCGCGAAGCGGTTTCTCAAGGGATCACCGACCTCGCCTCGTCCGGCCTGATTCAGGCAGGCAAGCGATCATAGGAATGACAACCGCCAGATGGCTGCACGAAAGAACGCGTCTCATCAGGAGTTCGCTGACGGCGACGACACCATGCCAAAGTCCCCCGATCCGGTCTCAGAACTGGCCGAGTCTCCCTGGCAGATCTCGCTCCCCGATCGGCAGTCGGCCGGGCTGGCGAGGATGCTGCGGAATCTGCCGTCCGTCGTCCGCCTCATCGTGGCGCTCGCATGGGACGCGAGCAGGCTCCAAACCCTGGCGGTGCTCGTACTGGAGACGCTGTCCGCTCTCCTGGCGGCCTGTGGTCTGCTCGCGACCACGGCAGTGTTCAGTGCGCTGCTGGCATCCGGATCCGATACCGACCGCCTCTCCCAGGCCGTACCGGCAATCGGGCTGACCGTGGGGCTGCTCGTACTCCGGCAAGTCGTCGTCTTCGGGGCGACGTGGGTGCAGGCATCCCTCCGGCCGGCGGTGAAGAGAGTGGCTGAAGAACGCCTCTACCGTGCAGCCGTCTACGCGGATCTCACCGCTTTCGACGATCCGGACTTCCACGATTCCATGGGGCGCGCACGGGATCGCGGTTTCGTTTACGTAGGCATGGCCACGGACCGCTTGGTAGAACTCACCAGCGCTGTCATGGCTCTCATCGGCGCCGCTGGTGTAGTGAGCATCCTGCACCCTGTCCTCCTGCCGATGCTGCTGGCCTCGGCGATCCCTCCCGCCTGGGCGACACTTCACTCAGCGAGAACGATGCATGAAAGCGTCGAACGGTTCAGCGCCGTACACCGCCGTATGTCGACACTCGCCCGCTTGTTGGCCGACCGTCAGTCGGCCGCGGAGATACGCGCGTTCACCGCACAGGAGACTCTCCTGGAGGAACGGCGACAACTGGCGGAAGCCGTTTGCTTCGAAGATTCCCGCGTCGGGAGGACGGAAGGCAAGGGAAGACTCCTGGGACAGGCCGTCTCAGGACTTTCCATGGCCCTGAGTTACGGAATTCTGTGCTGGCTCCTGTATCTGGGGGTCATGCCTTTGGCGGCTGCGGGGGGCGCCGTCATCGCCATGCGGAGCGGCCAAAGTGCACTCGGCAGCCTCGCATTGTCGTTGGGCAAGTTGTTCGAGCAGGGTCTCTACGTTGAAGACTATTCAGAATTCATCAGAAAAGCCCAGTCCTCCGTTCGCCCTGCATCTCAGGAAGTCGTACCGCATGATTTTGACCGCATCTCGGTATCAGCCGTCACGTTCACATATCCAGGGAAATCTGGTGCTGCCGTCAGTGACGTTTCCCTGAGCATAAAGTCCGGACAGGTCGTTGCTTTCGTAGGTGAGAACGGGTCCGGCAAATCGACACTGGCCAAGCTGATAGCCGGCCTGTACCTGCCACAGCACGGCGTGATTCGCTGGGGAGACGTCGATCTCTCGACCGTGGATGAATCCAGCATCTACCAGTACGTTGGCTATATATCGCAGACCCCGACCCAGTGGCCGTTCTCCGCACGATCCAATATAACCATCGGAAGGCCGGATCGCGAAGATCCCGATGACAGGGAACTCGTCGCCGCTGCACGGAGATCCACCGCCGAGGAAGTCGTCTCCCGTCTCCGCGAAGGTTACGAAACGCTGCTCAGCAAGGAGTTTCGAGGCGGAGCGGATCTGTCGGGCGGAGAGTGGCAGAGATTTTCAGTCGCTCGCGGATTCTACCGCGACGCCAGACTATTGATATGCGACGAGCCCAGCGCGGCCATGGACCCCCGTGCGGAGGGGCAAGTCTTCAAACGTATTCATGAACTGGCCGAGGAGCGGACGACCATCCTCATCACACACCGGCTGTCCGGTGTGCGCCTTGCCGATTGCATCTTCTTTCTGGAGCACGGAAGAATTGTGGAGCAAGGGCGCCATTCTGATCTGATGGCCGCACAGGGCAAATATTTCGAACTGTACACCCTGCAGGCAAGCAGTTTCAGCGAATAGAAGCCCTTGCATGGCTGCAGATTCTGCTCACATGACAAGTATCACTTCCGCGTGACCATGCGCGAAGACCGCCAGGAGCCGTAGTGAGTAACGCATCCTATTTCAAAGCGGCCGATTCCCTCCTCATTCGCATGCCGCTACTCCCTGTTGACCAGACGGAAGCAACTCTCCTGGAGGCCGATCCGGAGTCGGCGGCGTACGAGAAGGAATTGACGCAGTATCTGGTGGACATCACACGGCATCCCCCATTCCGAGAGGCGCTCGAGTTCTCCAGTGCCGCACTCGCGCAGACGTTGGCGAAGATCGAGTGCGGGGCGACCGTGCCGAGGAAGCGTCTCGAACGGGCAGCCGTCTCGGCTACTCGCTACTTGTTGCGAGCGGCGACGCGACCCACCCCCTTCGGCCTCATGGCCGGTGTCTCCCTGGGCGCCTTCGCGGCTGAGCCGAGGGCACGGACGGGAGGCTCCCATGAGAAACGTGTCATCGTCGACTCCGCCTGGGCCGAAAAACTGATTGCGCAATGGACAAAAAACCCTGACATTCAGAAGAAGATGTCCGTCTGTGCCAACAACCTCTGTTACGCACGTGGTGAACGACTCGTACTGCCGTATGTCCGGGTGGCCGGCGGAGGCCACTCACATCAACCCCACGGGCGCCAGACGGAGATAACCGTTCGCTCTACGGAGCTTGTGCGGTTCGTGATGTCGACCGCACAGCACCCCCTGTCGTACGGCGAACTACTGGAAGCCACCTGCCAAGAATTCACAACACTGAACACCCATCAGGTCGGATCGGCTCTCTCCGCTCTTCTGGAGCGGGAGTTCCTGGTCTCCGACGTCGCACCCCGGCAGGATACGGCAGATCCTCTGGGTCCTGCCCGTTCTGTCGTCTCTGCCGACGCGGTTTCACAAGATCACCTGGGCACCATCGATAGGGCCCTCTCGGATTATTCGGCGAAGCCGATCGGGGACGGTCGGCAAGCCTGGACGACCCTCATGGGAACGTTGGGCGGGATGGTTCCCGAAACCGGCCCACCAGTCCAGGTGGACCTGCGGTCCGATGCCGACATCGTTCTTCCGAACGTGGTCAAGGAAGAGCTCGAGAGAACGGCCTCGATGCTGTGGAGTCTTACGGATCCAGCCGGACGATCTGAGCACCTCGTCGAATACCACGAGGCCTTCGTGGAGCGCTACGGTACGCACCAGTTGGTGCCTCTGCTGGACGTGCTCGACCCGCACCGCGGCCTCGATGCCCCTGCCGGCTATCTCAACCCGCCGACGTCACGTCACCTCGCCGACGTCAACGCGGAACGGGCTCCCGACGGCGCGCGGGCGCTGGACCCCGAGCGCGAGGCATACCTGAGCTCCCTCGTCCAGTCTGCAATGCTCAACGGCAGGAAGGAGATAGTGCTCGACGACGCGGCGCTGGAGCGACTCTCCCACAAGGAAGCGGTCGAGCCGACCGTCTCCACCGACCTCTGCTTCCAACTGCTTTCCCGTTCGGTGGACGACCTGTCCAGCGGAGACTTCACTATTTCCCTGTCCCCCTTTTCCGGGGGATCCAGGGCAGGATCCATGACCGGCAGGTTCGTCGATACCCTGGACGCCCTCGAACCCATGCGGTCGATTGTCGCCGGGTGTTCTCCCGAGGCAGGAGCCATCCGCGCGCAGGTCTACTTCAAACCGGCCGGTGCGGGGGCTCTCAATGTCTGTACGGTGCCGCCGCTGCTGGCGCATACCATCTCGGTAGGAGAATTCCCGGGGAGCGGGCCTGGTTCGATCGAACCGGCAGATCTTCTGGTGGGAGCTACCCACGATCGTCTGTACCTGGTGCGCAGCTCCGACGGCCGCGAGGTGCTGCCCGTCGTTCCACACGCCTTGAACATGGTGAACGCAGCACCGAACATTGCGCGCTTTCTGGTCGATATCGCCTCTTATAGCGAAGGTAATTTCCAGCGATGGGGGTGGGGAAAGAAACTGAAGGCACTGCCGTACCTCCCGCGCGTCCGATACGGCAGGACTCTCGTTTCCCAGGCCCGGTGGCGACCCGACCTCAGCCTCTCGCGGCAAGGGATGCCCTGGGCACAGTGGTGTGAGGCCTTTGCCGCGTGGCGGGAGCAATGGCATGTTCCCACCTTCGTCCAGTTGGCCGTCACGGACCGTCGAATAGAGCTGTCTCTTTCTTCGATGTGGCATCTCCGCCTCCTGTACGCCGAGCTGCAGAAGAACCCGACTGCGCTGATATTCGAATCACCCATTTCCGACAGAGAATCCCTGGGCTGGTCGAATGGATTCGCGCCAGAGGTAGTGGTCTCACTGACGGGCATTGGCGCCGAAAATCCTGTACCTCCGTCGCGGAGTATGGACCTGCGTTCCGCCACGATCACGCCCGTGCATTACGCCCCGGGGAGTGAATGGCTGTACGTGAAGTTCTACGTGATGGCAGAGCTCCAGGACAATTTCATCGGCAGGAGCGTCCCGGATCTCCTCGATTCCCTTCCGGATTGCGTCGACCGGTGGTTCTACATGCGCTACCTCGACCCGGATCCGCATATCCGCCTGAGGTTTCAGGGGGATCCGGCACGCCTCTGTGGTGAACTCATCCCCGCTCTCAGCGCATGGGCATCCAAGGCGCAGGACTCACGTCTGATCCGAAACTGGTCGCTGGACACCTATGTACCCGAAGTGGGCCGGTATGGCGGTGTCAAGGGCATCGCGCTCGCCGAGGACTTCTTCCACGCCGACAGCGAAGCCTGCGCTGTCCAGCATCAGTTGCGTGGCAAGGGTCGGTTGACCATGCCGATCGAGGCGCTGGCGGCGAGCAACCATGCCGCTGTCCTGCAGTCGTTCGGAGACTGGGACTGGAGGTCCTGGGTCATCCGCAATTTCGCCCGGGGGACCGAGGGCCACCCTTCGGAGACACGGGACCTCATGCCACTCATCGGCGATCCCGGCCTCCACATGCGGAGCGACAGGCTGGAAGGGAAGCACCTCTCCAGCTTCTGGGAGCAGCGCACCCGCGCCGGGAATGCCTACGGTCGGTTCCTGTTCGACCGAGACCGCGACCACGGCGTGGATGCTGCACCCGCGGAGGTGTTGAGCGTCCTCCATATGCACGCGAATCGGCTCATAGGCACCGACCGTGCGCTGGAGGACCGGTCCTATGCCGTACTGCGGGCCGCCGCGCAGTCCTATGTCGCGCGCAGACGCCCGCATTCCGGGTAGGGCGAGGGGCACGGGGACGCCGCGGGGTCTCGGTTCGGATCGTGAACGGGTGAGCGCGCCCCTCGCATCGGTGAATTCGAGGGGCCGTTACCGCACTTGGTCGGTTGACCGGGCCGGCGAGTGGTCCTGTGCAGGCGCTCGGCTGGGGTCTCCCGGTCGGGCGCCTTGCGCGGGCGGCTGTCGCGTTCGGCCGCGACAGCGTCGAGATGCTCGGGGCTGCGGACGGACAGGTCGGTGCCCTTGGGGAGTACGTGCCGGGCTCGGGGCGGGGCCTGCGGGCGTCCGCCCGGGCCTGAGCGGCGTGCGGGCCGTACTGGCCGCTGAGAGGGCGTCGGTTGCGCTGTATCGGGCGGCTGACCGTGCACGGGCCGCGGCCTGGCTCGGCAGGGCTCGCGCGGATCGTGGCCCTTCCCGGAGGCGGCCGGCGATGTGGATGCGGTCGGCCCCGAGCGGGTAGCGGGACGGACCGGAAGGCGGCACCTCCGTGTGGATGGGAGGTACCGCCTTCCGCTGCCCGCCGGGCGGGTGATGGCTGCTGCGCTGGGGACGCCCGCTACGACGCGGCGCCCACCACGTCCTTGACCTCGGCGAAGTGGCACGCCGACTCATGGGCTGCCGGAGTCTCATGACCGCGGAAGCGCTCCGGGATCGCCAGCAGCGGGACGTCCGTGGAGCACTTCTCCTCGGCCTTCCAGCAGCGGGTACGGAAACGGCAGCCGGAGGGCGGGTTGGCCGGCGACGGGACGTCGCCGGTCAGAATGATGCGCTCGCGGTGGGCGCGGGCCTCGGGGTCCGGGACCGGGACGGCCGAGAGCAGCGCCTGGGTGTACGGGTGGGTCGGGTACTCGTAGATCTCCTCGTCGCTGCCGATCTCGGCCATCTTGCCGAGGTACATGACACCGACGCGGTCGGAGATGTGCCGCACGATCGAGAGGTCGTGGGCGATGAAGATGTAGGACAGGTTGAACTCGTCCTGCAGCTTCTCCATCAGGTTGATGACCTGCGCCTGGACGGACACGTCCAGGGCGGAGACCGGCTCGTCGCAGATGATGATCTCAGGATTGAGCGCCAGGCCGCGAGCGATGCCGATGCGCTGGCGCTGACCGCCGGAGAACTGGTGCGGGTACCGGTGGATGTACTCGGGGTTGAGGCCCACGACATCCAGGAGGTCCTGGACCTTCTTGCGTCGATCACCCTTGGGAGCCACCTCGGGGTGGATCTCGTACGGCTCACCGATGATGTCGCCGACCGTCATGCGCGGGTTCAGCGACGTGTACGGGTCCTGGAACACCATCTGGATGTTGCGGCGCACCGCCTTCAGCGCGCGCCCCGACAGCTTGGTGATGTCCTGGCCCTTGAAGAAGACCTCGCCGGAGGTCGCCTGTTCCAGCGTCATCAGGAGCTTGGCGACGGTCGACTTGCCGCAGCCGGACTCGCCGACGATGCCGAGCGTCTCGCCCTGGTACAGGTCGAAGGAGATCCCGTCGACCGCCTTGACCGCGCCCACGTGCCTCTTGATGACGACGCCGGTGGTCAGCGGGTAGTGCTTGACCAGGTTGCGCACCTGCAGGATCGGCTCGCCGCGGTCGACCGGAGCGTCGATGATCGCCTCGAGCTCGCCGGTCGTCGAGGAGTCCTGGTGCACCACTTCGGTGACATTCGGGGTCGCGTCCACGGCGTCGTCCGCCTTCTTGTTGAACTCAGCCATGGATCGTCTCCTCCCAGAAGTGGCAGGCGCTGCCGCGGCCGACCAGGTCGGCGCCGTCCCGCTCGGTCACCTGGTGCAGCACCGGGATGTCGGTGCGGCAGATGTCCTGTGCCATGGTGCATCGCGGATTGAACGCACAGCCCGACGGCACCTTGAGGATGTTCGGCGGCAGCCCCTTGATCGCGAAGAGCTCCTTGCCCTTCTGATCGAGGCGCGGGATCGACTCCAGGAGACCCTTGGTGTACGGGTGCGCGGGCCGCTTGTAGATCTCGTGGACCGGCGCCTCCTCGACGATCCGGCCGGCGTACATGACCGCGATCTTGTCCGCGACGTCGGCGACCACGCCGAGGTCGTGGGTGATCAGGATCAGGCCCATGTTGTACTCGCGCTGCAGCTCCGCGAGCAGGTCCATGACCTGGGCCTGAACCGTCACGTCGAGCGCCGTGGTGGGCTCGTCCGCGATGATCAGGTCGGGCTCCAGGGCCAGCGCCATGGCGATCATGATGCGCTGGCGCATACCGCCGGAGAACTGGTGCGGGTAGTCGTCGACCCGGGCCGAGGCGGCCGGGATCTTGACCTTGTCCATCAGCTCGATGGACTTGACCTTGGCCGCCTTCTTGGAGAGGCCCTGGTGCACCCGGAACATCTCGCCGAGCTGGTAGCCGACGCTGAGCACGGGGTTGAGCGAGGAGAGTGCGTCCTGGAAGATCATCGCGATCTTCTGGCCACGGATCTTGCGGCGCTCCTCGGAGGACATCTTCAGCATGTCCTGGCCGCGGAAAAGGATCTCGCCCTGCGGGATCCTCCCCGGCGGCATGTCGAGAATGCCCATGATCGCCTGCGCGGTCACGGACTTGCCCGAGCCGGACTCGCCCAGTACGGCGAGGGTCTCGCCGGCCGTGACCGAGTAGTTGACCCCGTTGACCGCCTTGGCCACACCGTCGCGGGTGTGGAACTCCACGTGCAGGTCGCGCACTTCGAGCAGGGGGCCCCGGTGGACCTCGTCGCCGCGCGGCGCCGGGATGGTCGCGGTGTTGTCAATGATGCTCACGTCGAATGCCCTCCTCAGCGCATCTTCGGGTCGAGGGCGTTGCGGACGGCTTCGCCGAGCATGATGAACGCCAGAACGGTGAGGCTCAGCATGATCGACGGGTACAGCATGATGTGCTGCGCCGTACGGATCTGGGCGACGCCGCCGGAAATGTCGACACCCCACGAGACGGCCGGCGATGAGAGCCCGAGGCCCAGGTAGGACAGGGTCGCCTCGGCCGAGATGAAGACACCCAGCGAGATGGTGGAAACCACGATCACCGGGGCCATCGCGTTCGGCAGGATGTGCCGGAACAGGATCCGCGTGGTGGACGCGCCAAGAGCCTTGGCGGCGTGCACGTAGTCCGCCTGCTTCACCGTGATCACCGCTCCGCGCATGACACGGGCGGTCTGGGTCCAGCCGAGGAAGGCCAGCGCCAGCGACACCACCCACACCGAGCGGGTGGGGAAGGACTGGAGCACCACCATCGCGCCGAGCAGGAACGGTATGCCCAGGAACACGTTGGTCACGAAGCCGGAGAGCAGCGCGTCGATCCAGCCGCCGAAGTAGCCGGCAAACATCCCGATCAATCCGCCGACCAGGGTCGACAGCAGCGTCACCGAGATGCCGACGACGATCGAGGCTCGGGTTCCGTGGATCAGCCGGGAGTACACACTGCGGCCCTGGACGTCGTAGCCGAGCCAGTCGGGCGACCCGACCTTGCTCAGCTCCGGCTTGCCCAGGTAGTGGTGGACCAGATCGCCGGTGGTGGGCGAAGCACCGGTGAACCAGGTCGGGAAGGCACTGATGATCAGCAGCACCAGGATCATCAGTGACGACACGATGAAGTACGGGTTGCGGCGCAGGTCGGCCCAGGCGTCGCCCCAGAGACTGCGGGACTTCGCGGGCTTGGCGAGGACCTCGGCGGCGGAAGCGGCGGCGGCCATCTCGGTCTCCGGCGCGGTCTTGGTTATTTCAGGCATAACGGATCCTCGGGTCCAGGACCGCGTACAGCAGGTCGACGAGCAGGGCCATGACGAGGTAGACGATCACGAGGATCGTGACCAGGCCGACGAGGGTGGTGCCCTCGCGCCGAACGATCGAGTCGTAGATGGTCCCGCCGACGCCGTGGATGTTGAAGATGCTCTCGGTGACGACCGCGCCGCCGATCAGCGCACCGAGGTCGGTGCCGAGGAAGGTGACGACGGGGATCATCGAGTTGCGCATGAGGTGAACGCCGACGATCCGCCGCTTGGGCAGACCCTTGGCGATGGCCGTACGCATGTAGTCGGCATGCAGGTTCTCCACCATGGAGGTTCTGGTGAGCCGGGTGACGTATGCCAAGGAGAGCGACCCGAGGACGACCGCCGGACCGACCAGTTCGCCCCACGTCTCGTCGAGGCTGACCGCGCCGACGCCGAATCCCTGCATGAACAGGTATCCGAGGACGAAGACCGGCATCGAGATGATGAGCAGGGTGAAGATCAGGATGACGTTGTCCGCGAGGCGGCCGGCGCGCAGGCCGGCGACGATGCCGAGGCCGATGCCGGCGACGATCTCGAAGACGAAAGCCATCGCGGACAGTCGCAGCGTGACGGGGAACGCGTCCCCCAGGATGTCCGTGACCGGGCGGCCGTTGCGTATCTGGCTACCGAAGTCGAAGTGCATCACGATGCCGGACATGTAATCCCAGTACTGCCTCCAGATCGGCTGATCCAGACCGAGATCGTGTTTGATCTTCGCTACGGTCGCGGGATCGGCGGCCTTGTCGCCGAACAGCGCCGCCACGGGGTCGCCGGGCAGCGAGTAGACCATGAGGAAGATCAGCAGGGTTGTCCCGAGGAAGACCGGGATCATCTGGAGCAGTCGTCGTGCGACATAGCGCCCCATCATGCCTCCATAGAAGTGGCAGGCAGCCACAGGGCCCTTCACCGCACACGCGTCCTCGCGGACTCGCATGCGGTGAAGGGTCCCCCGGCCCCGGCGTACGGCGGGGGCGGAGCCGGGTCTCAGCCCCGGCTCCGCACCACCGCGCGGACTACGCTTCGGTGATTACTTCTTGACCTGGACGTCCGCCAGAATGGGGTCGCCCTTCTGGTTGTACTTGACGTCGGAAACCTTCTCCGAGTAGCCAGCGTTGACCTTGTAGTACCAGAGCGGGATGGACGGCATGTAGTTGACCAGGTCCTTCTCGATGGCCTGGTACTGCGTGACCGACTGGTCCAGGGAGGCCGCGGAGTCCGCCGTGGCGATCTTCGCGTCCAGCTCCTTGTTGGAGAAGCCGCCCTGGTTGCCGCCCGCGCCCGTACGGAACAGGTCGCTGACGAAGTTGGCGTTCACCGGGTAGTCGAGCACCCAGCCGGAGCGGTACAGCGACTTGACCTGCTTGCCCTTGCGGGCCTGGAGGTCGGCCTGGAAGTCGGCCTTGCCGTCGCCGACACACGCCACACCGGTGGCCTGGGTGATGCTGTTGCAGACAGCGTCGACCCACTCCTTGTGGCCGCCGTCCGCGTTGTACTGGATCGAGATCTTGTTACCGGGGACGCCACCACCCTCGGTGATGAGCTTCTTGGCCTGCGCGGCGTCGAACTTGGTGACATCGCCGGCGGCGTTCGGCTGGTAGCCGAGGACGCCCTTGGCGACCCAGCCGGTGGCGGGCTCACGGGTGCCGTTGAGGACCGTCTTGGTGATGGTGTCGCGGTCGATCGCCATCGAAAGGCCCTGCTGGACCTTGGCGTTGGGGGTCTTCCACTGGTCCGTGTAGAACGCGAAGGCGATCGACTGGATGGCGGAGTACGCCTGGTCCACGGCGCGCTTGCCGAGGTCCTGACGGTAGACCGGCAGGTCCTTCGCACCGATCTGACGCAGCACGTCGACGTTGCCGGCCTTCAGGTCCGAGTAGGCGACGTCGAGGGTGGTGTAGTTCTTGAAGACCACACCGCCGTTCTTCGCCTTGTTCGGGCCGGTGTAGCCGTCGTAGCGCACGACCTTGATCTGCTTCTTGTGGTCCCAGCTGGCGAACTTGTAGGGACCGTTGCCGATCGGGCGCTCGCCCGCGGCCTTCGGGTCCTTGAAGAACGACTCAGGCTGCGGCGAGTAGGCCGTGTAGCCGAGCTTGTACCCGAAGTACGGCAGCTGCGCGCCCAGCTCGATGGTGAAGCTGTAGTCGTCGATGACCTTCAGGCCGGACATGGCCTCGGCGGTGGGCTTGGCGCCCTCCTTCTCCGGGTGCACGTCCGCGTAGCCCTTGATGTTCTCGAACCACGACGCGTTCTGCTGCGCGTTGTTGATGTTCGCGGCCCAGTTCCACGCCTTGACGTAGGAGTTGGCCGTGACCGGGGTCCCGTCGTGGAACTTCCAGTCCTTCTTGAGCTTGACAGTCCAGAGCTTGCTGTCCGGGCTGGTCAGCGACTCGGCGTTGACCATCGTCAGCTTGCCCTGCGCGTCGTAGGAGACGAGCTGGGAGAAGACGGTGTCCAGGACGAGCGAGCCGTTCGACTCCTGGGTGTTCGACGGAACCAGGGTGTTCTCCGGCTCACCGAGCTCAACGGAGAAGATCCCGTTGGCGTCGACAGCACCCTTGGCGTCACTGCTGCTGCCCTTGTCGTCGTTCCCGCCACAGGCAGTCGCAGCCAGGGCGATGATTGCCGCTCCCGCGACCCACTTGGCGCGCGTAGCACCACGCATGGGTTTCCTCCTCATGAGTTCACTGTCATTACGTGAAAAGAAGGCCGACCATCCGCTGACACCCCTGACAGCGAAACCGGCCCCCTGTTGCTCGTGAGTCGGCGCTCCCCATAAGCGCTTGGACCCATTGACCCGAGCTGAACTGCGTCCCACTATCGGGCACGTTTAGGCGCGTAACCACACCCAAATGGTCTCGCTTTGATCACATCAGGCACGAACATGGCCCACAATTCGGACATTTGGAACGTAGACAGACACCCGCGAAACGGACTGTTAACGCAACATCCGGCGAATCGCGTCCGCTATGCGGACGCGGGCCCGATGAAATCGGTTGCGACCGGCTCGAAAAAGCCACTGCGAGTCTACGCGGGTCACCTCCGCACGTCCCCGATACGGCCGGGCCCGTTCCCCTGCGGGAACATGCCTCATCGACCCGTCGGCCGGGGACCCGAGGTCGAACTGGTCGCACCCATCGCCTCTTGAAGGACGGGCGGCTAATCTGACTGACCGTCAGGTTGTGGCCGACCGCGGGAAGGGATCCCCAGTGCCCCACTATGAGGCGAAACACGCTCGGCGCGAGGAGACGGTGGAGTCGTTCTGGCGGGGAGTCGATACGCACGACTGGGGGCTGGTCGCCTCCACCCTGGCGGAGGACTTCGTACGTGTCGGGATGCGGGGCGACGAGGACGACACCGTCCGCGGCCGGGAGGCGTATGTGGCGTTCGTCTCGCGGGTCACGGAGCGGATGGCCTTCCACCGGCTGGAGTCGCGCCGGACGTTCCTCAGCGCCGACGGACGGCGGGCGCTGAACGAGGCCGTCGAGACGATCCAGCCGACGGCGGCGGACGAGCGGAACGTGATGTCGTTCGCCAACGTCATGGAACTCGGCGAGGACGGGCTCATCGCCCGCCTCGACATCTACTGGAAGACGCCGGTGCTGCAGCCGCCGGCCTGGATCGTCCCAGGAAATGCGGCCGCTCCCGCCGAGGGGAGCTGAGAAGGGGCTTCGGGGGCTTGCTCTCCGGGCCCCGTCCTCAGGGGATGCCTCAGCGGCGTCCCCGTGACGTCCCGGCGACCGCCCGGTGTCCGCTCAGCGGCCTGGACGTGTCCCACCCGCACCACGGACGGCAGCCGGGCCCCCGGACGCCCCAGGGCCCCGGACAGGCCAGGCGGACCCGCTCAGCGCCCGGGAAGGCCCGAGGGGGCCAGGGGCCGCGCCCCGAAACGCCGAGGGGGCCCGGGGACAACGTCCCCGGACCCCCTCCGCACCCTTCACCCGGTGATCCGAGCGGAAGGCGTCAGCGCTTGGCGCGGGAGTACGCGCGACCGCGCTCCTTCTGGTCCAGGACGACCTTGCGGATACGCACGGTCTCAGGGGTGACCTCGATGCACTCGTCCTCGCGGCAGAACTCGAGGGACTGCTCCAGGGAGAGGCGGCGCGGCGGCACCACGTTCTCCGTGTTGTCCGCCGAGGCGGCGCGCATGTTGGTGAGCTTCTTCTCCTTGGTGATGTTCACGTCCATGTCGTCGGAGCGCGAGTTCTCACCGATGATCATGCCCTCGTACACCTCGGTGGTCGCCTCGACGAAGATCACGCCGCGCTCCTGGAGGTTGATCATCGCGAACGGCGTCACGACGCCGGCGCGGTCCGCCACCAGGGAACCGTTGTTGCGGGTGCGCAGGTCGCCGAACCACGGCTCGTGACCCTCGAAGATGCTGTGCGCGATGCCGGTGCCGCGGGTGTCCGTGAGGAACTCCGTACGGAAGCCGATCAGGCCACGCGCGGGAACGACGAACTCCATGCGGACCCAGCCGGAGCCGTGGTTCGTCATGGTCTCCATACGGCCCTTGCGGGTCGCCATCAGCTGCGTGATCGCGCCGAGGTATTCCTCGGGGCAGTCGATCGTCATGCGCTCGACCGGCTCGTGGAGCTTGCCGTTGATCGTCTTGGTGACGACCTGCGGCTTGCCGACGGTCAGCTCGAAGCCCTCGCGGCGCATCTGCTCGACGAGGATCGCCAGCGCCAGCTCGCCACGGCCCTGGACCTCCCACGCGTCGGGACGCTCGGTCGGCAGCACGCGGAGCGAGACGTTACCGATCAGCTCCTTGTCCAGCCGGTCCTTCACCTGGCGGGCGGTGACCTTGTGGCCCTTGCCGCCCTTGCCGACCAGCGGCGAGGTGTTGGTACCGATGGTCATGGAGATGGCCGGCTCGTCGACCGTGATGAGCGGCAGCGCGACCGGGTTCTCCAGGTCGGCCAGCGTCTCGCCGATGGTGATGTCCGGGATACCGGCCACGGCGCAGATGTCGCCGGGGCCCGCCATGTCGACCGGCTTGCGGGTGAGCGCCTCGGTCATCAGCAGCTCGGTGATCTTGACCTGGGTGACCGAACCGTCACGCTTCATCCACGCGACCTGCTGGCCCTTGCGGAGCTCGCCCTCCTCGACACGGAGGAGCGCGATACGGCCGAGGAAGTTGTCGGCGTCCAGGTTGGTGACGTGCGCCTGGAGCGGCGCGCCCTCGGTGTACTCGGGGGCGGGGACCGTCGACAGGATGGTGGAGAAGAACGGCTCCAGCGAGTCGCTGTCCGCGGGGACCGTGCCGTTCTCCGGCTTGGTCAGCGAGGCGACGCCGTCACGGGCACAGGCGTAGACGATCGGGAACTCGATCTGCTCCTCGGTCGCGTCCAGGTCCAGGAAGAGGTCGTAGGTCTCGTTGATGACCTCGTCGATCCGGGAGTCCGGGCGGTCCGTCTTGTTGATGCAGAGGATGACGGGCAGGTTCGCCGTCAGCGCCTTGCGCAGCACGAAGCGGGTCTGCGGCAGCGGGCCCTCGGAGGCGTCCACGAGGAGCACGACCGCGTCCACCATCGACAGGCCTCGCTCGACCTCACCACCGAAGTCGGCGTGGCCGGGGGTGTCGATGATGTTGATCGTGATGATGTCGCCGCCACCCTTGGGGTGGTACTTCACGGCGGTGTTCTTGGCCAGGATCGTGATGCCCTTCTCACGTTCCAGGTCGTTCGAGTCCATCATGCGGTCGTCGAGGTGCTGGTGGGCAGCGAATGCGCCGGCCTGCTTGAGCATGGCGTCGACAAGGGTCGTCTTGCCGTGGTCGACGTGGGCGACAATGGCGACGTTACGAATATCGTGGCGCGTGGACATGCTGCGGCGCTTCTCCCGGGATCGTGGATGGCTGCGCGTTCCGTGTTGACGCACTCGCCCGCCGGGCAGGACAAGCCGCGGCCTTACCCCATGGTACGGGGCTCGGGGCGACTCGGCCGCCCGGGAGAGGTTTGAACGCTGGTATTACCGGTCCCACGGGCTTCTTCCGGAGCCGGTGGGACCGGCGGGACAACCGGAAGGACCCGTGGCAGCGGCGGTATCGGGCGGCCTCGGGGCCGTTGGGCCCGGCGGCCGCCCGAACCGGCAAAGACAGTGCGCGCCGGACGCTACTTTCGGAACCCGATGTCCTGATATCGGGGGGACTCGAAGCCGAAGGCGCCGACGTTGGCGACCGTGGGCCGCAGCGCGACGATCTCCGGGCGCTGGAAGAGCGGGACGGAGCCGGCGGCGGCCCAGATCCGGGAGTCGGCCCGTGCGGTGAGGTCGCGGGCCGCCTTCGGGTCCAGTTCCGCGCCGGCCCGGTCGAGCAGCTGGTCGATCTGGTCGGTCCCGACCCGCGAGTAGTTCTGCTCGACGGTCAGGGAGCCGTCGGGGGCGGGCAGCGGCTTGGCGAAGATCGGCCGGTCGTCGGTGGCCGGGTAGGCCGTGCCGGGCCAGGAGTAGAGGGCCAGGTCGAAGTCGCCGGACGCGACGTGGTCGTGGAAGAAGCCGGCGTCCGCGACCTTGGTGATCTCGGTGCGGACACCGATCTTCGACAGCATCGTGGCGATCCGGTTCCCCACGTCGGCCAGGACCGACGAGGTGGTGGGGACGACCATGCGCAGGCTCAGCTGCCGGCCGTCCTTGCGGAGCGTCCCGCTGGGCTCGACGACCGTCCCGCCGATGGCCGGCGCCGCCGCCTCGGGCTTGGCCGGCGCCGGAGCCGCGGGCTTGGCCGGGCCCGGGGCGGGTGCCGGGGCGTCGGCCTCGGCCGGGTTGCCGGCCTTGCCGCCCGCCCCCGCCCGCGGTGCGGTGTGCTGCCAGCCCGCGGCGGCGAGCAGCGCCTGGACCTGGTTCTCGTCCGCGGAGCCGAGGGCCGAGCTGTGGTCCGCGTAGCCGTTCTGCGAGGCGAGGACCAGGTGGTTGCCGAGCGCCCGGGCGGGCAGGCCGAGCGGCTTCAGCACGGCGTCGGCGATGGCCTGCCGGTCGATGGCGCGGGCCACCGCGCGGCGGACCCGTTCGTCGGCCAGCGGGCCCGTGCTGCCGTTGAGGGCGAGCTGCGAGTACGCGGCCCCCGGGGCCCGGCGGACGGCGATCGTCCGGGCGTCCTCGGCCTTGCGGACCGAGGCGAGGGCGCCCGGGTCCAGCTCCGCGACGTCCAGCTTCCCGCCGGTCAGCGCGGCGGCACGGCCGGCGGCCGGCACGGCGGTCAGCACCAGCTGGTCGAGCTTGGCGCGCTCGCCCCACCAGAGGGGGTTCCTGGCCAGGGTGACGGCGCCCGCCGTGCGGTCGACGCCCTTGACCTTGAACGGTCCGGCGACGGCGGTGAGCGCCGAGCGGGCGCCCTCGTTGAAGGCGTCCGGGCTGCCGGTCACGGCCTTGGGGTAGAGGGGCGTGAACAGTGACTGCCAGTCGGCGTACGGCGTCGTGAAGGTGACCTTGACCTCGTGGGCGTCGGCGCCCTGGCTGACGTCCGCGATCCGGTCGTAGCCGGCGTTGCGAGCCGTCCAGAACGCGGAGTTCCGGCCGCTCAGCGCCGTCCACTGCGCGCTGAAGTCCTCGGCGCCGACGGCCCGGCCGTCGCTCCACTTCGCCTTCGGGTTGAGCTTGTACGACACGACCTGCCGCGGCTCGTTCTCGACGACGGAGGCGGCGTCCAGGAAGTCCGCGTCCCGCTGCGGGGTGCCGCGGTCGTCCAGGCGGAACATCGCGGGCAGTACGGCGGCGGCGATCCGGGCCGAGCCCTCGTCGGCGTCCGCCTGGAAGGCGTTGAGGGTGGCCGGAACGCTGTCGACGGCCCAGCGCATCGTCCCGCCGTCCTTGACGCCGGCGCGGGGGGCGGCGGCGATGTCGGTGCCGGAGACGATCGGGCCCGCCGTGGTGGCGGCGGAGCAGCCGGCGAGGGCGAGCGCGGCGACGCCCGCCAGGGCCGCACCGCGCAGCCCCGGCGCGGCGGGCCGGGGACGGTGCCGGGGCTGGGCCCCGCGTACGGGTGCGGGAATGACGCTGCGGGACATGGGTCAGGTACCTCCGCGGGCTCTCCGGCCGCCTTCGGTCCGGCATACGCCTTCGGGACGTGCACCAGTGATACTCAGTTGGCGGTATTTGTCGCTTATCGCACCTACTGAAAGCGACAGGTACCCGCAGCGCCGCGCGACACGGCACGAAGCGGGCCGCAGGCCACCCGAACGGCGGCGGGGCGCCCGTCCGGGGCCCGCGCGGGCGCGCGGCCGGGGCGCGATCCCCGACCGGGCGCCGATTCCCCTGCACGCGCTCTTCCCAATGGCGCATGTGACGCGCAACACTCGCTTCCGCATGAGCGTCACGAACCGCACCTGCGGCAGAGCTGAGGGCAAATCCATGTCCCTGCAAGACGATCTGACATCGGTTCAGCGCCGGCTGGACGACCTGGTCCGCTGTGTGGGCCGGCTGGAGCAGCACGTCGGGAACAGCCTCGACATGCGTCGTGTACGTGCCGACGCGGACCACCTCCGCGAGAGCCTGACCCTGCTGCGCGAGGCGGCGCCGTCCGCCACCCCACCGGGCGCGGTGGAGATGGTGATCGTGCCCGACACCCCGTACGACCCCGCGCTGTGGTCCGACTGCGAGGACGAAGGCCTGGGATCGGCTCACGGCCACGCGCCGTGACCGCTGGCGCCCCCGGAACGCAGCCGTCACAGCCACCCCTGTACCGCAGCCGTCACCGGCTCCCCCTTCCGCTCCCCTCCGGAGTACGCATTGGCCACCGGAACCACCTCAAGCACCGAGTCCGCCGACAGCACTCCCGCCCGCCGCGGCGTCCACACGCCCGGACGCGCGGCCATTCCGACCCGACATCTGCGGACCGACCGGTGGTGGGTTCCGCCCCTGGTGACCGCGCTCGGGCTGGGGGCGTTCGTCGTCTACTCGACGTGGCGCGCGTTCGCCAACGCGGACTACTACGCGGCGCCCTACGTCTCGCCGTTCTACTCCCCGTGCCTGGCGTCCAACTGCGCCGACATGAACGGCGGCGCCGACTGGCACCTGCTCGGGAGCTGGTGGGGACTGTCCCCGGCCCTGATCGTGCTGATCTTCCCGCTCGGCTTCCGGCTCACCTGTTACTACTACCGCAAGGCGTACTACCGCGGGTTCTGGGCCTCGCCCCCCGCCTGCGCCGTCGCCGAGCCGCACGCCACGTACACCGGTGAGACGCGGTTCCCGCTGATCCTGCAGAACATCCACCGGTACTTCTTCTACTTCGCGATCCCGGTCGCCGGGATTCTGACGTACGACGTGGTGCTCAGCTTCCGCGACGCGGACGGCGCCTGGGGCCACGCGGGCCTCGGCACCCTCGTGATGCTGGTGAACATTGTCCTGATCTGGGCGTACACCTTCTCCTGCCACTCCTGCCGGCACATCATCGGCGGCCGGCTCAAGCACTTCTCCCAGCATCCGGTGCGGTTCCGCCTCTGGGGCTGGGTCGGCAAGCTCAACGCGCACCACATGCTGCTCGCCTGGGTCTCACTGATCAGCGTGGCACTCGCGGACTTCTACGTGTATCTCGTCGCCAGCGGCGCCTTCGACGACCCGCGGTTCTTCTGATCGAAAGGGATGCCAACCAGCATGACGCAAGTCGAAAGGCACACTTACGACGTGGTCGTCGTCGGCGCGGGCGGGGCAGGTCTGCGCGCCGCCATCGAGGCCCGCGAGCAGGGCATGCGCACGGCGGTCATCTGCAAATCGCTGTTCGGCAAGGCGCACACGGTGATGGCCGAGGGCGGCATCGCCGCCAGCATGGGCAACGCCAACTCCAACGACAACTGGGAGGTGCACTTCCGCGACACCATGCGCGGCGGCAAGTTCCTCAACCAGTGGCGGATGGCCGAGCTGCACGCCCGCGAGGCGCCCGACCGGGTGTGGGAGCTGGAGACCTGGGGCGCGCTCTTCGACCGCACCAAGGACGGCCGGATCTCGCAGCGCAACTTCGGCGGCCACGAGTACCCCCGGCTCGCGCACGTCGGCGACCGGACCGGCCTGGAGCTGATCCGCACCCTCCAGCAGAAGATCGTCTCGCTGCAGCAGGAGGACTTCGCCGAGTTCGGCGACTACGAGGCGCGGCTGAAGGTCTTCCAGGAGTGCACGGTCACCCGGGTGCTCAAGGACGGTCCGGCGGTCAGCGGGGTCTTCGGCTACATCCGCGAGTCCGGCCGGCTCTTCGTCATCGAGAGCCCGGCCGTGGTCCTGGCGACCGGCGGCATCGGCAAGTCTTTCAAGGTGACCTCCAACTCGTGGGAGTACACCGGCGACGGGCACGCGCTGGCGCTGCTCGCGGGCGCGCCGCTCATCAACATGGAGTTCATCCAGTTCCACCCCACCGGGATGGTCTGGCCGCCGTCCGTCAAGGGCATCCTCGTCACCGAGTCGGTGCGCGGCGACGGCGGGGTGCTGCGCAACAGCGACGGCAAACGGTTCATGTTCGACTACATCCCCGACGTGTTCAAGGAGAAGTACGCGCAGTCCGAGGAGGAGGCCGACGGCTGGTACGCCGACCCGGCGAAGTTCCGCCGGCCGCCCGAGCTGCTCCCCCGCGACGAGGTGGCCCGCGCCATCAACTCCGAGGTCAAGGCGGGCCGCGGCACCCCGCACGGCGGCGTCTTCCTCGACGTGTCGACGCGGCTGCCCGCCGAGGAGATCAGACGGCGGCTGCCGTCGATGCACCACCAGTTCAAGGAGCTCGCCGACGTCGACATCACCGCCGAGCCCATGGAGGTCGGCCCGACCTGCCATTACATGATGGGCGGCGTCGACGTGGAGCCCGACACCGCGGCGGCCCGCGGCGTGCCCGGACTGTACGCGGCGGGCGAGGTGGCCGGCGGCATGCACGGCTCGAACCGGCTGGGCGGCAACTCCCTGTCCGACCTGCTGGTCTTCGGCCGCCGGGCCGGTCTGTACGCCTCGGAGTACGTGGCCGCACTCGGCACCGGGCGGCCCGCGGTCCCCGAGGACCAGATCGACAGCGCGGCCGCCGAGGCGCTGCGCCCGTTCAGCGCGGAGGCCTCCGACCCCGGCCTGCCGCAGGGGCACCCGGCGGAGAACCCGTACACCCTGCACCAGGAACTGCAGCAGGCCATGAACGACCTGGTCGGCATCATCCGGCGGGCCCCGGAGATGGAGGAGGCGCTCAGCCGCCTCACCGATCTGCGGATGCGCTCGCGGCGGGCCGGCGTCGAGGGCCACCGGCAGTTCAACCCCGGCTGGCACCTGGCGATCGACCTGCGCAACATGCTGCTGGTCAGCGAGTGTGTGGCCCGCGCCGCGCTGGAGCGCACCGAGAGCCGCGGCGGGCACACCCGCGAGGACCATCCCGGCATGGACCGGGCCTGGCGGAAGGTCAACCTGGTCTGCGAGCTGTCCGACCCCAGCGGCGGGCTCGCCGCCGCCGACCCGGAGCGCGGCCAGGTCGAACTGAGCCGCCGCGACATGGACCCGATGCGGGAGGACCTTCTCGCCCTGTTCGAGAAGGAAGAACTGCTGAAGTATCTGACGGACGAGGAGTTGGCCCCGTGACGTACACAGCACACTTCAAGGTGTGGCGGGGCGACCCCGACGGCGGGGACCTGAACGACTACCAGGTGGAAGTGAACGAGGGCGAGGTCGTCCTCGACATCATCCACCGGCTGCAGGCCACCCAGGCGTCCGACCTCGCGGTCCGCTGGAACTGCAAGGCCGGCAAGTGCGGCTCGTGCAGCGCGGAGATCAACGGCCGGCCGGGCCTGCTGTGCATGACGCGGATGTCGGTCTTCACGCCCGAGGAGACGGTCACCGTCACCCCGATGCGCGCGTTCCCCGTCATCCGGGACCTGGTGACGGACGTGTCCTTCAACTACGCCAAGGCCCGGGAGGTGCCGGCGTTCGTGCCGCCGGCCGGTCTCAAGCCGGGCGAGTACCGGATGCAGCAGCAGGACGTGGAACGCTCGCAGGAGTTCCGCAAGTGCATCGAGTGCTTCCTGTGCCAGGACACCTGCCACGTGGTCCGCGACCACGAGGAGAACAAGATCGCCTTCTCCGGGCCGCGCTTCCTGATGCGGATCGCCGAACTGGACATGCATCCGCTCGACGCGGCCGCCGAGGAGGGGCTGGACCGCAAGGTGTCGGCCCAGGACGACCACGGGCTCGGCTACTGCAACATCACCAAGTGCTGCACCGAGGTCTGCCCGGAGCACATCAAGATCACCGACAACGCGCTCATCCCGCTCAAGGAGCGGGCTGTCGACCGGAAGTACGACCCGTTGGTCTGGTTGGGCAACAAGATCCTGCGGAGGCCGTAGCCCCGCCCACCGGCCGGCACCAGGTGCCGTGACGTGAGGGGGACGGGGCCGCAGGGGTGGGGTTTCGAAATGCTGCCGAGCTATTTGTGGGCCGCTGGGGGCACCCCCGGCCGGAGGCTGGGGGACCGTAAATAGTCGATTCCGAAGCCCCGCCCCGGAGGGCCCGGCCCCCGACCCACCCGACGGCGCAGCTCGCCCGGTGCGGTCGCGAGCCGTACAAACCGCGCATACGCTCCCGAACAGAGCCATGCCGCAGGCGCGTGGCGGATCGGATGCGGCTGATGCGGCGACTCGGCGGAATCGTGGCGCTCCTCGGCGCCCTGCTGCTGCCGCTCGCCGGCACCACCGGCACCGCGCACGCCGACGACCCCGTCACGCTGTCGCGCACCGGCCAGATCACCGACAAGGTCGGCGCGCTCGGCGACCGCAAGGCACAGGTGGCCACCGCGCTGGAGAAGCTCTACGCCGGCCATCGGATCCAGCTCTTCGTCGCCTATGTGAACGGCTTCTCCGGGCGGGACGCCCAGGAGTGGGCCAACGCGACCGCCCAGCGCAACGGCCTCGGGCAGAACGACGTGCTGCTGGCCGTCGCGACGCACGACCGGCAGTACGCCGTCTCCGCCGACCAGAGTTCCGGGTTCACCCAGAGCCAGCTGGACGAGGTGAACCGCTCGGCGATCGAGCCCGCGCTGAAGCAGAACGACTGGGCGGGCGCCGCCATCGGCGCCGCGAACGGGTTCGGGGCCGTGCGGGACGGGCAGCCGGTCGTGGCGCCCGCGATCACGCCGGGGCCCGAGGACCCGGGCGGCGGCTCGGGCGTGAACGGGTCGAGCAGCCTGTGGGTCCCGGTCGTGGCGGTCGGCGGCGCCGGCGTGCTCGCCGCGTTCGTGTACTCGCGGCGCAAACGGGGCAGCCGGGGCGCGCCGCCGCAGGGTGCCGGCGGCTGGGGCCGGGAGGCCGAGAAGCCGCGCCTCACACCGCTCCCCGAGCTCGACGCCCAGGCCAAGCAGCTGCTGGTGGAGACGGACGACGCCGTGCGCACCAGCCAGGAGGAGCTCGGTTTCGCGGCCGCGCAGTTCGGTGACGAGGCCGCGGAGCCGTTCACCGAGGCGGTCTCGTACGCGCGCGGTGAACTGACCGCCGCGTTCCGGCTGCGGCAGAAGCTCGATGACGCCTTCCCGGAGGACGAGGCGACCCGGCGGCAGATGCTCGACGAGATCCTGAGCCGCTGCACCCAGGCGAACCGCCGGCTGGACGCCGAGTCGGAGGCGTTCGACCGGCTGCGCGCGCTGGAGTCCAACGCCCCGCAGGCGCTCGCGCGGGCCGAGGCGACCGCCGCGGCGCTCGACACGCATGTGACGGCCGCCGAGAACGCGATCGGCGCGCTCAACGGGACGTACGCGCCCTCGGCCGTCGAACCGGTCACCGGCCATCCGGCCGAGGCACGCGACCGGCTGGTGTTCGCCGGGACCGCGATCGACGGGGCCCGGCAGGCGATCGACGCGGGCGACCCGTCCCGGGCGGCGGTGTTCGTGCGGGCCGCGGAGGGCGCCCTCGACCAGGCAGGGACGCTCGCCGAGTCCGTCGTACGCCGTGCGGAGGAGCTGGAACACGCCGACGCCGAGCTCAAGGACGCGCTCACCGAGACCGACACCGACCTGGCCGATGCCAAGGGGCTGCTCGGCGATCCCGCCGACGGTGCCGCGTCGGCGGATCTGCGCGGCCGCGCGGCCCGCGCCGAGTCCGTGCTCGCCGATGTGCGGCAGGAACTGGCGGCCGGCCACCACGAACCGATCTCGGGGCTGCGCCGGATCGAGGAGGCGGACGCCGCTCTCGACGCGGCGCTGGCCGGCGCCCGCGAGGGCGCGGTGAACGAGCAGCGGGCCCGCGGCCTGCTCGGCCAGGCCCTGCTGGCGGCCCGCAGCGAGGTGGCCGCGGCCCGGGACGTCATCACCACGCACCGCGGCGCGATCGGCAGCCAGGCCCGTACCCGGCTCGCGGAGGCCGAACGGCGGCTGGAGCAGGCGGAGTCGCTGGCCGCCACCGACGCGGGGGGCGCGCTCGCGGAGGCGCAGCAGGCCGACCAACTGGCACGGCAGGCGCAGCAGTTCGCCCAGCAGGACGTGAGCGGGGGCGGCTTCGGCGGTGGATTCGGCGGAGGCGGGCGCGGCGGCGGGGGGATGAGCGGCGCCGTGCTGGGCGGGATCCTCCTCGGCGGGATCCTGAACGGCGGCGGCGGGGGTGGCTTCGGCGGCGGAGGCGGGTTCGGCGGCGGGGGCGGCCCCGGGAGCTTCGGCGGGGGCGGCACCCGGGGGCGGATGGGCGGCGGCGGCCGCTTCTGACCAGCTCCATGCTTCCTACCTACCTGCGAAGGAACTCCAGCCATGACGAAGCAGACGATCCTCGGCCGTGTGACCCAGCTCGCGAAGGCCAACATCAACGCGCTCCTCGACCAGGCCGAGGACCCGCAGAAGATGCTCGACCAGCTCATCCGCGACTACAGCAACAACATCTCCGAGGCCGAGGAGGCGGTCGCCGCCACCATCGGCAACCTCCGGCTGATGGAGCAGGACCACGACGAGGACGTGGCGGCCGCCGCGGAGTGGGGCGGCAAGGCCCTCGCCGCCAGCAGGAAGGCCGACGAGCTGCGGGCCGCCGGGAGCACCGCGGACGCCGACCGTTTCGACAGCCTCGCGAAGGTCGCGCTCGGCCGCCAGGTCACGTCGGAGAACGAGGCGAAGACCGCGGAGCCGGTCATCGCGAGCCAGACCGAGATCGTCGACAAGCTGAAGTCCGGGCTCGACCAGATGCGCGCCAAACTGGGCGAGCTGCAGGGCCGGCGGGACTCACTGGTGGCCCGCGCCAAGTCCGCGCAGGCGCAGAACCAGATGATGGACGCGGCCAGGAACATCAACGTCCTGGACCCGACCAGCGAGCTGGGCCGCTTCGAGGACAAGGTCCGGCGCGAGGAGGCCAGGGCCAAGGGCAAGGAGGAGCTGGCCGCGTCCTCGCTGGACGCCCAGTTCGAGAGCCTGGACACCCTCTCGGACTCCGCGGAGGTCGACGCCCGGCTCGCCGCGCTCAAGGCCCGGTGAGCCGCCCGTCAGTATATGCTCAGCAACTCGTCCACGGTCGGTTCCCTGCCGGGGCCCGCGCCCGGGAGGGCGAGTTCGAACCAGACGGTCTTCCCCCGGTGGGTACGGCGACTGCCCCAGCTCTCGCTGAGCAGGCTGACGAGTTGGAGGCCGCGGCCGCCCTCGTCGGTGTCGCGGGCGCGCCGCCGCCTGGGCTGGACGAGCGCGCCGTCCCAGACCTCGCAGACGAGCGTGCGGTCGCGCAGCAACCGGAGCCTGATGTCGCCGTCACCGTGCCGCAGGGCATTGGTGACCAGCTCGCTGACGAGCAGTTCCGTGGTGTCGACGAGCTCGTCGAGGCCCCAGGACACCAGCCGTTCGCGGGCGTGCTCGCGGGCGCGGGCGACCGAGGCGGGGTGCGGCTCCAGCGTCCAGTCCCCGACGGAGTCGGCCGGCAGGCCGTGCACGCGGGCCATCAGCAGGGCGATGTCGTCCTCGCCGTGGGCGGTGTCCAGCGTCGCGAGGATGTGGTCGCAGACGTCCTCCAGGGGACGCTGCGGGTCGTCGAACGCGGCACGGAGGGCTTCGAGGCCCTCGTCCAGCGGATGGTTGCGGGACTCGACGAGGCCGTCGGTGTAGAGGCAGAGGAGCGCGCCGTCCGGAAGCTCGACGTCGACCTCCTCGAAGGGCTCGCCGCCCACGCCGAGCGGCAACCCGGTGGGGACCTCCAGCATGAGCGCGGGCCCGCCCGGCTCGACGACGACCGGCGGCAGGTGCCCGGCGTTGGCGATGGTGCACCGCCGGGTGACCGCGTCGTACACGGCGTAGACGCAGGTGGCGAGGTAGACCTCGGTGAGGTCCGTGCCGCCGCGGTCCTTGCCCCGCCGGCTGCGGGTCTCGGGCGGGGCGCCGAGCCCGCGGGCCACCTCGTCGAGCGCGGTGAGCACCTCGGCCGGCTCCAGGTCGAGCAGGGCCAGCGTCCTTACCGCGGTGCGGAGTTCACCCATCGCCACGGCAGCGCGCAGGCCCCGGCCCATGACATCGCCGACGACGAGCGCGGTGCGGTGCCCCGGCAGCTCGATGACGTCGAACCAGTCGCCGCCGACCTCGGTCTCCATGTTGCCCGGCAGGTAGCGGCAGGCGATGTCCAGCCCGGCTGCCTCCGGATTGCCCGGGGGCAGCAGGCTGCGCTGCAGTATCAGCGCCCGCTCGTGCTCGCGCCGGTACAGCCGCGCGTTGTCGATACAGACCGCGGCGCGCGCGGCCAGCTCCTCGGCGAGCATCCGGTCCCGCTCGGAGAACGGCTCGCTGCCCTTGGCCCGGGAGAACTGCACCAGGCCCAGGACGATGTCGCGGGCGACCATCGGGACGATCAGCGTGGACTGGACGAGCGCCCCGCCCAGGTCCGGCTCGGGGTCCACCCCCACCATCTGCGTCTGGGCGGTGCGCAGCGCGCTCGCGCACGGCGAGCTGAACGGGTGCCGGTGGACGGCTCCGACGGGCACCGCGCCGTCCCCGCCGTCCCCGCCCAGGATCGCGGACGGCGCGTTCGAGACGGCGCTGGCGAACGCCACCCGGCGCACCTCGCCGCTGCCGTCCGACGTGCCCCCGAGGTCCTCCTCGCCGACGAGCAGCGCCTGGTACAGGTCGACGGAGGCCAGGTCGCAGAAGTGCGGCACGGCGACGTCGAGCAGCTCGCGGGCGGTGGTCTCCAGGTCCAGCGAGTTGCCGATCCGCACCCCGGCCTCGTTGAGCAGGGCGAGATTGCGGCGGGCGTGCGCGGCCTCGCGCTCCGCCCGCTGCCGCCCGGTGACGTCCATGGCGAGCCCGGCAACCCCTATCGGCCGCCCGCTGCCGCTGTGCAGCCGGTACAGCGAGATCGACCAGCGGCGCCGCCCGCTCTCCCCCGGCACGGTGCCGACCAGCGGCATGTCCAGGACCGGATCGCCGCTCTCCAGCACCTGGCGCAGCGCGGCGGTGAGCCGGTCGGCCTCGACCCGGGCCAGGAAGTCGTGCGGGCCGCGGCCGCGGTGCTCCTCCGCGGTGCGGCCGAAGACGGTCGCGAACCGTTCGTTGACGCGCAGCAGCCGCAGATGCGTGTCGAAGAGGACGAAGCCCATCGGGGACTGCCCGAAGACGGCCTGCGAGGCCGCCAGGTCGGTCTCTATCTGCCGCAGCGACGAGACGTCGACGGCGATGCAGAGCGCCCCGCGGTCGGCGGGCATCACGTATATCTCGGCGATGCCCTCGGCGCCGTCGGCGTCACGGTAGGGCGCGAGGCCTATCCACTCGCGGCCGTCCAGTATCTCGGCCACCCGCTCGTGGCCGCGGTCCCAGGTGTCGGGCGGCGCGAACGCGGTGATGGGGTCCTTGCCGAGCGCCTGCGCGGCCGGCACCCCGAAGAACTCGGCGGCCCGTTCGCTCCACTGGTCGATCCGCCCGTCGGGGCCGATCGAGAAGGAGGCGACGCGGATGTAGTCGTAGATCGAACCGGGTGGGCTGGACTGCCAGACCGTGGCCCGGGGAGAAGTGGTCCCGCCCCGCTCATCAGACACATCGGCCCCCGCTGGCACGTCGTTCACTCGCCCGACCCCTCCAGCTCAGCACACCTGGACCGGTTTGGAGCCGAGTATTCAGCATCACGACCGTCCCGCACACGGTCTTGACGATCACAGCATCATCTCGGCTCCCACTCGTTCCCGTTCGCCTCTACTCGCTACCCGGTGGAGAGTGGCTGAACCACTCCCTCAGGTGCCGGACCCGCCGGGAGGCATCGCGAGCTCGAACCACACCGTCTTCCCGAGCCGCCCGTGGCGGGTTCCCCAGCGCCGTGAGGCACGCGCCACCAGTTGCAGACCGCGGCCGCCCTCGTCCTCGGTGGTGGCGACGCGTTCCAGCGGCGGATCGGGCAGCGGGTCGGAGACCTCGACGAGGAGCGAGCCGCCGCGCACCATCCGGACGCCGATCGGACCGTGCGCGTAGCGCAGGGAGTTGGTGACCAGTTCGCTGACGAGCAGCACCGTCACATCGGTCAGCGATTCGAGGTGCCAGTCGGCGAGGGTCTCCCGGACGTTGTGGCGGGCCCGCCGCACGGCACTGGGCTCGGCCGGGAAGGTCCACGAGGCGGTGCTGCCCTCGGGGAGGCCGCCGAGCCGTGCCATCAGCAGGGCCACGTCGTCCGGCTCCCGGCCCGGCACCATCGTCGCGAGCAGGTCGTCACAGGCGTCCTCCAACGAGGAAAGGGGCCGGGACAGCACCGCGGAGAGCCGGTCCAGGCCGTCGGTGATGTCCTCGCCGCGGGCCTCGACCAGCCCGTCGGTGTAGAGCAGGAGCACCGATCCGTCCGGTACGTCCAGCTCCACGGACTCGAACTCCACGCCGTCGACACCGAGTGGCGCCCCCGACGGCATCTCCAGCAGGGTCGCCCCGCACCCCGCGAAGCCGCACTCCTCTCCCGGATAGACCAGCACCGGCGGCAGGTGCCCGGCCTTCGCCAGGGTGCAGCGCCGGGTCGCGGGATCGTAGACGGCGTAGACGACGGTGGCCATCCACCCCTCGTCCTGGTCCTGCGCCAGGTCGTCGCCGAGGTCGTTGACGCGGCGCAGCAGTTCGTGCGGCGGCATGTCGAGTCCGGCGAGGGTCCGGACGGCGGTACGCAGCCGGCCCATGGTCGCCGCGGCGCCGAGTCCGTGGCCCATCACGTCGCCGATGACGAACGCGACGCGGCCGCCGGCGAGCGGGATCACGTCGAACCAGTCACCGCCCACCTCGGTGCCGCTGCTGCCCGGCACGTAACGGAAGGCGACCTCGACGCCCTGCGGCTGCGGAACGGTCTGCGGCAGCAGGCTGCGCTGCAGCATCAGGGCGCCCTCGCGCTCCCGGACGTACAACCGCGCGTTGTCGAGCCCGGAGCCCGCGCGGTCGGCGAGTTCCATCGCCAGCGCCAGGTCGTCGCGGTCGAACGGCTCCCGGCCGTCCGCCCGGCTGACCACCAGCAGCCCCAGCACGACACCGCGCGCCCGCAGCGGCAGCACCAGCAGCGAGTGGATGCCCAGCTCCATCGTGGCCCGCACCTTGGGGTCGCCGGGGAACGTCGTCGCGAGCAACTGCTGGTCGTTCTCCACCAACTGCGGCCGCCCGGTGGCCAGCACCACGCCGAAGATGGACTTGCGGTTGAACGAGATGACCGACCCCAGCTTGATCATCCGGTCCACCTCGGGACCCTGCCGGATCGCGCCCACGCCCAACTGCCGCATCGGAGTGTTCTCGCTGTACTGCACCGTCGGCAGCTCCCCGCCATCGGCGACCGCCGCGTGCAGGATCACCCCCGAGTAGTCGCTGAACCTCGGCACCAGCGCCCGCGCCAGCTCCTCCGCGCCCCGGCGCACGTCCAGCAGCCCGCCGATCCGCGCACCGACGTCGTTCAGCAGCGCCAGCCGGCTGCGTGCCCGCTCGACCTTGTCGGCGGCCTCCTTGCGCTCGGTCACGTCCATCACCGTCGCGCTGATGCCCAGCACGCTGCCCGCCCGGTCCACCAGGCGGTGATACGAGATGGAGCGGTGGCCGAGGCCGCGCGGCGCCATCATGATCACGTCGATGACGGGACGGCCGGTGGCCAGCACCGCCCGCTGCAACGTCGTGAGCTCGGTGGCCGTCTCCGGATCGTCGACGATCTCGGCGACCGTCCGGCCGATGTGATCGGCGGCGGACAGCCCGTTCATCCGGGCCAGCGCCTCGTTGACCCGGACGTAGCGCAGCTCCGTGTCGAAGACCGCGACGCCCAGCGGTGACGAGTCGTAAAGCGCGTCCAGCGCGGCGAGGTCGTGTTCCAGCGTGCGCAGCCGGCTCGTCTCGGCGATCGAGGCGAGGACGAACGGCCGGCCGTCCCCGTCCACCAGCATCGAGGCCCGCGCCTCGACCTGCACGCTGTGGCCGTCCCGGTGCCGCAGCGACAGGATGCCGTCCCAGCGGCCGTTGCGCAGCAGGTCCGCCAGGATCCGCTCGGCCGCGCCCGGCTCGGGCACCACACCCATCCGGCGGCGGGCGGTACCGGCTGTGCTCTCGCCGGGTCCGCCGGGTCCGCCGGTGTCGAAGAAGCCGCCGACGCGGCGGCCGACGATGTGCTCGCCGGCCCACCCGAGCATTTCCTCTGCCAGCGGGCTCCACAGCAGCACCCGGCCGGACGTGTCCAGCATGACGACGGCCACCCGCAGCGTGTCCAGCAACGTGCCCGGCACCGCGACCCCGGACACCGCCCCCGGCTGCAGCCCGCTGCGCCTCCGCGCCCCCGCCGCCTCGTCGCTGCTGCTCAAGCCGTCCACATCGTCCCTGACCGTCTGGGGCCGGATTGTCCGGCTATGAAGAGGGATCAACCCCCACATACCCGATATCTCGCCCTCTGTACCGCGCCGCTGGGGGTGACGGGACGAAGGCCCGCGCAAACGGGGGACGGCAGGCGTTCGAGGCCGCCGCGCCGGGCCTCAGCCGGAGGCGAGGAGGTGGGCGGCGGTCCAGGCCACGGCGGGGCGGTCCTGGTCGAGCCAGTCGACGTCATGGACGCGGTCCGGCGACAGCCACCGCAGCTCGTCGTGATCCTCCAGCGGCACGGGCGTTCCGGACACCAGCCGCGCCGTCCATGCGTGCAGGACCAGCCCCGGGCTCAGCGGCCACTCCCCCGGGATCCGGGCGATCGGCTCGACCTCGACACCCAGTTCCTCGCGCAGCTCGCGCACCAGCGCCTGCTCATGGGTCTCGCCCGGTTCGACCTTGCCGCCCGGCAGCTCCCAGCGCCCGGCCAGCGCGGGCGGCGCGCTGCGGCGGGCGGCGAGCAGCCGCCCCTGGTCCAGTACGGCTCCGCCCACGACCACGCGCAATGTCATGCGCGGAACCCTACGACGCCTGGCGGTCGATCCGCTCGACGAGGTAGAGCTGCTTGTGGCCGCGCGCGTCCAGCGTCTCGGAGACGCGTTCGGCCTCTTCACGCGTCTCGTAGCGGCCGACGCGGTACCGGTTGCCGTTGTCGTCCTGGCGTACGACGACCCAGGGAAGATCCGTCATCGGACTCTCTCCTCGACCGGAGCCCCGGCGTGGACCCCGATGGAATCGACGTGCTCGATGTTGGCCAGGACCTCCGCGTCACCGCTCGCGGCCGCGTCGAACCACGCGTCCAGCATCTCCGAGAGCAGCGCCGCGCTGGTCAGCCGCAGGCTGAGCGCCAGCACGTTCGCGTCGTTCCACCTGCGCGCACCACGCGCCGTGTAGGCGTCACCGCACAGGGCCGCGCGCACGCCCGGCACCTTGTTGGCGGCGATGGCCGCACCCGTGCCCGTCCAGCAGCAGACCACGGCCTGCTCGGTACGGCCGGCCGCGACTTCGCGCGCCGCCGCTTCGGCGCTCCAGGCCCAGTCCTTGCGATCTCCGGCCCGCAGCGCGCCGAAGGCAAGCACGGTGTGGCCACGGTGGCGCAGCTCGTCGACGACCAGCCGCGCCACCGGTTCATCCATGTCCGAGGAAACGGCAATCCGCATATGCCCGACACTACGCCCGAGCTTCACCGCTCGGGTGCGGGTTGACACGAAGAGGTACCGATTCGGCCAACTGTGCGACTCGATCAGCTGGTTCGAACGGTGGGCAGCGGCATCAGGACCGGTCCGCCACCGCCGTCGGCATCCTTGCAGACATCTCCGCACCCGGCGTCGAGACTGCAGCACAGCGAGCAGATCGGCCCCGACTGGACGGGACAGTCGGCCACGTCCGGCAGTTCGTACGCGGTCCCGCACACCGTGCAGGTGTGGGTGGCCGTCACATCCGCTACTTCAACCCCCGGACCATTGACCGGATTCGGCCGGGCCAGGTAGTAGCGGCCCTTGGTCGCCCAGGCCAGCAGGGGGCTGAGGGTCATGGCGAGCCCGAGGGCGATGAAGGTGCTGAACGCCTCCGCGTACTCGCCGAAGAGGCCGAAGAAGGCGAGGATCGAGACCGTGGAGGCGATGGCCATCGCGCCGAAGCCGGCCGGGTTCACCGCGTGCAGATAGGCGCGCTTGAACTCGATGTACTTCGGGCTCAGCCCGAGCGGCTTGTTGATGACGAGGTCGGCGGTGACCGCCGCGATCCACGCGATGCCGACGTTGGAGTAGAAGCCCAGCAACTTGCCGAGCATGGAGAACATGTTCATCTCCATCAGCGTCAGCGCGATGCCGAGGTTCAGGAAGATGTACCAGACGCGGCCCGGGTGCTTGTGGGTGATCCGGGAGAAGAAGTTCGACCAGGACAGCGACCCGCTGTAGGCGTTGGTCGTGTTGATCTTGATCTGCGAGACCACGACGAAGACCGCGGCCGCGGGCAGCGCCACCGACCCCAGCCAGGGCTTGAGCGCCTCGATCTGCGGCGCGATCGGCTCCAGCGCGTGCGTCGTGCCGACGGCCGCGAGCGCGCAGAAGGCGAGGAACGCGCCGCCGAGCTGCTTGGCCGCGCCGATGATCACCCAGCCGGGTCCGGCGGCGAGCACCGCGAGGTTCCAACGGCGCTTGTTCTGCTCGGTCTTGGCGGGCATGAACCGCAGGTAGTCGGCCTGTTCGCCGATCTGCGCGATGAGCGAGAGCGCCACGCCCGTACCGAGTCCGAAACCGAGCCAGTGGAAGCCGGAGCCCGCCCCCTCGGTGCCGCCGAAGGATCCGAACGCGCCCCAGGAGTCGGGTGATGTGAAGGCCAGCACGAGGAACGGCAGCACCAGGCCGATCAGCCAGACCGGCTGCGTCCACGCCTGGAGCCTGGCGAGCGCGCCCATCCCCCGGAAGACGAACGGGATGACGATGAGCGTGGTGATCAGATAGCCGACCGCCACCGGGATGTGCAGGGCCGAGTGCAGCGCCTGCGCCATGATCGAGCCTTCGAGCGCGAAGAAGATGAACGTGAAGCTCGCGTAGATCAGCGAGGTGAGGGTGGAGCCGAAGTAGCCGAAGCCCGCACCGCGCGTGACGAGGTCCATGTCCAGGCCGTAGGTGGCGCAGGCGCGGGCGATGGGGATGCCGGTGAGGAAGATGATCACCGCGGCGCACAGGATCGAGGCGAGCCCGCTGGTGAAGCCGTAGGTGAAGACGATCGACGCGCCGATCGCGAAGTCCGCGAGATAGGCGATCCCGCCGAGGGCCGTGGACGCCACCATCGTCGGCGACCATCGGCGGAAGGAGTGCGGCGCGTAACGCAGCGAGTAGTCCTCACGGCTCTCGTCGGCCGCGAGCTTGGCGTAGTTCCTCTGGGGCGCGCCGGGTGCCCCCGGCGGCTCGGGGGTGCCGGGCACTGCCGGCGCCTCGGGTGTCGCGGTGTCCGTGGGTGTCGCGGTGTCCGTCATCGCCGCAAAGTAGGTTCCGGACATGACAAGCGGTGAGGGGGCTCGATTGCCCGCCCGTTAAGGCCGTCGGCCTCGCGTTACGTCCGCATGACAGGCCCGGACCCCGATGTCCGGCTATCGATCACTTCACCGGTCACTTCACCGGCAGGTGGTATGCAACGCGGTACCGCTCGGCCGGCACGATGATGTCCGCGGTCTCCACCGGGCGCCCCGACGCGTAGTAGGTCCGCCTGACCTCCATCACGATGTGGCCCGGAACCCCGCCGAGCGCCGCCGTCTCGTCCGCGAGACCCGGCCGCGCGCCGACCTCCTCGACCAGGTTGTCGACCACGAACTCGATGCCGGCCATCCGCTCGACGACGCCCTGGCCGCCGAGCGGCCCCTCCTCCGGCAGCATCACCGGCGTACGCCCGGTGACCGCCAGCGGCTCCCACGAGGTCGCGAGCATCATCGGCTCGCCGTCGGTCCGGTAGAGGTAGCGCGTGCACATGACGCGGTCGCCCGGCTCGATCCGCAGCCGCTCGGCCACCGGCTGTGTCGCCAGGTCCTGGCTGCTGGTCGACTCCCAGGTGCCCTTCACGCCCTCGTCGCCCTGCTCCTGGCGGAAGGGGCTGGGCGGGCCGGCGGGCCGGTAGCCGGAGCGGATGATGCGGCGCGGTTCGGCGCGCTCGCGCACGTACGTCCCCGAGCCGGAACGCCCCTCGACGAACCCCTCGGCCATCAGCACCTTGCGTGCCTCCAGCGCCACCGTGTCGGACACCCCGTACTCGGTACGGATACGCGCCTGGGAGGGCAGCCGGGTGTGCGGCGCGAGCGTCCCGTCGAGGATCTTCTGGCGCAGGTCGTCGGCCACACGAAGATATGCGGGCTGCTCACCGAAAGGCACGGTGCCCCTCCCTCAGGTTGACTATCTGCGACAGCTTGACAACCCTGGGTGGCGACCGCAAGCCATACCCAGAGCCTTACGCGCTGGCTCCGGGGTCGCCCGGGGACGACTTGACCGAGCCGGTCATCTTCCGGCCGCCGTCACCGAAGAAGCAGGTCACCCTGCGGTCGCCCCTGGACCAGCCGCTCTCGCGCGGCAGCGAGTAGTAGATGTCGAGCAGATCGATCGACCGGTCGGAGTCCTTGAGGTAGTCCTCCGCGAGCACGCGGCACTGGCTGTCGGCCATCGTCTCGGCCGCACTGTCGCCGGGGTACTCCGAGGACGCGTGCGAGAGGGAGGTGACGCCGAACGTCTCCGCGTCGTGCTCCTCGGCGCACGGCACCACGTCGACGCCCTTGGACTCCCCGCTGGATTCGCTGAGCGGATCGCCGTGCAGGTTGAAGCACTGGCCCGTGCGCAGGTCGTCGGTGCGCGTGCCGTTGTCCAGCGCGCCGGTCACCCCCAGGGTGATCATCACCGCGAGGAAGAGCGTCGCGACGCCGGAGACCGAGACCCCGGCGATGGCCAGCGCCTTGCCCTGCTGCCCGCGCTTGCGGATCTGGGCGAGCGCGACGATTCCGAACACCACGCCGAGCACGGGGACACAGCTCACCGCCAGCACGAAGGAGGCGATGGCCATGCCGTTCATCGACGGCGCGGGCGGCGGCGGGTACCAGTACTGCTGGTACGGCGGCGGATACGGACCCTGCGGCCCCTGCCCGTACGCGTCCTGCGGCGGGAACGGCGGCTGACCGTACGGGGCCTGGCCGAACGGAGCCTGCCCGAACGGGCCTTGCTGTCCGGCCTGGGGCTGCGGCCCGGCGTGGGGCCGCGGGTCCGACGGGAGGCCCGAGGCGGCCGACGGCTGGTCGTCCGACGGGGGCTGGGGCGTAGGCGGGGGCGGGGGTTGGGGCGGGGGTATGTCCACCCGGGGATCCTACGGACTCCCCAGAACCTCGCCGCACCCCCTTGACCGCATTGGTCTAGGCCAATACTTTCCTGTTCTGCACATCTCTTTTTTTCCCGGCACGCGCTCCCGCACAGCACGGCTTACATTCCCGGCTCACGCACAGGAAAGAGCCCCATGCGTCGAAGAATCATCGGCAGGCTGGCCGTCGCCGCCTGCTCCCTCTCCCTCGTGGTGGGGCTGCCCGCGCTCACCACCTCGGCCAGCGCGCACCAGCCCGAGCACCACCAAGGACCCGAGTACAAGCGGGTCGGCTACTTCACCCAGTGGGGCGTCTACGGGCGCAACTACCAGGTCAAGAACCTGCAGACCAGCGGCACCGCCGCCAAACTGACGCATCTCAACTACGCCTTCGCCAACATCGGAACCGACGGCAAGTGCTTCGAGGCGAACGTTCCCGGAGAGGGCGACGCCTGGGCCGACTACCAGCGGCCGCTCGACGCCGCGAGCTCCGTGGACGGCACCGCCGACACCGCGGAGCAGCCGCTGGCGGGCAACTTCAACCAGCTGCGCGAGCTCAAGAAGGCCAACCCGCGGCTCAAGACGATGATCTCGATCGGCGGCTGGGGCTGGTCCGACCACTTCTCCGACGCGGCGCTCACGCCCGCCTCGCGAAGCGCCCTCGTCACGTCCTGCATCGACCTCTTCATCAAGGGCAACCTGCCGCTGCTCGACGGCAAGGGCGGCCCCGGGTCCGCCGCGGGCGTGTTCGACGGCATCGACATCGACTGGGAGTGGCCGGGCTCCGCGGGCGACGCCGGCACCGTCTACCGCCCCGAGGACAAGAAGAACTTCACGGCGCTCGCCGCCGAGTTCCGCCGCCAGCTCGACGCGTACGGCCACCGGACGCACCGGCACTACGACCTGTCGGCGTTCCTCCCGGCCGCCCCGGCGAAGATCGACGCCGGCTTCGAGGCCCGCAGGATCTTCAACTACCTGGACTTCGGCACCGTCCAGGGGTACGACTTCCACGGCCCCTACGAGGCCACCACCAACCAGCAGTCGGCGCTCACCACTCCGCGGAACTCCCCCGTTCCCCACGAGTTCAGCGACGCGCAGGCCGTCGGGGACTGGCTGAAGCGCGGCGCGCCCGCCCGGCAGCTCGTCCTCGGTGTGCCCTTCTACGGCCAGGGCTGGACGGGCGTGCCCGACGGCGGCACGCACGGCCTCTACCAACCGTCCACCGGTCCCGCTCCCGCCACCTGGCAGCCGGGCAACGAGGACTACCACGCCCTCAAGGCCCTTGCCGCGTCCGGCACCTACCAGGTGTACCGCGACAACCGCAATGGCTTCGCGTGGCTCTACGACGGCACCAACTTCTGGACCTACGACGATCCCCAGGTCCTCAAGGCGAAGACGTCCTGGATCCGCGCCCATGGACTGGGCGGCGCCATGATCTGGTCCCTGGACGGCGACACGGCCGACGGTGAACTGATCACGGCCATCGACCGCGGCCTCGGCCACCGCTGATCCGACGGCGTTTCCGCCGCCCGTCGCGCCCCCGCCCGCAGACGGGTTGCCTTTTATAACAACCAATGATCTGCGTCAAGCCTGTCGGCGATTTCGCTCGCGTCCGGTACACGCTGCGTTACGTTGAGTTAATGACAGCTCTCCCAGCGCTCTCCGGGTCGGGGGGCGCGCCTGTCCAGCCCGGGAACAACGGAGCGGTGCAGGCCGCCCATCGTCCCGGATCCTGGGATCTGGCCGAATTCCCTGCCGAATTCCCTCAGGAACCGAGCGCGCTCGGCGAGCGGATCCCGGATCCGGTCGGCTGGCGCGACGGCCGACCGGCGGACCTCTCATGAAGCGGCAACCAGGCGCATTCGGGCAGGACGCGCTGCCGGGCGCCGGCCCCTCCTTGACGGCCCCGGCAGTCCCGGTCCCGGCTCCCGCCGTCGTCCCCACTGCCCCCGGCCCGGCTCCCGTCCTGCCGGGTACGGCCTTCCGGACCTTCCCCGGGACTCCGGCCCAGGTCTCCACGGCCCGCCGCTACGTCACCCGGCTCCTCGCGGACCCGGCCTACCGCCACGTCGTCGACGACGCCGTGCTCCTGGTGAGTGAGCTGGCGAGCAACGCGATCATGCACACCCGGTCGGGGGATCTGCTCGGCGGCTTCACCGTGGAGCTGGGCTTCGCCGCCGACACCCTGCGCGTCGCCGTCCACGACCAGGGCAGCCGCGAGGTCCCGCGGGTGCTGAACGGCAGCGGCGAGGGTGGACGCGGCCTCGGCCTCGTCCAGGTCCTCGCCGCGGCCTGGGGCATCACGGGCGGCCCGGCGGGTCGCACCCTCTGGTTCGAACTGACCCTGCGGCCGTGACGCCCCCGGGGCTCAGCGGGCCGTGAACCCGCCGTCCACCGCCAGTGCGGCACCGGTGATGAACGCCGCCTCGTCACTCAGCAGGAACGCGGTGAACGCGGCGATCTCCTCGGGCAGCGCGATCCGCCCCACCGGGTGCATCGCGGCGATCGCCGCCGCCCCCTCCGGTGTGGCGCCCATCGTGGCCCGGAACAGCGGAGTGTCCACTCCCCCGGTGACCAGCGCGTTGACCCGCACCCCCTGCTCGGCGGTCTCCAGCGCCACCGCCCGCGTCAGCCCGACGACCCCGTGCTTCGCCGCCACGTACGGCGAGACGCCGGCCATTCCCACGACGCCGAGGTTGGACGCGTTGTTGACGATCGCGCCGCCGCCCGCCGCGACAATTGCCGGAATCTGGTATTTCAGCCCGTAGAACACGCTCGACAAATTGTGCTCGATATCGGCCCGCCAACTGTCCGCCGCCACGGTCTGCACGGAACCGAACGCGTTCACGCCGCCCACATTGTTGAAAGCGCCGTCCAGCCGCCCGAATTCCGCGACCGCGACCTCCACCACCCGGGCGGCGTCGTCCTCCACGGTGACATCAGCCCCCACGAACACCGCCCGCCCACCCGCGGCCCGTATCCCGGCGGCGACTTCCTCCCCCACGTCCTTCCGCCGCGCGGCGATCACCACAGCGGCCCCCTCCAACGCGACGCGTTCCGCGACCGCCTTCCCCATTCCGGAATTTCCCCCGGTGACGACAATTACCTTGGATTCAAAGCGAGATGACATGGCTTGATCCTCCGCCACCACCACCGCCACATCCGGCGGAAATCAGACGTCGAATCCGGTCACATACGGCCGCCGGGGCGCCCGCGAGAGCACCCGCGCTGTGCGCTCGAACAGATCGCACGCATTTGCGAACGCACACCCTTCCAGGCTGCGCACTCGGCGACCTCGTGGCCCGGTTCCGCGCGGGTAGCTACGGTTGACCCATGACCGCTCTGCCCGACTGGATGCTCCCGCCCCGCCCCGAGGGATGGTTCGCAGAGGACCTCGACCACCTCCCGGACGCGCCGCGCCACACCGAGCTGATCGATGGAGCCCTCGTTTTCATGATGTCCCCGCAGCGGTCCTGGCACGGCCGCCTCGTTACTGCCCTGACCGTAGCGCTCACAGCACAGGCGCCCGACGGCAGCGAGGTCGACCGGGAGATGACCATAAGGCTCGACGCACGGAACCGGCCCGAACCGGACCTTGTCGTGACCAATGTGCCGTATAACCCCGACCGCACCTGGTACGCGCCCGATGACGTCCAGCTCGTCATCGAGGTCGTCTCCCCCGAGTCCGCCCACCGGGACCGTACGGTCAAACTCCGCAAGTACGCCGAGGCCGGCATCCCGCACTACTGGTGCATCGAGGACGAGGACGGGGCGCCCGTCGTGCATGTCTACGAGCTCGACGAGCCGACCCGGTCCTACGCGCCGGCCGGCATCTTCCGCGCGTCGCTGCGGCGGCCGGTGCCCTTCGAGATCAGCCTCGACCTGCAGAAGCTCGTTCCGTCCCGCCACGTCTGAGCGTCGGCGGACTCAGAACTCGTCGGCGCCGTTGCGGAGTTCGTAGGTCCAGTAGCCGGTCTTCGCGGCGGACTCGTCGACCGAGAGGCCGCCCGAGGGGGCGGTGACGACGACGCTGCCCTCGGCGGCGCCGTCGGTGGCGAAGAGGTTGACGTTGAAGCTGGTGACGACCTTGTTGTTCTCGTGCGCGCCGCCCAGGCCGACGCGGACGTTCGCGTACGCCGGTTCGCCGGACTTCAGGACGATGGGGGCCGCCGGCTTGCTCTTGGCGACGGCCGGGATGTCCTTGGCGGTCTGGATGTCGCCGAAGGCGATCAACGGGTACTGGATGAGGCGGCAGCTGCGGCCGGACGTGTTCTTGGCGGTCAGGACGATGTGCTCGGTGGGCGTCTCGTCCGCCTTCGTCATCGTGATCTTCACATCCTTGTAGCCGCAGGCGGGGACCTTCGTGGTGTCCGTCGAGCCGCTGCCGCCGCCCGAGGTGGACGTCTTGCCCTTGGATGCCGCCGGCTCCGCCACCTTGGTGCCCGCCGCCGGCGTCGACGCCGCGCCCGAGGGGGTCTGCGACGCGCTCGGGCCGCCGGTGGACTTCGCCGCGTCGGTGTCGCCGCCGCCGCAGGCGGTCAGTCCGAGCGAGAGGGTGGCGACGACGACAGCGGCGGCGATGGTGTTCTTGCGGTGGATACGCACGGTGGATCTCCCCGTAGTGAATGTTCGGCGCACACATTCGGTGCTGGATACAACCTTCCGGGGGAGCGCTGCCGTCGCGCTTACGTACCGCTAACGATCCGCTGACAGCCGCGCGAGCAGCTCCTCGGCCCGTTCCGAGCCCTCCGTGAAGCCGACCGCTTCGGCGGTCGCCGCCGCGCCTTTCAGCTGGTCAGCGGCCTCCTCGGGCCGCCCGAGCGCGGTCAGCGCCTCGGCGCGGACGATCTGCAGCTGGGCCCGCACGACCACCGCGTCGGGGGAGACCAGTTCCGCCGCCGACAGCGCGTGCGCGAGCGCCGCCCCGTACGCCTCCGTCGCGAGGCAGTGCCGGGCGAGGTGCTGGAGGGTCAGCACCTGGGTGGGGGGATGGCCGGTGCGCGCGGCGAGCGAGACCGCGTGGGTCATCAGCGCCTCCGCCCGCGCGTGGTCGCCGGTGGAGTCCACGACCACCCCGAGGTTCGCGTAGGCGATCGCCTCGCTGATCCCGTCGCCCGCCCGTGCGGCCAGGTCGGGCGCCTGCGCCAGATGGACGAGGGCCTCGGCGTCACGCCCCTCCTCGTGCAGCACCCACCCGAGCAGCGCCCGCACCCGCGCCTGCGCGTCGAGGTCGCCCTCGTGTTCCGCGGAGGCGAGCCCGGCCTGGAGGAGCGGCACCCAGCCGTCCCTGATCCGCCACAGCATCAGCGGCCACTGCGCGAGCGCGAGCCGCCAGGCCCGGTCGTGCAGGCCCAGGGCGGCGGCCGCCGCGACCGCGCCCTCCAGGGCCGGCCGCTCCGCCTCGTACCAGGCCAGCGCCGCCGCGCGGTCCTCGAACTCCCTGGTGGCCGGGGGCCGCAGGAAGTCGCGGGGCAGCGCGTAGCAGGGCTGGGAGCCGGGTTCGGCGGCGGCGTCCGCCGCGAGCCCCGTGTAGAGGTAGTGGTCGAGGAGGCGGCGCAGCCCCTGCGGGTCCGCCTGCGGGGCGAGATGGCGGGCGTAGAGGCGCACCAGATCGTGCGGCGCCCAGCGCCCGGGGACGGACTCGGTGAGGAGATGGGCCGCGGCGAGGCGGTCCAGGTCGGCGGAGGCCTGCGCGGGGGACGTCCCGGCGAGTGCGGCCGCCGCGAAACGGTCCAGGTCGGAACCCGTGTGCAGGCCGATCGCGCGGAACAGCCGGGCGGCGGGCTCGGGCAGCTGCTGCATCGTCAGGCGCAGGGCGGCCGAGACGCCGGTGTCCTCGATGTTCAGGAGGGCCAGACAGCCCTGCTCGTCGGCGAGTTCGCCGACCATCGCGTCGAGCGTCCACTGCGGCCGCTCGGCCAGGCGGGCGCCCGTCACCCGCAGGGCGAGCGGCAGCCCGTCGCAGAGTCCGGCCAGCCGCGCGGCGGCCTCGGGTTCCGCGGCGACCCGCTCCGCGCCCAGCACGCTGCGGAGCAGCGCCACCGAGTCGGCGGGCGGAAGGAGCCCGAGGGGGACGGGACGGGCCGCGTCGGAGGCGATGAGGCCGCCGAGCCGGTCACGGCTGGTGACCAGCGTCGTGCAGCGGTCCCCACCGGGAAGCAGCGGCCTGACCTGCTCGGACGAGCGTGCGTTGTCGAGGACCACGAGGAGCCGGCTGTCCGCGGTGAGGGAGCGGAAGAGGGCTCCCATCGCGTCGGCGGTCTCCGGCATGCGCTGCGCCGGGGTGCCGAGCGCCAGCAGGAACTCCCGCAGGACGGAGCCGGCTTCCGGCGCCGGGGTGTCACTGAAGCCGCGCAGGTCGGCGAAGAGCCGGCCGTCCGGGAAGTCGGCGCGACGGTCGTACGCCCAGTGCACGGCGAAGGCGGTCGTCCCGACGCCCGCGGGCCCGGTGACGAGGCAGACGGGCGCGTCGCCGGCGACGGCGGCCCGGGCGAGCGCGGCCAGTTCATCGTCCCGCCCGGTGAATCCGCGTGGCTGCCGGGGCAGTTGCTCGGGGATCGCGACCGGGGCCTGCGGGGCGGGCCGCTGTGCCGGGGTGGGTTCCGCGGAGCGCAGGAGCGTCGCGTACGCCTCGCCGAGCGCCTCGCCGGGGTCGACCCCGAGCTCTTCGGCGAGCAGCCGCCGGGTGCGGTGGTACCAGCCGATCGCGTCCGACTGGCGCCCCGAGCGGCCCAGCGCCAGCATCAGCGCGGCCGCCAGGGTCTCCCGCAGCGGGTGCGCGACGGCTTCGGTGCGGAGCACGGCGGCGGCCCGGCCGTGCTCGCCGAGCTGCCCGTACGCGTGGGCGAGCGCCTCCACCGAGGCCAGCCGCCGCTCCTCCAGGCCGCCGGCAGCCGCCTCCAGCGGCCTGCTCTGCACAGTTCCGGTGAGTGCGGGCCCCTGCCAGAAGGAGAGCGCCTCGCGCAGCATGCGCACGGTGTCGGCGGGCCGGCGCTGCACCCCCGCGAGCGCGACGAGTTCTTCGAAGCGATGCGCGTCCACCAGGGACTCCGGCAGCTGCAGCGTGTACGCCGTCCCGTGGGTGGTGAGCTCGATCCCGTAGGCGGCCGCGCCGTGCTCGGCCAGCACCGCGCGCAGCCGGGAGACATGCCCTTGCAGGACGGTCTTGGCGTGGGCGGGCGGCTCGTCCTCCCAGAGGGCGTCGATGAGCCGACCGACGTTGACCGGGGTGTTGGGCCGCAGCAGCATCATCGCCAGCAGGCTGGAGCGCTTGGCGGGCCCCAGCGCCACGTCCCCGTTCTCCGTCACCACAGCAACGGATCCGAGCAGCCGGAACTCCACCTGAACACCTCCATGATCCGCATCGCTCCGGCATCCGAGGATACGCAGCGGTATTCGCTTCCCGGCACCACGCCTCAGCCGGCGGCAGACCACTGACCCGTCGGTGATCAGCGCGGTCACCGGCCGGAAATCCTTGGCCGGGGCCGGGACGGGCGCCCGACGCGCGGGGCCCGGCCCACCGCCATAAAATTGGGCCATGGAAGACCGACCGGTCACTCCCATCCCGCCGGAGCTCGTCGTCGAAGCGGACGGCGACATCCTGGTGATGGAACCGAGCAGGTCCTACCGCATCGGACGCGATCCACTGAGCGATGTCGTGCTCAGCGACGACCGCGTCTCCTGGCACCACGCGGTCCTGCGGCCCGACGCCGACCACTGGACGCTCGACGACGACAGAAGCACCAACGGCACGTACGCCGACGGCCGGCGGGTGCGGCACTCCTCCGTCGGCCCCGGCAGCGTGATCCGGTTCGGCGACGCGGACGACGGGCCGCGCGCGGTCCTCAGCAGGTCGAGGGCGGCGCCCCCGACGGAGGTCCGGCGGCCGTCGGCCGTCTCGCATCCCGCCGCCACCAGCACCTTCCGCCGGCCGAGTTCCGTGCGGCCGCTGCCCTCCGCGGCCCGTACGGTGCGGATCGGCCGCGAACCCGACAACGACCTGATCGTCGACGAGCTGGTGGTGTCGCGCCGGCACGCCGAGCTGCGGGCGGGGCCCGACGGCTACGAGATCGTCGACCTGGGCAGCCACAACGGCACCTACCTCAACGGCCAGCCGGTGAGCCGCGCCCCGATGATCCCCGGAGACATCGTCGGCATCGGCCACTCCGCCTTCTGCCTCGTCGGTGACGAACTGCAGGAGTTCGTCGACACCGGCGAGGTCTCGCTGGACGTGCAGGACCTGGCGGTACGGATCGACAAGGGCCGCCGGACGCTGCTGGACGGCGTCTCCTTCCCGGTCGGCGAGAAATGCCTGCTCGCCGTGGTCGGCCCGAGCGGCGCGGGCAAGTCGACGCTGCTCAACGCGCTGACCGGGCAGCGCCCCGCGGACGAGGGCACCGTCCTCTACGACGGCCGTGACCTGTACCGGGACTACGCCGAACTGCGCCAGCGGATCGGCCTCGTACCGCAGGACGACATCCTGCACTCGCAGCTGACCGTGCGGCGGGCCCTCGGCTACGCGGCGGAACTGCGCTTCCCCGAGGACACCGCCAAGGCGGAGCGCCGGGCCCGCGTCGACGAGGTCATCCGCGAGCTGGGACTCGTCGAGCGGGCCGGCCAGCCCATCCACAGCCTCTCCGGCGGGCAGCGCAAGCGGGTGAGCGTGGCCCTGGAACTGCTGACCAAACCGTCCCTGCTCTTCCTCGACGAGCCGACCTCCGGTCTCGACCCGGGCATGGACCGTTCGGTGATGCACATGCTGCGCGGCCTGGCGGACGACGGCCGCACCGTCATCGTGGTCACCCACAGCGTGCTGAGCCTGGACGTCTGCGACCGGCTGCTGGTGCTCGCGCCGGGCGGGAAGATCGCCTACTACGGTCCGCCGGACGACGCGCTGGAGTACTTCGGGTTCGCACAGTGGCCGGAGGCCTTCGAGGCGTTCGAGAACGACGGGGATCGCGACTGGTCGGGCCAGTACCGCGCGTCGCCGCTGCACCGGCGGTACATCTCGACGGAGTCCCGGCAGCCCCAGCACATCCCCGGCCCCGCGCGGGTCCCCGTCGCCCCGCCGAAGCCGCAGAGCTGGGGCGCGCAACTGCGCACCCTCGTCCGGCGGTACACGGCGGCGCTGACGGCCGACCGGACGTTCCTGATCATCATGGTGGCCCTCCCGTTCGTGATGGGGGCGATGGCGCACGCCCTGGCCGGCAGCAAGCTCACCCAGGAGACGGCGCTGAACGGGCTGCTGATCCTCTGCGTCGGCGCCGTGCTGACCGGCGCCGCCAACGCCGTGCGCGAGCTCGTCAAGGAACGGGTGATCTACCAGCGGGAACGGGCGGTCGGGCTCTCCCGGTCCGCGTATCTGATGTCCAAGGTGGTGGTGCTCGGGGTGATCACCGTGGTGCAGGCCGTGGTGCTCACCATGGTCGGGCTGTTCGGCGTGGACCTGAACGCCCCCGACGGCAAAGGGGTGTTCCTGCCACCGCTCATCGAGATCACCCTCGCCGTGGCACTGCTGGCCTTCACCGCCATGATGCTGGGCCTGTTCGTGTCCGCGCTCGTGCGGAAGGAGGAGGTCACCATGCCGCTGCTGGTCCTCCTCGCGATCGTGCAGGTCGTGTTCTGCGGTGCGCTGCTCAAGCTGAACGGCGTACCCGGACTGGAGCAGCTGTCGTGGCTGGTGCCCTCCCGATGGGCACTGGGCGCCATGGCGGGAACCGTCGGCCTGCACCGGATCGTGCCGCAGGAACTCACCTCGGATCCGCTGTTCCAGCACTCGGCCGGGGTCTGGCTGCTGAACATGGGCATGCTGGTCGTGCTCTCGGCCGTACTGGGGTTCCTGGTCGCCAGGCTGCTGCGGCGCCACGAACCCGCGATCATGCGGAAGTAGCGCCCGCGCCCACCTGGCCCGCGCCCACCTCACCCGTGCCCACCTCGCCCGACTCATCCGCACTTCGGCTCGGAGGAGCTGCCCGTGACCGTCGCTCCCGACTTCCTCCCCACCCATGTCGTCCCGCCGGAAGGCCTGATGACGTGGTCGGCACCGGACGCGACGCAGCCGAGCGGCCCGCTCGACCCGCTGCTGCCGGTCCAGGTCGTCGACCGCCGCGGGGACTGGGCGCTGGCGCTGTGCTCCAACGGGTGGTCGGCGTGGGTGGACGGCCGGCTGCTGCTGTCCGTCCCGCACGGACCGCCCGCCGCCGGGCAGCCGTCCGCCCGGACCGCCGATCCCCGGCCGCTGCTGGCCACCGTCGAGGCCGAGGTGGGCCGCTACCGGCGGCTGGTGGAGGAACTGGCCGCCGGGCAACTGGACGGCGAGGAGTTCCGGGAGCGCACGCGGGGCATGCGGGTCGGCGTCGTCGTGGACGGCGAGGCGGTCTGGCTCTACGACGCGCGGCACGAGCGGTGGTGCTACTGCGACGGGGTGTCGCTGCGGACGTTCGCCGCCGCGCAGCGGCCGTCGGCGGGAGGTGGCGACGGGGCGGCCCCGGAGGTTCCGCCCGAGGATCCGCCCGTTCCGCCCGGTGAGGCGGTCGGTGGGGCGGTCGCCGGCGCCGGTGAGACCCGCGTCGTCGATGGGCCCGAGGCCGGCGACGCGCCCCGGTCCGTCGACGAGACGCCCGTCGCCGGGAAGACCCGCGTCGTCCCTCCGGCGGAGCACCCGCCGACGCGGTTCGGTGAGCCCCGGTGAGCAGCCGGGAGCCGTCGCCCGACTCCGGACTGCGCGGCCACCGGATCGCGGAGTACCAACTGGAGGACGAGATCGGCCGCGGCGGCATGGCCGTCGTCTACCGGGCGCGGGACCTGCGGCTCGGCCGGACCGTGGCCGTGAAGGTGCTGGCCCCCGAACTCGCCCGCAACGACAACTTCCGCAAGCGGTTCGCCCATGAGTCGCGGGTGGCGGCGGCCATCGACCACCCGCACATCGTGCCGATCTTCGAGGCCGGTGAGAAGGACGGCGTTCTCTACATCGCCATGCGCTACGTCGAGGGCAGTGACCTGCGGGCCCTGCTCGACCGTGAGGGGACGCTGACCCTCGAGGCGACCTGCCGGGTGGCCCTCCAGGTCGCCTCGGCGCTGGACGCCGCGCACGCGCACGACCTCGTGCACCGGGACGTCAAGCCCGGCAACATCCTGTTGGCCGAGGGGACCGACAGCGATCGTCCGGAGCACGCCTACCTGACCGACTTCGGCCTGACGAAGAAGTCACTGTCGCTGACGGGCTTCACCAGCGTCGGGCAGTTCGTGGGAACGCTGGACTACGTGGCGCCCGAGCAGATCTCGGGGCGGCCGGTGGACGGCCGGTGCGATGTCTACAGCCTGGCCTGTGTCGTCTTCGAGATGCTGACCGGGGCGCCGCCGTTCCGGCGCGACGACGACATGGCCCTGCTCTGGGCTCACCAGTACGATTCGCCGCCGGCCCTGTCCGCGGTGCGCCGCGGCCTGCCGCAGGCCGTCGACGCGGTGTTGGGCAAGGCCCTGGCGAAGGCTCCCGACAACCGTTACGAGACGTGCCGGGGGTTCGTCACGGCGCTGCGGACCGCCGGCCGGAGCGGCCGGCCGGGTATGGCGGGGAGTCCGCCGGCCGAGCATGCCGCCACCCGGGTGAGCCCCGGCCCGGGCAGCGGTGCGGGTACGGGCACGGGCGCGGGTACGGACGGGTCGCGGCAGCGGACCGCGGCTCCCCCGCCCCCGCCGAACTGGGCCGCGCCGGTGTTCCCGGCCCGCCCGAGCTGACGCTCACGGCCGGCCGTACGGGCTGACGCTCACCTTCCGCCGTCCTGGGGCCGCGAGTCCGCGTCCCGTACGTCGCCCGGCCGGTGGCGTACGCGCCGGGCGAGCAGGCTGCCGAGGTACCCGGTGACCAGCCCCCACAGCGCCGCCACCGCGACCAGCAGGAAGAGGCGCGGTTCCAGGGAGACCTCGCCGCCCAGACCGCCGCCGAGGTCTCCGATGCCGATCAGCGACAGGCCGTAGCGCGCGGAGATCCGCGTGGTCAGTCCGACGATGAGCAGCGAGACGGCCGCGGCCGCGGCCATCTCCAGGGCGTGCCGCCACGCCGGCGTCCGGACCGGGGAACGCACCGCCGCGACGAAGGCGGCGGTGAGCAGCGCCACGGCGGCCACGGCCACCAGGAGCCAGGCCCGGCCGTCGTACTGCGCGATCGAGCTCACGTCGAGGGTCCGGTCCGCGCCCCGGTTGCGCAGCACCTCGTCGAGCACGTGCGGCATGGGCAGCCCGATGGCCTGGTCCACGTGGCCCTCCCACGTTCCGCCCATGCCGACGCCCAGCGCGATCCAGACCAGGTTCGGCAGTCCGAGGAGCAGGACGGCGAGGGTCTCAGCCGGATGGCCCTGCGTGACCAGGACGACCAGCCCGGCGATCAGGCCGATCACGACATAGCCGAGCAGTACCAGCAGCATCGCGAAGGCGGGCGGCCGGACGGAGTTCTGGAAGTGCAGCAGCCGGGAGGGCAGTGGCGCCTTCCGGGAGACGAGGAAGGCGAGCGCGAGCACGGCCAGCACCCACAGGAGGCCGAATCCGAGGGTGGGCGGAACGTCCGTGCGGAACCCGATCCGGGGCGTCGCGCCGAGCGCCTCGCCGAGGTCCTGCTCGATGCCGCTGCCGACCGGGATGGTGAAGGTGTGACGGGCGGCGACGGCGAGCAGCACGAGCAGCAGCAGCCAGAGCACGGCCGTCCGGGCGACGCGGCCGAGCAGTTCCCGCACGTCGGTCACCGCTCTTTCGCGCAGCGGCCGCAGGAAGACGGCCGCGGTCACGAGGGAGCCGGCCAGCGTCACCGACAGCGGGATGACGTCGATGGCGGCGCCCGTCTGGGCGATGAACCCGGCGTCGCCGGAGAGGGCGACCGAGCCGCCGACCGCCATGACGACCACGGCCACGACCACCCGGGGGAACGCACCCCCGGGCAGGCCGCCCGCGCCCGCGGCCCAGAGGCCGAGTGCGGCCACGACGAGCATGACGGCGGTCCCCGCCACAACGGTGGCAAGGGCCTCCCCCCAGGCCCGCAGGGCGGGGGGAACGGGGCTTCGCGGCTGACTCACGCTGGCTCCTGCCGGAGAACGGAGGCTCTGCAGAACTTGCGGGCGACAGTGCACCCGAACACACAATGGACCCGAAAGCGATGATTACCGGGCAAATTTCTCATTGCGGCGGACGATCCGCGCGCTGGAAGAGGGACTCGTGACATCTGCCCCGCCCCCCGACAGCCACCCGACCGGACCGCCGTCGGGCCCCCTCGCCACCCCGCGCCCGTCGGACCCGACGCAGGCCATGCCCCAGCAGTCCCCCACCCCGTCGGGCCAGGGCGGCACGCCGGGCGGCCCCGGGGACGGCAGCGGCGAGGACCGGGGCGGCGGAGGCGGAGGAGGCGGCGGCGGGGGCGACGACGGGAGCGGGGCGCACCCCGGCGGCCCGGACGACCACCGGCCCTGGTGGCGGTCCGCGCCCCGGGTCGCCCTCATCGCGCTCGTCCTGGTCGCGGCCGTGGCCCTGGTCGTCTTCCTCACCCGGCCGGACGACAAGAAGTCCGACGTCACGAGCGGCGGTTCCGCCAGTCCGGGCACCGAGGTGCTCCTCCAGCCGGCGGGCGCCACGGGCCCCGACCCGTTCACCCAGTCCACGGCGAAGGACTCCTCCGAGCCCGCCTCCCCGAGCCCGCTGCCCAGCGGGCTCTCCAGCGACGCGGACGGCAGCACCGCGCCGGGCTCGTCGCCCGGCCTGTACGGCGGCACGTTCAAATCAGCGAGCTGCGATGTCGAACAGCAGATCGACTTCCTGACGGGAGACTCGGCGAAGGCCCAGGCCTTCGCCGGCGTCCAAGGCATCGAGCCGTCCGAGATCCCCGCCTACCTACGCTCCCTGACGCCGGTACAGCTGCGCACGGACATCAGCGTCACCAACCACGGCTTCAAGAACGGCAAGGCCACCGCCTTCCAGTCGGTGCTGCAGGCCGGCACCGCCGTCCTGGTCGGCGACCACGGCGAGCCGCGCGTGCGCTGCGCCTGCGGCAACCCGCTCCAGCCGCCGACGGCACCCGCGCAGTCCGCGCAGACGACGGGCCAGGCATGGCCTTCGTACGACTCGTCCAAGGTCGTGACCGTGGAGGACGCGTCGGAGGACGTCGACGTCTTCGTCCTCTACGACGCGCAGAAAGAAGAGTGGTTCAACCGCCCGAGGGGCGAGACGGGCGCCACGGACACCCTGACGAAGCCCCCGACCAGCGCCCCCACCACGCACTCGTCCACCCCGTCGCCGCACCCCTCGACCACCCACTCCACGTCGCCGACCCCGACCCCCACACACTCGACGACGACCACAGCGCCCACCACAACACCCCCGGCCCCCACCACCACACCCCCCACCACAT
>NZ_JAPVLU010000109.1:7775-8398 GCF_027158205.1 Streptomyces sp. H39-S7 | reverse complement strand
GTTCTCATGGCGGGCACCGCTCCATCCTGCGTGGTGTGCGACGACCTGTCACCGGGCGGGCCGGGTCCCGGCCCGCCCGGCGCTCAGGGGGAGAGCTCCGCACGGTCTACCGGACCAACTCCAGTTCCACGGCCGTCGGCTCCGGCGGTCGCGGGATCTCGCGGCTGAGCTCGCCCGGCCACCAGACGCGTCCGGCCAGCAGGGTGCTCGCGGCCGGGATGAGGAAGGTGCGCACCACGAAGGTGTCCAGCAGGACGCCGAGGGCGATCGTCGTGCCCATCTCGACCATCATCACCAGTGGCAGGGAGGCGAGGACGGTGAAGGTGGCGGCGAGCACGATGCCTGCCGAGGCGATGACACCGCCGGTCGCCTCCAGCGCGGTGACGGCCGAGCGTCCGGCGTCGGCGCCGTGTGCGGCCTCCTCCCGCATCCGGTGCATGAGGAAGATGCCGTAGTCGACGCCGAGGGCGACGAGGAAGACGAAGCTCAGCAGCGGCAGACCCGGATCCATCCCATGGAAGCCGAGGACGGGGCCGAAGAGCAGTCCGCCGATGCCGAGCGACGCCGCCCAGACGGCGGCCATCGCCGCCACCAGCAGCAGCGGTGCGACGAGGCTGCGGAGC
>NZ_JAPVLU010000109.1:0-7765 GCF_027158205.1 Streptomyces sp. H39-S7 | reverse complement strand
GTCGGCTGCCGTCCCCGTACGCAGCCGTTCGATCGTGCCGTGCTCCCCGGCCGAGTCGGGCGCGGCCGACGGGAAGGCCTCGATCTCGGTCCAGCCGTTCGCAGTCCTGCCCTTCGCCGCCCCCGCGACACCGCCGGTGGCACGCACCCCGGCCAGCACCGCGTCGGCACGGGCGCTGGGGGCGAGCACGATGACGGCCTGGGCGCTGCGCTCGGGGAAGGCCCGCTGCAGTGTGTGCGCGGCCGTCGCGGACTCCGAGGTGACGGTGAAGGTGTCGTCCTGGCGCAGGTCGCCGGGGAGGTTGCCCATGCCGAGCGCGAGCGCCCCGACGGCGATCACGGAGGCGGTGAGGACCGCGACCGGACGGCGAAGGACGAGCGCGCCGATCCGGCCGTAGAAGCCGCCGCCCGCCTTCCTCGGCTCACTGCCGTGGGCGGGGATCAGCGGCCAGAACACCCGGCGGCCCAGCAGCACCAGGACGGCCGGGAGCAGGGTGGTCATCGCGGCGAGCGCGCAGACGATGCCGATGGCACCGGTCGGGCCGAGGCCACGGCTGCTGTTGAGGTCGGCGGCGAGCAGGCACAGCAGCCCGGCGACCACGGTCGCGGCGGAGGTGAGCACGGCGGGGCCGACGCCGCGCAGGGCGGCGCGCATGGCCTCGTACGGTTCCGGCCGACGGCGTAGTTCGTCCCGGTAGCGGGCGATGAGCAGCAGTGCGTAGTCCGTTCCCGCGCCGAAGATGAGGACGGTCATCACCGAGGAGCTCATGCTGGAGACGGTCAGTCCGAAGGCTTGCACCATGGCGTAGACGAGGGCCATCGCGGTTCCCGCGGCGACGCCGACGGCGACCAGCGGCACCAGCCACAGGAACGGGCTGCGGTAGGTGACGATCAGCAGGAGCGCGACGACGGCGACGGTGCCGATGAGCAGGGTTCCGTCGATGCTCTGGAAGACGGTCTTGGCGTCGGCCAGCATCCCGCCGGGGCCTCCGACCCGGACGGTCAGCCCGTCCGGCAGGTCCTTGGCGATCAGCACGCGGACGTCCGCGACCACGTCCTCGGGTTTTCCGGCCTTCTCCGCGATCGACACCGGTACCATCAGCGTCCGGCCGTCCTTCGCCGCCACGACCCGGGGTGCGCCCCCCACCAGTTCGTACGCGGCGTCCACGGACGCCGTCTGCCGCTGGACGGCGGCGCGGTCGCTACCGGTGATCCCGGAGGCACGGTCGTAGACCAGCACGAGGTCGGTCGCACCGCCGCCCGGCATCGTCTGCTGGATCTTCGCGACCTGGGTCGACTGAGCACTTGCCGGCAGGTAGTCGACGGCGTCGTCGTGCTTGACGCCGTCGAGTTTTCCGGCGAACACCCCGGTGACGGCGAGTATCACGATCCAGAACCCGATCACTGCCCATGGCAGTGCTGTGCGTTTCGCTCTCGCGGCCCCCATCAGGGCCTCCCCTCGTGGAACGACTGGTTTTCTGTGCACCAGCCTTCCGTGGGGGAGGCCCGGTCTCGTCACGCTCAGGGCCGAAGGGCGGCCTACTGCCGGGGGTGTGGAGGCTGCCGCGTACTCCCGGGGGAGTACGTCGCCGCAGTACTCCCAGCGGTCCGGACACGGGCGCTGGAGGGCGGCGGTTCTGCCGACGGGTGCAAGGCCCGTCAGGGGATTGCGCAATCCCACACCCGGGGCCCATCTCCGCCGCTCACAGAGGGAGTTCCCCGTACTGTCGGCCTGCTCGGGATACCGGTGAACGGATCGCGTCCCTGCCCTTTACGTCTTTGACGCTGGGGCGCCAAGGGCCTGTTCACGCCGACGGTGTACGGCGTGCGGGACACCCAGTGGTCCTGGTACTACGACGAGAAGGAGGAGGGCTTCGAGTACGACGGCCTGACCCTCGACCCGAAGACCGGCAAGTCCTACTACAACGGTGACATCTGGTCCACCTCCGCGCCGACCGGGAACACCTGCCTGAACTGGGGCAAGCCGACCGGGCAGCGCAGCCCCCAGGGGTACACGCTCTACAACTGCCAGTGGCCCGGCCCCAGGACCGGGCTGTTCCCGGCGAAGTACTTCCACCCGTGCTGGATCGGCAATTGGGAAGGCGAGGACTCGCGCTCCTGCTGGCTCGCCGACGACCTGGCCGACTTCAACACCGAGAACCCCGAGGTGCAGAACTACCTGATCGGCGCCTACGACAAGTACATCGACATGGGCGTCGACGGCTTCCGGGTCGACACCGCCGTGCACGTCCCCCGCGTGACCTGGAACCGCCGGTTCCTGCCCGCGATCCAGCAGCGTGTCGCCCAGGACTGGGGCGCGGACAAGGCGCAGAACTTCTACGTCTTCGGCGAGGTCGGCGCCTTCGTCAACGACAAGTGGAACTGCGGCTCGGTCAACCACTCCGCGCAGTTCTACACCTGGAAGGAACGCAAGGAGTACACCGCCGACGACACCCAGGCGGCACTGGACCAGTACACCTACGAGGAGCAGCTGGGCACCGGCAACCAGCCCACCTCGACCAATGCGGTCCTGGACGGCAACAATTACCACGCCCCGGATCACAGCACGTTCTCCGGCATGAACATCATCGACATGCGGATGCACATGAACTTCGGCGACGCGCACAATGCGTTCCACAACGGCGCCGACTCCGACGACTCGACCAACGACGCCACGTACAACGCGGTCTACGTCGACAGCCACGACTACGGTCCCAACAAGTCCTCCGTCCGCTACGCGGGCGGGCGGGACGCGTGGGCCGAGAACATGGCGCTGATGTGGACCTTCCGCGGCATCCCCACGCTTTACTACGGCTCGGAGATCCAGTTCCAGGCGGGCAGGACCATCGACTGCGGGCCCAGCTGCCCGCTCGCCACGACCGGCCGCGCCTACTACGGCGACCACCTCGAAGGCACCGTGACCGCCTCGCAGTTCGCCACGGCCGACAGCGTCACCGGCGAGGTCGCCACCACCCTGGCCCAACCGCTCGTCAAGTACCTGCAGCGGCTCAACCAGATCCGCCGCGCGATCCCGGCGCTGCAGATGGGCCAGTACAGCACGGAGCACATCACCGGCGGTGGCATGGCCTACAAGCGCCGGTACGCCGACGCCGCCTCGGGCGTGGACAGCTTCGCCCTGGTGGCGGTCACCGACGCGGCCACCTTCACCGCGGTTCCCAACGGCACCTACGTCGACGCCGTCACCGGCGACCGGCGCCTCGTCACCGACGGCACCCTGGCCATCGCCGCCCCCGGCAAGGGCGACATGCGCGTGTACGTACTCGACCTCGGCGGAAGGAACACCGCACCGGGCAAGATCGGCACCGAGGGCCCGTACCTGAAGTAGCGGCTGCTCGGTGAGGTCCTTGCCGTCGGAGCGGGCGGCAGTGGCCGGTGACTCCTGCTGTTGATGCGTCCGTCCTCGGCCGGGACCCGAAAGGGGAACGGGTGGTGCCGGCCGGGGACGAGCGCGAGAGATCACAACGGCGGAGGAGCAGGGCCAGGGCGGCGAACAGCCGAGCCGCAACGACCAGCGGGGGGCGTCGGCTCAGCACGTCACAGCATGAGCTCGATGGCCCGGCCGAGCATGCCGGCGATGAACAGGGCCACGACGACCATGATGATAATGATCGGCATCCTCCCCCAGCCGCGGCTGAGCGGCTGGCGTTCCGGACCGTCCAGACAGGACACCCCGGACTCCGCCGGTGGCGTCTGGCCGGGCTGCTGGAGGGCGTCTTCGGGAACGCCCAGCCCCTCGTCGGGCAGGTGCGGATTCGCCGTGCTGTGGTGGATGCTCATTGGGCAACCTTCCGATCGGGCGACCGTGCAGGACCCCCGCCCCATGGTGTGACCTGTTCCTATTGTTGCAAATCGTGATAGATCAGGCTAAAAAACTTGTCACGCCTGTTCAGAGCCTCCACGAAGCTGCATGATGCCCGTTGGGAGAGCGTGGAGGTCGGCCGCTGTCGGCTGCGATCAGGTTTGTCCAGCCCGGTCCGCTCCCCGCAGGGCGTCAGCTCGGTCGGGAGGGTCCTTCCACCGGAACCGCGCCGATGCGATATCCGGCCCCGGCGACCGTGACGATCACGTCGGGCGGTCCGAGCTTGCGCCGCAGGCGTGCCACGGTCACCGGAACGGTTTTGGTGAACGGGTCGGCGTTCTCGTCCCAGACCCGTTCCAGTAGCTGCTCGGCGCTGAGCGGCAGCGGGGCGGCTGCCAGGAGGGCGGCCAGCACTTCGAATTCCTTGGGGGACAGCCGCAGCGGGCGGCCGCCGCGCACCGCGGTGCGCAGCGCCGGGTTGAGTTCGACGCCCGCGGCCCGCAGGATCCGAGGCTTGGCCGACGGCCGCCGCCGGGCCAGGGACCGAACGCGCAGGATCAGCTCGGGGAAGTGGAAGGGCTTGGGGAGGTAGTCGTCGGCGCCAAGGGTCAGACCCGAGACGCGCTCGCCGGGCGAGACCGCGGCGGTGAGCATGATGACCATCGCGGGTTCCTCGGCGGCGGTGATCTGCCCGCACAGCACGTCGCCGTGCAGCCCGGGCAGGTCGCGGTCGAGGACGACGACGTCGTAGTCGGTCAGCGCGGCCTTCTCGGCGCCGGTCAGGCCGTCGTAGGCGACGTCGACGGCCATGCCCTGGTCCCGTAGGCCCTCGGCGATGTCGTCGGCCAGCCGGCGGACATCCTCCACGACCAGCACCCTCACAGCCGCACCTCCGCGCGCAGGCCGCCCTCGGCCCGGGCGTGCAGGGTGAGCTGTCCGTGGTGCGCCGTCGCGATGGCTTTCACGATCGACAGGCCCAGGCCGGTGCCCGGCCGTGAGGTGCGTTCGGTGCCCAGGCGCAGGAACGGCTGACCGAGCAGATCCACTGAGCGCTGGTCCAGCACGTCGCCGCTGCTTTCTACGAAGAGCCGGCTACGGGCCTGTCCGCCGGCCGCCCAGCGTCCCAGGCCTGCGGGGATCGTCGTGGTCGTCACGCGCATCCAGCCATCGGTCGTGTTGTGCCGGACCGCGTTGTCCACGAGGTTCTCGACGAGGCTCGTCACGAGCATCGCGTTGCCCTGCACGGTGGCCAGGTCCAGCCGGCGTTCGACTGTCAGATTCTTCTCGGCGATCGCGTCGGCGCGGGCGTCGAGCGCCGACGCCGCCAGCACCGACAGCACCACGGCGAGCACCTCCGTCCGTCCGTTGTTCTGCGCACGGGCCAGCAACAGCAGTCCTTCGAGCAGCCGGTCGGCGGCGTCCAGTCCCTCGCGGAGCTTCCCGGCGAGCACCTTCACCTCGTTCGCCGGCTGCGGCTTGCCCACGGCGACGTCCACCGAGGTGCGCATCATCGCCAGCGGCGTCCGCAGCTCGTGCGAGGCGTTCGCGACGAACTGGCGCTGCGCCTCGAAAGCCTGCTCCAGTCGGGCGAGCAGAGCGTCGATGGTGTGCGCGAGCTCGCTCATCTCGTCCTGCGGTCCGGGCGGGGAGAGCCGCTCGTGGAGGTTGCGTTCGGAGATGCGCCGCGTCTTCGCCGCCATTGTCCGCAGCGGGGCGAGGACCCTCCCCGCGACGACCCAGCCCAGCGCGGTGGACATGACGGCCATCAGGGCCAGCACGGCCAGCGACTGGACGAAGACCGCCCGGACGGTGTGCGAGGTCGGAGTGACCAGCATGTCCACACCCCGCACGTTCGGTGGCAGGGGAGTACCGGGCAGTTGGGCGGCGATGATCATGTCAGGCGGTGTCGGCGGGGCGTCGGGGGCGAACGTCGCCAGGATCGGCTGGCGGAAGACCACCAGCCACGCGATGGTCAGCAGCACCGTCCCCGACACCAGGAAAAGGGAGGTGTACAGGAGCGTCAGCCGCATGCGAATAGTGCGTGGACGCCAGGCGATCCGCACCCTCCACCACCCCCGTCGTCTTCGTGTGTGCCCGGCCCAGTATCGGCGTGCGACGGCAACAAACCGATAACAGCGGCTGTGAAGCTCCTGTTGCCGTCCGTCGCGTAGACCTGGAGCCGACGGAGCATCAGCCCCACCAGTGGAGGAGATCATGCGTCATCGCATGCGAGCAGCGGCGTTGGCAGCCGTGTCCGGGATCTGCCTGAGCATCACCAACACGGGATGGGCGGCCGGCGCCGATACCCCGCCGGCCGCGGTGTCGCCGACGGTGAGCTGGCAGTCCTGCCCGAGCTACTCCGACGAAGTACTTGAGTACCTCCGCATCCGGCCGGAGGACCGGACGACGTTCCGCGACCTGTGGGCGCGGACCGAATGCGGCACTGTCAGGGTCCCCTTGGACTACCGAAAGCCGCAGGGTGAGCAGATCACCGTTGCCCTCACCCGTCTGAAGGCCAAGGACCGGACACACCGCCTCGGCAGCTTGTCGATGAACCCCGGCGGCCCGGGCGGCAGTGGTTACCTGATGCCGACGATGCTGGTCCTGCAGAGCCCGACCGTCGCCCAGCTCAACGACCGTTACGACCTCATCGGCTTCGACCCGCGCGGCGTCGGCTACAGCACCTCCTTCGACTGCCCGCGCACCGGCCCCGGCGGCCCGATGATGCCCGAGACGCAGCAACTGACCAAGGAGCAGCTCAAGACGATGTACGACGACCAGGCCAAGGAGAACGCCGCCTGCTCGTCAGCGAACCCACGATTCCTTGCGCAGCTGACCACCGCGAACGCCGCGCGCGACCTCGACGGGATCCGGCGTGCCCTGCACGAGAAGACGATGAACTTTTTCGGGGCCTCGTGGGGGACGCAACTCGGCGCCGTCTACCGCAGCATGTTCCCGAAGACGATCGGCCGGATGTGGCTGGACAGCGTGGTCTCCCCGCGCGCCTACGACCTCGCCTACCGTTTCGACTACTCGGCACGGACCACCGAGCAGCTCTTCGCCCTGTACGCGGACTGGCTGGCGGCCCGCGACAGCACCTACGGCCTCGGCGACAGCGCGGCGGAGGTACGGGCGACGGTGCTGGCCATGCGCCAAGCCGCCGACGCACATCCCTGGCAGTTCTCCGACCTGCCCCTGCCGCTCGGCGGCGGCTTCATCGCCTTCCTGGCCTCAGCCACCAACTTCGACTGGTCGCGGGCCGCAGAGATCCTGCACGCCCTGACCACCGCGACGAACGGCGGTCCCGCCCCGCAGGTCGTCAAGGACGTCATCGGCATTCCGGACGGCCCCCCGCCCGAGCCCCCGGCCGGTACGCCGGCGGGTTTCAACGACACGGCCGGCCACGCCTACCTGTGCAACGAGGACACCAGCGCACGCGAGTTCGAACCCCTGTGGCAGGAATACCAGCGCAACCTCCGCCGCAACCCGATCACCGGCGAGATCACGGCGCTGCGCCCGACCTGCGCGGGCTGGACGCTTCCGGTGCAGCGGTTCCAGTTGCGGCGCAGCACAGGGTCGCTGCAGATGTCGGGGCACAAGTACGAGACGTCGACGCCGTATCGGTGGGCCCGCCAGATGCAGGACGCGATCGGCGGGAACGTGCTGACCGTGGAGGACTTCGCGCACGGATCGCTACCGTTCGTTCCGGAATGCGCGGCCCATCTCGTCGCGTACTTCGACACCGGGAACCCGGACAACGGGACCTGCCAGGGGATGCAGCCACGGGACGAAGCGTCCGGCAATCGGACCGCATCGTCGGCCGCCCGACCCACCACCTCGGTCACCACGTCGTCCGGCATTCGGCTTGAGCTGTGACGACGCCGTAGCCGGGCAACCCACGCCATGCTCCGGGCGGGGTCCTGACTGACGGGACCCCGCCCGGAGC
>NZ_JAPVLU010000108.1 GCF_027158205.1 Streptomyces sp. H39-S7 | reverse complement strand
GGAGCGAGACACCGCACAAGGCAGGATGGGACATGGCCGCGCGGGTCTGCTTGATCTTCACACCTCAAGAACCCGCGCGGCCACCGTCATGTCACCGCCCGCTCGGATCAATCGCGGGGCAGACCGTAAGCGAAGGTGGCAAGCACCAACGCTGCGAATGCTTCCTGGACGTCCCGGACAGCGGAGTCCCAGAGCGAGGTTCCGACCTGCTCGGCGGTGCCGGCTGGTGGACCGTGCGAGGTGAGGACTTGCCAGACGCTGCGGCCAGCCAATCCAGGCACGTCGGCTATCAACGCGCCGATGCGGTCGGCAGTGAGGAAGCCCAACAGCACGGCCACCGTGACTACCAGAGCAAAGTCGACGATCCATGCCAACAGTCGCCGACGGGTTCCAGCCCTACGCGGCACATCCGCAAGATCAATCCCTTCGGCTGTCGTTGCCTCAGTGGGCATCGGATGCCAAGACACGTACGCCCCCTGATGACGGAGAGTCAAGGGCCATCAGGCTAGCGCAGCCCCGCGACTCTGGGCAGGGCGCGCACTCACCCGAACGTCAACTCCTCGACCCACCAACGGCATTCCACCGCTTGCACACCGGCCAGGAGCCCACCTCGTCAGCCCTCGGGCACCTCCCAGCGGTAGCCGCACACTCTCCAAATCTGCTCCTACCGCAGGATCCACGATCTACTGCTGGAGTACCAGGCTTATCGGGCCGTGCGACGGCAGCGGAATCGCTGGATGGGGTGAGGCGCCTCAGACGGCGGCCCGATCCATAGACCCGCCCAGGGCCAGAGTTTCTCCCTCGACCGCGCCGCCCTGCCCTGCAGCCTGACCGCAGGCGACGACCCGTGCATGTTCACCCGTGGCGCCCTCACCACGGACCGCTCCCGATCACGCGCGGCTGGATGCCTCCTGATCCGCGGGCGAAGGGCCCTTGCCTCCTGCCATGATGTTTCTCATGCCATCGCTGCGGTCCCCGTGCCCCGCCCACCTCATCCCGGACGCCACAGGTCTCGACACGTTCAACGCCGCGTACAAGGCGGCCAAGATGGCGGACGCCGTGTATGTCGGCGTCGAGCGTCGCGGCCGGCGGTGGACGGTCAAGGCCGACCCGCTCACCGCCGCTGCGGGGCACGTCATCGACGACTGCGCGCACGAGGCTGTTTGTCGCGCCGTAATCCGTCTGGTCCGTAGCGGTGAGATCAGCGCCAGTTCGGGGCCGGGACCGGGGTACTACACGCTCAACGGCGTAGCGAGCGAGGGCAGGGCCCGTGAACTGGCCGCCGCACTGCACGCCGCCTTGTACGGAGACCTGAAGCCGCTGGCCCGCGCCGTGCCGACCACCGTGCCCTCCTGACGCACCTCCCACGCGCCGCGGTCGATACTCAACCCCGGACACGGCACAGGCGTGCCCCGAATCCGTCGAATCGGCGCACGCCAGCTTCCGGCGGCTCGAGCCTGTCGGGGCGGTTTTCGGCCGGTACGCGGGCATCATGAGCGCATGATCTACGGCTGCCATCGCGCCAAGGGCGCGCCCGTGCTCGGAGCACGTCCCGGACAGGACGGCCCTTTCGGCCGCTGGGCCGAGCCCGCCACCACCGGGGACGAGAGGGACATCCGGTGAGCCCGCCGAAGCGCTCGCCGCGGTGGGACGTCCGTGCGTGGATGCCGGCAGTCCCGGGGTGGCCGGGCGGGCGGTAGCGGGACTGCCGGCCAGCGCAGTGTAGTGAGCAGCCTGGCCGGCCGGCCAGCCGCCACTCCGGTTCCGGCACGTGTTCGTCGCCCACGAGGGCATGGTGGCGCCTGTGGGGGGCAGGGGTAGGAGATGGACGCTTTGGGAGGGCTGCTGCAGACCACTATGCGTACCCGGCACCTGAACGCGCAGGCGCTCGCAGACCGCACCGGCATCCGCACTCCACGCATTCGCGTGTTTGCGCAGGATGGCGCCGAAGGGCCCGTGCACCCCACCGGGCAAGAACTGGCCGAACTCGCCGCCGCGCTGACCCTGCCGCTGCCCCAGGTTCTCGCCGCCGCCCACGTTCCCGCCAGGATGCCAGCCTGACCGTGGCCTTGGCGGGCCCCGGTCCGGCCCTGATCGTGGTGCTGCTGCCCGTCATCCTCCTCGGCCTGGTCCTCGCCCTGGGCAGGTACGAAGAACACGTTTTCACCCCCAAAGCCCTGCGCCCTAACCGCCACCACGCCCAACATCGCCGCCACGGCCACCGGTGGAAGCGTGGAGGCCACAAGTGACCGGCACCCGACCCCGCCAGGGAGGGTGGAATGCGAGCGAATAGGGTGCGCGGAGGCCGCAGCGGGTGTAGAAAACACGCACGGCACGAAGCGACGCCTGCCTCGCCCCCCGTCGATGCAGCGCACGGCCCCCGGCCAGCTTCGTACCCCACGGATGACCGTCAGCCTTCAACAGGCCGGTGGTCATCCGTGCGTGGCGGCCCGATCCCGGCCGCTCCACCGTTTCTGCGCTCTGCGCTCTGGGCCGGGCAGCCCGCCCCGCGGACTGCCCGGGGCATGCACCGTGACGGCGGCGAAGCAGGCACCGTTCCTGTCCAGCTCACAACGAGGTGATAACCGCCGAGCGACGCGCATCAGGAGGTTCCGGTCCGACCGCAGGGATATGTCCCGGTTGAGGGGGCGGACGGCTGACTACTGCACGCGTCCTTCGGTCGCCGTCTCGTCCTCGTCTTTGTCGGGCAGATGAACGTCGTTGACGGCGATGTTCACCTCGACGACTTCCAGACCCGTCGTCCGTTCGACTGCTGCGATGACGTTCTCGCGGACCTCTGCCGCGAGATCGGCATTGCCACCCCGTATTCCACGACGACCGCCAGGTCGATGGCGGTCTGGATCTCGCCGACCTCGACCTTGACCCCCCGGGTGACGCCCGCGCGGGCGCCGGGGACCACGCCGCGCACCGCGCCCATGGTGCGGGCGAAACCACCGCCCCGAGCGTGGACACCTGGCACCTCCCGCGCTGCCATCCCCGCGATCTTCTCCACCACGCCGTCCGCGATGGTTGTCCTGCCCCGAGTCGCCGCAGCCGCGTCCGCTCCGGTCTTTCCCTGCAAGGTCGTCGTGCCAGAGGCTTGGGGATCGCTCTTGGCTGCGCTGGTCGCCTCCGTCACGGTAAGCCACCTCCTCGATCAGGCGGGCCCACCAGGGGCCGCGAAAGTATCGGCCACACTCCTACTCCTACCCGCCCCGGCCCGGACCCGCTCGTTGGGAGTCCGGTCGCGCCGGGTAATGGGTGTCGCTGTCATCGCAGGTGGCGTCTCCGCGTTCCCCGGTGCGACCGAGACCAGCGCACCGCGGCGAAGGCCCAGGTGGCCACGAAGAGCACGATGGCGATGACCAGCAGGTATCCCAGCCCCTCCACCACCGCGCCGATGATTCCCAGCACGACAGCCACAAGGATCAGAAGCAAAAAGAGCGTCATAGCCATGCCTCCACCGGCCCGAAGTGTGCAGATCGCCGCCCGGAATGCCTTTCTCCTTCAGCGTGCCTCCCTCTGCCATCCGATGCCAAGGCCGGGCGCACAACTCCCCCGATCTCCTCGAAGCCTCACGCCCGTGCTGCCCCCATCCACCGCGGTGGGTACCGTGACTCATAGAGCGGCCCCTGACCTGCACACATACCGAAGTTAGTTCAGTCAGCACGCCTCATTCCTATTAGGTGCCGAAGATAACGACGCCGCGCGCTGAAATATGGTGATCCGGCTTCGTACCTGACCAGGTCGAGTCAGTCCTCCCAGTCGCGCTGAGGCTCGGGCACACCCACGGAACGGGCGTATTCCTCGCCGGTGACAGGGCAGCCCCATTGCCGCGGGGGTAGCGAAACGCGCGGTCGGCGAAGACGACGAACGCTTCGGCCCCGGTGTTGTCGTTGACGTACCAGCCGCCGGGCGGAGCCAGGCAGTCTGCCAGTGCACCGGCCAGCCGCCCGGCGTCGCCCTCCGGGGCTGGGTAGATCCAGCAGGGTCCACTGCCGGGGCCGCCTGCCTGTCGCGGTCGCGACCTCGATCCGCCGCACCGTCGTGACCTGCAACGGCACGCTGTCCAACTCGCTTCCGACCCGCAGACAACCCCCGATCAACACACCCTTAAGCACACGATCCTCCTCGCCATCGACCCAGTCACGTTAGCGAGGAGAAGCGAGCACCGGCACATGATCGGCTGGACAGGCATAAGCGAGGGCGATGAGCTCTCTGATGCCGACGGTGTAGAGGGTCAGCACGGCGAGGGAGTCGATGCCCATGCGGGCGATGCGTGCGTCGACGAGGTCAACCCGAACGCGGCCTGGTACTACCCGCATCCCAGCCCTTTCGCCCGCAAGATCAGAACCACATCGCGTTCTGGCACACCGGTGGCCGTCGAAGGCGCACCGGAGACCGCCGAGGGCCGTGAGGCGGGCGTTCGACCAGCGCAGACGGCCGACGTCCCGTGCGTTTTTGGGCGTCGGCGGCCGGACGGCGGGGTGTTGGCTGCGACCGGTTCAGGGGCGTAGGAGGTGGCGTACGGCGACGATGGCCTGCATCGTGGCTGCCGGACGCAGCAGCGCGGGCCGGGGCCGGTCGGTCATCTCGCCGCGGGTGAGGCTGGCGGCGGTCACGGCGGCGACCGGTATCACCCATGCGGTGATCGCCGCGGCGCGGACGGCGCGGCTGGGTTCGTGCCGCAGTACCAGCCAGGTCCAGAATGCGGCGTCGGCGAAAGAGTCTGCGTAGTCGCCGAAGGGAGAGGCGGTGCCCTGGCGGCGGGCGAGGTGACCGTCGGCCAGATCCGAGGCGATCGCCACCACACCGGCCCAGCGGCCCGACCCCGCAGCCAGAGCTGGGAGGTTACCGCGGATCAGCGTCAGCACATCGGCGGGCGAGAGCCGGACGCGGTCTTCCAGCATCCCCAGGTGCAGGGCGCCCAGAGTCCAGCTGGCCGCCACCCATCCACGCCCCCGCCCGTGGGCCAGCGTGAGGAACCCGAGGTGCAGGGCAGTGATCTCCGTGAGAGCCCGTGGACGCCGGACCGCCTGGCGCACCGACCGGTCGGCCGCGAGGGTGAGAAAACGCGCGACCGCCTGCGGGCTCCAGCGGCCCTGGGGCAGGATCCCCAAAAGCGCGTCAGTCGCAGCGCGGCTGTCGGTGAGATCGGATACGGACACGTGGGCCGGCCTTTCTTGGGGCGCGGGTCATTGCGCCCACGTTAGAGGGCCGACCCGTGGGCGGAAGGCGAGCGTGGTCACCGACGGTCGCGGCGGCAGGCCGTAGCGTCGTGCCCGGACGGCATGTGGAGCGCATGGGAACGGACGTGGGTTATGGGGTGGGGCAGTCGGCTGGCGATGGTGGCGACGGCGGGCGGCGGTGTTGCGGCCGGGTATGTGGGGCTGGTGACGGGGGCCTTGCCGCTCGACCTGGGTGTGGGCCGGCGGACCCGTTCTCTGGGACCACAGGTGATCGACATCAGCGCGCCCAGGGACGTGGTCTTCGATGTGATCGCCCAGCCCTATCTCGGGCGAACGACCCGGGCGATGCGGGAGAAGGTGCAGGTGCTGGAACGGGCCGCCGACATGGTGCTCGCCGCGCACTTCACCCCTGTAGCGGGCGGGCGGCTGACCGCGACGACGACAGAGACCGTGCGGTTCACCCGCCCCGGCCGGGTCGACTTCCGCCTGGTGCGCGGCCCGGTGCCCGCCGTCGTCGAGTCGTTCGTGCTGTCCGAGAACGGCCCGGGCACGCGACTGGAGTACCGGGGTGAGTTGGGCACCGACGGGTGGGCGCTGGGAGAACGCTGGGGCCGTCTGGTCGCAGCACGGTGGGAGGAGACGGTCGCCGGCTCGCTCCGGATAGTCAAGGAGGAAGCGGAGCGACGCGCCCGCCCACGGTGACGCCCCGCGCGCCCGCTACGGCCCATCCAGCGGTTGGCCCGATCGCGCCCGCACCGGGCACCTCCGACCGTCATTTCACCCGCTTCCTGCCGGTGACCAGTTCGGTGATGTACTTCTCGCCGTCCGCATACGCCTGGTTGTGCGTGTAGCTTTCGGAGACGTACTGGCGTCGGCCGGTTTCCTTGTCGGTGACGAGTACCCGGAACCCCAGAGCGCTGCACCCGCGCCTGAACGGGACGCCTACGCCCATCAGCCCCTCTGCCACATCAACGGCGAAACGATCGCGGCTCACCGGGCCGGGCACAGTACGCTCCTGGCTGCGGCCGGCCCCGAATCTGAATGGTCCGATGCGGATGGTGCGTCGCATGACGCCTCCCTGCCCGAATGAGCCAATTCTACGTGTGATGAGCGGGTGCGGGGTTCTCCCAGTCGGTGGGGGACCGACCCGCCGGTACGCACCACAAGCAGATACACGTGCCCCTGGGTTTCCGAGGCATCCCGCCTGCCATCTCGGCGGCGGGATCCCCTGTTTCCCATGGTCGCGTGGATGAGGCGGTTGTTCGGTGAACGGCCTCACAGGTCTCGGCCCCAGCCGGGCGTAGCGTTCAAACCATGGTGCTGCGTTTGGTGCTGGGCACGGTGTACACAGCGATGGCCCTGGGCCAGCTCGTCTCCTTCGGGCGTATGCCCTCGATTCTGGCCGCGTACGGGCTGGTGGACGGCGTTGCGGCGACCGCGCTCGCGGTGACCCTGATCGCCGGGGAGCTGGTGTGCGGCATCTGGTTCCTGGCCCACCCGCGATCGACGGCGCGCACCCCGGTGTGGATCTACGCGGCCGTCTCGGTGATGTGGGCCGCGCTGGCGGTGCAGGCATACGCCCGCGGTCTTACGGTCGCGAACTGCGGCTGCTTCGGGGTCCGCCTGTCCCAGCCGTTGTCCTGGATCGTGCTGGTCCAAGAGGCGCTGACCCTCCTGTACGCCACTGTGCTGCTGCGTGCCGCCCGGCCGGGCCCGGACCGACACCCCTCCAGCCCGTACCCGCACGGGTGTGGCCCACGACGATGACCATGTGGAGATGCGATGACAACAGACGAGACGGCACCGGCCACGGATCAAGGAGGGCCGACACCGGCGGCACCGGTCAAGCGGGACCGGGACGAGGTGTTCATCGAGTTCACCAAGTCGATCTGCCCGATCTGCAAGACCCCGGTCGACGCGCAGGTCAACATCCGCGAGGGCAAGGTGTACCTGCGCAAACGCTGCACCGAGCACGGCCCGTTCGAGGCCCTGGTCTACGGGGACGCCGAGGAGTACCTGTCCTCGGCCCGGTTCAACAAGCCCGGCACCATCCCCCTGGTCTTCCAGACCGAAGTCAAGGACGGTTGCCCGAGCGACTGCGGGCTGTGCCCGGAGCACAAGCAGCACGCGTGTCTGGGCATCATCGAGGTCAACACCGGCTGCAACCTGGACTGCCCGATCTGCTTCGCCGACTCCGGCCACCAGGCGGACGGCTACTCCATCACCCACGCCCAGTGCGCGAGCATGCTCGACGTCTTCGTGGCCTCCGAGGGGGAGCCGGAGGTGGTGATGTTTTCGGGGGGCGAGCCGACCATCCACCAGCACATCCTGGACTTCATCGACCTCGCCCAAGCCCGGCCGATCAAGAACGTCACGCTGAACACCAACGGTATCCGCCTCGCCTCCGACAAACGGTTCGTCGCCGAGCTGGGCGAACGCAACCAGGTGCCGGGCAAGTCGGTGAACATCTATCTGCAGTTCGACGGCTTCGACGAGCGCACCCACCGCGAGATCCGGGGCCGCGACCTGCGAAAGTTCAAGCAGAAGGCACTGGACAACTGCGCCGAGGCCGGGCTGACCGTCACCCTGGTCGCCGCCGTCGAACGCGGACTGAACGAGCACGAACTGGGCCAGATCATCACCTTCGGCATCGACCACCCCGCCGTGCGCTCCGTCGCGTTCCAGCCCGTCACCCACTCCGGGCGCCATGTCGCCTTCGACCCGCTGAACCGGCTCACCAACCCCGACGTCATCAAGCTGATTACCGAACAGCGGCCCGCCTGGTTTGCGAAGGGCGACTTCTTCCCCGTCCCCTGCTGCTTCCCCACCTGCCGCTCCATCACCTACCTGATCGTGGACGGCGAGCCGGGCAACCGAACCGTCCTGCCCATCCCGCGCCTGCTGCAGGTCGAGGACTACCTCGACTACGTCACCAACCGTGTCATGCCCGACGCCGGGATCCGCGAGGCCCTGGAGAAGCTGTGGTCGGCCTCCGCTTTCATGGGCACAGAGACGACCCAGGAGAAACTGCGGGCCACCGCGCAGGCCCTGGACTGCGCGGACGCCTGCGGCATCGACCTCCCCTCGGCCGTCAAGGGCCTGGGCGACAAGGCGTTCATGATCGTCGTCCAGGACTTCCAGGACCCCTACACCCTCAACGTCAAACAGCTGATGAAGTGCTGCGTGGAGGAGATCACCCCCGACGGACGGCTCATCCCGTTCTGCGCCTACAACTCCGTCGGCTACCGCGAACAAATCCGCGCGCAGATGTCCGGCGTCCCCGTCGCCGGCGTCGTACCCAACGCCCTGCCGCTGGCCGACCGACTCACCGACACCGCCTACGGCTCCAAGACCGCGCGTGGCGCACAACCCGCCGCCGAATCCGAACAGGGCCCACGATGACCGCGCCCGACGAGAGCACCCGCCTGCCCGCCGCGGCCGGCGACGAGCTCAAAGCCTGCTGTGCCGCCGCGTACTCATCCGACGTGGTCGCGCTGCTGCTCGGCGACTCCTACCATCCCGGCGGCACCGCCCTGACCCGGCGCCTGACGGGCCATCTCGCACTCACAGACGCCAGCCGCGTTCTCGATGTTGCCTCCGGCCGCGGCACCACCGCCCTCCTGCTCGCCGACGCCTTCGGCGTGTGCGTGGACGGCGTGGACTACTCACCGGCCAACACCGCCCTCGCCCAGGGCACGGCCGCCGCCACGGGACTCGCGGAGCGGGTCACCTTCACCACCGGTGATGCCGAGCACCTGCCCTTTCCGGACGGCGTGTTCGACGCCGTGGTGTGCGAGTGCGCCCTGTGCACCTTCCCCGACACGGTCCAAGCCGCAGCGGAGTTCGCCCGCGTCCTTCGGCCCGGTGGACGGGTCGGCATCGCCGATGTCACCGCCGCCCCCGACCGGCTCCCGCCGGAACTGACGGGTCTCGGCGCGCGGATCGCCTGCATCGCCGATGCCCGCCCGCCGGCCGAGTACGCCGAGATCCTGGCCGCCGCCGGGCTCCGTACGATCCACACCGAACGCCATGACGCGGCCATGACCCGCATGATCGACCAGATCGAGGCGCGGCTGAACCTGCTACGGATGACCGCCGCGGCCAGACTCGCCGACGCCGGCGTGGACCTGGCCGCGGCCCCAGCCGTCCTCGCCGCTTCCCGCGCCGCCATTGCGGACGGCACCCTCGGCTACACCCTGCTGATCGCCGAGAAATCCCCCTGACGGACCCTCCCTCTACCCAGGGTCATTGCGTGATCGGGATCTGTCCGGGTTCGTCACGTGAGGCCGAGGGTTCGTAGGGGCCGGAGGTAGTCGCGGCCGGTGTGGCGGAGGGCGGCGGCGATGTTG
>NZ_JAPVLU010000107.1 GCF_027158205.1 Streptomyces sp. H39-S7 | reverse complement strand
CCGAGGACGCATCCCAACTCCGGACCGGTAACGCACCCCGGGTCCTCGCCACCTGGCGCAACCTCGCCATCGGCGCCCTACGCCTTGCGGGGACCACCAACATGGCCGCAGGACTTCGGCGCAACGCTCGCGACGCCAATAAACCCCTCGCACTCCTTGGCCTCACATGATCACGAAACGGACGTCACACGACTTTGCCGAAGCCCTGGGCACACTATGAGCAGCATCAGCATTATCGGCCTGGGGAACATGGCCGGCGCCCTTGCCGACCGGGCGCTCGCCGGCGGCAACGCCGTCGAGATCATCGGCCGCGACCCGGCCAAGGCCAAGGAATTGGCCGCCGCGCTCGGCGGCGCCACTGCCGGGACGGCCGGCGCCGCCCCGGCCGGGGACATCGTTATCCTCGCCATGCCGTACGCCAGCGCGGCGGCGGTGGTCAGCGAGTACGGGGACGCACTGCACGGCAAGGTCATCATCGACATCACCAACCCCGTCTCCCCCGATTCGCAGGGCCTTGTCACCCCCGACGGCAGTTCCGGCGCGCAGGAAATCGCCAAGGCCGCCCCCGCCGGCGCGCACGTCGTGAAGGCGTTCAACACCGTCTTCGGTCACATGCTGGCGCAGGGCAACCCGCTGGACGTGCTCATCGCCGGCGACGACGCCGAGGCCAAGGCGACTGTGTCGGCATTCATCAAGAGCCTCGGCCTGCGGCCGATGGACACCGGCCCCCTGACAATGGCGCGCTGGCTGGAGGGAACGGGCCTCGTGATGATCGGCCTGGGCCGCTATGGCGCAGGGAGCTTCAACTTCACCCTCGGCATCAACACTTCTGCCTGAGCGCGCCCGCACCACCACTTCTCGCGCCCCATCAATTACAAGGACCAGTAGCATGCGCGTTTTCGTCACTGGCGGGACCGGCCATTCCGGTTCGTACATTGTTCCCGAACTCATCGCCGCCGGGCACAAGGTCACCGGCCTGGCCCGATCGGACACGGCCGCGGCGGCGCTGTCCGCACTCGGCGCGAAGGTGCGCCGCGGCGACCTCCAGGATCTCGACGGGCTCAAGGAGGCGGCCGCGGACTCCGACGGCGTCATCCACGTCGCGCACAGGCAAGACCTGCTTCCCTCCGGCGGGATCGACGCCGTGGCCGCCGCGGAGCTCCCGATCATGCTCGCGTACGGCGAGGCACTCGCGGGAACCGGAAAGCCGCTGGTCGCAGCAGGGAGTATCGGCTCACCCGGGCAGCACCTGGGCCGGCCGGCCACCGAGGAGGACCCGGCCCTTCCCGGCGGCGATGAGCACAAGGGCACCTTGCGGGTTCGTAACGTCGTGGAAACCGCCGTAATCAGCCTCGCCGAGCGGGGAGTGCGGTCTTCGGTCGTGCGGATTGCCAACATCGCACACAGCACGACCGACCGTACCGGCTTCCTCCCCACGCTGATCGCGCTCGCGAAGGAGAAGGGCGTCGTCGGCTACCCCGGAGCCGGCGCGAACCTGTGGAACGCCGTGCACACCCGCGATGTCGCCTCCTTGTTCCGCTTGGCGCTGGAGAAGGGGCCGGCCGGCAGATACTGGCACGCGGTCGGGGACGGGGCCATCCCGTTCCGCGAGATCGCCGAGGCCATTGGCAGCCGTCTGGGCCTGCCCGCCGTGAGCATTCCCGCGGACGTACTGATGGTGCCGGGATACTTCGGGTTCCTCGCGAACATAGTCACGCAGAACTACCCGGCGTCCAACCACATCACCCGCCGGACCCTCGGCTGGGAACCCGCTCAGCCCGGCCTGCTCGCCGATTTGGACAACGGCCATTACTTCTCCGCCGGCTGACGGCAGGGATCCGAATCGAAACGAGCCCGGCAAATGACAAGGGTTCGGCTCTTCTGAAGGGACGCTGAGAAGATGACGACGGTGGGATTTGTCGGAAGCGGATACATCGGCAGTACCATCGCGCGGCTCGCCATCGAGGCCGGGCACCAGGTCGTGCTCAGCAACTCGCGCGGTCCCGAAACGCTCGCGGACACGGCCGCGGAACTGGGGCCGCGGGCGTCCGTGGCGACGAGCGGGGAGGCCGCGGCGGCCGGTGACATCGTCGTGGTCACGGTGCCGGTCAAAGCCTTCCCTAACGTGACCGCCGCGCCACTGGCCGGGAAGACGGTCATCGACACGTGCAACTACGGCCCCGAGCGTGACGGGCACATCCTGGAGCTCGACAGCAAGTCGCTCACCTCGAGCGAGCTGCTACTGCGGTACATCCCGGACGCCATGCTCGTGAAAGCGTTCAACAACATCTTCTATAAGCACCTGCTGTCACTCGCCCGCCCGGCGGGGGCGGCCGACCGCTCCTACCTGCCAATCGCCGGAGACTCCGCGCCGGCGAAGGCGGCGGTGACCGAGTTCATCGAATCGATCGGGTACAGCGTGGTGGACGCGGGACCGCTGGCCGATAGCTGGCGGCAGGCGACGGGCACGCCGGTGTGGGGGACCCCGTACGGGCCGTTCTCGAACGAGAAGGGCCAGCCGGTCGGCGAGGACGCCATCCGCGCGGCATTGGCCACCGCAACGCGGTAACCGCCGCGGAGTTGCGCCGTCGTATGCCGGGCATCTCCCAGAAGATGCTCTCCGTTACTCCGCAGGGCCTGGTTCGCGACGGCCTGGCGGCCCGCCGTGTGGAACCCACCGTGCCGCCCGCCGTCCACTACCGGCTCACCGACCTCGGCCTGTCGCTCGAGGGCTCTGCACCGGGTGATGTTCCGGCTGACGTGCGGGAGGCGGCGAGATACGCCGCCTCGACACGGGCGAGTTGTTGGGTGAGGCCATGACGGCAGTATCCCGACGACGTCCAGCGGTTTTCCTACTTGGTTGGGCGCTTGCCGTCCTTGTCGGCGGGGTTTTTCGGGCGCTTGTTGGGACGGTAGCTCGGGCCGTTCATGATGACCTGGTGGCTGGTGTTGATCAGCGGTCCAGCAGTGACTCAGAGTGGCCGGTTCGGCTGCGGTTGGGTTGGCAGCACTCGAACGGGGGAGGCGGGCTGCGACAGTGCACCGCGCAGTTGTCGGTTCTCCACGGTCAGTTGGTTGACGGCGCGAACAAGATGATCGACGTCGGTCCGCAGCTGGGACAGCTCCGCTGTGTCCTTGGCTCGGAGCTCCTTGAGTTTGACGATCTGTTGGCGCAGGCGGATCTCGGAGTCCGGCGTCTGTCCGCGCGCCCTGACCTGCGTGTAGAAGTCGTTCTTGAGGTCGAGGTGGCGCTGGGTCAGCGCGTTGCGCGGTACGCCGGCTTCCTGGGCCAGGGCGACGATCGTCAGCGCCCCGTTGGAGTGCTGGGCGGCGCCCTGCAGGATGCGGTTCATGGCCGCGCGGATACGGTCGCGTTCGTCGGGGGCTGGGCTCATGCGGTGCCGTCCTGGAGGTTGATGCGGGTGCGGTGGTGGGTGTCGGCGAGGTCGCGCAGTCGGGCGGCGTTGTCGCGCAGGCGCTCGCCCAGCGGTCCGGGGACGTGGCCTGCCTGCTGGTCAAGCGAGGTGGCGCGGAGGCGGAGACCGGTAGCGTGCTGATCGGTTCGGGCGATGTTCGCGCAGGCGGGGACGCACTGGTCGAGGCTGGGCGTGTCCTTGAGTCCGCGGTGGCACAGGGCCTTGTCGCGCTTGTAGACGCACATCAGCAGCGTGTGGGGATTGTCGTGGACGGCCAGGTGGGGGTTGGCGAGGATCTGTCGGGCCTGCCGGGTGGTGATGACGGTGCCGGTGTACTGGGGCGCGGTGGCGGCGGCCTTGATGGCCCGACGGGCGGCGGGTCCGGAGATGCCGAGGCCGTCCTCGAGAGCCGCGTTGAGGTCGGCGACGGTGTCGATGGTGGCGCGGGCCGTTTCGACGTCGAGGAGGTCGTGGATGCCGTCCCGGCTGCGCGCGGCATATCCGGCCGCTACGGAAGTCCGCAGATGACCGTACTGAATCGCGAGCGCGACCAGACCCCCGGGGCGGCGGGCGATGTGCCAGGCCAGGCTCCTGCGGAACCGCTCGGTACCGATCCTCCCGTGCGGATCCGGCGGGATGGCCTCACGGGTCAGCCCGCGGGCGGCTGCCTCGTGGTTGGCCCAGGTGATGAAGTCCTCCACCCGGGTGCCCAGCGTGTGCACAGTGAGGGAGCCGGTGCCGGCCCGGGTTCCGCGCAGGTCGTGAGCGTGGTGATCGAACAACAGCTGCCCTGGGGGAACCATGCGTTCCAGAACACGGATGGCGTCGACGACGGGGGCGATGGCCACCCAGGGAGCATCGCGGACTTCGCCCTCGGAACGATGGTTGCCGTCTTCGTCGCGGGCGGTCTTGTACACGGTGCTGGTGATCAAGTGCCGCCCTGTGCGCCCGGCGCTGTCCGGCTTCGGGTCGGGGCAGCAGCCGCTGCGAAGTCCGGCCGCCTCGCCGGGACGCATCCCGGTCAGATAGGCGATCACGATGAAGCATGCCGTGCCCAACTGGCGCATCAGAAAGCCTGCTTCGGTGTAGTCGACGGCCTCTCTCCAGGGGATCCCGCCGAGCTTGCCGGTGACCGGGACACTGAGCGGGCAGGGGCCAGGCCGCTCCAGGGCAGCCTGCCGCCAGCCGTGATTACGGGTGGTGCTGTAGACCTGGCCCAGGGAGGCGCCGGTGAGCGCGGCGATATACGCGCCCGCGATCGTGGTTCTGCCCAGCCACTGTGTGGTCGGAATCGGCAGCCGGTCGGCGTCGATGCGGTCCATGAAGGTTCGAAGAGCGGCTCGGGAGGCGGGCGTGGCGCTGTTGCCGGCAGCCGTTGCACGCAGACGGTTGGCCTCGGCCCAGGCGGCCAGGATGTCGTCGCTGAACTCCTCGACCGTGCGGATCGCCCACACCAGCACGGGGCCCATGGTCTGCTCGGCGATCGCCTCGGCGGAATTCTCGCCGCCCGGTGTTGCCGCCGGCAGGTAGTCGTCCACCCCCTCGGACTCCCACGGCGGGCAGCCGATTCCGCTGGGACGGCCACTGAGCTGGTCGAAGACCCACAGCCGGGTCAGCGACGACAGCACGCTGTGCACCGTGATGCGGGCCGCCCCGCTGTCGCGCACGTGGCGGCCGTACTCACTCAGTACCTGTGCGTTGCACTCGCTCAGCGTGGTGATGCCCCGGTCGGTGAGCCACGTGGCCAGCCGGCACCAGGTCCCGATCGTCTGGCAGAGCGCCTTGGGTGCCTGGCGTGAGCGCCAGGTGGGATGGCGCTCACGCAGGAACACGGAGGGCAGTTCGCCGTTGATCAAGGTCCAGGCGGCCAGCCGCAACTCCTCCCGGAACGTGCCGGGAAACGTGGGCCAGTGGATGGTGCTGTGCGTGACGCCCGGGTTGGCGTTCATGGGGATCAGCGGCCAGGCCGGCGCCGCGTAGCGCGCGATGGGGCCGGTGTAGCCGTCGACGATCCGGTGGGCGGGGATGACGGGGGTGTCGGGTCCGGGAAGGACACGGGCCGGGGCTGGGGTGGCCGTCACGGGTCGAGGTCTCCGTTGAGCAGCAGGGCAATGAGTTCGCGGTCGGTGTCGGTCACGTCGGCCAGTGCGCGGGTCCACACCGCGGTGCCGAGCTGGCTCTTGAGGTGTTCCAGGCGGGCGTGTCCGTCCTCCCACTGGCGGTGCCACTGGCCCGGGTCCAGTGCGGTGCGCAGGTTGTCGAGTGCGTGGTGCAGGTGGGCCAGGCGGCTGTGGTGGGCGGGGTGGATCCGGGCGTTGGGGCAGGCCAGGCACATCAGGAACGAGGCCCCGCAGCCTCCGCCGGGGCCGGGATAGGGGCTGTTGTCGTAGTCATGGCAGTCGGCGGTGGCGGTCGGCTGGTCGGTCGGATCGGCTCCCTCGCGCAGTTCGGCGGCGAGCACGGTTGCGTGGGCTTGGGTCACGACGGCTTCGGCTGCCTCGGCGATGACAGGGATCGCTCTCTGGCGGACCTGGGGATCGGTCAGCGTGTAGACGCGGTCGTGGGTGGACTGGCTGTTCTGTCCGGGCGCGCGTCGGTGCAGGGTGTTCACCGTCCGTCGTCCCCGGCGGAACGGCGAGGAGGAGAAGCCCTGTTGGGTCGCCCACTCCTTGGCTGTACGGCCGGAGACGCCGAACCCGAACACCCCGATGCCTGACCTCTTACGGCTCTCGTCCTGCGGGTGCTCCAGCGGGGCCTTGGCGGAGCGCCAGATCAGGAAGCGATCCGTGCCGGGGCTCAGCATGTGCACGGCCGCGCGGGCGAACACGGTGGCCTCCAGCGCCTGCGTGATGAGCCGCCCGGGGGAGGCGGCCCCGTCGTCGGTGAGGTTGCGGGTCTCGAAGTACCGGCCGGCGCCTCGCTTGTGCTTCTCCAGCTCGACCCGGTAGATCCGCGGGCCGTCGCTGCCGGCGTCCGGGGCCGCTTGCGGCACCTTCAACCTGTTGATCACCGACAGATTCCAGCCGTGCTCGCCCAGCAGCAGCACCCCCAGCGCGACCGTCTCCATCCGGGTCAAGAACAGCCGCTGCCACGTATGTTCGGGCCGCTCCCCGCCTAGCACCCGCGTATAGCGGGTGAGCACCCGGCCACGCTGGCGACGCACCCTGGTGTCGTGGGGTGCCTCGCCGGTCCGGGCCATACAGTCCAGCGCCTCACCCAGCAGCCATGCCTCGCTGCCGCGAGGGAACGTCCCTGACTGCCATTGGGCGAGGTGCCGGGCGTTGTCCGTGATCCGCAGATGCGCGGCACGGAACATTCGCCGCGCCGTGGTGACGATCGCGTCGAACTCGGCCGCCTGGAAGGACACTTCCTTGGCCGTGGGCTGCAGGACGCGGCGGGCGAGCGCTTCCCGGGTCGCCGCGGACAGTCGCGGGTCGTCCAGCAGCAGCCCCCGCAACGTGGTGATCTGGCGGTAGCCGAACCGAGTGTTCTGTCGGCTGAGCCTCCACTGCTTCCACACCCCCGCGGTCAGCTGGTCGAGGTCGGCGACCGGTGCGTCCAGCGTGGCCAGGTACGCGGTGAACGCCTGCAAGGGGAGCCAGAAGTACCTGCTGCTGTGATGCGAGCTCCACCGGCTCGGCACGCACCGCGCGGCGAACAGGCGGGCCAGCGATCGGCGCAGGGCGTCCTCGACCGGCAGAGTACGGAAGTCGTAGACTGCGACGGCTCCCATTCGGTCTCGGTGCTCGACAACAAGGCCGTCGTCCACCAGAACCGGGGGCCTGCGCACCGGCGTTGCCGGCAACGGCGCCGTACGCCCGCGGCGGTTCATCCCCCCGCCCGCGGGGTGACCTGCAGCTTGGCGTCGATGTCCTGGATGCCCTCGGCCTCCCGCGCCAGACGTGCGAACACTTCATCCATCTCCCGCGCCGGTCGCTCCCCTTCGCGGAACGGGGGCGCGGTGGTCAGCAGCGACCGCAGCTGAAGGTCGGCGACGGGGGACAGATACCGCACGCGGGTCGTCTCAAGGAACGCATGACCCAACAGGTCCTGCACCATCCGCCACGGATCCCCGTACAGCAGCCGGTAGTCCCGCCGCTCCTCCGGGCTCAGACCGAACCTCTGGTCCATCAAGTGGTGCAGGATGACCAGCATGTAGAGGGCGAAGCTGTGCCGGCAGGAATGCGGCGTCGCATACGGCGCCAGGCTGCGATGCGGGTCCAACCGACGCTCTGGCTCCGGATCAAGCACCGCCCGGCACCGCCGGTTCGCCGCAGTGAAGACGTTGTTCCACGAATGCGGCTGGAACGGCAGGCCCATCTCGTTCAGCCACAGCCACAACGGCGCCAATCCCGCCGGTCCTTCGGTGTACCACGTCATCCGTTCGTCCGCGGTAGCCTCCGTCAGCGCGATGCGGCCCGTGACGCCCTGGCGGTCGCACCAATAAACCGTCGGCTTCGGTCCCCGACTCACCCCGGTGACCAGCCGCATGTCCCGCACGCCGTCGTACCGGCCCCGGTCCTGGGCGGCGCGGATGGCCTCGCCGCGCGAGGAGTCGACGTAGTTCTCGATATCGCCCACCACATGAGCCTCGACGTAGTACGTACGGGCCTTCTTGGAACGCGTGACCGCTGCCGCGAGGCGCCCCGTGTAGTAACGGCCGCCCTCCAACCGCAGTGACGGCACCTCGAAGGCCAACAGCGAGGCGCCCTCCAGCCGCCGCATCCCAGAAGAGGTCAGCAAGCGCACGAACGCAACGTTGCGGTCCTCCAGGCGGCCCACCCAGCGCGGCGAGGGACGACCGTCAGTGCCGTAACCGCGCAGCCCGATGTCCATCCACAGACGGAATGCCCGAGGGGTCAGCCAGTGAACGTTGCTACCCCGGGCGTCCTTCGCTTTCCCGTCCGGTACCTCAACGATCTGGCCATGCCTGCCGGCCACGCGATGCACCGGAACCGGGTTACGTGGTAGGAACTCGTTCCCGGGCTTCGTTGCCCACGTGTACAGGTTCATCAGCGCGGCCAGTTCACGATTCCACTTGTTCCCGCCCACTCGCACCGGGTTCTCGGGCGACGTCTGGCGCCAGAACTGGAAGTCGTCGACGTCCGTCTCGACTGCCTGCGTCCAGACCTTTCCGCGCTGCCATAGAAAGTTGAGGAACAGGCAGATGTCCGTGATGTAGTTCCGCTTTGTCTCTTTTATGTATCCCCGGAACGGGTTGCTGCGCGTGTACAAGCTGAGGAGTTCGTCGATGCGGTAGTCCGGTGCCAGCAGAATCGGGTCGCCGGGCCGGATCCCGGTTGACGCCTCGCGCTCCGTCAGGTCCGTCCATCCCGCCAGAACGGGTACTCGCGGTGGGGCGATCGGCGTCGGCTTGGGAACCCAGAAGACACGCCACTTGCTCATCGCGCCACCCTGTCAGATCGGCTTCAACACGACGATTCAATAGGGATGGTCTGCCACTTCTGCCAGTCGCCATGAGCGCCGAGGAATGCCTCCAGAAGAGCGTCGTGGTCACCGGCGTCGGCGGCGTAGGCGGGGACGGTTTCCGGCTCACGGCTCTGGGCCTCAGGATCAACAACGGGATTGCCGAGTGAGGTTCGCGCCTGGGCGGCGTGGCGCGCGGTGTCGGTCATCGGTGCGAGTCCGGGGCGCACGGCCCCGCCGTGGATCTTCTCGAAGGCGACCAGGGCCTGGGCGGGTGAGTCGAAGGTGTCGGCGGCCTGGCGCAGGTGGTCCTCGCCGTGGAGGTAGACGCTTTTGCCGCCGCTGAGGTACGTGCCGACCGCGACGGTGGTGTGGCCGTCCTCGGCGTGGGCGTGGATCAGGAGGTGGCCGTGGCGGATGTCGTCGTGGATCTTCTGCGCTGCGTTGGAGACCTCACGGATCTCGCTGCGGGTGCACCAGGGCATCGGGTAGTTGGCCCAGGTCCATTCTTCGTCGATCGCTGTGCGCAGCTCGGGGGTGATCTCGACGGCGATTCCGTCGGCGGCCAGTTGCCGCGCGGCGTCCTGGGCCCAGTAGGGCTCCTCGTGATCGATGCGGACCAGGACGAGGGTGTTGTCGGCTACCACGTGCCAGTCGGCGGCTTCCAGACTCACGTGGGGGATGTGGGCCTGCGGACCGGTCAGGGTGGCGGTGACGGCGCTGGAGTGGGTGGGGTGGACGTCGAGGCGAACGTGCGCGTCGATGCGGGGTGTCGTCACGACAGGTGTGCTCTCGATTTCGGTGCGCCGGACCGTAGGGGTCTGGCGGTCGGCGGTCCGGCAGGTCAGCGGGGGGTGCGTGCAGTGGGCGGGGT
>NZ_JAPVLU010000106.1 GCF_027158205.1 Streptomyces sp. H39-S7 | reverse complement strand
TGAGGCACCTCACTCACCCTCGATGACAACCCGTTGCCACCACAGTGCCACCGCCAGGCCCCAACACCCCAAAAATCATTCACGGATCACCAGGCCCGGCGAACGTTCGTGGACAACGCACTAGCGGTCGGCGGGGACGGTGGCGGTGGCGGTGTTCCAGCCCGAGACCCGCACCCGGGGCGCGGATCCGTGCAGGTCCGCCGTCCGGTACGAGGCGGTGAGGGTCACCGACTCACCCGGCCACAGGCTCACCTGGTTGTCGGACCAGGTCACCGGCAGCACCGGGACGCCGGCGCCGTCGACCAGATGGGCGTCGGTCAGCAGCGCGGGCGTGCGGCCGGTGCCCGTGTTGCGGAGGACGACCGAGGTCGTGGACGTGCCGTCGCTCCCCCCGGTGGTCCGTGCCGTCGTCGAGACGGTGGCCGGGGCCAGAGCGCTGAGCCCCTTGAGGTCGGCGTAGGCGGTCGTGGGGGTGTAGTACCAGTCGGTATTGTCCCAGTCCAGGACGTCCTGCCGGGTGGAGAGCCAGTACACGTTGCGGCTGACCTCGGCGCCCGAGGAGTCGGTGAGGACGAGCTTGGCCAGGTAGGTGGCGGACAGCCCGCTGACCGTGGACGGCACGGTGAGTGCGGTGGTCTTCGCACCGTCGCCGCCGACCGTCAGCCCGGTGCTGGTCCTGTCGTACTTCATGGTCCCGTCGGTGTTGTACAGGCTCACCCGCGCGGTCAGCCCTGACGCGGGTGGGTGCCGGTTGTTGACCAGGACCACGGAGCGGGTGTCGTAGGAGTACTGGACGTGCAGCGGCTCGTTGGCCTTCTTGGCGCCGAAGTAGGCCCCGCCCTGGTCGAGATAGCGGTCGACGAGCTGCCAGTGCAGTGAGGTCCAGCCGCTGTTGAACATCCAGTAGACGACACCGGTGGCCGGCTGGGAGCTGTCGGAGGCGTTGCGGCCGTAGGACTCGAACTGGGCGCGGACGGCCTCGTACTGGGCGAGCTGCGCCTTGCGGACGTAGTCGTCCAGGCCGGTGGGTTTGCCGTACCGGCCGGCCAGCGCGTTGCCGTACAGCTTGAGGTCGCTGAAGGTCGACGAGGGTGAGCGGTGGTACTGCTTGGCGGCGGGGTCCTTCCAGAGGGTTTCGAGCTCGGCGGGGGACAGCGTGCGGCGCAGCGTGTCCAGGGTGGGGATGTCGGGTCCGGCACTGGTCTCGGAGTTGAAGCCGGTGGCGCCGCCCTCGCGTTTGGCGTACCAGTAGTTGGGCGGCACCCAGTCGTAGGGGCCGCTCATCTTCATGCCGGACGGGCCCGACAGCGGTGCGGACTTGGCGGATGCGGCCGCGACCACGGGTGTCGGCCAGTCGGCGGCCTTGAGGGCGTCGAGGTAGTTCTTCTCGATGGTGGCGTCGGGGGCGAAGTCGCTGCCGATGAGGAACGAGATGACGCTGGGGTGGTCGCGCAGCCGGGCGGCCTCGCCGGCCATGGACGCCTTGGCGACGGGGTAGTCGGCCGCGGTCCACTTGTCGCCGGGTTCGCCGCCGTTGACGTTGCCCTCCCACTTGTCGCAGCACTCCCAGCCGGGCATCGTCAGGATGCCGTACCGGTCGGCCAGGTCGAAGAACTCGTCCGGTTCGATGTGGCCTTCGAGGCGGATGGTGTTGAGGCCCAGGTCCAGCGCGTACCGCAGCCGGTCCTCGGTGTAGGTGCGGTCCCAGCGCAGGAACACGTCGGGTGACCAGCCGCCGCCCTTGATGAGCAGTTTGCGGCCGTTGACGGAGTACTGGCGGGCCCCGCTGCCGTCCAGGGGCGCCTTGACGTCCCGGATGCCGAAGCGCTCCCGCGCGCTGTCCGAGGCGGCGCCGGCGACGGTGGCGGTCAGCTGCAGCTCGTACATCGACTGGGCGCCCATGCCGGCCGGCCACCACACCGCGGGACGGCTCAACCGCAGTTGGGGGTATCCGGACGGCGCGAAGGAGACCGCCTTGGTCTGGTGTGCCGCCAGGGCGACGTCCTGACGGAAGGCGAGGGCGCCGATGGTGCCGGAGACGGTCGTGGTGACCGGGTCGGCCGAGTCGTTGCGGACCTGTGCTTTCACGGTCAGGTCGGCCGAGCCGAGGGAGGGCAGCGCGAGGGCGGTGACCACGTGCGTGTCGCGCAGCGCCACCGGTCCGCCGCGGCGCACCAGGACGTCCCGGACCAGGCCCATGTTCTCGTCGGGCGGGGGCTGGAGCCAGTCGATCCACCCCATGGTCAGGTTCTTCCGCGGATCGTTGGGCTGCACGAGGAAGGCGACGGTGTTGGTACCCGCTGTGACCTGGGCGGTGACATCCAGCTCATGCCGGGTGTAGGCGCCCGCCACGGTGTCCTTCGTGGCGACCCGGACGCCGTTGACGTACACGTCGGCGGCCGAGACGACGCCGCTGAAGTCCAGGTAGGTGCGCGCGGAGGTGTCGTCGACGGTGAAGTCGGAGCGGTACCACCATGGGACGGCGAAGTCCGCGGTGGGGATCTTCTTGAGGTTCTGCGAGTAGAACGGGTCCGCGTAGCGGCCGGTGGCGAGCAGAGCGGCCAGGACGGTGGAGCGCGGACCGGCCGGGTACCAGCCGGCGGCGGGGTAGCCGGGGGTGGAGACCGCTGTGGGGGAGTCGGTGACCTTGGCGGAGGACTGGATGGCGTAGCCGGTGAGAGCGGTCGCCGTGCCAGGCTCGGCGGCGGCCGCGGTGACCAGTGCGGCCGTGCGCGCGGATCCGGGGGACGGGGGCGCGGCGCTGGCGGGGAGGACGAGGGCGAGGGCGAGACCGAGGACGGTGAGTGCCGCCGCGGTGGCCTGCCGTCGTCGGTGTGGTGCCGGACGGAGAAACACGCTGGATCTCCCAGTGGCTCGTGGGGGTTCGCGCCTGGGGCAGGGGTGCCGAGTTTCAAGTTAAGAAACTTTACTAACCCGTGTCCCCGAACCTAGGGAGCCGAACAGGTCGTGTCAACGGCGCCTGGGAGACGTGCGCGTGCCGGCGCGGTCCCGCGGTGCGGGTCGGCGCCGGCACGGGGTGCTGTCCGCGGCGGGAAGGCGTCAGCCGGCGTCCGGCCCCTGGGCGCGCACCTGTTCGACGTGCTCCAGGGAGTCGCGCAGGTCGACGAGCCATTCGTCGGCGTTGCGCTGGACCAGTCGGACGCACCAGGCCAGCGCGTCGCTGCGGCTGCGGGCGACGCCTCCGGCGATCAGGGTGTCGAGCACCTGGCGCTCGGGCTGGCGCAGTCGTGTCATGACGGGCGCGGCGACGGTGGTGTACCAGCCGCGGGTGTCCGCGCACTGCACGCCCCACGAGACCTTGCGCCCGTATTTCTCCTCGGCCTCGCGGGCCACCTCCATACGGGCGGCCCGGGTGCGCCCGCGGAACTCCGCGATGCGCCCCTCCCGTGCCGCGTCGCGCTCCGCCTGTGAGGCGTCCGCAGCCAGTTCGGGCTCGGGGATGCGGCCCACCACGGTGATCTCCTCCCGGTCGACGGTGACGTCCAGGAGCTCGGTGAACAGTCCTTCCGGCAGGCGCCCGGCGAACCAGCCGCGCACCGCCTCACGATCCTTTGATGTAATCATGTAATTAAAATTACTCCTCTCCTTCGGAGAGGCAAGCGATATTCGCTGTTTACTGCGAAGGGGCGGGTGGGCAGGGAATGACGGGCGACGACAGGGAGACCGGATGGACGGCGGAAGCGGGCTGGACCGGACGGGCACCCGGAGCGTGAAGTGGCTGACCGCGGGCGTCGAGCTGGACGCCGGGCGGATCCCGCTGGGCGTGGCCGACATGGACCTGCCGGGCTTTCCCGCGCTCTTCGCGGCGCTGCGGGACCGGCTGGACCACCCCGCGCTCGGCTACACCCGGGCCGATCCCGCCGCCCGCGAACGGGTCGCGCGCTGGTACGGCCGCCGGCACGCGGCCACGATCGATCCCGACTGGGTGGTGCTGCTGCCGTTCGGCCCCCGCACCGCCGTCCGCGTGGTGCTCGACGCCGCGGCCGCCGGCCCGGCGCCGCGCGGCCCGGTGCTGACGCCGACGCCCGAGTACGGCGGCTTCGCGGCCGTCGCCGGCGCCGCCGGCCGGGCTGTCCGGGAGATCCCGCTCGACCGGGCGGGCGGCGCGTACCGGCTGGCCGTCGACGAGTTCGCCGACGCCTGCCGGCGGGAGCCGGGCGCTGTCGTGGCGCTGAGCAGTCCGCACAATCCCACCGGCCGGGTGTGGGACGCCGCCGAGCTGCACGCGCTCGCCGCGGCCGCCGCCGGCTGCGGCGGAGTGCTGATCAGCGACGAGGTGCACTGCGAGATCGTGCATCCGGGGCGCCGGCACGTCACCGCAGTGAACGCCGCGGGCGAGTTCGCCCGGAACACCGTCGTCGTCCACTCGGTGGGCAAGGCCTTCAACGTCAGCGGCCTGGCGGACGCGTTCCTCCTCGTACCCGACGCCGACCTGCGACGACGTGTCGTCGCCACCCTGGAGGGGTTCGGCTTCTTCGAGGGCGGACGGCTGCTCGGGGCGCTCGCCCAGGAGATCGCGCTGGAACACGGCGAGCCGTGGCTGCGTTCGCTGACTGCCGGGCTGACGGCCCGGCGGGACCTGATCGTCACCCGGTTGGCGGAGGCGGTTCCCGGAGCGGTCGCGTGTGTCCCGGAGGCGTCCTTCCTGCTGTGGCTCAGCGGGGCGGCCTTCGCCGGCGCCCGGCGCCCGGCGGGGATCGCGCCGGACGCCGGGATCCGGGAGGTGCTGCTGGCGGCGTGCGGCGTGGAGTTGGCGGACGGCTCCGCGTTCGGGACGGCGGGGGAGGGCTGCGCACGCCTGAACTTCGCGCTGGCGGAGCCGGTGCTGGCCGAGGCGGCCGACCGGATCGCCCGTTTCGCCGAAAGGGCGCCGGGAAGACGGTCCGCGGGCCCGTGACAGGTGGGTCACCGGAGAACTGGCCAAAAAGCTAACAAATTCGAACAAACCATAAGAAATAGCGAGCGCAATCGGCCGCGGTGAGGCACATTGGTTAGCGGCCGCCACAGCGGCCCGATGGGAGACATCACCATGCGCCATGACATGGCAGGCACCGCCAGGCGACCGGCCCGGCGGCAGCCCGGATCCGCGGGACCGGTCACCGAGGCAGAGGCCGAGCTGTTCATCCACGGCATCTGCTTCAAGACCGGACCACCGACCAGGGTCGGTACCGAGCTCGAGTGGTTCCTGCACGACGCGCACGACCCGGCCCTCCATATCGACCCCGGCCGGCTGGCAGAAGCCGTCAGCGGCCTGGAACGGCTCCCGCTGAACGCAGGGCTGACCCGTGAGCCGGGCGGCCAGATAGAACTCAGCTCGCGCCCCGCCGACTCCCTCGCGCAATGCGTCGAGGAGACCTCGGCCGACCTGGCCGCCGTCCGCGGCCATCTGAAGGCACAGGGCCTCGTCGCCGCAGGCCACGGCCACGACCCCTACCGCACACCACGCCGCATCCTGGACCTCCCGCGCTACGTTGCGATGGAGGAGTACTTCGACCGCGCGGGCACCGCGGGTCGTTCCATGATGTGCAGCACCGCCTCCGTGCAGGTATGCGTGGACGCGGGCACCGACACCCCCGGCCCGCACGGCATCCGCTCCCGCTGGCGGCTGGCCCACCTGCTGGGCCCCGTCCTGGTCGCCGCGTTCGCCAACTCCCCGCTGCGCCAGGGCGTCCCCAGCGGCTGGCGCTCCACGCGCCAGGCCGTGTGGTCCCTGATGGACACCGCCCGCACCCTCGCCCCGCCGCTGGACCGCGAGCCGCGTGCCGCGTGGGCCCGCTACGCCCTCGACGCACCCGTGATGTGCATACGGCAGCAGGACGGCACGCCCTGGACCACACCCGCCGAACTCACCTTCCGCGACTGGATCGAGCACGGCGGTCCGGACGGCTCCGTACCCGCTCTCGACGATCTGCGCTACCACCTGACCACCCTGTTCCCGCCCGTCCGCCCGCAGGGCCACCTGGAACTGCGCATGATCGACGCACAGTCCGGCGACGACGGCTGGATGGTGCCGCTGGCCGTGGTCACCGCCCTGTTCGACGACCCGACCGCCCACCAGGCCGCGCTGCGGGCCCTGCTGCCGCTGGGCGCGGGCGGCCCGCCCGCCCCGCGCAACCCGCTGTGGGTCCGCGCGGCCCGCCGCGGCCTGACCGACCCCGCCCTGCGCAGGGCGGCCGACGCCTGCTTCCGGGCCGCGCTGGACGCGCTGCCGCGGATCGGCGCGCCCGGACACGTACAGGACACCGTCACCGAGTTCGCCGAGCGGTACATCGCGCGCGGCCGATGTCCGGCCGACGACCTGATCGATCAGCACCGCTCCGCGGCCGGCCGCGCGCCGGCCCGGACCGGCACGCAGACCAAGGAGGACCGCGCGTGAACGACAGCACCGCCCCCCGGCGGGCCCCCGGGCAAGATGATGAGGCGCTGCGCGACCGCATCGCGGCGGCGCTGACCACCGCGCGCGCCCGCACCCGGGTCCTGACCGAATGTGTCGACGACCCGGACCTCACCGCCCAGCACTCACCGTTGATGTCACCCCTGGTCTGGGACCTCGCGCACATCGGGAACCAGGAGGAGCTGTGGCTGCTGCGCACCGTCGGCGGCCAGGATCCGATCTTCCCCACCGAGATCAACTCCCTCTACGACGCTTTCGAGCACCCGCGCGCCGAGCGGCCCCGGCTGCCCCTGCTGCCGCCCGGTGAGGCCCGTGGATACAACCACGAGGTCCGCGGCCGGGTCATGGACCTCATCGAGAAGACACCGCTGCACGGCAGCGGACTGCTCGACGCCGGATTCGCCTTCGGCATGGTCGCCCAGCACGAACAGCAGCACGACGAGACCATGTTGATAACCCATCAGCTGAGGACCGGCCCCGCTGTCCTCACCGCGCCCGCGCCCCCCGCCGCACCCGCCGACGCCGCCACGCTGCCGCGTGAGGTCCTGGTGCCCGGCGGTCCGTTCACCATGGGCACCTCCACGGAACCCTGGGCGCTGGACAACGAACGCCCCGCCCACCGCGTCCACGTCGACGCCTTCCACATCGACACGACGCCGGTCATCAACGGCGCCTACCTGGAGTTCATCGCGGACGGCGGCTACGACGACCCGCGCTGGTGGGCCGCCCCCGGCTGGGAACACCGGCAGCGGACCGGCCTGCACGCCCCGCTGTACTGGAGCCGGGAAGGCGGCCAGTGGCTGCGCCGGCACTTCGGCGTAACCGAACCGGTGCCCGCGGACGAGCCGGTCCTGCACGTGTCCTGGTACGAGGCCGACGCGTACGCCCGCTGGGCCGGACGCCGGCTGCCCACCGAGGCCGAGTGGGAGAAGGCCGCCCGCCACGACCCGGCCACCGACCGCTCCCGGCGCTACCCCTGGGGGGACGCGGACCCGGGGGCGGAGCACGCCAACCTCGGCCAGCGGCACCTGCGGCCCGCCCCCGCCGGCAGCTACCCCGCCGGAGCGTCCCCGCTCGGAGTGCGCCAGCTCATCGGCGACGTCTGGGAGTGGACCGCGAGCGACTTCCTCGCCTACCCCGGATTCTCCGCGTGGCCCTACCCCGAGTACAGCGAGGTCTTCTACGGCGGCGACTACAAGGTGCTGCGCGGCGGCGCGTTCGCCGTCGACCAGGTCGCCTGCCGGGCCACCTTCCGCAACTGGGACCACCCCGTCCGCCGGCAGATCTTCTCCGGCTTCCGCACCGCCCGATCCCAGGACAACCGCTGATGTGCCGGCATCTGGCCTACCTCGGCCCGCCCGTCGCGCTGCGCACCGTGCTCACCGAGCCGGAGCACAGCCTGTACCGGCAGTCCTGGGCGCCGCGCGAGCAGCTCCACGGCACCGTCAACGCCGACGGATTCGGCGTCGGCTGGTACGCGGACCGCGATCCGGTGCCCGCCCGCTACCGCCGCGCCGGACCCATCTGGGCCGACGCGTCCTTCCCCGACCTGGCGCGCGTCATCTCCACCGGCGCGCTGCTGGCCGCCGTCCGGTCCGCGACCGAGGGGGGCGCGGCGGGAGAGAACGCCGCGGCGCCCTTCGCCGCCGACCGCTGGCTCTTCAGCCACAACGGGGCGCTCACCGGCTGGCCCGCGACCCTGGAACACGCCGCCGCGCGGCTGTCCGCCGCGGAACTGCTGTCCCTGGACGCGCGCTGCGACTCCGCCTTCGTCTGGGCCCTCGCGCTGCACCGGCTGCGGGGCGGGGAGCCGCCGGGCGACGCACTCGCCGGCACCATCGCCGACCTCGTCCCGCACGACCGGGGGCGGCTGAACCTCCTGCTCACCGACGGAACCGTCATCGCCGCCACCACCTGGGGCGACACCCTCTACTACCGCCACGAGCCGGGCCGTTCCGTCCTCGTCGTCTCGGAGCCCCACGACGACGAGGACACCTGGGTCAGGGTCCCCGACCGGACCCTGCTCGTCGCCACCCCCGACGAGATCCAGCTCACGACGCTCAAGGAGCCGAACCGTTGAGTACCTTCACGCTCACCCGCCGCCTGCCCGCCGACGCCACCGCCGACGCCCTGCGCGCCGACGTACGCGAAGGACTCACCGCCGACCCCAAGTGGCTGCCGCCCAAGTGGTTCTACGACGCCCGCGGCAGCGAGCTCTTCGAGGAGATCACCCGGCTCCCCGAGTACTACCCCACCCGTGCGGAACGGGAGATCCTGCAGGCCAGAGCCGGTGAGATCGCCGCCGCCACGGGGGCTGCCACGCTCATCGAACTCGGCTCGGGGTCGTCCGACAAGACCCGGCTGCTCCTGGACGCCCTGCTCGCCGCCGGGACGCTGAAGACGTACACGCCCGTGGACGTCAGTGAGGCGGCCCTGCAACAGGCCGGCGAAGCGCTGCTCAAGGAGTACCCCGAACTGCGCGTCGACGCGCTCATCGGGGACTTCCAGGGCGACCTGCGCGTGCCCGGCGCCGAGGGGCCGCGGCTGGTGGCCTTCCTCGGGGGCACCCTGGGCAACCTGCTGCCCGCCGAACGCGCCCTGTTCCTGACCGCGGTCCGCACCGGACTCGCACCGGGCGACGCGCTGCTGATCGGCACGGACCTGGTCAAGGACGAGGGGACCCTCGTCGCCGCCTATGACGACGCGGCCGGGGTGACCGCGGAGTTCAACAAGAACGTGCTGCACGTCATCAACCGCGAACTCGGCGCCGACTTCGATCCGGCCGAGTTCGACCACCTCGCCCTGTGGCACCGGCAGAGCGAGTGGATCGAGATGCGGTTGCGGGCCCGCTCCCATCAGACGGTGAAGATCCCGGAGCTGGACCTCGTGGTCGCCTTCGAGCCGGGCGAGGAGATGCGCACCGAGATCTCGGCGAAGTTCCGCGAGGACGGCCTGCGCGGCGAACTCGAGGCCTCCGGCCTGGACCTGCGCCACTGGTGGACGGACGCGGGCGGCCGGTTCGGGCTGTCGCTGTCCGTTCCCCGGTAACAGGAATCGCCGCCCACCCGCGGCTCTTCCAGGGGTGTCGGTTCCGGCGGACCCCGCCCATGAGACTCTGGGCACCGCTGAACTGATGTACGACACCTACAGGAGGGGTCGCGGGTGCCCGCGATACGTTTGACCCGGACGCATCGGATCCTTGTCGGTGTGGTGGTCGCCGGTGCGGTGGTGATCGCCGCGATCGGGTTCGCGGGATCGTACGCCGCGGTGCGGGAGCTCGCGCAGAACAAGGGCTTCGGCTGGTT
>NZ_JAPVLU010000105.1 GCF_027158205.1 Streptomyces sp. H39-S7 | reverse complement strand
CAGGTCCGCCTCGCGCAGGGCCGTCGCAACGGCCTCGTCGACGGCGGCCAACCGTTCCTTGCGGCCGAGCGCGGGATCCACAGCGACACGACTGCGGTGCAGGACCGTGCCGCTGAGGTCCGCGACCAGGGCCAGGATCATGTGGCCGCCGAAGTCCACACCCCCGACCCCGCCCGCCTCGCACCGCTGTCCGGCCCGGTGCCCGGCGCGGTGAGCGTGCTCGCCTTCAGCCCGGACGGACGGACCCTGGCGAGCGGCGGCGCCGATGGCACGGTGGATCTGTGGAGCGTCACCGACCCGTCCGCTCCCGCGCTCCTGGCGAAGGGGCTTCCGACGGGAGGCGGCGAGGCGTACACCCTGGCCTTTGGACCGGACGGCCGCCACCTGGCCACCGGCGGCTTCGACGGAACACTCCAGCTGTGGCGGCTGCCCGAGGGAGTTCTCACCGGTCACACCGCCATCGTCGTCTCTGCTGCGTTCAGCCCGCGCGGATCGCTCCTGGCCAGTGTCGACGCGACGGCCCTGCGGCTGTGGGACGTCACCGACCCCGCGCGCCCCAGGCCGCTCGGCGACCCGCTGCACGACAAGGAGGGACTTCAGGGCGAGTTGGCGTTCAGCCCGGACGGCAAGGTCCTCGCCCTTTCCGACGACGCCGGCATGCTCAAACTGTGGGACCTGGCGGACCCGGTCCACCCCCGCCGGCTCGGACCGTCCCTCAGGAGCCACACCACCAGCACGGAGCAGCCCGGTTCGGTGGCGTTCAGCCCGGACGGGCACACCCTGGCCAGCGGCAGCCAGGCCGACGGCGCGGTACGGCTGTGGGACGTCCGCGACCCGGCGCGCCCGAAGTCCCTCGGCAGCACCGGAGAGGCCAGCAGCACCTTCGGGATCTACGAGGTGACCTTCAGCCCGGACGGACACACGCTCGCGGTCACCACCAACGCCCGTACGCTGCGGCTTTGGGACGTCCGGGATCCAGCCCATCCGCAGCCGCTGGGCCGGCCGCTGGCCTCCGGCAAGCACTCGCTGACCGGGCTGGCCTTCAGCCCGGACGGGAAGACCTTGGCCGTCGGCGACAGCGAGAAAGCAGTCTTGCTGTGGGACGTTCGCGACCCGGCCCGTGCCAAACCGCTCGGCGCTCCCCTCCGTGGCCCCACGGACGCGGTCCGCAGCGTTCGGTTCAGCCCCGACGGCACCACGCTGGCCGGTGGCGACGACGCGGGAGCCCTACGTCTGTGGGACGTCCGCAACCCGGCCCGCCCCACGCCCCTCGGCGAGCCCCTGACGTCGGCGGGGAAGATCCTCTCGGCGGCGTTCAGCCCGGACGGCAGCACCCTGGCCACGGCCGGGTACGACCCGGCGGTCCGCCTGTGGCCGATGGACGCCGAACGGACGGTGCGGCAGATCTGCGATGCCACCGGCGACGCCCTGACCCCGCAGACATGGCGGCAGTACCTGCCGGACCTGGCGTTCAGAGCACCGTGCTCGTAAACCGGAGTTCCGGCCCGGACCGCCGCCGCGACCGACCACTACCGCACCCTTCCCACCGACACACTCCGCCTGCTCACCACGTGAGGACGCATCGAACTTGCCAGCGGTGGGTGGCCTCGTGCTCGTGCTCAGGTTGCAAGCTCTGTGGAATGGCGCACGCTGGAATATGTCAGTGGCGTTGGATAACGCAAATCAAACCTCCACGAGGAGGGCTGCCATGACACCAAACGCGAAACCTGACGATGGGCGTGAACCGAACGTCGACGAACGTGCGGTAGCCAAGGCGGAAGCCGAGATCTACCGACACATCCAGCACCTTCACGACGAAGGCGTAGTCGATCTGGATGCCCCCGCGCGGGACATCGTCGACGTACTCGACCGGAATTATCCGCTGTCAAACGAATCCGCTGTGGCGCGCGCCGGCGGGTACTGGCTTGTCGGTGACCAGGGTTGGTGCGATCACCTCACATAGCGCGGGAAAGGAAGGTGAGTTCTGATGGCAACCAGTAAACCCGCGCGTCGGCCAAGTCGAGAGGCCATCGAGGAGCGGGTCCAGCGTCTTCAGGACAACGGAATGGTGGATCTCGACGCCCCACTGAGGGACGCGATCCCGGAGCTCGCGCGGAACATGGCGCGTTACCGGCAGGCGGATGCCTGGTGGATCATAGCGTCCGGGGACGATCCCCACGCCGTCTGCGAGTGCGAGTTGTGACCCCGTCCGCCGCGCCGAAGCAGGTGCTGGAGGGCGCTCTGACCTGGATCGATGGGCATCTGCCGCATTTCGATCCGTTCAAGGACGGAGAGCTCACCGGGCTGTGTGAGATCCCGCTGTCCGAGCTGGCAATTCTGACGCTCTCGGCGCAGCGCTGCTCGCGGCCGGTGGACACGGCCGTGACCACACGGTTCCTGGACCTCCTGGAGTCCACGCACCACAAGCCGCTTTACCAGGAACGTCCGTTTCGCGAACCGGAGACCCTCGTTTCCCATCTGGTGGTAGCGGTGGCGCTCGAGCGCGGCGGAAGGCTCGACGGATGTGCGTTCCTCGCATCCATCGAGCAACTGATAGAGGCCAGTACCCTGACGGCGCCCGCTCTTCCGCCGCACCGAATGATGGAGCTCCGGCATGCGCTCGACCTGGGGCAGGTCGGCCACGGCTTGCCCTCGTATCTGACGCTCTACCGCAGCACGATGCCGGCACGGCCGGTGAATCCGATCTATGTCTCACGAGCGGAGGCATACATCCTGACCCACGTGATTTTCTATGCGGCCGACCTCGGCTTTCGTTCCCCGGAGGGCATCTGTGCCGGGGAGCGGAAACGACTCGCCAAGCTCGTGGAACGACTCCTCGGAATGTACATAGTCGCCCGCAACTGGGATCTCACCGCGGAGCTCATTCTCTCGGCCCTGTGCCTACGCAATCCGTGCGCCTTCAACGATGTGGGATGGCAATGCCTGGTGTCGGCGCAACGAGCCGACGGTGCGGTTCCCGGCACCCGCGGCCGCCCGAAGGAAGCGGCGATGCCCACCACGCCGGAAGACATCGACGCCGACGTCGGTTCCTGCTATCACACGACGCTCGTGTCGGCGCTTGCCGCGCTGTCGGCGCTACACATCGGCTGAGGGGACTGGCGTCATGACACAGTGTCGCGAGAGTGTGGAACGGGCTGCGGAGTACGTCTTCGCGACCGCGCGCGTAGCGACCGCATCCTTGAGCCATCAGTTCCAAGCGTTGTTCGGTCTGTCCCTCGCGGAGAAGGCAGGGGCGCCGTGCGCCGCGGGCTACGTCGACGTGATGGCGGGGCAGGTCAGCAGCGCGCTCGACCGGGAATGTGCGGTCGGCAGGTTCGATCCGTTCGCTTACGACACGAAGCTCCTGCTCCTTTGCCACAGTGTCCTGCGGGAACGCGGTTTCGAATCGGACGAGTTGGCATCCTTCGCTGGTGAGGTGTCGGCCGCGCTGCGCGAGATGGACGTCATTCCGGCCCGACTGGCCGGTGTGGCGCATCTCCTGGACGCCATCGGGGAGGACCCCTTCGGCGCGGCGGGCCGGATCGAACCCGACATGCCCAGGGCGGATCGGTCGCTGCTGCTGCGAGCCGAGACCGCCGAGGTCAGGGAGGTCTGCAACCGGCTGGCCGGGGCGTCGCTGTTCGGGGCGCGGGAGCTCGTGATCGCTGACCGGGACGACCTGTTGCTCACCCTGCCGGTCCTGCTCCTGCAGAAACTGCGCGAGTACGACCTGATCCTCGGATCGAGCCTGCTCCGGACTCTCAAGTACCTCGGGGCGAGTGAGCAGGAGGATGTGGACTACGCGACGCGATATCTGGTCTGCCAGCAGCAGGGGGACGGGCGATTCGGCTACTACGCTCGCGAGTTGGAAGGGCCTTCCGGGCGGATTGCGGCCCAGGACCTGTATCTGCCCGTGACCGTCTCCGTACTCTGGGCGCTGGCGGAGGCATCGGTGCCCGGCTTGCGCGTCATTGAGCGCGGGCGTCCGGTGGCTGTTCTGGGGACCGAGACCGGCTGAGGGTTTCCGCCACACTGCCACCGCAGACGGCCGGCAGGCGTACCTCGACCGTCCAGACCGCCCCGTGACCCCGTGAATGCCGGGCCGGCACCCCTCAGACTCCGACCCTGCACGCCGTGGCCCCCCACCGAGCCGGTGGGGGGCCACCGCGCGTGGGGCCACGTCCCGCTGCTGTTGCCGGGCGAGTCCCCGACTCCACGGGCCGACCCGTCTGTTCCGCAACCTCTGGCGCCGAGGCCGCGAACAGACCCTGCGCCGGTCCCCCTCCCGTGCTGACAAATAATCCATATGGGGGAATTTCCTGCGAGGCCCCTATGTGTCTCCGGCATGATGCGCTGTCATATTCCTGCCAGTTTGCCCCGTTCATCTCGTTGCACCCATCAAGGGAAGGCAGGAAAATGGACAGGTTCAGGTACGGAACCATGGCGTCGGCCATCGCGCTGGCCGCGTTGGGATCGCTCGCGTCCGCAGGAGGCACGGCGCACGCGGAAGCGGGCCAGGACACCATCAGCATGCTGAAACAGGAGAAGTCCCAGTGGTGCTGGGTCGCCTCCGGACTGACCATCGCCAAGTTCCAGGGCTTCGGCTCCACACAGGCGGACTTCTGCACCCGGGCCCAGCCCTACTACGGCTGCAACAACCAGCCCGCCACGCTCGACGACATGGCCAAGGGCTGGAGCAGCCTCGGCATGACCCACACCGGCTCGGGCCTCAACAGCGCGGCCACCTTCGACCAGGTGTACACCGACGTCAAGGCGGCCCGGCCGATCGGCGCCCGCATCGGATGGACAGCCGGCGGCGGCCACATGAACGTGATCTACGGCTTCGACACGTCGAACAGCACCATCGCCGTGGCCGACCCGTGGCCGGACACCACCACGTACACGTGGTGGAACTACAACGACTACGTGAGCAACAACTCCTCCAAGTGGACTCACTCCCGCATCGGTATCTCCCGCTAAGGCAGGCGACATGCGCGACACCAGCAGCACCAAAAGGTCCGGCAAGCGGACACCCTCTCGCTTCTCCCGCCTGTCCATCGTCATCGCCGTGAGCGCATCCGCGCTCCTGTCCGCCGTCGGTCCGACGCACGCAGTCCCGGCCAAGGACCCTCTCCCGGCCGACATCCCCGACTACCAGGCCGCCCTCAACGCGGTGAAGTCCACCGACGTCCGCAACACCGTCTGCCGCTTCCTGCGCACCGCGGTGCCCACCGACGGCGCCGACGGGCCGGTGCAGACGATCCCCGAGACGGCCGAGCCCTGCCAGGGCCTCCCCGTCTTCACAATCAAGGACCCGGTGGCACGGAACGAGATCACCCCCGGGTTCGTCGCGGGCACCGCCCAGCCACTGCCCACCGAGGCCATCAAGCTCACGCAGCTGGTCTCTTCCCTGAGCACCACCGTCAACGGCCGCAACGTCACCGTCATGCTCGCCCCCACCCAGGGCGGCGGCTGGCACCTGGCGGCCGTCCGCGACGGCGACAGCGACGCCACGTATGCCGGCAAGGCAACCGCGGGCACGCTGGTCTTCACGGAGCCGCAGATCCGCGGCTGGTACCAGCTCAAACTCCTCACCGTCGAACCGCTCAACGAGGAGGCCCGCCAAGGACTGGGCGGCCAGGCGTCGGTGTCACTCAGCGACTATCAGAAACTGCTCAAGGCCCGCTACGCGGACAAACTCCCCGGCTCGGAGTACGCCACCAAGGGCTACTCCAGCGGCTACAGCTCCCAACCCGGGGTGAACGAGGCCTCGTCCACCACCCCGCTGCTTGCCGGCGGTACCGGCACAGCCATCGCCCTCGCGGGCGCAGCCGCCGTTCGCCGCCGGCGCCGGCTCGCAAGCACCGCCTGAGCCCAACCCCCAACACCCCTTCGCTCCGCCCCGGCAGCCGGCCGGGACGGAGCGAACGCCGTCAGGCCGAATAACCCGGCACTACGGTCCGGCCATCGCAGAGGGAGCGACTGTTCCGCCCAGTCCGCTGCCCGTCCCGTATGGCCTCGAAAACGATCAGGGGCGTCAGTCCGGAGCCCGGTTCGATGCCAGCCAGGACAGCGAACACGCCATCCTGTGGCCCGCAGCAGGCTTCCTGACGCGCGGCTCCTGTGCTCAGGCGGCGGGGTGGTGGGTGCGGGTGCAGAGCTGGGCGTTGCGTGTGAGGGCTTCTTCGAGCTGGTCCTGTAGGGCGACGATGCGGCAGGCGGTGTCGATGGCGGTGCCCTGGTCGACGAGTTCACGGACCCGGGCGGCGATGCGCAGTTGGTAGCGGGAGTAGCGGCGGTGGCCGCCCTCGGACCGCAGGGGGGTGATCAGTCGGGCGTCGCCGATCGCGCGGAGGAAGCCGGGGTTGGTGCCGATCATTTCGGCGGCGCGGCCGATGGTGTAGGCGGGGTAGTCCTCGTCGTCGAGACGGCCGAAGGAGACCTCTGCTGTCATCTCACCTCACTGGGAAACGGGCGAAAGGGTGTGAAAGGGAACGCGTGGAGGGGCCCTGGCGCACTACAGCGCCAGGGCCCCGAAGGACGGAAAACACCACCTGCCGGCCCTGGTACTGCGCCGGCCTACTGTGTCCGCACTGCCGACCGAGGTCGGGAGTGCGGGGATCGCGAATGCGTGACCGGAGACCACCTCACTATCGATGTCCTGCGGTACCCGGGCTCAAGCGTTCGGCCCGGGCGATCCCGATGGCGCTCAACCCCTCCGTTCCCTCTAGCTCAATCACTTACCCAATCCGTACTGCGAACTTCTGGTGGCCTTCACCGCACCACCCTCCGGCAGCCAGCCCCGTCGCCCGTCCTGCAACTGCTCTGGCTTAGAACCCCACTGCCGAACCACCCGGTGCGCGCGTCCGCAGCCGACGCCTTCACCGAGGTACTGCTCACGAACTCCGCTGCTGCCTACCGCGCACTGCACTTACGGGTACTGCCAGCGCGGTCCTGCTGATGGCTGCCCCTGATCACTGCGGGCTGCCCGGTCCGGTCGTCAGTTCCGTCGCCGTCCTGCAACCGCTCTGGCTTCGCAACTCCACCACCGCACCGCCCAACACACTGCAACTTCCTGTACTGCTGCCCGGCAGTTCGTCTCTGCCAAGCCCTGCTGTTCCTCTGGGCTACGACAGGAACACTACCCACAACCGAAAGCGAATGTCTACTCCAGAGGGGATAGATTTCTGCTCCGCGTCGCGGGAAGCATCTTGGCCTGTTTCCAGTAGGCGCCGGAGGGTGAGAGCCGGGAGGACCGCAAGGGGCGCCTGCGGCCCGTCGCGGAAGTACGTACCTGCGACGGGCCGGCCCGCGCGTCCACTTCGCCCAGCCACACCCGGATACACAGCACCGGCGAAGAACACGCCGACCATTGGGCATTCGACCTACGGCCGCGCTCGCGGACCGGGAAGCGCTGCCACCGCATCCGTCCGAAGTCGGCCCTGTCGGTGCTCAGTGGTAGGACAGCCTGATGACCCCTGGCTTCGGCAGCGCCGAGATCGCGTTCCAGGATGGCTGCCGGCTCCTACGCCACGACGCGGAGAGCAGGGAAACGGTCGAGCAGTACTTCGAGGCGGCCGCGCACGCCGATCCAGAAATCGCATGGCTGGTGGCCAGGGAATGGGCGGCCGTTGCCGATGGGCGCGCGGCTGCCTGGCTGAGGCTGGCGATCAGCACGCTACCGACCCGTGCCGGCATCACCGTCGAGCCAGGGACACTGCCCATCGTCACCGAGCACGGCTTCGCCGTGCACCAGGTCTGGCGGATCACGGTGGCCGCCGACGACCGCAACGGCGCCGTCGCCGCGCTGGAGTCCGCCCGACCGCGTCTGTTGCGTACCACGGACAGCGGTCAGGAACTGACTGCCACGGCATTCGAAGCGACGCCGGCCCAGTCCGCGCACTTCTACAGCCCCAACAACGTCACCGTCCACGACAAGCGGGCCAGCGGCCCCGCCATCCAGCTGAACTGCAAGGACGCCATCCTGCCGGTCATGGCCCGCACGGTGATCTGCATCATCACCGACGAGCTGGCCCGCGCGGGAGTCACGGCCTCACTGTCCACACCACCCGAACCGGCATAGCTCGGCGTTGCGGGCGGCCACGGCAAAAGTTGGGTCAGCGCCTGGTGCCCTGAACCAAGCCGTCGGGCTGGATACCGCTGGCCTGGAGATTGGTGGGTAGCCTGCGGTGAGGGGTTGCTTTTCCCAGGAGGGGATGGGCCCGGCCGAAGGTTCATACGGAGGAAGCGCAGGGTGTTCGCGGTGCAGGTCACGCAGGAAGCACAGGGCACGGTCTTCACGCTGCGCGGGGATCTCGACTTCGAGAGCACGGTGCAGTTGCAGGAGGCCGGTGGCAGGGAACTGGCCAACGGCCAGGGAGCAGGTGCGGTGGTTGCTGACTGCACTGACCTGGCATTTTGCGACTCTTCCGGCATCAACGCTCTGCTGCGGCTCTTCCAGCAGCTGGCCGCGCAGGATCGGTCGCTGCGGCTCGCGTGCGTGCCGGTTCCGGTGGCCCGCGTGTTCACGCTGACGGGTTTGGACCAGGTCTTCTGCCTGCACGCTGATGTGGCCGAGGCCCTGGCCGCGGACCCCAGCCGGCCCGGCATCGCGGTTGACGGTACAGAGGATCCGGCTCGGTCAAGCGAAGGGCATCACGTATGACGCGCCTGTCGGGACAGCCGTCACCCCGGATCACCGGTGCGGCAGGAGCGCGCGCTGCTGCCGCGGAGGGAGCGGAGGGCGATCTGCGGGCATTGTTCGGGCAGTCGCCGGCCCTGTTCGCCTCGCTGGCCGGCCCGGTGCACCTGCTGGAGGCGGCCAACGCGGCGTTCTTCGCCACGTTCGACGGCGGGGAGCGCAAACGCACCGGTGTGCCGCTGGGGCAGCTGATGCCGGAACTGGCCGAACAGGGCTTCATCACCCTGCTGGACCGGGTCTACCGCACCGGCACGGCCCACACCGAACGCGACGTCCGGGTGGTGCTGGGCGAGGGGGCGGGCGCCCGGGAGGCGTTCTTCGACTTCACCCACGATCCCCGTCTGGACACGGGCGGCAACACCGTAGGTGTGCGAGTGATCGGGGTGGAGACGACCCAGGCCAAGCACGCCCAGCGGCTGACGGCCGAGCACCGCGTCCTGCTCGAGCAGATCGCCCGCCAAGCGCCGCTGCCCGAGGTGCTGCAGGGCATGGCCCGCGCCATCGAGGACCTCACCCCCGAACAGGTGCTGGTCTCGGTGCTGCTGGCCGACGCCGACGGCCGCCACCTGCGCCACGGATCAGCCCCCAGCCTGCCCGATTTCTACAACCAGGCCATCGACGGCATCGCCACCGGCGAGGGGGTCGGCTCATGCGGCACCGCAGCCCACCGCCGCCGGCCGGTGATCGTCACCGACATCGCCACCGACCCGTTCTGGGACGACTTCCGCGACCTGGCCGCCAAAGCCGGTGTGGCCGCCTGCTGGTCCACCCCGATCCTGGCTCGCGACCAATCCCTGCTGGGCACCTTCGCGATGTACCACCGCACGCCTCGTGCCCCGCAGGAGGCCGACCTGGCCCTGGCCCGTGTCTTCGCCGACACCGCGGCCCTGGCCATCGAACGCCACCACGCCGAACAGGCACGCCGGAACGCCGAAGCCCGCGAGAAAGCCGCCCGCGACGACCTCGCCTTCCTCCTGCGGGCCAGCACCACCTTGACCACCGACCTGGACGCCCATCAGACCCTGGGCCGCCTGGCCACCGCCTGCACCCCGAAACTCGCGCCCCTGTGCGCCATCGACATCATCGAGAGCGGGCGGGTACACCGCATCGTCACAGCCGCCCCCACCCGCCGCCAACAGGACCTACTCGCCTCCCACATCCCCGTCTACGACGCCGCCGACGACGCCGTCGCCCGCGTCCTGGCCTCCGGCACGAGTGAAGTCGCCCGCCGCACACCCACCGGCCCCGGCCCCTGGCACGACCTGGGCGTCACCGGCTACC
>NZ_JAPVLU010000104.1 GCF_027158205.1 Streptomyces sp. H39-S7 | reverse complement strand
TTTAAGTCTGGCGTTGACTTTTGGCACGCTGTTGAGTTCTCAAGGAACGGACGCTTCCTTTGGTGCCGTCTCCGGCGCCCTCCGGGCTTCCCTTCGTGTTTCCGACTCTATCAGACGCTTTCGCGTCAGATTCCCAGTCAGCGGGTTTCGCCTTCTTCGCTTTCGCGCTTTCCGGCGAGTCCGACTCTATCAGAACCTTTCGGGCCTGACCCCCAGTCAGCGGGGCTTGCCATCCGGGCCGTTAGGCCCTTCCGACGAGTGAAACTTTAGCGGAACTTCGGCGTCCGATCCAATCGACCGCTTTCCGTTCCCATTCCGAAAACACGCACGAAAACAAAACGACAGCACGTCGTTCGTTCGCATGATGGTGTTAATCGGAGTGGCTGCCTCGGGACCGACTCGCGTCGGCGTTCACCGGCGGGCAACTCGGAGAACACTACGCACGCGACCCACCTTCGTCAACCCCGTGCCGATCCGACCGCCCGGGAGTACCCTGAGCCCGATGACTACGCATGCGCACACCCAACAGTGGTGGGCCGCCTGAAGGCGGCCGACCTCGCAGCGCATGCACCCAACGGCCGCCGCTCTGGCGGCCGTTCGCGTTTCTCGACCTTGACGCCCGGCCGGCGACAGCGGCGGTCATGACAAGGAAGAAGTCTCTGAGATGACGCGGATCTTCAGCGGAGTGACACCGTCGGGGCACCTCACCCTGGGGAACTACCTCGGGGCCATCCAGCGGTGGGTCGCTGTCGACCAGCACCAGAGCCCGCGCCAGGAGGACGCGCTCTTCAGCGTCGTCGACCTGCACGCGCTCACCACCGAGCACGAGCCGGCCCGGGTGCGACGGCTGACGCGGCAGATGGCCACACTCCTGCTGGCGGCCGGGCTCGATCCGAAGGTGTGCACCGTATTCGTGCAGAGCCACGTGGAAGAGCACACCCGGCTGTCGTACGTACTCGAGTGCACGGCCACCGACGGGGAACTCCGTCGCATGATCCAGTACAAGGAGAAATCCGCTCAGCAGCAGACGGTGCGCGTCTCCTTGCTCACCTATCCGGTGCTGATGGCGGCCGACATCCTGGCGTACCGGACCGACGAGGTACCGGTCGGCGTCGATCAGGCGCAGCACGTGGAGCTGACCCGTGATCTGGCCGCCCGTTTCAACCAGCGGTACGGGCACACGTTCACCGTGCCCCGTGCGGTGCTGCCGCCGGTGGCGGCGCGGGTGATGGATCTGCAGGACCCGGTCTCCAAGATGAGCAAGTCCGCGACGACGACCGCGGGGTCCGTCTTCCTGCTCGACGAGCCCGCGGTGATCCGCAGGAAGGTCATGCGGGCGGTGACGGACAGCGGGTCCGAGGTGGAGTACGACCGGGAGGAACGGCCGGGGCTCGCGAACCTGCTGGAGATCCTGGCCGCCTGCACCGGCGGGGAGCCGGAGGCGCTGGCCGCGGAGTACGACTCGTACGGCGCGGTGAAGAAGGACGTGGCGGAGGCGGTCGTCGAGCTGCTGCGGCCGTTGCAGGAACGCCACGCCGCGCTCTGCGCCGATCCCGGGTACCTCGACGGGGTGCTCCGCGACGGTGCGGAGCGGGCGCGCGCCCTCGCGCGGCCGACGGTGGACGCCGCCTACCGGGCGATCGGGCTGCTGTGACGGTGGCGGCGTAGGTGTGCGAGGGGCGGGAGCTCACGTGGTGAGGTGCCGCCCCTCCGTACCTCAGCCGTTGCCGGAGGCCAGTTCGCGGCTGCGGTCACGGGCCGCTTCGAGGGCCGCGATCAGCGCGGCCCGCACGCCGTGGTTCTCCAGCTCGCGGATGGCGCTGATGGTGGTGCCGGCCGGTGAGGTCACCGCCTCGCGGAGCTTCACCGGGTGCTCGCCGCTGTCGCGCAGCATGACGGCCGCGCCGATCGCCGACTGGACGATGAGGTCGTGCGCCTGGGAGCGGGGCAGGCCGAGGAGGATGCCGGCGTCGGTCATCGCCTCGACCAGGTAGTAGAAGTACGCGGGCCCCGAGCCGGACAGCGCGGTGGCGGCGTCCTGGTGCTTCTCGGGGACGCGCAGTGTCTTGCCGACCGGCTTGAAGATGTCCTCGGTGCGGACGAGGTGCGCCTCCGTGGCGTGGCTGCCCGCGGAGATGACGGACATGCCCTCGTCGACCAGCACCGGAGTGTTCGGCATGACGCGGACGACCGCGAGGCCTTCCGTCAGCCGCTCCTCGAAGAACGCGGTCGGGATGCCGGCGGCCGCGCTGATGACGAGGCGGTCGGCGGCGACGTGCGGCGCCAGCTCGTCCAGGAGCGCCCCCATGTCCTGCGGCTTCGCCGCGAGGATGAGGGTGTCGGCGGCCTTCGCCGCCTCCGCGTTGCTGACGGCCTCGACGCCGTAGCGGTTGCGCAGTTCCTCCGCACGCTCCGGGCGCCGCGCCGTGACGAGCAGGTCGTCGGGCGACCAGCCGGCCCGGATCATGCCGGAGAGGAGGGCCTCGCCGATCTTGCCGGTGCCGAGTACGGCGACTTTCTGGGTCATGGCGGCTCACCTCAAGCGATACGGGGGGCTTTCGCGGCCATCCTCGCACCACGGGCACCGCCCGCGGCGGTCCGGCCGACTGCCGGTACGGGAGTCGGACGGACCTCAGGCGGTGCGGCGGCGGAGGGTCGCCGCTCCCAGGGCCAGGGCCAGCAGGGCGCAGGCCGCGACGCCGGCCAGGTCGCGGACGAAGTCGCCGGTGACTCCGGTGTGCTGGAGCACCTGGGTCATGCCGTCGACCGCGTACGACATGGGGAGCACGTCGGAGACGGCGGAGAGCACCGGTTGCATGGTGTCGCGCGGGACGAGGAGTCCGCACATCAGCAGCTGCGGGAGGAGGACGGCCGGCATGAACTGGACGGCCTGGAACTCGCTGGCGGCGAAGGCGCTGACGAAGAGCCCGAGGGCGATGCCCAGGAACGCGTCGGCGAGGGCGATGACGAGGAGCAGCCAGGGCGATCCGACGACGTCCAGCCCCAGCCCCCAGACGGCGAGCCCGGTGGCGAGGCAGGCCTGGACGACGGCGACGCCGCCGAACGCGAGGGCGTAGCCGCCGAGCAGGTCGGCCTTGCCCAGGGGCATGGACAGCAGTCGCTCCAGCGTGCCGGAGGTGCGTTCGCGGAGGGTGGCGATCGAGGTGACCAGGAACATCAGGATGAGCGGGAAGATGCCGAGAAGCGACGCTCCTACCTGGTCGAACGTGCGCTGCTTGCCGTCGTAGACCCAGCTGAGCACGGCGAGCAGCAGGCAGGGGACGACCAGCATCAGGGCGATGGTGCGGGGGTCGTGGCCGAGTTGGCGCAGGACCCGGAGGGCGGTCGCGAGGGTGCGTGAGACGGAGAAGGCCCGGGGAGCCCGCGTTTCGTGCCGGGTGAGGGAGTGCCGGCTGGGGGTCCCCCCTGACAGGGTCTGGGGGAGGGTGGTGGCGGGCGGCTGCTGGGCGCTCATGTGACCTGCTCCTGGCGGGTGTCGGGGAGGGGGACGACGTTCGAGGGGTGGTTCTGTCCGGCGTTGGCCGCGTCCACGAGGTGCAGGAACGCCTCCTCGACGGTGGCGGAGCCGGTGGACTCGCGGAGCCCGTCGGGGGTGTCGTCGGCGAGGATGCCGCCCTCGCGCATGAGCAGCAGGCGGTGGCAGCGTTCGGCCTCGTCCATGACGTGCGAGGAGATCAGGACGGTGGCGCCGCGCTCGTCGGCGAGGCGGTGGAAGAGGTTCCACAGGTCGCGGCGGAGTACGGGGTCGAGGCCGACGGTGGGTTCGTCGAGGACGAGGAGTTCGGGTTCGCCGAGGAGGGCGACCGCGAGCGAGACCCGGCCGCGCTGGCCGCCGGAGAGGTTTCCGGCGAGGGAGTCGGCGTGGGAGACGAGGTCGACGTCGGTGAGGGCGCGGTCCACGTGGTCGCGGCGGGCGGCGCGGGTCAGACCGAGGACGGACGCGTAGTAGTCGAGGTTCTGGCGCGCGGTGAGGTCGGTGTAGACGGACGGGGCCTGCGTGACGTAGCCGACGGTGGAGCGGAGCCGGGGGTGGCCGGCGGCGAGGCCCAGGACTTCGAGGGTGCCGGTGACGTGCGCCTGGGTGCCCACGATCGCGCGCATGAGGGTGGATTTTCCGCAGCCGCTGGGGCCGAGCAGACCGGTGACCTGGCCGCGCGGGACGGTGAACCCGATGCCGTTCAGGACGGTGCGGCTGCCGCGGACGACGGTGAGGCCGTCGGCGCGTACCGCGGGTTCAAATTTATTCATCATGCGATGAATATGCTCCGCGGAAGAGCACGCGTCAAGCGTTGGCGCCGTGCGGGCGGGGTGGACGGGTGCCCGGGTCGTCCGGGTCGGTCGGGGGTCTGCTCAGGGTCATCCCCTATGGCGTTCACGCGGCGACGGCAGGACCGTGGCGGTATGAGGCGTTCATCCCGCGACATCGATGTGACCAGGTCCGAGAAGCGGCAGCTGGCCGTGGCCTCGGCGACGCTCGGGCCCTGGCGGCCCGCCGCCGCCGTGGGAGCGCTGGGCGGCGGAGTCTCGCTCGCGCTCCATGCCATCGGGGGTGACTTCGGACTCGGCATGGTCGTCAGCGCGCTGTCCGTCGCCCTGATGCTCTTCTTCCTCGTCGGCGGCGCCGGCGCGGTGCTCGGCACCAGCGCCAAGGCCGACCGGCGCATCCGCCGGTGGGCGCGCGCCCACCCGTGGCAGGTGGCGGTGGTCCCGGCCGCGCTGCTCTTCGTCTCCGACTTCGTGATGCGTCAGATCCTGAGCAGCGAGGGTTTCTTCGGCAGCCTGTGGGACGGCCTGTGGCGCGGCGCGATCGTGGCGGCCGTCGTGGGCACGGTCGGCGCGGTCGCGGCTTCCCGCCGGGGGTAGCACTTCCGGTGGGCGACGGGCGGGCGACGGGCACCCGTCACCCACCGGGCGGGCCCGACGGCTGTCAGGCCCGCTTGCGCTTCTTGGCCGCTGCTCGGGCGGCCGGGTTGCCGGTGCGGGTGGTGCGGCGGCGGGTGTGGAGTTCGCGGGCGCGCTCGTACTCGGCGCGGTGCAGTTTCTCGCCGGGGGCCTCGATGAGGGCACGGGCGGCGTAGGCGAGCAGGGTGCCGATGAAACCGATCAGCAGAATGCCCTGCGCGGAGCTCGCCGCCGCGTCGGATCCCCTGCCGCCGGGCTCGGGGCGGCGCGTGAAGCCCTCCCAGGTCTTGCGGAAGGCCAGCGCGCTGCAGACGGCGAAGGCGACGACGACGAGCAGCCCGACGACGGATCCGACCTTCGCGATGCTCAGCCCCTGGAAACCGAAGCGGAGCACGAAGGCACCCGCCGCGGCGGCGGCCAGCGCGCCGACGGCGACACCGGCGCGGCGCAGCGCGTAGCCGCCGTCGTGGTCCACCCACGTCGTGCCGAAGAAGCGGAGGGGCTCGGGCCGGGGGCCGTCGGCGGTCGGGGGTCGCGGCTGGTCGTGCGGCTGGGTCTGGGGGTCGTCTTCCACGGTTCGATTATCGCCGAACGGCGCGGCCGGCGGAGACCACGGACACACCGCTGCCCCGGTCCGGTCGGGATCGACCGGGCCGGGGCAGCGGGAGGACTCAGCCTTCGAGCTTGCTGACGTCGCGGACCGCGCCCTTGTCCGCGCTGGTCACCATCGCGGCGTAGGCGCGCAGCGCCGGCGAGACCTTGCGCACCCGGTCCTTGGGGGCGTAGGCGCCGCCCAGCGCCTCGCGGCGGGCGGCGAGCTCCTCGTCGGAGACGATGAGGTTGACGCCCCGGTTCGGGATGTCGATGCGGATCAGGTCGCCGTCCTCGACGAGGGCGATGGTGCCGCCGGAGGCCGCCTCCGGGGAGCAGTGGCCGATCGACAGCCCCGAGGTGCCGCCGGAGAAGCGGCCGTCGGTGATGAGCGCGCAGGCCTTGCCCAGACCGCGGCCCTTGAGGAACGAGGTCGGGTAGAGCATCTCCTGCATGCCGGGGCCGCCCTTGGGGCCCTCGTAGCGGATGACGACGACGTCGCCCTCCTTGACGCGCTTGGTGAGGATCGCGTCGACGGCGGCCTCCTGGGACTCCACCACGACGGCGGGGCCCTCGAAGGTCCAGATCGACTCGTCGACCCCGGCGGTCTTCACGACGCAGCCGTCCACGGCGAGGTTGCCGTACAGGATCGCCAGGCCGCCCTCGGTGGAGTAGGCGTGCGCGGCGTCGCGGATGCAGCCGTTGGCGGCGTCCGTGTCGAGGGTGTCCCAGCGCTCGGACTGCGAGAAGGCGGACGCGGAGCGGACGCAGCCGGGGGCGGCGTGGAAGAGCTCGACGGCCTCGGGCGACGGGGAGCCGCCGCGGATGTCCCAGCTCTTGAGCCAGTCCGCGAGCGAGGGCGAGTGCACGGTGTGCACGCTTTCGTTGAGCAGGCCCGCGCGGTACAGCTCGCCGAGGATGGCGGGGATGCCGCCGGCCCGGTGCACGTCCTCCATGTAGTAGTCGCCGTTGGGCGCGACCTTCGACAGGCAGGGCAGCCGGCGCGAGAGCGCGTCGATGTCCGCCATGGAGAAGTCGACCTCGGCCTCCTGGGCGGCGGCCATCAGGTGCAGGATCGTGTTGGTCGAGCCGCCCATCGCGATGTCGAGCGCCACGGCGTTCTCGAAGGCCGCGCGGGTCGCGATGTTGCGCGGCAGGACGGTCTCGTCGTTCTGCTCGTAGTAGCGCTTGGTGATGTCGACGATGGTCCGGCCGGCGTCCTCGTACAGCGCCCTGCGGGCGGTGTGGGTGGCCAGCACGGAGCCGTTGCCGGGCAGCGCCAGACCGATCGCCTCGGCGAGGCAGTTCATCGAGTTGGCGGTGAACATGCCGGAACACGAGCCGCAGGTCGGACAGGCGTTCTCCTCGATACGGAGGATGTCCTCGTCCGAGATGTTCTCGTTGACCGCGTCGGAGATCGCGTTGACCAGGTCGAGCTTGCGGACGGTGCCGTCGACGAGGGTGGCCTTGCCGGCCTCCATCGGGCCGCCGGAGACGAAGACGACCGGGATGTTGAGGCGCAGCGCGGCCATCAGCATGCCCGGCGTGATCTTGTCGCAGTTCGAGATGCAGATCAGCGCGTCGGCGCAGTGCGCCTCGACCATGTACTCGACGGAGTCGGCGATCAGGTCGCGCGAGGGCAGCGAGTAGAGCATGCCGCCGTGGCCCATCGCGATGCCGTCGTCGACCGCGATGGTGTTGAACTCGCGCGGGACGGCGCCGGCCGCGAGAATCGCCTCGGAGACGATCCGGCCGACCGGCTGGAGGTGGGTGTGGCCCGGTACGAACTCGGTGAAGCTGTTGGCGACAGCGATGATCGGCTTGCCGATGTCGGCGCTCGCCACACCGGAGGCGCGCATCAGGGCGCGGGCCCCCGCCATGTTCCTGCCGTGGGTGACCGTTCGTGACCTCAGATCGGGCACGGTAGCTCCACTCCCTCAAGTTCGTCCTCGGATCCTTCCGACAGTACGCCGAGGTTCCACGCCCTGGACAGTCTGTCCGGAATGCGGGACGAATGGCTCATATCCCGGTCATGCTCCAGCCCCACGCAGCCCGTCACGCTTCGGTCAGGTACCGCTGCAGCGTCGGCGCGATCAGCGCCACGATGTCGTCGACGTCGGCCGACGCCAGCGGCTCCACCTTGATCACGTAGCGCAGGATCGCGATCCCGACCATCTGCGACGCGGCCAGCTCGGCCCGCAGTTTCGGGTCCGGCACCCGCAGATCCTCCGCGATCCGCTCCAGCAGCCTGCGCAGCAGGAACCCGCGCAGCACGGCCGCCGCCGTCTCGTGCGTCAGCGCGGACCGGACCACGGCCAGCAGCGGACCGCGCGTCGCCGGGTTCTCCCAGACGCCGAAGAAGTAGCGGGCGAGCCGCTCGCCGATGCCGTCGGGGCCCGGTCCCAGCACGTCGGGCACGTGCAGGGCGGGCTCGAACGTCACCTCGATCGCCGCCGCGAACACCTGCTCCTTGGTGCCGAAATAATGGTGCACCAGCGCCGCGTCCACTCCCGCCGCCTTCGCGACCGAACGGACCGACGTCTTGTCGTAGCCGTGGGCGGAGAACTCGGCGCGGGCGGCGGACAGGATGCGGTCCCGCGAGTCGGTCGCCCCCGCCCGGGTACCGCTGGGACGCCCCCGGCGGCGCGGCCCGCCCGCCGGCTCGCCCCGTGCTCCCGCCGTCACGCGCCGGGGACCCTGGCCGCCGTGGCCAGGTGGAGCCGGGTGAAGGCCAGCGCCTCGGCGAGGTCGGCCTCACGTTCGGCGGCGGACATCGCACGCCGGGTGTTGACCTCGACGACCACATGGCCGGTGAACCCGCTCAGCGCGAGCCGTTCCAGCAGCTCGGCGCAGGGCTGCCCGCCCCGGCCCGGCACCAGGTGCTCGTCCTTGGCCGAGCCGTTGCCGTCGGCGAGGTGGACGTGCGCGAGCCGGTCGCCCATCCGGTCGACCATGTCCAGGGCCGCGCTGCGGGACGTGGAGGCGTGCGACAGGTCCACCGTGAAGTGCCGGTAGTCGTCCTTGGTGACGTCCCAGTCGGGCGCGTACGCGAGCATCTCGCGGTCCCGGTACCGCCACGGATACATGTTCTCGACGGCGAAGCGGACGTCGGTCTCGTCCGCCATCCGCCAGATGCCCCGGACGAAATCGCGCGCGTAGTTGCGCTGCCACCGAAAGGGCGGGTGGACGACGACGGTCGACGCGCCCAGCGTCTCGGCGGCCGCGCGCGCCCGCTGGAGCTTGATCCAGGGGTCCGTGGACCACACCCGCTGCGTGATCAGCAGACACGGCGCGTGCACCGCGAGGATCGGGACGTGGTGGTAGTCCGAGAGCCGGCGCAGCGCCTCTATGTCCTGGCTGACCGGGTCGGTCCACACCATGACCTCGACGCCGTCGTAACCGAGCCGCCCCGCGATCTCGAACGCCGTCGCCGTCGACTCCGGATAGACGGAGGCCGTGGACAGCGCGACCTTCGCGTCCGGCACGCGCACCACGTGTCCGGGCGCAGGGACACCTCCCGGCGCGGGGACACCGAACGCCTGCCGGTCCGCGTACGCCTCATGGTCCGCTCGTTCAGCCACGGGAGACAGCGTACGGCGACCGGTCAGCCGAACGTCACTCTCATCTGCGCCGACGTGACACGGTCAACATGGAGCCGCGTTCATTCCCCATCAGGTCGAGTTTGCGCAGAATCACGCCTTCACGAAGAGCCCACGGACATATCTCCAGCTCCGCGACCCCGAACAGGTCCATCGCCGCCTCCGCGACCAGCGCTCCCGCCAGCAGCTGTCCGGCGCGGCCCTCCGAGACCCCCGGCAGCTGCGTGCGCTCGGCCCGGCTCATCGTCGACAGCCGGGGCACCCACTCCTCCAGCGACTTCCGGGTCAGCGTCCGCTGGGTGTACACGCCCTCGGCGCTGCGCGCGGCGCCCGCGATCCGGGCGAGCTGCTTGAACGTCTTCGACGTCCCCACCGTGTGGTCGGGGCGGCCCAGCCGGGAGAACTCCGCGACCGTACGGGCGATCTCCGCCCTGACGTGCTTGCGCAGGGCGCGCACGTCGTGGGTGGCGGGCGGATCGCCCGGCAGCCAGGCACTCGTCAGCCGTCCCGCGCCGAGCGGCAGCGAGACCGCCGCGTCCGGGTCCTCGTCCATGCCGTAACCGACTTCGAGGGAGCCGCCCCCGATGTCCAGAACCAGCAGCCGTCCCGCCGACCAGCCGAACCAGCGGCGCACCGCGAGGAACGTCAGCCGGGCCTCGTCCTCGCCCGACAGCACCGTGAGCGTCACACCGGTCTCGGCGGCGACCCGCGCCAGCACCGCCTCGCCGTTGGCCGCCTCCCGGACCGCCGAGGTGGCGAACGCCAGCACGTCCTCCGCGCCCTTGTCCTCGGCGACCCGCAGCGCCTGCGCGAGCGTCGCCACCAACCGGTCGACGCCCTCCGGACTGATCGCCCCGCGCCCGTCGAGCAGCTCCGCCAGCCGCAACTCCGCCTTGTGGGAGTAGGCCGGCAGCGGGCGCGCACCCGGGTGCGCGTCCATCACCAGTAGGTGAACGGTGTTGGAACCCACGTCGAGCACTCCGAGTCGCATGGGACAGACGCTAGCGCCCATCAGCGCCGCACAGGGTGCGGGGGCCGCAGCAGACGTCGTCCGGGCCCGCGGCGATCTACCCTGGCGGCGTGGCGAAGAACGTGGCAAAGAAGATCAAGCAGTCGAAAACGTCCCCGCGGCGATCCGCGTCCGCCTCCGTGCCGGTTCCCGTGCCGGACGAGGTCGGTCCCGACTTCGCCCGCGCCTGGGTCGAATTCCCCGACCCGGCCGACGAGGAGCAGCTGTTCCGGTGCGACCTCACCTGGCTCACCTCGCGCTGGACATGCATCTTCGGGCAGGGGTGCCAGGGCATCGTCGCCGGCCGCGCCGCCGACGGGTGCTGCTCGCTGGGCGCGCACTTCTCCGACGAGGAGGACGAGCAGCGCGTCGCCGGCCACGCCGCCCGGCTCACGCCCGAGACCTGGCAGTTCCACGGCCTGGGAACGAAGAAGGCCGGCGCCTGGGCCATGGTCAACGAGGACGGTGAACGTCAGACCCGCGTCGTCGACGGTGCCTGCATCTTCAGCAACCGGGCCGGATTCGCCGGCGGGCAGGGGTGTGCGCTGCACGCTCTCGCTCTGCGGGAGGGCAAGGAGCCTCTGGAGACGAAGCCCGACGTGTGCTGGCAGCTGCCGATCCGGCGGACGTACGACTGGGTGGACCGGCCGGACGAGACGCGTGTCCTGGTCGTGTCGATCGGCGAGTACGACCGGCGGGGCTGGGGGCCGGGTGGGCACGACCTGCACTGGTGGTGCACGAGTGCGACGTCGGCGCATGGGGCGGGGGAGCCGGTTTATGTGTCGTACCGGCCGGAGCTGACGGAACTCATGGGGGCGGCGGGGTACGGGCGGCTGGTGGAGCTGTGTGAGGCGCGGCTGGCTTCGCTGCTGCCGATGGCTCCGCATCCGGCGGATCCTGTGCTCCCGGCCTAGGGGCGGGGGCCGGGGCCCTCCGGTCCCCCACCCCGCGCGGCCGGCTCTCAGGGT
>NZ_JAPVLU010000103.1 GCF_027158205.1 Streptomyces sp. H39-S7 | reverse complement strand
GCACGGCCGCTGCCGCCGGTATCGCGAGCAGAACCGCACGTGCCGCGTCCGCGACCCACATCGTGCGCCGACGGTCCCAGCGGTCTACCAGTGCACCGCCGAGCACCCCGAACAGCAGCCACGGCAGCGTCCCGGCGGCCGTGACGACGGCGAGCGCCATCGGATCGCGCGTCAACGTCAACGCGAGCAGCGGCAGCGCGGCATGCGTCACGCCGTCGCCGAGTGAGGACACCGTCTGCGCAGTCCACAGCCGCCCGAACCCGGTCGGCAACGTCCCTGCATATTCGGTCACTTGGCATTCCCCTCTGCCTGGTCGCGTGGTGCCGGGTGGAAAAGTGCGAAGACGAGTGACGCGTCCGGCAGCGACGGATCGGACAGCTCCCGGTACTCATCCGCCAGTGCCTGCAACCTTTCCCCCAACTCCGTGAACTGCTCTCCGGTCAGCCTCAGATGCGCCATCCGTACGTGCCGCTCGGCATTGACCGGCGCCGCCTCCAGATCCGCCACCGCATGGCGCATCAGCATGTCCGGGCCTCCCTCGCCCGGATCCGGCAGCACGATCGCCCGCGCCGCCATCGCGTAGTACCGCTCGGTGACCCCCCGCACCTTGCGCGTCCGCACCACCTTCACCAGGCCGGCCCGCTCCAGCAGCCGCACGTGATAGCTGGAACTCCCCTTCGCGAGGCCCACGAGTGCGGCGATCTGCGTAATCGTCGCGGGCTCGAAGCGGAGCACGGCCATGATCCGGTGGCGGGTGAGATTGGAGACGGCGCGTAGCTGTTCGTCAGTGGTGACGTGGAACGTCTCGGGGAGATCATCGGCAGGCATGCGCGCAATAGTCAACGTTTCTTGACCATTGCGCAAGGGGGTTGCCTTTGGTCTTGCCACCGCCGAAGCAACCGTGCTGGTCGCAGCCATCAATGAGTGGCTGCGACCCCGCGGCCGCAGCAGCCTTCGGTTAACCCTTTGCCGAGGAGCCGATAGACCCGCTACGTTCTCCCAGCCGTCCATGGTGATCCGGATCGGCCCTGTCGACGAGGAGGTGTGGAGCACATGCGCAGGAGTGCCCAGCAGTTGAGCCCGCGTCCTGACCTTTGCCGCCTCCTCACGACGGAGACACCTTGTCGCTCCGCATCACCCCACTGACCGACCCCGCTCACGGGACTCACAGCCGACGCCTTGCATGGTTGGCGTCTGACGCCGATGCCAACCCTGTCGGGACGGCCTTTCTGCGCCTGTTCGATGGCGGACAAGCGCACTTGGCCGAACTGACCCTCCATGTTCATCCCGTGGAGCGCCGCAAGGGCGTCGGCTCCCAGCTCCTCGACACGGCCGTGGCCGTCGCCCGGGACAGCACCCGACGCTGCGTCGTAGCGCAGACCGGGGCCGGATCGCCCGGCAACCACTTCCTGCCGGCCCGAGGCTTCCGCAAGGTCCTCACCCTGAGGTACTCCCGCCTGCCCCTGGCCGATGTGGACATCCCCTCCCTGGCAGAGATCATTGAGCGTCCGCATCCCGGCTACCGGCTGGCGTCCTGGCAGGGAACCGTCCCCGACGATCTCGCCCAGACCTTCGCCGACTCGCGTCGCGCCATGGACGACATGCCCATGGAGGACACCGACCACGGCACCACGACCTGGGACGTGGACCGGGTTCGGGCTGCGGCGAAGGCCGTCGAACAGCGCGGCGACCACCTGCACACCGTCGTCGCTATCGACACCTCCAACGGCTCGATCGCCGGGTTCACCGAACTCGTCGTGCCCGGCGGCGGCACAGGCGATGCCCAGCACTACGGCACCGGCGTGCTGCCTGGGCACCGCGGACACGGCCTCGGCCGCTGGATGAAAGCCGAGTCGATCCGCCAAGCCAAGGGGCGCTATCCGGACCTCGGAGGCCTCCTGACCGACACCGCCGACAGCAACACGCACATGAGACACATCAGCGACAGCCTCGGCTACCTGCCCACGCACACGACACTGCAGTATCAGCTCGACCTGTAGAGGCGAGCGGACGGGCCGGACCTGGGAAACACTTCGTCCGGCCCGTCGGCACTCTCACAAGAGGCCTTAGCGGAGCGGCGACTCCGGCACGGCACAGGCAAGTCCTGTCTGCTGATCGCTCCAGGGCCGAGACACAGGCTCTTACGGTTCGACGATGTGCCGAAGGTAGGCGTTGGGGTTGGCGAGGTAGCGGCGCCAGTGGTCCACGATGCCAAGCTCCTGCCAGGCGACCCTGCGCATGCCGTGCTCGCCGACCTCGATGATGTCCGCTCCGGGCAGGGCGGTGAGCAGCGGGGAGTGCGTGGCGCAGATGACCTGACCGCCCTCCTTGGACAACCGGTCGATGTGTCCGATCAACTCCAGACACGAAGAGAACGACAGCGCTGCCTCCGGCTCATCGAGGACGTAGAGCCCGGCGTGCAGGAACTTCCCGCGGAAGGCGGCGAGGAATCCTTCGCCATGGCTGACGGAGTCCGGCGAGAACCCCTCCCTGCCCAGGGCGTCCAGCGCGGTCTCGGCCCGCAGGAAGAATCCCTTGCGCGCCGACCAACTGGTGGCCATGCGTCGTCCTCGCGCGGCGGCGTCGAATTTCATCCGCGCACCGAGCACCGACTTCTCCCGCGAAGACGCGTAGCGCCAGTCATGGGAGCCGCCGTAGGAGTCCAGACCGAATCCCTCCGCCAGCGCCTCGACCACCGTTGACTTCCCCGAACCGTTCTCGCCGACCAGGAAGGTCACCGGCGCGGCGAAACGCAGTCCTTCGTTCAGCAACTGCCGGACGCAGGGCAACGACCAAGGCCACTTCTCCTCGTCGTCGTTCGAGGAGAGATGCGCATAAGCGCGTTCGACGATCACTCCACCAGTGTCACCCACAGGCCGGGCTGCGACCGGTCGTGCGGCCGTTGCGATACGTGCTTGCCACGGAATGGACCAAAGCCACCGGCGCCTGGCCTGGTACCCGGTCGACACCGCCCCGCTGTCCGCGCGGCGCGACGCGCAGCCCGCGGTTGCGGGCCCGGCTACAAACCGACCAACCCCAGCGGTGGTCTGCTGCACGTGGTTCCTTCGCCATGCACGACCACGGCAAGGGGCTGGAGGCGGTCCCCGCTGCTCCTTCCGCCTCACGTCCCGAGCCGCTCTCAGCCGGTCCCGGCCGCTCTCGGCCCGGTCTCGGGCCACCGCCTTCCTGCGGTGTCCCGAGACCCTGGCAGGCCGGGCGCGCTCCTGCGGCCACGGTCCGCGACCGGGACGAGGGGTGCCCGCCACGGGCGTTACGGCTGGAGGACGACCTGGTCCACGGTCCAGAAGGCGCTGTTGGTGCCGGTGTAGCGGAAGCGCAATTGCGCGGTGGTGGCGCCGGCCGGGACCTGCACGGTGAGGTGCTCGACGGTATTGGAGTTCGAGCGGTAGGACTTGACGAGCTGGGGTGCGCCGCCGTCGAAGGAGATATGGACGTCACCGGTCTGCGGGCCGTCGACCACATAGTTGCTCGCATAACTCAGGGCTGCCGTGGCCGCACCGTGCAGCTGGTACACGGGACTGACCAGCGTCGAATCGAACGGACCCGTCCCGTGGGCCTTGTCGTCCCACTCGTCGGAATCCGCGACGGCGAAGACGTTGCGCGCCCGAACGTTGGTCTCGCGCCCCTGGCCCAGCTGCGCGGCCGTCCAGAACTCGTCGGTGGCGAACGACCAGCCGCGCCATTCGGTCACGCCGCCGGTCGGCATCGCGGAGTTGTCGATGCTCCAGCCGGCGGGCGGCTGGCGGGTGTAGCCCTTGGTGGCGGCCGGAATGCCGGTCTCGTCGGTGCGGGTCTGCAGCGCGCCGCGGCGCGTGTCGAACGCGTCCGGGGTGATCTCGTCGATCGGCTTTCCGTCCAGGCCCCAGGCGGGGTTGATGACGACCCCCTCGTGCTTGAGGACGGTCGGCGCGATGTCGACGAGCTTGACGTCGTAGCGAGTCGAGCCCGGGGTGAAGCCGGAGCCGTCGGCGATCACGAACGTCTGCCTTTCCGCGGCGGTGTTCCCACCATGACCGCCGGCGTCCGTGTGGCCGTGGTCGGTGGTCAGGACGATCAGCCAGTTCTCCTGGGCGTACGTCGGACGGGACCGCACGGCGTTCACGACCTGCCTGACGAGGGCGTCGGCCTGGTGAATGGCGTCCAGGTACGCCTGGCTGCCTCCACCGGAGGAGTGGCCTGCCTCGTCGACCTCGTCGAAGTGCAGGAACGTGCTGTCGGGGTTGCCGTGCGCCAGGTAGTCAGCCGCATCCGACGCGGTCTTGACGTCGTTCTCGCTCTCCGGGATGCGCAGGTCCGTCCTGCTGGAGAAAATCGTGTCGGCGACGGGGTTCCACGAGGCGGCGACCAAGGTGGAGGCGGCCGGGGTGGCGGTCTCCAGGCGGGTGGCCATGTCGGGGTAGGCGTCGTAGTGGGAGCCGGCGAAGGTGTTGTCCTTGACGCCGTGCTTGTCCGGCCACACGCCCGTCGCGATCGTCGACCACCCGGGGCCGGAGACCGTGGGGGACAGCGGGTTGGCGTAGAGGTTGCTGGTGGCCGTCATGCCGCCAGCCGCCAGCGCCTTGATATTCGGAGCATCGGCCTTGAGCAGCTTGTCGTAGCGCGTGCCGTCGACACCGATGACGAGGGACTTCGCCGTCTTGGTGCCATCCGGCAGCCCCTTGTACGCGCTCGCGGACGCGGTGACGCCCGGCGCCTGGGCGTGGGCTGCGGCCAACGGGGGCACCAGCGTGGCGGCCACCGTCGCGGCGGCTATCGCGATCCGGACCGGTCGGGACATGGGCATGAGGACTCCTGATGGGAGGCGCAACGAGGTTGGCAGCGGGGCGATCGGCTGCGGTGGACGTAGCGACCCTCCAGCACGCGGGGAAGCGCCAGGGCGCTCTGCGACTGCCCGGATGTGAACAGCATCCGAATTATGGACTAGACCCGTTATCAATCGGTGATATTACGTCTGGGTTGGCCGGGCCGGCACGGCTCACCCGGCCGCCCGCGTCCGCACCATCGGGACAGCCGGCGTCAGTTTCTCGGCCGGCCCACCCAGCAGGCCGGCACCAACTTCCAGAGAGCGGGCAGTTCGTTCTGCCCACTGCCTCCCAGCCGCTGCCCAAGCGCTGGGCGCGTACGCGGCGACTCCGAATCGATGTGCAGGGGAAGGCCGTTCACGGATTCGCGCGCTGACTCCGTGGCCAACTTTCCATGAAGTCCCGGCAGGACTGTGGCAGGGGGCCGCTACCGGCTGGTAATACGTAGGGGCGCGGAGCGGCCGCGCGACCCGGCACAGCCCACCGTCAGGAGACCTGTCCATGAGCGCTCACAGCAGACGCCAGTTCCTCACCGGTGCGGCTGCCACTGCGGCGGCAGCCGCCCTGAGCCTGATGGACGCGCCGTACGCGTCGGCCGCCGCTCGGGACCGGGCTGTTGCCCTCAGCGCCGCACGAGCGGTCGATATCGAGGGCAGTACGCTCGCCCAGGTCGCGGCTACGACCGGTACCGGAACATACAAGAGGCTGGTGGCGGGGCCGGGTTGGCCGCTGGTGGTGCGTGCCGAGCTGTCCGCCGGCGCGGCCGGGCGGGACACCACGCGCACGGGGTTGGCCTCCTTCGTGCAGTTCACCGACCTGCACCTGGCCGACACCGAGTCCCCGGTGCGCTTCGAGTACCTGGCGCAGTACATCGGCTCCGCCTACCGCCCGCACGAGGCGCTCACCGCGCGCGGCGCGGCCTCCCTCGTCGACCGCGTCAACTCCCTTCCCGGCGGCCCCTACACGGGCCTGCCGTTCTCGCTGGTGATGGCGACCGGGGACAACACCGACAACCATGAGCGGGTCGAACTCGACTGGTACCTGTCGGTGATGAGCGGCGGTGCGATCACCCCGAACACCGGCGACACCTCGCGGTACGAGGGCGTGCAGAACTCGGGCTCCTCGCTGTACTGGAACCCCGAGTCCTCGTTCCAGGACGACTACAAGGCGGTCGGCTTCCCCCAGGTGCCCGGCTTCCTGTCGGCAGCCGGGCGGCCCTTCACCGCAAGCGGGCTGCGCACTCCCTGGTACAGCACCGTCGGCAACCACGACGACAGCATCGAAGGTACGCTGCCGGACCTGGGGTTGCTGAACTCGCTCTACACCGGCGGCCGCAAGATCGAGGGCGTGGACGACGCCACCGCGGCCAAGCTCGCCGGCGCACTCCAGCACGACCCGGCCTCCGCGGTCGTGCTGCTGCTGCAACTCCTCAAGGGCGGCGCCCCCGTCCGGCACGTGACTGCCGACGGCCGGCGTGCCCCGTTCACTCCCCAGCAGTTCGCGCAGGCGCACCTCAACTCCGCGTACACCGGCCCCGGCCCGTACGGCCACGGCTTCACCTCCGCGGCGGCCGCCAGCGGCAAGCTCTACTACACCTTCCCGATCTCCGACGGCGTGCGCGGCATCAGCCTGGACACCACCAATCGCGCCGGCTGGGCCGACGGCTCCATCGGCTCGGCCCAGCTGAAGTGGCTGGAGGCGGTCCTCCAGTCGTCCAGCACCCACTGGTACGACAGGGACGGCCACGTCGTACGCCGAGGCTCCCAGGACCAGCTGGTCGTCCTGTTCAGCCACCACACCAGCACCACCATGGGCAATACCCTGCCGGACCCGTACAACATCCTGGACGGCCGGCACACCGGTGGCGAACTGGTCGCGCTCCTGCAGCGCTACCCGAACGTCGTCGCGTGGGTGAACGGCCACACCCACGCCAACCGCATCACCCCGCACGGCCACGCCGTTCCCGAGCGGGCCTTCTGGGAGATCAACACCGCCTCTCACGTGGACTTCCCCCAGCACGCCCGTCTCATCGAGATCGCCGACAACCACGACGGCACCCTGTCGCTGTTCACCACCCTCGTGGAGTCCGCCGCCCCCTACGCCACCGACTACACCTCATCCGCCGAGCCCGATCTCGCGGCCCTCTACCGCGAGCTGTCCGTCAACGACCCCTACGCCGCACCCGCCGCCAAGCTGGGTGGCTCCGCCGACCACAACACCGAACTGCTGCTGGCCAAGCCGGGCGCCTGACGGGGATCCCGTAAACGGGCGGGGGAGCTGGTGCCCTGGATGCCCCACGTGCCCGACAAGGGGCTGCGTGTTCCCCCAGCGCCCATCCGGCCCGGCCGAACGTCGAAGCGCGCCCGATGTGACGGGGAGTGCGGGTCAGCCGCCCTGACCGGCGCTTCCGATCGGGCCGACCTTCACCGGAGAGCCGGAGCCGTCCGTGACGGGCAGCGTGGCGGCGCCCGGCCAGGCGAGACTGACCGTCTCCGTCTCGTTCGGCGGGGTCACCAGCAGCCCCGTGATGCGGACGCCGGAGCCGCCCGACTTGTTGATCGGGTAGTTGATGCCGAAAGCCACCGATTTCCCGTTCTTCAGGGTCATCGAGCCGGCCTTCTCGCCGGTGCGCTTCGCGGGCAGAGACCCGGCGCTGGTCTTCAGGTCGACTCCCGCGTACCCGGAGAGCGTGCAGTCCCGGCCACCGTGGTTCTTGAACTGCACCGCGACGGTGCCATCGGGGTCGCCGTCGATGGTGCTGTCGATCGCCGTGATCGCGAGCTCGTCGGTGCGGCACCTGCCCGCCGTGCCGTTCTTGTCGGAGCCGGTCCCGGCGGCCGTACCCGGCCCGGTGGAGTTCTTCCCACCAGCATCGTTCCCGCCGCTCTGGCCGGAGTTGCTCGAGCCCGCAGCGCTGCTCGAGGACGACGCGCTGGGTGCGAACGACGCCTGGCTCTGGTCCGTGCCGTCGGCGTCGCTCTGGCATGCCGTGAGCGAGAGTCCTGCGGCAACGGCCAGAACGGCGAAGGTGAGCTGGTGAACGCGCATCGTTTTGTCCTCGGTGTGGGTTGGCAGTACGGGCCGCCCGGTACGAATCGGTACGAGCGAGCGTTTCCGATCACCAAGAGTCGTCCAACCCAGCGAGCCGTTCCGCCCAACTGCGCGCCAGTGCGATGCTGTTACACACAGCCCGACCCCACGCGCATGGCCACCGCACGCATCCCGCCACCGCCGCACCTCTACCGTTCCGCCCCCCAGGGCAGGATCCAGCGCTCGCACACGGTCCGCCGCACGAAGCCGGGGTACGCGGCCAACCGGGTGGCCCGATCGTTCCGTACCGCTCGCGACCGCCGCCCGCCGGGACAGAGCTGTAACCCGGTGGATCTTGACCACCACCAGATGCGTGCCCTGCTGAACCCGCCGCGCCCGTTCCCCGGCCCGCGATGAAACGCCCTCCCGGGTAGAGGCGCCTACGGTGGGAGCCGTATGGCTCGAACCCCGGCCATGGCCTGACCGGACGGCCGGTACACCCTTCCGTCCGCCCTATCCTGGCCGTTCGTCCATAGGAATGCAGAGGTGGGGAACGTGATCGTTCCGGCATTGCTCGGGCTCCTGGTGCTTGTCGCCGGCGGCGGATGCGTCTGCGTGGTGTGGGCCGCTCGCGGTGGGCCACGGTGGGTCCGTGCCGTGGCGTCCGTGACACTCGCCGCGGGCGAAGTGCTGCGCCGCTCCGACAAACACGGGCGTCGGGGCCTGAAGGGGACCTCCGGCGAGGAGTGAGCCCTGCTGTCGGCGAAGCGTCAGCCGAAGGCACTCCCCCACGCACTCGGGCGGGCAGCGCGGGCAGCGCGATGCACCGTCATGGCGCTCAGTCCGGGTCATCGTGGTCGGGGGTCGTCGTGGCCCGTACGCACAGGGCGGGAAGCCTGGGGCAGCACGCGGTCCAGCCACCACAGGAGGGCGATGAACAGCAGTGTTACGACCGCCACGAGGGCCACGTTGCGTAGCGCGACCGGATAGCCCTTCAGGTTGACGTCGAGGAAGGGGTAGGGATACCAGTCCGTGACGGCCCCGTGGGCCAGGGTGTAGGCGATCCAGGCCAGCGGCCAGACCAAGGACCAGGCGAGGGTGGCGGGATCGAGCCGGTTGCGGGGGCCGAAGACGAGCCAGCCGAGCACCGCCGCGGGCGGCGCGATGTAGTGGAACGCGATGGTGCAGGCCAGAGCCCACCCCGTCAGATGGACCTTTGAGGCCAGCACCGTGGCGAAGACCAGGCCGGTGACCGCGATGCCCAGTACTGCGTCCAGGCGTAGAACTCGCAGGACGATGCCGTCGCGTGCGGGCGCCAGGGCCACGAACGCACTGGAGGCCATGACCAGGAGGTTGGACTGAATGGTGAAATAGCTCAGCAGCCGCACCAACCGGGTCCAGACGCCCACCTGCGTGCCGGACTCACCGGAGTTGGCGTCCGCTCCTCCGGTCAGGACCAGCACCACCTGGACCAGGAACGCGCACGCGATCATCACGGCCAACGCCTGATGCCAGGCACACGACCACTGTGCGCGCCGGCCGCTGCTCAGCTCGTGGTGCGGATCCGCCTTCGTCGCCGGCCCGGCGGTCACCGCCCGGCCCCCGCCCGGCGCCGGCCCATGGCCCGCGGGTGCGGCGTCAGCCCGCCGCCGGGCGCCCCCAGGTCCTGGACGGTGATCGGGATCCCGCCCGGCAACGTGATCTCCGGTTCGTCAGCGGAAATCTCCTGGGTGGCTCCGCTGTGGACTGCCCGCACCTGCCGAACACGGGATTCGTTCATGGCCTGATCCTCGTACCCGGGCACCAGCGGCACCGGTTGGCGCGCGCACCACTGACCCGAATGACGGACGGCCGCCCGTTCACGGGTCGTGGCCCGCGAACCCCGGCCGGGAGATCCGGCCGGGGTCAGGCTCACGGATTTCCGCGGGTCAGCCGAGCTGGAGGACGCTCATCGTGCGGTCGGCCATGCGCTGTTCTCCCAGTGCGTTGGGGTGTACGGGCACGATGCCCTGCCCGAACAGGAGCGGCTCGATCCACCGGGTGCCGACGGCCTTGCAGGCGTCGTGTCCTTCGGAGGCTTGGGTGAAGTCCACGTAGGTGGCCCCGGTCTCCTGGGCCGCGCGCTTGATGACGTCGTTGAGGTGCGCCTGGATGGCATGCACGTACGGCACGTCGCCGGAGGCGAGCGGGAGCTTGGCGAAGCAGGACGGGTCGGCGGTGGCCGGGGTGATCCAGGGGTAGCCCAGGGCGGCCACGTGCGCGGCGGGCGACTTGGCGCGGATGTTCTGCAGGGACGTGACGAGTGCGGGATAGGTGTTCGTTTCGATCTGGTCGTCGAAGGAGGTGCCGTTCTGGTCCTTGCAGGGGCTGCCCTTGCCGCCGCTGAGGATGCCCGCGGTGCCGCACGTGAGCATGGCGTTGACGAAGGTGTTGTTGTCGTTGCCACCCATGGTGAAGGTCACCAGGTCGGTGTCGGCGCTCAGCGCGTCCAGTTGGGGGGCCACTCCCGGGTACTGAGATCCGGTGAAGTCCTTGGTCTGGGCGGCGCCGCAGGTCACGTCCTTGAGGTGGGCACCCGTCGCGGAGGCCAGGACGTGGGGGTAGTTCGCGGTGGAGCGCAAACACAGCAGGTTGGTGACGTCGACGGGCGTGACCCCCGAGGCGGCGCTGTAGCTGTCGCCGAGGGCCACGTACTCCAGGGGCGACGTGGCGTGAGCGGTGGCGCCGGTGAAACCGACGGCCAGCGCACTCGCCAGAACTGACGCGGTCATGACATGTCGAGGCTTGGGCATGTGCTCTCTCTTCTCACGAGCGGTGGGGGCGGGGGCCCGGCCGCATCAAAGGCGGCCGGGCTTCACGAGAAAGAAGCGGCTCGAGCAGACTGCGGACGACAGCGCGGGCGACTGCCGGCGTACGCGCCGACGATCAGGGAGTACCGGGCGCAGGGTTACCGCGGAGTACTACCGATAGGTAATGTGGTGCACCGCCGCCCGGGGGTCAACGGTGTGGACGGCGGTTTTCGGACGCCTTCGCCGCCGGCGCCCCGCGACGACCCCTCCGACCCCCGGAGCAGCCAGCCTCCCCGCCGCGCGCGCACGCCGCTACGTACGACCCGGACGCCACCGATCCCCTCCCCTCCCTCCGCCGCCAGGCGACCTGCCCATAGGTCCTGGACCGCTGAGCGGAACAGGACGCGACAACCGCAGCCCGGTCGTCAACAGTTGCTGCGCAGAGGGGGCACAGCGACGAACAGGTCCGCCGGTGCCCCTTCGACGGAACAGCACGGAGCAGTCCCGACCAGCCGACATTGATGAGCCGTCAGGTTGCTCAAGACCCGTACGGCCCCTGACAAGGAGACCACCTTGCGAAGCTTGAAACTGGCACGAGCCGCCGCTGTGACCGTGGCGAGCACCGCCCTGATCCTGGGCGGTGTCAGCGCCGCGAGCGCCGCCCCGGCACATACCGCGACCTCCTCCTCCGGTGTCACCCCGCACGCTGCCGGAGCGACCCTGACCAGCGCGTCGATCAGCTTCTTCACGCTCGATGACAACAAGGATTTCGACACCCTTCTGACCATCCAGGTGCGGACCGCCGGGGGCACGGTCGTCGCGTCCAAGACCGCGTTCTTCGGAGAGTTCCGCGACCAGTCCAGCACGACGATTCCCCTGCCGATCCGGTCGGGCATCAGCTGGGACGCACTGCAGGGCGGCAACCTGCGGCTCACCATTCAGCCGAACGGGCACGACACCTGGAAGTTCGGCTATGAACTCGATCTGAACTTCTCCGACGGGGACTTCGTCCCGACGACCGAGAGCCGCCTGTCGCTCAGCGAGAGCAACAAGGTCTTCACGGACCCCCTGCAGTTCTGACGGTCCCTCCGCTCAGCGAAAAGCCATCACATCAAGGCCGTGCGGGTCCGTGCTCGTCGAGCAGCGCGGATCCGCACGGCGATGCCGTCCCCG
>NZ_JAPVLU010000102.1:12583-13117 GCF_027158205.1 Streptomyces sp. H39-S7 | reverse complement strand
AGCGGGTGCAGCCAGTGGGCCCACTGGGTGTAGGGGTCGTGCTGTTCTGCCGCATCGAGGAGCGGTGTCAGGTGTCGGTCGAGCCGGTCCTTGAAGTGGTCGGCGGTCTCCTGCACCCACGGGTGTTCGGCAGTGAAGTGCTCCCACTCGTTGCCCACGTCCAGAGTTGCGAACCACCACCGTCCGGGCGGCCGCAGTCCCTCGAAACCGCCGACGACGAAGGCATCGCGCAGCACCTCGTAGGCCAGGGGTGTGTGCTCGGCCAGCAGAACCGCGTCGTACAGGTCCTTGCCCTGCGGGTATGCGTCGCTGACCAGCCATAGGAGTTTCCAGGCCAGGGACAACTCGGGTGAGGCGGCGAGGAGTCGGGAGCCGGGGCCGTCCCCCAGCGGTCGCAGGTCGGTGGGCTCGGCCACGATGGGCAGTGGCTCGTTGAACACCAGGTCGAGTTGGATGCTGCCGCCTGCGGTTCCCGCAGCCGTCCAGGGCATCAGAAGGCGGCGGCCTGGCAGCCGGTCGTACGTCCTGATGTCT
>NZ_JAPVLU010000102.1:9686-12573 GCF_027158205.1 Streptomyces sp. H39-S7 | reverse complement strand
GTGCCAGGCTCGGGCTTTCGCCGCGTTCCTGAACCGGGGGTCTCCCGCCCGGTAAGCGTTGGCAAATTGCTTCAGCGCGGGATCGAAGATCGCCGGCTGCTCGGTGCCGGGGGGTGCCGGGCGCAAAGTCCGCGGCAGATCCGCTCGGAGCCGTGTCGCTTCATCGAGCGCGACATGCGGGATATCGGTGGAGCCGTAGCCCAGCCTTTCCCAGTTCTTCGCAGGGTCGTCGGAAGAGGACATCATGATGAGGACTCCTGGCCTATCCACCCGTTGTCCAGGGCGAGATTAGTGTCGCTGACGACGAACTCACGCTCCACCTCGAGGATGGGGAAAGCGGCGGCGCGCAGGTCCTGGAGGAGCCCCGACACGCGCTGGTCGGCGGTGGTGCGGCCCACACCGTGACACCGTTGGGTGACGAACCGTTCGACCTGGCCGTCATCCCGGACGCGGCGGGCATTCCAGGAGACATGCGCGCCGTGCGGAAGCACGAGCGCCTCCAACGGTGTCCGAGCCTGGCCCGCCGGCAGCAGCAGTTTGACGTGGTGCTCGAAGTATCGGGCGGGATCCTGGGCAGCGGCCGTCGCGTCATCGTGAGGCACCCCCTCGGCCCAGGGGACCGTCTCCGTTTTGAGACGGACCACCCGAAAGCCGTCGGCCGTCAGATCGGCTGCGACACCTGCTGCCTCGCGAATCTGCGCGTCGGCCGAACCCTCACCGGCAAGGTTCACCATGTACTGCGAACGCGTCCGCCCGCGAGCCAGCACGATGTGCACGAAGCCCAGCCCACGCCCGCCGGCCCAGAGCGCCAGCTGATCGGCCCTGGTATCCGGGCACACCACGGTCAGGTGCGTCTCGAGGACGCCGACGACATCGGGAACCGGGGTCGGGACCGCGGGCGGGAGGTGATCGTGCATGCCCACAGCGTGCCAGGTCCGCACGCGGGCCAGAAATCAATTGATGCGCACCGCTCTTCCGCTCGATGTGCGCCTGACGGGGCCGCTTGTTCGCGGAGCCGTGTGGACGATCGCGTAACTCGACTCTGTCGCTGATCTTGTGATGTCAGCCGTCGAAGCGGGTCCAGTCGACTGGCAGGTCGGCCAGCGGTGCCAGGGCGCTCCGGTGGCTGGCCCCGGCCCAGACATCGAATTCCTCGCCGTCCTCGCTGCTGACATGCACGACGAGGCCCGGGGCCACGTAGAAGTGAGTGGGTGCCCACGGCCAGAAAGGGCGTAGGGGTACAAGGTGCAGCGTTTCGGTGAACCGAGCGACCTGTGCTGCCGTGAGTCTGCGCGGCAGCGCCCGGTAGTCGGCGCTCATGGAAGCCTCGAAGAGGGAGAACTGGATCAGGAAGCCGCTGAGCGGCTCTTGTTCTACGATCGGCTCCTCATCGAATTCACGGAACCAGACAGTCGGATCGGCCTCAGGCGGGTCTAGCGTCCACAGGAGTGACCAGAAGAACCCTCCTTGGCTCTCGACGCCGAACACGAGCATCTCCCCAAGATGATCGGTGTGCAGGTCTGGCGCGGGCAGGATGCTGTTCTGGGTTCCGAGGGCGCCCGGCCGCTGCTTCGCGAGCCGGTACAGCTGCCTCAGTCCAGCAGGCAGCCGCGAGGGAGAGCAGGCGGCAGGTGGTTCGGTGGCGCCTGCGGCGGGGTACCAGCCGGTGACGAACTGTTCCAGCGCTGCCGCACGGTCACCGTTCACATTCCTGAGCCACTCGAGGCCCGGCAGGTCCACCGGGGAACGTGGTGGGCTTACCCGGTTGAGGAGTTGGCGACTCAAGGGTGCTTCGAACCGCAGTTTGCAGTGGGTGAGAACGCCGTCGGATGTGCCGGCCTGGCTCACCTTGGCAGTGCCCAGGTCCAGGACCTCTTCTTCGAGGCGGACCGCGATGTGGATCGGCAACGAGCCTCCTTCCCTGCCCCAGGGCGACCCCATCAGTCGCTCGGTGACCGGGGCCGGTGCGGGGCCCGTTCAGACGGACCTCCTCAGCGCTCCACACACCGCTCCTGGCGGGTGCGTCACTCGCTTCCACGATGATCACCGTCCCCGCCGGGCCTATGACGATGCCGGCGCCCCCCACCATGAACGGTCCGGCGATCACCGAGCCACCGACGAGCACGGATATGTGCTCCTCATCGAATACCAGCGCCGGAATTGCGGCGCAGCCCTGATCAGTCATCCCCGCATCATCGTCGACCACCACTGGGCATCCCTCATGTCTGCCGGCTGCGGCCGTCACAAGATCAGCGCCAGAGTCCGTAGTGCCTCGAGGTTGTGGTCATGTATCTCCCCAGGCGCCCGGTGCCGCGGGATCCCTCGGGTTGCGCCGGCGACGCGGAGCCAGACCGATCAGTCCTGCCAGTCCGGCTGTGGTTCAGGGATCCGGACCGGTGACCGAGGAACCGGGGCGGGTCGCCGCCACAGCCTACGCCCGACTGCGGGCGGTGGAAGCCGAGCCGTGAGCTCCCGGTACCTCGGCTTCGGGACGGGTGGCTCGCATGTTCAGGTCGCGCCTGCTCGCGGGCGCCCATCCACGCCAGAGGGCACCAGGACAATCCCAGCCCTCAGGGGAGGTCCGGGCACTCCTCGCCAAAGCCTTGCGAGACCGGCTGCCAAACGCCATGGTCCTCACGCACGCTCAGCCGATCCGCCTCCTGTGCCGTCTCGATCAGCTGAGCGGTGGTCAAGGGGATGACCGCCGTGAAGACCCGCCCGAGGTGGTGGCAGTGCACCATCGGGCGGAGTCCCTCCGGGTAGGGCTCGTCGGCGGCTGCGAAGAGATCGGGCAGGGTCCAGCCCAGTGGACCTGCTATGGCGGACAGTTGCTGTCGACGGTGCGGACTCGGGTCCCAGCGCCACACCATTCCGTGCAGTGTGGTGA
>NZ_JAPVLU010000102.1:850-9676 GCF_027158205.1 Streptomyces sp. H39-S7 | reverse complement strand
GTGGTGAGGGACAGTCCCATGAACGGCAGTTCACGGACGCCGAAGCCGCGATTGCGGATCAGCGCGCCGAGCACGGCAGCGAACCTGGTCTCGGCGGGACGCCGACCCGCCCACGTCGGCTGCGCGGAGGGCCCTGGAGTGGCGACGCGGGGCAGCGAGCGGACGCGGGGTGTGCCCGAGCGCTACGGTCATGGCCGGCCGTACAGCACCCGTCGACGTGGACCGTCCCGGGCCCACGCGCCCTGTGCGTCCGGACCATCTTCTGGGAGACAAGCCTGTGGCGTTCAGGCGCCCGGAAGGAAGAGACAGAACGGATGGCCGTGAGGGTCGCGGAGGACCCGCACGTCCTTCTGCGGCTGAACCTCCTGCAGCGTCGCACCGAGGGAGCAAGCCCGCTCGGTCTCCGTCTCCAGGTCATCGACCTGTAGGTCCAGATGCGCCTGCATCTGCTGAGTACCCGGACGCTGTGGCCATACGGGCGGAGTGTGATCAACCTCCAACTGGAAACTGAGGCCGGGGCGTTCCTGCCCCGGAGCCCTCAGACGGACCCACTCCGGCTCGCGGTCGACCTCCTCCCAGCCCAGAAGGGCGCGGTAGAAGTCGGCCAGGGCGGGTGGATCGGGGGTACCGAGGACAAAGGCACCGAGCGTCGTCGTCATATCTGCAGCCTTTCCCCGGCTCTCGTCCTCATTCACCTGGCGTCCGCGATCACCCTCGTTTGGCGAATGAGGACGTCGCGGAGTGTCACCGGTAGCTCGCCATGGGCGGGCGCGCCACAAGCGATGGGCGGGTGCCGACGCGGACATGTGCGCGGACGTCGGTCGGTCAACTGCGGGGTGTGGACGGACGTGTCTTTCGGCCCGGCGCTGAGAACACGCGGGATGTGGCGGCTGTGTCTGCGTCGGGGTTCCCGTGCGGTCGGTGCAAACGAACCGGCAGTAGCAGAACCAACGGTGACGTGTCGGAGCCGGGGGACGGAGTCAGGCGGCCGGGTCGGGAACATTCAGTCCGGCCGGCACAGTTGCATGATCGAGGGACCGGCACCGCAGGGGCGGGGACACGGAGACCACGCGGTCGCCCGCTCCACCTGAATCCGGGCCCCAAGATCGCGGTAGGCCTGCCGCGCGCCTTACTTCTGCAGGAGGACTGTTTCATGACTGACCGACCCTTGACGTTGATGGCAGTACACGCACATCCGGACGACGAGGCCACCGGAACCGGAGGGGTCCTCGCGCGGTACGCGGCGGAAGGCATCCGCACGGTTCTGGTGACGTGTACCGACGGCGGTTGTGGTGATGGGCCAGGGGGTGTCAAGCCGGGTGATGCCGGGCATGATCCGGCGGCCGTCGTCTTGATGCGCCGGCAAGAACTCGAGGCGAGCTGTGACGTCCTGAAGGTCAGCGATCTGGAGATGCTGGACTATGCCGACTCCGGGATGATGGGCTGGCCGAGCAACAAGGCCCCGGGATCCTTCTGGCAGACCCCAGTGGAGGAAGGTGCCGCCCGGCTTGCGGAACTCATGCGGCACTATCGACCTGATGTGGTTGTCACCTATGACGAGAACGGCTTCTACGGCCACCCCGACCACATCCAGGCCCACCGCATCACGATGGCGGCGTTGGAGATGACCGGGCTTACGCCGAAGGTGTACTGGACGACGATGCCCCGCTCGGCGATGCAGCGCTTCGGGGAGATCATGCGCGAGTTTCATCCGGACATGCCGGAGCCGGATCCTGCCGAGGCCGCCGCGATGGCCGAGATCGGCCTCCCCGACGATGAGATCAGCACGTGGGTGGACACCACCGCATTCAGCGGGCAGAAGTTCGATGCGCTGGCCGCGCACGCCAGTCAGGGCGAGAACATCTTCTTCCTCAAGATGGGCAAGGAGAGGTTCGGCGATCTGATGGGCATGGAGACCTTCGTACGGGTCAAGGACGCCGACGGTGCGGCCGTACCTGAGAACGATCTCTTCGCCGGCCTGCGCTGATCCGCCCGACCGCCCGCCCGACCGAGGCGGGTGGGGGAGCCGGACAGTCGGTGCGGAGTCGCGCGCGTCGTCGTCCCTCGGGGCCTCAAGGTCTGCGGCAGCAGCCCCGGGTCCCCGCCGATGACCGCGGACAGTGCCGAACAGGGGTGGCTGCATCGGTGCGGCCACCCCTGCCCTGGCGCAGCCGGATCGGACCGGTGCCTGGTCGGTGCATCGGCGCGGCGCTGGTCGCCTGCGGCTGCTGGACCAGGACGTGGCGTGGTGAGGCAAGATCGGCCGGCCGGCAGGCGTCGGGTCGCTCCTGACCGCAACGGAGGTGGGCGCCGCGAGGGTGGCCGAGCGTGTCCTGCCCGATCCGCTGGGTGGAGAACAATCCCGTTGTGGGTGGTGTGCGTGAGACGGAATGATCCTGTGCGATGACGAAGCCGACAGGATCTCCGAATGCCGCGCCGGACGGCCGGGCCGGAATCGACGCTGCTCTGGTGGGCCGCCTTGTGCGGGCCCAGTTCCCGCAGTGGGCCCACCTGCCCGTCGTGCCGGTCGCCGTTGACGGGTGGGACAACCGCACGTACCGGCTCGGCGAGCAGATGACCGTACGCCTGCCGACCCAGGCCGCCTACGTCCCGGCCGTCGACAAGGAGAACACCTGGCTGCCTCGTCTGGCACCGTACTTGCCCGTGCCCGTCCCGCAGATCCTGGGCCGGGGCGAGCCCGGTGAGGGCTATCCGCACCCGTGGTCGGTGCGTGGCTGGATCGATGGGGAGACCGCGTCCGTGGGCCAGATCGCGGATCTGCCTCGGTTCGCCGAGTCCGTCGCCGATTTCCTTCTCGCCCTGCACAAATGTGACACCACGGGTGGTCCGGTCGCCGGTGCCCACAGTTTCCATCGGGGTGCTTCGCCGGCCTTCTACGACGAGGAGACCCGGCGCTGCCTCTCCGTGCTCGACGGGTATGTCGACACCGCACACGCCCGCGCGATCTGGGACGAGGCTCTGGAGGCGGAGTGGGCGGGCCCGCCGGTGTGGTTCCACGGCGATATCGCCGAGGGGAACCTGCTCGTCTCCGGTGGCGAATTGACCGCCGTCATCGACTTCGGGACGTCCGGTGTCGGTGACCCGGCCTGCGATCTCGTGATGACCTGGGGGATGTTCACCGGTAGGAGCCGTGAGGTATTCCGGCGGGCTGTCAGCCAGGACGAGGGGACCTGGGCGCGGGCCCGGGGCTGGCTCACGTGGAAGGCGCTGCTCGTCCTCGCCGAGAACATCGGGGGCGATGCGGCGAAGGCGGAGTCCAGTCGGCGGGTTCTCGTCGAGGTGATGTCGGACCATCGCCGCGCCTGATCCCGGACCGGCGACGCCCGTACGCCATGCCCCGGCGTTGCCCGAGGGGCGACCTCGGTGGCGCGGCCGGCCCGGGATCGGATCCGGGCCGCCGACGCCCCTTCGAGTGACCTCGCGACAGGGCGCCGCCGGATCGTCGGAGCAGGAATCGCGTGGTCACGCGCTCATCGGGTAGCGGTTCCATGAGGAGATCCCGGAAGGGTCGTCCATCAGAGGAGCACGACGTGGAACTCGCCTACTGGCTGCTCACCCCCGCTCAGCGGGGAAACACCGCGACGCGAGTGGACCGCCGCCATGCCGACGGTGCCGCGTGGTCCACGGGCAACGACGTCCGCCCCCTGGTCCACGGAGCGGCGTATTTCGCCGAGCTGCTCGAGGCCGTGCGGGCGCAGCAGGCCGGAGACCTGCTGATGTTCACGGACTGGCGGGGTGACCCGGACGAACTGCTGGACGGTTCGGAAAGCTCCATCGGTGACGTGCTGTGCGACGCCGCACGTCGCGGTGTGATCGTCAAGGGGCTGGTGTGGCGCTCGCACCTGGACCGGTTCCAGTTCAGCGAACAGGAGAACTACCACTTGGGGGAGGAGATCGAGGAGGCAGGTGGCGAATGCCTGCTCGACATGCGGGTGCGGCCGGGCGGCTCGCACCACCAGAAGTTCGTGGTGCTGCGCCACCCGGGTCGGCCCGAGCGGGACGTGGCCTTCGTCGGCGGCATCGATCTGTGCCACAGCCGTCGGGACGACGCCAGTCACCAGGGTGACCCGCTGGCGCAGCCCATCGCCGACGCCTACGGTCCCCGCCCGCCCTGGCACGACGGGCCCGCCGTCGGCGACGTCGAGGCCACGTTCCGTGAGCGGTGGACGGACCCGGCACCGCTCAGTCGCAGCCCGAGCAGCCGGCTGCGGGCGGCTCTGCGCAGGGAGGACACGAAGGCGGACCCGCTGCCGGAGCAGCAACCCGACCCCGAGCCGCGCGGTTCGCACACGGTTCAGATCCTGCGCACCTACCCGAACCGCGCGCTGCGGGGCTACCCGTTCGCTCCCGACGGGGAGCGCAGCATCGCCCGCGCCTATGGGAAGTCCCTGCGGCGGGCACGTGAGCTGATCTACCTGGAGGATCAGTACCTCTGGTCGGAGGTCGCCGTCCGGCCCTTCGCGCGGGCCCTTGCGGACCATCCCGGCTTGCGGATGATCGCCGTCCTGCCGCCGCTGCCGGACCAGGAAGGCCGGATCAGCACACCGATGAACCTGCTGGGCCGGGTCCGGGCCCTGGAAGTCCTGCGACAGGCGGGCGGTGACCGGGTGGCCGTCTACAGCCTGGAGAACCACGCCGGCACACCGGTGTACGTCCATGCCAAGGTCTGTGTCATCGACGATGTCTGGGCGTCGGTCGGCTCCGACAACGTCAACCGGCGCTCCTGGACGCACGATTCGGAGCTCAGCTGCGCGGTCCTCGACGAGACCCGTGACTCGCGTGAACCCATGGACCCGGGCGGCCTGGGTGACGGAGCGCGGGTCTTCGCGCGCGAGCTGCGGTTGTCATTGAATCTCGAACACCTTGATCGTGAGGGGGACCGGGAGGCGGCAGCGCTCTGCGACCTGGGCCGCGCCTTTGCGGCTTATGCCGACTCGGCCGCCACTTTGGACGCCTGGCACGACGGCGGCCGCCACGGTCCTCGACCGTCGGGACGGTTGCGCACCTATCACCCGCCGCGCTTGTCCCGCGTCACCAGGACCCTGACCGACCCGCTCTACCGGATCATCGCCGATCCTGACGGTCGCCCGAGCTCTCTGCGTCGGCACGACGCCTACTGACCTGGCCCGTCCCGCCGTACCTCATCCGTACCCGGCCTACCGGGACGGGTGATCGTCGGACCGGTGCGGGTTCGGCATCCGCCCCTTCCGGTGACGTGCTGCCACGTGCCCGGATGGCGTGCCGCGCTTCGTCGACCCCTCGGGGTAGCGTGACGACGGCAGGGGGATCGGGCGGATGGAGGCGGATTCGTGGCATCCAGTGGAGCAGCGCACAGCGACGTCATCGTCATCGGAGCCGGCCTCGCCGGACTGGCCTGCACCGCGGATCTCCTGCGGGCCGGGCTCACCGTGCGGCTGCTGGAGGCGTCGGACGCGGTGGGTGGGCGGATGCGTACCGACACCGTGGACGGATTCCGCCTCGATCGGGGCTTCCAGGTATTCAATACCTCCTATCCGCAGGTGAAACGACGACTCGACCTCGCCGCCCTGAGACTTCGACCCTTCACCCCGGGCCTCCTGCTGGACCACGACGGCGAGCGCGTCCGGCTGGGCGATCCGACCCGACGCCCGCACCCCGTCGCCGACCTGATCCCCGGACGCTTCGCCTCCGCACGCGACCTGGGGGCTCTTGCCCTTTTCAGCGCACGGGACCTGCTGGCACCTCCGGCGCTGTTGCGCCGAGGCCCGGAGAGGACGACGCGGGCCGCGCTGTCCGCAGCCGGTGTCTCCTCCGCGCTCATTGAAACTCTCCTTCGCCCGTTCTTGGCCGGGGTGTTCCTCGAGGACGGCTTGGAGACCTCCAGCCGCTTCTTCCACCTGGTCTGGCGCAGCATGCTGCGCGGCAGCCTGTGCCTGCCCGCGGCAGGCATCCGGGCGGTGCCCGATCAGCTGGCCGCCGCCCTGCCCGGCGGCACTGTGCGCCTGCGGTCCCCGGTGCTGGAGCTGCAGGACGGCGGGGTCGTCCTGGGCGACGGCACGAGCCTGAGCGCGGGCACCGTGGTGGTGGCCACCGGCGCGAGCGCCGCACACGCGCTGCTGCCCACACTGAAGATCCCTGCCGGACGCAGCGTCACCACGCACTATCACGCGGCCGCTCGTTCGCCCCTCGCCGAGCCCACCCTCCTCGTCGACGGGGCCGGGATGCTGCTGCACACCTCGGTCCTGACCGAGGTCGCGCCGACCTACAGCACCGACGGACGGGCGCTGATCTCGAGCTCGCTGCTCGCCCCCGAGACCCCCGGTCAGGAGGCCGCGGTGCGCTCCCGCCTCGCTGAGCTCTACCGCACCGACACCAGCGACTGGGAACACATCGGCTGTCGTACCGTCATCGACGCGCTGCCCGCCATGACGAGTCCGCATCCCTTGATGCGCGGCACCCGGCTGGAGCCGGGTCGCTACATCTGCGGTGATCATCGCGCCACGGGATCGGTGCAAGGAGCGCTCGCCTCGGGCAGCCGGGCCGCCCGTGACATCCTCGCTGATCGGCGTCAGGGCGCCTGACCGGCCCGTCGCGGCCCGATCGATGCCTCCACGCGGTGACCGTGGCGGCCGCAAGGGCGGCACTTGCTGCGCGCGGGCCGGCGAAAGCATGGCCGGCCCGCATGTCGTCGTCCGCCGCGGGGACTGGCAGATGTCCTGGCACGACTCGGGCACCTGCAACCGTCGTGCGCAGCGCCACGGCCGAGGGGTGAGGTCACTGCGCGATGGGGCGGGGCCGGATGCAGCCCGACCTGCTCAGGTTCCTGCCTGCAGTCGCAGGCCCGTCAAGGTCAGCTCGAGGGCGGAGCGGAACTGGTCGGCGTCGTCGTGGCCGTCGAACTCGTCGACGATCTCGTGCACGAACGGGAACTCCGCGGGGTCCAGGCTCCGCCAGGCGTGGGCGTATCGGCCGAGGAACTCCTCGCGGCCCACGGTGCCGTCGAGGATCTCCTGGGGCGGCTCCTGCCCCATGTCGATGGCGGAGCCGACGACGACCCCGATGATCGCGGACACGGCGTGGAACCGCTGGCGCGCATTGAGTTCAAGACGCAGGGTCTGCTGGCCCAGCCGTTCGTACAGGCGCAAGGAGTTGCTCTGGGTGTCGGTGTTGCGCATGAAGTAGGCGCCCAGCCAAGGCCGCTCCACGATCGCGTCGAACAGCGTCAAGGCCATCTGGCGAAGGTCGTCGATCGGGTCGTCGCTGCCGGGGAGTCCTTCGACGTCAGCCAGTGCCGCGCCGATCACGTGGTCGGTGGCGCGGTCGAGCAGCTCATCCTTGCTCGCGACGTACCAGTAGATGCTGGCGACGCCGCCGCCGAGGCGCTGCGCGAGCGCCCGGAACGTCAGCGCCGGCGCTCCGGCCTCGTCGAGCAGGGCCACCGCCTCGGTGAGCACGGACTCCATCGAGTGGGAAGCCCGTCGACGCCCCTGACCCGGGCGGTTCTGCAGGCGTGTCATGGCTCACATCCCATCGCGTCTTGCACAGCATCGAACGTTGTTCTATCGTAACTCATCGTACGCCGTTCGATAGCCGAACGCCGTTCGATCGGAGGATCGCCATGACTACCGCCACGCTGCAACCCCCGTCGCGCACCTACCCGTCCCTACGCGCGGCGTGGATCCCCCTGGCTGCCCTGTGCCTGGCCTTCTTCGTCGAGATGGTCGACAACACGCTGCTGTCGATCGCGCTGCCCACGATCGGCCGCGACCTCGGCAGCGGGACGACCGCGCTGCAGTGGGTCACCGGCGCGTACTCACTGACCTTCGGCGGCCTGCTGCTCACCGCCGGGTCCATGGCCGACCGGCTCGGCCGCCGCCGGGTGCTGCTGGTCGGACTTGCCGTGTTCGGCTCGCTGAGCCTGTGCGTCGTCCTCGTCACCACGGCAGGCGAGCTCATCGCCCTGCGGGCCGCACTCGGCATCGCCGCCGCGGCGATGGCCCCGATCACGAACTCCCTGGTCTTTCGCCTGTTCGACGACAAGGCCCTGCGCATGCGCGCCATGACGCTGATGATCATCGTCGGCATGTCCGGCTTCGTCCTGGGGCCCCTGCTCGGTGGCACCGCGCTGGCCCATGTGCGGTGGGAGTGGCTGCTGGTCGTCAACGCTCCGATCGCAGTGATCGCGTGCATCGGCGTCCGACTGGGCGTACCGGCCGACCGACCGGAAGGCCTGACCAAGGACGCGCTCGACCTGCCCGGCGCCGTCCTGAGCGTCACCGCCATCGGCCTCGCCTGCTACTCGCTGACCAGCGGTGTCGAACACGGCTGGCTCTCCGCGATCACCCTCGCATCGATCGCGGGCGCCGTCGCGGCCGCGATGGCGTTCGTGCGGCACGAGCGCCGCAGTGCGGCACCCATGCTGGATCTGCGCCTCTTCTCCAACGGGACCGTCCGTGGCGCCGCCATCGCGCAGATCGGGACGTCCATCGCGATGGCCAGCGTGATGTTCGGGCTGATCCTCCACTTCCAGTACGCCTACGGCTGGAGCCCGGTGCGGGCCGGACTGGCCAACCTGCCGATCATCGTGACGATGATCGCCGCGACCCCCCTGTCCGAGTGGCTCGCGCGGCGGTTCGGCCACCGCATCGCCTGCCTGGTCGGCGCGGCCTGCCTGGCCGGCTCGCTCGCAGGTCTCGCCTGGGGCGTCGACCACGGGTACGCCGCCATCGCCGTCTGCATGGTGGTCATGACCGTGGGACTGCGCACCGTGATGACGATCTGCGCGGTCGCACTCGTCGACGCGATGCCGAGCAACCGCACCTCCAT
>NZ_JAPVLU010000102.1:0-840 GCF_027158205.1 Streptomyces sp. H39-S7 | reverse complement strand
CGGCTCCAGCGTCGGCACCGCGGAGGTCGGCACGCTGCTTGCCGCGATGGACACCACCCAGCTCCCGGCCGGCACCTGGAGCAGCGACCTCGTCGCGTCGTTCTTCCACGGCGAACGGATCACCTACGCCCTGCTCGCAGTCGCCGTCGGGCTGATCGCGGCGGGCGGCGCGCTGAGCCTCACCGACTCCCGCACCGTCGAGGAGTCTGCTGTCGAGGAATCGACTGCCCAGGAACCTGCTGCCCAGGAGCCCGCTGTCGAGGAGCCCGCTGTCCGATGACGGGGTCGACGAGGGCGCTGCGTCCAGGGTGCAGGAGGTGCGGGCAGCCGTGGCGCGGGCCGGCGGGCCGGTGGTGGATGCCGTAGGGCCGCGGTCGCCGTTGATCGCCGGTGACGTCAGGACGGGCGGCGACCCCAGGTGGTGATCATGCCGGGGGGGAGTTCCGCCAGTTCCGGCGAGGTCAGATACCTCAGTGCCTCGTCCACCGTCGACGCGTCCACCAGCCCGCCGGACTCCAGGGCGGGCCGCATCCGCTCCCAGGTGGCCCGCCAGAAGGCGGTCACCGGCGCGTCGGGGGTCAACGGCGGCACGTAGATCTCCGCTCCGACATCGGACAGCCCCAGGGACCGCAGCCGCTGCGGGCTGTCGGTGACCCAGCTGATGTCCGTGCCGATCGTGTCGCTCAGCGCGTGCCACATGGCTGCCATCGTGCGACGGTAGGCCGGGTTCGGGGAGTGGGCGGTGGTCAGATCGACGGCGTCGCTGACGACGAGCCAGCCGCCGGGTGCCACCCAGTTCGCGAGCCGCGCCAGCAGGGCGTCGTGCTCGGGCAGGTGCAT
>NZ_JAPVLU010000101.1 GCF_027158205.1 Streptomyces sp. H39-S7 | reverse complement strand
ATCGTATATTTACGGGCGTGGCCGCCCACAAATACACGGCAGCATTTCGAACCCCACCCCCTCCGCCCCCGTCCCCCTCCGCTCAGACGCCGGGGAACTCGCCGTCCCCGACTGCGGACGCGAACGACCGCCAGGCGTCGGCGGTGAAGCGCAGGGCCGGCCCGTGCGGGTCTTTGGAGTCCCGGACGGCCATCGAGCCGTCTGCGAGACGGGCGCCCTCGACGCATGCGCCGCCCTGGTTGTCGCTATAGCTGGACTTGAACCAGGCGGAGTCGTTGAGGGTGTCGGCCTTGGCGGTCATCTGTATCAATGCTCCTTGATCGCTTCCTTGATCATGCTCAGGGACTCCTGCGGTCCCGGAGCAAGGGCTTGCAGTTCGGAGAACGCGTCCACGTATCGCTCGACGGCACTGTCGCTGCGTTTGACGACCGCGTCGGTGAGGTTCTCCATGTAGACCATCGGCTTCAGGGCGAACCGTTCCGAAAAGTGCAGGACGAAGAACGACCCGCTCATTCCCGGATGAACCCCGGCTCGGAACGGCACGATCTGCACTCGTACGTTGGGCCGCGACTCCGCAACGTTCACGATGTGGGTGAGTTGCTCCCGCATGATCGTGGCCCCGCCAACGCGGCGACGCAGCACGGCCTCGTTGATGATCGCGGTGAATTTCAGCGGTGTGTCCGAGCGGTGCAGAACTTCCTGCCGGGTCGTTCGAACAGCGACCAGCCGATCCAGATCCTCAGTCGGCAGGGCTCCGTCCGCCTGATAGATCGCGTGGACGTAGGCCTCGGTCTGCAACAGGCCGGGGACGAACTCGGCCTCGTAGTTCTGGAGGACTGCGGCCGTGGCTTCAAGGTCGAGGTACGCCTTGAAGCCAGGTCGGATGACCGGCCGGTATTCCGGAGTCAGCCACCAGTCCTTCTTCGTCTTGGTGACGCCGGCGTATCCCTGCAACCGGGCCCGGGTTTCCGGGTCCGCTCCGTAGATCTCGCACAGGGCCATGACGTCGGGGGTCTCGACGGACGAATTCTCCCCGGCTTCCAGCCGGCTGAGCTTCGACGGGCTCCAGATCAGCTTCTTGACGACTTGAGTGCCCTTGAGGCCCGCAGCCAGCCGCAGTTGGCGCAGTTCGCTGCCTAACTGGAGACGACAGAGAGCGGGCGTTGCCGCCTCCACGTCTGTGATCATCTGCTTCTCCTCCGCGCAGTGTTCCAGTGTGTGGGGGAAGGTTCCGCGCGTGCAAGGAACCTTCTGCGCCACAGCGGGAGATACCGTCGTTGAGCGTGAATTGCCTGGTCAGGGAGGGGCGTTCACGCAAAAAGTTGAAGGCAGAATCCCGCTGGAGCTCTGTCACCGTAGCGTCCGGAGTGCCACGCTTGCATGCGGTTGCTCACATACAGCGTTCGCTTATTCGCCGAGAGTAACCGTGGTGGGGCAACCCCGGAACGACGGAGGCATGACCATGCAACAGGTACCCGGCCGGGAAGTTCGCGACGAGGCCGCGGTGGTGACGACGCGGTGGCCGTCCTCTCCCTGCTCGGTCGGCCACGCCCGGCACATGCTGGAGGACGTGCTCACCGTCTGGGGGCTGCCCGAGCTGACCGAACCGGCCGTACTGGTGATCTCGGAATTGATGACGAACGCCGTGGTGCACGGCCGGGTGCCGGGGCGGCGGGTCGAGACGCGGGTCATCCGGCTGGCGGACGGCGTGCGCATCGAGGTTCATGACGCGAATGCGAAGCGCCCCGAGATGCGGCAGGCGTCCGAGGACGACGAGCGGGGGCGCGGCCTCGCGCTGGTGCAGGAGCTGACCGGCGGCTGCTGGGGCGTGAACACCCGCCAGGGCGTCGGCAAACGCGTCTGGGCCCAGTTGGCTGCCGACGCAGGCCACCCTGCGGATTCCGGGATCACGCTGGAGGCGGGATCGTTCCCGGTCGGCTGAGCGCCGGGCCCAGCCGACCCGTGGGCCTGGGCGTGAGGGTGACGGGTCCGCAGGTGTGGGGGTCCGAAATGCTGCCGTGTATTTGTGGGCCGCCAGGCCCTAAATATACGATTTCGGACCCCTACGCCGGAGGGCCCGCCGCCCGACCCACCACCGGTCCGCGCTGAGGCCGCAGCCCGGCGCGTAGCGTAAAGGCGCCCGGTTCCCCAGCAACCCGCAGGGCACGCACAGCGCGCCGCGTGGCGTAGAGGGTGATCCCCGCCACCCCGACGAGCGCAGCGAGGCTCAGCGCCACCGTTCCCTCCCACCCCGCCGCGTTGAACGCCGACGCGCCGACCGTTCCGCCCACGCTGTTCCCTATGTAGTACGCCGTCAGGTACAGCGCCGAGGCCTGGGCCCGGCCCGTCGTCGCCGTCCGGCTCACCGAGGACGAGGCCACCGCGTGGCCGGTGAAGAAGCCGCCGGTGATCAGCACGAGGCCGGCCAGCACCAGAACCAGTGACGTCGACAGAGTCAGCAGCAGCCCGGCCGCCGCCAGGCTCACTGCCACGTACAGCGCTCCCCGCCGGCCGAGCCGGCCGAGGAGGAGGCCGGAGCCCGCCGAGGCAGCCGTCCCGACCAGGTACACCAGGAAGATCAGACCCACCGCGGTCTGCGAGAGCCCGAACGGCTCAGCCATCAGCCGATACCCCAGGACGGTGTAGACCGCGCCGAACACGGCCATGAAGAGCAGGCCGATCGCGTAGAGCCTGCGCAGCAGCGCGTTGCCGAGGTGGCCGGTGACCGTGCGCAGCAGGGCCGCCGGGTTGACCGGGCCGGGCTGGAAGTTCCGGGCCGCCGGGACCAGCAGGCGGAACGCGACCGCGCAGGCCAGCGCGATGAGCCCGACGACGAAGAGCGCGGTGCGCCAGCCGAGCGCCTGCGAGACCGCGCCCGAGAACACCCGGGAGCTCATGCCGCCGATGCTGTTGCCCGCCACGTACAGGCCGATCGCGGAGGCCACGGCCTTGGGGTGGATCTCCTCGGCGAGGTACGCCATGGCCGTCGCGGGGAGCCCGGCCAGTGCGGCGCCCTGGAGGGCGCGCAGGACGACGAGCGTGGTGAGGTCCGGGGCGAAGGGGATCATCAGCGCCAGCAGCGTGGCGCCGAAGACGGAGGCGGTCATGACCGCCGTACGGCCGTACTTCTCGCTGAGCGCGCTCACCGGCAGCAGCGCGATGGCGAGCGCGGCGGTGGTGGCGGTGACCGTGAGGCTCGCCTGGGCGGGGGTCAGCGCGAGGTCGGCGGAGATCGCGGGGAGCAGCGCCTGCGTGGAGTACAGGAGCGCGAACGTGGCGAGACCGGCGGCGAAGAGCGCGAAGTTGGCGCGGCGGTAGCCGGGGCTGCCGGGGCTGAGCTTGGCGGTGGTGTCGGGGGACGGCGGAGCAGAGGCGCCCGCGCGCTGTGCGGCGGACGCCTCCGTATCGGCGGGAGGCATGCCATGAACCTAGGGCCGCTCCTTTTATGCGTCCAATGCACAAACGGTGCAGTATTGATGCTGTGACGCATGAGCAGAGGTCAGCGGAGTCGATGCCATCGGCCCGCAACGGAAAAGACACTTCCGTAACAGGCCGGCCGCCGGTCGTGGCGCCGACCGTCGCGGACCTCGACGGCGAGTCCTGGGCGGCGGTGCTGGCGCCCCGCCTCGCCCAGTTCGCCGCCGTGGCACGGCACGAGCACGTGACCCGCGCCGCGCAGCAACTCGGCATGCCGCAGTCGACGTTGAGCCGGGCGATGGTCCGGCTGGAACAGGACCTGGGGGTCGCGCTCTTCGCCCGCCGGGGCCGGAACGTCCGGCTGACCCGCGCCGGTCACACCTTTCTGGCGTCGGCCGAACGCGCGCTCGGCGAGGTCGAGCGGTCCGCCGAGGCGGTACGGGTGGACGCGGACCCGCACACCGGCAAGGTCGCCTTCGGCTTCCTGCACACGCTGGGGTCCGAGACCGTCCCGTCACTGCTGCGGGGCTTTCGCGCGGATTATCCGCGCGTGCAGTTCCAGCTCGTGCAGAACTACGCCGAGGCGATGCTGGAACGGCTGCGCGCCGGCGAGCTCGACCTGTGCCTGACGTCGCCGCCGCCCGACGCGCCGGATCTGGTGGTGCGGCGGCTCGACGAGCAGCGGCTGCGGTTGGTCGTTCCGGCCGATCACCGGCTGGCGAGCCGCAAGCGGGTCCGGCTCGACGAGGCCGCGGGCGACCTGTTCGTCGCCCTCGAACCGGGTTACGGGCTGCGGCGGATCACCGACGACCTGTGCGCCGAGGCGGGGTTCGTGCCGAAGCTGGCGTTCGAGGGCGAGGAGGCGGAGACGCTGCGGGGCCTGGTGGCGGCGGGGCTGGGCGTGGCCCTGCTGCCGCCGCCGGCGGTACCGCGGCCGGGGGTCGTGGAGTTGACGGTCTCCGCGCCGCGCGCGGTCCGGTACATCGGGGTGGCGTGGCTGGACGGGCATCCGGACACGGCGCCGGTGGCCGCGTTCAAGAAGTTCCTGCTCTCGCGGCGGGGGCAGCTGCTGCCGCGGTAGGTGGGGGTGCGGGGAAGCCGCTGTGCGGCACCCCCGGCGTGTAGCGTGCAACGGCAAGCCAGGCTCTGGTCGCTTCGTCGGCCGGGCTTTCGTGAAGGAGGACCTGTGACCGCGCAGTCCACAGAGGATGACGGGCCGCTCATCCCGATGCCGCCACTGACGGAGGCCTCACTGAGAGTGGCAGTGAATCACCTCAGTCTTCCCAACGGGGTCCAGTTCGAAGTGGAAATGCGGACCGCCTGGGAGACGGCGATCCAGACTTCCAGCCTGGCGCCCATGCATGCCTTCCTGCGGAAGTGGGGGGTTTGGGTGGCGATCAACCGCTATCCCGCCCGGGCAGCGCGGTTGCATGAGTGTGAGCGGATCTTCGCGGAGTCCGAGGACCGGGCCCAGCGGAAGGCAGCGACTGCCGAGATCGGCGCGATGCTGCGGCAGGCGGAGCGGGAGATCAAGGAGTGAGCGACTGGACGTGGGAGTACGACCCAGACGCCGAGAACGTCGTTGGTGGTCTTCCCGATGCGGTCAAGGAGCGAGTGGAGGCTGTGGCTCAGCGGCTGGCCGAAGCCGCCGGGGTGGCGCATATCGGGCAGCCTTTCGACATCGCCGTCTCTGGCGTCTCCGGTGTGATGTCGTTCTCGGAAGGGTGGCTGACAGTCTGGTACCTGGAGGACGGAAGGGCAGGGGAGAACACCGTCCTCGTCCTCGCCGTCAATTACGTTGACGTGGCGGACCCCCAGGCCTGAACGCTCACGCCCGCAGCGACCGGCCGAAGCCGGAGGCGAGTGGCATGCGCAGACCCAGCGGCGGCGGAGCCGCCAGCGCGTCGGCTATGGGGCGGGCGAGGGGGCGGCCGAGGAGGGTGCCCAGGGCGAAGTCGGTGGTGAGGGCGGAGATCTCGGCCCGGTGCTGGTGGAGGCCGTGGCCGTCGGTGTGGACCTCGAAGCGGCAGACGTCGCGGTTGACCTTCTTGGCGCGTTCCGCGAGGAGGTAGGAGAGCTCGGGATCGGTGGCGAAGTCGTCGGTGCCGTGGGCGATCAGGACCTGGCGCCCGATGAGCTGCTTCACCGGATCGGGTTCCTCGCCGGGCGGCAGCCAAGGGGAGAGCGCGACAACGGAGTTGACGCCGGGGTGGCCCGCGGCGTGCAGGGCCGCGCGGGCGCCCATGTCCATGCCGACGAGGCAGACCGGGACGTCGCCGTAGCGGCGGACGATCTCGCCGACGGCCCATTCGGCGTCCGCCGCCGGATGGGCGTTGCCGCCGTTCCAGCCGCGGTAGCGGTAGTGGACGACGTGGACCGCGAGACCGCCGGTCCGGCCCTCCCGCACGAGATGGCGTGCGAGGGGCCACATGAGGGCCGCGGCCAGGGGGGAGCGGCGCCGGGTGCTGGTGGGGTCACCACCGGGAAGGACGAGGACGACAGCGCGGACGGTCTCTCCGGACTCGCGCCGCGGAGCGGGAACGAGTCCCGGCGCGACCGGCCGGCCGAGCCGGGCACCTCGCGCCGTTAACGCTTGCGAAGCCATGGCCCAACGATGGCAGACGGATGGGTGTGGACTACATGTCCGTGCGAAAAATAATCTGTCCCAGGAGGCGATCTACGCGCGTAGGCGGTATCGTTCCTGGATGCAGAGCCAGAAAACGAGCACCCCGACCCCGGACCAGATCCGTCGCGCGCCCAAGGTGCTCCTCCACGACCACCTCGACGGCGGGCTGCGCCCCGGCACGATCGTCGACCTCGCCCACGACGTCGGTTACGCCGGTCTGCCCGAGTCCGATCCGGACAAGCTCGGCACCTGGTTCCGCGAGGCCGCCGACTCCGGCTCCCTGGAGCGGTACCTGGAGACGTTCGCCCACACCTGCGCGGTCATGCAGACCCGCGAGGCGCTGGTGCGGGTCGCCGCCGAGTGCGCCGAGGACCTCGCGGCCGACGGTGTCGTGTACGCGGAGATCCGCTACGCCCCCGAGCAGCACCTCGAAGCCGGACTGACCCTCGAAGAGGTCGTCGAAGCGGTCAACGAGGGCTTCCGGGAGGGCGAGCGCCGGGCGCGTGAGGACGGCAACCGCATCCGCGTCGGCGCGCTGCTGACCGCGATGCGGCACGCGGCCCGCTCGCTGGAGATCGCCGAACTCGCCAACCGCTACCGGGAGCTCGGCGTCGTCGGCTTCGACATCGCGGGCGCCGAGGCGGGCTTCCCGCCCACCCGGCACCTGGACGCCTTCGAGTACCTCAAGCGGGAGAACAACCACTTCACGATCCACGCGGGCGAGGCCTTCGGGCTGCCGTCGATCTGGCAGGCGCTGCAGTGGTGCGGCGCCGACCGGCTCGGGCACGGCGTCCGCATCATCGACGACATCCAGGTCGCCGAGGACGGTACGGTCCAGCTGGGCCCGCTCGCCGCCTACGTCCGCGACAAGCGGATCCCGCTGGAGATGTGTCCGACGTCCAACCTGCAGACGGCGGCGGCCGCCTCGTACGCCGAGCACCCCATCGGGCTGCTGCGCCGACTGCACTTCCGGGTCACGGTGAACACCGACAACCGGTTGATGAGCGGCACGAGCATGAGCCGTGAATTCGACCACCTGGTCGAGGCGTTCGAGTACTCCCTCGATGACCTGCAGTGGTTTACGGTCAATGCGATGAAATCAGCATTCATCCCTTTCGATGAACGTCTCGCGATGATCAATGACGTAATCAAGCCCGGATACGCCGAGCTGAAGGCCGAGTGGCTGTTCCGGCAGGCCGTCGCCGCACCGGCGCTGGCCAGCGGTTCTGCTGCCTCGCAGGGCTGATCCGGAAACCTTCGGGCGTGGCCGTGACCCCCGGGTTACGGCCACGCCCGCACGTATTTTCCCCGCTTGCACCCTTCGTGATGTCATGACTACGTTCCGGAGCCATGACGACCCGAACCATGAAGACTCTTGGCGCCGCCGCTCTCGGCGTCGCCTTCGTCGCCGCTGCCGCGGGCTCTGCCTCGGCCGCCGCCTCCCCCCTCCCGGCTGTGGACGCCCTCGGCGCCGCAGGCTCCGTGCTCGACCAACTGCCGGTCGGCTCGATCACCAAAACCCTCCCCGGCCTCGGCCAGGCCACCGAGTCCACCAAGACCGTGCTCACCGGCAGCGGCTCCACGCTGCCGGAGGCCCAGAAGGACCCGGTCGGCGGCCTCCTCGGCGGCCTGCCGACGAAGGGCCTGCCGACCGGCCCGGTCTCCAGCAACGCCCTGCCCGGCGGCCTGCTCGGCTGACCGCAGCCCGGCGCACCCCGCGCGCCGGTCGCGTCTACGCAACCGTGACGCGGCGACGGGCCGTATCCTGCCTTCCGGGCGGGGTGCGGCCCGTCGCTCTTGCTACGCTCCGCGCGTGCACATTCCCCGGAGGATCGCCGCGTTCGCGCTGCTCGCGCCCCTGTTGCTGGTCGCGGCCTGCAGCGGATCGTCCAGCGGCGGCAAGGCCCGTGCCTCCATCGGGCCGACCGCCAGTACGCCGGCGGCGCTGCCCGCGCGCACCGCGCTGGAGCGGAAGGCGCTGGTGCCCGGGGACGTGGCGGGCTTCACGGTGGCTGCGGGCGACGCCGCCGGCTCGGCCGCCGACGTGACGGCCGCCGACAAGCGCGCGTGCCAGCCGCTCGCCGATCTGCTCTCCGGGCGTCCGCCCGCCGGTGCCACGGAGACCGTCCCCAGGGCGCTCGTCCCGGCCGGGCAGAAGATGCCGGGCGCCGGCGTCACCGTCACGCTCTCCAGCTACGGGAGCGGGGGAGCGCAGAAGGCGGTCACCGCGCTGCGGACCGCGCTCCGCACCTGCGCGGCGGGTTTCAAGCCGGTCATCGGCGGCGTCACCGGGGTGCCCGTGGCGGTCGCCCCGCGCCCCGCGCTCAAGCTGGGCGACGACGATCTGCGGTTCGCACTCGGCTTCGCGGCGGGCGGCAGTGGCGCGCGGCAGGACTTCGTCGTGCTCCGCACCGGCTCGACCGTCAGCGTCTTCCGCGGGGCGGACGTCACCCTGGCGAAGAGCTTCGACGTGCCGGCGGCGGTGGTGACGGCGCAGCTGAAGAAGCTGGGCGCGCCGCTCACCAAGCGCCGGTAGCGGACTTCTCCGCCGACGCCCTCGCGGTCCCCTCGGCCGGGAACACCGCCCACAGGGCGATGTAGAGCAGGAACTGCGGGCCGGGCAGCAGGCACGACACCAGGAAGATCACCCGCATCGTCGTGGCGGAGGTGCCGAACCGGTTGGCCAGCGCGGCGCACACGCCACCGATCATGCGGCCTTGGGTGGGGCGGACCAGGGTGCTCATCGCGTACTCCTCGGGAGAATCGGCGCCGGAGGGTTCCGGCGTTTCCGATGTCTCCACGCTACGAGCACATACCCAGCCGAACCATCGCTCTACGGGGCGATCCCGACCCTGGTAGTCGTCGGGGACGACCCCTGAGACCGGGCCTGGGGTCCGGGCCGGGCGAGGACCCCGGTTCCGCGGCGGCGGAGCAGCCGCCGGGCGGCGGGGACGACCGCCAGATAGGTCAGGGCGACGCCCGCCGTGTTCAGCAGCAGCGCGTCGATGTCGAAGATCTGGCCGGGAACCACCGTCTGCAGGAACTCCACGGACAGCGACACCATCAGTCCGGCGAAGACCGTGCGGGCGAACGACCCGACTCCCGGGGTGCGGATCCGCCCGCCCGTCATCGGCAGCAGGAGACCGAGCGGGGCGAGCAGCAGCAGTCCCGCGAGGAGCCGCCGGGCGGCCTCGAACGGGCTCATGGCCAGGTCGGCGCGGATGGTGCCGAGCGGGCGCAGGTTGGGCGCCGACACCCAGGGAACGTAGTGCGGCCGGAGCATCAGCCATCCGACGAAGGAGAGATGCACGGCGGTGAGCAGCAGGCCCACCGCGCGTGCCTTCAGGATCGGAGCTTCAGGCTGCACGAGGGGAATGACGCCATTCACTTCACGACGGTTCCCGCGGTGTCCGCCGCTTCCGGCCGGGTGCGCAGCGCGGACGTGCAGACGTAGCGCTTGATGTGGTCCTTGGCCTCCGGGCCGCCGAGCAGCACCCCGTGGTCCGCCGTAGTCGTGCCGGGCGCCGCCGCGAAGGTGCACACGAGCTGGGCCAGGGCGAACGACGGAAGCTCGTCCAGCGCCAGGCTCAGCCGCAGCGCCTCCTTCGGATCACCCGCCAGGGGGCCGATGATGCCCAGGTTGCCCGGCACCTCGGTGGCGAACCCGGCCTCCGCCTCCGTGGCGGACGGCCGGCGCTGCAACTGGCCGAGCAGCTCATGGGCGGCGACCAGCCGGTTCACCGGAGCCGGGCGGGCCCCGGTGCTGTCCGGGACGGTGACGGTCCGGGTGACCTGCGCGGCGAGCGCGCTGCACACCAGGTACACCTTCACGACGGTGGCGCCGGGTGTCTCCGGCGGGACGGTCGCCTTGGGTGCGGCGCACGACACCCGGGTGGGCGCGGGCCCCGCGTCCACCGGCACGGTGGTCGTCCGGATGCCGCAGCCGCAGGCGGCGGCGGTGACGAGGGCCGCGAGGAGCGCGGCGGTGCGGATCGTCCGGGTCCGCGAGGAGCGGACGCCGGTTCTCAGGAGGGTCGTCAGGGTCGTCACGGTCGGCCGTCCTCGTCGCCCTCGGGCAGCGCCTCGGCGGGCCGCACCGGCAGGTACAGGGTGAAGACGGCACCGCCGCCCGGCGCGTTCGCGGCGGTGATGTCGCCGTCGTGGATGTGCGCGTTCTCCATCGCGATCGACAGGCCGAGCCCGCTGCCCTCCGAACGGGCGCGTGAGGCGTCCGCCTTGTAGAACCGGTCGAAGACGTGCGGCAGCACGTCCTCCGGGATGCCGGGACCGTTGTCCGCGACGGTGATCAGCAGCTGGTCGTCCGCGGTCCGCACCGAGACCCGGACCGGGGAGCCGCCGTGCTTGAGGGCGTTCCCGATCAGGTTCGCCATGATCACATCGAGCCGGCGCGGGTCGAGGCGGACGAAGATGCCGCGCGGCGCGTCCAGCTCGACGGAGTCCAGCCAGGCCCGCGCGTCCATGCACGCGGTCACCATGTCGGCCACGTCGACCTCGTCGAGCAGCAGCCGGGCGGTGCCCGCGTCGAAGCGGGTGACCTCCATCAGGTTCTCCACCAGCTCGTTGAGCCGGCGGGTCTCACTGACGACCAGGCGCACGGCGGGAGCGATCATCGGGTCGAGGGAGTCGGCCTCGTCCTCCAGCACCTCCGTCACGGCGGTGATGGCGGTCAGCGGGGTGCGCAGCTCGTGCGACATGTCGGCGACGAAGCGGCGGCTGGCGGACTCCCGCGCGCTCAGCTCCTCCACGCGGGTCTCCAGGGCCTCCGCCGCCTTGTTGAACGTCCTGGACAGCTCGGCGAGTTCGTCCGTGCCCGACACCTTCAGCCGCGTGCCGAGCCTGCCCTCGCCGAGCTGCTGGGCCGCGACGCCGAGCCGCTGGACGGGCCGCAGCACCGTCGAGGCGGCGGCCTGGGCCAGCAGGGCCGAGCCGATCAGCGCGAGCATCGTGGCGATCCCCAGCGACCAGGCGAGGGAGTTGAGGTCCTTGCGCTCGGCGTCCAGCGACTTGAGCATGTAGCCGGTCGGGCCGTCGTCCATGATCTTCGCGCCGGCCACCAGGTACGGCGTGCCGTGCAGCGAGATCCGCAGCCAGTGCAGGTGGTACTTGTTGTCCTGCTGCTTGTGCCGGGTGTTCACCGCGTCCTGCAGCGCCTTCGGCACGTCGTCCAGGGTGAAGACGTCCCGGGAGGACGGCGCCGCGCACGGCCCGTTGTCCGGGGTCCTGTCGATCAGCAGGACCGCGTACTGGCCGGGTCCGCCCATCTCGTCGGCGGCGTCCTTCAGCCCCTCGCACGGCGGGTTGACGGGCAGCGAGGCCGCGTTGCGCTGCAGTGAGTCGCGGAAGTCGTTGAGCGCGGAGTTCTGCGCACGCGTCAGCACGGCGTCACGGTTCAGCCAGTAGGCGATCCCGGAGGCCGAGACCGCGGCCGTCAGCGCCACCGCGGCGAACACCGCGACCAGCCGGAGCCGGAGGCTGGTCCAGCGCAGCAGGCCGGAGGCCCAGCCGAAGAACCGGTCCGTCACTGCGGCGTGTCCAGGCGGTAGCCGACGCCACGGACCGTACGGATGAGGGTGGGTGACGACGGAACGTCCTCGATCTTCGCCCGCAGTCGCTGCACACAGGCGTCGACCAGCCGCGAGTCACCGAGGTAGTCGTGCTCCCACACCAGCCGCAGCAACTGCTGCCGGGACAGGGCCTGGCCGGGGCGGCGGCTCAGCTCCAGCAGCAGCCGCAACTCGGTCGGCGTCAGCTGCAGGTCCTCGCCGTCCTTCGTCACCGTCATCGCCGAACGGTCGATCACGATGGAGCCGAAGGCCGCGGAATCCGTGCTGTCGCGCTCACCGCGGCGCAGCACGGCGCGGATCCGGGCATCGAGCACCCGGGGCTGGACGGGCTTGATGACGTAGTCGTCGGCCCCCGACTCCAGCCCCACCACGACGTCGATGTCGTCGCTGCGGGCGGTCAGCAGAATGATCGGCAGCTGATCGGTGCGCCGGATCCGACGGCACACCTCGAAGCCGTCGATGCCCGGCAGCATCACGTCCAGCACGATCAGGTCGGGGCGCTGCTCCTTGAGCAGCTTGAGGCCGTCCTCGCCCGTCGCCGCGGCAACCACACGGTGGCCCTGGCGGGACAGGCCGAGTTCGAGGCCGGTACGGATGGCGTCGTCATCCTCGATAAGCAACAGGAAAGGCACGCCGGTCATTGTGGCCTACCGGAAGCCCATGTAACGAGCACGGGGGGATCTCACCTCGCTGATGCGGCCTCCGGCTCACTCTGCGTGTACCCGGAGTCTCTGTGACGGGCCTGTGACACTCGGCGGACAGCGTCATGAAACTGGCCCGGCAGTCTTATGGACCTCGGCAGGCATCCACACGGAGACCGACGCCGAATATCACCAAGACGGTTCCACCGACGGGGGCGCGACATGAACGCACTGCACAGCACCACCACCACCGCAGTCCTTCAGCCGCGCCAGCACACCGCCGGCCGGAACGACGGTAAGTCCGGTGCCGCGAGCGGACGGGGGTGCGCACGCGGCACCGGACGACAGACGGCACAGAACACCGGCCAGGTGACCCGCAACCGGCCGCCGTACATGACGGCGATCGACGGCGGCGCCGGCGCACCGGCCACCGCCACCCTTCCGGTACCGCGGCACGACAGCCTGGCGGAGGCGGAGTTCACCGCCTACGTCAAGGAGCGCCGCGCCTCCCTCTACGCCACCGCCTACCACCTGACCGGTGACCGTTACGAGGCCGAGGACCTGCTGCAGAGCGCGCTGTTCTCCACCTACCGCGCCTGGGACCGGATCAGCGACAAGGCGGCCGTCGGCGGCTACCTGCGCCGCACCATGACCAACCTGCACATCAGCGCCTGGCGCCGCCGCAAGCTCAACGAGTACCCGACCGAGGAACTGCCGGAGACGGTCGGCGAGGCGGACGCGATGGGCGGCACCGAACTGCGCGCCGTGCTGTGGCAGGCGCTGGCCAAGGTTCCCGAGACCCAGCGCACCATGCTGGTGCTCCGCTACTACGAGGGCCGCACCGACCCGGAGATCGCCGACATCCTCGGCATCAGCGTCGGCACGGTCAAGAGCAGCATCTGGCGCTCGCTGCGCCGGATGCGTGAGGACGAGGCGCTCAGCTTCGGCCGCGACGAGGAGGAGTCGTTCGGCGAGCTGGTGGCCTGACGATCCGGACCGTCCACAGAACGCCGGTCGGGGGACCGGTGGGGGGATACGGGGGAACGGGGAGC
>NZ_JAPVLU010000100.1 GCF_027158205.1 Streptomyces sp. H39-S7 | reverse complement strand
GCTGGGTCGCGAAGAACGTCGTCGCGGCCGGGCTGGCCCGCCGCTGCGAGGTCCAGGTCGCGTACGCCATCGGCAAGGCCGCCCCCGTCGGGCTGTTCGTCGAGACGTTCGGCACCGAGACCATCCCGGTCGAACAGATCCAGGACGCCGTCCGGAGCGTCTTCGACCTCCGCCCTGCCGCCATCATCCGCGACCTCGACCTGCTGCGGCCCATCTACGCGCAGACGGCCGCCTACGGGCACTTCGGCCGCGAGCTGCCGGACCTCACCTGGGAGCGCACCGACAGGGTCGAAAAGCTGCTCGCCACCGTGCGAGGCTGACCGAAGGAGAGAGCGCTGTGCAGATCGCCGTCACCGGTTCGATCGCGACCGACCATCTCATGAACTTCCCGGGCCGCTTCAGCGAGCAACTGCTCGCCGACCGACTCGACAAGGTCTCCCTGTCCTTCCTCGCCGACGACCTGGTGGTCCGGCGGGGCGGGGTGGCGGCCAACATCGCCATCGGGTTGGGGCGGCTCGGCATCCGGCCACTGCTCGTCGGGGCGGCCGGCACCGACTTCGCCGAGTACGGGCAGTGGCTCGAGAAGAACGGCGTCGACACGTCCCCGGTGCGGGTCAGCGAGACCCGGCACACCGCTCGCTTCGTGTGCACCACCGATGCCGACCAGAACCAGATCGCCACGTTCTACCCGGGCGCCATGTCCGAGGCCCGGGAGATCGAACTCGGCCCCATCGTGGCCCGCACCGGCAGCATCGACCTGGTGGTCGTCGGGGCCAACGACCCCGAAGCGATGCTCCGGCACACTCAGGAGAGCCGCTGCCTGGGCATCCCCTTCGCGGCCGACCCCTCGCAGCAACTCGCCACCCTGGACGGCCCGTCGGTGCGCCAACTCGTCACCGGCGCGAAGTACCTGTTCACCAACGAGTACGAGGCCTCGCTGCTCCAGGAACACAGCGGCTGGACAGCGGCCCAGGTCCTCGACCGGGTCGGCACCTGGGTGACCACCCTGGGCGCCGACGGCGTCCGCATCGAGAACGCCGGAGAACCCGTCATCAGGGTCCCCGCCGTCCTCACCGAGACGCCCGCCGACCCCACCGGGGTCGGCGACGCGTTCCGCGCCGGATTCCTGGCCGGCGCGTCATGGAAGTGGACCGCCGAACGGTCCGCCCAGCTCGGCTGCACCATCGCGACCGTCGTCCTTGAGTCCGTCGGCCCCCAGGAGTACGTACTCTCGGCCGCGGACCTGCTCGGACGGATCGACAGCGTCCACGGCGGAGTCGTCGCCAGCGAGATCGAACCGGATCTGGCGGTCGTGTCATGAGCGGGATGTCCCGGGCCGACGCTCTGCGTCGGGCGTTCGCGTCGCGGGTGGTGGTGGGCGACGGTGCGATGGGCACGATGCTGCAGGCGCAGGATCCGTCGTTGGACGACTTCGAGAACCTGGAGGGGTGCAACGAGGTCCTGAACGTGACGCGTCCTGACATCGTCCGGTCGGTGCACGAGGAGTACTTCGCGGCGGGTGTGGACTGCGTCGAGACGAACACGTTCGGTGCGAACCTGGCGGCGCTGGGGGAGTACGACATCCCCGAACGGATCCACGAACTGTCCCTGACAGGCGCCCGGTTGGCGCGTGAGGTGGCGGACGGTTTCGCGACGCCGGACCGGCCGCGCTGGGTGCTCGGCTCGGTCGGTCCGGGCACGAAACTCCCCACGCTGGGCCACGCGCCGTACGTGGCGCTGCGCGACGGCTTCCAGGCGAACGTGGCGGGCCTGATCGAGGGCGGCGCGGACGCGATCTTGGTGGAGACGACGCAGGATCTGCTGCAGACCAAGGCCGCGATTTTGGGTGCGCATCGTGCGATGCGGGAGGCGGGCTGCAGTCTGCCGATCATCACGCATGTGACCGTCGAGACGACGGGCACGATGCTGTTGGGCTCGGAGATCGGGGCGGCGCTGACGGCGTTGGAGCCGTTGGGCATCGACATGATCGGCTTGAACTGCGCGACGGGTCCGGCCGAGATGGGCGAGCACCTGCGCTATCTGGCGCAGCACGCGCGGATCGCGGTCTCGTGCATGCCGAATGCCGGTCTGCCGGTGCTGGGCAAGGACGGTGCGCACTACCCGTTGTCGCCGCAGGAGCTGGCGGACGCGCACGAGACGTTCGTGCGGGAGTACGGGTTGTCGCTGGTGGGTGGGTGCTGCGGCACGACGCCGGAGCATCTGCGGCAGGTCGTGGAGCGGGTGCGGGGCCTGGACCTCGTGCCGCGCAGTCCGCGTCCGGAGCCGGGCGCCGCGTCGCTCTACCAGACCGTGCCGTTCCGGCAGGATGCGTCGTATCTCGCGATCGGTGAGCGGACGAACGCCAACGGGTCGAGGAAGTTCCGTGAGGCGATGCTGGAGGGCCGCTGGGACGACTGTGTGGAGATGGCCCGCGACCAGATCCGCGAGGGCGCCCACCTGCTGGACCTGTGCGTCGACTACGTGGGTCGGGACGGCGCCGCCGACATGGCCGAGGTCGCCGGCCGCTTCGCGACCGCGTCGACGTTGCCGATCGTGCTGGACTCCACCGAGGTCCCGGTGTTGCGGGCGGGGTTGGAGAAGCTGGGTGGCCGGGCGGTCATCAACTCCGTCAACTACGAGGACGGCGACGGACCTGACTCACGTTTCGCCCAAGTGACTGCCCTGGCGTCGGAGCATGGTGCGGCGTTGATCGCGTTGACGATCGACGAGGAGGGGCAGGCGCGGACTGCTGAGCACAAGGTGGCCATCGCGGAGCGGTTGATCGATGATCTGACCGGTAACTGGGGCATTCAGGAGTCCGACATTTTGGTGGACTGCCTGACGTTCACGATCGCGACCGGTCAGGAGGAGTCCCGTAAGGATGGGATTGCCACGATCGAGGCGATCCGGGAGCTGAAGCGCCGGCATCCGCTGGTGCAGACGACGTTGGGTCTGTCGAACATCTCCTTCGGGTTGAATCCGGCCGCGCGTGTGGTCCTGAACTCGGTGTTCCTCAACGAGTGCGTGGCGGCGGGCCTGGACTCGGCGATCGTGCATGCGGCGAAGATCGTGCCGGTGGCGCGGATCCCGCAGGAGCAGCGGGAGATCGCGTTGGATCTGGTCTATGACCGGCGGCGTGAGGGGTACGACCCGTTGCAGGCCTTCTTGGAGGCTTTCGAGGGCGTCGATATGAAGTCCGTCAAGGCCGGCCGTGCGGAGGAGCTGGCGGCACTGCCGCTGGACGAGCGGTTGCAGCGGCGGATCATCGACGGCGAGAAGAACGGCCTGGACCGGGACCTGGACGAGGCCCTGGAGACCCGCCCGGCGTTGGCGATCGTCAACGACACCCTGCTGGAGGGTATGAAGGTCGTCGGGGAGTTGTTCGGGTCGGGTCAGATGCAGTTGCCGTTCGTGCTGCAGTCCGCCGAGGTCATGAAGACGGCGGTCGCCTACCTGGAGCCGCACATGGAGAAGTCCGACGCCGACGGCAAGGGCACCATCGTGCTCGCCACCGTGCGCGGCGACGTCCATGACATCGGCAAGAACCTCGTCGACATCATCCTGTCCAACAACGGCTACAACGTCGTGAACCTGGGCATCAAGCAGCCCGTGGCGGCAATCCTGGAGGCCGCGACCGAGCACAAGGCCGACGTGATCGGCATGTCGGGGCTGCTGGTGAAGTCCACCGTGATCATGAAGGAGAACCTGCAGGAGCTCAACCAGCGCAAGATGGCAGCCGACTACCCCGTCATCCTCGGCGGCGCCGCCCTGACCCGCGCCTATGTCGAGCAGGACCTCCACGAGATCTACGACGGCGAAGTCCGCTACGCCCGCGACGCGTTCGAGGGCCTGCGGCTGATGGACGCCCTGATCGCCGTCAAGCGCGGTGTGCCCGGCGCCACCCTCCCCGAGCTGAAGCAGCGCCGGGTGGCCGTCCGGCCGGCCATCGTGATCGAGGAGCCGGAGGAGAGCGGTTCGGTGCGCTCCACGGTGGTGACCGACAACCCGGTCCCGACCCCGCCGTTCTGGGGCACCCGCATCATCAAGGGAACCCCGCTCAAGGAGTACGCGGCCTGGGTCGACGAGGCCGCGCTCTTCAAGGGCCAATGGGGGCTGAAGTCCACCCGCGGCGACGGCCCCTCCTATGAGGAGCTGGTGGAGAGCGAGGGTCGGCCAAGGTTGCGGATGTGGCTGGACCGGCTGCACACGGAGAACATGCTCGAAGCGGCGATCGTGTACGGGTACTTCCCGTGCGTGTCCAAGGGCGACGATCTGATCATCCTGGGCGAGGACGGTGGTGAGCGGACCCGGTTCACCTTCCCGCGCCAGCGTCGCGGGCGCCGGTTGTGCCTGGCGGACTTCTTCCGCCCGGAGGACTCCGGTGAGATCGACGTGATCGAGATGCAGGTCGTCACCGTCGGCAACCGGGTGTCGGTGGCCGCGAACGAGATCTTCGCCGCGAACGCCTACCGCGACTACATGGAACTGCACGGCCTGTCGGTGCAGTTGACCGAGGCGCTGGCGGAGTACTGGCACGGACGGGTCCGCACGGAGCTGGGCATCTCCGGCGCCGACCCGGACAGCCTGGACGCGATGTTCCGCACCGAGTACCAGGGCTGCCGCTACTCACTCGGCTACCCGGCCTGCCCCAACCTGGAAGACCGCGCCAAGATCATGGACCTGCTCAAACCGGAACGGATCGGGGTCGACCTGTCCGAGGAATTCCAGCTGCACCCCGAGCAGTCCACCGACGCGATCATCATCCACCACCCGGAAGCCGGCTACTTCAACGCTCATGGAGGCCCCTCATGAGCACCCTGCGCGACATCCTGGCCACGGGCACCCGCTCCTTCTCCTTCGAGTTCTTCCCACCCAAGACCGACGCGGGAGAACGCTCCCTGTGGGACACAATCCGGCGGGTCGAGGCCGTCGGGCCCACGTTCGTCTCCGTCACCTACGGCGCCGGCGGCTCGTCCCGCACCCGCACCATCGCGGTCACGCAGCGGATCGCCGCGCAGACGAGTCTGCGTCCGGTCGCCCATCTGACCGCGGTCGGGCACTCGATCGGTGAGCTGCGGCGCATCATCGGGCAGTACGCCGACGCGGGTGTCCGGGACGTCCTCGTGCTGCGCGGCGACCCGCCGGGCGACCCCCGCGGCGCCTGGGTGCCGCACCCGGACGGGCTGAACCACGCCCGGGAGCTGGTGGCGCTGGTCAAGGGGTCGGGGAACTTCAGCATCGGCGTGGCGGCCTTCCCCGAGCGTCATCCCCGTTCACCGGACTGGGAGACCGAGGTCCGGCACTTCGTCGCCAAGGCGCGGGCCGGGGCCGACTACGCCATCACCCAGATGTTCTTCCGGGCCGAGGACTACTTCAGGCTCCGCGACCGGGTGGCGGCCGCGGGGTGTGACATCCCGATCATCCCGGAGATCATGCCCGCCACCGACGTCCGGCAGATCCGGCGCTTCGCCGAACTCAGCAACGCGACGTTCCCCGCCGAGCTGGCCGCGCAGTTGGCGGCGGTCGAGCACGACCCCGACGTCGCCCACCGGATCGGGGTGGACCACGCGACGCGGCTGGCCCAGTCCCTGCTCGACGCCGGCGCCCCGGGACTTCACTACATCACTCTGAATCGGTCCACGGCCGCCTTGGAAATCCACCGGAACATTAGGAGCGCAGATGCCGTCCCTCACCGCCGCTGACTACAAGGTTGCGGACCTCTCCCTGGCCGCTTACGGCCGCAAGGAGATCACGCTGGCCGAGCACGAGATGCCCGGCCTGATGTCGATCCGTGCCGAGTACGCCGAGGCGCAGCCGCTGGCCGGCGCCCGCGTCACCGGCTCGCTGCACATGACGATCCAGACCGCCGTCCTCATCGAGACCCTGGTCGCGCTGGGCGCGGACGTCCGCTGGGCGTCGTGCAACATCTTCTCCACCCAGGACCACGCGGCCGCCGCCATCGCGGTCGGCCCGAACGGCACCCCCGAGGACCCGCAGGGCACCCCCGTCTTCGCCTGGAAGGGCGAGACCCTGGCCGAGTACTGGTGGTGCACGGAGCAGGCGCTGACCTGGCCGAACACCCCCACCGGCGGCCCGAACATGATCCTGGACGACGGCGGCGACGCCACGCTCCTCGTCCACAAGGGTGTCGAGTTCGAGAAGGCCGGCGCGGTCCCGGAGACGGCCGCCGGGGACAGCGAGGAGTACGGGTACATCCTCCAGCTCTTCCGGCGCACCCTCGGGGAGAACGCCCAGAAGTGGACCCAGGTCGCCTCGGAGATCCGCGGCGTCACCGAGGAGACCACCACCGGCGTCCACCGCCTCTACGAGATGCACCAGGCCGGGGCGCTGCTCTTCCCCGCCATCAACGTCAATGACGCGGTGACGAAGTCGAAGTTCGACAACAAGTACGGCTGCCGGCACTCCCTGATCGACGGCATCAACCGTGCCACGGACGTCCTGATCGGCGGCAAGGTCGCCGTCGTCCTCGGCTACGGCGACGTCGGCAAGGGCTGTGCGGAGTCGCTGCGCGGCCAGGGCGCCCGTGTCGTCATCACCGAGATCGACCCGATCTGCGCACTGCAGGCGGCGATGGACGGCTACCAGGTCGCCACGTTGGAGGACGTCGTCTCCGAGGGCGACATCTTCATCACCACGACCGGGAACAAGGACATCATCCTGTCCCAGGACATGGCGAAGATGAAGCACCAGGCGATCGTCGGCAACATCGGCCACTTCGACAACGAGATCGACATCGCGGGCCTGGCGAACATCCCCGGCATCGTCAAGGACGAGGTCAAGCCGCAGGTCCACACCTGGACGTTCCCGGACGGCAAGGTCCTCATCATGCTCTCCGAGGGCCGTCTGCTGAACCTCGGCAACGCGACCGGTCACCCCTCGTTCGTCATGTCCAACTCCTTCGCGGACCAGACCCTGGCCCAGATCGAGCTGTTCACCAAGCAGAGCGAGTACCCCACCGGCGTCTACGTGCTCCCGAAGCACCTGGACGAGAAGGTCGCCCGTCTCCACCTCGACGCCCTCGGCGTCCGGCTCACCACGCTCCGCCCGGAGCAGGCCGCCTACATCGGCGTCCCGGTCGAAGGTCCGTACAAGGCGGACCACTATCGCTACTGATCCATCGGCACAGTCCGGCGAACCGACAAGGAAACCATGAGCATCTTCGAGCTGGAACGACAGATCACCGGTGCTCCACCGGTCACCATGCCGACCTCGTCACCGAACCCGGACCCAGCCCCCGTCGTCCCTCCCGCCGTGCCCACGGACATGCTCGGCCGGATCGCCGAACTGGAGAGCCGCAAGGCGCAGGCCGAGGCGGGACCGAGCGAGCAGGCAACCCGCAACCAGCACGACCGCGGGAAGCTCACTGCCCGCGAGCGGCTGGAACTGCTCTTCGACGAGGGCTCGTTCAACGAGGTCGAGCCCTTCCGCAGGCACCGGGCGACGGGCTTCGGCCTGGAGGCGCGCAAGCCCTACACCGACGGAGTGGTGACGGGCTGGGGCAAGGTGCACGGCCGCACCGTCTTCGCCTATGCGCACGACTTCCGGATCTTCGGCGGAGCGCTGGGCGAGGCGCACGCCGAGAAGATCCACAAACTGATGGATCTCGCCGAGTCGTCGGGCGCCCCGCTGGTCAGCCTCAACGACGGCGCGGGCGCCCGGATCCAGGAGGGTGTCACCGCGCTGGCCGGCTACGGCGGGATCTTCTCCCGCAACACCCGGGCCTCCGGGGTGATCCCGCAGATCAGTGTGATGCTCGGGCCGTGCGCGGGTGGTGCGGCGTACTCGCCGGCGCTCACCGACTTCGTCTTCATGGTGCGCGGGACCTCGCAGATGTTCATCACGGGGCCCGACGTGGTGCACGCGGTCACCGGTGAGCAGGTCACCCAGGAGGTGCTGGGCGGAGCCGACACCCACTCCTCGACCTCGGGCGTCGCGGCGTTCGCCTACGACAACGAGGACGAGTGCCTGGAGGAAGTCAGGTTCCTGCTCTCGCTGCTGCCCGCCAACAACCGGGAGCTGCCGCCGGTCTGGCCGTGCGACGACCCGGTCGACCGGCCCAACGACGCCCTGGTGGACCTCGTACCGGCGGATCCGACCCAGGCGTACGACATGCGGGCCGTCATCGAGGAGATCGTCGACGAGGGCGACCTGTTCGAGGTCCACGAGCGGTGGGCGACCAACGTGGTGTGCGCGCTGGCCCGGATCGGCGGCACCGTGGTCGGCATCGTCGCCAACCAGCCGGCCTCGATGGCCGGCGTCCTGGACATCCACGCGTCGGAAAAGGCCGCGCGGTTCGTGCAGACCTGCGACGCGTTCAACATCCCGCTGATCACCCTGGTCGACGTGCCCGGCTTCCTGCCCGGCAAGGACCAGGAGCACGAAGGCATCATCCGGCACGGCGCGAAGCTGCTGTACGCGTACTGCAACGCGACCGTGCCGCGCATCCAGGTGATCGTGCGCAAGGCGTACGGCGGCGCGTACATCGTCATGGACTCGCGGTCCATCGGCGCCGACCTCTCCTACGCCTGGCCGATCAACGAGATCGCGGTGATGGGGGCGGAGGGCGCCGCGAACGTGGTGTTCCGCCGGCAGATCGCGGCGTCGCCGGACCCCGAGGGCACCCGGCGCGAACTGGTCGATGAGTACCGGGAGGAACTGATGCACCCCTACTACGCGGCGGAGCGCGGACTGGTCGACGATGTCATCGACCCCCGCTGGACCCGGCGCACCCTGGCCCGCTCGCTGGAGATGCTGCGCTCCAAGCAGCAGGTCCTGCCCGCCCGCAAGCACGGGAACCCGCCCGTATGAGCGGGGGATGGGCGGTCGAGCGCGGTGACGTCGGCCAGGAGGAACTGGCCGCCCTGGCCGTGGTCCTGGCGAGCCTGTCGACCCGGGCGCAGGTGCCGGAGCCGACGACCGGTCCGTTCCGCGCCGACTGGCGGCAGGGGTACGGCTACCAGAGCGCGGGCTCCTGGCGCGCGGCCGGGAGATGACCGCGGGGGCGGCCGGGTCGGCGGCGGTGCCTCGCACGGGGTGAGCTCCCCGCCCGGCACGACGCCTTCTGCCGGGGGACGGCGGTCGGAGCGTCCCGCGCGATCCGGGACCGGACGGCCGACCCGCACGCGAAGCGCGCCCCGTCGGTGACACGGACCCGGCGGGGCGTTCGCGTGCCGGGGCGCGGGTCGGTCACGGCAGCGGCTGGGGCGGTGTCGGTCCGGTGTAGTGGCCGCTGGGACGCAGCCGCAGCGGGCGCTCCTGGTACTCCTCCAGCGCGTGGGCGATCCAGCCGGCGGTGCGGGCGACCGCGAACACTGTCTCGCCCGCCTCTGCGGGCATGCCGGCGGAGACCGACAGCACGGCGAGCGCGAGATCGACGTTGGCGTGCAGCGGGGTGTACCGGGCGGTCGTCTCCACCACTTCGCGGGCCGCGGCGAGCGCCGGGGCAGCCCGCGGCAGCTCGTCGAGGAGCCCGAACAGCATCCGGGCGCGGGGGTCCTCGCCCGGGTACAGCCGGTGGCCGAGCCCCGGGATCCGTCGTCCCTCGCGCAGGTGGTCGGCGACGACCGCTGCCGCGCTGCCGCGCTCCAGCACCTCCGTCAGCAGCCGGTGGGCCAGTCCGCTGGCGGCGCCGTGCAGCGGTCCGTCGACCGCGCCGAGGCCGGCGGAGACCACGGCGTACGGGTGGGCCCGCGCGGAGGCCGCGACCCGGGCGGCGAGGGTCGAGGCGGCCAGATCGTGGTCGATGAGCAGGGTGAGCGCGGCGTCCAGTACGCGTACGGAGGCCTGGTCGGCGGTGTGTCGGCTGAGCCGTGGCCAGAGCCGTGCGGCCAGCGCGCTCCCCGACGCGTCCGACTCGGCCGAGCCGTCCGGCGTGTCCGCCGCGTCCGTCTCCCGTGCGGGCAGGGCGCCGACCAGGGTGGCGATCAGGGCGGGAGCGGCGGCGAGCACGGTGGGCGCCGACAGGTCGAAGCGCAGCGGATCGGTGACGGCCGCGGCGATCGTCGCCGCCCGGAGCCGGTCCACCAGCCCGCTGTGGGCGGGCAGCGCCGCGACGGCCCGGCGGGCGGCGGCGAGGCTCTCGTGCGGCGCGGTGAAGCGGATGCCGGGCGTCAGCTCACCGGTCCACAGCCACGCGGCGGTCTCCTCGTAGCCGTAACGGGCGGCGAGGGCGCAGGCGTCGACGCCCCGGTAGTAGTAGCGGTCGGTGCCGATGAGGGTGATGCCGGTCCTGGCGGTCAGGGTTCCGTCCCAGCGCCCGTCACCGCCGGGGGAGCCGGCGGGCCGGTCCGCCGCCGCGCTGTCGCCGCCCAGCCGTCCGCGTCCGGACCGGCGGGCCAGCGCGTCCACCTCGTCGGGATCGAAGGTGCTGCCGCGTCCGCCGGGCGCGCGCCGGCTCGTGAGCAGCCCGCGGCTGACATACGCGTAGACCGTCTCGGACTTCACCCCGAGCCGGTCGGCGGTCTCCCGGGTGCTCAGCCACTTCCCGCTCCCGCTGGTTCCGCCCGCCGTGTCGTCCGTCATGGGCTCCACCGTATCCATATTGATTCAATCAACGTTGACAAGCATTGAATCAATCATCGACAGTCGAATCAACATCCAGGGAGGAACAGCATGCCCACCACCGAGCGGAACACCCCGATCGACGTACCCCGAGGACTGAAGGGAGTGGTCGTCACCGACACCGCCCTCGGCGACGTCCGAGGACTCGAGGGCTTTTATCACTACCGGGAGTACTCGGCCGTCGAGCTGGCCGAGACCCGCACCTTCGAGGACGTCTGGCACCTGATGTTCCACGGCACGCTGCCCGACGCGGCCGAGCGAGCCGCCTTCACCGCGCGGACCGCCGCGCTGCGCCGGCTACCCGACGACGTCCGCGACGCGCTGCCCGCCATCGCCCGCTCCTGCGCGCTCGCCGGACCACTCGCCGGACTGCGCACCGCCCTGTCGCTGGCCGGCGCCTCGGCCGGCTTCCGGCCGCTGTACGACATCGACGCCGACCGCCGCCGCGCGGACGCGCTCGCGGCGAGCGCCGTCGTGCCGACGCTGCTGACCGCCCTGCACCGGCTCGGCCAGGGACTGGCTCCTGTCGAACCGCGCGAGGACCTGCCGTACGCGGCCAACTACCTGTACATGCTGACCGGCCGGGAGCCGGAGCCCGCCCGTGCCCGGGCCATCGAGCGGTATCTGATCTCCACCATCGACCACGGGTTCAACGCGTCCACCTTCACCGCCCGGGTCATCACCTCCACCGGCGCGGACCTGGCCGCCTGCCTCGTCGGCGCGATCGGCGCGCTCTCCGGGCCGCTGCACGGCGGCGCGCCGAGCCGCGCGCTGGACACCCTGGACGCCATCGGCACGCCCGAGCGCATCGACCCGTGGATCCGGGAGCGGGTCCTGGCGGGTGACCGGATCATGGGCTTCGGGCACCCGGTCTACCGGACGGAGGACCCGCGCTCGCGGATGCTCAAGGAGATCGCCCGGGGCTTCGGCGGGCCGCTGGTGGACTTCGCCGTCCAGGTCGAGGAGCGGGTCGAGGCGATCCTCGCCGAGCTGAAGCCCGGCCGGGAACTGCACACCAACGTCGAGTTCTACGCGGGGGTGGTCATGGAGCTGTGCGGGCTGCCCCGCGAGATGTTCACCCCGACCTTCGCCTCGGCCCGTGTCGTCGGGTGGTGTGCCAACGTCCTCGAGCAGGCCGAGGACAGCAAGATCATCCGCCCGGCGGCCCGCTACACCGGCCCCCCGCCGCCGCGGCCGGTGCCGGCGGTCTGACCGGGCGGTCGCGCGCAACGCAGATCACATACCGACTGGTCGGTCACCCATTCCCCTGGCGACCCGCACGCTCTACCGTGGAGGCTGCGGGATCACGGGCCCAGACGGACCGGGCACGACCCAGAACGATGAGGAACAGCGGAAGGAGTCGCGTTGCGCGCGATCCAGATCACGGAGTTCGGCGGACCCGAGGTACTGCGGCAGGTGGAACTGCCGGAGCCCGAGGCACAGCCGGGGCACCTGCTCGTGCGGGTGTCGTCCGCGGGCGTCAACTTCGCCGACACCCACACCGTCGAGGACAGCTACCTCTCGCGCTCCACGCTGCCGATGGTCCCCGGCGCCGAGGTCGTCGGCCGCACGGCCGACGGCCGCCGTGTCGTCGCCCTCGCCGACAACGGCGGCTACGCGGAGGTCGCCTCCGTCCGCGAGTTCCTGGCGCACGACGTGCCCGAGGGCGTCAGTGACGGTCAGGCCCTCGCCCTCATCGTCCAGGGCCTGACCGCCTGGCACCTGCTGCGCACCTCCGCGCGGATGGCCGAGGGCGAGAGCGTCGTGGTGCACGCGGCCGCGGGCGGCACCGGGTCGCTGGCCGTGCAGCTGGCCAAGACCTTCGGCGCGGGCCGGGTCATCGCGACCGCCTCCACCAAGGAGAAGCGGGACCTCGCGCTGGAACTGGGCGCCGACATCGCGATCGACGCCGACGCCGAGGGGATGAAGGACCGGCTCGTCGAGGCCAACGGCGGCAAGAAGGTCGACATCGTCCTGGAGATGACCGGCGGACCGGTCTTCGACGCGTCACTCGCCGCCCTCGCGCCCTTCGGCCGCCTGGTGACGTACGGGATGGCTTCCCGCGTCCCCGCGACGCCGGTCCAGGCGGCGCAGTTGATGGGTCGCTCCCGCGCGGTCGTCGGCTTCTGGCTGATGCACTGCGTCGGCCGTCCCGGCATGTACCGCGAGCCGATGGCCGAACTCCTGGCGATGACGGCCGACGGACGCCTCAAGCCCCAGGTCGGCGGCGTGTACCCGCTCTCCGAGGTCGCCCGCGCCCACGAGGACATCCGCGCGCGGCGCACCCACGGCAAGTTGGTCCTGGACGTCACGCGCTGAATCACCCGCGGCGCGCCCAGCCGGAGCACGGCGGACCGTGGGAAGGAATGCACGGCGCACGGTCCGCCGTGATCCCCGTTCTCGTCGCCGGTCGATCTAGGGTGGGGGTACCCCGAGATCGACCTGGAGGCAGTGGCGTGACGGCCTACGACGAGAACGATGTTCTGATCAGCCCGACGACGTGGGTGGCGAAGCAGGCCCGGCTCTACGAGGAGTCGGGCGGCACCAAAGGCCTGACGATAAACGGTTCGCCCTGCCTGCTGGTGGACTACCTTGGCCGGCGCAGCGGCAAGTGGCACCGGACGGTGCTCATCTACGGGCGCGACGGCGCCGACTATCTGATCGTCGCGTCGAAGGGCGGCGACGACAACCACCCGCTGTGGTACCTGAGTCTGCGGGACCACCCCGAGGTTCACGTCCGTGTGGGCGCCGAGCGGTTCGCCGCCACCGCCGAGACCCTGTCGGCCGACGAGAAGGCCCGCGTCTGGCCGCACCTGGTCGACGTCTACGCACCGTACGAGGACTACCAGCAGAAGACCGACCGGGACATCCCCGTCGTACGGCTGCGCCGCGGCTGACGCGACCTGATGTGATGTCAGCCGGGGAAGGCGTAGACGGTGGTGCCCTGTGCCACCACCTCCTCGCCGCCCTCGGCGGTCATCGTGATGTCGGTGAAGGCCAGCCGCCGGCCCAGTTTGGTCACCCGGGCGGTGAGCAGGACATCCGCGTCCTGTACCGCCCGCTGGAACGTCGTCGACTGCTGCACCGTCGTCATCGGACCGTAGCCGCCGCGCGCAGCCGACACCGCGATCACGGTGGCCGTGTCGGCGGCCGCCATCAGCGCCTGCCCCGACATCGCCCCGCCCTCGCGGGCCAGCCGCCCCGACCACGGCAGCCGCAGTACCGCGTGCCGATCGCCTGTCTCGACCACCGCCAGCGCCAGGTCCCGTACCCAGGGGGCGAAGCTGTCGGCCAGGATCTTCTCCGCCTCAGCGGTGGTCACCGTCATCACGCCATTGTGCCGCTGCTTCGACTGCCGCCACCAGAGCGTGGTGCGTGGCGTACGGCCGGGTGGCGGATCGTCCCGGGGGA